>NZ_CAMPJO010000003.1 GCF_946886895.1 uncultured Marinobacter sp. | reverse complement strand
TGTTGTCTGTCGGGGGGGGGGTGGCGGGGGGGGTGTGGCCGCTGGGGCCCGGGGCGGCCCGCCGGGGCGGGGGGCGCCCCCCCCGTTTCTTCACTGGCCCCGATTCTGTTGGCACGAATCTACGCTAATCCAGTAGCGGCATGTAGACAAACTCATAACCGATTGAGCCCGCCACATAAAACAGCAATGCGGCCATCACACGGTTAAACCATGTGAAGAAAAGCGGGTTCTCGATGCGCTTGCCCAGTAGATGGCCGACCACAGCGTAGCTTCCGGGCGCGCCGATTGCCAGTACCGTGAGGGCCAGAGACCACACAAGAATGCCGGCACCGTGTATGCCTGCGCCCGGGAACTGAATAGTGGCGATGGGCAGTGTGGCGACGACGCCCTTTGGGTTCAGTAACTGCAGGACCAGCCCCTGCCGGTAACGCAGAGGGCGTTCGTTGGTCCTGTCTTCGCCAAGCGTGACACTGGCTCTGAAAATCTTGACTGCGAGCGTCGCGATATACCCACAGCCCAGAATGCTGATGATGATCAGGACATCGCTGCCAATCAGCCTTGAGCCCAGCCAGCCGAATGACAGGAACAGCAAGAGCATGGCTGAACCCACCCCGAAATAATACCCCGTGGACGCCTTGGCGTGGCCGTTCAGTCCGGTATTCAGGCCGAGCAGGTTCACGGGCCCAGGCGTGTACATGACGCCTATGGCATAAGCGAAAATTTCAATCATGGGCTTTTCCTGATAGCAGCAAGTGCGGGGCTTTAGGACGTGATGTTTGCCTGGTACTGCCGGGGTGTCATTCCGTAGATGCGCTTGAAGCGCCGGTTGAAGTGGCTGAGGTCCGCGAAGCCATAGCGATAGACCACATCGTTGAGGGAGCCGCCGGTATCCAATGCATGGCGTGCCGCATTAATGCGACAGTTCACAACGAACTGGTGCGGGGTGATGCCAAACTGCTTCCTGAAGAGGCGCAGGAAGTGGTATTTGGAAAGGTTCGCGGCGTCACTGATGTCTTCCAGCGCCAGATCCTCGGTGACATGGGTCTGGATGAAATCCCGGGCGCGTTGCAGCAACACGTCGGCTTTTCGGGTGGTGTCATCGAGGTCGAACCGGCCGGCACGCTGGGTGACACGGGATGCGATCTGATAGAGCGCGTGTTCTTGTTCTATCCGGCTGCCGACTTTGCCCGTGATCAGCCGGGCCAGTTCCAGAATAGCCTGGCGCAGCGTTGGGTCCTGCATCAGGGTTTCGCCTACCCGGAAATCTGTGGCCTGTTCGCGGCCAGCTGCGTTAGCCACCAGGGGTTCAAGCTCGCTGGCGGGAACGTAGACCATCACATAGCTCAGCGGTTTGTCACCTCCGGAGCAACCGTCGTGCACTTCACCCGGATTAAACTGGATGATGTTGCCGGGCATGCTGCGATGATTGGCACCGCCACTGAAGAAATCCTGTCGCCCGGCGAGGGTAACGCCAAAGGAGTGTTCCTCGTGTGCATGTCGGTCGTAAGTAAAACCGTCCATCGCTGCCTGCAGTACGGTCAGATTCGGAAGGTGTACGCTTTTGATAAACCGAAATTGGCTGTCCTGTTCCACCACAGTCTCCCTGAGACAAGGTTGTGACCCGATTCATCCCTACTTTAGCGCTCGGCCAGGCGAATATCTTGGACAATATTGCTCAGTGAAAGGGTCTGAGCGCGATCAAGAGTACCAGCCCAGAGCTCACAATGTCGCGCCGGAGAACCTCGGCTAAACATTTGAGTATGGAGCCGATCAGAACTTTGCTTATTCCATGGACAGGAAAGGTGTTGCGCAGATTGTGTATCAGATCAGCACCGTGACTCTGATGGCGATTGTCGTCGGTGGCGGCGCAGAAAGAACGCGACTACAGATTTATTCTCCGCACAGTGAAGTTCTGGTAAACCCTGCCGATAACCCAAAAATAACCGGATCCCGGTAGAGGACACTAACAAAAATGAATTCAGTCGCTTCGGAAAGTGGTTCGCGGCAGCCTTTGGCAGGCCGCATCAGCAACGTTTTGGTTCTGGCCCTGTTCGCGCTGGTTGTGGTGCTGCCGGCATTTGCCTTGGTCGGGCTTGGGCTGGCTGCCCTGGTAACTGCGGTGACCTGGTGGCTGGGCCGTGACCGGGTGGTTAGCGCTGAAGCGCCGGCTGAACCCGGCGCCGGTCAGAGTCAGGAGGTGTTGGATATATCCAGGGACCAGCCGATCGGCTCCGGCCAGGCGGGGCGGATTGCCAGGGAGCATAACGAGCTACTGGCCAGCATGCGGGGTGCCCTGTCGGACCTGCGCCATCATGCGGTGCAGGTGGCGGTGCAGTCTGCGCGACTGCGTAAGCTTACCGGCCAGGCGCAGCAGAGTGCCCGCAAGCAGGAGGAGGTCTCCGAACTGATTGCCCAGTCCAGCGGTGAGGGTGCCACGGCACTGGAGGACATTACCCGGCGCACCGGATCGGTCTCGGAGCTGAATTCCCGCAATCTTGATGGGGTGCGCGAGTCCAACCAGGCGTTGTCCCAGGTGGCGGAGCGTATCGGCCAGGTTAACGACCAGTTGCTGACCTTCCGCGAAACCGTGGCCGGGTTGAGCGAGAGCGCCGGCAAGATTGGCAAGATTCTGGAGATGGTGCAGGGGTTCTCGGACCAGACCAATCTACTGGCGCTGAATGCCGCCATCGAGGCGGCGCGGGCGGGTGAGGCCGGTCGAGGCTTTGCGGTGGTGGCGGATGAAGTGCGCCAGCTGGCTCAGAAGATCGCGTCGGCGACGGGCGATGTGCATCAGATCATCAGCGATATGGACTCCCGGGTAGGTCGCACCGAAAACGACACGGCGCAGTTGCTTGAGCAAACGGATCAGGCCCGGGAAGAGGTGACTTCGACCGCCGCCCAGTTCGCCGACATGCTCCAGTACATCGAGCAGGCGCACGAGGAGCTTCTGTCCGTCACCGCTTCCGTGGAAGAAGTCAGTGTGACCAACCACCAGGTGCACGAGCACGGTAACGAGATCCATCAACTGGGTCGGGAACTGGCGGAGGAGATCGCCGAATCAGATGCCTACTCCGAGCAACTGCGCGAAGCCACCGAGGCTTCGATGGCGCTGCTGGCCGGCTACCGCATCGGCCGCGGTGCCTTCGAGGAAATTCTGGAGGAGCGCCAGAAACTGGCGGCCGAATTTGAAAGCGGGCTCACCGAGCTGGCCCGGCAGGGTGTGAACATCTTTGATCGTCACTATGAGCCGGTGCCGAACACTTGGCCGCAAAAGTATCGGACCCGGTTTGTCGATCGCTTCAAGCAGGCGTTCCAGGAGCTGACCGACCGCAGCAAGGAACGTTTTGATGGCACGGTCTACAGCCTGTTGCTGGACGCCAACGGCTACATCCCCGTTCACCACAAAGCCACGTCACAGCCGATCACCGGCGACCCGGACAAAGACCTTCTCTACAGCCGTGACCTGCGCCTCTATAACAGCAACGAGACTGAAAAGCGGCGGGCCAACCACACGGAGCGGTTCCTTCTGCAGACCTATATCCGGGATACCGGGGAAATTCTCAACGACCTTTCCATTCCCGTGTACGTGGATGGCAAGCACTGGGGTGCGGTGGTATTGGGCTTTAATCCGGATCTGCTGCTGGCGGGGCGTTGATCAGAGTTCGATGAACCGGGGGGCGAGGCTCAGTCATTAGACATTAGTTGTAACTTTGGTGATCTTTAGTTGCTTAATTGTCGGAGCTCTGGAAAGTTGGGGGTGTGGGAACATCTCAATAAAAATCAATCAGTGATGTTCAGCGACGAAAAAACAAGAACAATTTCGGGAGAAGCACATGTCTAACTACTATCTGAATCGACGCAAGTTCTTGCAAGGCAGCGCTGTTCTGGGTGCGGGCCTTGTCGCTCCAACGATTTTTTCCAGAGCCGCCAGTGCTTACACAAATGAGCCGGGCAAAAACCGGGTGGTACTTGGCTTCAACGTTCCTCAGTCCGGCCCGTACGCGGATGAGGGTGCCGATGAATTACGTGCCTACAAGCTGGCCGTCAAGCATCTTAACGGTGAAGGCGACGGCGGTATGCTGGGAACGTTCTCGTCAAAAGCGCTGAAAGGCACCGGCGTTCTCGGCCGCAAGGTCGACTATGTGACGGGCGACACCCAAACCAAATCGGATGCTGCTCGAGCGTCTGCCCGGGCGATGATTGAAAAAGACGGAGCCATCATGATTACCGGCGGTTCGTCTTCCGGGGTAGCGATTGCTGTTCAGTCGCTGTGCCAGGATGCCGGTGTTATCTTCATGGCCGGCCTCACCCACTCCAACGACACCACGGGGAAAGACAGGAAAGCCAACGGCTTTCGACATTTCTTCAACGCTTACATGTCGGCTGCGGCCCTGGCGCCGGTGCTGTCGGAACACTATGGGAACGACCGCAAAGCCTACCACCTGACAGCGGACTACACCTGGGGCTGGACTCAGGAGCAGTCCATGATTGCGGCTACTGAAGAGCTGGGCTGGGAAACGGTGAATACCGTACGCACGCCGCTGTCTGCAACCGACTTCTCGTCCTATATTGCGCCCGTGACCAACTCCGATGCGGATGTTCTGATCCTGAATCACTATGGCGCCAACATGGTGAACTCGTTGACCAACGCGGTGCAGTTCGGCCTGCGTGAGAGGGTGGTCAACGGCAAGCAGTTTGAAATTGTTGTACCGCTGTATTCCCGCCTGATGGCTCGTGGTGCCGGTGAAAATGTGAAAGGTATTTTCGGATCGACCAACTGGCATTGGACGCTCCAGGATGCCGGCTCGAAGGCGTTCGTCGAATCGTTCGGCAAAGAGTATGGTCGCCCCCCCTCGCAGGCCGCGCATACCTGCTACGTGCAAACTCTGCTGTACGCCGATGCCGCTGAACGCGCTGGCAGCTTTAATCCCTGCGCCATCGTTGAGGCGCTTGAAGACTTTGAGTTTGATGGCCTGGGCAATGGCAAGACCCTTTATCGCGCAGAGGATCATCAGTGCTTCAAGGACGTGCTCGTGGTTCGCGGTAAGGAGAACCCGGAGTCGGAGTTTGACCTGCTTGAGGTGGTCAATGTGACTTCCGCGGATAAGGTCACTTACGACCCCAACCATCCGATGTTTGCCGGTGGCTCGCTCGGAAAGTGTAACCCGGGCGTCTGACCCCGCTCCTGGCTTTCCCTGAGAAGAGGTGCACTGCCCGTCGCGGGCAGTGCACCTCCAGCCTTGATATGCCTGTTGCACGACAGGCGCCTGTTATCAGACAAGGTAAATACCGATGGATGCCATCCTCCTGCAAATACTGAATGGGCTGGATAAAGGCAGCGCCTATGCCCTGATCGCGCTCGGGCTGACCCTGATATTCGGCACCCTGGGCGTAGTGAATTTTGCCCACGGTGCTCTGTTCATGATTGGTGCCTTCTGCACCGTTACGTTCAAGCGACTGCTTTCCTACGACAGGGTTACGCTCTCCGAGACCGAACTGAGCCCCTGGGGTACGCCGCTGGAAATTCATGTCCCCTATGCCAAGATCTGGTTCGGCGACCTTGGCGTGACGATGATTGATTACTCGGTGTTCTGGTCCATTCTGTTTGCCATTCCGGTGATGCTGGTGATTGGCATCGTAATGGAACGGGGCCTGATCAAGCACTTTTATAAGCGACCTCACTCCGACCAGATTCTGGTGACTTTCGGTTTGGCCATTGTGCTGCAGGAGGTGATCAAATCGGTTTATGGTGCCAACCCGATTCCCCAGCCGGCACCGGAGGCTTTTGTCGGCTCCATTGATATCGGGGTGTGGATCGGTATGGCGGAGAATGCCCTGGTCTATCCGATCTGGCGGCTGGTGTACTTCCTGTTTGCGGGAGTGGTTATAGGAGGTATTTTTGCGTTTTTGCGCTACACCACCTTTGGCATGGTGGTGCGGGCGGGTATGGCGGACCGGGAAACCGTGGGCTTGCTGGGCATCAACATCGACAAGCGGTTTACGGCGATGTTTGGTCTGGCCGCTGTGGTGACAGGGCTGGCAGGCGTGATGTATACCCCGATTCTGTCGCCGAACTACCACATGGGTATGGACTTCCTGGTGTTGTGTTTCGTGGTTGTCGTCGTCGGTGGCATGGGATCACTGACCGGTGCGGTGGCGGCGGGTTTCCTGCTGGGCATTCTGCAAAGCTTCGCCTCCATGCCGGCCGTGAAAGACTTCCTGTTCGGGTTCTCGATTGACCAGGTCATTATCTACCTCGTGGCAGTCATTATTCTGCTGACCCGTCCCCGTGGACTCATGGGGCGCAAAGGCGTGATGGAGACTTGATGCCATGCTGAAAACATTTCGTATCAGTGATCGGGCTTTAATGGTCCTGTTCACCATTGTGGTGCTGGCCGGGCCATTGATCCTGGCCCCGGTGGGTGCGGGTTACCCGGATTTGATGCAACGCTTTGTCATCTATGGCATCTTCGCCATTGGTTTCAACATTCTGTTCGGGTTGACGGGTTACCTGTCGTTCGGGCATGCGGCATTTTTGGGTGTTGGCAGCTATTCCGCGCTCTGGATGCTGAAGTTGCTTAGCATCAACATTGTGCCAGCCATTATCTTTTCGGTGGTAGTCTCCGGCCTGTTCGCGCTATTGATTGGCTTCATCTCACTGCGGCGGTCCGGAATCTACTTTTCTATCCTGACGCTGGCATTCGCCCAGATGTCTTATAACCTGGCGTACTCGGTGTTAACCCCCATCACCAACGGCGAGACCGGGCTGCAACTCGATCTTAATGACCCTCGTGTTCTCGATGGTGCCACTGAGACTGGCCGGCTGGCATCACCGTCCCTGTTTGGACTGGAGATGGGGGATACGGCGATAGTGCCGTTTCTCGGGATGGAGTTGCAGTTCAACGTCGGGTTTTATATCAGCGCGTTGATTCTGATCGGCATGTTCTACCTGTCGTTGCGAATATTCCGGTCACCGTTCGGAATGATTCTGCGGGCGGTCAAAAGCAATCAGACCCGGCTCAACTACACCGGTTTCAATTCCCGACCCTATACCCTCACGGCCTTTGTCATCTCCGGCATGTACGCAGGGCTGGCGGGCGCATTGCTGGTCTGCATGGATCCGCTCGCGGGGGCGGAGCGCATGCAGTGGACCGCCTCGGGTGAAGTGGTGCTGATGACCATCATGGGTGGCGCCGGCACGCTGATCGGGCCTGTGCTTGGGGCCGGTATCATCAAGTATTTTGAGAACATCTTCAGCCGCATCAATGAATCGGTGGTTCAGGGCTGGTTTTCGGCACTGCCGGAGGGGCTGACGGATTTCTTTGTCGCTGTCGTTTCGCCGTTTCTGGGGAGTGGCTGGCACATCTCGCTGGGGTTGATCTTCATGCTGGTGGTGATCTTTCTGCCGGGCGGCCTGGTGGAAGGTGCCAGCCGGGTTATAAACCTGTTCACACGACTGTCGCAGGCCCGTAAATCCTCGGCATCGCAGGCTGACACTGATTCCACGGACGACGACCGTCCATCCGGGAAACCGTCGCCCAGTTCCGTCAACACGAGGGAGTCATAGCCTTGGCCATACTCGAAGTGAAAGGCGTCAACAAGCGGTTTGGCGGTCTTCTGGCCCTGAACGATGTCAATCTGTCGATTCAGCAGAATACTGTCCACGCCATCATCGGACCCAACGGTGCGGGAAAGTCCACGTTGCTGAACTGTTTCATCGGCAAGCTGGTGCCAGACAGTGGCACGGTCAGTTTCGATAACAGCAGTCTTCTGGGTCTGGAGCCCTATCAGATCAATCAGACTGGCATCAGCCGTGTGTTTCAGACGCCGGAGGTATTTTCCGAATTGAGCATTCTGGAAAATGTGATGATTCCGGCGTTTGCGCATCGGGACGGTGCCTTCCACATCTCGCCCTTCAAGTCACTGGCGAAGGAAACCGCCATACGCGAACAGGCGGAGAAAATTTTGCAGGATGTCGGGTTGATTGATGAGCGTCATCACACGGCGTCGGCCATGTCCCGGGGCAATAAGCGAAGGCTTGAGATGGCGATGTGCCTGGTCCAGCAGCCCAAACTGCTGTTATTGGATGAGCCCACGGCGGGAATGTCCCGATCTGATACCAATAACACCATTGACCTGCTGAATACCATCAATGAGGCCCACAATATTACGTTCGTCGTGATTGAGCACGATATGCACGTGGTGTTTAGCCTGGCTGACCGGATCAGCGTGCTGTCTCAGGGGCATGTGATTGTTGAGGATCATCCCGAAAATATCAAAGGCCACCCAAAGGTGCAGGAAGCCTATCTGGGCACGGCGGAGCAGGAGTGAATACCATGGTCACAGTGAAGGGATGGCAATAATGGCAGAACAACCGATGGCCCAGGCCACTCACCAGTCCAAATCCGAAACCGCGAATCCTGCCTATTTTTCGGTGTGGGACCTGCATGCTTATTACGGGGAAAGTTACATCGTCCAGGGCGTGTCCATGGATATCCATGAGGGGGAAATCCTCGCGTTGCTCGGACGGAACGGGGCCGGAAAAACCTCGACCCTGCGTGCCATCGCCCGGGTGGATTCGCCCGTCGTTACCCATGGTGAAATCTGGCTGGACCACAAGCCGTTGCATACCATGAAGGCGTATCAGGCGGCCCAGAGCGGGCTGTCGCTGGTTCCTGAAGACCGTCGCATTATCCCTGGCCTGAGCGTTTGGGAGAATCTGAAGCTGGCCCAACTGGCACCCTCTCCGGGCTGGTCTATTGAGCGTATCTTCGAGCTGTTCCCACGACTGGGGGAGCGTCGTAACCAGGAGGGCACTACCCTGTCCGGTGGCGAGCAGCAAATGCTGGCCATCGGCCGGGCACTGGCCCGGGATATCAAGCTTTTGCTGCTGGATGAGCCTTATGAAGGGCTGGCGCCCATTGTTGTACAGGAAATCGAGCGAACGCTGAAAGAAATAAAATCGTTGGGGATGACCACCGTCATCGTTGAGCAAAACGCGGTCGCGGCGCTGAAACTGGCGGATCGGGCTGTTATTCTTGAGTCCGGCCAGGTGGTGTTTGATGGTCTGGCGAGCGAAGTCCTGGAGGACGAACAGCTTCGCCAAACCTACCTGGCTATTTGATAATTTGCCCGAAACAGTCCGCCATCGCTGCCTGGCTTTTACCCGGTTCCGGATTGGCGCGGAGACCGTTCGCGGCCGCTGGCTGTCTGCTCAGGCAAAATCATACTTTCCACCCTTCTCAAGCGCTTTCTGATACGCCGGCCGGGCGTGCACCCGTTCGACCCAGGCGTTGATATTGGGCCGGCTCGTGCCGACGATGCCTCGTGCGACGGAGGCTTCCAACGGAAAGCTCATCTGGATATCCGCGGCACTGAGGCTGTCCCCGAGAAACCAGGTGTTTTTCGCCAGGTGGGATTCCACAAAATCCAGGTGCGTCCTGATTATCGGGCCGATGAAGGTCTGGTTGGTTTTGTCGACAATGCCTTTCGCCACTGGCTTGATGAAGAACGGCATCGGGCTGTTTTTTACCTTTTGAAACACCAGGCGCATCACCAGTGGCGGCATCAAGGAGCCCTCGGCGTAATGCAACCAGTACGTGTAATCCAGCCACGCCTGGCCGCCGCCCTCCGGTAGCAGGGTGTCTTTGCCGTAGGTGTGGGCCAGGTATTCGATAATGGCACCGGACTCCGCCACCACCAGGTCGCCGTCGGTGATCACCGGTGATTTACCCAGCGGGTGTATTTTTTTGAGGCTTTCAGGTGCCAGCATGGTTTTGGGATCACGCTCGTAACGCTGGATCTCGTAGGGTACTCCCAACTCTTCCAGCATCCAGAGAACGCGCTGTGAGCGGGAATTATTGAGGTGATGAACTGTAATCATGCAGACACTCCGTTCGCATCAAAAGAATGAGCAGGTTAGCAGAGTAGGCTGAAAATGGCTTTTCGGTTCACCATCCTCATCCCCTTTGCATTCTTCGGCCTGCGTCCCCATAAAGCAAAGAGCAACCCACAGAACAGGAACTCGATAATGGCGGAAACATCACTCAAGGAACAGTTGAACAGCGCGGTGAAGAACGCGATGCGGGAGAAGGAAAAAATCCGGCTTGTGACCCTGCGTATGGCTCAGGCTGCGGTCAAACAGATTGAGATTGACGAGCGTCGTGAGCTGGATGATGAGGACGTTCTGAAGGTGCTGGACAAGATGCTCAAGCAGCGCCGCGATGCCGCCAGTCAGTACGATGACGCAGGTCGCGAAGAGCTGGGCGACAAGGAACGGGCGGAAATGGTGATTATCGAGGAGTTCATGCCTGCCGCCCTGACCGAGGATGATCTCGACGGCCTGATCCGTATGGCCATCAGCTCAACCGACGCCCAGGGCATGCAGGATATGGGGCGTGTGATGAACAACCTGCGCCCTCAGGTTCTGGGCCGGGTCGATATGGGCCACCTGGGTAAGAAGGTGCGGGCCGCGCTGGCTGGCTGAGGTTCAGGAGCGCCGCGTTCAGGCTCCGGTGCGGATTACAGTGGACTGTATTGCTCAATCCGGGCGTACTGGGTAAAACGGTGCCCGTCCCACTGCACAACGTAGTGGCCTGCCTGGATAACGGGCGTCGTCGCGGGCGGGCGAAGCAGGGCAATGGCTTCGGCACCGGGGTGTCGAACGGAGCTGTAGAGAATCCCGTACTCGCCCGCGTTCAGAAGATCGGCAGCGGTTTGCTGTCCGGGCGCATAGTCGGTGTTGTGCATGTATTGTGACTGGCTCCGGAGGTCGACCAATGGTTCGGCTGTGTGGCCCTTGTAACAACGTACAACGGCAGAGCAGTCGTTGGTAACACCGAATCCCCGCCATACTTTGCCTGCGTGATAGCCCCATTCCCGAAGCCCGGTTTGCAGGGAGTCTCCGGCGTAATAGGCCCCACGGGCTACGGTGTTGAAGCGCCCTTCCGCCGGGTAGCAAAACGACGCCATAACGGCGCCCCAGCCGGGTCCATACCGGAAATCCTTTTTGTCTACATACCGGGGCCAGTGGGCAACCCGGTCGCTGGTTGCGGACTCCAGTTCACCAAGAACCAGGGCGTCCTCGCTCTCAAAGCAATCGAGTGGAGGGTACTTGCTGTGAATAATCCGATGGTGCTTCCATTCTGGCTTTACGCGATTCAACGGGCGCTACTCCTTGTTCTGTTCCGGCCTCAGCCTCGCATGGCATCCAGGTTGCGACGAACATAGTAAAGGGCGTCCATGGAGCCCTGTTCAAGCAAGTAGTCCCGGATGGACTGCCCCTGCAGTCCCATCAGGTCAATCGGCGCCTGGAACCATTCAAAGGCCAGGTTTTCATGCCCTGATGGTGTAATCAGCGCAAGGGCCTTATGAATGCCCAGGAGTAAGCTGATTCTTTCCATGGTGTCGCGGGTGACTTCAACGTCGCCGCCGCTATTCACTCGCTTCTGCCATTCGGTTAATGTGCGTCGGCGGATACCGCCCAGGAGCGTCCCCAGTTCATCCATGGTCAGCCCCCAGCGCTCACGGCGTTCGAACAACCAGCGAAGGCCGGCTGTGCTGTGTTTGGCCGTAAGCGCCGGGCCGGATCTGGTGGGGGGAGCGGTGTCGACCGGTTGGTGTGCTGTCAAACCAATCATGGCTGCCTGCCTCCGTTAGCGAATGGTTCTTTCGATCTGTTCTGACCTTTGTATTATGGAATTGTAGACATCGCGCCGAGTATAAGCAAATATGCGCAAATTTGTGAAATTCGAGCAAATAAGCTCAATTAAAGAAGGGTGACTAATCGGTCTCTTCACGGAGAGTCCGGGGCGCCGTTAGAATGCAGCTAACTGTTTTTGGAGATGCCAATGGCCGCACCCACCGAAGCCCGGCAGCGGGCGATACTTAAACGGCTGGACAGGTTCAGCCGCTTTACCGACAGCAGCATCGGCATTCCTTTCACCCGATTCCAGATTGGCGCGGAGGCCATTATCGGCCTGTTACCGGTGGTGGGAGACATGGCCGGCCTGGTGTTGTCCGGCTATGTGCTGGTTGAGGCGCAAAGGGCCGGCGCCAGCAAGGAAGTAAAGCTGCGTATGTTGCGTAATATGGGCATCGACTTCGTGGGCGGCCTGCTGCCGGTGGTGGGGGATGCCTTTGATGCCATCTATAAGGCCAATACCCGCAATACCCGGTTGCTGAAGAACCATCTGGAGGCGCAGCTCGCGGTTGAGCCGCCCCCGCCACCCTTTCCATGGAAAACCCTGATCGGGTTGTCCGTTTTGTTTGCCGTGATTACCGGTGGGGTTGTACTCATGTTCTGAGCAGGTCACATTTCAGCCACGCTGACACTACGGATCATGAACCTGTAGTGTCGGTGGTGAGGTGTCGGGTCACTCCTTGAAATAAACCACCTGGTGCGTCGTGGCAAGAAGCTCTCCGCCACGACTCCAGACTTCCGCACTCTGATCAAAGAAACCCTTGCCAAAGTGGTTTGCCTGGGCCACACCCAGCACATGATCATTGCCTGCCGACGCCAGTTGCGCTCCATCGGCATGGAAGTAAGTGGTCAGGGAGACCGTGCCGATCGGTACCAGCTTTGGCCGGCGGATGTAGATACGGGGAAAGAACGCATCGCACAGCGCCGACAGTGACACGAAATCCAGTGGGCGGGGCGGCTCGTCCCGCATCCATGCCCGGCTCCGGGAAGGGGCGTCCCTGTCTGGCTGGCCCAGCAGTTCGCCATCCACAAATCGCATGTCGTAATTCCGGGTCCAGGGCGGCCTCCCCTCCCTGGAGGAGCGCGGCAGGTCGGAAGCCAGCGGCACCTCCGGAAACTCAGCCTCCGTTGACCCCCAGGTATCGCGCCGGCGGGCGGTGACAACCGTGGCAAAGGCCACAACCTGGTCCTCCTGAACCATTTCCGCCCACCAGTGCTGGCTGTTGCGGTTGGTTCGCAGGGGGCGGGCAATCACTTCGAAGTGGCCGTCCGCCACCGGTGCGGCAAAGTTGGCCGTTATGGAAACCGGCTCGCCCAGGAGCTCCTCATGGGACAGCACGGCCTGGAGCAGGGTGGCGCCGGTAGTGCCACCAAAGGGCCCCACCATGTTGGCGTAGGCCTTACTGGTGGCACCCTGCCAGCGCCCCTGGTTGAGCTGTTGCAGAGCGACCGCCTGATCAAAGGGGTGAGAGGGTGATTCGTTATTGGTCATGACTGCCTCGTGAAGGGGGTTGTGCCGCCGTTGGCCGAGAATAATGAAAGCCTCCGGGCACACCGTGTTTTGACAGGACCCATTGCCATAACTGCAGATCCCGGGCGCGGAAGGCTCCGGCGCAGGATAACAGATAGTATCGCCACATGCGGTAGAAGCGCTCGCCCAGGCGCTCCCGGAAGCGTGGCCAGGCGGCATCAAAGTTGGCCTGCCAGGCCATCAGGGTGTGGTCGTAATCGGCGCCGAAATTTTCCAGGTCTTCGGTGATGAACAACCCTTCAGCCGCGTCTGCAATTTGCCGGATGGACGGCAGATCGCCGTTAGGGAAAATGTGTTTGTCGATCCAGGGGTCGGGGACCGTACGGGTTTCATTCTTACCGATACAATGCAGCAGAAGCAGGCCGTCATCCTTCAGGCATCGGGCTGCTACTTCCATGAACCCGCGATGGTTTTTGCGTCCGACGTGTTCAAACATGCCGATACTGGCGATGCGGTCGAACCGCTCATCAATGTCGTGATAGTCCTGCAGCCGGAATTCCAGTGGCAGGTGGGCGTAGCGGGCCCGGGCCCAGTTGGTCTGCTCCTCGGATACGGTAACGCCCACACATTCAACGCCGTAGTGCTCCGCCGCGTAGCCCATAAAACTGCCCCAGCCACAGCCGATGTCCAGCACACGCATGCCCGGTTTCAGGCCGAGTTTCCGGCAAACCAGGTCGAGCTTGGCTTCCTGGGCCTCGGCCAGGGTTGTGGCGTTTTTCCAGTAACCGCAGCTGTACACCATGCGTGGGTCGAGCATGGCCTCATAAAAATCGTTGCCCAGATCGTAGTGGGTTCTGGCAACCTGCCAGGCCCGCTTTCCCTGTTGAAGGTTGAACAGGCTGGCAGTAAGAAAATACAGCAGTTGTTTGCGGGGTTTGAAGTCGTTCTCGAGTCGGGCGCCCAGCAGGTGGGCAAAAAATTCATCCAGCCGGTCTGCTTCCCAGTCTCCGTCCATATAGGCTTCCCCCAGGCCCAGGTTACCTTTGGCAACGGCCCGTTCAATGACGCCGGGCGCATTGAGGCGGATGTCCCAGGGGCGGTGTCCCCCGATTTCGATATCGGCGTACGCCAGCAACTCGGTGACTGCGCGATGCAGCCGCGAATGCGGCGAGACGTGGGCGGGGGCATTGTCGGAAAGGCTGCTCTGATTCACGAATGCTTCCTTCCGTATGGTTCGCGGAATATTGGAGATGCTTCTTTTATAGCCTGATAGCGGGCTTCAGTCTAATGCCAGTTCGCTATCTACATGTTTCATCGCGCTTATTGCCCATATGATTGAACACCCGGACCTGGTTGGTGCCACCTGTAGGCGAATATGAAGAGGCCTTAATATCACGCTCCACACCCTGTGCTACAGTTACGGTGACTCTGGCCGCCCGTTGCCAGGGCAAGGTCACATCAAGCCGAAATAACAGTAATGAATACTGATAAGGAGGCAAGAAATGGAAGCGAAATCCGACCAGAGTGATTATGAACAGCTCAGGGAAGACCTGCGCAAGCTTCAGGAAGACCTCACCAAACTCACAAAAAGCGTTGCGGACGGGCAAAAGAGCAATATCAGCCATCTCCGTGATGAAATCCGCCGGGAAAGCCGCGAGGCATTTGACCAGGTGAGACAGCGCGGGGATGAGGCCATCAGCCGTGCCCGCGATGCCAGTGGCAAGGCGGTTGAGAACGTTGAGCACCGGATTGAGGAGCGACCGTTCCTCAGTATCGTGCTGATGTTCCTTGCCGGTGTGCTGGTTGGTCGGTTCCTGGACCGCTGACTATGCCCGATTCAGCCTGGCTTCAGGGCGTCCTGCGCAAAACCGTCGCGGCCTTTCTGGGGGTTATGCTGGCCGTCTTGCTGCTGGCCGCCCTGTTAATCACCGGCTTTTACCTGCTCGTCAATGCCGCCACGCTGGCGCTGTCCCCTGTGCTGGGCGATGCCGGTGCCATGGCGGTGACGGGCCTGTCCTGCCTTTTACTGCTGGCCCTGTTTTTCTATCGGATGACCCGCCCGGCGTCGGGCAAGCCAGCCCCGGACGAGAAAGGCCGTTCAGCACCTTCGCCGGTTGACGCCATCAGAGACATGGTTCGCAAGAATCCTCTGGAAGCGGTGTTTGCGGCATTTGCTCTCGGTATCGTGGAGCAGGGGGATCCGCGCCTGAAGTCGCTGTTGTTGCAGGGTGGCATGGTGTTGATGAAAGAGGCCGAGGCGGACCAGGGTCGTGATACAGACAAGGCGGAATCCGCGGCAGCCGACACCGAGGCACCAGCCACCTATGCCCCATAACCAGGCCCCCGGCACGGGGGAAAACAAGCGCGCGCTCTGGTCCTGGGCGTTGTATGACTGGGCCAACAGTGCCTTTTTCACCATCATTCTCACGTTTGTTTTTGCCCAGTACTTCAGCGTATCAGTGATTCAGGATGAAGTGGCGGGCACCCGGGCCTGGGGCAATATTGTCGGCATTTCCGGGGTCTTTATCGCGATCCTGGCGCCGATACTGGGCGCGATTGCAGACCAGTCCGGGCGCCGCAAGCCCTGGTTAATCAGCTTTACCCTGCTGTGTGTGCTGTCATCCGCCATGTTGTGGACCATTACGCCGGACCAGGACCAGTTCTGGAGCGCCGCGTTGTGGGTGGGCCTGGGCACCCTGGGCGCCGAGTTCGCGTTCATTTTCTACAATGCCATGCTGCCGGATCTGGCCAGCCCGGCGCGTACCGGCCGCTGGTCGGGATGGGCCTGGAGTCTGGGCTATGTCGGCGGTGTCACAAGCCTGGTGGTTGCGCTGTACGGTTTCATCGAGGCCGACGCCACGCTCTTCAATCTGGACCGGGACCAGGCCGAACACGTTCGCGCGACCTTCGTTGTTGTGGCGGTCTGGTATCTGGTGTTCGCCCTGCCCGCCTTTGTCTTCGTCCCGGACCGGCCTGCCACCGGCCTGGGCCTGGCAGCGGCTACCCGCGCCGGGTTCGCGCAACTCCGGGAATCCATCGCCCACGTTCGCCAGTACCGGGACATTGTGCGTTTTCTTATCGCCCGCATGCTGTACACCGATGGCCTGGCCACCATTTTCACGTTCGGGGGTGTGTACGCGGCGGGTACCTTCAATATGAGCTCGACGGAGGTTCTGCAATTCGCGATCGCCCTGAATGTGACGGCGGGCCTGGGAGCCCTGGGGTTTGCCTGGGTTGACGACGCTCTGGGAGGGCGCAACACCATCCTGATGGCGCTGGTGGGGCTGAGCGTCAGTGCGTTCGCCATCCTGGTGGTGGATGGCGCCACGGCGTTCTGGGTGTGGGGCATGATTCTGGGTATTTTCGTGGGGCCGTTGCAGTCGGCCAGCCGGTCACACCTGGCCCGGGTGGCCCCGCCCCACCTTCAGACCCAGATGTTCGGCCTGTTCGCTTTTTCCGGTAAGGCCACCGCCTTCGCCGGCCCCTTGCTGGTGGGGTGGGTGACCGCCGTCACCGACAGCCAGCGCTGGGGCATGAGCACCATTCTTGTGTTCCTGCTGATCGGTTTTCTGCTGATGCTGAAAGTCCCCGCCACCGAGGCTCGGAAAACCGGTTGACGTTTTTGGTCGTTTCCGTGTCGTATTGGTTCCACCGGACGAGGCCAAACACGGCCACATTAAAGCTATCAACAACCCGGTAAGGGGGAGATAGCAATGGCCGTTAACTTGGAACGAGCACTTCTGGATTATCCGCAACAACGGGCGGGCGCAGCCCGTCAGCCTGGCAGCGTTGACCAGTCAGACCGCCGGGTTCCCATCAATCTGCGCCAGTCCGGCCCCACGCCGGTGGAAATGCTGATTTCCACCCGGGTCCGCAAGTCGCCCTATTGGCACCTGGCTTACGAGGCCGGCTGCTGGCGGGCTACCGTTTACAACCGCATGTATCACCCCCGGGGGTACGTCCGCCCGGAAGATGGCGGCGCCATGGTGGAATATGAGTCCCTGATAAATGACGTCACCATGTGGAACGTGGCCGTCGAGCGTCAGATTCAGGTCAAGGGCCCGGACGCGGA
Organism: uncultured Marinobacter sp.; assembly: GCF_946886895.1. The sequence goes on along the minus strand of NZ_CAMPJO010000003.1, from coordinate 372,578 downwards.
ACGCTTCGTGAACTATGTGATCACCCGTGACGCCACAAAGATCAAACCCATGCGGGGCAAGTACGTCATCCTGTGCAACGAGGATGGCGGCATTCTGAACGACCCGGTCCTGTTGCGGGTGGCAGAAGATGAGTTCTGGTTCTCCCTCTCTGACAGCGATCTGGAGTTCTGGCTGCGGGGGGTGAATGTGGGTATGGCGTTCAACGTCAGTATCGCGGAAATTGACGTGGCTCCGGTCCAGATTCAGGGGCCGAAATCCGAAGCGCTGATGATTGATCTGTTCGGCGAGCGGGTGAGGGACATTCCCTATTATGGCCTGATGGAAGGGCAGGTGGCGGGGCACGACGTGATCGTCTCCCAGACCGGCTTTACCGGTGAGAAAGGCTACGAGATCTATCTCAGGGAAGCCACCAAATACGCGGAGGACCTCTGGTATACCGTGCTCGCCGCTGGAGAGCCCCATAACCTGCGGGTGATTGCGCCGGCGCACCATCGGCGAATCGCTGCGGGCATTCTGTCCTGGGGCCAGGATGTGGACCAGGAAACCCTGCCGTTCCAGTGCAACCTGGCGTATCAGGTGCCGCGCAACAAGGATGCGGATTATATCGGCAAGCAAAAGCTGGAGAAGGTACGCGAGCAACTGGATGCCGGGCGTCCGCCGTTCAGCCACATCATGGTGGGCATCCGCTTTGGTGGCGGCAAGGTAACCGACTACGCCAACGATTTCTGGCTGGTCAGTGGTCCCGACGGCGGCGAGCCCGAAGGCTACGTTACCTCGCCCTGGTATTCGCCGGAGCTGGAAACCAACATCGCACTGGCCTATGTCCCCTTCGATCTGCGCGCGATTGGCACAAAACTGACGGTGCACCTGCCGGTGGAATACGCTGCGGCGGATGGCGCCACTGATGCGGAGGCCGAGGTAGTGGAGGTGCCCTTCCGGCCGTCGGTAAACCCCAATGCCCGTGAGCGGGCCCGGGCGAAAGGCATCGACTTCGCCGATTAGCCGAACCGGCCGGGGAGGGCGATGATCGCCGCCTCCCCGGCCTGACGCACACGGGTAGCCATGGGGTACCGGGTTTATGAAGCTGGTGAACGACAAGCAGGCATTCAATCCCCACGACGCGGCGACGACGGCACGGTTCCAGGCCTTGGTGCGTTTCGCCTCTATTGAGGCGACACCCCGCCAGATACTGACCGCGGACTCTTTGCCCGGGCTTTTGCCGGAGGGCACCTGTGTGTATGTGCCCTTCCTGCCAAAAGGGCAGTTCAGCGACACCCTGGACGCCTGCCAGCGCCTGTTGGAATCAGGCCTGCAGCCGATTCCCCACATACCGGCCCGCATGGCCCAGAGCCGGGGGCAACTGCGGGACTGGCTGGCGCAACTGAATGAGAACCAGGTCGACCGGCTACTGCTGATTGCCGGCGACAGCGACTCGGTCGCCGGTCCGTTCCCGGACACGTTGGCGGTTCTGGAATCCGGCCTGCTGGCCGAGTTCCGGTTCCATGGCATTGGTGTCGCTGCCCACCCGGACGGGCACCCCATGGCGGATAGGGCCACATTGATACAGGCCCTCGGCATCAAGCGCGAATACGCCCGTACCACCGCCACGCGCCTGTGGGTAGTGACTCAGTTTACCTTCGACGCCGACGTGGTCGTCAACTGGTTGCAAAGCCTCGGCAACGTTCTGGAAGAAGTGCCTGTGCACATTGGCCTGGCCGGCCCGACAAAGGTGAAAACTCTCATTGCCTACGCCGCCCAGTGCGGAGTTGGTGCATCCGCCCGTCTGATGTTGCGCCGGCCCGGCAGTGCCAGGCTGCTGCGGGCATGGACGCCGGATGGCATGGTGCGTGCCCTTGTTCAGTATTGTCTGGACAACCCGGACACCCTGTTGCGGGGCATTCACCTCTTTCCCTTCGGTGGTCTGCGTCGGTCGGCGCAGTGGATTCAAGAGCATAGCGGGCCCGTTGAGGGCCAGAGGAGACCGTTCCATGAGTCTTCAGTACAGTAACCTGAAACCGGCAACGCCCGTGCCCGCCGAGTTTCCACCGCCGGGGACGCCGGACATCGAGATTGCCCGTTCAGTACAGCCTCAGTCCATTCTGCTCCTGGCGCAGCAACGTTTCGGCCTGCCGGCGGAAAGCCTGGTGCCATTTGGACACTACAAGGCCAAGCTGGACATGGCTTATGTGGATACCTCCGAAACCGCGCCGCGGGGTAAGCTGGTTCTGGTAACGGCCATCACACCAACCCCGGCGGGTGAGGGCAAGACCACCACCAGTGTGGGGCTGAACGATGGCTTCAACCGCCTCGGTGTGCATTCGTCGGTGTGCCTGCGGGAGCCGTCCCTGGGCCCGTGCTTTGGTATGAAGGGCGGGGCCGCCGGCGGTGGCCGTGCCCAGGTGATCCCGATGGAGGACATCAACCTGCACTTCAATGGCGATTTCCACGCCATCACCACGGCCCACAACCTGCTGGCGTCGCTGGTTGACAATCACATTCACTGGGGCAATGAAGCCGGGCTTGACCCCCGCCATGTCAGTTGGCGCCGGGTGCTGGACATCACCGACCGTTCCCTGCGCAATCTGGTGTGCGGCCTGGGTGGCGCTGCCCATGGCGTGCCCCGGGAAACCGGGTTTGATATCACGGTGTCCTCAGAGATCATGGCAATCCTCTGCCTGGCGGACGGGCGTGCGGACCTGAAGCAACGGCTGGGCAATATTATTGTTGGCAGGCGCGCGGACATGACCCCGGTGACGGTGCGTGATCTGGGCGTCGAAGGTTCACTGACTGTGCTGTTGAAAGAAGCGCTGCAACCGAACCTGGTGCAGAGCCTGGAGCACAACCCGGTGTTCATCCACGGCGGGCCTTTTGCCAATATCGCCCATGGCTGTAATTCGGTGGCCGCAACCCGGGCCGCCCTGGCACTGAACGACGTGGTGGTGACCGAGGCCGGATTTGGTGCCGACCTGGGGGCGGAAAAGTTCATTGATATCAAGTGCCGGCACACCGGCTTGCGGCCCGATGCCGCCGTACTGGTCTGTACCATTCGGGCCCTGAAGATGCAGGGCGGCGTGCCTCGCAGCCGGCTGGGTGTTCCCGATCTGGCTGCGCTGCGGGAGGGGGCCGCCAACCTGGAACGCCATATTCGCAACCTGCAGCAATTCGGCCTGACACCGGTGGTCTGTATCAATCGCTTCCCGGACGACACCGGGGAAGAAATTGCCCTGGTGCAGTCGATCAGTGAACACCTGGGGGTTCGGGCGGTGCCTGCGGACCATTGGGCCACCGGGGGTGAAGGTGCAACAGAGGTGGCCCAGGCAGTGCTTGATCAACTGGATGAGGGCACACCCGGGGTAAACTTCCTGTATGAAGACAGCCTTCCGCTGGCGGACAAGATCTGGACCATTGCCACGCGTATTTATCACGCCGGGAGTGTCGAATTCACCACGGTGGCCAAGCGCCAGCTCGAGGAATACGAAGGCCTGGGCTTTGGCCACCTGCCGGTGTGCATTGCCAAGACCCAGTACAGTTTCTCGGCGGATTCGACTGTGAAGGGCGCGCCATCTGGCCATGTGCTGCCGGTAAGGGAAGTGCGCCTGGCTGCGGGGGCTGGATTTGTGGTGGCGGTATGCGGCGATATCATGACCATGCCGGGCCTGCCCCGGCGCCCTGCCGCCCTGGATATTGCGCTGGATGAGAATGGCCTGGTGATGGGGTTAACCTGAGCGTTCGAAAACGCCGTAGGTGGATTCCGCTCGGGCCCGCCGGAGTGCCTGCAGGGAGGAAGACGGGAGCGCGGCCATGGGGGGCGTCAGAGCGCCTTCCGCGCCATTTTCAGGGAACACTTCCATGCGCTCGTACTTGGGCGCGCGCCCCATGGTTTTGCGATAACAGCGGCTGAAGTGGGTGGCGGAGACGAAGCCGCACATGGAGGCAATCTCAACGATGGAACAGGAGGTCTGTTTGAGCAGCCGGCGCGCTCGGTTCAGGCGCACCCGCAGGTAGTAGCGTGAGGGTGTGCAACCGGTGTGTTTCAGGAACAGGCGTTCCAGTTGCCGGCGTGATATCCCGGCCAGTGCCGCCAGTTCCTTCAGCTCAATGGGCTCTTCAATGTTCGCTTCCATGAGTTGGGCGGCTTCCGCCAGCTTGGGCTGGGCGCGGGCGAGTGCCGGATGCATGGGCATCGGCTGTTGTTCACTCTCTTCCCGTACCCGGTCGCAGACAAACATGTGGGAAACGGCGTTGCTGAGCTCTTTGCCATGGCGGCGGGCCAGGAAACTGAGCATCATATGCATGGGCACCGTGCCACCGGTGCAGGTCATCCGCTCCGATTCAACGGTAAACAGGCGGTTGTTGGTCTGCACTCGGGGAAAGCCTTCCTGCATGGCTTCCAGGCACTCCCAGTGAGCACTGCAGGCGTGGCCATTCAGCAGTCCGGCACTGGCCAGCACGTAGGCCCCTGTGCAGACGGCACCAAGCAGGACATGCCGGCGGGCCATCTGTTGGAGCCAGCGCGTTTCCTTGCGGGAAAAACTCCGGGTGACATCAATACCGGCAACCACGATGACCAGATCGAAGTTGTGTTCTTCCTGAAGGGAGGCATCCGGTACCATGGTGATGCCATCGCTGGCGCGGGCATGGTCGCCCTTTGCAGTGAGCAGTTTCCAGGAATAGAGTTCGGTGCCCGCCAACTGATTTGCCATGCGCAGGGGTTCAACAGCGGTGGCCAACGCAATCAGGGTGAAGTTATCCACCAGAAGGAAGCCGACCCGGTAGGGTCCACAGGCAGACCTGTCTGCGTAAGTACTTTTGCCAGTGGTCACGATAACCCCCTTGTCCCACCCGGGTTGGTCAGGATACCCGTACCCGGTGGACACTATTCGAATTGGGCGCTTCCAGCCTGAACACTAGCGTTTGTATTTTGATAGTGCAATTAATGATCAGTTCCCTCAGATGCTGAACTTGCTGGCTGCTCAGGATTTGACCCGTTCGTTGTCTGGGTCAAACAGTGCCCGGTAACCGACTGCCTCGATACGGATAGGGTAGTGCTCCTGAAAGTATTCCAGGGTCAGTTCCCGGCCTTCCTGGGCATACTCCGCCGGAATGTATCCCAGCAGGATGACTTTACCCACCGAGGGTCCCCAGGCCACGCTGGTGTTATAGGAGCGGCGCCCATGGCTGTCCACCAGCACCTCGCCTGTTTGCGGATCCAGAATGGGCCACTGGCCTACCGGGTAGCGCAGCACACCGTTGGCGTCCCGATGATCCGTCATGGTCATGGTGCACAGGTAGGCAGCCTGGCTCGGCCTTTCCCGCTGCTCCAGGTAGGCCGTCTTGCCGTGAAAATCCGCGTCCTTGACCTTGGGGCGCGGCAGCCCGGCTTCGTAAAGGTTGTATTCCGTTTCCAGGTCCACGTTCTGCAAGCGCAGGCTCTTCTCCAGGCGCCGGGTATTGGCGTAAGTTTCGATGCCCACCGGGGTAACGCCGGCCTCATACAGCAGGTCCCAGATTTTCAGGCCATAGCTGAATGGGAAGTAGAGTTCCCAGCCTTGCTCGCCCACGTAGGAAATCCGGAACGCCCAGACCGACACACCCCGTATGTTCAGCTCCCGGGCGGTGGCGAAGGGAAAATGTTCCGCCGACAGTTGCTCCGGGTCCGTGACAAATTGCGCCAGGGTGTCCCGAGCCTTCGGCCCCCAGAGCCCGAGCGTGGCCAGTTCATCGGTGCGGTCCTGCACACGGATATTGTCCAGGCCCTTCTCCCGGGCCATGCGGGTGATCCAGCAATGGTCCCGGTGGCCGGTGTCGCCGCCACAGACCACCCGGTAGTCGTTGTCGCTCCGGCGGATGATGGTCAGGTCAGAGCGAACGCCGCCCCGGCCGTCGAGGAAATGGGTATACACGCCTTTGCCGTGGGGCGTGGTGCCCCCCACCTTGGCCACCGACAGGTATTCCAGCAGCGCTTCCGCGTCATCACCGGAGATGTCGAAGATCGCGAAATGGGAGAGGTTGATCATCCCCACGGATTCGCTCATCTCCAGTTGCTCGGCGTTGGAAACCTCCCAGAAATGCCGGGCGTCCCACTCGTGCTCCCGCACCGGAATGCGGTCGCGGTACTTCGCCAGCAGTGTCGGCTCGTTGGCGGCATAGCCGTGGGCCCGCTCCCAACCCGCGGCCTCCATGAAGTAGGCGCCCAGCTCTACCTCACGCAGATAGAACGGGCTGGTTCGCATCCTGCGGCCGGTCAGGTAGGGCTCCCGGGGATGAACCGCCGGGGTGTAGATTTTCTTGGCGGTCTCGTAGCAGCGGCTGTACACATAATCCGGGGTTTTCTGGAGCGGATAATGCCGGGCAATATCGACGCTGTGGGGGTCCATGTCTGGTGAGCCGTGGGTCATCCAGTCCGCCAGCACCTTGCCGGCGCCCGGCCCGTCCTTGACCCACACCGCTTCGCAGAACCACAGATTGCGTACTTCCGGGGACTCGCCCATCAGGGAGCCGCCGTCCGGTGTGACCGACAGCAGGCCATTGAAGGAATGTTTTTCCTCCCACCCCAGTTCGCCCAGGATCGGGGTCATTTCGATGGCTTTTTCGTAGGCGTCCATGACCTGGTCGAGAGAAAGATCCCGCATGGACGGCGACAGCCTTGCCTCACCGGGCTCGACAATGGCGCCAGGGTAGACCAGTCGAGGGTTTTCGGCTTCATAATAGCCCCACTCGATACGCCCACCTTCGGTAGTGGTCGGGTCGCCGGTGTCCCGGACATAGGCGGAGTTGCCCTGATCGCGAAACAATGGATAGACGATCTGTTTACCGGTACCGCTGAGTTCTTCGCAGGGGCCAAAAAACAGCAACGGGTGCTCCAGGGGCATCAGTGGCAGGGGCGAGTTGGCTGTGTTTGCCATCAGGGGGCCCCAGATGCCCATAGCAAGCACGACGTATTCCGTCTCGATGTAGCCCTTGTGGGTTTCAACGCCACGAACCTGCCCATTCTGGACATCGATACGGATGGCCGGTGTATACGCAAAGGCCTTCAGTTTGCCGGTGGCTACCGCTTCCTCCACCAGGTCACCGGCCACTTTCTGGGAACGGGGCACCACCAGGCCGGCATCCGGATCCCACATGGCGCCCTGAATCCGGCTTTCATCGAGCCACGGGAACAGTTCCTTCGCCTGTTTTGGCGAAATCATGCTGACGTTGGTGCCGAAGGCTTTCCCGGAGCCCACCTTGCGACGGAGTTCGTCCATGCGTTCGTCATCATCAATGCGTGCGACTTCCATGCCGCCACACTTCGCGTAGTTACCGCGCTTCTGGTAGAACGCCTGGCTGTATTTGGTGGTGTAGGTATTCAGCTTGTCGTGGGAGGTGGTGAAGCAGAAATCCGAGGCATGGGAGGTTGAGCCGATGTCTGAGGGGATCGCCGATTTTTCCAGCCCCACAATGTCGTCCCAGCCTTGCTCAATCAGGTGGTGGGCCACTGAGGACCCGACGATGCCGCCCTGGCCGATAATGACGACGTTTGCCCGCTTCGGTAGTTGTGCCATCCTGCTCTCCCTTGATTCGCAATGAATGCCAGCGCGACGCCGCACGTCGGTCACGGCTTTGATTCAATGTGGCCCGGATTGCAGGATGATGGTAACTCCAATACGACACTGAGCCGTCCAAAAACGGCAAAACCTGCCATGCCCGGACACGACCCCGGGGCAGGGCATAATGGGCTTATCCGTTCTTGGTGCGGGTCTCTCGTCAGTTTATGTCTTTGTTGTCCTTTCGGGCCGTTATCGGGGCCTCAAGGAACATATTGCAATCTTTCTACGTTGTTCTTCGTTGGTTTCCCAACCCAATAACAAGGAAAACAACGAATGCTTCAGACCAAACGCCCCTGGATTCGCCGTCACTATCTGATTCCATTTTTTCTTTCCCTGGCCGTTGCCGGATGCATTGTGCCGGGTTCCGAAGAACCTGCGTCCGACCCGTCTGCTGACCGAAACAGCGGTGTCCGGCAACAGACCTGCGGTGGTCCCGGTAATCGCGCGCCTTCCCGGTGCGACGTGTCTGAGCTCACTCCGGTTTCCTGTTCGGATGGTACGCCGACCGAGGGAGGTCGCAGCTATCCGGTTAAGTTGAACTCAGCCAGTGGAGAAACGATTGCCTTTCAGGTGCTTGAGCCCATTGGCGGAATCGACTGCGCACGGGGTCACCCGTTGGTATTACACGGCCATGGATTTGGCGGATCACGCAATATGGATGGTTTTGAGACCTATCGTGAAGCGGGCTTTGTGGTCATTTCAATCGATCAGCGAGGCTTCGGTGAAAGCACCGGCACTGTCCGGGTGATGGACCCCGAATTCGAGGGCCGGGATCTGGTGCAAATTCTGGATTGGGCCGAGGAAAATCTGGACTACCTGCAACGCCGCTATGAGTCCGATCTGCCGGAGGCATTGAATCCCAATCCCGTGGTTGGTGCTATTGGCGGCAGTTATGGCGGTGGGTTCCAGCTCTTGCTGCATGGCCAGGACCCGCGCCAAAGGCTCGATGCTCTGGTGCCGGATATTACCTGGTACGACCTGAGATACAGCCTTAATCCTGGCAACGTCATCAAAACGGGGTGGGATTTGGTGCTGGTGGCTGGGGGCGAAGCAGGTTCCACCGGAAATGGCAATGAAGGGCTGGATCCGATCATTCGCGAAATCCTTGCGCAGGGTGCAACATTGAACCACTTCCCCGACGCGGGCCTGGATTTCTTTTATTATCACAGCCCGGCCTATCGTTGTACCGGGGAGTCAGTATCGGTATCGGATACTACCGGCTTGTTGAGTTATCAGATCAATCCTCCGGCGTTTGATGTTGAGCCAACGCCTTATCCGAAAGTCGATGTGCTGCTGACTCAGGGCATGAAAGACACGCTATTCAATTTCAATGAGGCCTGGCGTAACTTTCAGTGCCTGGAGTCCCTCGGCGGGGATGTGCGCTTGCTTACGCATCAGACTGGCCACGTTTTGCCCGTTGAGGCGCCAGAGGAGCTGCAACCAGGCGACTATGCAGACCCGACGGCAGGATTGTTGGAAATACCGGGTTTTCAGGGCGCGGCTGGTCAGTTTGCGTGCGGTAACATCGCCATTTCGGACGCTACATTGAACTGGCTGGAGCATCACCTGCAAGGTAAACCGCTCGCCGGGTATTTCGAAGGAACGGATTCGAATGTCTGCCTGTCACTGGATGACAGCCAGTCCGTTATGGTCCCTGTGGACACCTTCCCGGCACCGGCGCCTGAGGGTGGGGTGCTTCACGGTGCGGGAGTCGTCGAGCGGTCTGTGGCAAACGAATTGCCGATAGCCTCCGGTTACGAAGCCGTCGCAACCGCGACCCAGCCGCCTGCCGCACTGCCCCTGGGGCAGGCCGGCGAGGATGGTGTCATACTAGGTGGCATTCCGACCGCAAGGCTCACGGTGTCTGATCTGGCGGGCCGCTCAACATGTGAGGTTGAGCAGGATCCCTATGCCGCAGGCTGTGATCCGATTGTGTTCATCGGGCTGGGCAAGCGCGTTGCAGGAGAAAGCCGCTGGCAACTGATTGACGACCAGATCAAGCCGGTGCGGGGGCTGAAGGATCAAGAGGTCATTGAGCTGGTCGGGGTAGCGGAGGCTTTGGCAGCCGGAGATGAACTCGCTCTCCTGGTGTACGGTTTCCATCCACAGTACCCTGCGAGCTGGTCGAGGGATGCGCTGGTGCCCTTCGTCAACCTTGAGGGCTCTGTGCAACTGCCCCTTCTGCGGGGTGCTCTGAAAGGCCGCATGTGAGTCTGGTGGCGGGCAGCTCTGTACGCTAGCGAAACAGGTGCCGGTGTTAAAAGGAGTGCCCTAATAGCCCGAGTACACCCAGCGCGATCAGATACCCGGCCACAATGTAATTCAGCAGCTTGGGGAACACCAGGATGCCGATGCCGGCGCCGAGGCTGATGAGAGGGGCGATTTCCAGGTGCAGTGTCATGGTGGATTCTCCAGTGGTTTGGGTATCGGAGGTGTGTGAGTAAACCGCAGGAATATTGGCATCGGAGGGGCCGGACATCAAGCGCCTTCCCACATCCGTCATGCGTTTCGAATCCGATGCAGCTCAGGGCACGTCTTCAAACAGCCGGCCCAGTCCGGACTGGGGTGTCAGTTTTCCACATAAGCGCAGAGCCTCCCAGAAACTGACCTGATTGGCGGTCAGCACCGGTATTCCCGTGGCCTGCTCCAGATCGGTAAGCCAGGCGGCGGAGTGAAGGGCGGTATCGGGAATAAGCAGCGCGTCAGCATTGTTGCGGGTGTTTGCCAGCGCGAAGTGGATGACGTCGTCTTTTTTCAGGGTGCCCACTTCGGCGGCGGTCACGATTCCTCGGCTCGCAAGATGCACCACGTCGATCTCGAAATGGTGGAGAAATTCACGGAATCGCTGTGCCACATCCTCCGGATAGGTAGCGGCGATGGCCACCCGTTCCGCGCCAATGGCTTTGACCGCTCTGGCAAATGCCATGGCGGTTGTGGATGCGGGTACACACAGCAGCTTCTCGAGGGCGTCGATCTGTTGGCGTATGCCATCCAGGCCCAGTACGAAACTGGCGCTGGTGGACGTCCACATCACGGATTCGATCTCTGTGCCAGCAAGGGCTTCCGCGCCCTTTGACAGGCGGCCAACGCTGCCCATTTCACTGAGTGCCTCAACGGTGTGGGCGTCTTCGTTAAACTCGGTGTGGATCAGGTGTACCTGGGCCGGCGGCTCGACCATTGACCCCATCAACGGGTAGTCATCTTCGGCGGCATGGCCGGGATAGAGAAATGCGAGTCTGGCTGGTGACGTATGGCTCATAAGTCGCCTCCTTTACGGATAGTCGTCCGCGAGCTTAATTTAATAACACAGAGTAGCTTCAGGCGCCGCCCCCGGCCAGCCTGTCCATCAGGTCACTGACCGCCCGGGTTACTCACCGAGACAGCACAGACGTTGGGAGATGACTATGGACACCCGATGGCTTCTGATAGCTGCGGACCTGCTCCTGATCCTGCACACGATGCTTGTGGTCTTCGTTGTTCTGGGGCTGGTGGCGATCTTCGTGGGCCATGTTCGCCATTGGAGATGGGTGCACAATGTCTGGTTTCGGCTGAGCCATCTGGTGGTTATCGGTATCGTTGTTCTTCAGTCGTGGCTGGGCGTGTTGTGCCCGTTAACGACCTGGGAGATGGCGCTGAGGGAGCGGGCAGGGCAGGCAGGCTATGAGGGATCGTTCATTCAGCATTGGTTGCAATCCCTTCTGTATTACAACGCGCCGGACTGGGTATTTATCCTGGTCTACACGGTGTTCGGGGCACTGGTGCTGGCCAGTTGGTTTCTGGTGCGGCCCCGGCGCCCCCGGGATTAACAATAGTCTGTAAACCCGGATCGCAAGGTGGCCACACACTCTTCAATCTGGCGCTCACTGGCGCTGGCGAATCCCATTACCAGGCCTGTCTGCGCGGTATTTCCGATGTAATGGGCACTGAGCGGCGTGCTGCCGAAGCCCCGGGTTTTCAGCCATTGGCTCAGGGCCAGGTCGTCGAAATCTCCTTCCAGAACCAGGTGCATGCCGGCACTCTCAGCCACTGGCTGCACCAGCCCGTTGAGCTCTTCGGCCACTCGCTGCTGGAAGAGCTGCCACTTATCTCGGTAAAGCTGGCGCATGCGCCGCAGGTGGCGGCTGAACTGGCCGCTTTCGATGAATTCGGCGATGGTGGCCTGGGTCAGCAGGGGCGTTTCTCCGCCGCTGATCTGCTTTGCCCAGAGTACCGGCTCCACAACGACCTCCGGAACGACAAGGTAACCGACGCGTAAGCCGGGCATCAGCGTTTTGCTGAAACTGCCTACGTACAGCACGGGCGCGTTGTCGAACATGCCCTGAATGGCCGCGAAGGGTTTGTGGTAGAAGTGGAACTCGCTGTCGTAGTCGTCCTCAACAATCCAGCACCCGTTGCGTTGGGCCCACTGCACCAGAGCCATGCGCTGGGAAAGGTCAAGTACGCCACCCATGGGGTACTGATGCGTGGGCGTGCAAGACAACAGCCTTGCCGGGCCCAGGCCTGTCAGTGACTCCACATCCAGCACCTGGTTCTTCAGGGGGACGGGCACCAACGGATTGCGGTATCGGCCCAGGGCATAGCGGGCGCCCCGGTAGCCGGGGTTTTCGCAGAATACCCGGTCACCCGGTTTCAGGAATACATCGGCAATGAGCGACAGGGCCTGCTGGGCGCCATTGGTGATGATCACTTGATGCTCCCCGCAGCGCACGCCCCGGGAAGTGCTCAGATAGGCGGCGATGGCGCGTCGCAGGGGCAGGTATCCCTGGACGCTGTCATAGCCCCTGAGCGCCCGTCGGCTTTCCTGGTGATGAAGGATGCGGTTCCAGCTTCGGATGGGGAAAGCATCAAGATCGGGCAGGCCGGGCTGGAACGGCAGGTTGGCGTCTTCGACCGTTCGCAGCATGTTAACCGGAGGTGATGGCAAGGGCGGCAAGGCCATGGTGGTTCGGATGGGGTGCTTGGGTCCGGGGCCGGCAGGTTTTGCCACGGCGGTGATGTCTTCGTGCACGAAGACGCCTTTGCCGGCCCGGCTCTGCAGGAAGCCCTCGGCCTTGAGCTGGTCGTATACGGCGTTGACGGTATTCCGGCTGACGCCCAGATCCTGGGCCATCTGTCGACTGGAGGGTAGCTGGCTACCCGGCCGGTATCGCTGGTTGAGGATGCGCTGGGACAGTTGCTGGTAAAGCTGTTGCTGGAGGGGCGCTGTGCCGCCCAGGCGGATATCATTGATCACTTCAACTGGCCCTATGAAAATTCATAATCTGGATCTTTTGATGGTATCAGAACTGTCTTTCAATGGAACGGTGCTTTTGAGAACCATAGAGTGTTGAAGGAGAGCCAGATGACACCGAAGGACCAACCCCACACCCGCTCATCTCCCCTGACTTGCTGCCCCCGCAGTCGGGTGAAGCGGGCACCGCAGCGGGCCAGCTACGAACGCGAGCCGGCCTACGCCCTTATTGATCGCCTGAAGACCGCCCACGTGGCATTTGTGGAAGATGGCGAACCCCGGATTATCCCGTTAACGGTGTGGCGGCTGGGCGACGATCTGTACCTGCACACGTTAAACGGCGGGCGGCTGTCTCAGCGCCTGGGTTCGGGGGCACAGCTCTGCATTTCGTTTGCAGTGACCAACGAGTGGGTGATGACCAAGTCCGCCTTCCACCACAGTGCCAACTATGAATCACTGGTGCTGTTTGGCAAGGCTTCGCGGGTAACCGGGGAGGATGAATTTGATGCTGCGTTCCGGGCCATTATTAACCAGTTGGAGCCGGGTCGCTGGGAGCAGGTGCGGGCACCGAACGCAAAGGAGAGGAAGGCAACCGCGCTGTTCCGGGTGCCAATCGGAGAAGGTGCGTTCAAAAGTCGTACCGGTGGCCCTAATGATGATCCCGAAGATCTGGACCTGCCAGTCTGGCACGGGACACGTCCGGCCGGGGCTTACTGAGTGGTTGCATGCTCAAAGCGTACTGCAAGGGTCGGAGCCAGGTTTTTCAGAACAGCCCCATTTGAGGCTGTGCTTCATCAAGTCTCAGGGCTCCCACCGTTGGTACCCGTTTCCGCAGCAACTCATTCCAAAGCGCGGCCAGGGAGAGGGCATCCCCCTTGTTCGGCATATGCATGAAGATAAAGGGGCGTTTCCCCTCCTCAATCCAGGCTGCTGCCCGCTCAATCCAGGGCGCCAGGAAGGGGCGATTGGTCTCCAGGTCGGGATGGCCAACATAGCGGACCACCGGAGGTGCATCCACGGGAAGCAGGTGCACCGGAACCCTGGGCTTTTTGCGCTGGGCGTCCCGCGTCGTCTCGCTGTCCGGGGCGGCCGTGAACAGTGCCCGGCTGTCCAGGCATACGCGGGCGATGTCGCGCTCCCGCAGGCCACGGTTCAGGGCCGTCTCTGCGTTCCCCTTGGCGAAGAAGGCGCTGTGACGGACCTCGACGGCGCAGGTTAAGGGCGGGGGCAGGGCCTCGACAAATTGCCACAGGTGATCCAGCCGTTCCGGCCCGAACGCCGCGGGAAGTTGCAGCAGGAAGGGGCCAAGGACATCCGTGAGGGGGGCGAGAATCCCGAGAAAGTCTGAGACATCAGGACGTACCCCACTCAGTAGTCGATCGTGGGTGATCAGGCGTGGAAACTTGAACAGGAAGCGAAAATCGTCAGGTACCTGTGATCGCCACTGTCGGCATTGTTCCTGGCTGGGTGTGGCGTAAAAGGTGGTGTTGCCCTCCACGCAATTGAGAACCTGGCTGTAACGCGCCAGCGGGCTCTGGCCTGGCGGGAGCAGGGCATTCCAGTCTGGGTGTTGCCATTGCGGGCAGCCGAGAAAGTAGGAGTGCGTCATGGGCCTGGGGCGATCCTGTCAATCATACCGGCGCCACACCAAAGAGCCATTGATGGGCCCAGAACACCATCACCACATACACTGCAAGCCCGCCTGCCACTGCAATAGCGTCGTTCGCCTTGCTGGCCGGGAGGGTGGCAATCGGCCGCTGGGTTCTGCGTTTCATGGAAATCCGGTCGGCAACGGCCCACGCCAGGAAAGCCCCGAACAGTAACAAGTCATGCAGCATTCCATTGGCCAGCAAGTGGGCCAGGGCCCAGAGTTTGATGGCCGTCAGCATGGGGTGCCCCAGTTTTGCCTTGATCCTGCCCGGGAAATAGGTGGCGAACAGCAGCGGGAAAACCGGAATCAGAAGCAGCATGGCCAGGTGTCTGAGCCAGCCCGGCGGCGTGTAGACCACGGTCGGGTCCATGCGGGCGGAACCATAGCCCCAGACGATTAGCACCAGGCCCACCAGCGAAACCAGAGAGTAGAGCCCCTTGAAGGCGCCCTCGCCAAGCGAGGTGTGCAGGCGGTTGCGCAGCGGTTCGTTCACAATGGATAGCGAATGCACGCCCAGAAACAGGATCAGGCCAACAATCAATACTGCCATTTTTCTCAACTCCTTTTTGTTGTGGGACGGATTGAGGGCCGCGTGCCGTAACGACCCTCCTGCGGGAAATTCCGGTCAGTATAGTCGCACAAACCGGGACAGCACATTCTCAAGGGTTTATCATTCACGGACGGTTCGTTACAGCGATGAACGGTCTGGTTTCTCGGTTCGGAGTAGTTAACTGGAATGCCTGAAGATCCCCTGAAAACCCTGTCTGATATGGCCAGTGAGGCCCACACTCGTATCCAGGCGGCTCACCAGCATATCAATCCGGTGGTCGAAGTGCGCCGTGGCATGCGGGATGCCGGTATACCGGCGGATGTGATGACCATCGACTGCCTTCGTACCCGCAAGCGTATCACGCTCATTCTGCACGATGGGCAGCCGGGCACGCTGCTCTATCAGTTCGTGACGATGGATGATGAGGTGGGTAACGATTTTCAGCAGATGGCCCTGGCCGATATCGATGCCAACACATTATTCGCCTGGATGCAGGAGTATTTTGGCTGAGTGGGGCAGTATCAGGCAGCCACAACCCGGTTCCGGCTATCCCGCATAAAGGCGACGTTATGAAATCCAAACTCAGTCTGGTGGGTCGCTACACGCTGCTCTCGCTGATGTTGATCATCGGCTCGGTAACCGCGCTTAGCATCCTGTATATGATGGTGGCCGAGTCCATCACCGAGCGCCTGGCGGGGCAGCACCTGGATGCCCAAATGTCTGCCACTGCCAATCGTCTCAGTGCGTTTCTGGACAATCGGATCTACCAGCTTGAGACGCTCTCACGTCACCCTGCCATGCCACTATATCTCGCCTATACCGAGGCAGTGCCGGAGGGCGTCCACGAACTGGTTCGGGTAGAGGCGGACTCTCCCGATCTCTATGGCATCCTGTTCTTCGACGCTGAAGACAGGCTGATCCAGGTGGTCGCGGGGCAGGCCGCATCCGGTCCGCCATATTGGAGTAATGAGGACTGGTCACTGGCCAACTTGCCCAGCGTAAGTAAGAACAATACCGAACTGATCGGTCCGGCTGTGCCGCAGGAAGGGCTACCCGGATGGATACTGATTCGCCAGCCCTTGCGTTACCTGTTCGATGAAGGTGCCGAGGGCGCCGTGGGCCTGCATGTGCGGCTAGCCTCGCTCACTGAGCAGATCCGGACAGAAAATCTGGCCGGTGTCGTCAAGCCTTTCCTTCGGGCCCCGGGCGGTGTGTTGCTGGACCCGACTGGCGCCAAAGTACCCCGGGATCCTCCGGGGTTGATTCGTGGGCCGGAGGTGTTCCCAGGCTGGAACATTGACTATGTGATCACCGCCGCGGATATTCTGAGTCCCTTACGGAATGCTCAGCTTGGCATGTATGGTCTGGCTTGCCTTATGGTGCTTGGCACGGTGCTTTTGTTTTGGGCGCTGGCTCGCAGTCTGCGTCGCCGGATTGATCGTCTGGTTCAGGGAGCGGAAGCATTTTCCTCCGGTGACCTGCACTTTCAGCTCGACGTTCCCGGCCCACGCAAGGACGAAATTGATCAGGTGGCCTATGCTTTCAACTCGATGGCGCAACGGTTAAGGGAAATGATTCAGCGCATGATTCAGGTTGAAAAAATGGCGGTACTGGGGGAGTTCGCCACGGGAGTGGCCCATGAGGTGAGAAACCCGCTTGCCACCATTAAACTGACGGTCCAGGCCCTCGAACGCAGAGAAGCGGACAGTCGCCGCCGGGGTCTGTTGCAGGATGTGGAAGGTGAAATCGACCGTCTTAACCGGGTGGTGGGGGATCTGTTGGATTATGGCCGACCAGTATCTGCCGAGCCGGAGCAGTTTGAGGTGCGGCGGGTATTCCGGCAGGCAGTGGCGATGACTTCAAGCCGTGCTCGGGAGCTGAATATCTCGGTGATGGCCAGCGGGGATTCGAGGCTGGTGTTGTACGCCAATCCCGACCAGGTTACCCAATGTCTGGTCAACTTGTTGTCCAACGCCATCGAGGCCTGCGCCGGGATTGCGAAAGCGCCCCTCTCTGTCAGACTGAGAGCCCACCGTGAGGGCGCCCGTATCCGCATTGATGTTACCGATAATGGCATCGGGGTAGCACCGGATGTGCTGCCGCGAGTCACGGAACCATTTTTTACCACCCGCGCTGATGGAACCGGCCTGGGGCTCAGTATCACCCGTCAGTTGGTTCTGTTGAACGGCGGTGATATGAGCATTGAAAGCGAATTGGGCGAGGGTACTACGGTAACCCTGCTGTTGCCCGCGTCCGATCATATCCATAATTCACAAAAACACTACCATGCCGACTCGAATACTGATTATTGATGACGAGCAGAGTTTTGTCCGTTCGCTGATGTTCGCTCTTGAAGAAGCAGATGTCGAAGCTTTCTGCGCCTATTCCGGCGAAGAGGGTCTTGAGATGGTCACCCGCGAACAGCCTGACATCGTGCTACTGGATCTCCGTTTGCCGGGCATCGGCGGCATGGAGGTTCTGGAAACGCTGGGCCGGGAACACCCTGGTTTACCCGTGGTCATGATTTCGGCCCATGGTGACACCCGGGCTGCGGTTCAGGCCGCTAAAGCAGGGGCCGCCGATTATCTCACCAAGCCCTTCGCACTGGACGAACTGCTGCACCTGGTTGGCAATACCACCGAGCGTATCCGCATCCGCAGCGAGCTGGATTACCATCGTGACCGCGCGGCGTCGGCGTCCGGCCTGGTGGGGAACAGTGAAACCATGGGTCAGCTGTGGCAGACCATTCAACGAGTGGCCGTCAGCAGTGCTGGGCGTATTCTGCTGCAGGGAGAATCCGGTACCGGCAAGGCGGTGGTGGCCCGCGCAATTCATTCCAGCAGTCCCCGGTCAGCGGAAGCTTTTGTGGAAATCAATTGTGCGGCCCTGCCCGAGCAATTGATTGAGGCAGAGCTTTTCGGTGCTGAAAAAGGTGCCTACACCGGCGCTCATCAGACCCGTGTCGGGCTGGTGGCGCTGGCAGATGGTGGCACTCTGTTCCTGGACGAGGTCGGCGAACTGCCTCTGGTGTTACAGGCAAAACTGCTGCATTTCCTGGAAGATGGCAGTTACCGACCGGTGGGTTCCAACCGCTCACGCATGGCCAACGCCCGGGTTATCGCTGCGACTAACCGCCCGCTGGAAACCGAAGTGCGCGAAGGACGTTTCCGGGAAGATCTGTTTTTCCGGCTCAATGTGATTGAGCTGCTGATACCGCCCCTGTGTGAGCGCGGCAGTGATATTGGCCTGATGTTGGAGCAGTTTGCCGGAATCCAGGCCCGAGAAGAGCGCTGCCAGCCTATTCATTACTCCCCCGAAACCCTGGAGCACTTGCGGCATTACGTCTGGCCCGGCAATGTCCGGGAGCTTAAAAACCTGGTTGAACGGCTCACCATTCTCTACCCGGGCCAGCTAATTGAACCTTCGTATTTGCCCATCGAGATGCAGAACGAGGACCTGCACCCGGACTACCTTGGTGAACGAATGAAACAGACGGAACGTCAGATCGTGCTGGAGGCGCTGTCGGAATCCGGCGGTCACAAGGGCAAAGCGGCGGAGTTTCTGGGTTTGTCCCGGCATGCATTCAAGCGTCGCCTGCAACGTCTTGGGCTAGACCAGGAGAATCCGACATGATCCAGTGGGGCAAACTGGCAGGGCTGGTCATCAGCCTGCTGGCGGCGGTCGAAAGCGCCGCTGCCACCGAGCCTGCCGGACGGGTAGAACTCGGAGCCTCAGCCGCCGAAGCGGACGTGACCGTGGCCTGCATGTACCCGATGACAGGGCGCCCGGCCAGCTATGGCCGCGACAGTATTACAGGGATTCGGGTGGCTTTGGCGGAGCTGGCACGGCAGCCCCATGCCCCAAAGCTTAGAGTCATTGTGGACGATTCCCGGTCCAAGGCGTCATTTGCCGTGCAGATGGCGGAGAATTTTATCGAGACTGATCAGGCCGATATTCTCTGCGGTGTGGTCAGCTCCGGGGTAGGGCTTGCGGTCAGCCGCGTTGCCCGGGACCGGCGCATTATTATGATTGGCACCGACCACGCCAGCTCCCGCAGTGTGCTGGAGGAAGGCCACCGCTATTATTTCCGGGTGTCCAGCGATACCTGGTATTCCCACGCCGCCGGTGCCCGCTATCTCAAGGAGTTACAGGCGAAAACCGGCTGGCGGACACTGGCCTTCCTGGGGCCGGACTACGAGTACGGGCGTGTGGCCTGGCGTGACCTGCGGCAGGCACTGGAAATGCTCGGGGTGGAGTATCAGGTAGTCGGCCAGTACTGGCCTAAACTCTACGAACCCGATTACACCCTCTACATCCAGTCACTGCTGGAGTCTCCGCCAGATATACTGGTCACCGCGCTGTGGGGCGGTGATTTCAATGCTTTTATCGAACAAGCCCGCACCACCGATCTGTTCCGGAAAATGCCGGTCGCAAACTTCGACACCGGAGGCAATTACGATACCCTCGTGGCGTTGGGCAAGAATCCACCGCCGGGCCTGATCCTGTCCGCCCGCCACCACCTTAACTGGCCCGCCACCGAGCGGAATCGCCGGTTCGTGCAGGCGTTTCACGCGCTGTCTGGCCGTTACCCGAGTTATTCGGCGCAAGGTGCCTATGCCGGCATGATGGTTATTGCAAAGGCGGTCGGTATGGTCGGGGACGTCTCGGATACCGACGCCATGATCAAGGCCCTGGAAGGGCTGGAAATTGAACTCCCCAAAGACCCTGAAGGGTTTACTTCCTACATTGATGCCGAAACCCACCAGATTGTGCAGGCCCAGGCCATTGGCCAACCCGTCCCCAGCGACCACTACCCGCCCACCCACGTTATGCTGGGTGACTGGGTGGTGTATGACGCCGAGTTGCTGAAGCCTTCACCAGAACTGGTAGAACGTAGGCGTGGCAGCCGCTAACCAACCACCAGTCGTTCCAGCGCCTGGCGAACCGGTTCCGGGATGGCCGCCGAAGTCTGGCTGGCCTGTTCCACGAACACGTGCACCAGGCTGCCCTGGGCGCAGGCGGTGTCCGCACCCTCCGGAAAAATCCCGATCTCCCAGTTGATGTAACTACGCCCGAGATGGGTCACCCGCAACGCGGCTTCAATACGCTCGGGATAGGCCACCGGCCGGAAGTAATCACAGTGAGAGCTCACCACATAGGCCACAAGCGGGCTGTGGTGAATGTCTAGCCCTCCGGCTTCGATCAGGTAACGGTTGGCTGCGGTATCAAACCAGGCGTAATAGGTCACGTTATTGACGTGACCATAGACGTCATTGTCTGCCCAGCGGGTTGTAATGGGCTGAAAATCCGCAAAATCTTCCCGTGTTAACTGTGTCTTTCGGGGCATCCGGAAATCTCCGTTGATAAGGCTTGAGATTTGCCCATCATACCCGTCATTTGAATTCGATCACCTGTCGGACGGCCCGGCCGGCGGCGAGGCGTTCGAAGCCCTCGTTAATCTGGTCCAGGGTCAGTGTGTGGGTCAACAGTTTGTCCACCGGCAATTTACCCTGCCGGAACAGCGATACATAGCGGGCGACATCGCGCACGGGCACACAGCTGCCAACATAACTGCCTTTGAGCGTGCGCTCCTCGGCCACCAGGCTGACCTGCTGGATCGCCACTTTCCTTTCCGGATGAGCGAGCCCGCCGGTTACGGTTGTGCCGCCGCGGCGGGTAATCAGGTATGCAAGCTCCAGGGCTTTTTCCGAGCCCGCCATTTCGATGGCGCAGTCCACGCCGCCGTTGGTCAGCGCCTTGATTTTATCGACGCAGTCCGGGTCCTTGCTGTTGAAGGTATGGGAGGCCCCCAACTCCTTCGCCAGCTCCAGCTTGCCATCATCCAGGTCAATGGCGACCACGTCACTGGCGCCGGCGACCAGGGCTCCCAGCACACTGTTCAGCCCCACTCCCCCGAGCCCGATCACAGCAACCGTTTGCCCGGCCTTTATATTGGCTGAGTTGATGGCTGCGCCAACGCCGGTCAGCACCGCGCAACCAAACAGCGCGGCGTGATGGAACGGCAGGTCCGGGTCAACTCTGACCAGGGAATCCCGGGAAACCACCGCATGATCGGCAAACGCCGAGACCCCCAGATGATGGTTGATCGGCGTGCCGTCGGCGCGATGCAGGCGATGATCACCGCTGACCAGAGTACCGGCGTTATTGGTTTTGGCGGCGGGTTCACACAGAGCGGGCCGACCTTCGGCGCAGGGCGAACAATGACCGCAGCTGGGCACGAAGACCGCTACCACATGGTCGCCCTCTTTGAGGTCACGAACGCCGCTGCCCACGGCTTTGACGATCCCGGCTGCTTCATGGCCCAGGGCCATGGGCACCGGCCGGGGGCGATTACCATCAATCACCGAAAGGTCGGAATGGCAAAGTCCAGCGGCCTTGATCTGCACCAGTACCTCGTTGTCGCCGGGCGGGTCCAGCTCCAGCTCTTCGATGACCAGGGGGCGGGTGTCCTGGTACGGTCGCTGCGCACCAATGGACTGTAAAACGGCTGCGCGAATTTTCATTGTTATTCTCCTGTAGTGAGGGTGACTTCACCCCGCTCGATGCGGCAGGTACTGTCGACCAGTTCTGCGGAGTGGGTATCATCGGATTCGGCGATCAGAACCGTCAGGCCTTCGCCTCTCAGGTCACCAATGACCGAAGACAGGCGTTGGGCCAGCACCGGTGCAACCCCTTCGAAGGGCTCATCCAGCAGGATTAACTGCCGCCCGGGTATCAGCGCCCGGCCCAGTGCCACCAGTTTTTGCTGGCCGCCGGACAGCTGCAGGGCTTTGCGTTCGCCGAAATCAGCGATTTCCGGCATCAGCGAATAAATCCATTGCAGGCGTTTGTCGCCATCTTTAATTCCGTTGGCCCAGGCGGGCATCAGAATGTTCTCGGTCACCGTCAGCTCCGGTATAAGCCTGCGATCTTCCGGCATATAACTGATACCGAGCTTGGCACGCTGGTGGGAGGCCTTTCTGGTCAGATCCTCACCCTTGAACTCAATGGAGCCGAAATCGGCCGGGAGCAGCCCCATAATGGCCCTGATGAAGGTGGTTTTCCCCGCGCCGTTATGGCCGATCAGGCCAGCCATTTTGCCTGCCGGGATCTCCATGTTGACCTGCCTCAGTATGCCGATGCGCTCGATCGAGACGTCCAGATTCACAATCTTGAGGCTCATATCAGGCGCCCCCTTTTTGGGTTTCGTCTTGGGTATTGTCTTTGGCTTCAGTGGGCTTCTGCTGGCGCTTGCCGGTGACCAGTTCCTGCACCTGTTCGTCGGCCAGAACGTCTTCTACCGGGCCGTCCTTGATGACGACGCCGCTGGCAAAGGCCAGCACACGGGTGACGTATTTGCGTACGATCTCCATATCGTGTTCGACGAACAGCACCGTCAGGCCGCGCCGCTTCACCACTTCCATGACGGTGTCCATAAGGGTGTGTTTTTCATCGGTGCTGACACCGCTGGTAGGTTCGTCCAGCAACAGCATGCGCGGATCGGCCAGCATGGCAATGGCAATATCCAGAAGTTTACGGGCGCCCTGGGGCATGGCAGTGACCATTTCATCCCGGTACTGGGTAATACCCATCTGGGCCAGGATTTCGTCCGCCGCCGCGATCCGTTCGGGCGTGCGCACCGGCCGAAACATCTCCAGGTGTCGGTGTTCCGATGCTGATAATGCCATCGACAGGTTGTCCAGCACCGACAGTTCAAGGAATAGCTGCGGAATCTGGAACGAACGCGAGAGTCCTCTGCGCATCAGCTTGCGCGGTCCCAGGCCTTTGATCGGGTGTCCATCAAAGGCGATGCTACCTGCCGATGGTGGCAGGTAGCCGGTAACCATATTGATGAAGGTGGTCTTGCCTGCCCCGTTGGAACCGATGACTCCAACAATTTCCCCTTCGGTGATGGTCACGTTGATGTCTTCCGCGGCGACCACGGCACCGAAGTATCTGGACAGTCCTTCCGTTTTCAGAATGTCGGTCATGATACGACCCTCCGCTTACGGGTGAACAGGCTCCAGATGCCCTTGGGCAGGAACAGGATGATCAGCAGCAACACCGTGCCGAGAATCAGTTGCCAGGAGTTGGGGAAGAGCTCGACGGCGTAGGTTCTGACCATGATGAAAATCATCGCAGCGATGAACGACGCGGCCACATGGCCGGTGCCGCCCAGCAGTGCAATAAACACAAACTCGCCGGAGATGGTCCAGTACGCCATGGTGGGATCGACGTGGCCCGCGGCCAGTGACGTCAGGGAACCGCCGATGGAGCCTATCGCAGCGGCAATCACGTAGTTGATGTACAGAATCTGGCGACGGGACATGCCCATGTATTCCACCCGGACTTCGTTCTCGCGAATGGCCTCGCAGGCCAGGCCAATGGCCGATCCGAAGTAGCGGTTGAGAAACAGCGCCACCGCCAGGCCCACGGCGGTGGCAAGCCAGAGCACAGTGTTGCTGCCTTCGCTGTCCTCCGGGTCGAACCATAGCAGCGTCCAGCTACCGACGCCAAAGCCATCGGTACTGCCCAGGTCCTGGCTTTTGACCAGAATGCCGTAGAGAATCATCGAAAACGCCAGGGTCAGCATGGCAAAGAAAATTTCCCGGTAGCGGGTCAGCAACAAACCAAGCAGCATGGCAAGGGCGACGGTCACCGCGACCCCCATACCAATCAGCACCAGGGCGTCGGTGATGCCCAGAAAACGGCCGCCCATGCCGACCGCATAACCACCGATGCAGTAATACAGACCCTGGCCAAAGGACACCAGCCCGGCCCGCATCAGCATGACAACACCGAGTACGACCATAGCGCTGGCGATGGCGAGGGTCGTGGTGAATGCCAGCCAGTCTGGAATGACAAACGACACTAACGTGATCACAACGGCCGCAACGACCAGCATGATTTCTGATTTTTGCAGTCCCATCAGATCTTCCTCGCGACGGCTTGGCCGAACAGCCCATGGGGCCGGAAAATAAGCACCGCCGCCATAACGGCGTAAACGATGAACAGTTCCAGTTCCGGCATGGTGTGAATGGAGATAGCGCGCGCCAGGCCGACAATCAGGGCGCCGATGGCGGCCCCGGTGATGCTGCCCAGGCCGCCGGTTACCACCACCGCAAAGGCGACCACGATAACTTCCACGCCTACCCCGGGCACCACGGAAATAATGGGCGCGGTAACACCGCCTGCGATAGCGCCAAGGGCCGCGCCAATCATGAAGGTAATGGTGAACATCCGCCGCACATTGACGCCCATGGCTTCGGATACCTCGCGATCATGAATGATCGACCGCAGGATTTTGCCGATCTTGGTACGCTCCAGCCAGAACCAGAGCGCCAGGCCCACGACCGCAGACACACCCACCACCATCAACTGATAACCGGATACCGTCAGTACACCAATATTGAAACGCCCCATCGCCGCATAGGGCTGATAGGCGAAGTAAGGCGTGGTTCCCCAGATAAGTTTCATCACGTCTTCGAGGATCAGCAGCATGGCAAAGGTAACGATCAGCATCAGTACTTCGTCGCGACCATACATCAGCCGTAACACCCCGCGCTCCATAATCACCCCGGCCAGGGCGCCGATGGCGACCGCGCAGACCGCGATCATCGCCAGTGCTATCCACAGCTGGTCACCCACCCCGTTGTAATACCAGCCAAGTGCCGAAGCCGCTGCGTAAGCACCCAGGGCATAGAGGCTGCCATGGGCCATGTTCAGAATGCGCATAACACCGTAAATAACGGTCAGCCCCGCAGCGACCAGAAACAACCACGAGGCATAGAGAAGCCCGTCAATAAGAATCGCCCAGACGGTTAACATCTGTGTGTACTCCTGTTAGCCGAAATACCGGCAACCCGTAAGTTGCCGGAACGGTTTCATGGATCAGTCGCAGTCGGCTCCGGGGAACCCTGCCTTGATCCATTCCTGAGCGTCCTGGCCGTCAGGTGGAGACACACATTCGCCTTTGTAGGCGCGCACGTTACGCAGCTCGGGGCCGGTGTCTGGCGAATAGTGGTACTCGCCGTAGAGCATCGGCTGCATGGCCTGGTGGCCGCCTGCCAGGGCCATCTTCACGGTACCGCTGACAGATTCAAAGGTGGCGCCTTTGAGGGTGGCTGCCAGTTGCTCGCTGGTTGGAAGCCCGTCGGCGCCGGAATTGTCCGCGGCGTATTTCAGGCCGAGCAGGGCCTGCGCCATTTTCGATGCCGGATAACTTGGCGGAGTGCCATGTTCGGCTTCATAGGCCTTGGAGAACCACTCGCTCAGATCGTTTTCCGGCATGAAACCGCCGAAGGGGCCGCGACCGCCCAGGATGGTGCCGTTGGGCGCCTGATTCTCGAAACGGTGCAGGCCGGACTCGCCGGTGGTCAGGATCGCCGTGGCCTGGTCAAGCAGACCGCGGACACTGGCCTGGGCCACAAACGCTTCCATGTCACCACCCCACATACTGGAATGGATAACGTCCGGGCGGCTGGTCTGCAGAGCCGAAATCTCGGTACCGTAATTGCCCTGGAAGATCTGCGGTGTCTGGTTATCCACGATTTCGACATCCGGCATCAGCTGTTGCATGGACAGCGTGAAGTCCTGCCAGGAGTCCTGTCCCCAGGCGTAGTTCTGCTGGATACCTGCCAACCGCTGGATGTCGAAATTGGCATCTTTCAGATAGTGTGCGGCGCCGACGTTATCCGCGACCGCATCCAGTCCGGTACGGAACAGATATTTCGGATTGCTGACCTCTTCAAACAGTCTCGGTGTGCCACAGTCGAAGGCTATGGTAAAGGTCTTCATCTCTTCCGCGACCGGGCCGACTGCAAGGCAGTCACCGCTGGAGATATAACCGATAACAGCATTGACGTCCTGGCGCTGAACCAGGTTGCGGTACTCCTCCACCTGCTTGGTGGGGCCGCCTGCCTCGTCGATGACCACGGACTCAAGCTGCAGGCCGTTTATCCCGGCGCTGTCGTAAGGGGCAGGCAACTCACCGGCATTAATGGCCTTGATGACAGTTTCAGCCGCTTGTGCGGCAGGCACGCCGAATGGCCCTGATGCGCCACCGGACAGGAATGTAACCAGGCCCACCTTGAAGGTGTCCTCGGCATGAGCAGCCTGGCTGATGCCTATGAAGCCAGCGGATACCAGTGCGATGGAAGTGGCAGTGCTCAGCAGCGTACGCCGCAGGCCTGCCTGTGATAGGGGGTGTCCCATTGTGTTCTCCTTGATTGTTGTTGTGCAAAATGGCTGGCGGAGCGCTCAGCCATTAGATTTACCGTGTCGCCCCCCGAGGAGAGCAAATGACGGTTTGGGAATTCGGTGAGAAACTACACCTAAGTAAGCAAATGCGAGGCCAGCTCTAAAACACCGTTAATAAGGGGAGGGAGGGACGGTGTTGCCACATCGCGAGCGAAAACCGCTCAGAATTGATCGGAAGGTGAGCGAAAATCGCTCACCTCAAAAGCTTCGTCGTTTGTACGCCAAAGCTGTTTGTTCCGAATGATTTTAAATTGTTTGCCCGGGCCTGTCGTTACTGGCATTTCTCAAGGCATAAGGCACAGAAGCACAGTGTCAGGAGACCCTTTTCCCGTGTTAGGCTCCGAAGCCCACCTAAAAGCAACCTATTGGAATGGCGTGCCTGACATGAGCAGTGATGAACTTACCCGGATAATGGAAATGGACGGCGAAGAGCGGTATGACTACTTCCTGGACCAAGTGGGTGAGGAGCGGGAAATCTGGATTCTGGTCAATGCCGAGAATCGCTTCCTGAAGATCTCATCTGACGATGGCGATGTGGAGTACCTGCCGGTCTGGCCTGCTCCGGAGTTTGCTGCAGACTATGCCAAGGATGCTGATGACCTGTCGCCCCTAAGTATTCCACTGCCTGAATTCTTCAGGAAGTGGGTGCCGGGCCTGACCAGGGACGGCCTGGATATTGGCGTATTTCCCGGGTTGGATAAAACTCTGTGGATCACCGGGCCTGAGGAGCTTAAGCGTGATTTGCAGGATGTATAACCGGTTATGATGTCTCATCCGTAAATCCATCTGTCGGAGGCTCCCATGTCATCATCCATTCTCGTCCTGGGCGGTGCCTCCCTGAATACCATTGTCCACCTCGATGCCTTGCCGGAGGTGGTGGACACCAACGGTGCCGGGGATGCATTCTTCAGCGGATTTCTGCACCGTTATCTCCAGGGAGCCTCGTTGGAAGCCTGCCTGGAAGCGGCGGCCCACTGGGGAGCGCGGTGCGTCACCAGCCGGGATCTGGTGGCCCCATGAGCGCCAGGGTCACCGGTTGAAGACCAGTTCCGGCAGTGGGTCGTGCTCCATGGTCAGGATATCATCCAGAGGACAGGGCCGGTGGATCCAGTAGCCCTGAAACAAATCGACGCCTATCTCTGTTAACAACGCCGCGACGCTTTCCGATTCCACGTACTCCGCTACCGTCGTCATGTTCATGGTATGGCCAATGTCGTGTATGGCCCTGACCATGGCCAGGTCGGTCTTGCTGGTGTCGATATCACGCACAAACATACCGTCAATCTTCAGGCAGGTAACCGGTAACCGACGCAGATAACCGAACGATGACAGGCCCGAACCGAAGTCATCCAGGGCAAAGCTGCAGCCCATGTCACTCAGGCGTTCCATGAACGTCTGGACTTCCAGCAGATTACGGGCGGCAGCGGTTTCGGTGATTTCGAAACAGATTTTGCCCGGTGGCACAGAGTGGCGGGTGAACTGTTCCACAACGAAGTCTGCGAAGTCAGTCTGATCAAATGAACGGCCCGACAGGTTGATGTGGCAGGCTTCCAGCGAAGCCAGATGCTGTGGCGACGCTGAGAGCCGTTCCAGTACATGGTTGATAACCCAGCGGTCGATTCGGGCGGCCATGCCATAGCGCTCTGCCGGAGGCAGGAAGGCGTTCGGAGGTACCACTGAGCCATCCGGCGAGCGCATGCGAATCAGTACCTCGTAACGCAATCCCTTGCCGGGCTGGCCGGGTGATGCAATGAGCTGGCAGTCCAGGAAAAACAGGTTGTCCTGGAGGGCGGTCTGAATGCGGTTGTGCCACTCCATCTGGCTCTGCTGGGCGGCCATCAGTCTGTCGTCCATGGACATCACGCACACGCGGTTCCTGCCGCTGTCCTTGGCCGTGTAGCAGGCGATATCCGCGGCTTTCATCAGGGCATTGATCCCGGAGCACTCGGCGGTGATGGGCACTACGCCGATACTGCAGCTCAGTGCGTGGCTGGTTTCCTGCCAGGTAAACACCAGGTTGTCGAGCGCACTCCGGACCTTCTCCGCGACGTGGCGACCGGTCTCCAGGTCGCAGTTTTCGAGGATGATACCGAATTCATCGCCGCCAAGCCGGGCCAGGGTGTCCGAGTCCCGCAGATTTTTGCCGATAACGTCGGATACCTGGCGCAGAAGTTGGTCACCGGCGTCATGGCCGGAGGTGTCGTTTGCCAGTTTGAACTGGTCGAGGTCCACAAAGCACAGGGTATGCTGGGCACCTTCATTGCGAACACGCCCGAGGTGGCTGGCAAGCTGATGCTCGAATGCCCTCCGGTTAATCAGGCCGGTCAGGCTGTCGTGGGTGGCCATGTAACTCAGTTCGGTTGACAGGCGATGGGATTCGGAGATGTCCTCAAGAACGGTAGTGAAGTAGGCCGAGGCGCTGGGAGCATCCCACACCCGGGAGACCGTCAGCCGGGCCCACAGGAATTCGTTGTCTTTGCGGACGAGCCGGTGCTCGGTGGTGTAGCTGTCAATATCCCCGCGATTGATGGCGCGCCGTTCTTCCCGCGCGAGAGCCCAGTCTTCCGGGTGCACCAGCTCCCGGTAGGGCTGCGGTACCAGCTCGTTGGCCTGGTAGCCCAGAATGTCGCAGGTGGCCTGGTTGGCGTTGATGATCCGGCCTTGGGTATCGATCTGAATGATGCCGATAGCAGACTGCTCAAAGATGGCGCGGAAACTCTGCTCGGTCCGTTGCAACAACTTGACCAGCCGAAAACCGAGGAACCAGGAGAGCAACGCCACCATTATCAGGAACGAGGCACTGACCACGGACAGGAAACTGGCGGCCCAGCGTGCGGCACCCCCCATGGCCAGGCGAAATGTCCGGGCGTTGGCCTGCAGTCGCTGATCCAGGGCGGCTAGCCGCTCCCTCAGGAACTGCAGATGGTCCGGATCGGGCGACCCGGCCAGCCACGCCCGCTCCAGGGCGTTGCC
This sequence comes from uncultured Marinobacter sp., assembly GCF_946886895.1. Next base: position 343,325 of record NZ_CAMPJO010000003.1, on the reverse strand, counting down.
GATCTGGTCAAGCTCTAGTAACAGGTCGTCGGTTGCTGCCCAGGCGTTTCCGGCGTCTTTCAAGGGGTCGAGCCAGGAAAAATAACGAACCAACAGGATCATGCGAGTCAGATCCTGGGGATGGTTGCCGCCTTGCAGGAGTCCCTTCCTGGCGCGCTGCCAATCGAGCTGCCCGGCCGTGATCGCCATCCGTGCGTGTAGGTCGCCGATGGGGATAGACAGTGATTGCCGGGCCTGAGCCAGGTGCCAGAAGTTCCCGGTTTGAGCGAACTGGTCGAGGTGCGTAACGGCATCAATCTGCGCTCTTGACCAGAGGCTCTCGCCCCAGGTATAGGCCGTTATCGCAGATTGCAGTTGCACGACGGCGACAATGAAACCCACGGTGAGAATGATCGTGAGGCACAGGCCGGCAATCAGCGCGGTCAGCTTTCGTTGAAGATTGAGTGGTCGTCCGGTTCCCCGCATGTTGAGCCGCGATCTCCGCCGATAGCGATGTGCAGACAAAAAAATTTTTTATTTGAATGAGTTGTGCGTCCCCTAACCTTAGCAGGATTTTGGGTAAATGCGACTGGCGATGGCGGAGATGAAGCCCATCACTCTGTCTTCATCCTCAACAATTCAGGCTTGTGTTGATGTCGGAGAAGGTCCCGATGGGCAGGCAACCATTGGTCAGGTTGACCGGTGGTCGGCAAGCCAGTGTCAGGGGTTACCAACCGGCAGGGGCTGGAAGGTTTGCTCAGCGCCTGCTCTGGCGGCGTTGCTCAAGGTAACTCAGGGCATCACTCCTGAGCGGCAGGCTCAGGGCAACGATCAGTTCCCACCGCTCGTAGCCCAGATCCGAGAGAATCTCGTCTTTCTCGGCCAGCAGGGTTCTGGCCATGCGCTTGAATTGCTGGCGGCGTGAATACTGCGCCATCCAGGTCATCGGGTGGACACCGGGAGTGTGTTGTTGGCTTGCGTTGGTTTGCATCGTCGTCCCCTGTCACATGGATGCCATTTGCGGGCAGCATGACGGTTACCGTGCGTTCAATCAAACGAAAAGAATTTAACTTAGCCTTCAGATATGTTTAAGTCAGAACGACGACGGAACCTTGTGGAGGTGCCTGGTGAACATGCCATTGCTGGACAATGAGGTGCTCAGAACGTTTGTTGCTATTTCCGAGTGCGGTACCTTTACCGGTGCGGCGCAGCTGGTGCACCGCACACCGTCGGCGCTGAGCATGCAGATCAAACGGCTGGAACAGCGGCTGGGAAAGAGTCTGTTTATCCGCGAACCCCGGCAGGTGCGGCTTACCCCGGATGGTGAGGTATTGCTGGATTACAGCCGCCGGCTGTTAAGGCTGAATCAGGAGGCCGTCCAGCACTTCATTGCGCCGACGCTGGAGGGGAAGGTCGGCCTTGGTACGTCAGACGATGTAGGTACGCGGATTTTGCCGGAGGTCCTCGCCCAGTTTGCCCGATCGTACCCTGCCGTACTGGTGGATGTGGTTGTCGGATCGAGTAAGCAGAATCTGGCGCGGCTTGATGCGGGGGAGCTGGATATGGTGCTGGTGACGGTTGCAGACGAAGCCCGGGATGTTCGCGGCGAGGTGGTTCATCGGGAACCCCTGGTCTGGGCCGGCCGGGAAGGCGCGTCCGCGTTTCAGAGAACGCCCCTTCCGATTGCGGTTGCCCATGAGGACTGTGTCTGGCGTCGCATGACGTTACGGGCACTTGATCGGGCCGGAACGGCGTATCGGATTGCCTACACCTGTGAGCACTGTTCGGGCCAGGAAGCCGCCATGGTGGCTGACCTGGCCGTCGCCCCGTTCCCCCTGAGCCTGGTGCGCCCGCCCCTGAAGCAGATCGTCAGCGACGAACTACCCGAGATCGGCTGCTACCAGTTGGCCCTGGTCCGCCAGGGTTCCAACTCCCTGAACGATGCGCTGGCGGCTCATGTAAGAGGCGCGTTCCGGAACCTGCAGTAGTGCTGGCAGGTCTGGTAAAAAGTAACGGCACGTGATTGACCGGTAGGTGAGGAGGTAGACATTATGGGGACGCTTTTGATCATCCTGGGCGTGTTGTTTCTGTCACTGATTGTCCTGATCCCCCTGATCGAAAAATTTGCTCCAAAAGGTGAGCAGCGGGAATTCGGAAATCTGACCCGTTATATTTTTCCGCTCGTGGCCGCCTTAATTGTGCTGCAGATGATGAATTATTATTTCTTCTGAATGACGCAAGAGGCCACCAGGGTGGTGGCCTCTTGCGTGGTTGTTTTACTCAATAGCCGGCATTACTTGATCCATTTATCGCCCCAGTGGGTGATGTCATGGGCCTGCTGCACTTGCAATGAGCGCACGCCTGGTGCCGGTTCTGGTTCCTCGGCGGCCTCGATTTCCTCGTCGATCACCCGGGTGGAAAGTGACAGCCAACTGGTGACGAAGGCGGCGGCATCGCCGTTGATTTCAAGGGCGAGTTCGTCAATGTTGGTGATGTCGTCGCACGCCGAGTGGTAACAGGGATCGTAGGCAATGCCAGCTTCACCGCCGAACTTGGCCGCCTGGGCTTCGGTTTTAATACCCTCGGCGCCGGTGAACAGCCCACCAAAGGCAATGCCGTCTTCGAAGAACTGGGCGTAGTCTGAGCGGAAGCTGATTTCGGTGCCTTCGAAGGCGATCTCCCGCAAGTTGAAGTACTTCTCAAACAACGCTTCGGTCGCCGCGGAGCCCGGGGGGCCAGCGAGATCGAAATCGGAGCCGTCGCCATCGTAGATAAAGTTGCCGAAGTTGGGTGAGCCGATCATGTCGTAGTTGAGGTACACCTTGATCCGGGCCTTCTCTTCCGGCGTGAGATTATTGACATAAAAGGTGGAACCTACCAGGCCGGCTTCTTCGGCACCCCACCAGGCGAAGCGCACCTGATTACGCGGATGGGCGCGCTTCATCTGCAAGGCCAACTCCAGTAAGGCGGCGCTGCCGGAGCCATTGTCGTTGATACCGGCACCCTCGAAGACCGAATCCAGGTGGGCGCCGGTCATTACCACGTTGTCCGGATCGCCCCTTTCGGTTTCCGCGATCACGTTGAAGGTTTCGGTCTGTTCCCGGACGACATCAGCGACAACGTGCAGCTGCAGGTCTGTCTGGCCTACCCAGCCGGCACCGATGTCGTAGGTGGTGAAAACGACGGGAATGCCGCCCGCGTAGTCGCCGCCGAGTGTGGCGTTGATGAGCCCTTTACGGTCTTCGGTATTGCCCTGATTGAAGATGACCGCTCCGACAGCACCAGCATTGGCGGCGTTGGTGGCCTTCAGGCCAAAGGCACAGGCGCCTCGCTGGATCACGGCAATGGCGCCAGCCGGGAAGCCGGCAAAGTCTTCCGGTTCGCAACCACTGGTGGAGGTGTTATCGGGGCCAAGCTGCACATCAACCGCAACGGCTGTACCGGTGGCGTCGCCGGGCTCGGTCTGGGAGAGATAGGTGAAGTCTTCTTCCCAGACGTAGTCTGTCGGCGTCGGAGCAATCACTTGCAGGACACCATCACCGCTGGGATAGAACGCGTTGAAGGGAAACGGCTGTATGTGAACTTCGTAACCGGCGGATTCCAGTGTGGTCTGGATGTAGTCAACCGAGGCATCATAGCCTGGCAGGCCGGCGGCGCGGTTGCCATCGTTGGCCTCGGCGATACCATACAACCGGTCCAGATGGTACTGGATGTTGCTGGCCTGCATGCAGCGAGGCAGGCCAAATGGCGTGCTGTTCAGAATGCCGAACCGGCACTCAAACGGACTGATGTGGTCCGGACTCCAGAACTCGTTGAGCAGATCGGCGGTGGATTTCCGGCCGGGGTCGGCCTGGGCGGATAGCGTGAAACAAAGTGACCCTAATGCCAGGGCCTGGCATGCCGTGCTGAGTTTCATGGTGATTCTCCAATCCTGGGAGTTTTTTTGTTTGTGCCGGCACCACTGCTTCCTTCGGTGCCAATAGCAATCGTAGACCGGATAGGGGATGGTTCCAGGTGAAAATCATTACCAAACGACAAGGTTTGGCCGGCGCCGTGGGCGGCGGTGGTTGTGTGACCGGCCTCCCATTAGTGAGCCGGGAAATCAGACAGGATAAACTTCGGCAATCAGCCTGAGACAGAGGAGCCCGCAGGGCATGGAAGTATTGCTCGTAATCGTGGTTTTGGGTTTGGCGCTGCTGCTCCCCATTGGCGCTGTGCTGGGTATTCTTGCTTTTCGCCAGCGCAGTCTGCAGTCATCCCGCCTGGATTCGATGGCCACCGAACTGGCGTTCCTGCGGGAGGAGGTGGCCCGGCTCCGGGGCCAGGCCGGGGAGCCGCAGCCGGCCGCCGTTCCGAGCTTTGAGCCGGAGCCCATTTCGCAGCGCGATGTGGCGGAAGAACATGATGTGTCTGGTTCTGAAAAGACGCTGGGTGCCCGGGCGCCCTCACGTATTCTCCAGGCGCTCAAGGACAACTGGATGGTGTGGTTGGGCGGGCTGAGTGTCGGCCTGGCTGGTATATTCATGGTCAGCCACTCGATTAATGCCGGGCTGATTGGCCCGATTCAGCAATTACTGTTGGCACTGATCAGCGGCCTGGCCCTGCATGCGGGTGCGGAGTTTCTGCGCCGCCGCAATCAGGGGGCGGACCAGGTATTTGCTGCCCTGGCGGGTGGGGGCAGCATTACCCTGTACGCGGCCTTATTGGCGGGGGTGCACCATTACGGACTGATCACCCCGGTGATGGGGTTGGTGGGCCTGGCGATGGTGTCCCTTGCAACCATGGTCATGGCTCTGGTGCACGGTCCTTTGCTCGCCATCATGGGGTTGAGTGGCGCCTATCTGGTGCCGCTCCTGATCGGTGGCGATGAGGGTCGAGTGGCGTTTGTGCTGGCCTACAGCTTTCTGATTACGATCAGTTCCCTGTTGCTCATGCGCTATGTGTACCGCCACTGGCTGTGGTACGCCACCCTGGCCGGGGCGCTGGGCTGGTGGGCGATCACGGCGTCCGCCGCTGCCATCGTCCCGGCAACGGCCTGGTACCTTGCCGGCCTGTTTGTGATTTTTGCTGTCATCTCGGCCCCTGCCCAGGGGCCGGAGCCACGGGTGCGGGAGGCTCTGTTGCCCTTGCTGGCTCTTTGGGGGTTGTCGGTTGCGGGGCAGCCTGCGGGTAGCCCGCTGTTCTGGAGCTGGTTGTTCATCCTGCCGGTGACCATCCTGGTTCCCCAGAGCCTTGGCAGGCTTTGGTTCCTGCCCTGGGGCGCAGTGCTGGCCAGCGCCCTCGGCTGGCTGCTGTTCTATGGGGGCACAGCAATCGGTATGGCCAGAGGCGCGGTGGCGCTGCAGCCGGTACCGCTGGATCAGCGTGGCGGCTTTCTCGGTTACCTGATTGCTGCCACCCTGCTGACGCTGGGTATGGGGCTGTGGCAGTGGGTACGACACCCGGCCAGCCGTCGCTGGGCTTCGTTAACAATGCTCTCGCCACTGGTCTGGCTGGTGCTTGGCTGGCTGCTGTTGCACGGGTACGACACGTCACCGACATGGGCTGTGCTTACGTTGGTGCTGGGCGCCTTCTACGGTGTGCTGGCGTGGCAGATGGAGCGTCGCGAACGCTACGGTGCCGGTGTGGTGTGGGCCATTCTGGCGGCACACGTAGCGTACTCCCTGGCGGTTGTGATGGCCTTCCGGGACGCCTCGCTGACCCTGGCCCTGTCTGTTCAGTTCATCAGCCTCACCTGGCTGGCCCGGCGTTACCGGATGCCGGAATTGTACCTGCTGCTGAAAGTCGCTCTGGCGCTGGTGGTGGCCCGGCTGACCTTCAATCCCTGGCTTCAGGATTACGATGCCAGCACGCACTGGTCGCTCTGGACCTATGGCGGGGCGACGGCGTGCGCGGCAGTCGCCAGTTGGATAGCGGGGCGGCATCAGAGCATCCGGCCCTGGCTTGAAGGCGCGACTCTGCATCTGCTGGTGTTGTTCCTCGGCACGGAACTGCGTTACTGGCTGTATGACGGGGATATCTTTGCCCGCCAGTACAGCCTTACAGAGGCAACGCTCAACACCCTGTTGTGGGGAGCACTCAGTTTGACCTATGTGGTTCGGGCCAGGGCCAGTCAGTCCCTGGCCTGGCTCTACCGCGGGTTCTCGTGGGTGTTGCTGGGCCTTTCTGCCCTGAGCTACCTCACGTTGGTGACGATACACAACCCCTGGTGGGGCGGCGCTATTGGCGATACACCGGTCCTGAATCTCTTGCTGCCGGCCTTTGGTGGTCCGGTGCTCCTTGCGCTTGCGGCCAGCCGGCTGCCAGAACTCGTGCCCCGATTCTGGGCCCGCTGTGTGGCGGCCGGGGGATTCCTGCTGTTTACCGCCCTGGAAATCCGTCAGCTCTGGCAGGGCCATGAGATGGCGCTTTCCTATGGCGTAGTCGAAGGTGAGCTATACAGCTACTCCGTCGTTGGCCTGGCCTATGCCATTGTCGCCATCGTCTACGCCACGAAACGCGATCATCCGTTGCTGTACAAAGCCGGAATGGTGCTGCTGGGCCTGGTGATTGGCAAGATATTCCTGATTGATATGGCGGGGCTGCAAGGTCTCTGGCGGGTTGCGGCCTTCATGGGCCTCGGCCTGGCGCTGCTGGGCCTGGCCTGGATGTACCGAAAGGCGCAGCCGGCCAGTGGTCAGGAGGCACACCCGTGACACAACACAGTGGCCAGCCACGTCAGAAGCTGGCAAAGTTCACCCAATCAAAAACCACAACCTGAGCAAGAGGAAAGACCGGTGACGGAACTCGTAGGCTACCAACTGAACGATGGCGTCGCGACCATTGTAATCAACAACGGCAAGGCCAATGCCCTGAGCCATGAGGTGTTTGAGGCGCTCAATGCGGCACTGGATCGCGCTGAGCAGGATAAGGCGGTGGTCATCCTCACCGGGCAGCCGGGCATTTTTTCCGGCGGTTATGACCTGAAGGAAATGCAGAAAGGCCCGAACGAGGCGGCGGCACTGGTAAGCACGGGCTCCAGATTAACCCGCCGGTTGGCGGCATTTCCGTTGCCGGTGATTGGTGCGTGCAGCGGCCACGCGATTGCCAAAGGTGCGTTTATCCTGCTGTCCGTTGACTATCGCATCGGCATTGAGGGGGCATTCAAACTCGGCCTGAACGAGGTCGCCATCGGCATGACCATGCATCACACCGGCATCGAAATCGCGCGGCATCGGTTGTCCCCGGCTCATTTTTACCGTTCGGTGGTGAACGCCGAAATCTTCAGCCCCGAGGGGGCTGTCGAGGCCGGCTTCCTGGATGAAGTGGTGGCTCAGGAAGCGCTGATTGATCGGGCGAATGCGGTGGCTGGCCAGTTCAAGTCACTGAATATGCGGGCCCACCGTGAGACCAAGCTCAAGGCAAAAGCGGACTACCTGGCACTTCTGGACCGCTGCATTGAGCAGGACAGTGCACACCTCGGTCTGAGCGGAAAATAGCCAGTACCGATCCGATCATCCAGTAGCCAGGTCAATTAACGGCCATGTTCCTCCAACCCCCGATCGACGGGGGTTCGGGCCACCTGTCCTTACTCTGCTAACAACGTTATCCACAGAATTTGTGGGCAACTGTGCCGCGCCTCGGGACTCGTGTCACCAGGGTACTACCCGCTTCTGCAATGCTCCGATACGAGCCACAATAATAATTAACAAAAATCAAAGATACTTTTTTCTGATATTGCCGATACTCTGGAAACCTGTTTAAGGAATAAACAATTTTACCGGGGAGTAAAACCCATGTTTCTGGCTGTCAGGAAAAGCAAAATCAATCCGGCGTTCAACCTTTTGCAAGCCGAGCGGGATTCCGCATGCCAGGATCTGGCGGCCATCAAGGACAATATCGGTTGCATAGAGTTTACTCCCGACGGTCGGATTCTGGAGGCCAATGACCTTTTTCTGGGCGTGGTGGGGTACCGACGAGAGGAGATCATCGGCCAGCACCACCGGATGTTCTGTGCGCCTGAGCTTGTCAGGAGTGCGGATTATTCTGCATTTTGGAAAAGTCTGGCCGGTGGCCATGCCCATCGGGGTGCGTTTGAACGGGTCAACCGGGCCGGACAGCGCTGCTGGTTACAGGCGTCGTATTTTCCGGTGAGTAATAGCCAGGGTGACGTGGTGAAGGTCATCAAGATGGCCACCGATATCACCCGGGAGCGAGCGGCTTTGACCGATCGGGAAGCTCGGATTTCCGCACTGGACCGGTCTCTTGCCGTCATTGAGTTCCAGCCCGATGGCACCATTGTGGGGGCCAATGAGAATTTTTTGTCGGTGATGGGCTATAGCCTGAACCAGATTGTTGGCAAACACCACCGGATATTTTGTGATGATCGCTTCTACGCGGAACATCCGTCTTTCTGGAAAAAGCTGGCGTCTGGCGAATTTTTCAGCGGACAGTTCGAGCGCAGGGACAAAACGGGTCGAGAGGTATGGGTGGAAGCCACTTATAATCCGATTTTCGACCAGCAAGGCAAGGTTTACAGGGTCATCAAGTTTGCCTCGGATATCACCAACCGGGTGACGACGTTCCGGGAGACATTGGCGCTGGCCACCGAGACATCGGACGAAACCTCTGTTATCACCGGTTCTGCCCGCGAGGCTCTGGATAGTGCAACGGCGACCTCGGTTGAAACCTCCCGTCAGATTGAACAGGCCGGTCAGGTCAGTGAAGAATTGAACCTGCAGTCAAAAAGCATTGCCAACATTGTATCGACCATCTCGAACATTGCCGGGCAAACCAACCTGCTGGCTCTGAATGCGGCTATTGAGGCGGCCCGGGCGGGCGAATCCGGGCGTGGGTTTGCGGTGGTCGCCGATGAGGTGCGCAAGCTGGCCTCTCGCACGGCGGACGCTACCGGGGAGATTACCTCTGTGGTGGAGGCAAGCTCTGGCCTGATTGCAATGATTCACCAGCAGATGGTGGCGATTCGTGGCGGTGCCGAACGCAGTACCCAGCAAATCGCGGGTGTTGCCAGTGGTATCGGAGCACTCGAAACGGCAGTGGCGAAACTCACCGGCGCGGTAAATCGAATGACAGATCATTGACGTACTGTGCCTGGGCCGGGGAATTTTGGGCCTTCCCTCTGGCGTTGAATGCCAGATCGTGTAACTTGAAGGGTTTCCATAAACCTTTTGGTCAGCGATGAAGGAGTGCCCTGTGTCCCGGTCTGAACAGTTTGCCAGCGATAACTACAGTGGTGTGTGTCCGCAAGCCTGGGAGGCCATGGCGCAGGCCAACCGGATGGACGAGCCGGCGTATGGTGAAGACGCCTGGACCCAGCGTGCCGCAGACGGTTTGCGAGCCCTGTTCGACACCGATTGTGATGTCTATTTCGTATTCAACGGCACGGCTGCCAACTCCCTGGCCCTGGCTTCCATTGGTCAGTCCTTCCACAGTGTGATCTGCCACGAGCTGGCGCACATCGAAACCGATGAATGCGGCGGGCCGGAGTACGCCTCCAACGGGGCGAAGCTGCTCCTTGGTCAGGGGCCGGATGGCAAACTGACACCGGAGAGCATTGAGCATCTGGTGACCAAGCGGACCGACATCCATTACCCCAAACCCAAAGCGCTGAGCCTGACCCAGGCCACCGAGGTGGGCACCCTCTACACCCCGGAAGAGCTTCGGACGATCCGGGCCGTTGCGGACCAGCACAGGTTGAATATCCATATGGACGGCGCGCGTTTTGCCAATGCCGTCGCCGCCCTGGATGTTCATCCGTCCGAGATTACCTGGAAAGCAGGTGTTGATGTGCTGTGTTTCTCCGGCACCAAAAACGGTCTGGCCCTGGGCGAAGCGGTGATTTTCTTCAACCGGGCGCTGGCGGAGGATTTCGAGTGGCGCTGCAAACAGGCCGGTCAGTTGGCGTCGAAAATGCGCTACATTTCGGCGCCCTGGTGTGGGCTTCTGGAAGGGGATGTCTGGCTGCAAAACGCCCGCCACGCGAATGCCTGTGCCCAGCGCCTGGCGCAGGGGCTGGACGGGCTGCCGGGTATCACGTTACGTTATCCGAGGCAGGTCAACGGCGTGTTCGTGGAGATGCCGGAACCGATGCAGGCGGTGTTGCGGGCCCGGGGTTGGCGGTTCTATAACTTTATTGGTGGCAGTGCCCGGCTGATGTGCTCCTGGGCGACCACGGAAGCGCAGGTGGACAGGTTTCTGGCGGATGTTCGGGCTCTGTGCACCTGACGGAGGCTGATATGGAACGTTCCAGGGACAAGTTAGTGGTGTTTTACGACGGATCGTGCCCGGCCTGTATCAAGGATCGTCGCTGGTATGAAAAGCTGGCTGGCCGCACCGGCGATTCCGTGGAATGGCTGGATATTACCGGGCGTGATGATGAACTGCGCCAGCAGGGCATTGATCCTGACAAGGCACTGAGAGAACTGCACGTGAAAGATAGCCAGGGCCGGGTGCACCGGGAAATGGACGCCTACATCCTGTTGATGTCCCGGGTACCGGTGTTGAAACCCCTGGCCTGGCTGATTGGCCTTCCCCTGATTCGCCCTCTGCTGGCTCGTCTTTATCACCGCTGGGTTGACCGGCGACTCTCAACCGGATCGTGAGTGCGGTAGCCCATACGGCTACCGGTGCGCTGAGAATGTTGCCAGAAATTGCCGGTGATCACGGAGGGCCCGCTCTGTGCCAGCCGGTCGCAGCCGCACGGTCTGGCCGGGCTGACATTGGGCCAGCCTTGACGCCGCCAGCGGAGTAAGATTACCCAGACGCGGGTAGCCGCCGATGGTCTGCCGATCGTTGAGCAGCGCGATGGGCTGACCGTCCGGGGGCACCTGCACCGCTCCCAGCGATATTCCCTCGGAGATCATGGAGGCGATCCGGCAGTGTAGCGGCGGGCCGGTCAGGCGAACGCCCATTCGGTCCGCGCGGTCGTCGACCCGCCATTCTGCATTGAAGGCATCGAACAGGCTGCGCCCGGTAAAGTCAGCTATCTGGGCGCCGGGCAACAGGTCCAGAATGGCGGGTGCGGTGTAATCCGGCCGTTCCGGTTCCGGGGCCTCGACATCCGCTGCGTTGTGTGAGGGGGGGTTGATGGTCAGCTTATCTCCCTCCGCCAGACGCCGGCCCTGGCCGTCGAACCCACCGAGTTGCTCCCGGACCACACAGGCAACACTGCCCAGAACCGGCTCGGCCGAGAAGCCACCGGATACTGCAAGATAGGCCCGCAGGCCCGTGACGGGCGTGCCGAAGACCACTCGCTCGCCCTTGCTGACGGTGACACTGCACCACAATGGCAGTGGCCGGTCGTCGTGACGGGCTGAAAGATCCGCACCAGCAACGGCGATGGTAAGGTCGCGTTCGGCCTGCAGCTCAAGGCCGCCAAAGGTGATTTCCAGCGCCGGCGTTCCCCAGCCGTTGCCGGCCAGACGGTTGGCCCACGCCCAGGCGTGAAGGTCTGCCGGGCCGCCCTGGGTAACGCCCAGGTGTCGAACACCGAAGCGCCCGGCATCCTGTAGCAGCGCCAGAGGGCCTGCCCGTGTTACCCGGAATCCGGTGGTTGCCCCCGTGCTCATGGGCGTGCCTCCTCTCTGGTTGGTGCCACGGGTGTCGGGTCGCCGCCGTCGTTCTCGAAGGTGTGCCGGTCAACAGCGACAAACCGCACACGGTCACCGACCTTCAGCAGGCTGAAACCGTCACGATCCCGGTCAAACAGTCGGGCAGCCGTGCGTCCGATCAGGTTCCAGCCGCCAGGGGTGACTGCCGGGTACGCCGCTGTCTGCTGGCCGGCGATGGCAACACTGCCCGCGGGCACTTTCGAACGCGGCGTGTCCAGGCGCGGGCAGGTGAGGTTGTCGTCCAGCAGGCCCATAAATGCAAAGCCGGGCGAAAAACCGAGGGCGAATACCCGGTATTCCCGACGACAGTGGGCATCGATGACGGCGTCCACGGTCAGGTTAGACAGTTTGGCAACCCGGGCCAGATCCGGGCCGACACTTGGGTCGTACCAGGTGGCGAGTTCGTGTAATTCACCTTCGGCACTGGCCTCATCCGGAGCCAGCCTGGCCAGAAGATCCACCAGCCGTTCGCGGGCCTGCCAGGCGCTGAGTTGTAGTGGATCAAAGATCACCAGCAGGGTGGTGTAGGATGGCACCAGATCCACCAGTGCCTCGCCGAAAGCGACTTCGCAATCGTGGGTCAGGGCGGTCAGCCACAGCAGGTTGTTTTCCTCAATGGTGTCGAACAGGCGCACCATCCAGCCGTCGATGCCGGCGGGTTCGAGTCTTGGCAGAGCGGCAGGGCTCATGAGGCGTTGTCCAGGGCGCTGAGCATCTCACGAATGCGCCGGGCGGCGGCAATGGACTCCTCATTGTCGCCGTGGACACACAGGGTGTCGGCCTGCAACACCAGTTCGCTGCCGTCGCTGGCGGTCAGCGGCTGGCCGTTGGCAATGCGTCGTGCCTGATCGATAATGAGTTCGGGATCGTGGTGCACCGCGCCCGGTTTGGATCGGGCCACCAGCCGGCCTTCGCCGTCGTAGGCCCGGTCGGCGAACGCTTCAAACCACAGGGTGATGCCATGGCGTTCTGCCTGCTCCCGCATGGTGGCGGTATCCCGGGTTGCCAGGGTCATCAGCGGCAGGGCCGGATCAAAGGCTTTGACCGCCCGGGCCACCGCCGCAAAGATGTCAGGATTCCTGGCCATATCGTTGTATAGGGCACCATGGGGTTTTACATAACGCACCCGGGTGCCCTCGGCCCGACACAGGCCGTCCAGCGCGCCAATCTGGTACAGCACCAGGTTCTCGATTTCACTGGCGGAGCAGGCCATGGAGCGCCGGCCAAAGCCGACCAGGTCGGGGTAGGCGGGGTGGGCGCCAATACCGACGTCGTGGTCTTTCGCCATTCGCACGGTCCGGCGCATGACGTCCGGGTCCGAGGCATGAAATCCGCAGGCAATGTTGGCGAGATCGACGTGAGGCATGACCTCATGGTCCAGCCCCATGACCCAGGGGCCGAAGCTCTCGCCCATATCGGCATTCAACAATAACGTTGTCATGGTTTCCTCTCTGTCACGGCTAGTTGAGGCGCGCGACCACTCAGAAAATGTTCGAGCGTTCGTACTGTTTGGGCCACTCCACGTTCTCGGCTTTCAGTGCCGCCGCGGCCCGAAGCGGCCAGGCCGGATCGGAAAGCAGTGCACGCCCCAGGATTACAAGATCCGCCTGGCCGTTGGCGATTACCGATTCGGCCAGGTCCGGGCTATGGATCAGGCCAACGGCGCCGGTGGCCATCTCGGCCCTTGAACGCACGGCCTGGGCCAGCGGGATCTGGTAACCCGGGTGAATCGGGATCTGTTGGCGAGGGTCATTCCCCCCCGAAGAACAGTCTATCAGGTCGACATCGCCCTGGAACCGCAGCAGGGTGGCAAGCCGCACGGTGTCGTCCAGGCTCCAGCCGCCCTCAACCCAGTCGGTACAGGACAGTCGCAGGAACAGGGGCAGGTCTTCCGGCCATTCTTCGCGGATTGTCGAGATGGACTCCTGCAGGAAGCGGATACGGTTTTCGAAGGAGCCACCATATTCATCGGTACGCTGATTGCTCAGAGGCGACAGGAACTGATGAATGAGGTAGCCGTGCGCGCCATGCAGTTCCAGCGCCCTGAAGCCGGCTTCCCGGGCTCGGCGGGTGGCGGATTTGAGGGTCTGGAGAGAGCTGGCGATCTGTTCCCGGGACATGGCCATGGGGGTATGCCAGCCATTGGCATAGGGCAGGGCCGATGCGGAGACCAGGTCGTCCCAGCCGCCTTCGGCCACTCGTAGGGGGCGTGAACCTTCCCAGGGTCGGCCGACGGAGGCTTTTCTCCCTGCGTGGCCAAGCTGAATGCCCGGCACGGCGCCTTGCGCTTCCACAAAGCTGGCAATGCGGGCCAGACGGTCACGCTGTTCGTCGTTCCAGAGCCCCAGGCAGTGGGAAGTGATTCGCCCCCGGGGTTCGGTGTGCACGGCTTCGGTAAACACCCACCCGGCACCACCGGCGGCCCGGGCGCCGAGATGCACGAAGTGCCAGTCGTTTGACAGACCGTCCTGCCCGGAATACTGACACATGGGGGACAGCATGATTCGGTTGCGTGCGGTCACCGACCGGAAGGTCACGGGTCGGAACAGGTGCGGGTTGGGGTCCCGCTTCAGGATACGGCGGGCATTCTCGCCGCCGGAGCGGGAGTCCGTAACGGGCTCTCTGGAAACGGTGTTTTTGTCCGTCATGGGTGGGATTTCCCTTTATGGTTAATCGAGGATTCCAGCAGGTGGCCGTAAGCGCGTCGAACCCGCCACTGGCTGAGTATGAGCAGCAAGGCACTGACGGCAATAGAGGCCAGTAGCGCAAGCGCAAACGTCACCATCGGCAGCACGTGGCCCACCAGGACCGCGGTAACGACGGCAAAGGCAACAAGGCTGAGCATACCCTGTTGCGCCGCGGCTACGGTGGCTCTTGCTACGTCGGCACCATAGCGGTCATAGAGTGTCCAGCCGATGGTGAACAGGCCGACGGGAAAACCGACCAGTATGCCTGACAGCATGGGGCCGGACCGCGTCGCCAGTGTGGTGGCGACGGCGACAAGAACGCCAGCGAGGAGCCCGCGTAGCACCACATCGAACCATCCGGAGGTGGCCGCTACTTTGAGTTGTTTCAGGGCAAGTGCACGCTTGACGACCTCCGCCACCAACAGCACCGCGCCATAGACCAGAACCGCAACGGCAACACCACCGGGCAGGAACGAGAACAGGTACGCCCCCGGAATCCAGACCAGGGTCGCCACGATCAGACTTGGCAAGCCCCCCAGGCGCCCGGCGGTCAACACAAAGCTGATACTGAACACCAGTGTGGCAATCAGCGCATGAAGCGTGGCCAACGCCGCTTCCTGGATAAAATCCACCGGCCATTCCTGCAACATGAAGAAGTAGCCGGGGCCGAGAATAATGGGTGTTCCGGCCAGGATGCCGCCCAGTCTTGACCCCAGTTTGCCCACCGCAACGGAAACACCGATCACCACGAGGGCGGTGGCGATGAGTTTGGTCAGGAGAATGGCTACCATGGTGATCACAGCACGCTTTCGATGGCCCGGGCCTGGCATAGCAGGTGGTTATCCATGCCGTTGCGGCCGACCAGCATCAGCCCGCTCGGCAGTTCGCCGGGGCGGTGGTTGGGGAGGCTGATCGCGCACAGGTCCAGCATGTTTGCCACGGTCGGGTTACGCAGGATCAACAGGTTGAGGCGCCCATACTCTGCGTCGTCAGCCAGTTCCCCGAACTGCGGGGGCGTTATGGGTACCGTCGGGGCGAGCAGGCCGTCGTAATGCTGTAGCCATTCGTCGGCCTGCTGTTTGCGTTGCTGTCGTCGGCGACAAAGCTCCAGATAATCGGCTGCAGAGATGGCAGCGCCTCGTTCGATTCGACTGCGTACGCGAGGATCGTAAAGGTCGCCGTGATCCGCCAGTGACTGACGGTGCACGAAAAAGCTTTCGGCTGCTGTGAACCCCCCGCCTTCCATCAGTTCAGGGATGGCGGCAAGCACCGGGGCGGGGGCTTCAACAATGCTGGCGCCGGCATCGCGCAGGGCTTGCAGGCTGCCTGAGAACGCCCGGGCAACGGTTTCATCAATGTCGTCCAGCATGTAGTCGGACGGCACGACGTATCGCCGGCCCCTCAGATCAGTGGGGGCCAGCGGCTGATAGAGCTTTCCGGACAGGACGGCATCCAGGCGCGCGCAGCACTCGACACTGCGAGCGATCGGGCCGATTGAGTCGAGGCTGTCGGAGAGCGGGAAGGTGCCATCGCGGGGGATACGTTGTTGGGATGGTTTGAAGCCCACCAGGCCACAGAACGCCGCCGGAATCCGGACGGACCCGCCGGTGTCGGTGCCAATAGCGGCCGCCGCCATGCCCTGAGCCACCGCGACCGCCGCACCCGACGATGAACCACCGGGAATGCGTCCGGGGGCCAGGGGGTTGTCCGGGGTGCCGTAATGGGGGTTCAGGCCCAGGCCAGAGTAGGCGAACTCGGTCATGTTGGTATGGCCGGTGATGACCGCACCGGCCCGACGCAACCGGGACACAATGAGCGCGTCGTGGCTGGCGGCGGCCTGCCAGCCACGGGAGCCTGAGTGGGTTACTTCGCCGGCGACGTCGAACAGCGCTTTGAGCGCAATGGGCAACCCCGCCAGCTCGCCCGCCGGCACACCGCCGGCTTTTAGCCGGTCCGCGGCAGCCGCCTCGGCTCGGGCGGTCCGGTCGAAGCGCCTGGTGTAGACCCGGGCTGCCGGATTGTCTTTGCCGTCGATACTGGAGAAGCAGGCGTCGAGCAGGTCGGTGGATTGCCACAGACCATCCTGCATGCCTTCAAGCAGAGCCTGGAGGGTCGGTTCCCGGGTACCAGTGAGTGTTTTCATGAGATCACCGGCAGCGTCCGGATATCATACTGGTGCTGCAGGCTCCGGCCCGTTTCCGGGTCGGTCAGCACCATCCGGAAGGACTGGGCAGGCCGAACCCCTCCGATAACAGGCAAAGTGCCACACAGCATGGCCTGGCCGTTCGTCAGTGCCGGCTTTTCCAGCCCAAAGCGGCGCAGCAGTTTGATGGGATGCAGCAAGCCGGTGACTGGCCCGTCCTGGTAAAGCACTTCGTCGCCGTTGATGGTGGCGTAGGACGTTATCTGGAGCTGGTCCCAGTGCCCGATAACATCCTCTAACCACCAGGCCTGGTGGCTGACCGGTTTGGCGCACACCTGTTTGGAGTGGGCCACCGACCAGGCTTCTGCCTCACGGTCGGTATGGTCCGAGCCGATGGCTACCAGGGTGCCGTCAGGGGTGCCAACCAGCACCACTTCGGCTTCGCCGCTGGATTGATCGCCGAGCACCTGAATCTCGGGCGCTGTGGTTAACTGGTTGGCGGCCACCTGGTAGAACAGCGGTGTACTGGAAGGCGGCGTAACACCAATCGCTCTCAGCTCTTCGATGTGTTCGTCAATGCCGGCCTGCTCACGGCCTGCCCAGCCAGCGATGATGAGTTCCTGAATGTCGATATCCAGGGCGTCTCCGGTGTTGGCGAGGTGAAAAGTGGTCATGGTTGGCTCCGGTTAAGTTGGATTGTAAGGGGCTCAGTTCATCAGGCCGGGCAGGAACAGCGCCACGGACGGGAACAGAATGAGGATGACGGCCATCACCAGCATCATGCCGACGTAGGGCATGGCGCCCACCATCACATCGCTGAACGGCCCGCCTTTGCGAACGCCCTGGACAACGTACAGGTTCAGCCCGACCGGCGGGGTGATCAGCGCCATCTCGATCAGCAGGATCAGCAGGATGCCGAACCAGACTGGATCAAAGCCCAGTCCAATAATGATGGGGGCGACGATGGGGATGGTGATCACCATCAGGGACAGTGTTTCAATAAAGAAACCAAGCACGATGTAGACCAGTATCGCCAGCATCAGTGTGGAATAGGGGCCCAGGCCAGCGGATTCCAGAAGACTGGATAGCTCCCGGGTAACACCGGAAGACGCCAACACAAAATTCAGGAAGTAAGAGGCCATGATGATCAGCATGATCATGCCGGTGGTCTTCATGGTCCCGTCCAGGGCCTGGATAATCACATCCATCGAGAGTTTGCCCATGGACAGGGCAATAACCATGGCGCCCAGCACACCCAGGGATGCCGCCTCGGTCGGTGTTGCCATGCCGGTGTAGATGGACCCCACCACAATAGTGAACAGCGCCAAGACGGGGATCAGATTCCGGAGCCCGGATATCCGTTCACCCCAGCTGTGGCTGGAGCTCGGTCCGCCCAGTACAGGTTTCCAGATACATATAAGCGCAGTACCGACGATAAACAGCAGTGCCAGTAACAGCCCCGGGAGCAGGCCCGCTGCAAACAGCCTTGGAATGGAGGTTTCCGTCAGGAAACCGTAGACAATCAGATTGATGGACGGCGGAATCATTATGCCAAGGGTGCCGCCCGCCGCAATCGAGCCAGTGAATAGTCTCTGATCGTATTTCATCTCCTTGCCCTGGGGAATGGCAACGGTGCCAATGGTGGCGGCTGTCGCCACGCTCGAACCCGAGGTGGCAGAGAACAGGGTAGCTGTGCCTATATTGGCATGCAGCAGGCCACCCGGTAGCCAGGAAAGCCAGCTTTCGAGGGAGCGATAGGTGCCCTTTGCGACGCCGGTCCGGACCAGGATTTCACCCAGCAGAATAAACAGAGGAATGGCAATCAGAAGAAAACTGTCAGAGGCGGTCCAGAGCACTTCACCCAGGGCCCGGAACAGGGGGAAAGGTGAAAAAAATTCGTCCAGCATCAGCGCCAGGACGACCAGAGTGGCAGCGACGGGTACGCTCAGCAGCAGCAGCGACAACAGTATGAGCAATGAGGTAAGTATCATGAGTGTGCTTCCCGGTTTTCGTGCTCGATTTGCTCATCCAGAGTAGGGCTCCCGGCCAGTGCCTGGACACGTTCAGTATCGCCTTTGAGAAGAGCCAGGATCACCCGCAAGGTAAGCAGGCAGACGACGAAACTGAACCATGTCAGGCCCGCTAGCCAGAGCGACTGAGGAATCCACAATGGTGTGGCCAGAGGCGTATTGGCTTTGGCGCCAACGGAGAATGAGTGACTGGTTATGTCAAACACTGCACCAACAACCAGCACGCAGAACAAAGCCATGGAAAGCAGGGCGAGCAGGTCAAGTACCGCCCGGACCCGCGTGGAAAAATTCAGATACAGCGCGTCGATTCTGATGTGGGCCTTGCACAGCAGCGTGTAGGCGAAGCACCAACTGGTGCTGACCGCCATGATATAACCGGTGATTTCGGTGGCATGCATCGCGGAGCGGCCCAGGATTTGCCGGGTTACGACCTCTATGGTGACGATCACCACCGTCAGCAGGATCAGCGCACCGCCGGCCCGTGCCAGCCAGAGCGAACCGGTTTGAGCCCTGTCCAGCAGGCGGTCAAGAAAGGAATTGGCCTGTCGCAACATAATGTTCTCCAGGACGACCGGGCGATAATCCGGCCCGGCCGCCAGTGGCCGATACGGCGGTTATTTGGATGCTTTCAGACCGGTAACGGCGCCCACGGTCTGGTTCCAGCGATCAACCCACTCCTGGTCAACTCGCTCTGCCCAGTTCGGCAGCACTGTTTCCTCAAGTGCGCGGCGGGCCTCGGTGAAGTCGGCGTCGGTGGCCTTTACCAGCACCATATCGCCGGGTTCGCCACGGGAGCAGGTGCCTTCACCGGTCAGGCAGGCAATGCCCTCTTTGGTTTCGGCTACGGCGGATTCCCAGACCGGTGCTTCATAGTTGGTCTGGACTTCGTTCATCAGCCATTGCTGGGTGGTATCCGACAGCGAGTCCCATTTTTTGCCATTCATGGCGGTGACCACGTGATCCCAGCCACCTACGGGGAGCGGATACAGGTGGGTGGAGACTTCGTGCCAGCCGGAGCTGTAGCCAGACAGCGAGCCGGTGACGGCACAGTCAATAACGCCCCGTTGCAGGGCGCCAGGCACTTCGCTGAAGTTCAGGGTAATGCCTTCGGCGCCGATGGCCTGGAGGAACTCGGCGGTGGTGCGGCCGCTGGCGCGGATTTTCTTACCCTGGAGGTCTGCCAGACCTTCAATCGGCGTGTTGCAGAACACCATTTGCGATGGATAGGGCACAATGGCCAGTAATTGCGCGCCATCAAACCGCTCGGCAAAGGCATCGGCCAGCACTGGCCGGTAAGCTTCCGCCACCTTGCGGGCGGTGTCGACATCCGGCGCGATCATCGGCATGTCCAGACCCTCCAGTTCCGGGGCGCCAGCTACCGCGTAATCGGCGACTGTCGAGGTTACGTCAATAATATCCTGAGCCATGAGGCGATAAACTTCGCCGCCGCCCAGGCCCATCTGGTCAAAGGTAGTGACCTTGGTGGAAATCTGGCCATCGGAAGCATCGGGAATGTGATCGGCCCAGAAGGGCTTTTCAAAATTCTGGTACAGCGACAGGCTGCTCCAGCTTCCGACATAGGAAAGGCTGGTGTTGTCGATGTCCTGAGCCTGGGCACTGGCACCGGCCAGGGACAGGGCGATGGTGGTGGCAATGGCGAGGGGTTTTTTTGTCATCATGGTTGTTTCCTCAGTTTTCGGTGGTCGTGCTGGGTTTAGTTAAAACAGGGCCAGGGTGCTGTCGGGAATATCCGTTACCAGCATGTGACCCGGGCTGTGGGTGATAGCAAACGAAACACCCGAATCGATCAGAACCTGTTGAGGCGTCACGCCGCAGGCCCAGAACACGGGAATGTCGTCCTCCGCCACGGAGACTGCATCGCCATAGTCCGGTGAGTGCAGTTCCGAGATGCCGATGAGGCCGGGATTGCCCAGGTGCACGGGGGCACCGTGCACCTGGGGATAACGTGTGGTGATCTGAATGGCACGGATGGCATCCGCCGCCGAGAATGGTCGCATGGAGACCACCAGGTTGCCGGCAAAGCCTCCGGCCGGTGTCAGTGGTATGGAGGTTTGGTACATCGGCACATTCCGGCCCTGGTCAATGTGCCGAACATGCAGGCCGGCCTGGATCAGGGCATGCTCAAACGTAAAGGAGCAGCCGAGCGCAAAGGTCACCAAGTCGTCCCGCCACTCATCAGCCACATCGGCCACCGTTTCGCTGGCAACGCCGTTGCGATAGATACGGTAGGCCGGCACATCGCAGGCAATGTCGAGATCGGCGGCCATGGCCTCGCAGGTGCGGGCGCCGGGCTCGCTGACGGCCAGCAACGGGCAGGGTTTCGGGTTTGCCTGGCAGAATCGCAGAAAGCCGGCGGCTTCCGCTTCGGGCAGGATGACCAGATTAACCTGGACGTATCCGCTGGCCAGGCCGGAAGTCGGGCCGGTAAGCAGGCCTTCACGAGCGGCCTGGCGCACCGCCATAGGCGTGGAGTGCACGTTCAGGGTGTGGGTCGATGCCATGGTGCTGCCTCGATAGTGGATTATGCTTACATTTAAGGCAGAGCTGATGATTAATACAATTCGAAAGTTAGGATCAGTTCTGATCGAAAAACCTGATCAGTGGGCGTTATTGGACGACTCAGATGTGTTTTTCAGGGCGGGCGCCCTTGCTTCTGCGATGGCCAATGCCAGTTCCGCGATCGCCTGCACCACATTGCCGCCGGGGCCGGCCCGGTAGGCGGCGCTGAAGGCCAGGTCAGGAACGTTTGCATCGACCTCGAACCGGCGCAGGGTGCCGGCACTGAGTTCGCGCTGCAGAATTT
This sequence comes from uncultured Marinobacter sp., assembly GCF_946886895.1. Next base: position 322,053 of record NZ_CAMPJO010000003.1, on the reverse strand, counting down.
CCCGGGGCAGTGCACTGACGCCCAGGCCATCAACGGTCATTCGGATGATGGTGGACAGCGATGAACTGGAGTGAATCCGCGTGGAATGGTTCATCGGGTCCACCAACGAACGGATGGCCATGTAGGGTTCACTCTTTCTCGGGTAGGTCACGATGGGCCAGGTGGACAATTCCGCCAGCGACACCGGCTGATTGGGAACATTGAGCCGGGGGCTGGCCACCCAGATCAGGGAATAGCGACAGAGGTCCCGGTTGATGATGCCGGGTTGATTGACGCCTCCCATCAGAAACGCGATATCAATCTCATGGTTGGCCAGTTTCTCGGCCAGATTGACGGAGATATCGACATCCAGCTCCAGGTTAATGGCAGGGTAGGCCTCGCTCACTCGTTCAATGAGCTGTGGTAACCAGGTGTGGGCAATGGTCTCCGATACCGCCAGCCGGATGGTGCCCTGAATCGATGAGGGCTTGGCCACCGCCTGCATCATCTCACCATGCAAGCTCAGCATTTTTTCCGCATAAATCAGAAACTCCCGACCTTTGGCGGTCAGCGTCACCTTCCTGGCCGAGCGGTTGAACAGTTCCACACCGAGCTGGTCTTCAAGGCCGGCAATGCGCGCGGAAACGGAAGGCTGTGAAGCATAGACCCGATTGGCGGCTGCCCGGAAACTGCCCAGCCGGGCAATCCAGATAAAAGTTTCCAGTGTTCGAATGTTCATGGGGCCACCGAAAGGCTGTTGCGTCCTCTGTCACAGTGACAGGCGGGCGCTAGACTGTACAAGTATATCCGCTGAATTCTACGTCGTTAACGGTCTAATGCCCCTCGATTCCCTGCACTAGACTTTCGGATGCAAAGGGTAACCGACACAGGAAGGAGTGAGTGAGATGACTGACAATGACTGGCGGATCAGGGGTCGGGAGTTCGTGAACTGCAACTGTGAACTGGGCTGCCCCTGCCAGTTTATGGGGCGGCCGACCCATGGCGATTGCAGAGCGTTCGCGGCTGTGCACGTTGATGAAGGCTTCTTCGGTGACACCCGGCTGGACGGTTTGTCGTTTGCGATGACCCTGCAATGGCCCGGCGCGATCCACGAGGGTAACGGACAGGGGCAGGCGTTTGTCGATGAGCGTGCCAGTCCCGAACAACGGGAAGCTCTGATGGCGATTCTTTCGGGCGAGACATCGGAACCTGGAGCGACATTTTTCAACGTATTTGCCAGCACGCTGACGAAGATGCACGATCCGGTATTTTGCCCCATTACCATCACTTGCGACGTGGAAGGCCGGCGGGCCAGCGTACAAGTGGCCGATACCATAGAGGCATCCGGGCAGCCGATCATAAATCCGGTCTCGGGAGAAGAGCATCGGGCGCGCATTGATCTCCCGCACGGCTTTGAATATGCCGTGGCTGAAGTGGCTTCCGGGCGCACCAGCGCCCGGGCCGGGATACCGCTGGAACTCGATGCCAGCCACTGTCATCTGGCGCACCTGGATATTGGTCCCCGCGGCATTCACCGCTAAGCCGGGAGGGGCCTGGCGGTGAGTGTCGGGCAGGCGTGGCGGCTTTCGCTCCGGTCGCCGGGTTCACTGGCCAACGCCCTGGGCCTGGTGGTTATTGTCGGGTTGTGCTGGTGGTACCTGTTCCAGATGGCGGGCGGTATGATGACGCAGGCATCGGTGCTGCACCAGTGGACGCCCGGCTATTTCGCCATCATGGTGGTGATGTGGGTCGTCATGATGGTGGCGATGATGCTCCCGAGCGCCGCCCCCATGATCCTTCTGTATCGCCAGGTTGCCCGTAAAAACCGGCTGGCGTATGCAACTCTGGCCACTCTGTTGTTTGCCCTGGGGTATTTCGCCATCTGGTCGGGCTTCAGTCTGGTAGCAACGTTTCTCCAGTGGCAGCTTGAACACTGGGCATTGCTCAGCCCCATGATGCGCAGCCAGAGCGCCGCCTTCAGCGGTATTACCCTGATTCTTGCCGGACTGTACCAGTGGTCACCCCTGAAAACGGCCTGTTTGCGCCACTGCCGTGGCCCCCTGTTTTTCATCATCCGGCACTGGCGCACCGGACGTGTCGGCGCCTTCACGATGGGGCTGATACACGGCGCCTACTGTGTTGGTTGTTGCGGCGCACTGATGGCTCTGCTGTTTGTCGGGGGCATTATGGACCTGACCGTGATTGCGGCGATTGCGGGGCTGGTCCTGTTTGAAAAGCTGCTGCCCGGCGGGGAGTGGCTGGCCAGAGCGCTGGGCCTGGTTGCCATCGGCCTGGGGCTTCTGATCCTGGTTCCAGGCCTGTCTTGACCGGTTTACGGTGTCCCGGTATCGAAAGTCGCCTCCAGTCATGGTATATCAGCACCTCGGATCTCCTACTTATATCCTGGAATGTTGAACGATGCCAAAAGCCAGCGAAATCAAGAAAAATTCCGCCGTTGAATATGAAGGCCGGGCCTATTTTGTGAAAGACATCGAGCGGTCGGTTCCCCAGGGCCGGGCAGGCGGCAGCCTCTATCGCATGCGACTTTATGACGTGGTCACCGGCAGCAAGCTGGATGAAACATTCAAGGATTCCGATATGCTGACTCTGGCGGATCTGGTGCGCCGGCCGGCTACGTTCTCGTATTCAGACGGCGATGAGTTCGTGTTCATGGACAGCGAGGATTTCACCCAGTACAGCCTGAATCGTGAAGCAATCGCCGAGGAGTTGCTGTTCATCAGCGAGGACACCCAGGGCCTGATGGTGATTCTGGTCAGCGACGCTCCAGTGGCTCTGGGATTGCCGCCCACGGTCGATCTGGACATCGTGGAAACCGATCCGTCCGTCAAAGGGGGCTCGGCGACCGCCAGAACCAAACCGGCCAAGCTTTCGACCGGTCTGGTGGTGCAAGTACCTGAGCACATTTCCACGGGTGATCGTATCAAGGTGAACGTGGAAGAGCGTCGGTTTCTGGGTAGGGCGTAGTGTGTTACCGAGGTCCGGTCTGGTGAAATCTGCGCTAAACTGAGATCAGGTGAGGTGGGTAACGCAAGTAGGGAGAGTCCCCGTGACGCCAATATCGGAAGGCGCGCAGCACTATATTCTGATGCTGATTCCCAGCCTGATTCGGGATATCGACAAGTTGGGTCTGCGTCGGATCATCCAGACCTCGGAGTTCTCAGAGCGTGAGGTGACGTCTCTGTATTTTGAATTTGTGACGGTCAACCGGGTCCTGCCGGAGGATCCAGGGCGCATCGATGCCGGCGCCTGGGCGCACCTCCTGCACTGCGTCCGGGTGATGAGTTCCCTGGTGAACCTGGCCACGCTGGAGGACTTGTCCAAGGCGCGGGATGACGCCATCCGCAAGTATCTGCCGCACGCCCGGGAAAGCCTGAAGAGTGAATACGATCAGCTACGACGGGAAGGCAAGGTTGATTTCCGGCTGGCGGGCATGTTGCGCCGGGAGGGCTCTGATGAGCAGTGTGAAAAGGTCTGTATGGAAGCCATTCGCCTGGAGCGGGAGCAGCGCATCGCGTCCATTCGCGATTTGCACACCGGCGATCTGAGCGGGCATCAGGCCTGTGTAGTCGAGGCCGCCAAGGCCTTTGTGCAGCGCCAGGTGGATGACCCGCCGGAGAACTTCGGAATTCTGGATCTGGTCATTCGGCTGCTGGACCTGCTTCGGCTGGTGTTGGTGCTGGAGTCTGAATCCCCGGGCGGCGCCAGTGCCGTGTCGTCGAATTTCACTGTTGATAACATCGTGCTGGGCATCGGCAACGCGCTTTATCGCGGAGAGCTGGGGCTGCAATTCTCGTCCCTGGGGCTGGCCCGGGTAAACCGTTAGCCGTTTTTGCTGACTGTTGCCGGTGGGCAGAATCTGATAAAACTGACGCCACCGAGTTACCGACTGTTTGAGAGCGTCTGCCTGTGCTATCCCTGAACCTGACTCTGTTGTCGGCGTTTGTGCCGACGTTTTTCATCGTTTCCATCACGCCGGGAATGTGCATGACGCTGGCCCTGTCCCTGGGGATTACCATTGGCGTCCGGCGTGCCCTCTGGATGATGGCGGGGGAGTTGGTGGGCGTGGGTCTCGTGGCCACTGCGTCGGCGGTGGGTGTGGCGACGTTCATGCTGAAGTATCCGACCGCCTTCGCGGTATTCAAGTACGCTGGCGGTGCCTACCTGGCCTGGCTGGGCATCCAGATGTGGATGTCCCGGGGCCGGATGGCCATGCCCGAAGAAGAGGCCGAACCGGCCAGTGCGTCCCGGTGGCAGCTTGCGTTACAGGGCTTTGTGACGGCCATCGCCAACCCCAAGGGTTGGGCGTTCTTTATTGCCTTGCTGCCCCCGTTTATTGACAGCTCACTGCCGCTGGCACCGCAACTGGCGGTATTGATACTGATGATTCTGGCGCTGGAATTCCTGTGCCTGCAAATCTATGCCCATGGCGGCAAAACCCTGCGCAAGGCGCTGCGGCAGGGTGGCGGGGTGCGGACAGTCAATCGGGTGGCGGGTAGCCTGATGCTGCTGGTAGGTGCCTGGCTGGCGTTCGGCTGATCAAAGCCCGGCATCGCGAACACTTTCCATAACCACGAAGGTACTGGTCTGCAGCACATGCGGAAGCGCGGAGATCTGTTCGCCCAGCACCTGCCGATACTCCGCCATGCTCCGGGTCCGAACCTTCATCAGGTAGTCAAAATTACCGGCAATCATATGGCACTGCTCAACCGCTGTAATCTGTTTGACCGCCGCGTTAAATGCGTTCAGGGCCTGGCTGCTGGTGTCGTTAAGCGTGACCTGGGTAAACGCTATGTGGCTTTGGCCGAGTTTGGTCTGGTTTACCAGGGCTGTGTAACCGGTGATATAGCCCTGGTCCTCCAGCCGTCGCATGCGTACCTGGCACGGGGTCTTGGACAGGCCGACCCGGGAGGCCAGTTCGGTGACGGTAATCCGCGAATTTTTCTGCAGTTCCCGGATAATTGAGTGATCGATTCTGTCCAGTTCGACCATATATGGCCCCTCAGGCTCGATGAACGGCTAGTGGAAAGGTTGAATATAACCAAAATACCTGTTTTTTGAAACTATACAGCCAAAGCGACTTCCAGCTCTTGGATATACTGGGTAGCCATCAGTCACCCAATGTCATACTGACATGCCCGGAGATATTCGATGGCTCAGTCCCGCGCAATACAACAACAAACCCTTTTGGAACAGCTGGCGGACGCTCTGCAGGATCGGGAGAGCAGTGCCGATGATGGCCGGGAGCTTCGGGAAATCGTGGCCCGGATGATGGAAGCGTCCCGATCCTGGGATGATGATCTGCACGCCCAACTGGTCAGCAGGCTCGGCGAGGTGGGCGGCGGGCGACGCGCCCAGATGTTCAGTGGTGGTTTCCCGTCCGCCTACCGGGCGCGGTTTTCGGTCTCGGACGCCATCGATGATATCGGGCAGATTCAGTCAATCGCGGTCAGCTCTGACGTACCAATGGCGTTTTACGATGACCCGGGCGCGGGCGAGCGGGAGCTGAATTTCAAACTCTACAGTCAGGGTAACCCGGTTATCCTCTCGGATGTTATTCCGATCATTGAGAAACTGGGGATGCGGGTGTTGGGTGAGCACCCTTATCGCATCCAGCGTCGGGACGGAGAGCATTTTGGCGTCAGCGATTTCACCGTTGAGTATCAGACCCCGGCTGCTCCGCTCACCCTGGAGCAGGTCAAGTCGCGCCTGCAGGAAGCGTTCCGGGAAACCTGGAATGGGTTTGCGGAAAACGACGATTTTAACCGTCTGGTCATGGCGGCCGGCCTGCACTGGCGGGAGGTGGCAATGCTCAGAGCGTACGCCCGGTACGTCAAGCAGCTCCGATTCGGGTTCAGTCAGCCGTTCATTGCTGAAACCCTGGCCCGGCATCTGGGTATTACGGCCAAGCTCATTGCCCTGTTCCAGGCCCGCTTCGAACCCGGTAATCCGGATGGGCCTGCGCAGGCGGAACACCTGGAGCACGACATCCTGGCGGCACTGGACGCCGTTGAGAACCTTGACGATGATCGCATCCTGCGGCGGTTTTTCAGCCTGATCCGGGCAACCCTGAGAACCAATTTCTACCAGCGCCAGGAAGGCGGGGCGTTCAAGAGCTACCTTTCCTTCAAGCTGGCTCCGGCCGCCATTCCCGACATTCCGAAACCCTGCCCGTGCTTTGAAGTGTTTGTGTATTCGCCGCGTGTGGAGGGGGTTCATCTGCGTGCGGGGCCGGTGGCCCGTGGCGGGCTGCGATGGTCGGACCGGATTGAGGACTACCGCACCGAGGTGCTGGGCCTGGTGAAGGCGCAGCAGGTCAAGAATTCGGTCATCGTGCCCGTGGGCGCGAAGGGCGGGTTTATTGTCAAGCAGCCACCGAGGGATGGGTCCCGGGAAGCGCTGAGAGAGGAAGGCATTGCCTGCTATCAGATGTTCATCCGTGGCATGCTGGACCTGACGGACAACCTCCGGGACGGACAAGTGGTGGCGCCGGTGGAGGTTGTGCGCTACGACGGTGACGATACTTATCTGGTGGTTGCCGCCGACAAGGGTACCGCGACCTTTTCGGATATCGCCAACCGACTGGCGGAGAAGTATGGGTTCTGGCTGGGCGATGCCTTCGCCTCGGGCGGAAGCGAGGGGTACGATCACAAGAAAATGGGCATTACCGCCCGCGGTGCCTGGGAGTCCGTGAAGCGGCATTTCCTGGAGCGGGGCATCGATGCCCAGTCGGATGAGTTTACCGTCGCAGGGGTGGGCGACATGGGCGGCGATGTGTTCGGGAATGGCCTGCTGTTGTCCCGCTCAATCCAGCTGGTGGGTGCCTTTAACCATCAGCATATCTTTATTGATCCGGCGCCGGAGGCGGCGGCTTCATTTGCCGAGCGCCAGCGCCTGTTCGACCTGCCGGGTTCCACCTGGGCGGATTATGATCCGGCACTGATCAGTGCCGGCGGCGGTGTATTCTCACGGAGCGCGAAGTGGATTCCGGTGTCACCGCAAGTGCAAGCCTGCCTGGGCATCGAGGCCACCCGGTTGTCGCCGGATGCCCTGATTCAGGCCCTGCTCCGGGCCCCGGTGGACATGCTCTGGAACGGCGGTATCGGCACCTATGTCAAAGCGCCGGAAGAAACCCATGAAGAGGTCGGCGACAAATCCAATGATGCCGTTAGGGTGGACAGCACCAGTTTGAGATGCCGGGTGTTGGGGGAAGGCGGTAATCTCGGGGTGACCCAGCTCGGGCGAATTGCTTTTGCCCGCGAAGGTGGCGCGGCGAACACCGACTTCATTGACAACGCCGGCGGTGTTGATTGCTCCGACCATGAGGTCAATATCAAGATTCTGCTCAATGCGCTCGTGACACAGGGCAGGCTGACCCTGGCCGAGCGCAACCGGATGCTCCGGGCAATGACCCCCGATGTCACACGCCTGGTGCTTCGAAACAACTACCGGCAGGCGATGGCTCTGAGCCTTGCCCAACAGGGGGCGGTGGCGTCCCTGGAGTCGCATGAGCGCCTGATTCGGCGGCTGGAGTCGGAAGGCAAGCTTGACCGGGCCCTGGAGTTTTTGCCGGGGGATGACGAACTGCGTGAGCGGCGCCATCGTCAGACCGGTTTGACGCGCCCGGAGCTGGCGGTGCTGGTGTCCTACGCCAAAATTGAGCTGAAGCAGGCCCTTGTTACCTCTCCGATTGTCCACGATGCCCGCTTCGTATCGGCCCTGCGGTCGGCGTTTCCTCCGGTGTTGCTGGAAGCCTTTCCGGATGCGGTGGACGGCCACCCCCTGCGGGCCGAAATAGCCGCCACGCAGATGGCCAACGATATCGTGAATCGCATGGGCATTGCCTGGGTCGACAAGATCCGTAGCGCGACCGGTGCCGAGCTTGGCAGGATTGTCTCGGCGTACCTGATCTCCCTCCGGATTCATGACGTAGACCGTCAGTGGGAAGCCATAGAAGCGCTCGACGGGCAGGTTAACGCCATGGTTCAGGCTGACCTGTTTGGCGATGTCATTCATCTGGTTACCCGCAGTACCAGCTGGTTGTTGCAGAACCGTCACCGCGATCTCGATCCGGACGCCTGTGTGGCCCATTATCAGTTGCCGCTGGCCGATGTGGTAACCTCCAGGCAGCGTCTGGAGTCGGTGATTCCTGCAAGTCGCTGGCAGGAACGCTATGATGAATATTGTGAGCGCCGGGTTCCCGATGCCCTGGCTGCCTGGTGTGCATCGGCCCACAGCCGTTACTGGCTGATGGATATGATTGAGATTGCACGGCAACTGGGCCAGAGCCTGGATTCCGTGGCCTGGGTGTATTTCCGGCTGGGAGAAAATCTTAACCTGACCTGGCTGGACCGTCAGATGCGCGGGTTTCGGGCCCAGGGGCACTGGCAGGTGCTGGCCACTATCCATTACCGGGATGAGCTGGACCAGCAATTGCGGCATTTGACCGCCAGCGTCTTTGCCGGAGAATGGGAAGCCGCCGGGCACGCCGGTAACGGAGCGTCGCCTGAAAGGCTTCTTGAGCGCTGGCGAGATCATAAACAGCCGCTGCTGACTCGTTGGGAGCGCATGCTGAACGACATGCAGGGGGCCAGTCAGGTGGATTGCGCCGTCTTCTCCGTCGCTCACGGGGTGCTCCGGGAGCTGGCAGCGACGGACCGGATGTGACTCAGTAAAGTCAGATCGTCTGAATATTAAATTCTGGATAGAAAATAAATATTTTTTCATTGCCAAAAAAAGCAAAAAAGGCATGCTCGCCTGATTCTAATAGACAAATTGTCTTTGTTGTTCTCGGTAGAATGCAGGCAAGACAAATAACGACGAGGGTACAACTATTATGAGACCGCAGCAGTCAGAGACTCCCGCACTGATGGATAGCCGGCAGGCGATTCGTCAATACTATCTCGCCGATGAGCACAAGGTGGTGCACGAGATGATCGCTGGCGCTCAGTTGTCTCCGGCCGAGCGTGAGGCCATCTCCGCTCGCGCCGCCGAGTTGGTGCGAGGCGTTCGCCAGAATGCCAGGTCCACCATCATGGAAAAGTTTCTCGCCGAGTATGGTCTCACCACCAAGGAAGGGGTGGCGCTGATGTGTCTGGCGGAGGCGCTGCTGCGCGTGCCGGACAACACCACCATTCACGAGTTGATCGAAGACAAGATCACCTCAGGTGCCTGGGGCACCCACGTGGGCAAGGCGTCTTCGTCACTGATCAATACCGCCACCGTTGCCCTGCTGATGACCAGCAACCTGCTCAAGGATTCTGAACGCCACACAGTCGGCGACACCCTGCGCAAATTGCTCAAGCGTTTTGGCGAGCCGGTGATTCGCACGGTGGCGGGCCAGGCCATGAAAGAAATGGGTCGCCAGTTTGTCCTGGGCCGCGATATCGATGAGGCACAGGACGAAGCCAAAGAGTACATGGCCAGAGGCTATACCTACTCCTATGACATGCTGGGTGAAGCCGCGCGCACCGATGACGACGCCAAGCGTTATTTCGAGTCCTACTCCAACGCCATCGACAGCATCGCCAAGGCCTGCAAGGGCGATGTGCGCAAGAACCCGGGCATCTCCGTAAAACTGTCCGCCTTGCTGGCCCGTTACGAGTATGGCAACAAGGAGCGGGTGATGAACGAGCTGCTTCCCCGCGCCCGCGATCTTGTCAGAAAAGCGGCAGCCGCCAACATGGGCTTCAATATCGACGCCGAGGAGCAGGACCGCCTGGACCTGTCCCTCGATGTGATTGAAGCGCTGGTGTCTGATCCCGAGCTGGCTGGCTGGGATGGCTTTGGCGTGGTGGTTCAGGCCTACGGCAAGCGTTCTCCCTTTGTCATCGACTGGCTCTACGGCCTGGCTGAGAAGCACGATCGCAAGTTCATGGTGCGGCTGGTGAAAGGTGCTTACTGGGATGCCGAGATCAAGCGTGCGCAGGTCATGGGTCTGAATGGCTTTCCGGTGTTTACCCGCAAGGCCTGCAGTGATGTGTCGTTCCTCTCCTGCGCCACCAAGCTGCTGAACATGACGAGTCGCATCTATCCGCAGTTCGCGACCCACAACGCTCATTCCGCTTCCTCCATTCTCGAGCTGGCCAAAGCCCGGGGCGTGGATAACTATGAATTCCAGCGCCTCCACGGTATGGGGGAGTCCCTGCACAACGAGGTGCTGAAGGCCAGTGGCGTGCCGTGCCGCATCTACGCACCGGTTGGCCCGCACAAGGACCTGCTCGCGTACCTGGTGCGCCGCTTGTTGGAGAACGGCGCCAACAGCTCGTTCGTGAATCAGATCGTGGATAAGCGCATCACGCCGGAAGAAATCGCCAAGGACCCGATCAAAAGCGTCGAGGAAATGGGCAGCCGCATCTCCAGCAAAGCCATCGTGCACCCGTTCAATCTCTTTGGTGAGCAACGGCGTAACTCAAAGGGCTGGGATATTACCGACCCGGTCACCGTGAATGAGATTGAGGCCGGGCGTGGTGCCTATCGCGATCATCGATGGAAGGGCGGTCCCCTGATTGTCGGTGAGGTGGCCGGCACGGAAGTCCAGGTGGTGCGTAACCCGGCCAATCCGGATGACCTTGTGGGGCATGTTACCCAGGCCTCCGACGCCGACGTGGACCGTGCGATCACGGCAGCGGTGGAAGGCTTCAAGAGCTGGTCCCGGAAATCGGTGGAAGAGCGCGCAGCCTGTGTGCGCAAGGTCGGTGACCTGTACGAGGAACACGCCCATGAATTGTTCGCGCTGACCACCCGTGAGGCGGGCAAGTCGCTGTTGGATGCCGTTGCCGAGATCCGCGAAGCCGTGGACTTTGCCCAGTACTACGCCAACGAGGCCATTCGTTACGAGGACAGCGGCGATGCCCGCGGTGTGATGTGTTGTATCTCGCCCTGGAACTTCCCGCTGGCCATTTTCACCGGACAGATTCTGGCCAACCTGGCAGCCGGTAACACGGTAGTGGCCAAGCCAGCCGAGCAGACGTCGCTGTTGGCGGCGAGGGCCGTTGAACTGATGTATCAGGCGGGCATCCCCGAAGATGCCATTCAGTTGTTACCGGGCACCGGTGCCACCGTGGGCGCGGCGCTGACGTCTGATTCTCGTGTCAGTGGGGTGTGTTTCACCGGCTCCACCGCCACCGCCCAGCGCATTAACAGGACGATGACCGAAAACATGGCGCCGGATGCACCACTGGTGGCGGAGACCGGTGGTTTGAACGCGATGATCGTGGATTCCACGGCGTTGCCGGAGCAGGTTGTTCGTGACGTGCTGGCGTCCTCGTTCCAGAGCGCCGGCCAGCGCTGTTCGGCGTTGCGTATGCTGTATGTACAGAAAGACATCGCCGACAACCTTCTGGAAATGCTGTATGGCGCCATGGAAGAACTGGGGATTGGTGATCCCTGGTTGCTGTCGACCGACGTGGGGCCGGTGATCGATGAGAACGCCCGCAAGAAGATTGTGGATCACTGCGAGACATTCGAACGTAACGGCAAGCTCCTGAAAAAGCTGCCGGTTCCCGGGAAGGGGCTGTTCGTGTCTCCGGCGGTGTTGAGTGTGAGCGGCATTGAAGAGATGGAAGAGGAAATCTTCGGGCCGGTGTTGCACGTTGCCACTTTCGACGCGAAGAAAATCGACAAAGTGGTGGATGACATCAACGCCAGGGGCTACGGCCTGACCTTCGGCATTCACAGCCGCGTTGACCGCCGGGTGGAGCGTATTACCAGCCGGATCAAGGTGGGTAATGCCTACGTCAACCGCAACCAGATCGGCGCCATTGTCGGCTCCCAGCCCTTTGGCGGTGAAGGCCTGTCTGGTACCGGCCCCAAGGCCGGCGGCCCACAGTATGTGCGCCGTTTCCTGAAAGGCGTTACGGTTGTCCGTGAAGCGGATCTGGGCGCCAGCAAGGTCGATGCAAAACAGCTCCAGAAGCTCATTGGCCAACTCGACAAGCTGAACGCACCGAAGCCGGGCGCCCGTGTCGAGGTTCTCAAGCCGATTTTCGGGGAGGTGCCGGACCCATTGGACGCGCACGTGGAGGCGCTGCCGGGACCAACGGGTGAGACCAACCGTTTGTCCAACCACGCCCGTGGGGTTGTACTGTGCCTCGGCCCGGACAAGGAAACCGCGCTTGAGCAGGCTGGTACGGCACTGTCTCAAGGCAACAAGGTGGTGGTTGTCGCCCCGGGTGTCCAGGATACAGTGGACAGTGCTGGCAAGGCAGGTTTGCCGGTGGTCGGTGTTGAGGGGCTTCTGGAGCCGGAAGCGTTGGCCACGGTGAATGGCTTTGAGGCGGTGGTGAGCTGCGCTGACCAGCCCCTGCTGAAGGCGTATCGTGAGGCGCTGGCCAAGCGTGATGGCGCTCTGCTGCCGCTGATCACCGAACATACCCTGGACCAGCGCTTCGTGATCGAGCGCCACCTGTGCGTCGACACCACGGCCGCCGGTGGTAACGCAAGCCTGATCGCTGCGTCTGAGTAGCCTTGGGGCCGATGCCCGGTAGCCACCGCGCGGTGACGGTCGGTTGCTACCGGGCTGCGTAGCGCTCGTGAAGGATGCCTACGCGCTCAACATAGGCCTTGGTTTCGGCGTAGGGCGGCACGCCCTGGTATCGGCTGACGGCGCCAGGGCCGGCATTGTAGGCGGCCGTGGCCATCCGGACATTACCGTTGAAACGGTCCAGCATTTTCGCCAGATAGTTCACTCCGCCGCGGATGTTATCCGCGGCCCTCAGCGCATTCTTTACCCCAAGCTCTTCGGCCGTGCCTGGCATCAGTTGCATCAGGCCCTGAGCGCCGACGGGTGACAGCGCCTTTTCATTAAAGGCCGATTCCGCGTGAATAACCGCCCGCACCAGGGCCGGATCGACACCAAATTCCCGGGCGGCGGTCTGGATCTCCGAACGGTAAGGCTTGGTGAAAAGCGGCGTTTTGCGCCAGTCCACGGTCGAATCCGGGTCACAGGCGTAACAATGAAACCGGATGACATCAAACGCCGCCCCGGCTGGCTGAATGCTGCTGTAGGCGACCACGCCGTGTTCGTCGGTGTAGCGATAGACGGTATCGTTGCCAGTTGAGGCCCGGGGCTGGCCGGCGCTTTTTACGTTGGTAAACTCGACGGTGCCATCCGGGTGCACAATGCGCTTGACACTGTCCGCCGCGATTGGCGCGGACAGTCCAGACACAAAAGCGGCCAGTAATGAGATCAGTAGTGATCTGGCGATGGTCATTGCTTACTCTTAAAGGTGCGGTCACTTGCCGGCTTGATGTGCGCTTCGGCGCCGGCTTTCGGCGAATTATACGACCTTGTAAGCCGGAATAAAGCATACGCTTTGTCGGAAAAGTGTTACGTGTTGAGTATTATAGGCCAGTTCTCAGTGGCCCGGAGGCACCAGGGTTATGCACATGGATTCCCGGAATCTTGTTATGATCGGTATGCCCGGCAGCGGCAAAAGCACCGTGGGGGTCCTGCTGGCCAAACGACTGGGCCTGGGGTTTATCGATACCGACCTGCTGATTCAGGAGCAGGCCGGCCGCACCCTGCAGGAAATCGTCGACCAGGATGGCTATAAGGCCCTGCGTCACATTGAGGAAGAGGTACTGCTCAACCTGAACGTCCAGCACAAGGTCATCAGTACCGGAGGCAGTGCCGTCTACAGCGCGGCGGCCATGGCGCACCTCAAAGCCAGCGGCACCGTCATTTTTCTGGACATTCCCCTGGCGCTGGTCATTGAACGTATCGGCGATTACAGCCTGCGGGGCATTTCCCGGCGGCCGGACCAGTCTCTGGAAGCGTTGTTTGAGGAACGCCTGGAGCTGTACTCACGTTTCGCGGATCTATCGGTGACGGGTGAAGGGCGCAATCAGGATGAGGTCTGTGAGGCGGTGATTGCCAACCTGCCACCCGCCTGACCCGTTCAGTCCTTGCCGGACATTTCCCGGAATGCCTGCACCAGGGTTTCCGGCTCCTGGGCACCGGAGACGAGATATTTCTGATTGATGATGTAAGCAGGAACCGCCGAAACACCGGCTTGCTGGTACCTGGCCTCGTCTTCGCGCACAGCATCGGCGTAGCGGTCCGACGCCAGAATCTCCCGGGCCTGGCGGCCGTCGAGGCCGATGCTCTCCACGCATGTTACCAGCACATCCGCATCGGAGATGTTCTGTGCCTGGCCGAAATAGGCATCGAAAAAAGCCATTTTCATCTCGGTCTGCCGGCCCTGTTCCCCGGCCCATTTCACCAGCCGGTGTGCGTCGAAGGTATTGCGGGTATGGCGCTCCTGGAGTTTCTCGAAATTCAGGCCCAGGCCGCGAGCGATGTCCATCATCTGGCTCTGATTCGCCCGCATGTCATCTTCACTGCGACCGTACTTGCGGCTCAGGGCAGGGAGGATGGGTTCGCCATCACCGGCGGGGTCCGGGTTGAGCTCGAAGGCATGCCACTCGATGGTGAATGCCATCTCGTCTTTGAGCTCTTCCATGGCCTGTGCGAGGCGGGCGTAGCCGATCGCGCACCAGGGGCAGGCGATGTCGGACACGATATCAATCTGTAGGGTTGTCATGGCGGTACCGGGGTTTATGAGTGTTCGTTCAGGTTACCGGAAAGCCGCCCGTGTTGTCTTGCCTGGGCGCGGATAACGGAACGTATTTCGGTGTCGCTCAGCGGGCGGTAGGCGCCGGGGGTCAGGGCTTCGTCCAGTCGGATGTCGCCCATCTGTTCCCGGTGCAAGCGGGTTACCCGATTGCCAACCGCATGAAACATCCGTTTGATCTGATGGTAACGGCCTTCATAGATGGTCACTCGGGCTTCCCGTTCGCTCAGGACAGCCAGTTGTGCCGGTGAGGTTCTGAGGCCTTCGAACTCGAACCAGATGCCATCGGCAAAGCGTGCTGTGGTGTCGGGCGTGATGGGAAGTGCAGTGGCAACCCGATAGACCTTGGGTATTTTAACCTCCGGCTCGGTCAGTTTACGCGACCAGAGGCCGTCGTTGGTGAGTATCAGCAAACCGGTGCTGGCCCGGTCCAGACGACCGGCAATGTGCAGGTCCGGGTGCAATCGTGGGTCAATCAGGTCGAGGACGGTGCTGTGCGTGGCGTCCATGGTCGCGCTGAGATAGCCGGCGGGCTTGTGCAGCATGAGATAGTGCGCGGCCTGGCCTGACTGAAGGGTTTCCTCGTTCACCCGCACGGTGGCAAAACGATCCACGTCCTGTGCCGGGGTGCGGCAGACCAGGTCATTCACCGTCACCCGCCCGGTGGCAATCAGAGTGTTGGCCTGCTTGCGGCTAATACCATTGCGGTTACTGACAATTCGGGACAACTTCATGGTGTGAATCGACTATGCTGAGTGTAAAACCCTGTAATACTACGAGGAAACGCCATGCCATTTTCAGCCGATCACCTTGCCGAACTCAACCTGCTGGGCCAGTTTTCATCTACCTCCAGCCAGGAGGGGATCAAGGTTCATGCCCATTCTGCGGCGCCGGAAACGGTGAAGGCCGCCGAGGGGCTGTTTGCCAAGGGGTTGATCAGCCAGAAGGACGGCGGGTACCTCACACCCCTGGGCGCCGAGGCCGTGGACCTCACCCAGAAGCTTCAGGCCATTCTCCAGGATCACTGAACCGGCCTGATCGCCCGGTACTTTCCGGCGGGCACTTTACCGGCCGGCATGCCGGCCTGAACATCTGTACCGGTAGCTGAGCCGTTTTCCTGTATCTGTTTTGTTTGTCAGCAACGTTCTACACTGAACATCTGACAGCAATCCGGTACCGGCTCGTCCCTATGCGATCACTCTTTTACAGTTTTTTTGTGCCCGCCCTGTTTGTCTGGCTCTGGAGTACGGGCTTTATCGGTGCCAAGTACGGCCTGCCATACGCTGAGCCGTTTACCCTCTTGCTGATTCGCATGGTGCTGACCCTGGTGCTGCTGATGGGGCTGGCCTGGGTGCTCAAGACCCGCTGGCCGGGCTGGCGCGGAGCGGGGCATCTGGCGGTGACCGGGCTGCTGGTGCATGGCTGTTATCTGGGCGGTGTCTATTACGCCATTCAGGGCGGCATGCCCTCCGGTATCATTTCCCTGATCGTCGGGCTGCAGCCCCTGGTTACCACGGCGGCGGCGGTTCTTGTGCTGAAGGAGAGCGTTACCGGGCGGCAATGGCTCGGGCTGGCGTTTGGTCTGGTCGGGGTGACCCTGGTGCTGCTGGAAAAGCTCGCCGGGGTGGGTGGAGACGCCTCGGGCTTTCCGTTGTGGACACTGCTCTGGGCCCTGTTGTCGCTCAGTGGTATTTCCCTGGGAACGGTGTACCAGAAACGGCACGGTACTGGAGCGGATCTGGTGGCCGGCACCATGATCCAGTACGGAGCCGCCGCGCTGTTCTTTGCGGTCGGCGCCTTCGGTTTTGAAACCCGCGAGGTAGAGTGGGCCCTGCCCCTGCAACTGTCCATGGCCTGGCTGGTTCTCGGGGTCTCCATTGGGGCCATTCTGTTGCTGATGTGGCTGATCCGGCAGGGCGCCGCTTCGCAGGTGGCAAGTCTCTTCTATCTGGTGCCCCCCGTGACCGCGCTGGAGGCGTTCTGGTTGTTCGACGAGCGCCTGGGCGTTCTGGCCATGGTCGGCGGCGGCATTTCCATAACCGGTGTGGCCCTGGTGGTTACCCGAAGAGCAGGGCGCTGACATGACCTATTGGTTGGTGGCAAACCCGAAAGCCGGCGATGGCCAGCGTGACCGGGATTTCTGGCTGGAACACTTGTCTGCCGCCGGCATTACCGGGCCTGAATGTGTCCGGTTCGATGAACCTGCCTGGCAGGACAGCGTCGCGTCCGGGGATGTGGTTATGGTGGCCGGAGGCGATGGCTCGGTCAATACGGGCGCCGGGCTCTGCCTGGAGCGGGACGCCACTCTGGCGGTATTGCCCTCCGGTACGGCCAACGATTTCGCCCGTAACCTCGCGCTGCCCGAGGATCCGGCTGAGCTGTGCCGGCTGGTTCAGGTGGGGGCGGTTCAGCAGGTCGATGTGGCAGAATTTGATGAGCGTCTGTTCCTGAATGTTGCCCATGTTGGCCTGGGAACTCTGCCGGCCCGGGAGTCGGAAGGTTCCCGAAAAAAACTGCTTGGCCGGTTCAGCTATGGTGTCGAGTTGCTGAGGAGTGTCCGGGCCAGGCGCGGGTTCCACGCCGCCATCCGGTGCGACCAGGGCTATGTAAGGGGGCGCTGGCTGACCATCGCGGTGTCCAGCGGTGCATTCTTCGGAGGAGGCAATGAAATTCCGGGCGCCACGATCAACGATGGCCAGTTGGATGTTATCGCGGTCAAGCCCCGCCCGCTGATTCAGCTGCTACTGACCTTTGTGATGGTTCGCCTGACCGGCAAGTCACCCACACGCACCAGTACCATGATCCATCTCAAGGGGCAGCACTGTCGTATTGAAACCCGAAAACCCAAAACCATTACCGCCGATGGCGACGAAGCGGGCAAGACCCCAATGAGCGTGGTCTGCCGGCCCCGTTGCCTGACTGTTATCGGCCCCACCGTGATCAGACCGGGTCACCGGGAAGGCGACCCGGTCTGACGGCTGGCCTGGTGTGACCCGAATGAACAGCGGGTTCGTAAATTCAGATACTTTTTGTCACTGACTTTTCCTGCGAGACACGTAATGATAGATGGGTTGGCAGAATCGCTCAGAACCATTGGCTTTTTAAGCCAGAATATAACTTTTGCATGCATGTATTTTGATCGATTTGGGGCTGCCCTGAACACCTTTAACAGAACCGTCAAGGACACGAAAATGTCTAAGCAGACCGCTTCAACGGCAAGAATGGTATTGAAAGGCGCAAAATCGGGGATGTTGGCGCTGGTGCTGGCCGCGCTTGCGTCCATGGCCACGGCCGCGGAACGTCTTTATATTTTTACCGAGAATTACCCTCCCTATAACGCATCCACCACGGGCAAAGGGTTTGCCCACAATGAAGATGACATCACCGGCATTTGTACAGACATGGTCAAGGCCATGCTGGCCCGGGTGGATTACGATTACGTGATGAAAATGCGGGCCTGGAGTTACGCCTACAACTGGGTTCAGGGCCGCGAAAACCACGGCTTGTTCTGCACCGCCCGGACCGACGAGCGTGAAAGTCAGTTCCAGTGGGTGGGGCCTCTGGCGTCCATCAAATGGACCTTGTTTGCCGCGCCGGATTCCGACATTACCCTGGAATCCCTGGAAGACGCCAAGGGGTTAAGTATCGCCGGCTATAAGGGCGATGTTATGTCCGACTATCTGGTGGATCAGGGGTTTAGCGTGGTGATGGGGATGTCGAGCGACGTCAATGCCCGGCGCCTGACGCTCGGGCAGGCGGATTTATGGGTGACCGATGGCCTGGTGGGCCCCCTGATGGCCAAGGAAGAGCACGACATCACCGGCCTGAAACCGGTGCTGGTGTTCCGCGAAACCCCGATGTACCTGGCGTTCAGCACGAACACGGACCCGGCGATTGTGGCGGATTTGCAACAGGCGCTGGATGAGGCCCGCAAAGCCGGGGAAATTGACCGGATCGTGGCCAACTACCAGTAAGCGCTGGCAGCGACACCGCAGCCAATGGTTCAGAACCAGAGCCCGATGTCCGCATCGGGCTCTTTGCGTTCGATCAGCAGGCCTTTGTTCTCCAGTAGGGCAATGAGCTGTTCGGTATCTTCCATATTCAGGAATGTGCCCAGTGACACTTCATTGCCCCGGTAGGCCAGGGCAAGGCGGGGAGGGGTGAAAGGGTGAGCGGGCCGGTCGATTTTCAGGCAGGCATAACGCCTGGGCAGGGTCCATTCCTCCTGTTTCCGGAGTCGGCCTTTGGCCAGATGAATGTCGTCACCTTCGACGGACAGCACTTCCTGGCGCTGGCAGGCCCGGGCGGTCAGGTAAACGCCGGCTGCCAGTGCAATCAGTTCCAGTCCGGCAAAGGGAACGATAACCCAGGCACCCGCCAGACTGAAGCCCGTGGCAATGGCGGCCGAGAGGGCAAACAGGCACAGCCAGACCCCGACATTGCCGCGCCAGCTCAGGGAGCGGTTGGGAGTAAGCAGTAGCCGGAGGCCATCCGGGCATGGCAAACGCTCCACCATGGGCAGTGCCTCGATTGTTGTCGGTCTGGTGTTACCTGTGGCCTGATAAGGTATGACAGCCTGAACCAGCTGTAATTCAAACAGGACCGGAACCACGACATACTGGCCGCCTGATATTGATGATAGTCAACTCTGATCAATGGTGGGGCTGTGGCTGGTAAATCCTTGTTGAAAAAAACCCTGCGCGCACTGGCCTGGACGCTGGCAGGTGCGGCGTTGTTGTTGGTTTCCCTCTTGTTGCTGTTTCGGTTTGTGAACCCGCCCACCTCGGCGTTCATGGTGGGGCATGTCATCGCCCATCCGGGCTCGGAACTGCGGCAGGAATGGGTGGCGCTGGCCGAAATCTCGCCGTGGATGCCCCTGGCGGTCGTTGCCAGCGAAGACCAGCGCTTTCCCTACCATTGGGGCGTTGATGTTGAGGCTATTGCCAAGGCGCTGACGGAGTACCGGGCCGGTGAGGGGTTGAGAGGGGCCAGTACCATTACCCAGCAGACGGTCAAGAACCTGTTTCTCTGGAACGATCGGAGCTTCGTACGCAAGGCCCTGGAGGCCGCACTGGCGGTGACCATGGACGTCGTCTGGCCAAAGCGGCGCATCATGGAGGTGTATCTGAACATTGCCGAGTTCGGGCCGGGGATCTACGGCGTGGAAGCGGCGAGCCAGGCGTATTTTGGTGTCGGCGCCAGCGAACTGTCCCCGGGCCAGTCCGCCCGGTTGGCAGCGGTACTGCCCAATCCGCGGGTATTGAGCGCGGCCGATCCGTCGGCCTATGTCTGGCAGCGGGTGAGCTGGATTCGTGGCCAGATGGCGCAGTTATCGGGGCTGCGCTACCTGCACGGGTTATACGATTAGCGGCTGCTCAGCCCCCGCAACTCGCCGGCTGCGCCTGTGCAAACAGTTCGTTGGCCGCGTCCATCCGGCGCTGGAGTGAATCAATACGGCTGTCGTGATTCGGATGGGTGGAGAGAAACTCCAGGGGCTGGGCGCCGGAGGCCTGGGCCATGTTCTGCCATAAGCGCACACTCTGGCCCGGCTCAAAGCCGGCCCTGGCCATGATACTCAGGCCCATCAGGTCTGCCTCTTCCTCATGGGCGCGGCTGAAGGGCAGGGTAAGGCCCAACTGCGCGCCAATGCCCAGGGCCTGTTGAATCTGGTCTTCGGCGATTTCGCTTTCGGTGAACAGGCCAATCAGCATCATGCCCGCCTCCAGGCCCAGTTGCTGGGTCAGTCGCTCATTGCCGTGGCCGGCCAGAACGTGGGCGATTTCATGGCCAATCACTGCCGCCAGTTGGGCCTCGTTGTCGGCTACCCTGAGCAACCCGGTATGGACGCCGATTTTGCCACCCGGCAAGGCGAAGGCGTTGGGCGTGGCGTTGTCGAACACAACAACCTCCCAGGAATCCGGCATCGGGGCATCGGGATACTGTGTTGCGGCAGCCGTCACCAGTTCCCGGGTGATGCATTGCACCAACTGGTTGACGCCGGGCTGGGTGATGACGGGATTCTGCTGTTTCATTTGCTCAAAACTCTGCTGCCCCATATCGGTCAGGACAGTATCGGGAACCAGCGCCAGCCGGTTGCGACCGGTGGGTGACTCCTGACAGCCGGTGAGGACAGTCAGAGCCAGCACGGCGAGTATCAGTGGCTTCAAGCGAAACTCCCTCGGTTCGGGAGGTCAGTCGCCCAGATTGCCGAGCCGGCGAGCCTCCACGATTTCGATCCAGTAGCCATCCACGTCCTTGATGAACGCGACGTCACGCATTTTACCCTGTTCAGGGCGTTTGACGTAAGTCACGTCATTCTTGTCAAACCATGCGATGGCTTCGTCGAGATCCGGCACTGATATGCAGATATGACCAAACCCCTGAGGCTGGGCATTGCCGTCATGGTAAGCAAAGTCAGCCTGGTTTTCCGTGCCCCAGTTGTGAGTCAGCTCGAGAATGCCGGTCTGGCTGAAGGTCCAGACGGTCCGTTTGCCCTGGTCCTCCGGAACGGAATGCTCTGGCGCCAGCCGCGTCAGAAAGTACAGCGAGAACTGCATTTCCTCGAAATCCAGCCGTCGAAGGACGGTCATTCCCAGCACGTGGGTGTAAAAGGCAAGGGATTTCTCCGGGTCCCGGGTGCGCAACATCGTGTGGTTCAGCCGGAACCCTTCCGACTCCCGCGTTGGGGGTTTTACACCCGGATGGTTCTCACCGGTAAAGCTCATTAATGTTCTCCTTTAAATGGGTTGGCGAGCTGCGGCGAGAGGGCCGGTTTACGCCGCCCCCGCTTTGAGCATTTTGCCGAGATTGTCGGCCTGACGAAGCGCCAGGGCGACAATGGTTAGCGTCGGGTTTTCCGCCGCGGATGTGGTGAACTGGCTGCCATCGGAGATGAACAGGTTAGGGATATCGTGGGTCTGGCCAACGCCATTGCACACGCCATCTTCCGCTTTTTCGCTCATCCGGCAGGACCCCAGATTGTGGGTCGAAGGGTATGGCGGTGTACGGATGGTTTCCAGGGCACCGACGGCGTTGTAAATAGCCTCGCCCCTCTTGAACGCGTGTTCTCGCATGGCAACATCGTTGGTGTGGTCGTCATAGTGCACATTCGCGACCGGCATGCCATGGGCGTCCCTGACCTCGTTGTTGAGGGTGATCCGGTTGCTTTCGCGGGGCATGTCCTCGCCCACCAGCCACATGCCGGCCATGTTTTCGTATTGATCCATGGCGTTGGTGAATTCCCGGCCCCAGGCGCCCGGATTCAGGAAGGCGGCCATAAACGGCAGGCCCAGCGACAGGGTTTCCATTTCGTAGCCGCCGACAAAC
The DNA here is from genome assembly GCF_946886895.1 of uncultured Marinobacter sp. The sequence goes on along the minus strand of NZ_CAMPJO010000003.1, from coordinate 300,154 downwards.
CCCCGGGATGGGTCGTGGCGTGCTTCGTCCGAAATGATGCCGGCCATGGTAGTGCCACGATACATGTGCACCGGCTTGTCAAAGGTGGCGTACACAGAACCGGTCATGTGGCGCATGTAATTACGGCCGACCTGTCCGGAGGCGTTGGCGAGGCCGTTGCTGAAGCGGTTTGATGCCGAATTCAGCAGTAATCTGGGGGTCTCGATAGAGTTACCGGCAACGGCCACCACCCGTGCTTTCTGGCGATGCTGATTGCCGTCTTTATCCGCATAGACCACCGCCGTCACCCGGCCCTGGTCGTTGTGTTCAATCCTCAGTACGTGGGATTCCGGACGGAGCTCCATGTTGCCAGTGGCGATGCCCGCTGGCAGCTCGGTGTACAGGGTGGACCACTTGGCGCCAAACCGGCAGCCCTGGAAGCAGAAACCACGCTGCTGGCAGGCCAGGCGACCGTCCCGGGGCTGGCTGTTAATCGCCATGTGCCCGGTGTTGCAACTGTAGCCCAGCTTCGTGGCCCCTGCATGCATCACTTCGAAGTTGTTGTTACCCGGCAGCCCGCCGATGTCGTTGGTGCGGGTAACGCCCATGCGATCCTCCGCGTTGGCGTAGTAAGGCGCCAGTTCCTCATAGTCGATGGGCCAGTCCAGCAGGTTCGCGTCCGGTACTTTGCCGTAGGTGCTCAGCGCGTTGAATTCATGGGGCTGAAGCCTGAGACTGGCGCCGGCCCAGTGGATGGTGGTGCCGCCCACGGCCTTGACGATCCACGCAGGCAGGCCGGCAAAGTCTTTCGCCAGACGGAAGCTGCCTGAAGTCGTCCGGGGGTCGAGCCAGGCAAGCTGGCTGAAAGACGCCCATTCGTCGGCCAGGAAATCATTGGTGGTGTGCAGCGCACCAGCTTCCAGAACGACGGTTTTGATACCCTGCTGGGCCAGACCATTGGCGAGTGTGCCGCCGCCGGCGCCGGAGCCGATGACAACCACAACGGAGTCATCGTTTTTGGAAAAGGTTTTTTGATTACTGGTCAGGGACATGGCTCTCTCCAGACTGCTTTATTATCGGTGTTTTCGCGCGCGATCGCGTGTTTCAGGCGGGCTTTACGCCGCTGTCCGCGGCAGGCGGTGCCGGTAGCCAGTCAAGGTCGTCAAACCCCAAGTAGAGGTAGCCACCATCACCCACGGGGCCTTCGTAGCCGAAGTGGGCAAAGGCCAACTCGTTGTTGTAGAGGGATACCACTGCGGTACTGCGGATTTTTTCGAAGAACGGCGAACCGACGATGTCCTGGACGTACCGGAATTGCTCGGTGTTATTCAGATTCATCCAGTCACCGCCGGCGCGTCGATGCAGATCTTTGACACCCTCTACCAACAGCTTGGCTGCACCGGCGTTTGCGGAAGCGCCCTTATCGAGATCACGGACAACAAAGGCATAAACCGCGTCTTCCAGCGAGTCGTGGGGGAAGATGTTTCGGGTCAGCTCAAGAATGGTTTCACCCTCGGTTTTGCTGAGGCTTTGAAGCGGCATGGACCAGGTTTTTGAGGGGGCCAGGAGGGCGATGGCGCCATTGCTAAAAGCCAGGGTTCCGATCAATGCGTTGCGACTGTTTCTGAGAAAGTTGCGACGGGATAACGACATAGACTGCTCCTCCAAGGTCGGCATCCACTGTTTCCTTGTGTGGGCGCCGCCGGCCTGGTCTTGTTGTTGTGATTTCCGATATCCGATGGAATAGATTCAGGGTAGACAGGGATGCCAGAAGGCTGGTAGGAAAGATTCTGGGTTTCTTAATTCCAGGAACTGGAACAATAATAACAGAGCCTCAAGGCTCACCGCCGCCCCGGAGCCAATCATGTATGACCGTTTTCGTCTGCTGAAAATCTTTGCCACCACCGCTCAGTCAGACAGTTTCCGGGACGCTGCCTTTCAGTTGGGAACATCGCCCCAAACCATCAGCCGGGCGGTAAAGGAGCTTGAGGATCAGCTTGGTGAGCTGCTTTTTCACCGGAGCACCAGGCAGATTCAGATTACTCGCTTCGGTGAACGTTTTCTTCACGAATCCAACAGCCTGATTTCAGAATTTGAATTGCTGTTTGAGGGCGCAAGTAACGGCGATCAGGCGAGCTACGCTGGCCGGGTTGGCATAACGGCGCCCCACTCGGTTGGGCGAGGCCATGTGCTGCCTCTGTTGGCGCCACTGATTGAGGAGTCGCCGGAGTGTCTGATTGATCTTCGTCTGGAAGACGAGGTCACGGATACGGTCGGCGCGCAGATTGATATCGGTATTCGGGTGGGAGCGCTGAAAGACAATCGGTTTGTCGCCCGCCAGGCAGCGGAGGTTCCGTTGATGGTGGTGGCTTCGTCTGATTTGATTCGAAGGGTGGGGGAACCCCGGTCAATTGCTGACCTGATGACCCGGCCGGTATCGGGGCGGGTGGACCGGAATCTGGGGCGAATATGGCCCTGGCGGTTTAACGGATTTACACACTCGCCGCAATCGCCGCGTTTTGTCTCCGATGACCCTGAGGCGGAACTCCAGGCGGTGCTTAACGGATGGGTATTCGGCCAGATTGCGGCGTTTCTGGTGATTCCGTATATTCGCGAGGGGCGTCTGGTGCCGGTATTACGGGAATTTGAACCGCCAGCGCTTCCGCTGTATGTGTACAGACCGCAGCGGGGGCCGGTACCACCCCGGGTGCGGAAGGTGTTCGATACACTGACGGAGAACTTTGCCGATGAAGCGAGGTTCCCTTCAACCCTCTAAGCATGGCGAAGATCAATGTATATGGGCACAGTATCGCCGTTCCGGGCGCCCGACACTACCGTAGGTGACTTCCGCGGACATCTCCCCGGAGCCGACCAGATATTCCAGGTAGCGTCGGGCCGTGGTGCGCGAGGCGCCGATGGCGTTTCCAACCTCTTCGGCGCTGTGGTGGCCGCTCCCTGCCATCACCTCCCGGATCTTGTCCAGGGTCAGCGCATCAATGCCCTTGGGCAGGCGTTCGTCCGCCGTATGGGTGTCGTCTGTGCTACTCCGGGGCAACAGTGCATCAACCTCTTTCTGGGCAATCTGATGCAGGCCCGATAATCGCTCCAGGTGTTCCCGGTAACGATCAACGGCCTCCTGCAGGCGCTCGAAGACCAGCGGTTTGAGAATGTAGTCGAACACGCCACCCCGGAGGGCACTTCGGAGGGTTTCGACTTCTTTCGCGGCCGTAATCAGGATGACATCGCTGCCACTGTCCGCGGCCCGTAATTCCCGTAACAACTCCAGACCATTGCCATCCGGAAAGTACACATCCAGCAGGATCAGGTCCGGTGCCAGCACGTCGATCTGGTCCCGGGCATCGGCGAGGGTATGGGCAATGCCGCAGAGTTCAACCTGTTCCAGACGCTCCACAAACCGTCGTTGAATCTCCGCTATTTTACGGTCATCTTCGATGATCAGCAGTCGAACGGGGGTCAATGGGCACTCCTGGCTTCCGGTGTTTTCGGTAAGTATAGGGTAAAGCGGCTACCCCCGGTTGGAAGACTTTCCACGGTGACGGACCCCCCCCAGCGATTCAGGAACAGCCGGACCAGATGCAGACCAAATCCGTGCTCATCGCCCTCCTTGCTGCTGAACCCTTTCTCAAAAATCTTCTGCTGCACCGAGGGTGGGATACCTGGCCCCTGGTCTCCCACCTCGAAGATCAGTTCCTGCCCCAGATCAGTCATGGAGAGCTGGACACGACCGCCTTCGCCGGAATGGGAGCGGGTCGCTTCCAGGGCGTTGTCAATCAGGTTGCCCAGTACGCTCACCAGCTGGTCTCTCGGCAGTTGCTCGGGGATGTCGGCCATCTGACTGTCCGGGTCAATCTCGAGATACAGGCCCATCTCCCGCGCCCGGTTATATTTGCCCAGCAGGCAGCCCGCCAGGACAGGGTCTGGTACCGCCTCCAGAAGCAGGTGCAGCAGCGCCTGGTGATCGCTGACCTCGCTGCCGATCAGCGCCAGTGCCTCGTCGGTGGCGCCGAGCTGGATCAGGCCGGCAATGGTGTGCAGTTTGTTGGAGTATTCGTGGGTCTGGCTGCGCAGGGTATCCGCGTACTGCTGGATACGGGTCAGCTGGCGGCTGACCTGGTCCACTTCGTCACGCAGCCGGAAACTGGCGACCACACCGATGATGTCGCTGCCCTCGCGCACCGGGAGCCGGTTCACGATCATTTGCCGACCCCTCAGCCACACCTCCCGGTCGAAATCGGGCACACCGGATTCCAGTACCGACAGCAGGTCGCTTTCCGGCAATACCGACAGTACCGGCTGCCCGGCCAGGGGCGTTTCCGGCTCCAGCCCGAGGGTGTCCAGGGCCGTTCGGTTGACCGTGGTAATAAGGCCTTCCCGGTTGATGGCAATAATCCCTTCGCGGACGGATTGCAGGGTGGCGTCCCGTTCCCGGAACAGCCGGGCGATTTCTTCGGGTTCCAGGCCGAATATTGCCTGTTTGAACCGTCCGGCAATCACAATGGCGGCAACAATGCTGATCATCAGCATCACGCCGATCACGCCGTAGAGCACGAAGTTGTATCGCTCGATGGTGGACTCAACCTGTTCCACACTATAGCCCACCGACACAATACCAATGATCTCGCCGGTCGCCGGAACGATCACCGGTGCCTTGCCGCGCATGGATTCACCCAGGCTGCCAAGGGCCCTGGCTACGTAGGCTTCGCCATGCACCAGGGCCTGGCGGCCATAGTCGCCGTCGTCATCGGCCATGGAGTGCCCCAGACGGGCCGGGTCCGGATGCGCCAGGCGGATGGCGTTGTGGTCACCAATAACGATAAACAGGGCTTCATTGGTTTTTTCCATGCGCGCTGCCAGCTCGTTGAGCTCGGCCACATCCCGGCTCTGGATGCCGGAAATCACCGCCGGCGTGGCTGCCACGGTCTTGGCCACCATCAGGGCTCGCTGGCCGATCTCGTCGTAGAGGGATTCGCTCAGGTAGTAGCCGGCGAACACGCCAATCAGGATCGTCTGCAAGGCGCCGACGAGCCCGAGGGTAAGAATCATCCGGGTTTTGAGTTTGGTCTTTCGGAACACGATATGGACTGCTGGTGTTGTTGTCGTTTGCTCCACAGGGTAATGCACGGGGGCAATGATTGCCCGTGAACTTTATGAACAAAACGGCCTTTAGTTTCTTTAAAGGCTTTACGCCCACAAACTTCAACGCGGTGCCGATCCGCTTTTAACCTGTATGCGAGTCGCCCCACTGACCTTGCCAACAGGTCTGCCTCGGGGGCGAACACAACAACAAGCATGAGGTAACACAATGTTGATCAAACGTACCCTGTCTTTTGTGGCGGCGGCCGCCGTCAGTATGTCTGCCCTGGCCTGGGAGCCTTCCGGAAAAGTGGAATGCCTGGCACCTGCCGATCCCGGCGGCGGCTGGGATTTCACCTGTCGCAGCGTGGGTAACGTGATGCAGGAGCTGGGCATGGTCGAAGGCACCGTGCAGACCGTCAACATGGCCGGCGCCGGTGGTGGTGTGGCCTTCGCTCACACGGTGAGCAAACGGAATGAAGACAATAACCTGTTGGTGGCGGCATCCACTGCGACCACGACCCGCCTGGCTCAGGAGCAGTTTCCCGGCATGAACGCCGACATGGTGGCCTGGGTAGGCGCGCTGGGCGCCGATTACGGCATTATTGCCGTCAGCAAGGATTCTGAATACAAGAACCTGAACGATCTGATGGATGCCGTGGACGAGGATCCGAGGTCGGTGAAGTTCGCCGGTGGCAGTGCCCGGGGTGGCTGGGATCATCTGAAGGTGCTGATTACCGCTAAAGCGGCGGGTGCTGACGATCTGCCACGTATTCCGTACCTGTCCTACAACAACGGCGGCGAGGCCATGACCCAGGTGGTCGGTGGCCATGTGGACGCCTTTACCGGCGATATCTCGGAAGCCACCGGCTTTATGGAATCCGGTGATCTGCGAGTGCTGGCCGTGTTGTCCGATGAGCGCCTGCCTGGCAAGTTCGGTGATATTCCCACCGCCATAGAGCAGGGCATTGATTCTGTTGGTCCGAACTGGCGCGGTTTCTACATGCCCAAGGGCGCCGATGAGGCAGCCAAGGAGTACTGGACCAACGCCATGGACACCCTGTACGCCAGCGAGGAATGGAAAAAAGTCATGAAGAGCAATGGCCTGATGCCGTTCCACCCGCCGGCATCCAAGTTCGATGCGTTTGTCCGCACACAGATCCAGGACATTGAAGCCCTGTCCCGCGAAATCGGACTGCTGAAATGACGAGTTTTGGTGACCGTATACTCGGCCTGGGCCTTCTGGTCCTCGCCGTTGCCTATGGCTGGGCCGCCCAACAGTGGCCCGAGCCATTCGGCGGCGCCGAGGGCGTTGGTCCGGAAACCTTCCCGACTATCCTCTCGGTGGTGCTGGTGGCTGGCAGCCTGTATCTGATGATCAAGCCGGACCCGGACGCCCAGTGGCCGGTGGGTAAATCAGCCCTGGAGCTGGTGATATCGCTGGTTGTGCTGGTGGTCTACACCCTGTTGCTGGAGCCCCTGGGGTTTGTGATTTCCACCACCCTGGCGGTGGGCACCCTCAGCTGGCGCATGGGCGGGGCACCGCTCAGGGCCTTTCTGACCGGTCTGAGCAGTGCCGTGGTGGTGTTTGTGCTGTTTAACTACGGCCTCGACCTGAGCCTGCCTGGTGGCCTGCTGGAGGTGAACTGATGGAAACCCTGAACTTTTTGATGGACGGGTTTGCGGTGGCGCTGACCCCGTACAACCTGATGTTCGCCTTGTTTGGTGCCTTCGTGGGTACGCTGATCGGCTGTCTGCCCGGCCTCGGCCCGGCCAACGGCGTGGCCATTCTGATTCCATTGGCCTTCACCCTGGGCCTGCCCCCGGAAACCGCCATGATCCTGCTGACGGCGGTGTACGCCGGGGCGATGTACGGCGGGCGGATCTCCTCGATCCTGCTGAATATTCCCGGCGACGAGCCTGCCATGATGACCTGCCTGGATGGCTACCCCATGGCCCAGAAAGGCCGGGCGGCGGATGCGCTGGCCATTTCCGCGGTGGCCTCGTTCACCGGGGGGCTGATCGGGACCCTGGGCTTGATCCTGCTGGCACCGATCCTGGCGAAATTCGCCCTGACGTTCGGCCCTGCGGAATACTTCGCCCTGTTCATTCTGGCGTTTGCTACTCTCGGCGGTATCACTGGCAAGAATCCCATGAAAACAGTGGTTGCCGCGACCCTGGGTATCATGGTCTCGACCGTCGGTATTGATATCGCCACCGGCACACAGCGCTATACCTTCGGTATCCTGGAACTGTACGAAGGCATTGATTTCATCCTTGCCATTGTCGGCCTGTTTGCGATTTCCGAACTGCTGTTCTTTGTTGAAGCGCGGATTGGCGGCGGTCGCAAGAAAATGAACGTGGGCAAGATTACCCTGAGCTTCAAAGAGCTGGTCAGCACCATTCCAACCCAGTTCCGGGGCGGGATTCTGGGCTTTATCGCGGGCGTACTGCCCGGTGCCGGTGCGTCCCTCGGAAGCTTTATCAGCTACACCCTGGAAAAGAAGGTGCTGGGCCGGAAGAGCACCTTCGGTGAAGGTGATATCCGCGGCGTGGCGGCTCCGGAAGCCGGTAACAACGGTGCCTCCTCCGGTGCCCTTGTGCCAATGCTGACCCTGGGTGTACCGGGCAGCGGAACCACTGCAGTTCTTTTGGCGATGCTGATTTCACTCAACGTCACCCCGGGGCCGCTGATGTTCACCCAGAATGCCGACATTGTCTGGGGCGTAATCGCGGCACTGCTGATCGGAAACGTGCTGTTGCTGATAATCAACATTCCGCTGGTCGGCATCTTTGTGAAGCTGCTTTCGGTGCCGCCCATGTACTTGCTGCCCATAGTAACCATGGTTGCGTTCGTCGGGGTGTATTCCATCAGCCACAGCACGTTTGATCTGTATTTCATGGTTGCCTTCGGTGTGGGCGGGTACTTCCTGCGCAAACTGGAGATTCCTCTGGTGCCGATCATCCTGGGCCTACTGCTGGGGCCCGAAATGGAAAAGAACCTCGGCCACGCCCTGGTGCTGTCCGATGGCGACTGGACGGCATTGTGGTCCACCCCGCTGTCCATCGGGCTCTGGCTGGTGGCTGGAATTGGGCTGGTGCTGCCGGTGCTGGTCGGTCCCATTCTCCGTCGCCGCATGCACGCGGCCATGAAGGAAAGCCCGGTCAGCGACTGATGCTGTCTGAATTGCTCCCACCTGACAATCTGTTGTCAGTCTTTGCACCGGGCCTCGCCCGGTGCTTTTTTGTATGCGCCGTTCAATCCGGTTGGCCTGGCTGATAAACACAATGATCAACCGGTTTCGGCCAGGCTTTGGTAGGATGGTGACAGGTTATTCGGGGGGAAGGGTTGTCATGAATGTGATGTTACTGGGTGCCACCGGCCTGACGGGTGGCAAGGTACTGGAAGGCTTGCTGGCCAAAGAGGAAGTTTCCAGGGTGGTCGCAGTGGTTCGGCACACCCTGCCGACTTTGCACGAGAAACTGGACCAGCGTGAAATCGATTTTGACCGGATGGCGGATCATGGGGATCTGTTCAATGTGGATGTCATTGTCTGTTGCCTGGGCACCACCATCAAAAAGGCCGGCTCACAGGACCTGTTCCGCAAGGTGGACATGGGCTATCCCCTGAAAGCGGCGGAACTTGGCAGATCGCAGGGTGCCAGGGCCTTTGTTCTGATGTCGGCCATTGGCGCCTCATCGTCCTCGACCATCTTCTACAACCGGGTAAAGGGTGAGCTTGAGGATGCGTTGACGGGGCTCAGCTATCCCTACCTGTCCATTTATCATCCCAGCCTGCTGTTGGGTGATCGAAGAGAGCAGCGGACGGCCGAAGCGCTCGGCATCAAAGCAATGCCGTTGGTTAACCGCCTGCTGATCGGTCCTCTGGACAAATACCGGGGCATCGAGGCGAAGACGGTGGCCAGCGCGATAGTTAATGAAGTGTGTGGACTGGCATCAGAGCCAGCGGCCGAGCGGGTGGTTCAGATCCGCGAATACGATGAGATTATCCGGCTGGCGGATTAGCCAGCCGGAGTGCCGGTTATTCGCCGTTCAGTATCCAGCGGGCGGCCTTCTCTGCAATCATCAGCGTGGGGGAGTTGGTGTTACCACTGGTGATGGTGGGCATAACGCCGGCATCGACCACCCTCAGGCCCGCTACACCACGTACCCGAAGATGCGCATCCACCACGGCCTGTTCATCGTCCGCGCGGCCCATGCGGGTGGTACCTACCGGGTGAAAGATTGTGGTGCCGATATCCCCGGCCAGCCGGGTCAGCTCGTCGTCGGTCTGGTATTGCAGGCCGGGTTTGTACTCTTCGGGCTGGTACTGCATGAACGCCGGCTGTTTCGCAATGCGCCGGGTCACCCTTAGGGAATCGGCCGCCACTTTCCGGTCTTCCGGTGTGCTCAGGTAGTTCGGAGCGATGGCCGGTGCCTGTTTTGGATCGTTGCTGCGAATGCGCACGGTGCCCCGGCTGGTAGGGTTCAGGTTGCAGACACTGGCAGTGATGGCCGGGAAGTCGTGCAAGGGCTGGCCGAAGGCGTCCAGGCTGAGCGGCTGCACATGGTACTCGATGTTGGCGTAGTCGTATTCCTCGGAGCTGCGGGTAAACAGGCACAGCTGTGACGGCGCCATGCTCATGGGGCCGGAGCGGGTGAGCAGGTATTCCAGGCCAATGCGGGCCTTGCCGATCAGCGAATTGGCCATGGTGTTCAGGGTGGTGGCGCCGTTCACCTTGTACACCGAGCGGATCTGCAGGTGATCCTGAAGATTCTCGCCAACCCCGGGCAAATCGGCAACAACCTCAATACCGTGTTCTTTCAACAGATCCGCCGGGCCAATGCCGGACAGCTGCAACAGTTGCGGCGAGCCAATGGCACCGGCGGAGAGGATAACCTCCCGTACTGCCCGGGCCGTCACTTCACCTTCGCCAGGCCGTTCAACACGTACGCCTGTGCAGCGCGGGCCGGAGTTCGAGGTGTCTGTTTCCAGGCCGAGCACATGGGTGGAATGCCAGAGGGTCAGGTTAGGGCGCTTTTCGGCGTCCCGCAGAAAGGCCTTGGCAGTGTTCCAGCGCCAGCCGGCACGCTGGTTTACCTCAAAGTAATCCACACCCTCGTTATCGCCCCGATTGAAATCCCGGGTCCGGGGAATGCCAGCCTCAACGCAGGCGGTGGCAAAGTCCTCCAGAACTTTCCATTTCAGGCGCTGGTGCTCCACGCGCCATTCGCCTCCATGGCCGTGGTATTGGTCGTGCTCCGGATCGGCGTCGCCGCCGTCATCCAGGCGGTAGTGGTCCTCGTGGCGCATGAAGTCGGGCAGGCAATTGTCCCAGGCCCAGGCGTCTTCCCCGGTGATGTCGGCCCATTGATTGTAATCCCGGGCCTGGCCACGGATGTAGAGCATGCCATTAATGCTGGAACAGCCGCCCAGGGTTTTGCCCCGGGGGTAGATCAGGGACCGGCCATTCAGGCCCGGATCCGGTTCGGTGCGAAAACGCCAGTCGGTGCGCGGGTTATCGATGCAGTACAGGTAGCCGACCGGGATGTGGATCCAGTGATAGTTATCCCGACCGCCGGCTTCAATTAACAGGACCCGGTTGGCCGGGTCGGCACTCAGGCGGTTGGCGAGCAGGCAGCCGGCGGTGCCGGCGCCCACGACGATATAATCAAATGGCCCGGACGGTGAGCGGGTTCTGTCGTTCATAATCTGTGACCGGTTTGTTTTTGTTCTATTGACGATGGCCCTTTGTAGCGCAAATTGCTGTCGGATACACCCTGAATAGGACGAAAGGCTTAGCCCAGGGTGGCATCCAGAAACATCATCACCACAAAGCCGCCAAGCAGGCAGAAGGTAGACATGATTTTCCACTGCCGGTGATGGGTCTCCGGAATAATCTCGTTGCTGATGATAAACAGCATGGCACCTGCCGCGAAACCGAGTGTCCACGGCATCAGCGGTTCAGCCAGCCAGACCAGCGTTGCGCCAAACAGCCCGCCTATCGGCTCCGCGAGGCCGGTCAGCAACGCAATGCCGAAGGCCATAAACCGGGAGTGGTTGATGGCCAGCAGAGAAAAGGCAACGGCGAGACCTTCGGGAATGTTTTGCAGGCCGATGCCGGTGGCAAGCACATAACCGTTGGCCACATCGCCGCCCGCAAAGCCGACGCCGACTGCCATGCCTTCGGGAAAGTTATGCAGGGTAATGGCGATGATGAACAGCCAGATGCCCCGGATGTAGGAAGCGTCTGACCCTTCACGGCCCAGCTCGAAATGCTGGTGAGGAAGTTTCTGGTGCACGTAGAGCAGGGCAGCGGCACCAGACAGAATGCCAATGATAACGATGAGAGCTGCGCTCCAGGCCTGCCCGGTGATCTGCTCCCCGTATTCCAGCCCGGGAATCAACAAAGAGAAAAACGAGGCCGCCAGCATCACGCCGGCTGCGGAGGCCAGCATGCCGTCCTGGAGTTTGTGGCTGATCGTGCGGACCAGGAAAATCGCCAGGGCACCGACGCCCGTGGCCAGGCCGGCGAACAGACTGGCCAGGGCGCCTAGCCAGACAATACTGATATCAGGGGACATGATTGCTCCTGTTGGGCTCAGTGTCGAGCATGATTCCTGGAAGCTACAGAGATTGGCCGTCAGACCCTGGGTATACGGCAACACCAGCAAACCGATCTGTTCATGGAGGGTTGCCGGGGTAGTTGATGCTATGCGTCGGAGTGGCCCAGCGAGCGGTCAGGATCAATCCGGTCCCGGACCAATTGCTTGAGCTGCTTGATCTCGGGAAATCCGTTCTGCTCCTTGCGTGACCAGATCCGCTCGCCGTTTACCCAGATCTCGAAGATACCACCGGTTCCGGGGTGCAGGGTGAGCTCGTTCAGGTCGCCCTCAAAGGTGGTCAGCAGCTCCTGGGCCATCCAGGCTGAACGGAGCAGCCAGCGGCAGCCGGTGCAGTAGTGAATATCGATCCGGTTGGTCATGGTTCAGTCTGTCTCATACGTCGGATAGGTTGACCGGGACAGGGTCGGCTGGCAACCGACCACGCCCCGGGCCCGGGTGTTGGCGTGTAAATACCAGCGTACGCCGGGTTCGGTAAAGGTCTGCGGGGTGACGGTAAAGGTGGCGGTTTCCACCGTGGCCGGGATCGGGGTGCCGTCGGCGTGACGGTAGACGCAACTGGTGTTGATGGTGAGCAGAGCCGCAACCGGTAGCCGGATAAAACCATCCGGGCCGGGCGTCGGCGATTCGCCATCCACCTCAATCACCTTCAGGCAGGGGCCATAATGCACTTTCTCCAGGTCATCCAGGTACTCATTCAGGCAATGCTGGGCGCTCAGGAAGACCAGGTTTTGGGCAACGCCCGTCTGTTTGTCGGGCATCGACTGGCAGCCGGCGAGCAGCACCATCAGCGCAAAGGTCAGGATAATTTTCATATCAGCCCCCCTGGGGTGTCAGCACATGTTCACCCTGTATAGTTTTACGCAGTTCGGCCAGCAACCGGGCATCCCGCTGGTAGACGTCATTGCGGAACTGGAGTTTGCCCTGTTCGTCGACCCAGGCGGTCCAGTACTGGATATGGACGGGTACGGGAGTGGGCAGCATGACGGTCACTGGCTGGCTGGCATTGACCACGCCCTCAATTCTATTCCGGGACCAGCCCGGCACACCGGCCAACAGCCGTTCGGCCAGGTCAAAGGCGGCTTCAACCCGGATACAGCCCGAGCTGAATGATCGCTCAGCCCGGGCAAACAACCCTCGCCCGGGGGTGTCGTGGAGGTACACATCGTACTGGTTGGGAAACATGAATTTGACCTGGCCCAGGGCATTCTGCGGGCCAGGCTCCTGAACCAACTGGTAGGGAAAGTTATTGCGGGACAGCGTGGCCCAGTCGATGGTGGACGGATCAATCCGTTCCCGGTCGGTGCCCCAACCGCTGTAGACGCTCATGTTCAGGCGCTGGAGGTAGTCCGGGTCGCCGATGATCGCCGGTAACTGGTCTTCAATCATCAGTTTACGGGGTACGGTCCAGGTGGGGTTGAACACCAGGTATCGGATGCGATCACTGAAGACCGGCGTCTGGCGGAACGGACGGCCGACAATCACGCGGCTGCGCAGCGCTTCCACTCCGTTTTCAACCAGCACCAGTTCATACCCGGCAATGTTCACCCGCACGTGGGTGTCTCCCAGGGATTCCGGTAGCCAGCGCCAGCGTTCCAGACTGGCGTCTATCTTGTGGATTCGCTCCAGCGGGATCAGGTTCAGGGCCGCCAGGGTGCCACGGCCGATGATGCCATCGGGTTCAAGACCATGGCGTGCCTGGAACAGCGTGATCACGCCCTCAAGCTCAGCGTCGTACCAGGTCGCGTCGGCCGGCTCCCCGGCACCTGCTGCGTTATCTGGCAGAAACGCCAGAGCCTGCAGGCGTTCCCGGACCCCGGGCAACCGGTCGCTCCGGTCGCCTGGCCGGATAGCCGGCCCCGACGACAGGGTTGGCCACGGCTGGCCACGGAGGTCCGCCAGGAAGCGGCGGGCGTCCATCAATGACCGATAGGCCGGGTGAGAAGGGCGAAGTGTCTCCAGCGCTCCGGCAATGTCGCCGTGGCTGAGGGCCTCGGCCAGGATGGGCGCCATCTCTCGTTTGCGGCGGTCCGCCGTCCATTCGGCGTGGATGGTTTGCGGATTCACCTTGCCTTCGAGCAGGTGGGAGCCAAGCATCAGAAAGGCATCGGAGAACAGAACGTCGAGGTCCGCCTGCAGCTCTTCTGACGCTTCGGCCTCGGCTCTGGCGTGCAACTGAACGAGTGCGCTGGCGTGATAATCGTCGGGGTTGAGGCCCTCGTCTGCGGCCCGCTCCACCGCCGTGATCAGCGCCTGACGGGTATCAGGGTGTGTCCAGGCCGCGTTGTACGCCCGGGCACTGTAAAAGCTGGCCAGCGCCCGACGAGCCATCAGTGGTTGTTCAAGGACCTTGACGGGAAACCCGGCCTGGAGCGCCTCGATTCGTTGCACGATGGCATCATTGGCACGGGCGGGTTGCAGCACCATGACGACCCACAGCAGGGCAACGACGATACTGGTCAGACAGCGTTGTGCGCGCATTCAGTGTTCTCTCTTCTACCAAAGATCCATCTGTTCCCCTCCTGGTCGCCTGAACAGGTCGGTTCGCAGGGGTTCTGCTTCGTGCAGGTTAAGGCCAAGCTGTTTCGCACGCTTGGCAAATCGCTGACGGATCAGATCCGAATAGGGTCCGGTTCCGGTCATACGACGCCCGAAGGTGGCATCGTAGCTTTTGCCGCTGCGCAAATCACGGATCCGGTTCATCACATGGCTGGCCCGTTGCGGGAAATGTCGCCGTAACCAGTCCTGGAATAACTCGTCCAGCTCATGAGGTAAACGTAGCATAATCCAACTCGCCCGGGTGGCGCCGGCGTTCGCTGCCGCCGCGAGAATGGCTTCGATTTCATGGTCATTCACAAACGGGATAACCGGGCCCAGAATGATGCCGGTGGGGACGCCCGCGGAGGCCAGGCGTTCAATCATCTTCAGGCGGGTGGCCGGGGCGGCGGTTCTGGGTTCCATGCGCCGCTTCAGATCGTTGCTCAGGGTGGTCAGGCTGACCCTGACGGAGGCCAGGTTGTCGTGGGCCATCTCTGAGAGGATATCCAGGTCCCGCAGAATCAGCGCTCCCTTGGTGATAATCGATACCGGGTGCCGGTAGTCACTCAGCACTTCCAGAATCTGCCGGGTGATGCCTCGCTGCCGCTCCAGGGGCTGGTAGGCATCGGTATTCACGCCCAGGGCAATGGGAGACACCCGGTAGCGGGGTTTGTCCAGCTCTGCCCGCAGTGTACTGGCGGCGTTGGGCTTGGCAATCAGACGGGTCTCAAAATCCAGACCCGGCGACATGTCCCAGTACGCGTGGGTTGGCCGGGCGAAGCAATAAATACAGGCGTGTTCGCAGCCCCGGTACGGATTGATGGACTGGTCGAAGGGCACGTCGGGGGAAGTATTCCGGCTGATGATGGTTCGTACGGTTTCGTCCACCACCTCGGTGGCGATGCTGTCTGGTGACAGTTCATCGTCCGGATCATGGTACCAGCCATCGTCGTGGCTGCGGTCGGTAACAATGGGCTGGAAACGGTTGTGGGGGTTCAGTCCCGTGGCGCGGGTTTTCATGGCATCACCAATACTGTTTATTTATACAGTATTGGTGATGCTACTCCTGGCCCCGTTGTTACGCAAGCGCCAGAACCAGAACCCCGAGCGCTGGCAGCGGCTCAAAGGCGGAAGCGCTGGGACGCCTGGGTCAGAGTGGTGGTTTGCGCCGACAGTCGCTCGATATGGCTGTCCAGTTGCTGGCGGATATCGGCGGTCTCCCGGGTGTGACCATGAATCTGTTCCACCTTCTGGGCCATTTCTTCCGTGGTGGTGGAAATCCCCTGCACCGAGGACACCACCTGATTCATGTCGTCGGCCAGCTGCCGGATCGAGCCGGTAATGCGGTCGATGGACATGGCTGCTTCTTCTGCACTTCGCTCACCCTCTCCGGCGGATTCCAGCCCTTCTTTCATCATTTTGGTAATCGCCGAGGTTTCCCGGTTCAGGGCATCGACAATATCGGCAATGCCATTGGTGGCGGAGACGGTTTTTTCCGCCAGCGAACGTACTTCGTCGGCCACCACGGAAAAGCCCCGCCCGGCCTCGCCAGCCCGCGCGGCCTCAATCGCCGCGTTCAGCGCCAGCAGGTTGGTTTGCTCCGCCAGACCATTGATGACATCGACGATGGAGTTCACTTTCTCGCCGGTTTTGCTCAACTGGCCAATCTGATCGTGGGTTTTCTGGATACGTTCGGCCAGGGAACTCATGCTGGAGGCGTTGCGCTTGACCACCTCGGCGCCGGACTGGGCGGCGCCATTGGCATGCTGGGCGGCATCGTTGACCGACTGGGTGTAGCGGGCAATGTCCACCGCGGTGTGGGAAATCTCCTGCACGGCGGTGGCGGTCTGCTCGGTTTCTTCCTCTACCTGCTCACCGTTCCGGCCGAGTTGAGCAATCAGTGTGTCCAGTTCGCTCTGCAGGGTGGCCAGGGTCTGGTTGCCCTCGATCACCTGACCGATGACGGCGGAGACATCGTCGAGCATCTGGTTGGTGGCACGGCCCAGGTTATTGAATTCGTCTTTCGGGTTCTTGCCCGGGCGCAGTCGGCCACTGAGGTCTCCGGCGGCAACCCGGGTGAGCATGCCGACAACCTCATTAAGCCGGCGGGCCAGGGTGCGAGAGGCGGTGGTGAGCGTGATCATCAGGACCACCAGTACCGCCACCGCGGTGGCGATGATCAGCCAGCTTGAGGATGTCCGGGCGTCCTCGGCTTGCTGGCTGGTGGTCTGGATCAGGCCGTTTTGCAGGTTGTCGTTCTGTTCGGTAATCTGTGCGCGAATCTGCGTGCCGAGTTCCGCCAGCTCCTGCTCTACACCCGTCAGTCTCTGGATAACGGTTTCAGCCTCGGCGAACGCATCGGCGAAGCCCTGAACCGCCTGGCCGATCTCGATTTCCTGCCAGTCCATTTCCTTTACCACGCCCTGTATGCGCGTCAGCGCTTCCCGGGTCGCGGCGGCGGAGGCCGGCTCAAAGGTGTCGAGATAATCCCGGTAATGGGAGGCGATGGCATTGATGTCGTCATTGAAAATCGAGATGCTGATTTCCCGTAGGTTCTTGTCGACATAGTCGGACAGCATCGCCTTCAGGCCATCGCTGGCGGTGAAGCCGAGGGTGGCGGTAAGTTCCAGCCACGACGCGCGCAGGTCAGCGTAGCGGGTGATCCCGGCTTCAATCTGTTGCGCGCTGTCCGCGACGGCGGCGCTGTCGAGACGTTGTGCCGCTGCGGTCAGGCCGGTCGCCTGTTGGGTGAGCGAGGCCAGCCGGGCCTGGTAGGTTTCGACCTTGCCCGGCTCCAGATCCTCGCTCAGCCGTTCAACGGTTAGCCAGTCGCTGAGCAGGTTCAGTACGGCAGCCTCATAGGCTCTTGCCTGGCCCTGTGCCTCATAGGCTTCGGACACCTTGGCGAGACCGCTCAGGGAGGTGAGGGTGGCAATGGCAAGCCCGACGAATGTGGCGGCAATCAATAATGAAAACTTCTGTTTCCAGGACAGGGACATTAACATTCTCCGGCTTGAGCCTGTTTTTCGGTGGGCATTGCCCGTGTCAGTTTAGACCAGATTCAGCTAACCAGCCCCGTGCACCAGTAAAAAGGAAGTTATGTCGGATCTCACGATCGTGCAGTACGTTCTTATCGCCCTGATCTTCGTCTGGAGTGGCTTTGTCCGCTCGGGTCTGGGCTTCGGGGGTGCCGTCCTGTCATTACCTTTTCTGCTGCTGGTGCTTGATGAACCGCTGGTGTTTTTGCCGATTATCGCGGTTCACCTACTGGTGTTTTCCTCTCTCACCATCTGGATGAATAACCGCAAACTGGCGAATTCCGGTGAAGCCCCGGCCGGGGGCACCGTGGACTGGGCCTACCTCTGGCGGATTCTGGGCATCATGATCGTGCCGAAGCTGATTGGCGTATTCGGCCTGATCACCATGCCGTCGGACGTTCTCAGCGCAATTATCTTTGTGATTGTGGCGCTGTATTCCATTTCCTACATCATCGACCGGCCGTTCCGCAGTGGCAGCAAAACCGTTGATGCCCTGTTTCTGATGGCCGGTGGGTACATCAGCGGCACCTCACTGATCGGCGCGCCGCTGATCATTGCCGTGGTGGCCCAGCACCTGCCCCGGGAAAAGCTCCGGGACACCCTGTTTGCCCTGTGGTTTATCCTGGTACTGATCAAGATGGCTGCGTTTATCTGGGCCGGCGTGGACCTGCAACTGATCCATCACCTCTGGCTGCTGCCCTGCGCCGCCGTGGGCCACGTCATCGGGCTGTATGTGCACGACCGGATGCTCAAGGCAGAAACCCCGATCTTCTTCCGGGTTCTCGGGGTGGTTCTGCTGGTGGTGAGTACCGTGGGCATGTTCAGCGTTCTGGGGTAATGACCCCGGGGCCGGTCAGCCGGCCCGGCCGAACACCCGCTCGAAAAAGCCCATCTCGCGGACATTGGGAATCGGCAGATCGTCCACTTGTTCCATGGCCTGGCGCCAGAACTTTTCCGGATCGTCCAGGTGGGCCACCTGGGCGCGCTCTTCCGGTGAGTAATGGTTGTGATCACCGTTCAGGCCCTCGGCCATCAGCTCCCGGGCCCACAGGTAAATGGCGGCCCGGACGGTCCTCAGCAGTTTGCAGTACACGTTCCGGCTCAGGTTGATGGCCAGCTCGGCGCTGAGGTTGATCTGCTTTTGCAGAACCACCATGTCCTCCTTCTCCAGCAGTACCCGGTGGCCATCGCCTTTTTTGCAGTTCACGCAGACTTTTTCCAGCGCTTTGACACCCTCAATCAGATCCAGGTGGCCAAAATCCCTTTTCTGCTGATCGTCCACCGGAGCGGGAATCCAGCCATACTGGGGGGAGCGGGCGACAATGTGGCCAGGCAGATCCCGGCGAAACGGCGGCGCGGCCTCGGCGTCCTGATAGCCATCGAATTCCGTGCGCAGCCAGGCGGCCATGGTGCGATGCCTGAGCATCATGGCAAGGGTGATGGCCGAAGGCATAATCTCCTCCAGCAGCTCGGCGGAGTCCTGGGTGCGTTCCTCCAGGTGGTTGACGGATGCGGACATGCGTGTCTCCCTGCCAACGCCCGTTGCGCTGGTCTGTTTTTGTTGGTTGCGGCGCTGGCATGGTTGTACAAATAGGCACCGGTGAGTAGAAAATAGACAGACCGGCCGGATTACGCCGTTGTAAAAAAGTTACTGCTTTGTAACGGCAGGTAATTCGATCCGGAACCCCTGGTCAGGTCCATGGATTTGCGATGGAAAGCCAGAATGTAAAACCGGCCGGAGCGTGAAACCATGATTCAGGATATTGACTTTAGCGCCCTCCGGAACGCCATGGTGGCGCATCAGTTGCAAGGTCGGGGCGTATGCTCGCCTCTGGTGATTGAGGCGATGCGACGGGTTCCAAGGGAGGCCTTTGTGCCTGACAGCGAGCGTGCCCGTGCCTATGAGGACGGGCCCCTGGCCATCGGTTCGGGACAAACCATCTCCCAGCCCTACATTGTCGCCCTGATGGCCGAAGCCCTGGACCTGCGTGGTGGCGAACGAGTGCTGGATATCGGTACGGGCTCGGGGTACGGCGCGGCGGTTCTGGCGTGTATGGCGTCCCGGGTTTACAGCATTGAACGGATCCCGGAGCTGGCAGAGCGGGCCGCGCGGATCCTGGCGGACCAGGGCTTTGATAATGTCACAGTGCACTGTGGCGACGGCACTCTGGGGTGGCCTGAACAGGCCCCGTTTGAGGGCATCGTGGTGGCCGCGGGTGCCCCGGCAGTACCTGCCGCCCTACAACAGCAGCTGGCGGTGGGCGGCCATTTGGTGATACCGGTCGGATCGGTGCAGGGCGTGCAGTCGTTGCTACGGGTTACCCGGGTCTCGGAACAGGCGTTCGAAACCCGGGATCTTGGCGGTGTTCGCTTCGTGCCCCTGCTGGGCGAGCAGGGCTGGTCCTGAGCTTCTCACAGGCTCACATGCTGGCGTTGGTGCTCTCGAAGATCTTGTCGGCGGAGGCGGCGACAAACCCGGAGTACAACTGCCCGTCCGCTTTGGGATAGCGCCGCGCGAACTCATAGAAGCAGCTCGGAATGGTGGCTTCTCGGTCATGGAACCGGACCGGCACACGGTCGGCCATGGTCGAAGACTGCTCCAGTAACTCGTCCGGAGACCCCTTAACCTCGCCGCCGGAGGCATTCACCGTATAGCCGTGGTCTTTCAGCAACTGGTTAATGTCGGGCACCGTGCTGAACTGCGTCAGGTGATTGATGCTCACCGTGAAGTGGTTGGCGCGGTAACCCCAGGCGGCCATCCAGGCGGCGTACTCGCTTTCGGCCAGCAACGCCTGGTAAGTGTCGTGGGTGACCGACCAGTGGCGCCCCGAGTAGAGGAAATCATCGGCGGTCACCCGGTTCGGGTCTACCTGGTCAACCAGTTCCTCGACGATCGACTGCAGCGCCGGTGAGCATTGATCAACGAGCAGCTCGGAGATGAATACCTTGGGCACGTCCGGGTCCGGGTGCTCGTAGTGCCGGGCGTAGAGCTTCTTGGCCTTGAAATGATACTCACCGCCTTCCCGGTACCCCAGCCCGGTAAAGTGCTGCGCCAGCGCGTCCAGGCGTACCGGGTCCAGGTTAAAGGTGCGCAGGGCAATATGGTCGTTGACGATGGCCTGGCCTTCTTCGGCGCCCAGGATCTTGTGAATCCTGTCGGCCGAGGGCGTGACTTCGCGATAATTGTCCCACAGCCTGGCGAACAATGTGTCCAGATCAGTGTGCATAGTGCGCCTCCTGAACCCGAGGTGTGTGTTCCGCCGGGACCTGTGTGGCCCTGGCCTGTAGTGGCAGTATGTGTGCGCCGGCACCGTCCGTAAGCCCGAGCAGTACAGCCGTGGCGGCCGGCACCCGCAGGGCCTGCGACCGGGGCTCATGCCAGGCCTCGTCCGTTACGGTTGCCCGGAAGTCCGACAGGCCAGGGTTGGCGATCAGCAATGGGCCTGTGGTTGCCGACGGCATCCCGACGGCGTCTGCCCCCCGGCGAATCCGGACCCGGCAGCCAACGGATTGCCCGATACTTGCGATCTGGCCAAGCGGACATTCCACCGTTGGCCCGCCATCAAACAGGTCAACGTAGCCCTTTTTCCGGAAACCCTCAGCTTCCAGCATCCGCAGGGCTGGCCGGGTCTGTTCGTGTACCTGCCCGATCACGGCTCTTGCCTCCGGGCTCATCAACTGGCTATAGAGCGGGTGGGCGGGCATCAGTTCCTCAATAAAGTCAGTGTAGCCCGAACCGACCAGGTGCGTGGCTTCGGCAAAGTCCATATCCACGAAATGGTGCTTCAGCCAGGTCCAGAGCGGTGACTGGCCCTGGGCGTCGGACACGCCGCGCATTTCCGCGATCACGGTGTCCGCAAACCGCTCCGGGTGCATGGCCATGAACAGGAACCGCACTTTGGAGAGCAGCTTGCCGGCATTGGCACGCCGGTACTCCGGCCTCAGATACAGAGAACAGATTTCGGTGCAGCCGGTGTAGTGCCGGCAGCGGGTGAGGGTTTCCTCCTGGCGGCGCAGGCCCAGATCCCTGGAATGGTGTACCAGGGTGTTGTGACGGAAATGGTAAAGCGGCCGGGCCCGACCGGCGGCGGCCTCGATCGCCGTGGTGCCCATAATGTCGCCGGTGGTCTCGTCTTCCAGCACAAACAGATAGTGCTCGTCGCCCGGCGCCCGGATGTCTCTGGCGAAGCTGGCTATGGAATGATCAATCTTGCGGGCCAGCGCGTCCCGATCCGGCATCAGGGACGTAAAGCCCGGGCCGGACTCCAGAGCGATGTCATAGAGGGCGTCGAGATCCGTGTGGGCGATCGGTCGAATGAACATGGCCAGCATCCTGAACGGGGTTTGGGCAGAGTATGACTGGGGTTTGTGTCAGAATGCAGGCGCAAAATGCTCGAATTGAAGTACAATTATGGCGAATTGTGTATCAGGAATGGCAAAATGATCGGAAAACAGGACCAGAAGCTGCTCATGCTGCTCCGGCAGAACGCCCGTGCGAGCATCACCGAGCTTGCCCGGGCGTTGCACGTGTCCCGCTCAACGGTACAGAACCGGATCGGCCGGCTGGAAGCCAGCGGCGTGATTCGCGGCTATTCGGTGCTGATGGGCGGGGATTTCTCGGCCAGCCAGGTGGAGGCCCATGTGTCCATCAAGGTGATCCAGAAACTCACCACGCGGACCAATTCGGCGCTGGAGGGCATCAGCCAGGTAGCCCAGCTGTTCTCGGTCAGTGGAGAGTATGATTTGATCGCCATCGTCCAGGCCCAGTCCCTGGAGGAACTGAGCGCGGTACTGGACGATATCGGCAACCTGGAAGGCGTTGAGCGCACCAACTCGGCGGTGGTGCTGGAAACCCGGTTCCGGCGTTAGCCAGACGGGGCACTAGCCCGGCTGCAGGCTGAACCCCAGCGCCGGGAAATGAACGTGCACCGTACCCGTTTTCGGGGTGTCCCGGGCCAGTACCCATTCGTGGTCGCTGGCGTAAACCAGCGTGCCCCGCACCGGATCACGGCCGTAATCCGCCGGGGCAATGCTGGCAGGCTTGCCCAGCAGTTCATGGGGTGCACTCTCCGGCAGGGCCCGTGGCTCCGATGCCCTGGCGTTGGCGATCGCGGCCTCTGTTGTGGCAGGTACCGGGGAGCCGTGGCCGAAGGCTTTCACCCGTTCCAGCCAGGCCGCGACTTTCGGGTAATCCCGCAGCCAGGGCTTACCGGCCAGATCGCAGACAAACCAGAGACCGTGATAGGCCGAGAAATCGGCGATGCAGGGGGTATCGCCAAACAGGAACGGCCGGCTAAGCCGCTCTTCCATATCGGCCATGTGCGCCAGCACCCGGGCCTTTGCCTGAGGCCCCTTCATGGCCGGCACCCGGGATTTCCGGCCCATGCTGATCCGGTCCTTGAGAAAGCGTAGCGCGTGCCAGAGGGACGTATCGCGAATCAGTTGACGCAGCAGGCGGCCATCACTGGCGGCCATCACACAGGCCAGGAAAATTTCCAGGTCCACCTCGCTGACGAAGTCCTGGACCTCAGCCGATTGCTGTTCAAGGACCAGTTCCGGGCGGTTCGCCAATCGGGCAATCTCGGTGGCAATAGCGCGGGAGTCGCAGAACACATCGGCGCCGATCTGGGCCACGGGAATCTTCCGGTAACCACCGGCCAGAAGCTCCAGGGCTGGTCGCGGCGGCATTTCCCGGACCGTGACGGATTGCCAGGGCAGGCCGGCGTACCCGAGCATCACCCGCACTTTTTCCGAAAAAGGCGACATAGGGTAGTGAAACAGGGTCAGATCTGACATCAATGGGGCTTCCTTTGGCTGAAACTGGAAAGCGGAGTGTACCGCATGATTTGGCGAGGAACAGTGCCCGGCTCCGGGGCGAATGAGGCCAGATTCCGTGAGCTGTCACGATGCCCCGGGTCGAACCACCAATCGCAATGCCGAGAGATACAGGAAAAATATCTGCTCGCGCGGAAATCATCAGTTCCGAATTCGGCGAGTTTTTTCGGGTTTCGCTGGTACACTTCCAGACATGGACACATTGACTGACGACCTCTGCTACCAGGCGCTGAAAACCCGAGATGCGCGTTTCGACGGCCGCTTCTATACCGCCGTGCTGACCACCGGTATCTTCTGCCGCCCCATTTGCCCCGCTGTTACGCCCAAGCGGGGGAATGTGCGCTTTTACTCTTCCGCAGAAGCAGCCATGGCAAACGGCTTTCGCCCTTGCCTGCGATGCCGGCCGGAAGCGGCCCCCGGCAGCCCGGCATCGGCCGGAGTGCACACCACGGTGGCCCGTGCGGTGAGGCTGGTAGACGAAGGCGTCCTGGATCACGGCTCGGTGTCGGAACTGGCGGAACGCCTGGGCATTACCGACCGCTACCTGCGCCAGCTCTACAAACGCCACACCGGAGCGACGCCGCAACAACATGCCCAGGCCCGGCGCCTGCTGCGGGCACGGCAGTTGATTGTCGACAGTAACCTGAGCATGACTGAAATCGCGGATATTGCCGGCTTCAGCAGCCTGCGCCGTTTCAACCACACCCTGAAAGAGGCCTATGGTAATGCTCCGACGGCGTTTCGCAGGGGCCTCAAGGCCGTGGACAGCACCACACAACGCAGCGCCGGCGACCCCTTTTTGCCGAGGCACGACGATCTCGTACTGGTCCTTCGGGCTCGCCCGCCTTTTGACAGTGAGCAGTTACTGACATTCTTTCGGGCCCGCGCTATTCCGGGCCTGGAAGCCGCCGGGCCACAGCATTACGCGCGCTCGTTATGCATTGGCGGTCAACCGGGGCTGGTGATTTGCCGTCCATGTGCAGATCCGCCTGGTGTACAGGTTATTCTCCGGGGGCCGGCGCGGCAGGCCATTCTGGAAGTAAGCGCACGAGTACGCCGCTTACTCGATCTGGATGCGGACCTGCCCGGCATTAGCGAGCACCTCGGCCGGGACCCGATGTTGCGACCACTGATTAACAAGTACCCTGGCCTGCGCGTACCTGGCAGTTGGGACCGATTCGAGTTCGCGGTCAGGGCCATCCTGGGGCAACAGGTGTCCATCACCGCCGCCCGCACCCTTGCCGGTCGCCTCGTCGCCCGCTACGGTGCTCCTGTTCCCGACGATCTTGCGGCGGGCACGGGCATCACCCACCTATTCCCGAAGCCCGAGGAACTGACCAACCAACCATTGAATCAGCTCGGCATGCCCGGCAGCCGGGCAGACACCCTGTCGCGGGTCGCGGCCCGGTTTGCCGAACCCGGTTTCGCCGAGCTGGATGGCGACGCCCTGTTGGAACAACTGACAGCCATGCGTGGCATTGGCCCCTGGACACTCCATTATCTGGCCCTGCGCGGCCTGGGAGACCCAGACGCCTTTCCAGCCAGCGATCTGGGCATTCTCAAGGCCTCGTCCCAACTGGGTGGCCCGCAAGACGCCAAAGCCCTGACCCAACACGCCGAGCGTTGGCGCCCCTGGCGGGCATACGCAGCGCAATATCTGTGGACATCACTGATCACCCATCCATCCCGGCAGGAGACAACGCCATGACAACCCAAATCCATGTCAGCCGCTTTCCCAGTCCCATTGGCCCCCTGAGCCTGGCCACGGTGGACGACCAATTGGTCCACCTGGATTTCGAGGGCAACGATGAACGCATGCAGACCCTCCAGGCGCGCCGGTATCGCAAGCTCGAGTGGCTGGAGCAGTCCGGTTCCGCCCCCAGGGCGGTTGTCGAATGGCTGGAAGCGTATTTCCACGGGACGATGGAGCCCCTGCCGTGGGACCATCTACGCTTGATCGGCACTGACTTCCAGCAGCAGGTCTGGCAGGGGTTGACCGGTATTCCAGCCGGGAAACACTGCTCTTACGGGGCACTGGCGGAAAATCTGGGAAACCCCAAAGCGGTACGTGCCGTGGCCCGGGCCAATGCCCTGAACCCGGTGGCTATCCTGATTCCCTGCCACCGTGTGATCGGGGCCGATGGTACACTGACCGGCTATGCCGGTGGCCTGGAGCGCAAGGCCTGGCTGCTGGCGCACGAGGCCCGCAACGTCCTTGGGGAGAGTTGTCAGCAACAGCGAAGTGTGGCCGCTTTGGACTTTTAACACCGTTGCTGACATCCGGCAATGACGTGGCTCAGCGTAAGGCCATGAAGCCAGCTTTTAGCCAATGATCTACTCGATGCTGTCCTGCAGCGGACTAATCTACAACAAGCCTGGAGGCAGGTTCGAGCCAACAAGGGAGCGGTGGGTAAAAAGCCTTCTCAAGGAAGGGCGGCGTTTTGCCGTGGATGTGGATCTGTCGAAATTCTTCGACCGGGTGCTGGCGAGCACCAGCCACTTCCTCGAACACCGCCTGAAACTGACGGTCAACACCACGATCTGTGGATCACTGGACCCGACGCATCGGTGCAGGGTGTTGTGGGAGCTGGGGGTTAGATCCCCCCCCGGCTACCCGATTATGTTTCGTTTTCTGGTAATTCGAGCTGTCTCTCACTCCGCCAGACTCGTATGAGCACAACCTCTTCAGCCTGCCTGAGATAGACAACCCGAAATGGTGCGTGAATCAATTCGCGAATATGATCCAGGTTGAACTCAGGAACAACTCGGCCAGTATCAGGGTGGATTTGAAGCATTCCACAATGCTCCAGAATAGTGGCCACGAAATCATCACCGATATGTGGCACATCCTGCTCTCTGTAATACTCTTGAATGGCCTGCATGCCCTCAAGAGCGGACTGTGCGATGCGTAATTCCATTTACTCGATGCCCAACGTTTTCTTGGCGTCCTCCAACGATACGGTGTTGCCCTCGCGAACATCCATCAGCCCCTGCGCCACCGCCTTTACAAACCGCAATTCCTCTGCGGTTCTCTCATAATCCTCGAGTCCCTGAACAACTGCTACACCGCGGCCACGACTGGTAAGCAGGATTGGACGATGGGTATCCTGCGCTCGACCAACCACCTTTCCGGGATTGATCTTAAGGTCTGATAGAGGAATGACATCCTCGGAAAATTTCACTTGCATAGTGCTTACCTGGTCAACGACTTGGTGCTACCAATAGCACCAGTTAACAGGTGCGGTCAAGAAACATAACGAACGAGATCATCACTCACACGCATCATCATCCTGGCCCGGGCAACAATGCCCACACAGAGGCCGCCCGCGCTGCCAAGACTTCACGAAGCGTGGATGCCCCCTGGACTAAGAACCGAAAATCTCGATCTTGATCTTCCTTGAGCGTATAGAAAATCATGTCCCGACTGTCTCCGTACCAAGGTCCATCAACTGGATAGAGGGTGATTTCGAAGCCGTAGTCCACAGGATGGAACGCGTTTGCCAAAATCACGGCCAAGTTTCTACCGGGGTGCTTGTAAGCCAGCGCATGCCGATACGCCCCACTAGCATCTATCGGCTTTTCAAAGCCAAGCTCATCGACCAGAAACCTAAAGAGGCGGGTGACCTCCGCCCTGTAGGCAGCTCCAAGTCTGGCAATCTCGTGTTCATCCATTGCGGCTAACGCCTGAGTTGAGCCGACTTGCGTAGTGGAGGCAAAGCCATGGCAAGCTTTTCTGCCATGGCTTTGGTGTAACGAAGCAAGTTCGGCTTGAACGAATTGTGCGCGCCCAGCATGGGCATGAACTAATGTGCGGAGCGCCGCCCGGATGAAAGTCCCCTGTGGGAAGATCAGCGTTCAATGGGTTTTACCCGATTGAACGCTAACCACTAGCGAATGGCAAGGGCTGATCCGCGAGGAAAGGTCTCCGGGGCGCCGGCCGGAAGTAAGCCGCTAGCAAAACTGCGAGCTGGTGTGTGAACAAGGGCATCATATGAGGCGTAGGCCGGAGGCAAGTTGGCACAAGACAACGAAGCCATGTGATCTAACGGCCACCGTAAATGATGGGGGCAGCCATCCGTCAGTTGTGCAGTGACAGTGCATGCTCTTATCTGGGGCGGCACCGACGCATCGGTGCAGGGTGTTGTGGGGGCTGGGGGTTAAATACCCCCGGCTACCCGATTAAAGCCTCTTTGATAAGAACGCAACAGCTTCATTTAGCTCTACGTAGGTCGGCACATTACCGGAGAAGCCAATATACTCGGTCAGGCACTGATACGAGCCTATCAAGTCGTGTGCGATTTCGTCGTAGCCAAAAAGCACAGACACTCCCTTGTATTCGATAGTTACCTTGTCGGAAACTCGGTCGAATAGAAGCGGACTGGGTTCATCAAAGATATCGACACTTTCACGACCACCGCCGGCGACAGCTACTAAACCCTGTGCCAAAGCGAGTAGAAACGTATCCAGAAAGGTTGTCGACTCTTCTATCCGACTTCCATTTTCCCCTTCCAGGACAATACCACCCAGAAGTTCGCCTGGATCTACTCCGCCTTCTTCATCGAGTTTCAAGCTTATCGACATATCGACTCGTGCTTTAACGCCCGGCTCACGCGCCGGTTTGGAGCCGCGAAGCGGCGGAAAATAGGTCGCTGTGCAGCCGCTGGTTATGTTTCGTCATCTCCGATCTCGGACATCCGCAATAACTGGCTACTGCGACGCACAGTCAAAATGTCAACTTGATCTTTGACGCTGTAAATTACCCGATACGTTCCAAATATCAGCTCCCTGATGCGAGATGACCCCACCTCGGGAACCATGCGCCCACTTTTCGGAAAATCAGCTAACCGCTCGACCGTGGCAAATAAATCATCAACCCAATGCACCGCTGCATCTGGGTTGTCTTCTGCAATATACCGAGCGATATCCTCGACATGCTCCAGAGCAAGCGGGGACCAAACTATCCTCATTGAGCCAGCCCGCTCAGAACCCGAGTCCTCGCGTCTTCATGCGCAATACCATCCCCGGAGGCTATCTGTTCTTCAGCCTTATACACCTCTTCCAGTATTTCCAGGCGTTCCTGCATCTTCTCGTACTCGTGAACATCCACCAGTACGGCAACCCCACGACCTCTTTGTGTCAGCACCATAGGACGACGGTTTTCATGGAGCTGCTTTACAAATGTAGCTACACCTGCGCGAAATTCAGACAGAGGACGGATATCTTCATCTACTCGAACCCTTGACATGGGAATCACCTTAGTACGTTTAGTTGTACGTCAAAGAGTACGATATTGCCTGACGCCAAGCAAGGCGTTCGAGGGGCCATCTGCGAAGCCGTGGGCCGACCGAATATGCGCTTCGTTCCCATTAAGACGGAAGACCAACAGGCGGTGCGACGGGTACAAAGCATTCTCAAGGAAGGGAGACGCTTTACCGTGGATGTGGACCTGTCGAAGTTCTTCGACCGGGTCAATCACGACCTGCTGATGACGCACCTTGGCCGCAAGGTTCGGGACAAGCGTCTGCTGGGACTGATTGCCCGGTATCTGCGAGCTGGGATTATCGACAACCAGCTCTATCTGGAGAGTCGGGAAGGTGTTCCGCAGGGTGGCCCATTGTCGCCTTTGCTGGCCAACATCATGCTCGATCCGCTGGATAAAGAACTGGAACGGCGGGGCCATCGGTTTGCCCGCTACGCGGACGACTTCACCATTGTGGTGAACAGCCGTCGTGCGGGCGACCGGGTGCTGGCCAGCATCAGCCACTTCCTCGAACATCGCCTGAAACTGACGGTCAACACTACCAAGAGCCGGGTGGTCAGAACCAATGACAGCAAGTTCCTGGGCTTTACCTTCAAGGGAACCCAGATCCATTGGCACCCGGACACGCTGCGCAAGTTCAAGCAACGTATCCGGGAACTGACGAACCGGAACTGGGGTGTGTCGATGCACTACCAGCTTTTCAAGGTCAGCCAGTACCTTCGGGGCTGGATCAACTACTTTGGTGTCGCCACCGGCTATCAACGTTGCTGCGATCTGGATCACTGGATCCGCCGCCGCGTTCGGATGGCCTACTGGCGACAGTGGCGCAAGCCGCGTACCAAAGTCCGGAGCCTGATGAAGCTGGGTGTGCACGTACAGGCCGCAGTGGCGTGTGGCATCACCAGCAAAGGACCCTGGCGCAGCTCGAAGACGCCGGGTATTCAACAAGCACTATCCAATGACTACCTGAAAGCCGAGGGGTTGGCATCACTGCGCGAAGGATGGATCAAGCTTCACCATTCCCGGTGAAACGCCCTGTGCGGAGCCGCATGCAGGGTGTTGTGGGGGCTGGAGGTTAGATACCTCCAGCTACCCGATCATGTGTTTTTTAGTTGATCCCACAATCCATGCCTTGTGGCGTAAAAAATGAACATGGGAAATTCTATGACTGCATAGGAAATTAGAGTGAACCAGAACCAGTTGCTATCAAAGAAAATGGTGTTGAAGGCAATACCCTCTCCCCAAAACAGAAAACCACAGATCCCTAATGACATCACAGACGAGCAAAAGTCATTGGCGACGATCCTGTTTATATCATCGCCACACAGCACCGGATAGATGAAAAAATAGGCGATGGCAACGATCACGCAGTTGAGCATCAGAACTATTACTTCAGGGCTATCCATACTGTTCCTCAATGCACTGGCACATAACGCCAGCGCACAACGGCGCCCTTGTAATGGAGGCGCAGCCGCAATGAAAAGGGCGTCCGGCGGCCAACGGCCGCGTATTGATGAGCCTTGTTATATTTTGCTGACTTGGGCTTCACGATCGCGCCCACCACGCAGCACCAAATATAACAGCGGGCCGGCAGATACAAACACCGCTGTCAGAACGAAAAACGGGATGAGATAGCCCAGCCCTTTGCCACGGCTTTTCGCATCTTGGTACATCCAGACGCAAGCCAACGCCGCGAGAATATAAAGGTCAATGACAACCTGGGCAGTATCCGGGCTGGACATCAGCTGGGCACCAAAGGCCAAAAGCGATTGGTCTGCCCCTGCCATAACCCAGAAAGTAAAGCCCATGAACAGGCAGAGAATGATTAGGGGGAATATCGATACTCTCATGATCTTCCTTGATTGAGGTTTAAGAAATATAACGCCTGCATAAACGGCGCCCGACTAGGGCGTCCGGTGGAGGCCATCGGCCGGAACGAATTTAATGCATTGGTTAGATGCTGGTTACCCGGCAATTTATTGTGGCACCCAATGCCGAATGCCTACTCCCGATACTTTGCACCAGCGCGACCCATGGCGCTAGGAACCAGAGCACCAAGTGCGCGGAAGTTGCCAGATGTTTACGCCGGATTGCCCCGCGACCCGAACACCCGATTGGCAGCCAAAACCGCTACCAGACTGGCGGCTGTGTTCGGCCCGAAGACAACTGCAAAACTGCGCCCAAACACCAAACCCAAGAGCACCAGAGCCAGGCATTTAACGCTCGCAGCACAGGCCGAAACCCGCGTAGCGGTTGAGGTCCAGGCCACGCAGTGGCCGTTTGTGACTGCGTTTGTTATACGTTTTTGTAGATGTCATGCAACAACTCACCTGACTTTTCGTTTAATTGCACACCACCGAACGATAAATTGAGGTCGCTTGATGTGCCAACCGCTGATGTTGAACGAACTCCGTCTAGAACGCACAGAAAGCCAAACACAGATTCGTGCACGGCTTCAGAAATAATCTCTCCCACCATTGCACGATCGCTTGCATTCAGTGACTTGAACCATTCAGATTGCGCAAGTAACCGATTATCAGGATTGCGGCCAGGAGGATCATTGAGGTTATCAATTGTGTTGTCTATTGCTGACTGAGACACCACCTCTTTGATTATTTTTGTGAACTCTACCTTATCCACCGACTCTCCGGTAAAACGTATAACGCCTGCCAGCATGCGCGCCTTTGTAGTGGAGGCGAAGCCGCAACGAAAAAGGCGTCGCTGTGCCTGGCATGGTTATGTGCTTCTGATCTGGGAACTCACATCTACCTTGTCCGCCAAAACCTTCTCGATGGACTCTTCCCAATCTTCTCGCACTGCTGGGTCTGCACTATTCCCGTCTGGCAACAGTGATAAGCTCCCGAGGAGCGCACCTACATCGTCGGAGCTTGTTAAGGCGTAATGCTTTTCGAGGAAAGC
Source organism: uncultured Marinobacter sp. (assembly GCF_946886895.1). The sequence continues at coordinate 268,867 of NZ_CAMPJO010000003.1, read as the reverse complement.
ATACATTGCCAGAAAAGCCTCTTCCTTTGTGATTTTTACATCTTCCATATTATCCAAACTCAGATCGATGCTTTAGCCACATAACGCCTGCATAAACGGCGCCCGACTAGGGCGTCCGGTGGAGGCCCATCGGGCCGGAACGAATTTGATGCACTTGTTAATGCTTTGATCGCCGACGAAACTCGCCATAGCATGCCGGGAAATTAGCTTTACACCAATCGGCGAGCTGCTCTTCTGTTTTCGGTCGACACACTGATTGATCTTTCGAATACAACGATAGCGATTCGCCTTTTTGGAACGCGTGCCACAACGTCGCCAGACTAGCACTGCCCGCGCCAATTGAGGATGCGGCACCGTAACCCTCCGCATCGTCTATGGCTGCAAAACCCGATTTAGTGACAATGCCACTCTCGAACTCTTCCCGATGTGATTGCAACGTGTTCATAGCATTAACGCCAGCCATAAGCGGCGCCCGGACAAGGGCGTCCGGTGGAGGGCCGAAGGCCCGGAACAGACTTAATGGCCTTGTTAACTGATTTAGATCCAAACATCATTTTCTGCCGTTTGGCTACCAGTCTCGTCGCCAGTATTCACGACGCCACGTGGTTCGATAAGCAAAACCTTTGCTTCATGCTCCGCATAAGGCTTGTGCTCTACGCCCTTTGGAACCACGTACATTTCGCCTTCCGACAGATCCACATGCCCATCCCTGAAATCGATTCTGAGACTCCCCTCAAGCACGATGAAGGTCTCATCAGTGTCTTTGTGGTCATGCCACACAAACTCACCCTGGATTTTAACGACCTTGAACTGGTAGTCGTTCATCTCAGCGATGACCTTCGGTGACCATTGCTCATCAAAGAGGCCGAGCTTGTTTTTGAAATTTACCGCCTGATAGCTCATGTGAACTCCTTTTCTGTGACAGTTAACGCTGAGGTAACCGGCGCCGGAGCGCCAGCGGAGGGAACCAAAAGCGGCACGCTTTTGGCGTCCGGTTGACCGCCTGGTTACATGGTGATTCGGTAGTATCGGCCATACTCTCCATCCTTGGTGCCATTGTGTTTGGCCTGCCATCCCAATTTTTGAGCTACTCTCTGACTAGCCAAATTGTCATCCGCGATGAAAACCTGAACGGTCGATAAATCGATCTCGTAGGATAGCCTTTCAACTGCCAACTCGCATGCCTTGGTAGCTATGCCGTTACCCCAAAACTCCGATCTGATGAAATAGCCGAAGTCTGGAACACCATCTATCTGTTTAATGCCGCAGAAGCCGATGAACTCATCACTATCAGCTTCGGCAACAGCGAGGCGGGCCGGATTAGCGAGCGCATTCTTGAACCACGCATCGGCCTCATCTTCAGCCAGGGCGCGACGAGGCCCAAGAAACCGCATTGCCTGAGGGTCTTGAAGCATGCCAATGACAGCCTCTTTATCTTGGCGATGAAGATCCCTCAGTTTCACCGAAATCATAAGACTGGCCTCACCATGTAACGCCCTGGGTAAGCTGCCGGTGCGGAGCGCAGCGTAGTACCGGTCAGCTTCACCCACTGGTTAGCACTGAACTATGGTCGCTGGCTTGCCTCCCTTGGCAGCATCCTCAAGGGCCTCAATTAAGGTTGATATTAAGTCACGCCCAGTGGACGTAACGAAGTAATTGGCCAATGAGGTAATTTCGGAAGATATTTCATTACCCCATGGAGGTTGCTTGGCTAGGTTTTCAATATCCCAGACGACCCTATCTGGCTCGAACTCTGATAACTCTTTTCGAATTTGAGTCAATTCAGAGACTGCCTGATTGGCTAATCCCGGTTCCAGGTCCCCTTGGTACAGTTTACCGAGCAGTATAGGAAAGCGTGTAGCCCACCCTTCGCTTTCTAAATTGGCGCTTACCGTACTGAAAAAGGCATGAAAGAACTCAGAAGTGCCGATTTCGTCAGTAATGCTTCCTACCTTGATACCGACGGACATGCTCGATTTCCTTTTGGTGCTAACGCCAAAATATGCGGCGCCCGACGCAGGAGGGCGTCCGGCGCGTGCAACGCGCGTACATAATTTTCTTGTTAGCGCTTTTCGGCAACAGAAAACACTGGAGACTTGAGGAGGCCTATCGCGACTCGGCTACAAACGTGACTGGCTATATATTCGTTGTTGTAGTCACACATTGTGTCCCCCGATTCCAGGTCCTCATATACCAAGCCGCCGGCTCCAACGTAAAAGCGGGTTAACTCATGCTCCTCATCATTGAAGGCTACTAGGAAACAGTATTCCATGTAAAAGTCATCTTCTTCCCTCACAACACGTGGCTTCGAACGTGCTTCAAAACCGAAAATACGGACTACCATAGCGTCGCCTTCGAACTCCAGCTTGGTTGGTACGTCTCTCGGTTCAGCGTGAGTTCGAGCGTTTTCAATAAACTTATCGTTCGTCGAGTGCAGAGCATCAATCCGATGCTTCGCCTTCGCAATTGTCGCTAGTTCATCGTGGTTCATTCAATTCTCCTTAGTTAGATGATTAGGCTAACGCCTGCCAGCATGCGCGCCTTTGTAGTGGAGGCGAAGCCGCAACGAAAAAGGCGTCGCTGTGCCTGGCATGGTTATGTGCTTCTGATCTGGGAACTCACATCTACCTTGTCCGCCAAAACCTTCTCGATGGACTCTTCCCAATCTTCTCGCACTGCTGGGTCTGCACTATTCCCGTCTGGCAACAGTGATAAGCTCCCGAGGAGCGCACCTACATCGTCGGAGCTTGTTAAGGCGTAATGCTTTTCGAGGAAAGCATACATTGCCAGAAAAGCCTCTTCCTTTGTGATTTTTACATCTTCCATATTATCCAAACTCAGATCGATGCTTTAGCCACATAACGCTTTTGTTTAGCGGCGCCCCGACAGGGGCGTCCGGTGGAGGCCGCAGGCCGGAACAAACTACAACAACTTGTTATGTGTTTTCCTGCCAGTCTCGGCCAAACAGATGTCAGGTCATCCATCGGTCTTATCGACTGGCACCAATTTTCCAAGCAAAGCTTTCGATGGATAAAGTGCGAGTGACAAGAGCACAAAGAACAGTAGCACGCTGTAATCAAACCCCATCTTTTGTGCTATCCACATTATGACGGTCGCGACGAGCACCATTAACGCGTAGACAGAGAGACCGTTCAATAGGGTGAATGTCGAATCTTTCCCGCAACTGTGACAGGTGTAGTTTTTCCAGCGCGAGACTCTCAAAGTCTCAGACAACTTTGCTTTCGAATTACAGTGAGGGCAAATCACCTTGCATCCTTACAAACACATAACGCTGAGCTTAGCGGCGCCCTTGTAATGGAGGCGAAGCCGCAATGAAAAGGGCGTCCGGCGGCCATCGGCCGCGAACTACAGCGACTTGTTAGCGACGCTCCCGTGATGTCTAACCTTGTTGCTTGGCCGCAGCCTTCAGGACAAAGATACCCTCAGCTACAACTCTGTTCATTTCGTTGATCATGTCATCAGGCACCGGCGCTGCCACACTATCGGCAATAATTTTCTCTTTGGCAGCCTCTGCAGATTCGGCGCATTTGGCGGCAACTTCTGGGGGAAGCTCCCTGGCGATGGTGTACAGAAGCGAGTGGAGACCGTTTACTCTACCCAACGTGATGTTCAAGTTCTTTTCCAGTGCTTCAAGACGATCCATGCTAAAAATCTCCAATGTTTAGAAAGACGCTAACGCCAGTGGTAATGGGCGCCTACGGAGCGCAGCGTAGTTGGCGTCCCGTTGACCACCTTGTTAGTGCTTTTCGCGCCGAAGGTACTCTCCGTAACACGCTGGAAAGTGGTTCTCGCACCACTCAGCCAACTCGTCTTCTGTATTTGGCTGAAACATTGATTTGTCCTTGCAGTACAACGAAAGCGATCTACCTTGACGGAATGCCTGCCATATTTTACTGATGCTGACGCTGCCCGCACCGATCGAGGATGCGGCTCCGTAGCCCTCGGCATCATCTATAGCTGCATAGCCGGATTCCGTGACCGTGCCAGCCTCGAATTCTTCTTCATGTAACTGCAATGTATTCATAGCACTAACGCCGCTCAGCACGCGCGGCTGCGAAATGGAGGCGCAGCCGCAATGTAGTAGGCGTCGCCGTGACTGGTATTGTTAGAGCATCTACCGCAAACATCTTGCAGATTGCGCGAATGCGGTCGTAACAACGTTTAAAATTCCCAGTCTTTCAAGATCAACAAGCGACACCTTTGACTTAGTTCGTTCATCGATTCGAGATTCTCTACCCTGTTGAAACATCTCTGCCCGCGCACTGAGATCGACATATGGTAAGCCGCTGTCTGCCTCGATGGGCTCGCTGTAGGAAAGGGTGACTGAAACGCATGCTCGTTCGATGTCTACAAGCCACTCCTTCCGAAAGGAATGTATCCAGATCAGATGGCTATTTTTGTAATGGTAGGTACGAGACGAATTGTCTTCAACAACGAAACCTGCACTGCAGAGTGCCCGCTTCTCTGACGCTAACAATAGGTCAAGCTTCTCCTCGACGTTGCGAAATTCCGTCTCTACGGAGTCCATTACCAGTGTTCCCTTTTTTGCTCTAACGCCGCCAACACGCGCAGCTTTGTAGTGGAGGCGAAGCCGCAACGGAAAAGCTGTCGCTGTGCTTGGCCTTGTTAACTGTTTCGCTCGAATTCACCCACCGTACTCCTTACCAAGCTAGAGAACTGCTCGATAATTTCGCCGAGCAATTCAATGTCGCCGTTGTGATCTGGCCTTGGGTAAGGGGGCTTAATGCTGAAGCCAGGGTCGAACCTCTTTTTCAGTTCACTTGAAATGACAGCCAGGTTTGTACCGTACTCATCATCTGGAGCCTTGAATCCGAATGTAAACTCAAGGCCATGCCTCTGAAAAAACAGGCTTGCCACAAACTCAATTTCCCCAGCCTTGGGTAAAATCAGCTCATACATACGAAACTTCCCGTTGTATTTGACTGGCTGCCCACAGGCTTCGAACAACGGTAGCACTTCCTCCTTTTTTCCTTTGGTGGTTGCACTACCAGATGGCTTAATCGGGAAGTCTGTGCATAGCTTGTAGTACCTTTCGGAAAATTCAAGGTCGTTTAGCTTTTGTAAAAACTCTGCTCGATTCATAGTGACAGTTAACGCCGCCAGCATGCGCGGCTACGAAATGGAGGCGAAGCCGCAATGTAGTAGACGTCGCCGTGACTGGCATGGTTAGGCATTTCTCAGTCTCCCGCACCGCACGGTACAGCCGGCAATTTGTCCGCCAGAGTTCGCTGCCATGCCGTAGCAACTTCCTGGGAACTGAATGTTCCCTGGAAGTTTCCACCATGTGTTGACGCCCATATTGTCGCCCTCAAGAACTCGCGACCGCCGACAATAATGTGGCTCATTTTACCGCCGTTTGTTTCCGTAAACTTCTCAATGCTCGTGGCACCAAGTTCCGTCAACCTGATGAAAACCGGCCAGCCGCGTTTCGTCTGTTCCCCTACGGATGAATCCTGCACATAAGACGAACACAGGTGAAACTGTAGCTCAGTCTCTGCTAGTGCAATGACAGGAGTAACCAGTAAAAGAATAGCCATCCATTTCATTGTGACGATTGCCTAACATTTGTATATAAGTCCCCACGACCACTTTCCCAACGACTCATATCTCAATCCAACAGTCCCCCAAAACTAGGCAGAAAATCCCACAAGGTCAACAACTTCCCGTCACTTTCCTTTCTGGGTGCCCAAACAAAAATGATCATAAAGACTACTATCCCTATTTGCTTGAAAAGTGCCAGTCTCTTGATTTAAAACGGTAAATTACAACTTTTACAAACCCCGCCCAGTTCATGGTCGCAACGACCATTTTTCCGGTTACCGGCCCTCTCCAGCCTTCACGGACAACGAAAGAGCCGTGGATAAACAATAAAGAAGCTGATTTGATGATCGCGGGTGTGCCGCCAGGACTTACCGGTTTTCGCCAGCTCAGACTAAACTTGGCAAACCGGCGGTTATTCACGCCTTCCAGAACAACAACAAAGGAGCTCTTCATGGCGGTTGATTCCCGAAAACAGACATCCCTGCATTGCCTGTACCACTGGGCGCAGGAGACGCCAGACAACGTCTACCTGACCCAGCCCTACGCCAACGGCGACGTGGAGGACATTACCTGGCGCCAGGCCGCGGACCAGGTGTCGCGCATGGCTGCTCATCTGCGCAGTCTGGATCTTCCGGCGCGCAGTAACATCGGCATACTGGGTAAAAACAGTGCCCACTGGATTCTGGCCGACCTGGCCATCTGGGCCGCCGGCCATGTGTCTGTGCCGCTGTATCCCACGCTGAACGGGGAAACGGCGGCCTACGTTCTGGAGCACAGCGAGGCAAAGCTGTTGTTCCTTGGCAAGCTGGATGGCAAGGCCGATGGCTGGAACGACATCAAGAGCCATATTCCGGACGCCCTGCCCATCATTTCGCTGCCGATGTCGCCCCGGGATGACACACCGGCCTGGCGGGACCTGATCGCCGGCCAGGCGCCGGAGCAACCGGGCATGCCAGCCCCGGATGATCTTGCCACCATTGTGTATACGTCTGGCAGTACCGGCCGCCCGAAGGGGGTCATGCACAGTTTCAGAACCATGATTTCGGTGGCGGATGGTTTGCAGCAGCTGTTCCCGGTCTCGTCTGATGAGCGGATGCTGTCTTATCTGCCCCTGGCCCACGTGGCGGAGCGCGCCGCAGTGCAGACCCAGTCGCTTTACTACGGTTTCCATCTGTATTTCGCCAACGCCCTGGACACCTTCCAGGAGGATCTGCAGCGGGCTCGGCCGACTCTGTTTTTCTCGGTTCCCCGGCTGTGGATGAAGTTTTATCTGGGGGTGAATGCCAAGCTGCCGCCGAAAAAGCAGAAGCTGCTGTTCAATCTTCCGGTTATCAACCGGCTGGTCAAAAAGAAGGTGCTCAAACAGTTGGGGTTGGACCATTGCCGGGCAGCGTTGACCGGCGCCGCGCCGTTGTCGGCGGAGATCATCGGCTGGTACCGGAATCTGGGGCTGGAATTGCTGGAAGTCTATGGCATGTCGGAAAATTTTGGTTACTCCCACGCCAATCGCCCTGGCCAGGCCCGGGTGGGTTCCGTGGGCATGGCCAATCCGGGTGTCGAGCACCGGATCGGTGAGGGTGGGGAAGTGCAGGTGAAAAGCCCGGGCCAGATGCTGGGGTACTACAAGAATGAGGAGAAAACCAAGGAGGATCTGACCGACGACGGCTTCCTGAAAACCGGTGATATGGGCGAAATCGACAGCGACGGTACGTTGAGAATTACCGGCCGGGTGAAGGATCTGTTCAAGACCTCCAAGGGCAAGTATGTGGTGCCGGTGCCCATCGAGAATCGCTTTAACCACCCGACAGCGGAAGTGGTGTGTGTGGCGGGCGCCAATCAGCCCCAGCCCTGTCTGATGGTGTTGTTGTCGGAGGAGGCACGCCAGGGGTTAGGCAACGGCGCGGATCGGGCGGCACTGGAGCAGGAACTGGCCCGGGAGCTGGAGGCTGTGAACGCGGGGTGTGAAGCCCATGAAAAAGTGGCGTTTGTGGTGGTGGTCGGGGAGTCCTGGACCATGGAAAACGGCATGCTCACGCCCACCATGAAGATCAAACGGAATGTGATTGAGGCCTTCTACAACAGCAAAATGGACGGGTGGTTCAACCAGAAACGGTCGGTGATCTGGGAATTCTGATCCGGCCACAAAAAACGCCGGCGGCCCTGTTCGGGATCCGCCGGCGTTCTTCCGTCACCGGGGTACCAGGCTGGCGCAAGCTGCGCGCACCCTGATCCTGTTCAGTGACCGCCTTGCATCTGGGTAAAGTCCGGAGCAACGGTTGCCGTTTTCCGGTTAAACGAACGCATTTTCCGACTGATAAACTGCACCGCCTGCTTTGCTGCAGCACGGGTATGCTGGCGCCTGACCTCAACACTGTTGTGGAGGATACTGGACGGCAGCGGGTGTACGGTTGCGATATGGCTCTGGGTCATAGCGCCTTCCTCCTTTTAGCAAATGAATTGAATTGATTAGCGATCTAACTTTATTCTACGGCACAGTGTAAGGGTTCTTTTTTGCAGCTTAAATACGTTAAACTCCGTATCCACGTTGCAAATATGCAGTAGCTATGGATTGGGATTATCTTCGATATATACACGCACTGGCAATAGGCGGAACGCTCGCCAAGGCCGGAGAATTGCTGGGTGTGCACCAGACCACAGTCCTGCGCCGGCTGGACCAGATGGAAGAGTCACTGGGCGTCCGGTTCTTCGAACGCAACCGCGATGGTTTGCAGCTGACGCCGGTGGGTGAAACCGCTTTTCGCGAGGCGCAGAAGCTGAGCGTCGAGATGGAAAATCTGGAGCGCAAGCTGGTGGGCCAGGATTCCGCCCCGGTGGGCAAGGTCCGGATTGCCACCGAAGACGCGCTGATGAACCAGTTGCTGGCGCCCATTCTTGCCGATCTGGTCAAAGCGTATCCGGACATCGAGCTGGAAGTGCTTACGGACAATGACGCAGCCAACCTGAGCCACCGGGAAGCGGACCTGACCCTGCGGCCGGAAAACAAGCCCCAGGCCACGCTTGAAGGCGAGCGGATAGCAGCCATGGAATCAGCCGTTTATGGATCGGCCCGGTATTGCCGCCGGCACCGGAACATGGATATCGAGAACCACCCGGAAGGCTGCCTGTGGATTCTCCCGGATGAAACCTTCAGTCACCTTGCCACCGGCCGCTGGTATCGCAAGCACCTCAAGAACGTACCCTCGGTGATTCGCTGCAACAGCTTGCAGGCCATGCATGCGCTGGCCACCAGCGGTGCCGGCCTTGCCGTGCTGCCCTGTTTTCTGGGGGAGGCCACCAGAGAGCTTCGGCGCCTGTCAGATCCGCTGGAGGGCGAAAGTGTGGATCTCTGGCTACACGCCAATCAGGACACACTGCAGATGGCCCGGGTGCGGATTGTGATGGAGTTTTTGGTGGAACGCTTGCAGGCATTGCAGGCGTCGATCGAGCTCAGCACCCGGCCCTGAGGGGTGTTTCGGGGCTACTGCCGGCAAAAGGGCCAGAACTGGTACCAACGCCAACACTGGAACTCCTGCTCGCAGCTCTGTAACTGATTGTCGTAGCGGAAGGCCCGGTTGCGCACCCGCGAGGCCAGGGCCGTCACCGCGGGCTTTTGCTCGAAGGTTCGGCGGCGATAGCCGGCTCGCCCCTCATGGTAGGCCAGGTACAGGGCTCGCGGGTCGGTGGCGGCAATGCCGAGCTGCTCCTGTGTCAGGTGGTTGTACCAGCCGACGAAATCCAGGGCGTATTCCATGTCGGAGCGCACCGTTAGCCAACTGCCGCCGTTGGCCGCCAGGTATTCCTGCCAGGCAGGGTTCAGTGCCTGGGCATAGCCAAAGGCGGTGGTGGGCCGGGTCCAGGGAATAAACCCCCACAGCCGGGTTCGGGCCGGGCGGGCGTGGCTCCGGAACGACGATTCGTAATAGACAAACGCCATCTGGGTGGCGATGGGGGTGCCCCAGCGTTGTTCCGAGGCACGGGCGTAGTCGTACCACACCGTATGCTCCCGGAAGATATCGCACACGTTGTCGGGATTCACCGGTGGGTCCGGCGCCAGCAAGCTGAACCGCAGCGTCGCCCAGGTTCCCAGCACCACGCCAAGCACCGGAAGCCCGTACCACTTCACGGTCGAACGCTTTACCTTTCCTACCAAACTGTCATCTCCAAACCCCCCGGATTGCTTGCCGCCAGGGATACGCGCATGGCATAAACAGGGCATCAGTTTCCCGTGGATGATAGCCATATGATGTTCCGTACCCTAGTTAAACCTCGTTTACCGGGCCGTATGAAAACAACACCTGTTTATCGGCTGGCAGTTGTCTCTTTGCTCGGTGTCATGATGCTGGCTGCCCAGGCGCAGGCGGCACCAACGGCTCAGCAGGCGCTTGAGGCATCACCCATCGACGATATTGTGGCCCGGTACCCAGCCATGATCAGCCAGGGTATTCGCGATGGCCTGGCGCGGAGTGGCCGGGTGCCGCCCCTGGTTGCAGACACCATTGGCTACGTGGTCAGCAACAGCTATCAGGCCAGTGATATTGAACAGCAACTGGTGGCGGATTTGCAGGCCGGCCTGAGCGGCGAACAGCTGGCTGCGGTGGAAAACTGGTATCAGACCCCGGTGGCGCAGAAGATTGCCCGCGCTGAAATTGCGGCGTCCGACCCCTCGGCGTGGAAGGATATCCAGGCCCGGGCACCGGCGCTGAATGACAAGTACAAAGGCACACCCCGGGCGGAGATGTTCAGCCGCTTTGACCGGGCCTCCCGTGCCACCGAGAGTGCGGTGGACACCACCATTGCCGTTCAGCTTGGCCTGGCCTCGGCCATGGCCGCCTTCAGCAAGGACTCTGTAAACTACGATCAGCTCAAGGCCCGGGTTGAGGGCCAGCGCGGCATGCTTCAGGGTGTAGTGGGGCAACAGGTCTATGACAGCTACCTGGTGACCTACGAGAACATCAGCGTTCAGGAGATGGATCTGTATCTGGATTTCCTGGAAAGCGATGCCGGCTCCGCCTTCTCACGGGTGGTGACCAACAGCATCCAGCAGGCGGTGACGGCGCCGGTGGAGAACATCGGGCAGCAGATGGCAAAGATACTGAATCAGGGCGGCTGAGTGTTTATCCCCGGAAGTTGAACAAACCCGATTTCGGGTCCACGCTGTAGTCAAAGCCCTTGTTCGGAAGCGTGACCCATGGACTTTATCGAGTATCAACAAGCGTTTACCCACGACCTCCGGGGCAGCGAGTGCCCCTTCCCGGCGGAAGAGTTTGAGCAGCGGCTCGGCGAGGTACGGCGCAGGATGTTCGCGCAGGATCTCGATGCCCTGCTGTTGACGGACCCGTCGGATATTTTCTACCTGACCGGGTACAGCACGTTTGAAGTGTCGGTACACGTTGCTCTGGTGGTGACGCCCGGTGCCCTGTTTTTGCAGGTCCCCTCCATTGAAATGGGACCGGCGATGGTGACAACCCGGGTTGACCGAATTACCGGCTATCGCTGGGAAGGCATCGGTGAGGTTCTGGAGCCGCTGGTGGAGGCGCTGAACGATTCGGCGGACACCGTGGGTGTTGATGCCTGGCATGGTTCACTACGCCAGGGGGTGGTGGATGGCCTGAAAGCCCGGATGTCCGGCGTTCGCTTCGTGGATAGCGGCAGCCTGGTCAAACAGGTGCGGATTGTGAAATCCGACGCCGAGATTGAGCTGTTGCGGCAGAGCGCCCGGGCCACAGCCACTGGCCTGGAAGCGGCCGTGGCCGCTGTCAAACCCGGCATCACCGACAACGACGTTGCCGCCATCGGTGCCCACGCGCTGCTGGCCGCCGGCAGTGAGTTCATGAGTATGCAGCCGATTGTCACCGTCGGCCGGCGCAGCAGTGTGATCCACACCAACCACCAACGGCAGGTGATCCAGCAGGGCGATCCGGTGTTTCTGGAATTCGGGTCGTCCTGGCAGCGCTACACGGCCCCCATGATGCAAACGGTGATCGCGGGTACGCCGACGGAACACATGCGGCGTGTGTTCGACGGCTGTCGCCGGGTTGTGGATGCCCTGCTGGCGACTATTCGCCCGGGGGTCACGTTTGATGCCGCTGCCCAGGCTGCTGAACAGGCCCTGAAACCACTGGCGGACCAGGTGTTCTTCTCGGGGGTGTTTGGTTATACCGTTGGTGCCCAGTTTCCGCCATCCTGGGTTGAAGGTTCCGGATTCATCGCCCGTGGCGGTACCACGGAGTTCCGGCCGGGCATGGTGTTTCACCTGCCGATCTGCCTTCGGGTGCCGGGGCAGTGGGGCATTGGTTGCAGTGAGACGATTCTGGTCACGAAGAAGGGAGCCGAGCCGATCACGTCCAATCCCTGGACGCTCGGCTCGTGATACTGAACGTGAAGGGTGATCAGCTGCGGCTGGTCACCTCCAGCAGGTGGTAGCCAAACTGGGTTTTAATGGGGCCAATCACGGTGTTCAGCTCGCTGTTGAACACTGCCTTGTCGAACTCCGGCACCATCTGGCCCGGGCCGAAAGAGCCCAGGTCGCCGCCGTTGCGGCCAGAAGGGCAGGAGGAGTGCTGCTTCGCCACTTCCGCGAAGTCCTGGCCGCCTTCGATGGCCTTCTTCAGTTCTTCACATTGTGCTTCGCTGTCTACCAGAATGTGCCGTGCGCTTGCCTGTGCCATGGTCAATACCCTTGTTCGATGAGTTGATGTCGTTGTTCAGGAGCGAATGCTGCCCGCTACACCGGTGCGAGGCAAGCGCTTTTTATCCGTGTTTTTGCGGCCTCACAGTCCTGCCTGCAAACCTGTACAATGCCGGCTTTCTTATCGCCGGCGCCCACCGGCCCCACATCGACAGGTTTGTTTCTTGATCTCCACCGCCAACATCACCATGCAATTCGGGGCCAGGCCCCTGTTTGAAAACGTATCCGCCAAATTCGGCAACGGCAACCGCTACGGCCTGATCGGGGCCAACGGCTGCGGCAAATCCACCCTGATGAAAATCCTGGGTGGCGACCTCGAGCCCTCGGCGGGCCAGGTCATGCTGGAGCCCAATGTCCGGCTGGGTAAACTGCGCCAGGACCAGTTTGCCTACGAGGACTGCTCGGTCATCGATACCGTGATCATGGGCCATGAGGAGCTCTGGAACGTCAAGAAAGAGCGCGACCGCATCTATTCCCTGCCGGAAATGAGCGAGGAAGAAGGCATGGCCGTGGCGGACCTGGAAGTCCAGTTTGCGGAAATGGACGGCTACACCGCCGATGCCCGCGCCGGCGAGCTATTGCTGGGCCTCGACATACCGCTGGAACAGCACAACGGCCCCATGAGCGCCCTGGCGCCGGGCTGGAAACTTCGGGTGCTGCTAGCCCAGGCGCTGTTCTCCGATCCGGATGTGCTGTTGCTGGACGAGCCCACCAACCACCTGGACATCAACACTATCCGCTGGCTGGAAAGCATCCTGGTGGCCCGCAACAGCACCATGATCATCATCTCCCACGACCGCCACTTCCTGAACAGCGTGTGCACCCACATGGCGGATCTGGATTATGGCGAACTGCGCCTGTTCCCCGGCAACTATGACGAGTACATGACCGCCGCCACCCAGGCCCGTGAGCGCATGCTCTCGGACAACGCCAAGAAGAAGGCCCAGATTGCCGAACTCCAGCAGTTCGTCAGCCGCTTCTCGGCGAACGCGTCCAAAGCCAAACAGGCCACCTCCCGGGCCCGCCAGATCGACAAGATCCAGTTGGAGGAGGTCAAGCCTTCCAGCCGGGTGAGTCCGTTTATCCGTTTCGAGCAGGGCAAGAAGCTGCACCGCCAGGCGGTGACTCTGAAAGATCTCTATAAGGGCTTCGGTGAAGAATGCGTATTGTCGAAACTGAACCTGCAGATCGAAGCCGGTGAACGGGTCGCCATCATTGGACCCAACGGCATCGGCAAGACCACGCTGCTGCAGTGTCTGGCCGGCAAATTGGCGCCGGATTCCGGTGACGTGAAGTGGACCGACAGCGCGGAAGTGGGCTACTTCGCCCAGGATCATACTGCGGACTTCGCCTCCGACGACACACTCTCCGACTGGATGGCCCAGTGGACCAAGGGCGGCGAGCAGCTGGTGCGCGGAACCCTTGGGCGTATGCTGTTTTCGGGCGACGATATCGGCAAGTCGGTGCGGGTGATTTCGGGTGGCGAGCAGGGCCGGATGCTGTTCGGCAAGCTGATTCTGCAGAAGCCCAATGTGATGCTGATGGATGAGCCTACGAACCACCTGGATATGGAGTCCATCGAGGCGTTGAACCTGGCGCTGGAGAATTATCCGGGGACGCTGATTTTTGTCAGCCATGACCGGGAGTTTGTTTCTTCTTTGGCGACGCGGATTATTGAGTTGAAGCCCGAGGGCATTACTGACTTCAGCGGGTCTTATGATGATTATCTTCGGAGTCAGGGGTACGTTTGATTTTTTGGTCTTCGGACTCTGGGTGGTTGCGGACGGGTGGGTAGGCCTCTCCAAAAACCGCTCCTTCGGCACGTCCATGTGGCGCTTCTGCTCCGCCATCCATGGCTCCGCAAATTTTTGGAGAGGCCTACCCACCCGTCCGCTCAGACCTGTGAGTGGCCTTTGAATGAATCACGGAAGCTGCAAGCGCATGGGTGAGAGCGAAGTTACTAACGCGACCCGAAAGTGGGTCGAAGACGTGGTCGTCGGATATAACTTGTGTCCGTTCGCCAAACGGGAGTTGGTCCGGAACCGGGTGCGGTTTGTGGTGTCGGAAGCCGAAACGGAAGACGAGCTGTTACAGGCCCTGCACTCGGAGCTTCAGCGGTTGGAAGATGAGCCGGAGATTGAAACCACACTCTTGATCCACCCGGGTGTATTACAGGGCTTCGCGCCCTACAATGAATTTCTCGATGCCGCCGATGGGTTGTTGACGTACCTGGACATGGAAGGCGTATACCAGATCGCCAGTTTCCATCCGGACTATCAGTTTGCAGGCACTGAGCCGGATGCTGCTGAGAATTACACCAACCGTTCACCGTTTCCCATGCTGCATCTGTTGCGGGAAGCCAGTCTGGAAGCGGCGATTGACGGTTACCCGGATGTGGACGGAATTCCGCAGAGAAATATTGAGCTTATGAACGATCTGGGCTCGGAGAAGATGCGGAGCATTCTGAACTTGTGTCTTGGTGAACCAATCAGGAAGGTCTGAACAGATGGGACTGCTTTTTGAGCAAATCGACAGCCAACCTTCTGTGATCGGCGAGATCACGCTGCGCCGGCGGCGTATTCCGGCCATTGGCGACCGGGACATCTTCGAGGTGAAACTGGGCGAGGAATTCCTCATGTCCAGCATGTTTGTGGACGCCGAAGTCGCGCTCTCGGATATCGGGCTGGGCGAAACAGAAGGCGAAAACCTCAGTGTGGTTGTCGGCGGCCTCGGCCTCGGTTACACCGCCGTAGCGGCTCTCAAACACCAGCGCGTGGCCGAACTGCTCGTCGTGGAATACCTCCAGCCCGTGATCGGCTGGCACCAGCAGGAGCTCGTGCCTCTCGGCAAAGACCTCAACGTCGATCCACGGAATCGTTACGTCCACGGCAGCTTCTTTGACCTCGCCATCGCCGATCCCGAAACCGGCGGCTTTGATCCGGACAACCCCGGAAAACCATTCGATGCCATCCTCCTCGATATCGACCACTCGCCCCGGGCCCTGCTGCACGACGCCAGTGCCAGCTTCTACACCGCCAACAACCTCCAGCTGATGGCCCGGCAACTGAAACCCCGGGGCGTATTTGCCATGTGGTCGAACGAAGCTGAGGATGACGAGTTCATGGCCGTATTGCGCGACGTATTCATCGATGTCGCCTGCCATGTCGTATCCTTCTTCAATCCATTCCAGAACAGGGAATCGTTCAACACCGTGTATGTGGCCCGCAAGCCGGGCTGAGAAACCGGAGCCTGTATGCCTGTGATGACCCACCGAAGCCGACCTTTCAGTTCCAGCCAGCGCCTGCCCGAGCCGGAGCAGCCGCCGGTGCTGCATGAGCCGGACGAGGCGGGCGCCTTGCTGGCGGAGTTTATCCAGCGTCACCCGCGGTTGCTGATTCTCACCGGCGCCGGGGTCAGTACCGATTCCGGCATTCCGGATTACCGGGATGGCGATGGCGCCTGGAAACGCAAGCAGCCGGTTCAGCACCGGGCCTTCATGGAAGACGTCCATACCCGCCGGCGTTATTGGGGTCGCAGTCTGATTGGCTGGCCGGTGATGCGTAATGCCACGCCCAACCCTTCCCACCATTACATTTCGGATCTGGAACTGCTCAACCACAGCAGCCTGGTCGTGACCCAGAACGTGGACCGGTTGCACCAGAAAGCCGGCACCCGGGCGGTAACGGACCTCCATGGCCGGGCGGATGAAGTGGTGTGCATGAGCTGTGGCTACCGCTGCCCACGGGATGAGGTGCACGACCGGTGTGCGGATCTGAACCCCGGATTCCGGACGTATACGGCGGATACGGCGCCGGATGGCGATGCCGATCTGGAGGTGGATTTCTCGGAATTCCGGCTGGCGGACTGCCCGGCCTGCGAGGGCATACTGAAGCCGGATGTGGTGTTTTTCGGGGATTATGTGCCCAAAGAGCGCGTTTATTCCGCCCTGGATGTGCTCAAGGCCAGTGAGGGCCTGCTGGTGATTGGTTCGTCGCTGATGGTGTATTCCGGGTTTCGCTTCTGCCGTTACGCCAAGGAGTGGGGCAAGCCGATTGCGACGCTGAACCTCGGTCGCACCCGGGCCGACAGTCTGGTGGATCTGAAGCTGAATGCCCGAATCGGGGAGGCCCTGAAGGCCTCCCTGACTCAGCTCTGACTCCCCGGGTTCAGACCAGGTTGTAAACAAACACCGCGGTGACGGCGAC
Organism: uncultured Marinobacter sp.; assembly: GCF_946886895.1. The sequence continues at coordinate 252,391 of NZ_CAMPJO010000003.1, read as the reverse complement.
CGGCGTGATGAAGCGCAGGGTTACGTACCACAACCGGAACATCGGCGCGGACAGGGCCAGTTCACTTTCCAGCACCTTCCGGGACATTGCCCAGCCAGCGAACACAGCCACCAGAAGACCGCCCAGCGGCAGCAGGATGTTGGCGGTGAAGAAGTCCAGCAGGTCGAAGATGGTCTTGCCTTCCAGCATGGGAACGAAGCTCAGCGGGGCGAAGTCGGCCCACAGGTTCAGGGACAGGATCGAGGCAATGCCCAGCGCCCAGCAGACCAGGCCCGCGCCCAGGGTGCTCACCATACGGTTCATGCCTTTCTGCTCTTCCAGCCATTCCACGATGGGCTCCAGCAGAGAAATCCCGGAGGTCCAGGCGGCAAAAATCAGCAGTACAAAAAACAGGGTGCCGAACAGTGAACCCATGGGCATCTGGCCAAAGGCCAGCGGCAAGGTCTGGAAGATCAGGCCGGGGCCGGCGGCGGGCTCCAGGCCGTTGGCGAACACGATCGGGAAAATGGCCATGCCCGCGAGCAGTGCCACACCGGTGTCAATAATGGACACGGTAATGGAGGTTTTGGCGATGGAGATGTTCTTCGGCAGATAGGAGCCGTAAGCCATCATCACGGCCATGCCCAGGCTCAGGGTAAAGAAAGCGTGGCCAAGGGCAACGAGGACACCGGCGGTGGTCAGTTTCGAGAAATCCGGCTGGAACAGGAAGGCCGCCGCACGACCAAAACCACCGCTGGTCATGGCGTAGCCGACCACGATCAGGAGCAGCACAAACAGTGCCGGCATCAGGATGCTGACCGCCCGCTCGAGCCCGGAACGGACGCCACGGGCAACCACCACCATCACCAGCGCCATGAACACGCTGTGCCACAGGAGCAGAGTCATCGGATCGCTGAGCAGTCCGGAGAAGATCGCGCCAATGGCCTCTGCCGACTGGCCCGCAAGCTGGCCGCTGGCGGCGGTGCCAACGTAGGATACGGCCCAGCCGCCGATCACGGAATAGAACGAGAGAATCAGGAACCCGGTCAGCACGCCAACGACGCCAATCATCTGCCAGACCGGCTTCAGCCCGTCGTGTTCGGCAATCAGCCGCAGGCTCTTCACCGGGCTGCGGCCGCCCCGTCGGCCAATCATGACTTCCGCCATCATGATCGGAATGCCGATCACGGCAATACAGATCAGGTACATCAGGACAAAGGCGCCGCCGCCGTTTTCGCCGGTGATGTAGGGGAATTTCCAGATATTGCCCAGGCCAACGGCGGACCCGGTGGCGGCAAGAATGAAGGTAAGGCGCGATGACCAGAGGCCACGCTTGGCGCTTGCCCCTTCCATGGCGTCGGAAGAGGCGGCAGAGCCAGAGGGTGTTACAGACATGAAGAACTCCTGTGATACTTGTTGTTGTCAGGGAAAAACAGGGCCGTGCCGGGGCTCGGCCCCAGGGGGGATAACCGGTGGCCCGGGTTATCCGACGTGAGCGAACCGCTGAGGCCCCGGGCCGGTGGCCGGTGCGTGCTTGCGGAATCGCTCTTCCGCCAGTTCGTTGGCGATGGCGCCGGTCGGGCGGCCACTGCGCTCAGAACGGGTGAAGATCTCGGTCAGGGTGTCGCCAATGGTGTCGACATGGGCGCGCACTTTCTCCGGCGTGGCGCCGGTACGCTCGTAGAACACATCGATGATGCCCCCGGCGTTGATGGCGAAGTCCGGCGCATAGAGGATGCCCCGGTCCCGCAGCATGGCGTCGTGCTCCGGGTGTTCCAGCAGATTGTTGGCGGCCCCGGCGACGATGGGGGCCTGCAATTGCGGGATGCTGGTGTCGTTCAGCACCGCACCCATGGCGCAGGGGGCGACCACATCCACGGGCAGGTACAGGATATTCTCGGCGGCCGCCGGTTTGGCGCCCAGTTGATCCACCGCCCGCCGCAGGTTGTCTTCGTGGATGTCGTACACCCAGAGTTCGGCACCGGCGTCCCGGAGGTGTTTGGCCAGCCGGAAACCGACATTGCCAATGCCCTGAATGGCGACTTTCAGCCCGTTCAGGTTATCCCGCCCCAGCTTCTGTTTTACGGCGGCTTTCAGGCCGATAAAGGTGCCGTAGGCTGTCGCGGGTGACGGGTCACCATTGCTGGGGTTGCCGTCAAATCCGGTGCGGGTGGCGATGCCCGCCACATGCCGGGTGTGCCGGCCCATTACCTTGAGGTCAGGCACGCTGGTGCCAGAGTCCTCCGCCGCAATGTAACGGCCGCCGAGGCTTTCCAGATGACGCCCCATGGCTTCCATCAGAGCGTCCGTTTTATCTTTCCGGGGGTCACCGATGATCACCGATTTGCCGCCACCCAGGTCCAGATTGGCCAGGGCGGACTTGTAGGTCATGCCCCGGGACAGCCGCAGCACATCGCGCAGGGCTTGCTCGTCGGTGGCATAGGGAAACATCCGGCAACCGCCCAGGGCCGGGCCTCGGGAGGTGTTGTGGATGGCAACGATGGCTTTCAGTCCGGTTTCGGGGTCGCAGAAAAAGGACAGGTGTTCGTGATTGTCGAACTCAGGGTGGCTGAATACGTTCATGGAGGGGGTGCTATCGAACATAGTGAAATCCTCTCCCACCTGGCCGGATCTCGGCGTGAGCGGGTGTCTTGTTCTTGTCGCCCGGCTTGTGGCCGGCGTTCTGATTTCAAGTGTCCGGTGTTCCCGTGGGGAACGGCCCTTTTGGGGCTGGACGAAAACAAGCTAAGTTCTTTTGACGTAAACGTCAACTACTGTCCGCCAAACTTTGACAGTTTTGATGGTGCCGGGGCGATAAGGTTCTGTTGAGGCGACTGTTTTTCTTAGAAAATCTTGCGCTATCAGGGATCTGGTTATTATGAAACGGTTTTAGCACGCCAGAACAGGATGGCCTGGTTGTCTTATAATCAAGGTGTGTGTTCTGTTCACCATAACCGGTGAAGGAGACGACGATGAAACGGCTATTTTACCTGGTCGATTCGATTGACAGCGTTCAGGGCATTTCCGACGACCTGCACGAACGGGGTCTCTCGAACTGGCGCTTTCACATTGTCAGCAAGGATGAAGCGGGCCTTTACACCCACCGGCTGCACTCCGCCAGTGTTCTGGACCGGACCGATCTGCCCCGGTTTGTTGAGCGGGGAGTGATGATCGGCGCTCTGGTTGCGGTGTTTTTTGTCACCCCTCTCGCGCTTTGGGGCGGCCTGGACTGGCCCGTCTCCGCCTACATGGCCATGGCTGCTTTTGCGGTTCTGGCCGGTGGCTGGCTGGGCGGTTTCGGTGGCATCGGTACCGAAAACTACCGCATCCGGAGGTTTCACAGCGATATCGAAGCCGGTCGTTATCTGGTGATGGTGGACGTGCCCAAGGCTCACACGGAGCAAATGAAGGAACTGATGGCACTGAACCATCCGGAAGCCGAGTTGCAGGCCGAAGGCAGCAGTTTCAACAACCCTCTGGCCGCCGCCGACGGGAAGATTCACGTTGTCCACTAAGCCGCATTGAGGGCCCGTTTTGGGCAACCCTTCGGCATCTACCTATACGCAGGCGACAGATTCTGGCCTAGTTTCCATCAATGTCTGTCGCTTCCTACACGTATAAAATCCAGCCGCACAAAGTGCGGCTGGAATTCTTTCGGCTGTTGCCCATCTCGTTATTTGTGGTGGCGTTTGGTGCTGCCTTTGGTTTGGCGGCAACCCAGGGAGGCCTGCAGCCCCTGGAAGCGATACTGATGAGTGCCACGGTCTTTGCCGGGGCCTCGCAATTTGCCGCTATCGACATGTGGGGCGGCGAGGTGTCGATTGTGCCGCTGATTGTGGTGGTCTTTGCCATCAACTCCCGCCATCTGCTCATGGGCGCCTCGCTGTATCCGATGCTGAGAGACGTCTCTCCCGGTAAGCGCTACGGCCTGTTGCTGCTGCTCACCGATGCCAACTGGGCGGTGTCTGCGCAGGAATATCAGAGTGGCAAACGGAATCTCGAAGTCATCCTGGGCGGCGGGCTGGTGCTCTGGATCGCCTGGATAATCGGCACCTGGCTGGGCGTTTATTTTGGCGGCCTGCTGCAGAATCCAAAGTCCCTGGGGCTGGATATGGTGCTCGGCTGTTTCCTGCTGGCCATGGCCCTGGGCGGGAAGAAATCACCCCGGATACTGGTGGCCTGGACCGTTGCGGCCCTGGCATCCCTGGTGGCGTGGGCCTGGCTGCCCGCCAACACCCATGTGGTGGCAGGCGCGCTGGCCGGTGGCCTTGTCGGCTTTTTCTGGCTGGAGAAAAAGACACCTGCGGCGGCGAGGAGCCAGCCCCATGACGATTGAGACCACAACCGCCGGTGTTCTGGCGCTGGTTGCCATCATGACCCTGGTCACCCTTCTGACCCGCTTCGGCGGCGTGTTCATCATGTCGTTCGTCAGGATCAACCCCCGGATTGAGAGTTTTATCAATACCATGGCCAGTTCGGTACTGATTGCCATCATTGTACCCATGGCTTTCAGTGGCGATGCCGGTGCGGTGGCTGCGCTGGGGGTAACCGCCGTTATCATGCTGGCATTGCGCAAACCCCTGCCGGCCATTGCCGCCGGAATTTTTGCCGCTGCCATGGTGCGTTATCTGGGGTTGTCCTGAGGGGCGCCTCCAGGCATCGGATTGGTATTACGTAACGCCAGCTCACCAAGCCCCGGCAGCTTGATACCCAGCCCCAGCGGATTCACCCCGAGCGTCAAACCCAGAATGTTCAGTTCCAGCCCTTCGCGTATTCCGGCCAGAATACCAAAATAACCACCGAGGGAAAGCTGGTAGCCCGTACCGCCCGGAACCTCAGCCAGCACTTGATCCCCCAGATAATCCTTACCGATGGCGTGGCTCGGCAGTGCCACCTCGAAGCCGGGTACCTGGCGTATGACCCAGGCCACAAAGGTGTTGCTGTTGGGCCCGGGCCAGGCCTCGTATTCGGTCGGGTATGGGTATGCCTCCACCGCCTCCTGGATGGCCGGAATCAGCTCGGCCGCCCGCTGACCCCGAATGTCTGCATAGAGCTCCGGCTCTGCACCGTACCAGTGCCGGTCCGGCTCGCCGGGCCTGGAACTGACCACGTAATGGCGCCAACCGGTCACTTCATGCACGTAATACGAATCCGCGCCCGTTTCCTTGGTGGCAATCCAGGTGTGTACCGCAAAATAGCCACGCCAGCTCCAGGCCCGGGCACCGTATACCTGGACGATGGCTTCCTCGGTCTGCTCCGGCCGGGGCGCAATCCCGGCACTCTCCCGGGTTGCCGTGTGCCAGCTTTCCGCGCCTTGCAGACTGCCGCTGGTGGCCAGGAACAGGGGGCCGCTGAGCAGCAACAGGATGCCCCCCAGAAACCAGGTGAGGTAGTTCAGGAACGGTTTTCTCATAAGTAACAGATACGCTCGCTGCTAACGCCCGGATTACGAGTGCCCGTGTTCATTGGCTTCCCGTTTGATGGCCTGCCGGTTGTCTTCTAGGCTCAAGGTATAACAGGTTTTCAAAGGAGACGCGTTATGTCTGATCATCATGTTTACAAGAAAGTTGAAATCGTCGGTTCGTCAAAAAAGAGCATCGAAGACGCCATCGAGAACGCGCTGCAGGAATGTGGTCGGAGTATCCGGAACATGGAGTGGTTCGAGGTGATTGAAACCCGGGGCCATATCGACAATGGCAAGGTTGGCCACTACCAGGTGGTTCTTAAAATCGGGTTTCGCATCGCTGACAGCTGACAGGAGGGAAGCCTCAGGTAATCATCCGGCTACGAACCGCCTCGGTCAGTTGCTGTAGCAACTCCCGGGCTTCGCCCTCGTGGAGGTGCTGGCACTTTTCCTGGAGCGCCCTGCGATCATGGGTGGAGGGTGTGGTGGAGGCCTCTTTGACCAAATCCACGTATTGGCACGCGGCCAGGTGGGTCCGGATTTCAGTGTCTATCAGCCGGGTGGCCAGCTCATCCACCTGCTGGCAACAGTAAGGCCGGTTCCGGTTCAGCAGGTTGCGGGCCTCAATGGCGGTATTCCGGGTTTCCAGGCGTAAATCGCCAACAGGTTCCCCGGATTCCACGGCACGCAGGAACAGCCCCAGGCGATCGTGAAGCTGCCAGACCTGTGGCCAGATCCGGTCATAGGCCTCTTTCTCGGTCAGGTATCTGGAGGTTTCAGTGGCCGCTTTTCCGTCTCGGAGGGCCGGGCTGGTGAAGGGGGTTGTCTGGTCAACCCGAAGGTCATCCAGCTCCCGCCACAGGGTATCCGCCCGCTGGCGCAGGCTCTCGTAGCGTTGCTGGTGATCACGCTTCAGGCGAAGCAGGCTCAGGATGGCGACCAGGGCCAGAACGCAGGCGAGCAGTGACAGCATAACCGGCAAGGTGTTGGTCGGGATCAGGTCAAACAGGGCTTCCGACGCCATGGCATTCATCCCGTCAGTATCCGTGAATGGTTTATCGGTGCACTATCAGGACAACGGGTTACGGGATAGCCTCTTCAGTATAGAACCTAATCCGCCGGTTTTTCACGGTAGGGCAACAGAGTCCTGGCTTCCCGGAAATAGGCCTGGACCTGGGCTGATTCGTCTTCGGTGAACGCCCGGATGGCGTCACGAAAGCCCGGATGGGCTACCTGGTGCCAGGAATGGGTGATGACGGGCTCGAAACCGCGCACCAGCTTGTGCTCCCCCTGGGCGCCGGCGTCGAAATGTTGCAGGCCCAGTTCGATGGCCAGGTCAATGCCCTGGTAATAGCAGGTTTCAAAGTGCAGGTGGTTGTACTCGTCCAGGCAGCCCCAGTAACGACCGTAAAGTGTGTCGCCCCCGGTCAGGAACAGCGCGCCCGCGATCATCGTGTCATCGCGAACCGCCATGACGATATGCAGGTGCTCCGGCAGCCAGTCCCGAACCAGCCTGAAGAACGGCTTGTTCAGATAGGGGCGCTGGCCCCGCTTCAGGTAGGTCGCCTGATAGAAGACATGGAAAGCAGCCAGCACCTCGTCAGGAATAGCCGGCCCCTGAAACCGCCGGAAACTGATGCCCTGCTCCGACACCTGGCGTCGTTCCTTGCGAATAGACTTGCGCTTCCGTGACGTCAGCTCGGCCAGGAAATCCTCGAAATTCCGGTAGCCCCGGTTATGCCAGTGAAACTGACAGCCGATGCGATGCAGGCCGGAGCCGGTATCGAGCCGTTGCTGGCTGTCCCGGTCCGGAAACAGAAGGTGCCAGGAGTGGGCTCCCAGGCGGTGGATCAGCGTATCCAGCATGTCGTGGAGCTGTTCAGGCCGAACATGCCCGCTCAGGCCAGGGTCCAGCATAAGGCGTGGCCCCTGTGACGGAGTGAAAGGGATGGCGATCAACAGTTTTGGATAGTAGTCCAGCCCATGCCTCTGGTAAGCCTCGGCCCAGGCCCAGTCGAACACATACTCCCCCATGGAGTGAGACTTGAGATAGGCCGGTGCCACACCCGCGATTTCGCCATGGAGCCGGAATACCAGGTGGCAGGGCTGCCAGCCGGTTTCCGGACAGGTGCACCCGGAGGCTTCGAGTGCCTGGAAAAACTCATATCGCAGAAACGGATTATCCCGGCCAGCCAGGCGCTCCCAGTCGGCCCGGGGTATGTCGTTTATGGAATGGCTGGTGTCCAGGGTCAGCGGTGGCATATCGGGTACGGGCATGGCTGGGAAAGGCTCCTGATTATCTTACCGTACCATACGCCAGAACCCGCCTGGTGATCACGTTTCTCTCGGGTGAATGTGCCTTGCTGGCGCGGCCGGCATGTTAGACTGCGCCAAGTCGTGATGGAGGCGTGTATGCAGAACCGTGTCTTGCTGGTCGAGGACGATGACGAGTTGCGGGCATTGCTGGCCCGTTACCTGACCAATCAGGGATTTACCGTGCGCGAAGCCGCCAATGGCCGGGACGGGCTGGCACTGGCGTTGGGCCAGAACAGCGATATTGTGGTGCTTGATATCATGCTCCCGGACGTCAGCGGGCTGGAGGTGCTTCGGGAGCTGAGGGCACAAACCCACCTGCCGGTGGTGCTGCTCACCGCCCGGGGGGACGAGACCGACCGCATCGTCGGTTTTGAGGTGGGCGCCGACGATTACATTCCCAAACCCTGCAATCCCCGGGAACTGGTGGCCCGGTTACAGGCCCTGCTGCGCCGGATTGCCTGGGATCAGAAGACCGACGTCCATGCCACTCGCCAATGCGGTGATCTGCGGGTTGAGCCCGGGCACCGTCGGATCTATCAGGATGACGCGCCGCTGGAACTCACTGCGACCGAATACGAGGTGCTCCAGGTCCTGCTGGCGCATGCCGGCAGCGTGGTGCGTAAAACCGACCTGATGCAGTGGGCGCTGGGTCGTCGCCTTGAAGCCTACGACCGGACTCTGGATATGCACATCAGCAATCTGCGAAAAAAACTGGGTAATGACGACCCGCCCCGCATCGAGACGGTGCGGGGGCTTGGTTACAGCTATCGGGTGCCAGTGTGAAAACGCGGCTGATGTTCCCGTTGTTCTGGCGAATTTTTCTGTCCATCTGGCTGGCCATGGCCATCACCGTCGTCGTCAGCAACCTGGCAACCCGGACCTTGCTGGACCGGGAGCGCCAGGCCATCGAACGCCAGGTGGGGCTCAGGGATCTGGCACAGGAAGCGATTGAGGTCCGTGAGAGCAAAGGCCGGGGGGATGCCTGGCGGTTCCTCAAGTCCGAGGGTGAGCGCCTGGCACTGCATCTGATTCTGGTTGACAAGGATGATAACGACGGCCAGTTGCCCGCACCCATCAGAGACCGGATGAATTCCAGCTGGTACCCGCAAAAGCCGGCCGTGCTGGAGGTGGGTGAGGGCTACCAACTGATTGCCTGGCCCCAGATGCATGCCGAAGGCTGGGTGGACCCCAAGTTCTTCCGGGCCATTGAACTGGGGCTGGCCTTCGTGCTGATTACCCTGGCCTGCGGGTGGATTGCCCGTCTGGTGTCCCGGCCCATGAAACATATGGAGAGCACCGCCCGGGCCATTGCCGCAGGCAACGCCCGTTTGCGTGTCAGCGACCGGATTGTCCGCCGCCGGGACGAAGTCGGGCAACTCGCCACCGCCTTCAATGCCATGACAGAGCAGCTATACAGTTTGCTGGAGCGGCAGAAGCACCTGCTGCGTGACATCTCCCATGACCTCCGGACACCGCTGACGCGCCAACGCATTGCCATTGAGCTGGCCAGCGAGGACGGCGCGGATAAGGACCTGATGAACAGCATCTTGAGGCAGAATGAGCGGCTTGAAGCGATGACCGGTCAGATCCTCACGCTTTACCGTGTAACCGAGCAGGGAGGTGATATTGAACGGGAGCCCCTGAAGCCGGTCAATCTGGTCAATCAGGTGTTGTTGGAGGCTTCGGATTATGCTGAACACCAGGGGGTGGAATGCAAGCTGGTGGCGACACCGGAAAGCATGAAAGCGTTGGTGCTGGGTGATGCCGGGCTGTTGAAGCGGGCATTCGACAACGTGCTTCAGAATGCGCTGGACCACACGCCACCGGGCCGGGCCATCCACCTGCACCTGGCCGCCTCGGCGGGCTCGATAGTGCTGGACATGGATGATGAGGGCCCCGGTGTTCCGGACAACGTGCTGGCGCACCTGTTTGAGCCCTTTTTCCGGGCGGATAAATCCCGGGGCGGCAAAGGCTGGGGGCTCGGGCTGGCGATTGCGAAGGACATTGTGGCTGCCCACGATGGCGAGATAGTCGCTGCCCGGGGTAACGCCAGGGGGCTGAAAGTGAGCATCCGGCTGCCGGTGTTTGCCCGGGACTGAGGGCAGCCGGAGAACGTCGGTAACGTCCACGCGTTACGGAAACTGGATTACCGTTTTGAAAGATAAGGGATCGAAGCGGCATCGAAGCGCGTGTCGTGTGCGTATACTGGTGGCAAACATCCACAACGGAGGAGGCATCCCTGATGCGTATTCTGATGACAGGTCTGTTCGCTCTGACCCTGGCGGGCTGTGCGAGTAACGTCGTGACCGATTACAATTCGTCGGTCGTGTTTGGTAACTATTCATCCTGGGCGTTTGCCCCGAACGCCAGCGCTTCCTCATATGTATCCCTTGATGGCAGCCGGGTTCAGAGCGCCGTGACCCGAGAGCTACAACAGGAAGGGCTGCGTGAGGTGCCGGAAGCGGAAGCCGACCTGCTGGTGAACTGGCAGATCGTGGAGGAAGAGCGCCTGGAACAGGTTGGCGTTGGTCTGGGTTTCGGCTTTGGCAGCGGTAACTTTGGGTGGGGGCTCTCGGCGCCGCCACCCGTGCGGGAAATTGAAGAGGGCAAGCTGGTCGTTGAACTGGTGGATACCGAGACCGATCAGGTCGTCTGGCGGGCCGCCAGTCGTCGCTATCTGCGCGAAGGCCAGTCTCCGGAAACCCGTCGTGAACTGATCGACGAGGTGGTCGACGAGATGTTTTCCAAGTACCCTCCCGGGCTTGACTGATACCCCCGGAGCCGGGGTCCTGAGCAATGGAGAAGGTATGAAGAAACGCTCGGACGGTGGCCTGGTCTTTTCCACCGAGGAGGGCAGGATGTGTCCGGACTGCCGCAACCCGGTATCGGCCTGCACCTGCAGACAGGCGACCCGGCTGGCGGGTGACGGTGTGGTACGTGTGAGCCGGGAAACCAAGGGCCGCAAAGGTAAAGGTGTGACCCTGGTGACCGGCATCCCGCTGGACGAGCCCGCGCTCAAGGCCCTGGCCAAGGTGCTGAAGGCAAAGTGCGGTACCGGCGGCACGGTCAAGGACGGCGTTGTTGAGATTCAGGGGGATCAGCGCGAGATACTGGTGCCACTATTGCAGGCAGAAGGCTGGACGGTAAAACGGGCCGGCGGCTGACTGAATTTAACCGGAGGTAAGCATGCATGTACTGGTTCTGGGCGCGGGTGTGGTTGGCGTGACCACCGCCTGGTTCCTGCAGAAACAGGGGCACCGGGTGACGGTCGTTGACCGACAGAACCAGGCCGGATCGGAAACCAGTTATGCGAACGGCGGCCAGATTTCAGTGTCCCATGCGCAACCCTGGGCCAATCCATCGGCACCGTTGAAAATCCTGAAATGGTTGACCCAACCGGAAGCGCCTCTGTTGTTTCGGCCCCGGCTGGATCCGGCCCAGTGGCGCTGGGCGATGGCGTTCCTGGCCCAGTGCACGTCTGGCCGTGCGGCTCACAATATTCGTCAGATCGTCAATCTGGGCACCTACAGCCGCAGCCAGTTGCGGGCTCTCCGCAAGGAGGCCGGCGTTGAGTATGACCAGTTGGAGAAGGGCATTCTGCACTTCTATACCAGCCCGTCCGAGTTCCGGGCGGCCATGGGGCCCACCCGGATCATGCAGGACCTGGGGTGCGACCGGCAGGTGATTGACGCTGACCGGGCCATCGAGCTGGAGCCGGCACTCAAGCCGGTCCGGCATCGGATCGCGGGGGCAACCTACACCTCGGAGGATGAGTCCGGCGATGCCCGCAAGTTTACCCGGAATCTGGCGCAACGTTGCGCCGAGGCCGGTGTCGAGTTTCGTTATGGCACCGAGATCCTGGCGTTTGAGCAGGCCAGTGAGCGTATTCTCGGGGTCCAGACCGTCACCGATGGCCACCACGAAACCCTGCGGGCCGACGCTTACGTGCTGAGCCTGGGCAGCTACAGTGCCATCCTGGCCCGCAGGATCGGGCTGTCCCTGAACATCTATCCCGCCAAAGGTTATTCGATTACTGTACCGGTTAAAAACGAGGCTGCGGCGTTCAAGGTCAGTCTGACCGATGACGAGTACAAACTGGTGTTTTCCCGCCTGGGTGACCGCCTGCGGGTGGCCGGCACGGCGGAGCTGAGTGGTTATAGCCGTCAACTGAACTTTACCCGCTGCCGGGCCATTGTGCGCCGTGCGGCTGAGATCATGCCGGAAGCCGGCCACTGGGACCAGGCCGAGTTCTGGACCGGACTGCGCCCGGCGACGCCGTCCAATGTGCCTTATATTGGTAAAAGCCATTTTGCCAACCTGTACCTGAATACCGGTCACGGTACGCTGGGCTGGACGCACTCCTGCGGCTCGGCGGCGGCGCTGGCGGATATCATTGACGGGCGTAAACCGGAGGTGGACTTTACGTTTTCCGGTGTATAAAAAAGGATCAGATGAACGCGTTCATCTGATCCCGGGGCCTGCTCCGCCCCTTGCTACTTCAACTGATCCCGGATCAGCTTCTTGTTGATCTTGCCTACGCTGGTTTTCGGGATATCCTCTACGAAATCAATTTGTTCGGGGATCGCCCACTTGTTGATTTCGCCACTGTCCACGAACTGCTTCAGGTGGTTCTGAATGTCCTCAATACCCGCCTGCTCGCCGGGCCTGAGGGTAACCAACGCATGGGGGCGCTCACCCCACTTTTCATCCGGTACGCCGACCACCGCCGCGGCCGCCACCGCCGGGTGCTGGCTGATCAGGTTCTCCAGATCCAGGGAAGAGAGCCATTCGCCGCCGGTCTTGATCACGTCCTTGATCCGGTCCTTGATGACCAGGGTGTTGTCGGGCTCCATGGAGGCGACATCACCGGTGTGCAGCCAGCCACCCTGCCAGAGCTCCTCGCCTTTTTCCGGTTCCTTGAAGTAACTCTGGGTCAGCCAGGGCGCCCGGGTAACGACTTCACCCTTGGCTTCACCATCGTGGGCGACCGGCTGCCCGGAGGGATCCACCACCTCCAGTTGCACCATGGGGACCGCGACACCGGTCTTGATCCGCTTGCTGGTCTGCTCCGCCAGTGGCAGCTCCAGATCCTCGGGTGTCAGGTGAGAGGTGCTCAATAGCGGGCAGGTCTCCGACATGCCGTAACCGGTGTACATGCGGATGCCCAGCCGGGCTCCGGCGTCACACAGGCCCCGGGTCAGGGCGCTGCCACCGATCAGCACATGCCAGTTGCTCAGGTCGGCGGTTTTGATGGACTCGGTGGCCATCATCATCTGCATGATGGTGGGCACGCAGTGAGAGAAAGTGACCTTGTGCGCCTTGAGCAGGTCCACCAGCATTTCGGGCTCATAGCGGCCGGGGTAAACCTGTTTTATGCCCAGCATGGTGGCTGCGTAGGGCACACCCCAGGCATGCACGTGGAACATGGGGGTGACCGGCATGTACACCGACGACGAACGCAGCAGGGGCATTTCATCATAGGCTGATAGTGAGCCGGTTATCGCCAGCGTGTGCAGTACCAGCTGGCGGTGGGAAAAAAACACGCCTTTCGGGTTGCCGGTGGTGCCGGTGGTGTAAAAGGTGGTGGCAACGCTGTTTTCGTCGAAGTCCGGGAAATCGAAGTGATAGGCGGATTTGGCCAGAAGCGCTTCATACTCGCCCACGGTCTCCAGGCCCGTGGATTGAGCCGGGGCCTCATCGGTGAGCTGGATGTAGGCCTTGACGGTTTTGATCTGGGATTTCACCGCGTCCAGGATCGGCAGGAAATCATCGTGTACCAGGACCAGGTCATCCTCGGCATGATTCATGGTGTAGACGATCTGATCCGGTGACAGGCGAACGTTAATGGTGTGCAGTACCGCGCCAATCATCGGCACCGCAAAGAAGCACTCCAGATAACGCGGGGTGTCCCAGTCCATTACCGCCACGGTATCGCCCGGCTTGACGCCGGCGTCGGTCAGGGCGTTGGCCAGGCGGTGAATGCGTTCCACCAGATCGGTATAGGTGTATTTGCTGTGATTGCTGTAAACGATCTCCTGGTCCGGGTTGTAACGCGGGCCAGAGAGTAACAACTGCTTGATCAACAGGGGGTACTGGTGGGCATTGTCTGCCGGGGGGAGAATTCGGGTCTGTGTCATGACGCCTTACCTCTTACTCATTATTGGTGTTATCGCGAGAAGCAGGGGTAAATCTGACACAGATCGGATGAAACCGAAACCGTGAAAAGTGAAAAAATCGCCGGGCGATCCGCCGCTTAGGTGGAGCGGCTGGAGCGCTCTGCGATTTCAGATGTTATTCGTAGGTGCACTGTTATTCGTAGGTGCAGAGGTAGGCTGTGTCGATATCGGTTTTCGCCTTGAAGCTGGCCTGGCCGGCCACGTCAAAACTTTCGCCCGCGCCGTAGGTCATCCACTCCTCCATGCCCGGCAGCATCACGGTCAGGGCACCGCTGATGACGGTCATGGTTTCCTTCTTGCTGGTACCGAATTCATACTCGCCCGGGCTGATCACACCCACGGTGGCCGGCAGTGTCGAGGTCTGAAAGGCAATGGACTTGGCCTTGCCGTCAAAATATTCATTCACGTGCAGCATACGTGCTGTCTCCTCAAAGTGTATTGGCGGCCTACTATACGGCAAATTTACGTAAGTCCAATGACAAATTTCAGGGCTGTTCAGCCCCGGCCAGGTTGCCCGGGCTGGTCACTGTTCCCAGGGCTTGCCCCGGGTCTCGCTTGTGGGTTTTACACCCATGTGCATGGCGGCCTTGGCGAGAATGTTGGCGCTGACCGGGGCAGTGATGAACAGAAACACGGTAATCAGTATTTCCGAGATGCCGAGCTCTCCGCCGCGGCTGATGAAATAGATCACCGAGCTGAGCATGATGGCGCCGACACCCAGAGTGGTGGCCTTGGTGGGACCGTGCAGCCGGGTGTAAAAATCTGGCAGCCGAACCAGGCCCAGCGCGCCAATGAGTGTGAATGCGCCACCCAGCAGAAGCAGGGCGGAAACCAGGTATTCGGCGATCTGGCTCATGTGCTGTGTCCTCCCGGAAGGCTGGATAAAGGGGGTCGGTTATTCAATGACACTGCCCCGCTTCAGGTATTTTCCCATCGCCACGGTACCGACAAAGCCCATCACTGCAATCAGCAGCGCTGACTCCAGGTACAGGCGGGTCCCCAGGGTGATGCCGAGCAGGATGATCAGGGCGATGGCATTGACGTAAAGGGTATCGAGCGCCAGTACCCGGTCCGGCGCATCTGGCCCCTTGATCAGGCGCCAGACATTCAGCACGGCGGCCAGTGTGACCATGGCAATGGTGATGTAGAGAGCAGCTGTCATCATTGGAACATCTCCATCAGTGGCTTTTCATAACGCTCGTGGATGGCGTCGATGACTTCCTGTTCGCTGCCGGCATCCAGGGTGTGAACAAGCAGGGTTTTTCGATCCTCACTGACATCGGCACTGACGGTTCCAGGGGTCAGTGAAATGGTGCTGGCCAGAATGGTGATGGCCAGGGGATGTTCCAGTTGCAGAGGGTAGCAGACGAACACCGGTCGTGGCTGGCGCGGGCTGAGAATCAGCCGGGCGACCGAGAAGCTTGCCACGATAATATCCTTGACCAGCCGGGCCAGATAGGCCGGTACCCGCCAGGGTCTGGCGAACACGGGGCGTTCCGGCCAGAACCCCGCCGTGATCTGGGGGATCAGCCAGGCCAGAAACAGGCCCATGACGACGCTGGCACCAGACAATTCATTGTTCAGGAATTGCCAGGTGGTGAACAGGATGGCACTCAGCCAGGGTTGCGGAAAACTCAGTCGATCCAGCATCAGTGACCCTCCGCGACCATGGGAATCTGCAGGATGGCGGTATACGCATCGGTGTTGTGCAGTTGCGCCGCCGTGGCGTCTGTGTAACGGGTGACGGGGCCTGCCAGTACAACAATGGCGACCGTCAGGGCGATCAGCGCGCCGGCCGCCGCCGACACCCGCCCGTTCAGGGGTTCAGGGCGTTCGAGGTGGCCATCCACCGTGCGCCAGAAGACAATGCTGCCGGCCCGGCTGTAGGCGATCACGGTCAGGAAGCTGCCGGTCAGCAGTACCGACCAGAGCCAGGCCATTTCCGATCCGGACTGCACCGATTGCAGAATCAGTATCTTGCCGAAAAAGCCGCTCAGCGGCGGTATCCCGGCGGCAGCCACGGCACCCACCAGAAACAGCACGCTCAGGAAGGTGCGATTGTGCATTTTCGGAGCAGTGACAATCCCGTCGCCGGCGCTTCCGCGCTGGTTTGCCACCAGTTCGGAGACCAGGAACAGGCCGCCGACCGTGAAGGTGGTGCTCAGCAGGTAGAACAGGGCCGCCGACAGCCCCGCCTGCGATCCGAGGGCCACCGGAGCCAGCATCGTACCGACCGAAATGATCACCTGCCAGGCGATCAGGGTTTTCAGGTTGTTCGCGCCCAGGGCGCCAATCACGCCCATGGCCAGGGTGATCAGGGCCAGCGGGAACAGCCAGTCCATGCCCAGATTGGCGAGGGGGCCGGCGTTGTCACCGAAAATCAGCAGGTACACCCGCAGGATGGCGTAGATACCGACCTTGGTCATAACCGCAAACAGAGCGGCCACTGGCGCAGTGGCCTTGGCGTAGGCTTTTGGTAACCAGAAACACAGGGGCAGGATGGCGGCTTTCAGGCCGAAGACCACCAGCAGCATCATGCCGCCGGCGCGGACAAGATCCAGGTCGGCGCCCGACAGGTCCCGGACCTTTATCGCCAGGTCGGCCATGTTCAGGGTGCCGGTAACGCTGTAGATGATGCCGACGCTGATCAGGAAGATCGCCGAGCCGACCAGGTTCAGCACCACGTAGTGCAGGCCGGGGATGGTTCGCGCGGTGCCGCCACCGTGCATCAGCAGCCCGTAGGAGGCGATCAGCAGTACCTCAAAGGCTACGAACAGGTTGAACAGGTCGCCCGTGAGGAAGGCGATGTTCAGACCCATCAGTTGGAACAGGAACAGCCCGTGAAACTGGCGGTTGCCCTCATCGGCGCCACCGATGGCGTAGAGGTGACAGAACAGGGCGAGTACGGCAGTGACCAGCAGCATCAGGGCTGCCAGCCGGTCGAGTACCAGAATGATGCCGAAGGGTGGTTGCCAGTTGCCGAAGGCGTAGATCCGGTAACTGCCATCGTCGGCCAGGACCAGGAGGACAATCGCGGACACCAGGATCATAACCGTGGTGGCGAGCGCCAGCGTCCGGCGCAGACTGATCGGTGCATAGCCCATGAAAACCTGAACGATACCGCCCAGCAGGGGAATTACAATGGGTGCAATAAGCCAGTGGTTCATCGGCGGTGCGCCTCCCCGTCATCCGTTTGCGTGTCCGGAGCTTCGTTACGGCGACCGTCGACATGGTCGTCGTCGTGATCGGCGAGGCTTCGTAATGACAGCACCACCACAAACGCGGTCATGGCGAACCCGATGACGATGGCGGTCAGTACCAGAGCCTGGGGCAGCGGGTCGGTATAGCTGGCGGCGCTGCCGATGATCGGCTGCTGGCCGGTCACCAGCCGCCCCGTGGAAAACAGGAACAGGTTAACGCCATAGGAGAGAAGGGTCAGGCCAACGACTACTGGAAAAGTTCTGGCCCGTAACAGCAGGTACACACCCGACGCCGTCAGGGCACCGATCACCAGTGCGAATACAAGCTCCATTACGCGCCCTCCTTTTTGCTCTTGATGGCGGAGTGGGGAGACAGCCGGCCAATGCTGACCAGGGCCAGCAAGGTGGCACCGATCACCGTCAGATACACGCCCAGGTCAAACATCATGGCGGAGGCGACCTCGAATTTGCCCACCACCGGCCAGGTAATGTAGCCGAAGGTGGACGTGAGGAAGGGGTACCCGAAAGCAAGGCTACCGGCCCCGGTAATGGTGGCAAACAGCAGGCCGAGCCCGATGACATTATGGTACCGGAAGGAAATCCGGTGTTCGGTCCAGATCATGCCACTGGCGATGTACTGGAGAATCAGTGCCACCGAGGTGATCAGGCCGGCAATGAAGCCGCCGCCAGGCAGGTTGTGCCCCCTCAGGAAGATGAAGGCCGACACCATCAGCGCCAGGGGCAGCATGGGCCGAGCGATCTGCGCCAGCATCATCGGGTGGGCATCCCGGGTCCAGGGGTGGCCCTGGCCGTCACCGGCGGGCGGTGTCAGCATGGTGTTCTTGAGCATGGCGTAGATGCCCAGGGCGGCAATGGCCAGAACGGTAATCTCGCCGAGGGTATCGAAACCCCGGAAGTCCACCAGGATCACGTTCACCACATTGGTTCCGCCACCGCCGGGTTTGCTGTTTTCCAGGAAAAACCACGAAATGGAACTGAACGGCCGGGTGAGCATGGCCAGCGTTACCAGGGTCATGCCTACGCCGGCTACCAAAGCGATGACAATGTCGCGAATACGTCTGGGTATCGAGGTTTCCAGGGGTGTCCAGGAGGGCATGTAGTAGAGCGCGAGCATCAGCAGCACGATGGTGACTACTTCCACGGACAACTGGGTCATGGCGAGATCGGGCGCGGAAAACCGGGCAAAGCCCAACGCCACCAACAGGCCGACCACGCTCAGCAGGACCAGGGCAAAGAACCGTTCCCGATGCATGAGGGCGGTGGCGAAGGCAGACACGATCAGCACGCCGGCGGCAAAGGCCGTCGGCCAGTCTATCGGGCTCAAACCGGTTTTACCGACAAACACACCCAGGCTGGCCAGGGGCGCCACCGCCACAGCGATTACCGCAACCACCAGCAGCAGGCTGTAGCGTTGCAGGGCGCCGTTTTCGATTCTTGTGGTAAACCGGTGGGCCAGGCCAACGCACCGGGCCACAATGGCTTCGAACACCGCTTTTTCGTCTATTTCACGGAAGCGGGCGTGAAAATCAAAGAAACGCTGACGCTGGCTGTACATCAGTAAACCTCCAAAGAAGGCGGCAAAACTCATCAGCAGCGGCAGGTTGAGGCCATGGATAATTGTTAATTGGTAATCCGGAACACTGCCACCGAGGGTTGCGGATGCGGCGGCGTAAAGCAGCGGGCCCACCGAAATGGCCGGGAACATGCCCACCATGACACAGGTAAACACCAGTATCTCCACCGGAAACTTCATGTACCTGGGCGGCTCATGGGGCGGGTAGATGGGCAGATCAACCGGTTTGCCATTGAAGAAAACATCGTGGATAAAACGGGCGGAATAGGCCACGGAAAAAATGCCGGCCAGCGTCGCGACAATCGGCGGCAGCCATGCCCACATCCCGGGCAGGTTCAGTGCCAGGGATTCGGCAAAAAACATCTCCTTGCTGAGGAAGCCGTTCAGCAGCGGTACACCGGCCATGGAGGAGGCTGCCACCATGGCCAGGGTGGCGGTGTGTGGCATGTAGCGCCACAGCCCGTTGATTCGTCGCATGTCCCGGGTGCCGGTTTCATGGTCGATGATGCCAGCGGCCATGAACAGCGACGCCTTGAACGTGGCATGGTTAATTATATGAAACACGGCGGCAACGGCCGCCAGTTGGGTTCCCATGCCAAACAGCAGGGTAATCAGGCCCAGGTGACTGACCGTTGAATACGCCAGCAAGCCCTTGAGATCGTGCTTGAACATGGCCACATAGGCGCCCAGCAGCAGCGTGGCCATGCCGGTAAAACTCACCATGTAGAACCACTGCTCGGTGCCCGCCAGGGCCGGATACAGGCGAGCCATCAGGAAGACGCCGGCCTTGACCATGGTGGCCGAATGCAGGTAGGCAGAGACCGGGGTCGGCGCCTGCATGGCGTGTGGCAGCCAGAAGTGGAACGGAAACTGGGCCGACTTGGTAAACGCCCCCAGCAACACCAGTGTCAGCGCCACCGGGTACATGGCATGGGCCTTGATCTGATCGCCGGCGGCCAGCACATCGTCGAGCTCGAAACTGCCGACGATATTGCCAATGATCAGGATGCCTGCCAGCAGCGCCAGGCCGCCGCCGCCGGTCACCGCCAGGGCCATCCGCGCCCCCCGGCGGGCATCCTGTTTGTGGTTCCAGAAACTGATCAGCAGGAACGACGTCAGGCTGGTCAGTTCCCAGAAAATCATCATCAGCAACAGGTTGCTGGACATGACAATGCCGAGCATGGAGCCCTTGAAACAGAGCAGCAGGGCATAGAACTTGCCAACATTCTCGTGCGCTTTCAGGTAATAGCGGGAGTACAGGATGATCAGCAACCCGATAACCAGGATCAGCAGCGCGAACAGCAACGACAGGCCATCAAGCCGGAAACTGAAAGAAATACCCAGAGTGGGTAGCCAGGGGTAACTGTGCAGAACCGTTCCGCCGTTCGCCAGGGTTTCCCAGTGTGGATACAGCGCCGCCAGGGCAATCAGGGCCGGGACCGATGCGGCAATGGCGATCGCCGTTCGGCCGCCCTGGGCAAACAGGGGTGCGGCGATAGCGCCCAGAAAAGGCAGTAAAACAACCAGCGGTAGCGACATCGCAACCTCGTTTTGGTTTTTTCTTCTCGATGAATGTAGGCGGTTCCGCCAGAGTTTAGCCGTCAGGCCGCTCTCCTGCATCACGCGGTCACGTGCGTCCGGGCGCTTGCGGGGAGGCTCGCAAGATCATTTAGGGGGAAACGGGTGGGTCCGGAAAGTACGGAAGGCGCCCCCGATGTCGCGCGATATCCGCGATAACAGGTGGGCGAATCGATTGCCTGCAGCCGAAGGACCTTGCGGTCATGGTTGCTCCGTCAGTCAAACTGGAACATTGATGATACGTAACCAGTCCCGCAGGTCAAGTCACCTTGTGATAAATCAATGGCAGCGTCAGAGGTGACAAAAAGAGTCAGTTAGTGTCCGCTTACGCCCTTCGGTGACGACAGCGGAGGTCAGCTAACGCAATGACTGAAGCGCGTTGAAAATGGCTTGTGCCTCGGCCTCAAGCACCTGGCAACGAAGTGAATTGCCCTGCTGGCTGGCCTGGGCAAGCTGCCGTTGCTTCATGTCGTACAGTTTGTTCAGGATATCCGCCTGACTCTGTCGGATTGGTGCGTTCATGGTAAACCTCTCCATTTTTACACCCTTGTCGAACTATTTTACGTTCAGGGCCGTGAATTGGCCTTTCGCCAGAAACTGATGCATAACCCGGGCCATCCTTCTACTCTCCGGCCTGGCCGACGAAGGCCTGACAAGTTCAACAGCGGGCCGGACGTGGCGGAAATAGCCCTGGTTATGGCAAAAATGCCGGTTCCCAGGAAAAACAAGGTGTGAGAGGCTATCCGCACCAAACAGGAGACCCGCATGACCGACACCCTGATCGACCGCCGCGACCTGGCGTTCCAGCTCTACGAAGTTCTCGATACCGAAAACCTCACCACCCGCGAGCGCTTCAGCGAACACAGCCGCGACACCTTTGATGCCGTCATCGAAACCGCCGATAAAATGGCCCGGGAAAAGTTCGCGACCCATAACAGCGCCGCTGACAAGGAAGAGCCTGAATTCGTCAACGGTCAGGTCGACATGCTGCCTCAGGTCAAAGAAGCCTTTGACGCCTACGCCGAAGCCGGCTTCATCGCCGGACGCTACGATTACGACCTCGGCGGCATGCAACTGCCGGAATCCGTCATGGCCGCCTGCAACGGCTTCTTCACCGCTGCTAACCCAGGCACTGCGGGATACCCGTTCCTGACTACCGCCGCCGCCAACCTTATCCGCGTGTTCGGCGATGAACAGCAGCAGTCCACCTTCCTGCCGCCTATGCTCAGTGGCCGCTTCAGCGGCACCATGGCGCTGACCGAACCCCACGCCGGCTCCTCCCTGGCGGATATCCGAACCTCGGCATCCCCCACGGATGATGGCCATTACCTGATCAAGGGCGCCAAGATCTACATCTCCGGTGGTGAACAATCGATCACTGAAAACATCGTTCACATGGTGCTGGCCAAGATCAAAGGCGCGCCGGCGGGTGTAAAGGGCATCTCTCTGTTCATCGTGCCCAAGTTCCTGGTGGACGGCGAAGGCAACGCCACAGAACGCAACGGTGTCAGCCTCGCCGGCCTGATTCACAAGCTCGGTTACCGTGGCACTACATCAACGGCCCTCAGCTTTGGCGACGACGCCCCCTGCCACGGCTATCTGGTCGGCGAGCCCCACCAGGGTCTCAAGTACATGTTCCAGATGATGAACGAAGCACGGGTCGGCGTTGGCTTCGGCGCCGCCGTCATCGGCTATCGCGGTTACATGCACAGCCTGGCATACGCCAAAGACCGGTTGCAGGGCCGCAAGGCCAGCGAAAAGAACCCGGAATCCCCGCAGGTGCCGATCATTGACCACGCCGACGTGCGGCGCATGCTACTGGCCCAGAAAGCCTACAGCGAGGGCGGCCTGGCCCTGTGCCTCTACGGCGCCCGGCTGATGGACGACCAGCATACCCATCCGGATGAACACAAACGCGGAGAAGCCGGCAAGCTCCTGGATCTGCTCACCCCGGTGATCAAGGCCTGGCCCTCGGAATATGGCCCCAAGGCCAACGATCTGGCCATTCAGGTCTATGGTGGTGCCGGTTACACCCGGGAGTACCCGGTGGAGCAGTGCTGGCGGGATAATCGGCTGAACCCCATCCACGAAGGCACCAACGGCATCCAGGCACTGGATCTGCTCGGCCGCAAGATCTGGCAGGACCAGAGCCACGGCCTGCAACTGCTGATGCAGGAGATGCAGGTGGATCTGCAGGCGGCAACCACTGATCGCTGCCAGCAGTGGGCGCTGTCCCTGAGTGAAACCCTGCAGCAGGCTGTAAAGGTCACCCAGAGCCTGGGCAAATCCCTGATGGAGGGTGATGTTGATAAGACCCTGGCGAACGCCTCCTGCTACCTGCATCTGTTCGGCCACATCATCGTTGCCTGGATGTGGCTTCGCCAGGCCAACGCGGCGGCCCACGCCCTGGGCTCCGCCAACAGCGACCACGAGCGCAATTTCTACCAGGGCAAGCTGCAGGCAGCGCAGTACTTCTTCCACTGGGAGTTGCCGACTGTGGCGCAGGATCTGGTATTGCTGCGGAATCAGGATGATACCTGCCTGAATATGAAGTCTGACTGGTTCTGACTGGGGGCAGGCACTACCCGCCGCTCGTGCCCGTGCATCCCCATGAAAGGTCGATTATTGCACAGTGGCAGTGGCGGATTGGTCAAATCTGAACCAGACTTTCCGGTAACAAGACCAACATCAGGGATGAATTCGCCATGACCATTTCGCAGCCTTCCCCGTCCCCGCGTGGCCTGGGCCAGGGGCCTGTCACCTCCAGTGACGGGGCGGCCCGGTCCATGTTCCGGGAATACCTGTCCTGCGCCCGACTGGCGGAGGTCGTGTACCGGGACAGCGCCGGTCAGATCTGTATTGTCCACGACCGAATCCGGGATTTGTTCAGCCGTGCCGGCCAGGATTTCATTCTCCTGGGGCGAGGGACGCTTTTGCCGGTCGACCATATACTGACGGTCGACGGCCGGCTCCTGGCGAATTCCCCGGGCTAACCAAAGGGTAATCGGCAGGTAATTGTGTTGGCAGGTAGGGCGCCGTAACCTGTTCCCCGTTGTAAATGACCAACAGAGGGACATGTTATGAAAAAGCTCACACTGAGTGCACTGGCCATCGTAACCGCGCTGGGCCTGGCGGCCTGCAGTTCGGAAGACAACGAAGGCGCGAACATGGAAGAGGCCGCGGAAAATGCCGGCGAAATGATGGATGAGGCAGGCGATTCCATGGAAAATGCCGCCGAAGAGGCCACCGGCCAGGCCAACAGCGCCTGGGAAGAAACCAAGGATGCCGCCGCCGAAGCCGGTGAAGAAATGGGCGAAGCCGCGAACGATGCGGCGGATGCGGTTGAAGATGGCTATGAGAACGCCACTCAACAGTAAACAAACGTGCCGATAACAGGCCGGCTGCAATGCAGCCGGCCTGTTCGCTCAGGTAGTCAAAAAAACGATAAAAAACTGCAATAAATCAGTCATCGAACTGCCATCCGTCTCGACGATAGTAGAAGCGCCAAGAACGACACTGAAACGTTACGGAGCTTCTGATGAAAAAGTATACACCTGAAAAACTTCCCGACCTCACAAGCGTTGATAACAGAAATAACGACACATCCTCTTTCAGCGAAATCTTCAAAGCTCGTATGTCACGACGGGACACACTTCGTGGGAGTCTCGGCTTTGCGGCGGTCTCTGTATTCGCAGGCGCCGGCATTGCCGGGTGCAGCGATGATGATAGCACTGGCAGGTCATTAGGTAGTGGTGGTGGCTCGGATCTTTCCCTGAGCTTCAAAGCCGTGCCGAACAATACCGACGACAAGATTGTGGTGCCGGAAGGTTACGAAGCCCAGACTGTTGCCCCGTGGGGCGCCCCGCTGCTTGCAGGCGCGCCAGCATTTGATGTAAGTAACACAGGAGCAGACCAGGCCCTGCAGGTGGGTGATGGGCATGATGGTATGTACTTTTTCCCAACCCAGATGCCCGGTGATGGGGTACTTCCGTTTCCTTCTCCGGTGACGGATGCGGCACTATTGTGCATTAACCACGAAGCGACCACTAATTCATTGCTGCACCCCAATGGCGTTACCCGGGACAGCAGCGGGGCTCGTACGGTCGCGGATGAAGTCCGCAAGGAAATTAATGCCCATGGCATTTCTGTCATCGAGTTGATGAAATCCGGCGCCCGTTGGGACATCGTTAGCAGTGGATTCAATCGTCGTATCACGGCGGCAACGCCCGTAAGTCTGTCTGGGCCAGCAGCTGGCACAGCCATACTGCAGACAAAATACAGTCCAGACGGCACGACCGGTCGCGGAACCGTGAACAACTGCGGTTTTGGCTGGACGCCCTGGGGAACTTACCTGACCTGTGAAGAGAATATCCAGGGGTATCTGGTGGATACCAGTGGCTCGATTCCCGAGACCAAACAACGTTACGGTATCTCGGCAAACGGATTCGGTTATCACTGGAACCAGGTTGCCGGTGCCGCCAGCGAGGTAAACGACGAATTTGCCCGCTGGGATACGGCGGCAACCGGCGCAACAGCGATCGATGATTACCGCAATGAAGCCAATCAGTTCGGGTATGTTGTGGAAATTGATCCGTACAACCCCTCAGCCAGGCCTGTAAAACGCACCGCGATGGGCCGTTTCAGCCATGAGGGTGCCATTCCCGGGCTGATCCAGACTGGCCAGCAGATTGCCTTCTACATGGGCGACGATGCTCGTGGAGAGTATTGCTACAAGTACGTGACAGCTGACGCCTGGGATCCGGCGCGCGTTACGGAATTACGTGACCGAATGCTGGACGAAGGCATGTTGTATGTCGCCAGGTTCAATGAAGATGGTACCGGTACCTGGCTGGCGCTCGACTTCGATGATCCGGTCACCGGGCCGATGCTTCAACAGGCTGGATTCACCTCACAAGCAGAAGTGTGTGTATACAGCCGTTTGGCAGCGGACGCCGTGGGTGCCACCACAATGGATCGCCCTGAGTGGTCGGCGGTAGATCCGAAAACCGGTGAAATCTATTACACCCTCACCAATAACAATGACCGGGGCGACGCGGGAGAAGAGGCGGTCAACGCTGCCAATCCACGACCGGATAACGAGTATGGCCACATCATCAAGGTGCGCGAAGGAAATGATGACCCCGCAGCGACCACCTTCTCCTGGGATATCTTTGTCTTTGGTGGTCCATCCGGGGGAGATCCGAATTACCAGGACTCTAACCTTTCCGGGCTGACACTGGATAACCAGTTTGCGAGTCCTGACGGCCTGTATTTCGATCACCGGGGTGTGCTTTGGATTCAGACTGACAATGGTGGTAACAAGGTCGCAACTGATACTAATGATCAAATGTTGGCGGTAATACCGGCCAACCTGACCAAAGCGCAAGGTGCTGCCTCAGTCGTGACACCAGATAATCAGGCCCAGATCAAGCGGTTCTTTGTTGGTGTACCGGACTGTGAGATTACCGGTGTGTTCCTGACTGAAGACAATAAAACTCTGTTCCTTAATGTTCAGCATCCGGGAGATTCAGGAACCCCGGCCGAACCGACAAAGACCAGCGCCTTCCCCTATGATGGCAGTGGTCGCCCAAGGGCTTCGGTCGTCATTGTCACTCGCACTGATGGCGGTGATATCGCAATCTGATTGCGTTAACCGGACCCGCCTGCAAAACCACGCTCCCGTGAGGGAGCGTGGTTTTTTTGTTCAGAATTCGCCCAGCCGGCCGATACCCTGAAAAGTCCACTAAAGTATGAGTTATTAACTCGGGTCAATTCATTAGGCTCCGCGATAGCCTTTAATAAAAATGATAACAGATGCAGCAATAACGATGAGGTTCATATGGGGTTGCTCAGTCGGGGTACCATTATTTGGGGGGTGGCCATTGCCGGTGTGTTGGCGGTTGCGGGTGCATTGGTGGCGCCCTTGTTAGGCCTGGACGCGCCGGCGCTGCTGATCGGCCTGGCCGTCGGGCTGGTGGTTGGTGCCGGTTTTCTGGTTGTGCGGGTGCTTGAGCCGGTTGAACGGGGGCTTCGGGAACTGAACGACGGGACGTTATCGCCGCAGCACCCGCTCCGGGCCCGGTGCGGGCAGTTACTGGCAGACGCCAGGGCGGGGCGGGCGCTGGTGGAAAGCCTGTCCGGCAGCGCCGACAAAAGTGCGATCTCCGCCGCTCAGGTGTCCTTCGCCGCAGACCAGCTCAAGCTGCGACTGGATCGCCAGGTGTCGGAGACGGCCCAGATGGCCGAGTACGCCGGCCAGATCACCGAAACCGTGCGGGAATCCTCCCAACAGGCTACCGACGCTGCCACCATGGCCCACCAGGCCAGTGCCACCAGTGCTGAAGGTCGTGAAGCCCTGATTGGTGCCATTGAAAGTGTCCGCGTGGTGCACCAGCAGTCCGGGGAGAATCTGCGTCTTATCCAGGCGCTCAATGAGAAGTCCAGTCGGATCCAGGGTGTGACCACCACGATCCAGGGCATTGCCGAACAGACCAACCTGCTGGCACTGAATGCCGCCATTGAAGCCGCGAGGGCGGGAGACCAGGGCCGGGGCTTTGCCGTGGTGGCGGATGAAGTCCGTCAGCTTGCCGGCCGCACCGCCCAGGCCACCGCAGAGGTCGCCAGCACGCTGCAGGAAATCCGCGCCGACACCACGCTGATTGTATCGCGCATTGAGGATCTGGCTCGCAGTGTCGAGGAAGGGCTGGCCTCGGTGGAAAGTGTCGGTGAGCGGCTGGAGCAGATTCGTGATCAGTCTGACCGGGTCCAGCAGCAGGTGGCCCGCATCGCCGAGATCGATCAGAGCAACGAGCAAAGCCTGACGCAGGTATTCTCGGCCATTGAAACCGTTCGTGACCAGATTACCGAGAGCGATGAGAGCGTATCGTCGCTGGCCGGGCAGGCCGCTACCCTGATGGAATTGGCGGAAAAGGCCAATGCCGCTTTTGCCCTCAACAGTGATGCCAGCTACCACCGGCTCTTCTACGACCAGGCACGGGCGGGCGCGGAGCAGATCGGCCGGCTGTTCGAAGGCGCGATACGCGACGGCAAGCTCACGGAGCAGGCGCTGTTCGACAAGCAGCGTACCCCGGTCGGCAAGACCAGGCCACCGAAGTACGCCAGCAAGTTCGATGCCTTTACCGACCAGTATCTGCCCGCCATCCAGGAGCAGGTCAAGAATGCTCACGAGGCGCTGGTCTTTGCCATTGCCGCTGCGCCGGACGGCTATGTTCCCACCCATAACCGCGACTTCGCCCACGCCCCCACCGGTGACCCCCAGGTGGACCTGGTGAAGAGCCGCAGCAAGCGTTTGTTCAATGACCGGACCGGCATCCGGTGCGGCAGTCACACCCAGGACATGCTGCTGCAGACCTATCGCCGGGACACCGGGGAAATCATGCATGATCTGTCCGTCCCGATTTATGTCAACGGCAAACACTGGGGTGGATTCCGTCTGGGGTATCGTCCGGACAAACACTGATCGCCGCAGCCAGGTGCACGCTGGGGGGGCTGTGGTAAACTCCCGGCATAGCCTGAACAGGAGATTCAACGTGGCTGATCCTCAGACCTTTCCTCAAGAGCCGGGCCCGGCACCCCGGGGCCCGGACTCTGCCCGCAATCTTGCCGTAGTCGTCTACATCCTGCAGGCGCTGTCATTTTTCCTGGGCGGCATTACCGGCCTGGTGGGCGTGATCATTAATTACGTGAAGATGGAGGACGTCCGCAACACCTGGGTGGAACGCCATTTTCAATGGCAGATCCGTACCTTCTGGATCGGCCTGCTCTGGACCGTTATCGGTATTGTGACCACACCCCTGATCATTGGCTGGTTTGTCCTGCTGGGCATTTCGATCTGGGTTATCTATCGCATCGTGAAAGGGGCACTGGCCCTGAATGACGGCAAGGCCATCTGAGGACTGCCTGGTGTGTTTCAGTCCCCGGTCACTTCCCGTAGGCGCAGGGCGCTCAGGGTTCCCGCCAGCCCCATCAGGCCCAGCGTGAGTATCACCGCCACCTCCGAAATCAGCGATACCAGGGCGGTCAGCCCACCGGTGATCAGCAATATCACGCCGATCACGGTGTTGCTCACAGCGGTATAGTCGGTTCGCTTGTTGCCTCCGGCCATGTCCACCAGGTAGGTTTTCCGGCCAAGCCGGACACCGGCGTGGGCGATACTGAGCACAAAGAACGCCACCGGATATAACCAGACGCTGCCAATGGCAGTGCCCGCGATCAGCCCGGTGGTGCCAACGGCCAGGCAGGTGCCACTGGCAATGGCCGCGCCGCGGATCATGACCTGCCGGCTGGAACTGTCGGCCATCCAGCCCCAGACACTGGCACTTACCGAACTGGCCAGACTGTTGGCGAGCAGGAAGATGCCCAGCATCCAGCCGGGCTCCGACTGCGTTTGCGCCAGCACCACGAAATAGGGGGCGGCAAGGGCAGAGCACAGCAGCAGGGCGCGGGTGATCACAAAATGCCGGAAGGGCCTGTCGTCCCGCAACAGCGACAGACTGTGGATGGCCTGCCGCAAGGCATTGCCACCGCCGCCGGTTTCTCCCCGGTACTCATCGACACCCGCGAAAAGAGCGCCAGCGATCAGCCAGAGCGTGGCGGCAAGCAGCAGCAGAACGGTATAAAAGGCCAGTGTCGGATCCCCCCGGTCCCAGAACAGGAGTCCGGTCAGGACAACGGTGGCCGTTCCGCCAAGGGTGGTGGCGAGCCCGGACAGGCGACCCCGGCGGGTCTTGGGGATGCACTTGCCCTGGACATCCTTCATGGCCACGGAGCAGAACCCCCGCGACAGGGAAAAGGCGATCAGGGCAACCAGCAGGCCGCCGCCCGCCCGGTATCCTTCAAGAAACCAGACGCTGCCGGCCATGGCCAGGACACTGACTGACTGGCCAACACTGCCCAGGGTCCAGAACCATTTGCGCACCGCCTTGCGCCGGACCCAGGCGCCAATCACCATCTGCGGGATCAACGCTCCGGATTCCCGGATGGGGACCAGCCAGGCCACCAGTGCCGGCGCGCCCACGGCGCTCATTAGCCATGCCAGCACGGTTTTCGGGCTGATCAGCAGGTCGCCGAGCTTGGTGAGCACGTTGGCGGCCAGAATCAGGAAAAAATTACGGGGGACCTCCCGGCAGGCCTCGTCGGGGATATCCTTGCAGACCCGGGCGTCTTCCTCGTTGGCAATCAGGCTGTAGAGCTGATCCAGGGTGTCTTTTTTCTGGTCGGGCAAACCGGTGTCCTCGGGGGCAAATGTGCACGAAAGGATACCAGCAACATCGGCAGCCCATCACCATCGAATACGGGGAATAGGGCGGGCTGGATGATGGAGCGCCGGGGATCAGACCAGGCGGTGGTCCCAGAACAGCGGGAGATTGGCGATGTTGCGGCGTTGGTGGTCCGCGGGACTTGCCTGTTCCGGGCCGGATAAGGCTAAATGGCGGCACCACACTGATCCTACCGAACCAGGCCGACTCATTATGCTGAGCTATCTGCACGCCTTTCATGCCGGCAATTTCGCCGATGTCCAGAAGCACGCGTCGCTGACGCTGGCGCTGTCCATGATGCAGGTGAAGCCCTCCGGTATTGCCTGTTTCGACACCCATGCCGGCAGTGCGGTCTATGATCTGTCTGGCGAGAGGGCCAGGAAGACCGGCGAGGCGGATGCCGGGGTGCAGGCGTTGTGGCGAAGTCGCGGGCGGCTGGCATCGCCCGACTGGGCCCGCTTGCTGGATGTGCTTGCCGGACTGAACTCCGGTGAAGGCAGGCTTGAACGGTATCCGGGGTCGCCGGTCTGGTTTCGCCAGGTTCTCAGGCCCGCGGATACCCTGACGGCGTTTGAATTGCACCCGGCGGAGCATG
Organism: uncultured Marinobacter sp.; assembly: GCF_946886895.1. The sequence continues at coordinate 222,271 of NZ_CAMPJO010000003.1, read as the reverse complement.
ATCAGCTCTCCGGGTGGGCGGCTGACCAGCGTGTCCGGGTGCTGCGCCAGGATGGGCTGGCGGGCCTGCTGAAACAGTTGCCGCCCCGGCAGCCGAGATTGCTGGTGTTGATCGATCCTTCCTATGAGATCAAGTCGGAGTACTCCGACGTCGCCGCCACCCTGGAAAAGGCCTGGCAGAAGTGCCGGCACGGAGTGTTCCTGGTGTGGTATCCGATACTGCCGGGTGGCCTTCAGGAGGCACTCAAGGACGCGGTTGAGGCGGGCCCTGTTGCCAAGGTGTTGTGCAGTGAGGTTCGCCTCAGGCAGCCACCGGAACGGGGCATGGCCGGCTCCGGCGTGCTGGTGGTGAACCCGCCCTGGGGGTTTGGTGAGCGGCTTGCCACGATGATGGAGGCGGCGGCGGAGCCCCTCGGAACAGATCACACGGTACGCTGGCTGGTTCCGGAAGCGTGAGGCCGGACTCGGGCCGGCAACGGAGTTCAGCCGACCGAATCCTGCCCGCTGTGGCGAACGTAACACATTTCGGCGGGTAGATTCCTGCCTCCACATGAGGAAGTTTATAGCATGACGAACCAGAAGCAGGCGATGCTGTACGGGCTGGCAACCGTGTTGCTTTGGTCGACCGTTGCCACGGCGTTCAAACTGTCACTGAGGGAGCTGGCGCCGGTGCAGATGCTGCTGGTTGCCTGTGCCTCATCGGTGGTGGTGATGATGGTGATCCTGCTGTTGCAGCGGCGGTGGTCATTGGTGTTTTCCCTGACCCGGAAGCAGTACGTCCAATCGTTTGGCATGGGGCTGATCAACCCCTGCCTGTACTATTTTGTGCTGTTTGGCGCCTTTGACCGCTTGCCGGCCCAGGAGGCACAGCCCCTGAACTACACCTGGGCGCTGGTTCTGGCGTACCTGTCGGTTCCTTTTCTGGGCCAGCGACTGCGCCGGCTCGACGTGATCGCCGGGTTGGTGTGCTATGCCGGTGTGGTGGTTATTGCCACCCGGGGCGCGGTCATGTCGCTGGAGTTTTCCGACCCGCTGGGGGTGTCGCTGGCCATCGGCAGTACCTTGATCTGGGCCTCTTACTGGATTCTCGCAACCCGGGATGAGCGTGATCCGGTGGTGGGGCTGTTCCTGAACTTTCTTTTTGGCCTGCCGGTGATTGCGGTGATCTGCTGGTTCACAACGGGGCTCCCGGTAGCGCTGTCCGGTGGCCTGGCGGCGGCGGTGTATGTGGGGGTGTTCGAGATGGGCATCGCCTTCGTGTTCTGGTCCTACGCCATGAAGAAGGCCGAAAACACCTCAAAAGTCAGCAATCTGATCTTCATTTCTCCGTTCCTCTCGCTGATTTTTATCCATTTCATTCTGGGCGAACAGATCCTGCCTTCAACCTACGTTGGGCTGGTACTGATCGTGGCCGGGCTCTGGTTGCAGCAGGAAAAGGTCAAGCGTCGCGAAGAGGCCCTGGGTCATGGCCGGTGACTGGTTTGTCTACATTGTGCGAACCGCCCGGGGCGCTCTTTACACGGGCATCACCACAGACGTCGCCCGCCGCTTCGACGAACACCGGGCGGGGGGTGCGAAGGGCGCCCGCAGCCTGCGTGGCAAGGGGCCGCTGGCCCTGGTATTCAGTGCGCCGGCAGGGGATCGCAGCCGGGCATCACAGCTGGAGTGGCAGATCAAGCAGTGGCCCCGGGCGCAAAAGGAGGCACTGGTCCGGGGAGAGCTCAGGCTGCCAGATGCGAGCTGATGTGATTTCCCGCCGTGGTCAGGGCGGCGGTGGCGCGTTCCAGTTGACCACTGTGGACCTGAAACACGTGCCAGAGGTTATTGAAAACCTCCAGCCGGGCCTGGACATTGTCGCGGGAGGCCGCCCGTGCCAGCCGTTCGGCGTCGTTGAGCAGGATTTCCTGGCTGCCAACCTGGATCAGCAGCGGTGGCAGCCCGCTCAGGTCGCCGAACACGGGGGAGATGAGCGGGTTGCTCAGGGGTTCCGGGCCGGCATACAGGGCCGCCGCCTTTGCGGTCCATTGGGCCTGCAGAACCGGCTCGCAAACCGGGGCGTAAAGCGCCTGTTGGGTCAGGTCGGTCCACGGAGAGAACACCGTCAGGGAGGAGGGCAGCGGCTGGTTTCGGTCCCGCAGTCGCATGGCCAGGGCAATACTGAGTCCCCCGCCGGCGGAATCGCCGGCCACCGCGATGTGTTCCGGAGCGGTACCGGCATCAAGCAGCGCCAGGTAGGTCGCTTCGGCGTCATCCAGTGCCGCCGGGAACGGGTGTTCCGGAGCCAGGCGGTAATCCGGTGTCACGATTTCGCAACCACTGGTTCTGGCCAGGTGGCCGGTGAGCCCCCGGTGTGTCGTGGAAGAGCCGATGATGTAGCCGCCGCCGTGAAGGTACAGGACGACTCCCCTGGCATGTGTGCCGTAGCGGGTTCGGGTTACCGGGATGCCGGCCAGTACGTCCTTCCGGAACCGGCAACCCCGGGGCGGAACAGAACTGCGGTAGGCCTGGCGGATCAATGACCGCTGCAGGGTAATCGGAACGGCGGGATGGAGCAGGGGCCTGACCAGCCGATTCATGGTCTGGCGCAGGCCGGTTTCAAGAACGTGTTGCAGCATCTGTGTTATGCCCCCGCTATGGGTTAGGATGACCAGCTAATACTCATTCATGACAGGCGTTTAACTCTACGTGTACTGGAAAACAGATACCATAGAAATTCCGGACTGGGATCGGCGCTCCCTGTTGGAGCGGCTTGAACCCTTCAATCCGGGCGCGGACCGCCAACTGAGTGATGAAATGGTGGCCTACTGCCGGTTTTACGGCCTCGATCTCTGGGTGGAGCACCCCGAAGTGACGTATCACCAGGGCTATGTGACCGCCGGACGGCACGACGTCATGGTGCACTACTTCCGGTTGCCCGAGGCCCTGCCGGCCCGCGGAACGGTCTTTGTCCTGCATGGCTACTTTGACCACGTCGGGCTCTACAGCCAGCTAATCGACCGATGCCTGGGTGCCGGCTTTGATGTGTTGGCTTACGACCAACCGGGCCATGGGCTGTCCAGTGGCACTCCGGCCTCCATTGGCAGTTTCGTGGAATACCAGGGCGTATTGGCTGAGGTCATGGCGCAGGTTATCGGCAAAGTTCGCGAGCCCTGGTTTGCCGTTGGGCAAAGCACAGGGGGGGCGATACTCATCGATTATCTGCTCTCCAATCAGCATTCGCAGTCGACATCCCGTTTCCGGAAAGTGGTTCTGCTGGCGCCGCTGGTTCGCCCGGCTGGCTGGCTGGGAGCCAAGGTGCTGCATAGCCTGGCAAGACCGTTTATCACCCGATGGCGTCGGGCGTTTGCGGAGAACAGTGGCGACACCCGATTCCTCCGGTTCCTGCGTGAGCATGATCCTCTGCAGGCCCGGGCAGTGCACGTAGACTGGGTCTCGGCCCTGCGGCAATGGGTACCGCACATCGAGTCCGCGAGGCCTGTGGATTTTCCGGTGACGGTGGTGCAGGGTGAGAAGGACCAGACGGTAGACTGGCAGCACAATTTACGCATTATTCGCAATAAATTTTCCTCGGTGGAGGAACTCAGGATCCCGGATGGTCGTCATCATCTGGTGAACGAAGCTCAGGATTTGCAGGCAACGGTATTCAACACCATTATTGATTCATTCACGAGTGAAACGTCAAAAGCCCGTTGAGGGCAGCATTGACAACAGGACACAGGAGATTGCTGTGAAGAAGACTATTTTTGCGTTTGCAGTTGCCACCGTCGGACTGGGTGGCTGTATGACTTACGACCCTTACACCGGCGAAAAAGAGGTCTCCAAGGCCACCACGGGCAGCATTATCGGCGCCATTGGTGGTGCCGCCATAGGTGCGGCGACGTCCAGCAAGAGCGACCGGGGCAAGGGGGCGCTGATCGGCGCCGCCAGCGGCGCGGCAGTTGGTGGTGGCATCGGCTATTACATGGATCGCCAGGAAGCCCAGTTGCGGCAGAAACTTCAGGGTTCTGGTGTGCAGGTTGTCCGCAACGGTGATCAGATCGAGTTGATCATGCCGGGTAATATTACCTTTGATCTTAACCAGTCCTCCATTCAGCCTGGTTTCGTGGATACCCTGGAGTCGGTCGCGCTGGTTCTGAAGGAGTTCGACAAGACCATTATCCAGATCGAAGGCCATACCGACAGCTCCGGTTCTGACAGCTACAACCAGTTGCTGAGCGAGCAGCGCGCTTCGTCAGTACGCGACTTTCTGCTGAACCAGGGAATCGAGCCCAAGCGTACCCGGGCCGTGGGCTATGGTGAGCGTTACCCCATTGCCTCCAACGACACCGCCGCCGGGCGTGAACAGAATCGTCGGGTGGAGTTGACTCTGGTGCCCATGCAGTAACCAGGATCGAAAATGCAGGTGATAAAAAGCCCCCCGGGACCGCGATCCCGGGGGGCTTTTTTCATTCCGGGCTGTCAGCCCCGGAGACAGGTCAGAACAGGACGCGGCAGCGAATCGTGCCCTTGACCTTCAGCAGCTTCTCAAGAGCCAGTTCGCCGTAGGCCTTGTCGACGTCGACGACCACATAACCGATGTCTTCCTTGGTTTGCAGGTACTGACCACACACGTTGATGCCGTTCTCGGAGAAGACCTGGTTGATCTCCGACATGACGCCCGGCACGTTCTCGTGAATATGCAGCAGTCGATGCTGGTTCGGGTGCGAGGGCAGGGCCACTTCCGGGAAGTTGACGGATGAAACCGAGGTGCCGTTGTCGCTGTACATGGCCAGCTTTTCCGCCACTTCCCGCCCGATATTTTCCTGGGCCTCGATGGTGGAACCGCCCACATGCGGGGTCAGGATCACATTATCGAACTCCCGCAACGGAGACACAAACTCCTCGTTGTTGGATTTGGGCTCAACCGGGAATACATCAATGGCGGCGCCCAGCAGCTTGCCGCTTGCCAGGGCACCGGCCAGGGCATCGATATCCACCACGGTGCCACGGGAGGCATTCATCAGGATGCTGCCCGGCTTCATCTGGGCAAACTGCTCGGCCTTGAACATGTACTTGGTGGCCGGCGTTTCCGGCACATGCAGGCTCACCACGTCGGCAATGTTCAACAGCTCCTGCAGTGTGCCCACCTGGGTGGCGTTGCCGATAGACAGCTTGGACACCACGTCATAGAAGTAGACATCCATGCCCAGGCCCTCGGCCAGCACACTGAACTGGGTACCGATGTTGCCGTAGCCGATGATGCCGAGTTTCTTGCCACGAATTTCATAGCTGTTGCTGGCGGACTTCAGCCATTCGCCACGATGGGCCTTGGCGTTCTTTTCCGGCACGCCGCGCAGCAGCAGGATGGCCTGGGCCAGTACCAGTTCCGCGACACTCCGGGTATTGGAGAACGGAGCGTTAAAGACGGCAATGCCACGGCGGGTGGCCGCTTTCAGGTCGACCTGATTGGTACCGATGCAGAAACAACCCACAGCCACCAGCTTTTTGGCGGCGTCGAATACTTTCTCGGTCAGTTGGGTGCGCGAGCGGATACCGACAAAGTGCGCGTCGGCGATCTTCTCCACCAGCTCGTCCTCGGCCAGCGAGTGAGTCAGGTACTCGATATTGGTATAGCCCGCAGCGTTCAGGGTATCAATAGAGGATTGATGCACGCCTTCCAGCAGCAGGATCCGGATTTTGCTCTTTTCGAGAGACGTCGTTGACATGGGATTGCTTCCGAACCTTTCGTCACGTGAAATGACCCGTGGCCAGTGATCGTCAGGGCTGGCTCACAGAACAGGGGCGGTATGATACCATAAACGCAGACTTTCACAGCGCATCGGATTGCCTGAATCAACTGCCTGGCGATTGCCCGGGTGTCGGGCATGTAATGGCCGGTTGCCGAACCCTTACGAGACGTTTAACTCCATGAATTCTGAACAGATTATCGATTCCCTTCGGGAGCTGGTCAGCTCCGGAGACAGGCCAGGCAAGGTACTCACCGACCCGGCTGACCTGGAAAACTACGGCAAAGACTGGACCAGAATCTATCCACCGAAGCCGTTGGCCATTGTGCTGCCGAAGACTACGAAGCAGGTACAGGCGCTGGTGAGGTTTGCCAATGAGAATAAGGTTGCCCTTGTTCCGTCCGGTGGTCGTACCGGCCTGAGCGCCGGTGCCGTTGCGGCCAACGGTGAGGTGGTAGTGGCCTTCGATAATATGAACCGGATTCTGGATTTCAGCGCCAGTGACCGAACGGTGAAGTGCCAGGCCGGTGTGGTGACCGGCCAGTTGCAGGCCTTCGCGGAAGAAAATGGCCTGTATTATCCGGTGGATTTCGCGTCCGCCGGCTCCAGCCAGCTGGGTGGCAATCTCTCCACCAACGCGGGCGGTATCAAGGTGATTCGCTATGGCATGAGCCGGGACTGGGTCGCCGGCCTGACGGTGGTGACGGGCAAGGGCGACGTACTGGATCTCAACAAGGATCTGGAGAAAAACAACACGGGTTACGACCTGCGCCACCTGTTTATTGGTGCGGAAGGCACCCTGGGTTTCATCACCGAAGCCACCATGAAGCTTTCCCGTAAGCCGGATAACTTGACCGTGCTGGTGCTGGGCCTGAATGACCTGACCAACACCATGGACGTGCTGCAGACCTTCCAGAAGCAGATTGACCTCACGGCCTATGAGTTCTTCTCGCATCAGGCCATGGGCCATGTACTCGCTCACGGCCAGGTGCAGGCGCCGTTCGAGACCGAGGCGCCGTATTACGCCCTGCTGGAGTTTGAAGCGGTGTCTGACCAGGTGATGGACGACGCCATGAGCCTGTTCGAGCAATGCGTGGAGAACGGCTGGGTGTTGGACGGTGTGATCAGTCAGAGCGAAACCCAGGCACAAAACCTGTGGCAGTTACGGGAGCGCATTTCGGAATCCATCGCGCCGCGCACGCCCTACAAGAACGACATTTCCGTGGTGGTCTCCAAGGTCCCGGGCTTCCTGCAGGAAATCGATGCCGTGGTGAATGAGCACTACCCGGATTTCGAGATCATCTGGTTCGGCCATATTGGTGACGGCAACCTGCACCTGAACATCCTCAAGCCGGAAGACATGGCAAAAGAGGATTTCTTTGAGAAGTGCCAGCAGGTCAACAAGTGGGTGTTCGAGATTGTCGAGCGCTATCAGGGCAGTGTGTCCGCCGAACATGGCGTGGGCATGACCAAAAAGCCCTACCTGCACTACACCCGCAGTGAGGCCGAAATTGCCTATCTCCGGGGGATCAAGCAGGTCTTCGATCCCAGGGGCATCATGAACCCGGGCAAGATTTTCGACTGACGATCCTGTCATTGCACTGACCGGCGCTGGCATCAGCGCCGGGGCAGCCTTTCCCATGCGCCATGTTCTTGATTTTCCATCTGTGCACTACAATCAAGTTACGCCAGCGATGGCGTGCCCTCGCTGTCTGTGGGGCCAACAGGGTCTGACATTCAAGGAGTTGTGTGCGATGAGCATAGTGAAGGAGTTCAAGGAGTTTGCGGTCAAGGGCAACGTCATGGACATGGCGGTGGGTATCATCATTGGTGTGGCGTTCGGCAAGATTGTGTCGTCGTTCGTGGCCGATGTGCTGATGCCCCCCATCGGCCTGTTGATCGGCGGTGTGGATTTCTCCAATCTGGTGGTGACGCTCAAGGCGGCGGAAGGGGCCGCTGAAGCAGTCACGCTTCGTTACGGCGTCTTTATCCAGACGGTTTTTGACTTCGTGATTGTTGCGTTCGCGGTGTTTATGGCGGTCAAGGCGCTGAACAGCCTGCGCAAGAAGGAGGCAGAGACCCCGGCGGCTCTGCCAGCGCCCTCTGCCCAGGAGCAACTGCTGATGGAAATCCGTGATTTGCTGAAGAACAGGTCCTGACCGGACGAGGACGGAGTGACACGTCGGGCTGAGACCGTCAGCCCGGCGATTTTTGCAGGTATTTTTCCAGTTCCACGCGGAAGGCTGCCTGCACCCCCAGGCGCTTGAGCATCCAGTAATGCCCGGCAATCATCCGGTCGATAAAGATGCTTTCCACCGGCGGTCTGAAATAGTCGAGATACTTGAACACCGTGGTGGTCTTGGCGGCCACCTGCTTGTGGATGTCGGATTCCGCGAAGTCGTAGGGTTCATCCTGACTGAACGGCACGATGAGGATGTCCCGCCACATGGCGTAGTAGGCTTCGTCCACCGCTGGTTGCGATTCCACCCGCGCACCTAGGTCGATCAGGTGGTGGTCCAGAGCAGCATAATCCTCCTCCAGTGCAGAAATCAGTGCCTTGCGATAGGCTTCGACAATCTCCGGCTTCAGTTTTTTCACACAGCCAAAGTCATAGAGAATGATTGAGCCGTCGGGCCGATAGGCAAAATTGCCGGCGTGTGGATCGCCGTGGATGCACTGAAAACGGAACAGCTGGTCCGCCATCATGGTGAAGATGCGATGGCCGATCAGGTTGATGGTGTCCTGGCTGTATTTCACCGGGGTGACGGCGCTGAGGTGGTCGCCTTCGACCAGTTCCATGGTCAGCACCCGCCTTGAGGAGTGGCTGCCGAACGCCCGGGGAATAATGATCCAGTGGTCATTGGCATGAAACCGGCGGAACTCCTCCAGATTCCGGGCCTCGTTCTCGTAGTCCAGCTCTTCTTTCAGGCGAACGCGAATTTCTCCAAACAGCTGGTCCACGTGCTCTTTCGGCATCTTCAGCAGGCCGCCCAGTTTCAGGGCCAGGCGAAGCTGCTTCAGGTCACTGTCACAGGATTCGTCCACGCCCGGATACTGCACTTTGACAATCACGTCGGTGCCATCCCGCAGTCTGGCACGATGAACCTGGCCAATAGACGCGGCCGCGTATGGTGTTTCCTGAAGGTATTCAAACAGGTCGGTGACGGATTTGCCGAGTTCGGCTTCGATTTGCCCGACGATGACCTCGAACGGCATGGGCGGCGCTTCTTTCTGCAGGGTCTGAAGCGCCTCGGAAAACTCTTTCGGCAGGAAGTCCTGGGTCTGGGAAGCAATCTGGCCGACTTTCATCACCGCGCCCTTGAGTTCACCCAGGGTGCTGGCAATCTGCCCGGCCATACGGGTGTAACTCTCACTCTGGGCGCCCTCTTCATTTTCGCTGCGGAAAAGCCGGCGGGCGCGCTGGCCAGCGTATTGACCCGCCACGGAAGCGGTCATGCCGGCCAGCTTTAAAAATCGACCACTGCGGGAGGTCACCGGTTTTTTTGCCATGACAGGTTTACGTCCTTAACCGGGCAAGGGATTGCCGGTGCCTGCACCTTAAACCACTTTGGTTTCCACGAACAGCAGGTCCTCCAGTTCCAGTGACAGGGTCTGGCCGGGTGCCAGAGGGCCCACGCCCTTGGGCGTGCCGGTCAGCACCACGTCGCCGGGTATCAGCGAGAACTGGCTGCTGATGTGGGCGATGAGGGGCACGATGGGGTTGAGCATGTCGCGGGTGTCACCGGCTTGCCGGGGTTGGCCATCGATGTGCAGGGTGAAATGAATGTTGCCCCGTGGGAGTTTGTCGGCACTCACAAAAGGCGATAAAGGGCAGGCCCCGTCGAACGCCTTGGCCCGTTCCCAGGGCTGGCCCTTCTCCTTCAAACGGCTCTGGACATCACGGAGCGTGAGATCCAGGGCAAGCCCGTAACCGAGAATGGCCGTTTCGGCCTCGCTGGCGGAGGCATGGGTCAGTGGCCGGCCGATCAGCACGGCCAGCTCGGTTTCATAGTGCACGTCGCCCTGGCCAGGTGGCAGGTGCAGCGGCCGGGTAACATGCACGGCGGAGGTGGCCGGCTTGATGAACAGCAGTGGTTCATCCGGTACCGGGTTGTTCAGTTCCTTGGCGTGCTCCGCGTAGTTGCGGCCAATACAGACAATTTTCCCCAGGGGCAGGTGAACGGGGGTGCCGTCCTTCCAGTGGTGTTGATAGTCGGGCATGGCCGTCTCCTTGGTGCGGGTGCTCAGTCCCCGTCGAACGAGCACACAGTATAAACCTGAAGCCCCTCGTCCTGCAGCTTGCGGGAGCCGCCCAGGTCCGGCAGGTCGATCATGGCGGCGACCTCGATGATTTCCGCGCCAATCCGGCGAATCAGGCGGCTGGCGGCCAGCATGGTGCCGCCGGTGGCAATCAGGTCATCAACCAGGACAACCTTGTCACCGGGTTTGAAGGCGTCTTTGTGCAGCTCCACCGACGCGGTGCCGTACTCCAGTTCGTAATCTTCCACCAGGGTGTCGAAGGGCAGCTTGCCCTTCTTGCGGATCAGCACCAGCGAGGCATTGAGTTCGTAGGCCAGCGCCGAACCGATGATAAAGCCCCGGGCATCGACGGCGGCGACGGCATCAATCTCGTGGCCGTGGTATCGGTGCACAAAGGCGTCGATCAGTTTCCGGAACGCCGTTTTATCCTGCAGGACGGTGGTAATGTCACGAAATGCCACGCCGGGTTTGGGCCAGTCCGGCACCGTGCGAATGGCTTTTTTGATGCTCTCTGAGAAGTAGTCCATATCGGATCCGGTTCAAACGCTGGGCGCTGCTCAGGCAACGTCCAGGAAAATGAATTTCAGTACGAAAACAACCGCAATGGTCACCACGCTGGCGTTGAGGTCCGACCAACGGCCACTCAGGATCTTCAGGGTAGCGTAGGTAATGAAGCCCAGGGCAATACCGTTGGCGATGGAAAAGGTCAGCGGCATCATCAGGGCGGTCACGATGGCCGGTGCGGCGTCGGTAATGTCGTCCCAGGCAATCAGTTTCAGGCCACTGGCCATGAGCACTGCCACATACAGCAGGGCCGGGGCTGTCGCGTAGGCGGGAATAATGCTGGCGATGGGTGAAAGCAGCAGGCAGGCCAGGAAAAGCACCGCCACAACCACTGCCGTCAGGCCGGTACGGCCACCGGCGGATATACCGGCGGTGGACTCGATATAGCTGGTGGTGGTTGACGTCCCCAGTGCCGCGCCGGACATGGTGGCAACGGAATCAGACATCAGTGCCCGCCCGAGCCGGGGCAGCTTGCCGTCCTGGTCCAGCAGGCCACCGCGCTGGGCCGCGCCGATCAGAGTGCCGGAGGTGTCAAACAGGTCCACGAACAGAAAGGCGAATATGATACTGATCATGCCGACGTTGAAGGCCCCGGCCACATCCAGTTGCATGAAGGTGGGCGCGATACTGGGGGGCGCGGACACCAGCCCGTTGTACTCCACCATGCCCAGGGCCATGGCGATGCCGGTGATCACAATGATGCCAATCATGACCGCGCCGGTGACCTGCCGGAAAGACAACGCGCATATCAGCACGAAGCCACCGAAGAACAACAGGCTTTCAGTCACTTTGATGTCGCCCAGGCCAACCAGGGTGGCCGGGTTATCAACCACGATGCCGGCATTTTTCAGGGCAATCAGCGCGAGGAAGAATCCGATCCCGGCTGAAATACCGAAGCGCAGGGACATGGGGATGCTGTTGATGATCCATTCACGGATTTTGAAGATGCTGAGCAGGAAGAAGATCAACCCGGACAGGAACACCGCACCCAGGGCGACTTGCCAGCTGTATCCCAGGCTGCCGACAACCGTGAATGAGAAAAAAGCGTTCAGGCCCATGCCCGGGGCCAGGGCGATGGGGTAATTGGCCCAGAGTCCCATGATCAGGGTGCCGATCACCGCCGCCAGACAGGTGGCAACAAACACGGCCCCGAAGTCCATGCCGGTGGATGACAGGATGCTGGGGTTGACCACGATGATGTACGCCATGGTCAGGAAGGTAGTGATACCGGCAATCACCTCTTTACGAACGGTGGTGCCGTGGGCCTGGAGCTGGAATAGTCGTTCAAGCATGACGGGTGCCTGCCTCAAGAATGCTGGATAGTGGGGTTATGGACTCTGTTTTGAATGGCAATGTTGAATTGCGTGAAAAAACGGCAATGTTACCGATTGACGGCCTCGAGGCCAAGGAATGATTCATGGTTCAGCTTCAACACCCCGCCGTTCAGCCCGGGTGCCGGTCCCGCTGCAGGCGGATATCGAACCGAACCGCCAGCAATCGTGCCATCACAATAAACAACAGGCCGATGGTCAGTGCCAGGACTTCGCTGGCGAGCAGCCACTGGCAGACAAAGTAGAGCCAGCAGCCGGCAAAGGAAATGGAGGCGTAGATCTGATCCTTGCGGAAGATAAAGGGAACTTCATTGCAGAGGGTGTCTCGCAGGGCGCCACCAAAGGTGCCCGTCATCACGCCCAGCAGCGACGCGATAAACCAGGAGTGGCCGAGATCCAGGGCGAGCTGGGCGCCCAGAATGGAGAAAATGCCCAGGCCAATGGCATCGGGGAAAACAATGCGCGATTCCCGGATACGTGCCGCCCGGTTCCAGTAACTGAAGACGATGGCCATGGCCAGGATCAGAATGGGTTGCTCCTGGTGCTTGATCCAGTACAGCGGGTGGTTGTCCATCATCAGATCCCGCAGGGTGCCTCCGCCCAGCGCGGTAATAAAGCCGATCGTGAACACGCCCACGGGATCCATATTCTTGGAACGCGCGACAATCATGCCGGAGATGGCAAACGCGACGATCCCGATCATTTCCAGCAAGTAGATGATATCGAGCATGAGGATTCCCGGGGGTGTGACGGTGGGCCATGGGGTGGCCGGTTCTGGCGCGAAGGATAGCTGAAAACCGCTCCCGCTTCATCCTGACGTCCCGTTCGGAATCCTCGCGCTCCTTCCATGTCTGTGATCCATCACGACACACCGGAGCGTATCTTGCATTCAACTTACTCTTATCCTCGTTGTTTGGAGTTGTTATGTCCCTGATGCGTCTGGCCTATGCCAGTGAAGCCACCTTCCAGGCGAAGCCCGTGGAAAAGGGCGTTGAGCCCCACGTTGCCCGTATTCTGATGACCTCACGGCGCAACAACGGCCGCAGCATGCTGGTGGGCGGCCTCTATTATGGCGATAACCGGTTCTTCCAGTACCTGGAAGGCGAAGAAGCGGCGGTGAAAGAAACCTACGCCCGTATCCTGAAGGATGACCGGCACCGGAACGTGATTACCCTGATTGAAGAGCCGCTGGCTGAGCGTACCTTCAGCAACTGGTCGATGAAGTACGTGCCGCTGTCAGCGGACGTACGCCGGTTTCTGGAGAGGCACGGTTTGTCGCGTTTTGATCCGGCAGCTTTCACCTCTGACCAGTGCGATGAAATGATTCAGCTGATCCGTGAGTCCAGCCAGGACCAGAAACTGGTTAACTACGACGAAGCCAGATCCGCCCCTTCCGGCGCCCAGGCATTCTCGCCCGGGTTGAAGGCCGGACTGATTGTCGCGGCATTGAGCTTGTTGGGGGCACTGCTGTTCGCCGGCTCCATGCTGTGACTGCGGGATGGTCCGTATAAATCACATTGATCCGGTGGGATAAGAGATCTTTATTTGCTTCATGGCGTCACTCTGTTTAGCTTGACGGATATCCATTCACCGGGCGGAAACCCGGCCCGACATCCGATCAAACACCCACGGAGTTGCCATGAAAGCCATCCTTTGCAAGGAATACGGTCCGGCGGAAAAACTGGTTATCGACGAGGTTCCCAGCCCTGAGGTTAACGGCCACGGTGTAAAAGTCCGCGTGAGGGCGGCTGGCCTTAACTTTCCGGATACCCTCATCATCGAAGGCAAGTACCAGCTCAAGCCCAACATGCCATTTTCTCCCGGAGGGGAGATGTCCGGTGAAGTCATCGCCGTGGGCGACAAGGTGACCCGGTTCAAAACCGGTGACCGGGTCGCGGGCCTGACAGGCTACGGTGCCTTTGCCGAAGAAGTCGTGGTGCCCGAGCACAACCTGCTGCCGGTTCCGGATGGCATGTCCGACGAAAAGGCCGCCGCCTTCACCATGGTTTACGGTACCTCATATTACGCCCTAAAGCAGCGCGCCAACATACAGCCCGGCGAGACCCTGTTGGTGCTGGGGGCCAGCGGTGGCGTCGGTCTGGCCACGGTGGAGCTTGGCAAAGCCATGGGGGCGAAGGTCATTGCCGCCGCCAGTTCAAAGGAAAAACTGGCGATCGCCAAAGACGCCGGTGCCGACGAGCTGATCAACTACACCGAGCAACCCCTCAAGGACGCGGTGAAAAAACTGACCAACAGCAAGGGCGTGGATGTAATCTACGACCCTGTTGGGGGAGACTTCACCGAGCAGGCCCTGCGCGCCATGGCGTGGAACGGACGACACCTCATCGTGGGCTTCGCCGCCGGCGAGATTCCGAAAATCCCGGCAAACCTGACGTTGTTGAAAGGTTGTTCCGTGGTCGGTGTCTTCTGGGGCAGCTTCACCCAGCGCGAGCCCGAGGCCAGCGCCCGAAACATGATGGAGCTGATGACGCTTTACAGCGAGGGCAAGATAGATCCAAAGATCAGCGAGGTCTTCGAGTTTGAGGATTACGCCAAGGCCCTGGGGGCGCTCACCGAACGGCGGGCTACCGGGAAAGTTGTTCTTAAGGTTGGCTCCTGACTCGAAGGCTGGAGCCATAACAACCAGGCGAGTATCAAAATCTGACCTTACCGACATCAATGTCCGACACCAACTCAGGTGTAAGCAGGGTGTAGCCATTAGTACGAGGCAGCCAGCCATAAACCTTCTCGCTGGCATTGCCGAGTGAATAACCGGCTTTCTGAATATCCACCTTGCGGTACTTGAACGTCCCCGTTTTCTCGATGGCGTGGGTTATCCGAACAAACACCGGAACAGCGTAGGCCGGCAGGTTGTCCCGGAGGTAGCTGAACAGCCTGTTGAGGTCGAACGGGGTGCCGTTGCTCTGCGGAACGAGGGTTACCATCCCGGCTTTGCCGTTGGTGCCCGGAATCTCGACGCCGTAAACGATAGCCTCCGCCACCATGCCGGAGCCGTCGAGGACGTTCTCCACCTCCGTGGTCGAGACATTCTCGCCTTTCCAGCGGAAGGTATCGCCCATGCGGTCAACGAACTGCAGGTGGCCGCAGCCGATGCCTTTCAGCACATCGCCGGTGTTGAACCAGGCATCGCCTTTTCTGAAGGCGTCTCGCAGAATGGATTTTTCCGTGGCCTCTTTCTGGGTGTAGCCCTCAAATGACCACTTCGGGGTGATTTCGCCAATCAACAACCCGGGTTCGCCCTTGGTAACTTCCTGCATGACCCCCTTGCCGTTACGAACCGGATCCCGGGTGCCCTCGTGGAATTTCACCAGTTTGTAGGGGGCGGTGGAAAAACCGACGGTGTTGTCCATGTTGAAGAAATTGCTGAAACCGACGTTGCCCTCGCTGGAAGCATAGAGTTCCGCCACGGTTTCGATGCCGAAGCGTTCCTTGAACTCCGTCCAGATGGACGGGCGCAGGCCGTTGCCGATCATTTTGGTCAGGCTGTGGTTCCGGTCCTGCTCGTTGGGCGGCTGGTTCAGCAGATAGCGGCAGAGTTCACCTACGTAGCCGAACGTGGTGGCCCGATAACGCCGGACGTCGTCCCAGAAGGCGCTGGCGGAGAATCGGCGGCGCAGGGCGATGGCGGAGCCGCCGGCCAGTACCGAACCCCAGCACACCAGCAGTGCGGTGCCGTGGTACAGGGGCAGGGTGCAGTAGAGAACGTCTTCCGGCGCCATCGCCAGAGACATAAGACCGAACCCGCCGTAGGCCTTGATGAATTTGCGGTGGGAGCCGGGTGCGGCCTTGGGCAGGCCGGTGGTGCCGGAAGTGAACAAATAGATGGCCGTATCGCCCATCCTGGGGGGATCGCTCAGAACCGGGTTGTCGCTGTTGAAGGTGCTCACCTGCTCGGCCATGTTGGTATAGCCTGCCGGAGCATCGCTGAAGGCGCTCAGGGTGTTGGTATCGGCCAGGAACTGGAAGGGCCGGGGATGGTCTGCTTTGAGCCCTGTTTTTATCCCGTCAAATGACGCCACCAGCTCTTCGCCGACGATAACCATTTTCGGTTCAATCAGGTTGATACTGTGCTCGAGTACCTTGCCTTTCTGGGAGGTGTTGAGCATGGCGCAGGCTACGCCGAGCTTGGCAGCGCCAGCTACCACGGCAATAAGCTCTGGCCGGTTCTCCAGAAAGACGGCGATGGCGTCGCCCTTTCGGAGGCCCTGTTCCTGCAGGTATCGGGCGACACGGTTGGCCCAGCCATTGAGTTCGCCCCAGGTAATGGTGCGGTCTTCGAACAGGATAGCGGGTCGGTTGCCGACGTTCCTGGCGTTGTTTTCGATGAGCGTGCCGAGGGTCAGCTCCCGGTTTTCGTTTTTCAGGGAGTAGTAGTAAAGGCCCCGGGCGATGGTGGGCAAGCGCCGGAGAACGCCCGGCAGGCTGCGGGCGATGTCTCGTATGGATACGATGTCTTGGTTCATGAGGGTTCCTTACCCGGCTTATCGTTTTGCGTTGGTTCCTGTCCGGCGGTCTGGTTCTCGGCGATCTCCACCAGCAACTGGCTGCGTTTCACCTGGTCCCCCTTGCGGGTGTGCACCTGGCTGACCACGCCATCACGGTCGGCTTTCACCGGATGCTCCATTTTCATGGCTTCCAGAATCACCAGGGTATCGCCCTGGCGAACGCTGCCGCCGGGCTCAGCCAGTACCTCGATAATAGCGCCATCCATACTCGCCTGGATGCGACCGCTGCCCGCTCCAGTGGCCCCCGTCGTTGGCTGGTGGGTAATGTCCCTCACCGACCAGGACCGTCCGAACGCCTGCAAATATAGGGAATCGCCCTGGCGGTGATATTGGCAAGTCTGACGAACGCCGTTGTCGATAATGCATAACAAGCCATCGCCCTGGCTTTCGAGGGTCAGGGTATGCCGGGTTTCGCCCATGCTGAAGGACAACCGGTTGCCTCTGCGGGTGACCAGCAAATCAACGATGGTGTCGCCGGTTTCCAGCGTGATCGGGGTCATGGTGGCCGGCGCATTGCTCCAGGCGCTCTGGCCCGAAATGCCATGGTCGAGCACGCAGGCGGCGAGGGCCAGTTGGCGAATATCGGGAGTCTGGAGCTGCAGGGACGGGTCGTCGCTGAACGCCTGTTGCAGAAAGGCGGTGGTGGCCTCGCCAGCGCCGAAGGTGTCGTTGGCGATAATCCGGCTCAGGAAGTGGCGGTTGGTGGTGACACCGAAGATGGCGGTATCCTCCAGGGCCCGGATGAGGCGGCGGCGGGCTTCATCGCGGTTATGACCCCAGGCGATTACCTTGGCCAGCATGGGGTCGTAGTGGGGCGTGATGGTATCGCCGGAACGCACGCCGGTATCAAACCGGAGGCCTTCTCCTTCGGCAGGTTCAAAGGCATGGAGGAGGCCAGTCTGCGGGTTGAAGCCGTGGGCGGGATCTTCAGCGTAAAGCCGCACTTCAATGGCGTGGCCGGTCAGGCGGATGTCGCTCTGGGCCAGGGGCAGAGGGCGGCCTTCCGCGACCGTGAGCTGCCACGCCACGAGGTCTTGGCCAGTAATCAACTCGGTGACCGGGTGCTCCACCTGCAGGCGGGTGTTCATTTCCAGGAAATAGAAATTCCGGTGTTTGTCCACCAGGAACTCGACGGTGCCGGCGCCTTCGTAGTTGCAGGCCAGGGCGGCTTTGACGGCGGCTTCGCCCATGGCTTTGCGCAGTTCCGGTGTCACGAAGGGGGAGGGGGCTTCCTCGACGACTTTCTGGTGCCGGCGCTGAACGGAGCAGTCCCGCTCGCCCAGGTACACGGCGTTGCCGTGGCGGTCCGCGAACACCTGGATTTCCACATGGCGGGGCTCGATCACCGCTTTTTCAAGGATCAGCTCATCATCGCCAAAGGCCTGTTTTGATTCCGAGCGTGCCCGTTTGATGTTGTCGGCGAGTTCGGATTCGCTCTCGACCAGTCGCATGCCTCGGCCACCGCCGCCGGCGGAGGCTTTGATCATCAGGGGGTAGCCAATGTTTTTGGCGGCGGCAATGAGTTCGTCGTCGCTGGCGTTGTCACCTTCAAATCCTGGAACTACGGGCACGCCGGCTTGCTGCATGGCGATTTTGGAGCGCCGTTTGCTGCCCATCAGTTCGATGGCGGGCGCCGGTGGGCCAACGAATACCAGGCCGGCGTCTTGGCAGGCGGTGGCGAAGGCGGCATTCTCAGACAGGAAGCCGTAACCCGGGTGGATGCAGTCGGCGCCGGTCTTGCGGGCGGCCTCGAGAATGGCGTCGCTGTTCAGGTAGGAGGCGGATACCTGGGCCGGGCCTATGCAGACGGCTTCGTCGGCGAGTTCCACATGCAGGGCGTTGGCGTCGGCCTCGGAGTAGACGGCCACGGTGCGGTAACCCAGAGCTTTTGCGGTGCGGATGACCCGAACGGCGATTTCGCCGCGGTTGGCTATTAACAGTTTTTTTAGCATGGTCTTGTTTTCCCCTATGGAGTTCGCCGCAAGGCCGGGAGCCGTCTGGCTTCCAGAAAACCGCTACGAGCACGTCCATGTGCGCTTGTTTCCGGCCATTCATGGCCTCCAACATTTTCTGGAGGCACATCCAACCTCCCGCGCTCCGCAATCATCAGGAATCGCCTGCCCAGGCCGGCGACCGCTTTTGCATGAAAGCCATGGTGCCCTCGGTTCCTTCGCTTCCACGGATGGCGTCAGCAAACTTTCCTGCAGCGCTGTCGAGTAGACCGCTCATGGGTTCATGGCCCACCCGATGAAGCAGCGCCTTGGTTTCAGCAGTAGCTACCGGAGCGCACCGGCGAACACGGTCCAAAGCGTTGGCCAGCATATCTTCCAGTTCGTCATCCGAAGACGCCGCCTGATGGACGATTCCAAGACTGCATGCCTCGTTCGCATCGATTCTCAAACCCAGCAGGGCCAGCCGCCGGGCCTGTGTGAGGCCGATTCGCTCAACCACAAACGGCGCAATCTGGGCAGGAATCACGCCGAGGGAGGTTTCCGGCATGCCGAATTTCGCCGTTGGCCCGGCGATGGCCACGTCAGATACACAGGCCAGGCCGAATCCACCGCCCATGACGGCGCCTTCGGTAACCGCGATGACCACTTTTGAGGATTCGTTGACCTGTTGGATCATCTGGCCGAAGGCTCTGTTCAACCGGTAGAACGGGTCGTCCTCGCCTTCGGCGGCCTGCTGGCTTCGGGCACCGGCCATGTCTTTGATATCGCCACCGGCACAGAAATGCCCCCCGGCGCCCCGGATCACGACGGCGCGGATGTGCAGGTCGTCTTCGATCTGGGCAAACACCGCAGAAAGCTCGGCCACCATTTGCAGGCTCATGGCGTTGCGGACGTCTGGCCGGTTGATGGTGATGAACAGAGTCGGCCCCTGTTTTTCGATAAGCACTGTTTCGCAGTGTGATAGTTGGTCCATAACTGACTCCACGTAAAAGTTCTGGGACCTGCGGCCCGGCAGCACTGCCCAGGACCGTTGAGGGCCATGGATGGCCCGAACCGAGCCCTACAGGGACGTACTCGCGGGCGTGTCCTGGGCAGTGCTGCCGGGCCGCAGGTCTTGCACCGTTGTCAGTCTTTCCGTTTGCCCGGCAAGGTCCCCATCATCTTGCAGATAATCCCGAGCATGATTTCGTCGGCGCCACCACCAATGGACACCAGCCGGACATCCCGGTGCGCACGGGAAATCGGGTTGTCCCACATGTAACCGTTACCGCCCCAGTACTGCAGGCAGCTGTCTGTCACCTCGCGCCCCAGGCGCCCGGCCTTGAGCTTGGCCATGGAGGCGAGGCGAGTCACATCCTTGCCGTCAACGTGCAGTTCACAGGCCTGGTAGGTCAGCGCACGCAGGGCTTCCACTTCGGTTTGCAGTTCGGCCAGGCGGAAATGGATGACCTGGTTGTCGATCAGCGGCTGGCCAAAGGTCTTGCGTTCTCGGCAGTATTCGATGGTCTTGGTGATGCAGTTTTCCAGCGCCTTGATTACGTTGGCGGCGCCCCAGAGCCGCTCTTCCTGGAACTGCAGCATCTGCATCATGAAGCCGGTGCCTTCGGCGCCAATGCGGTAACGCTGGGGCACGCGCACGTCGTCGAAGAAAATCTGGGCGGTTTCCGAGGAGCGCATCCCCAGCTTATTCAGGTGCGGGCTGAAGGAAATGCCCGGCGTTTTGGTGGGCACCACAATCAGGGATTTATTCTTGTGGGGCTTGTCGTCTGATGTATTGGCCAGCAGGCAGATGAAATCCGAACTCGGGCTGTTGGTAATCCACATCTTGGAGCCGTTGATGATGTAGTCGTCGCCGTCTTTCCTGGCCGAGGTTTTCATTCCCGCGACATCGGAACCGGCACCCACTTCGCTCACCCCGATACACCCGACCATGTCGCCGGCAATAGCCGGAGCCAGGAAGGTGCGCTTCAGTTCATCGGAACCAAACCGTGAGATGGCCGGCGTGCACATGTCCGTTTGCACCCCGATGGCCAGAGGCACGCCCCCACAAAGGGCCATGCCCAGCTCTTCCGCTGCCACCAGGTTATAGCTGTAATCCAGCCCCATCCCGCCATACTCTTCCGGCTTCTGGATGCCGAGAAGACCGAGGTTGCCAAGTTTCTTGAACAGCGCATGAATCGGAAACTCCCCGGCAGCCTCCCATTCGTCGCAATGGGGGTTAATCTCCTTCTCGACGAAATCGCGGACGGTTTTTCGAAGGGCTTCGTGTTCGGCGGTGAATTTCACGTTCTTGTTCTCCTGCTGGTAGAGAGTTCGTGCTTTCGTTGTTTTGGTGCACGTTCTTTAGTTTGGGCGGCGTATGTTCGGGACGGGTTTCAGAAAACCGCTACAAGCACATCCCTGTGCGCTTGTTTCGGGCCATCCTTGGCCCTCTACATTTTCTGAAACCCGTCCCGAACACACGCCAATGTCTGCAAATGTGTTGCTGCCTGCTAGCAGTTTTGTTGTCTCTGTAGGTCGGATTAGCCGAAGGCTCAGAGGCGGGCCACCCCAAAGGTATTAGGCCGCAACGGCCGAGCCTCGGCTTCCCGGCAAACATCAAGAACCAAAGCCAAAACCCGCCGGGTATCCCTGGGATCAATCAACCCGTCATCCCACAATCGCGCTGTGCCAAACAAGGCAGTTGAGCCTTCCTCCAGTTTCTTCGCCGTCGCCTGTTCCAGAAAATCCAGTGTCTTCGGATCCGGCTCCATGCCACCCCGGCGTTGCTTATCCTCCGCCACGATGCGCATCACCTTGCCCGCCTGGGCCGGGCCCATGACTGCCGTGCGGCTGTTCGGCCAGGCAAAGATAAACCTCGGGTCCAGACCGCGCCCGCACATGGCGTAGTTACCGGCGCCATAGGAACCGCCGATCACAATGGCGATTTTTGGCACCCGGCAATTGGCTACCGCCTGGATCATTTTGGAACCGTGTTTGATGATGCCGTTCTGCTCAGAATGGGTGCCCACCATAAAGCCGGTGGTGTTGTGCAGGAACAACAACGGCGTGCCCGCCTGGTCGCAGAGCTGGATAAACTGCGCGGCCTTGGCGGACCCTGCCGGGGTAATCGGGCCGTTGTTGCCGATGATGCCAACGGAGTGGCCTTCGATACGGAGGGTGCCGCAGACGGTCTGGTTGTCGAACTCGTTTTTGAAATCCATGAACTTCGAACCGTCGGCGATGCGGGCCAGGATTTCCCGGACGTCGTAAGGCTTCTTCGAATCCGCCGGGATAACACCCAGCAGTTCCTCGGCCGGGTAGAGCGGTTCGTCCCAGGACAGTTCCCGTTGAGGAGGGAGTTGCTCGTTCCAGGGCAGGGCTTCCAGGATGTTTCTGGCCTGGCGGATGCCGTCGGCATCGTCTTCAGCCAGGTACTCGGCGGTGCCGGCTACCGTGGCGTGCATCTCCGCGCCGCCGAGTTCTTCGTCTGTGGCGACTTCACCGGTGGCCGCTTTCAGTAATGGCGGACCGGCCAGGAACATCTTGGCCTGCTTGCGCACTGCGATGACGTAATCGGACAGGCCTGGCTGATAGGCGCCGCCGGCGGTGGCGTTGCCGTGCACCACCGTCACCTGGGGAATACCCGCGGCGGACATTCTTGCCTGGTTGGCGAAGCCCCGGGCACCGAGCACGAAAATGTCGGTTGCGTAGTTCAGGTTGGCGCCGCCACTCTCGGACAGGGACACCACCGGCAGTTTGTTCTCCATGGCGATCTGTTGCAGCCGGAGCGTCTTGTCCAGGCCGGCCGGGGTAATCGTGCCGCCCTTGATGGCGCTGTTGCTGGCGACCACCAGGCATCGGGTGCCACTGACGTAGCCAATACCGGCAATGATTCCGCCGCCGGCCATACTGCCGTCTTTGTCATCGTGCATCATGTAGCCCGCCAGGGAACACAGCTCCAGGAAGGGCGTGCCGCGGTCCAGCAACCGGTTGATGCGGTCCCGGGGGAGCAGCTTGCCCCGTTTGGTGAACTTGTCCCGGGCGGCTTCCGCCAGATCCAGAACCTTCTGCTCCACCTCCCGAAAGGCGCTGATGTGCGCTGCCATGGTATCCGCATTGGCGCGGAAGCCGTCAGACCGGGGGCTGACAGTGGACTCGAGTACCTGCATCGTCTGCTCCTCAGTCGTCGCTCAGCACTTTTGGAGTGGTCGCGCGGTGAAAGCCATTCCAGGGTTTGTTGTTGCTGGCCTTGGGCAGCGGCCAGACCCGTCCACCCTGTGACGCCGCACCGTCAATTCGCAGGCAGTCGCCACTGATGAAGGCCGCCGCCGGGCTGAGCAAAAAGCAGATGGCGGCACTGACTTCAGACTCGGTGCCCAGTCGCTTGATGGGCACACTGTCACCAAGGCTGCGAATCCACTGCCCCATGTGTTCGGGATAGTTATCCATGCCGCTGGAGGCAATCCAGCCCGGTGCCACCGCGTTCACCCGAACGCCAGAGGCGCCCCATTCAACCGCTGCGGTCTGGGTAAAGTTCACCATCCCCGCCCGGGCCGCGCCGGAATGGCCCATGCCGGGCATGCCGCCCCACATATCCGCAACAATATTCACGATGGCCCCGCCGGTTTTGGACAGAGCCTGGGTATAGGCCTCCCGCGCCATCAGAAAACCACCGGTGAGATTGGTGCGAACCACCGTCTCCCAGCCTTTCTGGTTAATCCCGGTCAACGGTGCCTGAAACTGCCCGCCGGCATTGTTCACCAGCCCGTTGAGCCCGCCATGCTCGGCAATAATCGCCTTCACGGTGGCTTTTACCGATTCTTCTTCCCGGATATCACAGACATGGGCGGAAGCAATACCGCCGTCTTCCGTGATCTCGGCTTTGACTGATTCGACTTTCTCGGCCTTTCGTCCCACCAGGGCGACACGGGCTCCGAGAGACGCGAGTTCGTGGGCGGTACACCGGCCGATGCCGGAACCGCCGCCGGTTACAATAACAACCTGGTTCTTGAACAGCGCCGGATGAAAAACAGACTGATAGCTCATAGCAAGTAGACCCTTCCAAATGTTCGGGCACTGAGGCAGGGAGGGGGGTTCCGGGACTGTGCGCAGCAGGGAAGCTGCGCCCAAGCGTACAGGGACGTATTCACAGCGTGTCCCGGAACCCCCCTCCCTGCCTCAGTGCATGCTCCATTAAGTTATTCTTTGAGAACCCGAGAAGAAATCGGCACGGGAAACTCCAGTAACTGCTGCGCAAACGCCTTGCCCTGCGGATCAATACGCAAGCTGGCGACCCCGCCGCCGCCAAGGCTGTGCTCCAGCAGGAAATTAAACGCATGGAAGCCAGGCAGCGCCCAGCGGGTCACCTTGCCGGTTTCCGGATTCAAAGTATGGCCCATCCAATCGGCCACGGCGGACTCCGTCAGGGCGGCTTCGATAAACGGCACATAATCCGGGTGCCGGGCGATCACACCAATATTGCTGTGATCGCCCTTATCACCGCTGCGGGCCCAGGCCAGCTTCACCAGCGGCACGGTCGTGTCTGTGGCGGGCGCCTGGTGACCGAATGACCGGATCGAAAGCTGGTTCGCGTCAAAGCCCCCGTCGGTGTCTACCGCAACCGGTTGCTTGTCACCATTCATATCCACAGCCACTGCCACTTCGGTTTTCGGCACCAGGCAGGAATACAGACGGATCTTCGGCCACACCGTCGGCCGGCCACCGACCATACCGGTGATGCCCGGTGCCATCCCCGTTGCCGCCTGGGCGATTTCCCGGGAGAACAGCACCAGGGCCTCTTTCTTCGGGTGGGCGGTGCTGATCTTTACCACCACTTCCCGGCAATCGGCATTCCGGCCATGGGCGCCGTAGGTGGTCTCCGTGCCCAACAGTTCAATGCTGGTTTCCGAGTAACCGGGCAGGCCCCGCTCGCTGAACATCCGGGAGGTTTTGGCCAGGATGGCCTCGGCCACCGCTTGCGCCTTGGCGTTGGCGTTCATGCCTGCCAGCAGGAAGGTCACGGTGCATTTGAAGCCATCCGGCCAGGTGCCGGAGACCTTGTAACTGTCGGTCGGGGGAAGCCCCCGGGCGCCGTGAACCTTTACCTGATCCGTTCCGGTTTCCGTCAGTTCAACGCCGGTGAAGTCGCAGGTGACATCCGGCAGCCAATAGGCCCTCGGATCACCGATCTCATAGACCAGTTGCTCCGCCACCGTGCCCCGGCTGACCTTGCCGCCGGTGCCGTCGGGTTTGGTGATCAGGATGTCGCCATCGGCGTTCACTTCGGCAATGGGGAAGCCCATATCGGCGTAACCATCGGCCACCGCTTCCCAGTCAGTAAAATTGCCACCGGTGGATTGGGCGCCGCACTCGAGCAGGTGCCCGGCCAGACTGCCCTGGGCCAGCTTGTCGTAGTCATTCCAGTGCCAGCCAAACTCATGAACCAGCGGCGCCAGCACCAGGGCGCTGTCCGCCACCCGGCCGGTAATCACGATATCGGCTCCCTGTTCCAGGGCGGCCACCAGGCCAGGGGCTCCCAGATAGGCATTCAGGCTGACCATCATCGCCGGCATGGGCTGGCCGGAGCTCATCTCAGTGATCCCCATATCGGCCAGTTTTTTCTTCTTCATCAGCAGGTCGTCGCCCAGCACCAGGGCAATCTTCATTTCCACACCGGCTTTCTCGCACAAAGCCTGCAGAGCATCACGGCAGGCGAGGGGATTCACGCCGCCAGCATTGGCCAGTACCCGGATGCCTTTTTCCTTGATGTCACCGAGGAGCGGGGCCATGACCGTTTGCACAAAATCCCGGGCGTAACCCTGGCTCGGGTCTTTCATTTTCTGTCCGGCCATGATGGACATGGTGATTTCGGCCAGGTAGTCGGCCACCAGGTAATGGATGTTGCCCTGGCGGACCAGTTGCGCGGCGGCGGTTTCCGTGTCGCCCCAGAAAGCGGCGGAGCATCCGATGCGAACGGTTTTCGGGGAATCGACCATCGTGTTGTGCCTTGTCTGCTGTTGCCAGCCCGATGCCTGGGTGCTGGCTCGGGCCGTGGGGTTCAATCTTGGTAACGACAATACCAAGCAAGCGCTTGGTTTGTAAACAGGCACGTTTAAGGTAGAATTAAAGGCCTCATTTGCCAACCGGACAGCGTTCGTGAGCCAGACCCAGATTCTCCAGTCCCTGATTGCCGAAAACCTCGTGTCAGACCCCAGCGGTGCCCGTGGTCGACTGCTTACGGAAGCCGCCAGACTGTTTCGCGAGAAGGGGTATGAGCGCACGACGGTGCGGGATCTGGCGGCCGCCGTGGGTATTCAGTCGGGCAGTCTGTTCCACCATTTCCGCACCAAGGAGGACATACTCAAGGCGGTGATGGTGGAAACCATCCGGCTGAACACGGCGCTGATGCAGGCGGCACTGGAGGCCGCAGACTCCAGTCGGGACAAACTCCGGGGGCTGATTCGTACCGAACTGGAATCGATCAACGGCCAGACCGGCGAGGCCATGGCCGTGCTGGTATTTGAATGGCGAAGCCTCTCGGCCCCTTCCCAATCAGAGGTGCTGGAGTTGCGAGACATCTACGAGAAGCTGTGGCTGGAGGTGCTGGCATCCCTGAAAGAAGACGGTGCCCTGGCCGCAGACCCGTTTGTGGTGCGCCGTATGTTGACCGGCGCCCTGAGCTGGACGGTTACCTGGTACAAACCTGAGCGGGGAGGGCTGACGCTGGATGGCCTGACCGATCAGATCATGGCGATGCTGGGCTTATAGAAGGCAGAGGCCCCCGGGCCATTGGCCTGATCGGCATGACGGAATCGGCACTCCAGCCATTTTTGTCGGACAGTTTTACCCGCACTCTTACCCTGGTGACGAAAACCCCTCGGGGCTTCCCAACTGTATAAAAACAACGTAACACAGGGCGAATTATGATGTTCTCACTGTTCAGACAGCCCGGCCTCGGGCTGGCCGCACGCCTGAAATGTCTCACGCTGGCTGCCGTTGCCGTGCTTGCAGGCTGCTCCGCCAATCCCATTTACACGACCACGGGCATTGTTCTGTCGAATTATTCGGAGAGCGAGGCGACGCCGTACGTGCTGCAGATGTCGGACCCAAAAATGGCCTGTGCACTGGGTGAGGGCATTGATCCATTGCTGTACTCGTTCTCCCGGGTGACGGATGCGCCGAACAGCACCGGTTCCCTGCTCATGCTACTGGCCGGCAACTGCATGGAATACCGCGCCTGGGAGGCAGAGCTTGCCTACCTCAGAGCCGATTTCGAGGGCAATGTGCCCGCGGCGAAAGACGCCCGCGAAGAAGCCAAACGCCTGTACGCGGTCACCGCCGAGCGGCGGCTGAAAGCCTTCAGGCGGGCAATGGCCGCCTACGAATTCGACCCGGCGGCGGAACCGCTGGAGTGCCCGTTCCTGTTTACCGAACAGGACGAACTGACCTTCCTGCTGGGTCTGCTCACTGGCATGCAAGCCATTGTGAATGATGCCAATTCCGGCGCCCAGGCCGGTGTTCCCAAGAATATCGCGCCTCAGGCTGAACGGGCCGCGCAGTGCCTGGACAATGAACAGTGGGGTGGTTTGCCCAACGCCATCCGGGCCCTGGTATGGCTGTTGCTGCCGGATACCCGCCCGGCGCTGTCTCCGGACCCGTGGACGGTACTTGAGAACAGCTCGAAACTTGGCGTCGACAAGGGTATCCGTGCCTCCATGGCCCTGGAGGCCGTGGCGGCGGAAACCTTCGGCCGGCCCGCCGTCCTGAAGGACGTGATCGCCCGCTTTGCGGCGGCGGAAGCCACCATTGATGTCTGGGATGACTACCGCCTGGTGGACGAGGTGGCCGCTGGTGTCATCCGGTTCTCCTCCGACAAGTACTGGACTGCCCATTACGGTTACCGTACGCCCCAGAGCTTCTTCGGCAAGATGAGCCCCGAGCGCAACACCGAAAATGTTGAAACCATGAGTCTCGACGGCCTGCTCTGAAGCAGGCCGTACAAAATCTTCCCCCGTTGATACAAAGACAAGAATGACCCGGAGGTCGTTATGATCCGCAAGACCCTTTCCGCCCTGACCCTGGTTGCCGCGGCACCGCTCGCGTCGGCCCAGGCCATCAGCATGTGCGTGTTCGATGTGATTGGCGCCAACGGTGACTTTTACAACTTCATGGAGGACTACGCCCTGGAGATGAAAGCCCATGGTGTGGATTTCCAGCTCAAACCCTACACCGACGAGGGCGTGGCCATTGGCGATTTCAACGCCGGCCAGTGTGACGCAGTGGCCGCTACCGATCTCCGCACCCGGCCTTACAACCGGTTTACCGGCAGTATCAGCGCGGTCGGAGCGATCCCGACCTACGATAACCTGAAGACCCTGCTGGCCACGCTGGCACAGCCAAAGGCGGCCCCGCTGATGAAGGAGAACGGCTACGAGGTGCTGGGTATCGTGCCCGTGGGCGCCGGCTACCTGTTCGTGAATGACCGTAGCATTGATACCGCCGGTGAGCTGGCCGGCAAGCGGATGGCGACCCTGGACTACCAGAAGGACGCCATCCACATGGTGAACTACGTCAAGGCGACGGTGGTGCCGTCTGACATCACCAACTTTGCCGGCAAGTTCAATAACGGCTCTGTGGATACCGCCTACGCACCCGCCTTCGCGTATCAGGCGCTGGAATTGTACAAGGGCATTGGCGACAAGGGCGGCATTGTGGATTACCCACTGGCGCAGTTGACCCTGCAGATTATCGCCAGGGATGAGGTGCTGGACGACGCCACCGCCCAGAAGGCCCGGGAAGTCGCGTGGGCTATGTTCCCCCAGGCCATGGACCTGATTCGCGGCCAGGAAAGCGCCATCCCCGAATCCAAGTGGATCCGGATTCCGAAAAAGGATATTCAGGGCTATCAGGAAATGTTCCGGCAGAACCGGCTGGAAATGCGGGACGGCCTTAACGGCGCACCAGATGTCTATGACCCCAGGATGCTGAGCCTGCTAAGCAAGATACGCTGTGCCAGCAACCCGTCTGCGTCTGAATGCACCGC
This sequence comes from uncultured Marinobacter sp., assembly GCF_946886895.1. The sequence continues at coordinate 193,889 of NZ_CAMPJO010000003.1, read as the reverse complement.
TGAAAATCGCGAATAACAAGGCGGGCACTTGATGAACTGGCGAGCATTGACGGCCCCGGCGGCCCGGACACTCTATCCCATGCACCGGTTGCATGGGGCGGTACTGCTGTTGCTCCTGCTCTTTACCCTGCTATTGGGCATGGGGAATTCGCTGCACTCCCGCCTGTTGTGGGTGGGCGAGCAGACCTGGCCGAACTATTACCTGCTGAACCCGGAGGCCACGGAGCCCTCCTGCCAGTTGGACATGAACGTGGACGCCGAGGTGAAGAAACGGATCCAGGCCTACCAGCCGGATCCGGACGCCTTGTTCAGTTCTCCCCCGGATCCCGATGCCATTCGCCAGTCCCTGCTGAAGAACCTGGAGCTGTGTGAGCAGCAATACGCGATCTACCAACAGAACCTGAAACACGCGACGCCGGCTCTGGGGGTGTTCAAAACCGTGGAGCAGGGGCTGGCGGACTTCCTGCTCAATAATATCGATCTGACCAAGTACCTGTTTATTGCCATGTTTGCCCTGGCGGCGGCGATAGCCGCCCTGGATGCCGACCATATTGCTTTGCGGCTGGCCCGCAACCGCTCTGAATGGCGACTGAGCCAGGGCAGCCAGTTAGTCGTCAACGGCCTGATGGTCTGGTCCGTGAACAGCTATCTGGGGCGCCTGGCGAACACGCCGGGCGGGGAGGATACCGCCAGTCTGCAGACGGCCTGGGCCGGAGTATTCGGCCTGTTCATGGTGATTAATGCGGTGCGCTTACTGTACGTTCCCAAGCGAGTACGGGCAGGCAGTCTGTCGGCCTCGTCCGGGCTGGTGGTGCCGTTGTATTGCGTCATGGGCCTGATTGCCATGAGCTACTTTTTCTTTGTTGACGGCTACTCCTCCGGGCTGGCCATCTACTTCGGCATGATGTCCAACCTGTCCTCCATGTTCATCAACATTGGCCTGTATGTGCTGGTCGGCATGGTGCTGAAGCAGACCCGGTTGCCGGAACTGCTGCTGAACGTGATCAAACCCTATCAACTGCCGGCTCCGATGCTGGCCTCGGTGATTATTTTTGCCACCGCGTTCCCGACCGCGTTCACCGGAGCATCCGGCATCTTTATCCTGGCCGTTGGTGGCGTGGTGTACGATGAACTGCGCCGGGTCGGGGCAGGGCGTCAACTGGCCCTGGCCACTACCGCGATGTCCGGAAGCCTCGGGGTGGTGCTGAACCCCTGCCTGCTGATCGTGGTGGTGGCCGCCCTGAACAAGGAAGTGACCACCACCGAAATGTACGGCTGGGGCTTCTGGGTCTTCATTATGTCGGCGTTGCTGTTTTCCTTCGTGGTCTGCAAAACCGAGGGTAACTGGAAGCCCCGCCCCGCCCCGGGCGCCTTCCGGGCCTCCGTTGGACAGCTTCGGCCACTGCTGCCCTACGTGATGGTGGCTGCCGGGGTTATTCTGGCGGTCTGGCTGATACTGGGCCTGCAGTTCAATGAATACAGCGCACCGCTGATCCTGCCGCTGGTGATGCTGGCCCTGGTGTACCTGGATGCCAGCCCGGCCAATCGCGAGCCCGGAGAAACCCGCCGGGGGGCGTTCTGGAACCGGAGCGCGGCAGCGGCCAGTGATTCCGCGGTGCACATCGGCGCGTTGCTTGCCCTGATCGGGTTCTCCATCTGTCTGGGTGGCATCCTGGAGCGCTCGGACATCGTGCACGCACTGTTCCCCGAGCACCTCACCAGCCCCTGGATTGCCATGCTGGTCATCGTGGCACTGCTCACCTGCATTGGCATGGTGATGGACCCGTTCGGCGCGGTCATACTGGTGTCTGCCACCATTGCCCAGCCGGCCATTCAGATGGGTATTGACCCCCTGCACTTCTGGATTGTCTGCCTGGTGGCGTTTGAGCTGGGCTATCTCAGCCCGCCGGTGGCCCTGAATCACCTGCTGACCCGTCAGGTGGTGGGCGAAACCGAGGTGCTGGCGGCGGAGCGCACGGGTTCCTTCTGGCACCGGTATGAACGCCTGTTACTGCCGCTGGCGGTGATGGGCCCGACGCTGTTGCTGGTGGCCTTTGTGCCGATGCTGTTCTACGCGTTGTAACCTTGCTCCTGTCACAATGAACGCCGCCCGAGGGGAGACTCCGGGCGGTTTTTTGCATCCGGGGCATGAGGTTTCACGTAACGGTTAACACTCAGTAAAAAACACATCGGCCGGGATGGGTTATGCTGGCGAAAACGGTGGAGAATGGGGTTATGTGGCTAGTCGCGGTTGGTCGTAACATTGCCCGGCTTTCGGTGGCTCCGGTGCTTGGGCTTTTTCTTGCCGGGTGTGGAGGAGACTCCGGGGGCAGTGCTCCGCCGGCCACGGTGGCCCTGAGCGGCAGCATCGACATTGAGGCGGGCACCCGGGTGGATGCCGATAATGCCGACGCCCTGCTTGGCCGGGCGCCGTTAACCGGTGCCCAGCCCCTGCCGCCGGAATTTATCCTGGCGGGGTATGTGAGTGATGTGGCGGATACGACGCCTTATCCAGTTACAGAGGAAATTCCTCAGCCTTTTTTCTTCTTTCCGGATCCCGAAGATGTTTACGTGGTGTCATTACAGGCTGGACTGGAACTGACCCTTCAGAGTTTCGCGACGAGGCTGGGCAGCGAGTCCGATCTCCGGCTTACTGTCACTGCACCGGACGGCACGATCTTCGGGACGGCCACCGCGAGCAGCGACGGAGCGCCCGTCAGCATTTTGCTTTCGGGCGCTCCTGAAGGTGAGTACACAGTGTCGGTGACGTCGCTGGATGCGCCCCCCATGCTCTATATTCTATCGTCGTCGAGAACCGAACTTGCCAACACCGCCGCCTACGACTGGCCCCGGCATGAGTTTGTCGAGGACGAAGCCATTGTGGCCCTGCGCGATCCCGGTAACGCGGGTGCCCGGGCCAGTGGCCTGCCGGCCAGTGCGTTGATGGCGCCAGGCCGGCAGATTGCACCCGGGCTCTGGACGGTCCGGCGCCCCGCCACAGTGGCCATGCAGGCGCAGGGTACCCCGGCGGAACAGACCCTGGCCTGGATCCGGCAACTGCGGGACGACCCCGCCATCCGGCATGCCTCCCCGAACTATAAAACCCGGGCCATGGCCACGCCGGTGGATGAGCCGTTCTATGCCAGTCGGGTGCTGGGGCAACAGTGGCATTACAGCCTGATAAACGGTCCGGTGGCCTGGCAACTGGCGCCCGACGGTGGCGCGGGGGTGAATGTCGCGGTGCTGGATACCGGTTTGTTCCGGGACAGTTCGGGACAGTGGCATCCGGATCTGGTCGGCAAAGTAACGGACAGCTTTGGCGTATTGGGTGGCTTTGATTTTGTCGATGACGATAATCTCCCCGCTGACCCGGGCAATTCAGTGGGTGGCAGTGTCTATCATGGCACCCACGTCGCTGGTACCGTCGCGGCCCGGGTGAATGACAGCGGCGGTGCTGGTGCCGCGTTTAAATCCAACCTGGTGCCTGTGCGGGTGCTGGGTGAGGGCGGGTCAGGAACGCTGGGCGATTTGCTTGAGGCTATGGATTGGGTGTTGGGCGATGAGGCAGAGAGCCGACCGCCGGCGGATGTTGTTAATCTGAGCCTGGGTGGCTTGCCCTGTGGCGATCCATCGGTGGCTTCGGTCAACCCGGGTGACGGCTTCACAAGCCTCCAGGAACTGATCAACTCAGGAGTTGCCGCGGGCACCCTGTACGTGGCCGCCGCCGGCAATGCCGCCACCAGCCAGCCGTCCTGTCCGGCCGCCCTGAACAACGTATTCTCGGTCAGTGCTGTAGATGGCGCCGGCACCCTGTCGTCCTACTCCAACTTTGGCACCACCATTGATCTGGCCGCACCCGGCGGCGATGCCAGCCGCGACGGCAATGGCGATGGTCAGGGCGACCTGGTCAGCAGCACCAGCGCCGCCGTGGTCGATGGCGAGCTTCAGCCGGTCTATCGCGGGTTGCAGGGGACCTCCATGGCGGCGCCTCACGTATCGGGTGTACTGGCGTTGATGAAAGGTGTCAAACCTGCATTAACATCCGCTGAAGTGGAGGGTTTTCTTGAAACCGGCGAGCTTACGCTGCCACCCTGCGAACCGGGCTGTCGCCGAACCGACCAGTTGGGCTATGGACTTCTGGATGCCGGTAAGGCTGTACAAGCCGCTCTCTCTGGAACTCCGCCGGAATTGCTCACGGCCTCGCCGGCAGTGATAAACTTGGCGTCGGAAGCCGGTGTGGTGGTAAGAGAGGCTGTGACGATATCGCGCCTGGGCAATTACAGTGCGACGATAACCGGGGTATCCGGAGTCGAAGACTGGTTCACTGCCTCTTTTGAATCGGGCCCTCCACCGGTAATAATTAATGATGAGAGCCCATCTGCACAGTTGACCCTCACCCTGAACCCCGACGCACTGGACCCTGGGGTGTCGTCACGGGCCAGCCTGGTGATCACCTACGATTCCGGTACGGAAACCGGGGCAACGCTTACCATACCGGTGATCGGCCAGCAGATCACCGACCAACAAGCCCGGGACGCCGGCCGGCATTTCGTCCTGCTGGTGAAGCCGGAGCCGGTCGGTGATATCTACGAAACAGTCGGCCAGAGTGTCGCCACTGTGAACAACGGCCGGTACCTGTTCCGCTTTGTCCCGGACGACGGTCAGCCCCCGGTCTTGTCGAACGAAGTACCGCCAGGGCGCTATATCCTGGTGGCCGGCACCGACCTCGATAACGATGGCCTGATCTGCCACGCTGGCGAGGCCTGCGCCGAGTACCCGGTCGCCGGTTTGCGGCAGGTGATCGAGCTGCGCGCGAACCAGCCGGTTACCGGGCTGCGGATGACCACGAGTTATTCACGGCCGGCGTTATCCACGGCCTCGCCGGCGCTGTTGCCAAGGCCGGATTTCCGGGGCTACCGGTTGCTGCCAGAAACGGCGAATTCTCAATCCAGCAATACCAAGGCAGTCAAAACCCGATGAACACTCCATGGCATCTGATCAGAACCAGCCTGATCGCAGCCGGCCTGGTGTCGGCGGGCTGCGCGGTCAGTCAGACTGAAACCGACGCCGGAGCGCCGCTTGCCCGGCAGGTGGCCCAATCCGCCCACTGTGGGCTAACCGCGCCCGGGGCGCTTCATATCAACAGCCGGGCGGAGGTGGCGCGTCTGGAGGCCTTGCCGGGGCGAAGCTTGTCCCTCCAGGCGCTGCGCACGATCGATTACCAGCGGGAGCACATTGTGCTGGCGTCCATTGGGCAAAAACCGACCGGAGGCTTTGGCGTCACCCTGGCCGGTTCGGAACTGGTGGACGATACCCTGGAACTGACGGTCAAAGTGACTGAGCCGGCGCCCGGGACCCTGGTTGCCCAGGCACTGACCACGCCCTGCGCGGTCATTGCCGTGACTGCATCCGGGTGGCGCGAGGTGCGCATCACCCGGGTGAAAAACAACCGTTGATCTTTGCGCCCGAATCCCTAAGCTATGGCTCAGCTTTTTCTATCAATCGCGGAGTCACTTCCTGCCTATGAGCCAGCAACAATACAACGCCGATGCTATTGAAGTACTGAGCGGCCTGGACCCCGTGCGCAAGCGCCCGGGCATGTACACAGACACCAGCCGCCCGAACCATCTGGCCCAGGAGGTGATTGATAACAGCGTCGATGAGGCGCTGGCGGGCCATGCCCGGCGTATTGATGTGGTGCTCTACAGCGACGGTTCCCTGAGCGTGGAGGACGACGGACGAGGCATGCCGGTGGACATCCACAAGGAACAGGGGGTGCCCGGGGTTGAGCTGATCCTCACCCGCCTGCACGCAGGTGGCAAGTTCTCCCAGGGTAACTACAACTTTTCCGGGGGGCTGCACGGTGTCGGGGTGTCGGTGGTCAATGCTCTGTCCACCCACCTGGAAGTGACGATCAAGCGGGATGGCCAACTCCACCGGATGACCTTTGCCAATGGCCACAAGCTCTCCGAGCTGGAGGTCATCGATAGCGTCGGCAGGCGCAACACGGGTACGCGCCTGAAATTCATGCCCGATCCGTCCTATTTCGACAGCCCGAATTTTTCGGTCAGTCGTCTGCGCCATAATCTCCGCGCCAAGGCGGTGCTGTGTCCCGGGCTGATCGTTACCTTTGTGCAGGAAAAAACCGGCGAAAAGGACGAGTGGTGCTACGAAGACGGCCTGCGTGATTACCTGCGTACCGCCCTCGCGGACCTCGAAGTGGTGCCGCTGGAGCCGTTTACCGGCAGTTTCTCCGGCAACGCCGAAGCGGTGGACTGGGCCATTCAGTGGTTGCCGGAGGGCGGCGATGCGCTGATGGAAAGCTACGTCAACCTGATTCCGACGGCCCAGGGCGGCACCCACGTGAATGGCCTGCGCACCGGGTTGCTCGAGGCCATGCGGGAGTTCTGTGAATTCCGCAACCTGCTGCCCCGTGGCGTCAAGCTCTCGCCTGAGGATATCTGGGAACGCGCCGCCTACGTGCTGTCGTTCAAGATGCAGGAGCCGCAGTTTTCCGGTCAGACCAAGGAACGTCTGTCATCCCGCGAAGCCGCGGCGTTTATCTCCGGTGTCGTCAAGGATGCGTTCAGCCTCTGGCTGAATCAGCATACGGATGTGGCCGAAGCGCTGGCGGAGCTGTTTATCAGCAACGCCCAGCGGCGGTTGCGGGCCAGCAAGAAGGTGGCCCGGAAAAAGGTAACCTCCGGCCCGGCCCTGCCGGGTAAACTTGCCGACTGTTCCGGTGGTGATACCGCCCGTTCCGAACTGTTCCTGGTGGAGGGGGACTCTGCCGGCGGTTCCGCAAAACAGGCACGGGACCGGGAGTTCCAGGCGGTGATGCCCCTGCGTGGCAAGATCCTGAATACCTGGGAGGTGGATTCCGGGGAGATTCTGGCCTCTCAGGAGGTGCATGATATTGCCGTGGCCATCGGCGTAGACCCGGGCTCGGACCAACTGGACGGCCTGCGCTACAACAAGGTCTGTATCCTGGCGGATGCGGATTCCGACGGCCTGCACATTGCCACGCTGCTGTGTGCCCTGTTTGTAAAACACTTCCGGCCGGTGGTTGCCGCTGGCCATGTGTTTGTTGCCATGCCACCGCTGTACCGGGTGGATCTGGGTAAGGAGACTTTCTATGCCCTGGACGAGCATGAGAAGCAGGGCATCCTGGACCGTATTGCGGCCGAGAAGCGAAAAGGCAAGATATCGGTCACCCGATTCAAGGGGCTGGGCGAGATGAACCCGCTCCAGTTGCGTGAAACGACCATGGCGCCGGATACCCGCCGCCTGGTGATGCTGACCATTGAAGACGGCGACGATACCGACAGTCGCATGGATATGTTGTTGGGCAAGAAGCGGGCGTCGGACCGCCGGGCCTGGCTGGAAGCCTATGGAAACATGGCGGACATCACTGCTTGATATTCGTTGTGGTGCTATAAACAGCATCCTTTATTCTTTCTACGACTTCCAAAAAATCGTTATCCTGCCAGTTTTCTGATCGGGAAGAACCTGAATGGACTGGCAAGGCTGGTTTGCGCTGGGCCTCGCAGGTGGCGCGCTATTACTCATGAGTGCAGGACGACAGGCACCCCATCTGGTGATGATGGGTGTGCTGGTCGTGCTGAGCGCCAGTGGCATCGTTTCCTCGGAGCAGGCTCTGTCGGGGTTCAGCAACAGTGGTCTGATTACCGTGGTGGCCATGTTCGTGGTGGCTGCGGGCATTCACCACTCCGGCGGGGTGGATCTGCTGGTCCATCACCTGTTGCGCAGCCCGAAAACCGTTCGTTCCGCCCAGGCCCGTATCGCGCTCCCGGTCGCTCTGCTGAGCGGCTTCCTGAACAACACCCCGGTGGTGGCCACCATGATTCCGGCAGTACACGCCTGGTCCCGGAAAATTGGTATCGCGCCTTCCAAGCTGATGATTCCCCTGAGTTACTCGGCCATTCTTGGTGGCACCCTGACGCTGATTGGCACCAGCACCAACCTGGTGGTCAATGGCCAGTATCAGCATCTGACCGGTGCGGAGGGTTTTTCCATTTTTTCCATTACCGCCGTTGGTCTGCCGGTCGCGGTGATTGGTGTCACCGCCATGCTGCTGTTTATGCCCCGGTTCCTGCCGGATCGCAAGGACCAGCAGAAATTCGGTTCCATGCGGGAGTTTACCCTTGAGGTGGCGGTGTCCTTTGACGGTCCCCTGGTTGGCAAGACCGTTGGCGAGGCCGGGCTGCGGGAACTGGAACGGTTGTATCTGGTCGAGATTGAGCGTGATGGCAGCGTGGTCACGGCAGTACCTTCGGAAGAACGCCTCCGGGGCGGTGACCGGCTGGTGTTTGCCGGCGATACCCAGGCTATTTCCGACTTGCTGCGCATCAACGGTATCGTGCCCTCGGTGCACGAGGATGAACCCAGTCTGAGTAAAGACCGGGCCGAGCGGCGGCTGGTGGAAGCGGCCCTGTCGCCGCAGTCGGATGTGCTGGGCCTGACCATTCGCGATGCCCGTTTTCGCGACCGCTACGGTGCGGTCGTGCTGGCCGTGGCCCGTGGTGGTGAGCGAGTGTCCGGCAATCTCGGCAATATCCGCCTGAAACCCGGGGATGTGTTGTTGCTGGAAGCCCGGCCGGCGTTCGTGAGCCGGCAGCGGTATAACAAGGATTTTCTGCTGATCAACGATCTGGAGACAGAAACGCCACGCCACGACCGTGCCTGGCTGTCCTGGGGTGTGTTGCTGGTGCTGGTCGGGCTGGCGGCCTGCGGCGTCCTGAGTATGCTCAATGCCGCCCTCCTGGGCGCTGCCCTGATGATTCTCAGTGGCTGCTGTTCGGTGGGCCAGGCCCAGAAGTCCGTGGATGTCCCGGTTGTTCTGACCATTGCAGCCTCGTTTGCCTTGGGCGCCGCCCTTGACGAAACCGGTGCCGCCGCCTATGTCGCCACCGGCATCCTTGGCTTGAGCCAGGGCCATGTTCTGCTGGCCATCCTGCTGGTTTACATTGCGGTGTCTGTGCTGACGGAAGTGATCACCAACAATGCCGCAGCGGTGCTGGTGATTCCGGTGGTGCTGTCGATGACATCCGCCATGGGGGTGGCGGCCGAGCCGTTCGTCATTGCCGTGATGATGGCCGCGTCCGCCAGCTTTGCCACGCCGCTGGGCTACCAGACCAATATGATGGTGTTCGGGCCGGGTGGGTACCGGTTCGGGGACTTTGTGAAGGTGGGCCTGCCGATGAACCTGTTCGTCGGCGCCGTCACCGTTACGGTGATTGCGCTGGTGTACGGCATCAGTCCGGGCTGAAGACCGGCTCCGGCGAGTTGGCCAGTATGTCGCAGCACAGCACACGCAGACGGCCGTGATGATAGTAGCCGAGGGATAGGGTGACGCACATATAGGCGCCGGTCACACACAGGTAGGGCGCGGTCACCTGGAGGTTTTCCGGCTGGGCCAGGGCCTGGCGCAGGTACTGCTGACGGTACCAGTCGGCCCGGCTGGTGCTTTCCAGGGGCTTGAAGCGTGGGTCCATTCGCCTGGCAATGGTGTCCGATACCAGCGTGTCTTCGATCTGAACGCCCTTGTCATCCGCCAGATAGCAGCGAGATGCCGCCGGGTGATTCAGTAGTTCCAGGCAGGCCGAGTGCATATCGGCACCGTTGCAGAGCCGGGCTATGGCACTCTCGAAATAGCCCCTGAAGAACTCGACCAGTTGCAGGGTCGGGTCCAGAGTGATCTGGTTCCGTACCTTGTATTCCTGGAGCAGATGATCAAAGTCCGTGGGTGCCTGGCTCAGTTGCCCGAAATCCGTACTGGGCCGGCGGAAATAGAAGCCCTGCACAAAATCCACGCCGGCGTCGATGGCAATCATGGCCTGATCCCGGGTCTCTACCCCCTCCAGTAACACCAGGCATCCGGACTGGTGCAGCAGGGACACAATTCCATTCAGGATTTGGCGTGCCTTGTGATCTTCGGTGGCCCGGGTCAGCAGTGTACGGTCCAGCTTGACGATGTCCGGTGACAGGTTCCAGATGCGCTCAAAGTTGGAGTGGCCGGCACCAAAGTCGTCAATCGCGGTCAGGCAGCCCAGCTCCTTGTAGTAGGCAACGGTGTCCCGTAGCCGGGCGGCGTCATCGGTGGGCTGCTCGACGATTTCCATGACGATCCGGTGGGGAGGCAGGCCGGTTTTCTTCAACAACTGGCCAAAAAAAGAATCGGCCTGATGCCCGCTGGTCACGGCGCCGGGAGAAACATTGAGAAACAGCCAGTTCAGTTGATCTTCGATGCCACTGTAGTTGCGAATGTGCAGGTATCGGCAGAGCCGGTCCAGCAACAGGTTTTCGGCGTTGCTGGTGGGCAGTTGAAACAGGTGAATCGGCAGAACAGCTGCATTATCGGGGTCGTAAGCGCGAATCAGGGCCTCGTAACCAACAATGCGTTTATGGGAGATGCTGTAGATCGGCTGAAGCGCCGTTCTCAGGGTCAGACCCTGAAAGTCCGCTGTCCAGACTTCTCCTTCCCGGTTCAGCATGGGCGACAGCACGTCCAGTTCCGGCACCGTCAGCGTTTCAGGGAGGGTTCGCGACATAGGCTATTCTGATTGGTTGAACGAATGCATCGGGCGCCTCAGAGGAGCACCTGAACGGTCTCTTATCAGTACAGTCGGAATCGAAAAGATTAAGGTTTACTGATAGTTGAAGTGAGGTTGCCAAAAAACGGCAGACATTACCACTGTTTCATGTAGAAAGTGGCAACTGTTTGTATCTTTTGTGGGAAGGTGTGAGGGCCAGCAAGCAAAGCGACCCGCTCAGCGGGCCGCCAGGAGCTTAGTTGTTGCTGGGAACAACGACGCTTTCGTCAAATTCCAGTTCCATGTCTTTTCCTCTCATTCAATGAGGCTCCTGACGGAGCGATTAAAGTATGGGTAAAGTGTAGTCTTGTGAATAATTTGAACAATCCGTAAAACCCCTATACGACAAAAGGCATAGTCAACAAGTCGGTCAGATTTTTTGATGGTGGCCAGCAAAACATTTTGATTTTTTTCGGAGTCGTAAGTTTCTAGACTCCCCTGATAGTATTGCTATTACCACAGGGAATGAGGTTTCCTATCGCCATGCAGCTCAGAAACACCCCCTCGCGTTATGGCGGGGTCGCCATCGTCCTGCACTGGCTGGCTGCCATTGCCATTGTCGGGCTCTTTGCCCTGGGCTACTGGATGGTTGATCTCACCTACTACCATGACTGGTACAAGCGCGCGCCGGATATCCACCGCAGCATTGGCCTGTTGCTGTTCGGGGTTATGCTGTTGCGGGTCGTCTGGCGGCTGGCGAACCCGGTGCCGAAGCCTCTGCCCGAGCACTCCCGTGTGGAAGTGCTTGGCGCCCATGCCGTTCACGGTTTGCTTTATCTGCTGATTTTCGTGGCCATGGTCAGCGGTTACCTGATTTCGACGGCGGGCGGCGACCCCATCAGTGTGTTTGGCTGGTTCGACGTGCCGTCGGTGACCGGCCGCGTTGACCGCATGGAAGATCTGGCCGGCGAGGTGCATTACTGGGCAACGTGGGCGCTGGTTATCCTGGCGGGCCTGCACGGTGTCGCAGCCCTGAAGCACCACATGGTTGATCGCGATAACACCCTCAGGCGTATGTTCGGACGCTAGGGCATGCCCGGGTTTATGGTTTTATGCCCCGTGTCGGGGCTCATCTGAAAGGGAGAATCTCATGAAAAAACTGATTCTGGCTTCGGCCGTATCAATGGCGTTGACGGGTGCCGTGCAGGCGAACGAGCACAGCGGCACCTACGATTTCGACAATGAAGGTGATCACCAGTTCATTACCTTCAAGATCTCACACCTCGGTTACAGCTGGCTGTATGGTCGCTTTAACGAATTTGACGGTCAGTTTGTCTACGACGAAGCCAATCCCGCCAACAGCTCGGTGTCCGTTACCATCGATACCGGCAGCGTCGACACCAACCATGCCGAGCGTGACAAGCATCTGCGCAGTGAAGATTTCCTGTACGTGGATGAGTTTCCGCAGGCAACCTTCAAGAGCAAGCGAGTGGTGGTGGATGACGAAGGCGAAGCAGACATCATCGGTGATCTTACGCTTCGGGGCGTAACCAAAGAGATCACCCTGGACGCGGAGATGATTGGTCACGGTGCCGATCCCTGGGGTGGCTACCGTATGGGCTTTGAAGCCGAGACCGAGCTGCGGCTGAAGGACTTCGGTATCCCGATGGATCTTGGGAAAGCCTCCGAAACCGTGGAATTCACGATTTCCGTGGAAGGTATCCGGCAGTAGTCCTGGCGGGCCCTGCGAGGAGAAGGGTTCCGGGTTTTCCCGGAACCCTGCTTTTACGACACTTCAGAAGAGCTGCGAACCGCGTTGCAGGAATTGCACAGGTGGCGTTGCCGCCAGAATTGCCCCGCAAAAATGACCAACCATATCAGCAGGCCCGCCCAGAGATAGGGCTCGGGTATCTGAAAGCTGCCACTGATCGCAAACTCCACCAGGAGCATCAGGGCCACCGCCAGAACCGCATTCACCATCGCTGTTGCCATGGCTTGCCCGCAGGCTTTGATGTTAGGTCTCATAGTGTTCCGCTTGTTGGTGAAGTAAGACGGTCTTCTATTCACTGAGGGCGAGCATACGGCTCACCTTACAGACTCTCCATGCGGGAATTCCGCTATTGGAAATTGGTGTATAGGGCCAGTGCTCCATATAATGTGCGCTCCACCTGGCCCGTGATTCTTTCGGGCTGAGAGGGTAGCATCACGGGCGTTCTTCAAATCAGGTAAACCAGGTAAAAGAGGCATCCATGCCAGAGTTTCAGACCACGGATGAAGGCTTCGAGCGGGTTTCACTCCGGGACTATACAGAAAAGGCGTACCTTGATTACTCCATGTACGTCATTCTCGACCGGGCACTCCCCAATGTTGGCGACGGGCTGAAACCGGTCCAGCGGCGTATTGTTTACGCCATGTCCGAACTGGGGCTGAAGTCCACCTCCAAGTACAAGAAGTCCGCCCGGACCGTGGGTGATGTGCTGGGCAAGTTTCATCCTCACGGTGACAGCGCCTGTTATGAGGCCATGGTGCTCATGGCGCAACCGTTCTCCTACCGTTATCCGCTGGTCGATGGCCAGGGCAACTGGGGGGCGCCGGACGATCCCAAATCCTTTGCTGCCATGCGGTACACCGAATCCCGGCTGGCGGCCTTCGCCGATGTGCTGCTGGCCGAGCTTGGCCAGGGTACCGTGGACTGGGTGCCCAATTTCGATGGAACCATGGATGAGCCCTCTGTGCTGCCGGCCCGGTTGCCCCATGTGTTGCTTAATGGCACCACCGGTATTGCGGTCGGCATGGCAACGGACATTCCACCGCACAACGTCCGGGAAGTGGCCGCCGCCTGCATCCGGCTGCTGGACAAGCCAGAAGCGACGGTTGACGAGCTGTGTGAGCACATCAAGGGGCCGGATTTCCCGACCCGGGCGGAAATCATTACCCCGCGCAAGGATCTCCGGCAAATGTACGAAACCGGCCGGGGCTCCCTGCGCATGCGCGCCCGCTGGATTCGTGAGAGTGGGGAAATTGTGGTCACCGATCTGCCACACCAGGTGTCTGGTAACCGGGTGTTGGAGCAGATCGCCCAGCAGATGCAGACCAAAAAACTACCGATGGTGGCGGACCTCCGCGACGAATCCGACCACGAAAACCCCACCCGCCTGGTGATCGTGCCGCGCTCCAACCGGGTCGACCTGGATGGATTGATGGCGCATCTGTTCGCCAGCACCGATCTCGAGAAAACCTACCGGGTGAACATCAATGTGATCGGCAACGATGGCCGGCCAGGTGTCAAGGGCTTGCGCCAGATGCTGACGGAATGGCTGGCCTTCCGCCGGACCACGGTCACCCGGCGCCTTCAGCACAGGCTCGATAAGGTACTGGCACGGCTGCACATTCTTGAGGGCCTGCTGATTGCCTACCTCAATATTGATGAGGTCATCGAGATTATCCGCACCGAGGACAAGCCGAAGGCAGAGTTGATGAGCCGGTTCGGACTGTCCCCGGACCAGGCCGAGGCCATTCTTGAGCTGAAACTGCGGCACCTGGCCAAGCTTGAGGAAATGAAAATCCGTGGCGAACAGGATGAGCTGTCAGCGGAGCGGGATGAATTGCAGGCCATCCTGGGGTCGGAGGACCGGCTGCGGGCAATGATCAAGAGCGAACTCCAGGCCGATGCCGAGACCTTTGGCGATGACCGACGCTCACCCATTGTCGAGCGTGGAGAGGCGAAGGCGTTCAGTGACATCGACCTGGTCTCCAGCGATCCGGTCACGGTGGTGCTGTCCGAAAAAGGCTGGGTGCGGGCCGCCAAGGGCCATGACATCGAGCCGGAGGGGCTGAGCTACAAATCCGGTGACCGGTTCGCCCTCGCGGCCCGTGGCCGAAACAATCAGCAGGCGCTGTTCCTTGACTCCACCGGCCGGGCCTACGCCCTGATGGCTCACAGCCTGCCGTCGGCCCGGGGGCAGGGCGAGCCACTCACCGGGCGGATCAATCCGCCGTCAGGCGCCACCTTTTCAGGCCTGTTGATGGGCGACCCGGCCCGTAAGGCGCTGCTGGTCACGGATGGCGGCTATGGTTTTGTGACTTCCCTGGAGGACATGATCAGCAAAAACCGCAACGGCAAGGCGGTGGTGAGTGTGCCCCGGGGGGCCAGGATACTGCCGCCGGTTGTGGTTCCGGCCACGGACAAAACCCTGTACCTGGGAGCGGTGTCCAATGAAGGTCGCATGCTGGTGTTCCCGCTCGGCGAGCTTCCGGAACTGGCCAAAGGCAAGGGCAACAAGATCATCAGCATTCCCTCCGCCCGGGTACAGAACCGGGAGGAGTATGTGGTTGCGGTCGCGGTTTTCGCCGAGGACGACCAGCTCGAAATCCGGGCGGGTAAACGCAAATTGGGGTTGCAGTTCAATGATCTTGAACACTATCTGGGTGAGCGTGGCCGGCGCGGCCATAAACTGCCCCGGGGCTTGCAGCGCGTCGATGCCATTGATGTGATTCCCTCGGTGGCACGGGCACAGGAAGAGGAGCGTTCCGACAGTGAGTGAGCTGGTCCTGATTAACGTGTCCGGGCGCGACAAGCCCGGGCTCACCTCGGAGATTACCGGCATCATGGGGCGCTATGATGTGCGTATTCTGGACATTGGTCAGGCGGTCATTCATGACCACCTGACCTGGGGCATCCTGATCGAGATTCCGGACGAGTCGAAATCGTCGCCGGTGATTCGCGACCTGCTGTTCCGTCTGCACGCCCTGGACCTTCAGGTGCGGTTTGCGCCGATTACCGTTGAGGAGTACCAGTCCTGGGCGGAAGGCCGCAACCGGGCCTGTTACATCGTGACCCTGCTGTCGCGGGACATCAAGGCCGAACAGATTGCCCGGGTGTCTGCCATTACGGCACGCCATGGCCTGAATATCGACAACATCTCCCGCCTGTCGGCGCGACCCTCCCTGAACGTCTCCGAAAACCGGATTGCCTGCGTGGAATTCTCGGTACGGGGCACGCCCGCGGATCTCGAGCAGCTGAGGGCGGATTTTCTGCATATCGCCGGCGAAATGAACGTCGATATCGCCTTCCAGGAAGACTCCATTTTCCGCCGCAATCGCCGCCTGGTGGTGTTCGATATGGACTCCACCCTGATAGAGGCGGAAGTCATAGACGAGCTCGCCCGGGAAGCTGGCGTGGGTGAGCAGGTGGCGGAGATCACGGAACGGGCCATGCAGGGCGAGCTGGATTTCAGCCAGAGTTTCGCGGAGCGCCTGGCGTTACTCAAGGGGCTGGATGAGTCGGTGCTCGAGGGCATTGCCAACCGCCTGCGGATGACCGAGGGCGCGGAGCACCTGATTCTCAGCCTCAAGGCGCTGGGCTATCGCACGGCGATTCTGTCTGGCGGGTTTACCTATTTCGCCCGCCATCTGCAGCGCAAACTGGGCATCGACTACATCTACGCCAATGAACTGGAAATCGAGCAGGGCAAGGTGACGGGCCGGGTCTCGGGCCAGATTGTGGATGGCAAACGCAAAGCCGAACTGTTGTTGGAGATCGCGGAGAAAGAACACATTTCCCGGGAGCAGGTGATCGCTGTCGGCGACGGTGCCAACGATCTGCCGATGCTGAGCCAGGCGGGGCTGGGCGTGGCCTTCCGTGCCAAACCGCTGGTCAAGGAATCGGCGCGGCACTCCATTTCAACCCTGGGCCTGGACGCGATTCTGTACCTGATCGGCTTCCGCGAGAGCGACACCAATCAGGGGCTTGAGCAGGGAAATGCCTGACCGGCGGTCCGCCGGTCAGCTGTCGCCGAAGTCGTAGTTCATTTCAGGTACCGGTGCCTGCAGGTAGTAACCCTGAATGTAGTTGACGCCCGCCTGCCAGAGCGTGGCCAGAACACTGGCGTTCTCAACCAGCGGAATGATGGTGAGCTTGCCGGCACTTTGCAGGCTCTTCACCATTTCATTGACCTGTTCCTTGGCGCTGTCACTTTTCTGGATCTCTTCGGTAAAGGAGCCGTCAATCTTCACGTAATCGGTATCGATGTGCTTGAGCGTATTGAACGGGTTCAGGGCACAGCCGAATTGTGCAATCGAGACCTTGCAGTGAAGTTCGTGGACGGCCTTGGCGAAATCCTTGGCCTGCTTCATGTAATTGTTGGCATCGCCTTCCCGGATCTGGAAGACCAGTGAGTCACCCGGCAGTCGGGCCGCCTTGAGCGCAACACTGAGCCAGGGTGTGAAGGTTTTGTCCTGCAGGGTTTCCGCCGTGATGTTGAGGAACAGGCGGGTGTCGTGGCCCCGGGAGCGGTGGCTGGACAGCTGCTTGATGGTTTGCAGAATCACCCAGCGGTCGATCTTGATGGCGGTGTCGCTGGGGCCCATCGGTGGCAGGAAGTCGTACGGCGACACTTCCTCGTTGTCCTTGTCGAGCATGCGGACAAACGCCTCGTAGTGCTCTTCGCCTTCACCCCGCAGGTTGATGATGGGCTGGAACAGCAACCGGAAGCGGTTGTTCTCCAGGGCCTTCAGGATGGCCTCCACGGAATTGTTTTCGTCGAGGGTTTCGTAGTCCGCCGGGTTGTAGACCAGCACTCCGTTGCCCTGGGCGTGGCCTTCCTGTTTCCGGACTTCTGACGAGGCCGTGTGGGCCCGTGCCATCAACTCTTCCGCCTTGGGCGAGTTTTCGGTAATGGCCGCCACGCCGATACTGACCGTCAGCTGAATGGTGCGGCCGTTGATGTCAAAGAGGTGGTCCTCGATGGCCTTGCGAGTGCGATCGGCGACGGCGGCCATGGCTTTCTCATCGCAGGGCTGACCCATCAGACAGAAGGCATCGTCACTCAGGCGCGCCAGGATAAGGTCGTCGCCAGTCTGCTCTTTAAGCAGCGCGGCAAGATCGCCGAGCAGCAGGTCCGCGCCGGCAATGCCGACCTGGCCCTTCATGCTCAGGAAGCTGTCCAGGGCAATGTAGGCCAGGGCGCCGGTCTCGTTGTCCTTGCCGGCTTTGGCAATGGCCTGGGCCAGGGCATCCATCAGGTATTGTCGGTTGAACAGGCCGGTCAGAAGATCCTGGCTGCTGATCTGGCGCAGTTTCTCTTCGAGCTCGGCATCGCTGTGTTCCGGTTGCAGTACAATCTGGGTGCAGGCCTCGCCGTCGTAGGTCGCAGCCGACACCGCCATGGTGACATTCAGCTCGTGGTCGTCGCTGCGCCGGGCGGTGCAGTTCATGGTCATGCCATCCTCGCCCTTGTCTGCGAAGGTCTTCATGAACTCTTTGTACTTGTCCTGGCTGTCCGGTGTCAGCGTATCCAGCACCGGGATACAGATCAGATCGTCGATGTCGTCGTAACCAAGGAACTCCATGTAGGACTGGTTGGCATAGATATGCATACCATCGTTAATGTAGGCAATGGCATCCTTGGAGCTTTCCAACAGCAATTGGCAGCGCTGCTCGGCTTCACGCAGGTGTGATTCCAGAACGCGACGGCGCCGCCGCTCTTCCAGTGCCGCCAGTTCCCGGTTGGTGACCAGTACCAGTAGCTCGTTGTAGCCGAATGGCACCGTATCCTGAGCGCCGGTTTTCATGATCGCGGTGGTACGCTCCCGGCTGTCCTGCTCGGTCAGCAGGATAAACGGGATGTCCTTGTCCAGTCTCCGGATCATCGCCAGTGCGGCGTCGGCATTGAACTCCTGCTCGAGGTCCCGGGCCAGCAAAAGATCCCAGTTGCCTGATTTCAGTGTTTCTTCCAGGTCTTCCTCGGAGGTAATGCGGTGGGCCCGGGTGGCCCTGCCGGAATTCCGGAGCAGGCTGACCAGCGACTCGGCGTCGTTTTGTGATGGGTCGAGGATCAGCAGGTGTACGGTTGCGTTCTTTTTCTGCATTCGTAAGACGTCTCGTGATACACATTGGCGGTGCCGGCCCCGCAGCAGTTCATCTGGCTGCCCAGGATGACGGAGTCATGGAACGCGGTACGCGGATTCCGGGAGGCCGGGCTTTCACTATCGCTGAATGATGCAGGGGATGCCGTCCAATAACAACCCTTCCCACACCACGGGCGCTCTGCCCTGGATGCATTACAGGGAGGGCCACAGCGAATCGAATTCGTCCTCACTGGCGCCCGCCGACGAGGAAGGCGTTGAGGTGGCCAGGGTCGCGGCATTCTGTAGTTTCAGTTCAAACTGGCTGATGCTGCCGGTGGAGGAGACTTTTTTCAGCAGCTGTCCCTGGTCTTCGCGGCCATCGTGTAGCAGGGAGATCCGGCTGCCGGACTGAAAGGGCAACCGGGGGGTAATAAGGGTGGCCGATTGATTGACCACGCTGATTTCCGGCAGCAGCAGGCCCCGCAGGTATTCGCTGTTGTTGCCGACCTTCTGGATCAGCCGGACGCCGCAGGGTGAGGCGCTGGGGGCGAGCAGTTCCAGGCCGATCTGGGTGCCCTGATGCTTCACCTGCCGGATCCAGCGCACCACGGCAACGCTCCAGGGGTGCGATCGCTGTTCCCTGACACCCAGCACTTCGCCGGCCTGAAGCGCCGGAGGCACACTGCTTTCCCAGGCGACACAGTAACCGCCCGGGCTGGTGTTGATCAGCAAGGCGTGATGGGACTTCGGGCGATTCGTGTTGTTCGCCGGTGCCGGTGTGTTGCCGAAACTGCCCCGGAAATTAATGGGGGTGTCGGCGGAATGCAGGCGTTCATCGCTGGGCGATGCGTCATGGGCGCCGGCCCAGGCATCTTCCTGTTTCCGGGCCGAGCGCACGAACAGGTTTTCATCGTCGTGGTGGCCATCGTCATTGCCGCTGACGAATTCGGTGAAGGTCTTGTCGCCCGCAATAAAATAGTGCGCGGCCGTCAGGCCGACACAGACTTCCAGGCTTCCCTGGCTGGCGATGCGGTTGAAATTGCGTTTGGCGAGGATACCCAGCGCCTGGCTGAGGTGAGTCAGCAGGGTGTCGCTGACGTTTGCCGGAATTCGGATGCTGGCGTCGGCCGGATCCTGTTTGCGCCGGGCGTCAAGCGCTTCGGAAATCATGGTGGCCAGTTCGCGGGTGTCAAAACCGTAGCTTTCGTCACCGGGCTTGTTGTCTAGCAGGCTGCGGTACACCGATGGGTTGTCCCGCTCCATGTTGACCACGAACAGGCTGTCTTCCCCGATATCCGGACCGCAACGGGTATGATCGGTCCACGACTCGAACAGCTCATACGCCTGAACCAGTTCCGCCTGCCGTAACTGGTTTGGTCGGCCACAGCCAAGCAGCAATAGCCGTTTATAAGCGTCGGCGACGGAGCTGCTGCGACGGTGTTGAAGTGTGTCGTCATCCACCAGCACCGACGACAGTTTATTGCGATTGGCGAAACGGAACAGTCGGTGGCATTCCAGCCAGCTGTTCGCCGGGCTGGGGCAATATAGCTGGTGTGAACGGACGATGGTGGCTGCGAGCTCGGATATGGCCCGGTGGGTCGACACCGCAATCAGCTTGCGGTTCTTGTCCAGGCCACCATTATCCAGGGCTTCCAGCACGCAGAGCTTATAGCCGCTGGCCAGGTGCAGCTGCAGGGCCTGGGACAGATTGGCAATCTTGCGCTGTTTTTCCGGCAGCGCGACGGCGAGCCCGAGGTAGTGGCGGGACAGCTCGTTGCAGACGAAATGGATTTTTTCCCGAACCAGCTCAAGGAACTGCAGGCGCTGCTGCGGTGACAGAAACAAATGATTAAGTTCGATAATGGCATGGTACAGCTGCCGCGATACTTCGCCAGTATTGGCCATAGGCAACTGGTCTGCCCAGCTCCGGAAGGCCTTCGGTGAGGTGTCACAGAAAGACAGGCTGGCCGTTTTCTGCTCGGGCACACGAAGATCGGGTTTCAGGATCATGCCTTCCATGAATTCACGCCAAAGTTTTATTGTTGGACCTTTCAGGACTCTAAAATAGCAAACGGGTTACGAAAAGCGAAAAAATCACGAGTTGACAATCTTTGACATGTCAACTCGGGCCAGCTTTTGAGACACTCGTCACGGGAACAGGTTCAGCGGTGTTTTCCCGGGCCTGCCCGGAACTTCCCTGACCAGTCTGGGTACCAGGAAGCCGGGCAGGCGCGCCAGCAACTCCCGAACCAGGGCCCGGGCGTCGTCGTCCGGGACATCGTAGTGGTGTGCCCCTGCCACCGGATCAAAGGCATGCAGATAGTAGGGCATCACCCCGGCCTCGAACAGGCTCTCGCTTAACTGCTCCAGAGTGTCTGCCTGATCGTTCACGCCCTTCAGGATAACACTCTGGTTGAGCAAGGTAACGCCGGCAGCACGGAGATAACCCAGGGCCCGACGGGTTGGCCGGTCAATTTCCGCCGGGTGATTGATGTGCAGCACCATGATGATCTGGAGAGGGGTCGTCGACAGCCACTTGAGCAGCGCATCGCAGACCCGCTGGGGGATCACCACCGGCAGGCGGGTATGCAGCCTCAGACGCCGGATGTGGGGCAGGCTGCTGATGGCCGACGCCCACTGGGCCAGCAGGCGATCACTGGCCGCCAGCGGGTCGCCACCACTGAATATCACTTCGTTGATTTCCGGGCTGTCCGCCAGCGTGTCGAGCACCTGCTGCCGGTCGCCGGGGCCCAGCCGCTGGTCGTCGTAGGGAAAATGCCGGCGGAAGCAGTAGCGGCAGTTGACGGCGCACTGGCCGGTTACCATCAGCAAGGCCCGGCTGCGGTACTTCCGGATCAGCCCGGTGGTTTCAATGGCACCTTCTTCAACCAGGGGGTCGCTCACGAAGCCGGGCACCTGTCGGGTTTCCTGGTCCAGGGGAAGCACCTGCCTTAGTAGTGGATCCTCGGGGTTTCCCCGCTCCATGCGTTTCAGGAACGGCTCCGGGACGCGTACCGGGAAAAGGCGATGCCCGGCACGGGCACCAGATAGCCAGTGCTCGGCGGGCAGGCCAAGCCGATCCAGCAATATCTCGGGCGAGGTAATGGATTCCGACAGCAATTGCTGCCAGCTCCGTCCGTCGTGCTCGGAAAGGTGGGCTTCTATACGGGTCGGGGTTCGCTGTATCATAGCGACCTTTCAATTTTAAACAGCATTTTGGCAGGTGGACATTTCATGGCTTCATATTCTACCAATGAATTTCGCGGCGGTCTTAAGGTTTTGCTGGATGGCGACCCCTGCATCATTCTGGAAAACGAATTTGTAAAACCGGGTAAGGGGCAGGCCTTTAACCGAGTCAAGCTGCGTAACCTGATGAGCAACCGCGTCTGGGAACGTACCTTCAAGTCCGGTGAGAGCCTGGAAGCGGCGGACGTGATTGACCAAGACATGGAATACCTGTACACCGACGGCGAGTTCTGGCACTTCATGCGGACCGACGGCTCGTTCGAGCAATACCCGGCCGACGCCAAGGCCGTTGGCGATACCCTGAAATGGCTGAAGGAGCAGGATGTCTACACCGTGACCCTGTACAACGGCGCACCGCTGTCTGTGACACCGCCCAACTTTGTTGAGCTGGAGGTGGTGGACACCGACCCCGGCATGAAAGGCGATACCGCCCAGGGCGGCACCAAACCCGCCACGCTGTCGACCGGTGCCGTGGTGAACGTGCCCTTGTTTATCACCATCGGTGAAGTGCTCAAGGTCGACACCCGTTCCGGCGAGTATGTCAACCGCGTGAAAAGCAGCTGATCCCGGTATGACCGATCAACCTGTCTGGCAGCCTGCTGCCTCGCAGGCTGCCCTGGAAAGCCGCGCACAGCAACTGGCGTTTGTGCGCGGCTTTTTTGCGCACCGGGGTGTGCTGGAAGTTGAAACGCCGGTGCTGGGCCAGTTCGGTGTGACCGACCCCAATCTGGACGGCATTGCCGCCAGTGCAGTCTGTGCCGGCCGCTCCGGCGGTTGGCTGCAAACCTCGCCTGAATATCATATGAAGCGCCTGCTCGCCGCTGGCAGCGGGGCCATTTATCAGATCTCGAAAGTGTTCCGCAACGGGGAGCGGGGCCGCAGGCACAATCCGGAATTCTCGATGCTGGAATGGTACCGGCCCGGCCTGGACGATGCAGATCTGATGATGGAAGTGGCGGACCTGGTGTGCGGCTGGCTGGGCTGTCAGCGACCGACGGTGCTCCATTACCGGGACGCGCTCAGGCGGTGGGCGAATGTGGATCCGTTCACCATCACGGATCAGGCATTGCTGCGCCGCTGTGAGCAGTGGTTGGCACCGGGGCAACTGGCCGGCCTGGGCCGCGACGGATGCCTGGATCTTCTGATGAGTTTTGCCGTTGAGCCGAATCTGGGTGTTGAGGCACCGGTATTTGTGACCCATTATCCCGCCAGTCAGGCGTCGCTGGCGAAGCTGTCACAGGTGGATGGGCACTGGGTGGCACACCGCTTTGAGCTCTACATGGATGGCCTGGAGCTGTGCAATGGGTACTGGGAATTGACCGACGCCGGTGAACAACGGCAACGATTCCTCAGGGATAACCAGCTGCGGCAGCAGGCAGGCAAGCCGGAAATGGCCGTGGACGGGCCTTTTCTGGCAGCTCTGGAGGCGGGCCTGCCGGGCTGCGCGGGTGTCGCCCTGGGCCTGGACCGCCTGCTGATGCTGAAAATGGGTACTCGTGATATTGCCGACGTGTTGGCATTTCCGTTCGAGCGGGCCTGATGCCCGGTCAGGTCAGTGTGCCGAACGCCTCGCCCAGCCGCACAGTCTTGCCGGCCACCTGGTTTTCGTTCCAGGTAACCCGCCCTTTGGGCATCACCAGGATCACGGTGGAACCGAGCCGAAAGCGCCCCATTTCCTGGCCCTTGGCAAACTCAAGCGCCTGCTCGCCCTCATAGCGAGTGGCCGTAACCTGGCCAGTGCCCGGTGCGACCACGCCGCCCCAGGTGGTTTCCACGCTTCCGACGATCATGGCGCCTACCAGCACCATGGCCATGGGGCCAGCGTCGGTATCAAACAAGCAGGCCACCCGCTCATTGCGGGCAAACAGGTTGGGCACATTCTCCGCAGTGACCGGGTTCACCGAGAACAGTTTGCCGGGCACATATACCATTTCACGCAGTACGCCAGCCATGGGCATGTGAATACGGTGGTAGTCCCTGGGTGCGAGATAGATTGTGGAGAATTCGCCTTCGGCAAACACGGCCGCCCGCTGGCTGTCGCCGCCCAGTAATTCGGTCAGGCTGAAGGACTGGCCTTTGGCCTGGAAAACCCGGTCGCCGGAAACCTGCCCCAATTGACTGATGGCGCCGTCCACCGGGCTGACGAGGGTTTTCTCGCCCTCGGCAATCGGGCGCAGGCCGGGTTTCAGCGCGCGGGTGAAAAAGGCATTGAAGCTGGGGTAGGCCGTCGGGTCGGATTCGACCGCTTCGCTCATGTCCACGCCATACCGGCCGATAAACCAGCGGATGACGCGATTCTTGAGCGTTGGTGTACGCTCGTTGTCTGCCAGTTGGCCAGCCAGCCGGGACAGGGCCAGTTGGGGGGTAACGTACTGGCTCAGAACAAACAGCTTGTTAAGCATTGAAAAGTGATCCTTTGCGCTCGAAGGCGCGAAGTTTACCAAAGACTGCGACCTGTATAGAAATTGTTTCATGGCTTCGCGCAAGGCCCGGCGCCTTGCTATTATCAGGTCACAATTCGAAAAATGGCATCCGGCCCTGGCCGTTAACCTACCTATAAGGCGTGCGTTGTTCCATGTTACTGATAATCGGAGCGGTGATTGTATTTGCAAGCGTACTCGGCGGGTACGTTCTTCATGGCGGCAACCTGATGGTGTTGTGGCAGCCCACCGAAATATTGATTATCTTCGGTGCGGCGATCGGTTCGTTCATCATTGCCAACCCGGTACACACCCTGAAGGAAGTGGTTGGCGGGTGCCTTCGGCTACTCACCGGGTCATCCTACAACAAGGCGTTCTACGTCGACCTGCTCAGCCTGCTGTACGATATTTTCGACAAATCCCGGAAGCAGGGGGTGATGGCCATTGAGGAAGACATCGACAACCCGGAGTCCAGTCAGATATTCACCCGCTACCCGGCGGTCATGAAATCAAAACATCTGCTGTCTTTTGTCACCGATTACCTGCGCATCATCAGCTCCGGCAACATGGCGACCCATGAATTGGAAGGCATGATGGAAAACGAGATAGACAGCCGGCAGCACGAACTGGAAGAGCCGGCGCATGCCCTCAACAAAATCGCGGACGCCCTGCCGGGCCTGGGCATCGTTGCCGCTGTACTCGGGATCGTGATTACCATGAATTTCATGACCGAGGGTCCGGAGCGTATTGGCCTGAGTGTGGCGGCTGCGCTGGTGGGGACCTTTTTGGGTATTTTCATGGGTTATGGGTTTGTCGGCCCCACATCGATTGCCCTTGAGCATGCCGCCAAGTACGAACTCAAGGCCTACGAATGCGTGAAAGCAGCCGTGGTGGCCACGGTATCCGGGCAGGCGCCGCAGATGGCCATTGAATTCGGTCGCAAGGCCCTGCCCACCGACAAACGGCCCGGTTTCCAGGAACTGAACGATCACGTTCGCTCCAAATAACACTGACTGAATTCACTGCGGGAGCGTCGTCTTGGACGGACAGCCGATCATCGTCAAGCGTAAAAAAAAGGTGTCCGGAGGCCATCATGGTGGCTCCTGGAAGGTAGCGTTTGCCGATTTCGCCACCGCCATGATGGCGTTTTTTCTCGTGCTCTGGCTGACTTCAACGGCGTCGCCTGAACAGAAACTGGCCGTGGAAGGGTATTTCCGGGATCCGGTGGGCTTCACCGAGGGCGGCTCACCCAACCCGGTGGATCTCGAGGGCAGTGCCTCGGTGGTGAAAGAGGCCAGCCCGGACATCGAATCCAGTCAGATCCAGATTGAGGAAGAGGTGGTGGATGAACTCTCCGAGACCCTGGAAAAACGCCGGATGGAGGAGCTGTTCCAGGAGCTGAAGGAGAGGATTGAGCAGAATGAGACGCTCCAGGAGTTCAAGGATCAACTACTGATTGACATTACCGACGAGGGGTTGCGTATCCAGATTGTCGACCGCTCGGGGCGACCGATGTTCGACAGTGGTCGGGCGGAACTGAAGTACTATTCCCAGGACATCCTGTTTGAGTTGGCCAAGACCCTGGGGTCGGTCAATAACAAGCTGAGCATTACCGGCCACACCGACGCGACACCGTTCAGTGGTCGCCCGGGCTACACCAACTGGGAGCTGTCGGCGGACCGCGCCAATACCGCCCGGCGTGCGCTGGTTGCCGGTGGCGTGGGGCCGGGCCAGATTGCCCGGGTGGTGGGGCTGAGCGATTCCGTACTGTTTGACAAGGGCAACCCGACCGCGCCGGTGAATCGCCGCATATCCATCATTGTGCTCAACAAGAAGACGGCGGATAGCATCCAGGACAGCGCGGGTCGGGGAGACGAACCGCTGATCGACCTGACCAAGCCAACCGAAGCCGAGGCAACGCAGGCCATGGAAAAACTTGAGAGCGGCGAGTGGGAGCAGGACAAACCGGAGCCGGCCAAGGGTGAGCTGAACTGGTAAGCACTCAGTCCGCTTTCAGCCCCCGCGATTGCTGTTCGGCCATGTCCTGAAGAATGCGGTGGAAGCTTTTCAGCCGCTCCGGGCTGATCGTGCCCTCCTGTGCCGCGGCATCAATGGCACAGCCGGGGTCGCCCAGATGCCGGCAATTCCGGAACTTGCAATGCCCGATCAGGTTCCGGATCTCCCGGAAGCCATATTCAATCTCCCGGGGTGTCATGTGCCACAGGCCGAACTCCCGGATGCCCGGTGAGTCAATCAGGTCGCCGCCCATGGGCAAATGGAACAGTTTGGCCGTGGTGGTGGTATGGACGCCCTTGCCGGTGCTTTCCGACACCGCCCCCACCCGCAGTGTCTCATCGGGGATCAGTGTCTGGATAATCGACGACTTGCCAACCCCGGACTGGCCCACGAACACACTGGTCTGGCCTTTGACCAGGGCCTCCACCTCCGGTGAGGGCCGATCGCCGGATTCAGCAGCCGATGTCCGCACAGCCTCGTAGCCAAGCGCCTCATAACGCCCCAGCAGGGCATCGATGCTGTCCCGGTTCTGGTCTGAAATCAGGTCGGTCTTGTTCAGCAGGATCACGGCGGGGATATCGGTGATCTCGGAAGCCACCAGATACCGGTCGATCAGGTTGTCGTGGGGCTCCGGTTCGGCTGCGATAACCAGGATGATGTGGTCGATATTGGCCGCGACGGGCTTCAAGGCACCGAAATTATCCGGCCGCTGCAGCAGGTTGTGTCGCTCACACCGGGCCACGATCACCCCGGTTTCATTCTTCCCGGACCGCCAGACCACCTTGTCGCCGGTTACCAGGCTGTCCATATTGGCCCGGACAAAGCATCGGACAACCGTACCGGCCCGCTCGCCTTCCAGGGCCTCAACATCCAGTTGCTGCCCGTAGTGGGCAATGATCAGCCCTTCCTGCTCCGGGCCAAGCTCTCCGGCGTCTGCCTGCGCCTGAACCTTCTGTTCCTTCCGCGCCAGCCGCGAGGCCCGTTCTTCCTGGACTTTCCGGATGCGGAATTGCTGCTGTTTGTTCAGTCGCCGTTTTGCCATGTATGTCCCGGATAACCAGATGAAAGTTTTGCCTTCGATGTGCCATCATACTGGATTCGACCACAATAACGAGGTTGGCTGTGCCTCGTTCGTGACCGCTGATTTTTTAGCATCGAGAAGCGCCGGTGGGGAGGCTGTTTCCGGGAGACGCTACGAGCACATCCATGTGCGCTTGGGTGAAGCCATCCATGGCTTCACACACTCCCGGAAACAGCCTCCCCACCGGCGCCCCAATCACGAGTTACCCGCTGGAGAAAAGACAATGGCAGACGGCAAACGCCTGGTTTGGATTGACCTGGAAATGACAGGCCTGGATCCGGAAAAAGAGCGGATCATAGAGATGGCAACGATTATTACCGATTCGGAGCTCAATGTTGTGGCAGAGGGCCCTGTTATAGCCATCCATCAGTCCGATAACCTACTCAATGCGATGGATGAATGGTGTACCCGTACACACGGTGAAAGCGGACTCACACGGCGTGTTCGGGACAGTGATATTTCCGAATCAGACGCTGAACAGCAAACCATCGAGTTCCTGAAAAAACACGTGGAGCCCGGTAAATCCCCCCTGTGTGGCAATAGCATCGGCCAGGATCGGCGGTTTCTGGTCAAGTACATGCCGGAACTGGAAGCATTCTTTCACTACCGCAATCTGGATGTGTCAACCGTGAAAGAGCTGGCTCGCCGATGGCGGCCTGATGTCCTGGCAGGGGTCAAAAAGAAAGGCAGCCACCTGGCTCTGGACGATATCCGGGACTCCATCAACGAGCTGCGCCACTACCGGGAGCACTTCTTCAAGTTATAGGCCGTGTTGCCCCAGCGCCCACTGAACATGCTCCCGAACCATCTCCGAGGGGTGGTCGGCGCGCTTTTTGAGAGCTTCGATTACCGGAATGGTTGACGGGGCGTTACCCAGCCCCACCGCCAGGTTCCGCAGCCAGCCTTCGTAGCCGGTGCGGCGGATGGCGGAGCCTTCGGTGCGTTTCAGAAACTGTTCCTCGGTCCATAGAAAGAGTTCGGCCAGTGAGTTGTTGTCGAGGCCATGGCGCGGCTGAAAGTCCTCTTCCCGGGTGGGTTTGCTGAATTTTTGCCAGGGGCACACCAGTTGGCAATCGTCACAGCCGAATACCCGGTTGCCCATCAGCGGGCGCAACTCTTCGGGAATGCTGCCTTTCAGCTCAATCGTGAGGTAGCTGATGCAGCGCCTTGCGTCGAGCAGGTGAGGGCCCACGAAGGCATCGGTCGGGCACAGGTCGAGGCAGGCCGAGCAGCTGCCGCAATGGTCGGTTTCGAAGGGCGGATCCACGGGCAGGGGCGCGCTGGTAAAAATTTCCCCCAGAAAGAAGAACGAGCCGGCTTTCGGGTGGATCAGCATGTTGTTCTTGCCAATCCAGCCCAGCCCGGCTTTCTGGGCCAGTGCCCGTTCGAGGACCGGGGCGCTGTCGACAAAGGCCCGGTGCTGGTGTCCGCTGACCGCGTTGTCGATCCATCCGGCCAGGGTCGCCAGTCGTTTCCGGATCAGTTTGTGATAGTCGCGGCCCAGGGCATAGCGTGTCACGTAGGCCCTCTCCCGGTCAGTAAGCGCTTCTTTCGGGCTATCTGGCGCCGGCAGGTAATCCAGGCGTACTGAGATGATTCGGGCCGTTCCCGGTACCAGCGAAGTCGGAGTGTAGCGCTTGTCGCCATGGTGCTCCATGTACGCCATTTCGCCCTGATAACCCTGTGCCAGCCAGCTCTGCAGATGTCGGGCATGCTCCCCGGTGTCCGGCGTGGTGATGCCAATATCCGAGAACCCCAGTTCCGCCGCCCAGCCACGGATCAGCCCGGGCAGCGCTTCGAGCTCGGGTGTCGGGTTCGGGTTTTGGGGCTGAGTGGTCATGGGTGCTGTGATCGTCCGGGTTGCAAGTTGGGGGTTGAGGCTCGCGGGGCGTAAGCCGAAGGTACCGATATTTAATGTGATTGAATTATGACCTTTTCGATGGTTTTGCTATGCTTTACAGGTATCTGGCCATTTTTCTTAAACCGGTTTCTGTAACGGGAGCTCTGGCTCATGCCGCTGCCTGCTGATCACAGTTTATCAGACGCGTTGTTCAGCGCCGATGCCGTGCGCCGGATTGATCGTTATGTGATTGATCAGCAAGGAGTTGACGGCTTTGAGTTGATGCAGTCCGCCGCCCATGCCGCGTTTCGTCGGCTGGTCCGGCACTGGCCGGATTGTGGCACATTGCTGGTGCTGTGCGGGGCGGGCAACAATGGCGGTGACGGCTATCTGGTCGCGGCCAATGCCAGGCGCCATGGCATGAATGTCTGCTGTGTGGCGGTGGCGCCCACGGCAAAGTTATCGGGAGATGCCCGCAAGGCGTGGCAAAAGGCGCTGGCTGATGGCGTGACGGTTCAGGAACTGTCGGCCACGAGCGAGGCGGATCGGGAAACCTGGTTTTCCGGGGTCGGGCTGGTTGTCGATGCCATGCTCGGTACCGGCGTTACCGGGGCACCACGGGAGCCGGTCGCCCGCATGATTTCGTTGTGCAATGGCTCGGGTCTGCCGATTCTGGCGCTGGATGTGCCTTCGGGGCTGGACGCCTCCACGGGGGCGGCTGAAGGTGAGGTGATTGCCGCGGCCATGACGGTGACGTTCATCGGCCTGAAGGCGGGTCTGTTTACCGGTCAGGGCGCGAGGGTCTGTGGTGAGGTGGTGTTTGAGCCGCTGGTGGCCGAAGACGGGGTTGCGCAAAGTGGCGAGTCGCCGGTTGCGCTGCGCCGGGACTGGCCGTCGTGCCGGGGCTGGTTGCCCCGGCGGGCCGCTAACGCTCATAAAGGCGGGTTCGGTCATGTGCTGGTTGTTGCCGGCGAGCGGGGCTTTGGTGGTGCGGGCCTGCTGGCGGCTGAAGCGGCGTCGCGGTCCGGTGCTGGCCTGGTGTCGCTGGCAACCCGGCCTGAGCACGTCACCGCAGCGCTTTGCCGATGCCCTTCGGTAATGGTTCATGGCATTATTCACGGCTCGGAGCTGCCGCCGCTGCTTGAGTCGGCGTCGGTGGTTGTGTGTGGCCCCGGCATTGGCCGTGGTGCCTGGGGGCAGCAAGTGCTGCAGCAGGTTGTAAACAGCAAGAAGGTGAGGGTGCTGGATGCCGATGCGCTCAATCTTTTGTCGTCAAGGGTGGCGGTGCCGGCGGACAATCATATTCTGACCCCCCATCCGGGCGAGGCGGCGCGGCTACTGAATTGTCCCGTTGCCGA
Source organism: uncultured Marinobacter sp. (assembly GCF_946886895.1). The sequence continues at coordinate 163,527 of NZ_CAMPJO010000003.1, read as the reverse complement.
GGTGGAGGCGGATCGCATGGCTGCCGCCCGCAGGTTGCAGGCGCTGTTTGGCGGTACGGTATTGCTGAAAGGGGCGGGTACGGTGGTGGCGTCTGAAAGCGGGCAGGTGGATATCATCAGTGGCAGCAATCCCGGCATGGCGACGGGCGGCATGGGGGACGTGCTGTCGGGCATCATCGGAGCACTGGTTGCCCAGATTGAGGATCCGGCGCGTGCCGCCACCCTGGGCGCGGCCGTGCATCTGGCGGCCGCCAACCTTGCTTCGGAGAAAAAGGGATTCATGGGCCTGATTCCCACCGATGTTATTGACGCCCTGCCGCGGGTCTACCGGGCTTCAGAGCGGGCCGGTGCGGCTGCCCCGGAGGGTGTATGACCGAGTTTGCCTCCGAATACCGGTTTTACCTGGCTGATGAAGGTGAGACGGAGGCGCTCGGTGCTGAACTCGCTCGCCTGGCGCGGGCGAGTGGTCAGGGTTTGGTGGTGTTTCTGGAAGGCGATCTGGGCATGGGTAAAACCACACTCAGCCGGGGCGTGATGCGGGCGTTGGGCCATTCCGGTGCGGTAAAGAGCCCAACCTATACTCTGGTTGAACCCTACGAAGGGCTTCAGCCTCCGGCTTATCATTTCGATCTGTATCGCCTGGGGGACCCCGAAGAGCTGGAGTATATGGGCATCCGGGATTATTTTTCCGGCCAGTGCCTGTGTCTGATTGAGTGGCCGGAACGGGGCGCGGGCCTGTTGCCGGCGCCGGATCTGGAGGTTCGCCTGAGCCGCGACGGCCAGGGCCGTGCGGCGGTCATCCGGTCCGGTTCGGCACTGGGGGCGGAGCTACTGAATTCTTTGCGTCCGGCTGGCCTGGGGACGAGTGCACCCGGCACGGGCGACAACAAGAGCAGGTAAAGGATATGAGCAGCGTTCGAATGACCATGAATAGGGTGCTGGTGCTGACGGTTGCGCTGGCCTGTCTGTTTGTCAGCAGGGCGCAAGCTGGCACTGATGTGGAGAGTGTCCGGATCTGGCCGGCGCCGGATCATACCCGTCTTGTGCTGGATACCGAAGGCCAGGTGGCCCACAACGTGTTTTCACTGAGCAACCCGGCGCGCCTGGTCATCGACCTGGAAAATACCCGGCTGAGGGCTGATTTTGACCAACTGGATCTCTCCGGCAGTCCGATTCGCCGCATCCGTCATGCACCTCGCAATGGCAATGATTTACGGGTGGTTCTTGACCTCAAGGCGGATATCAAACCACGGAGTTTCCAGCTCGAACCGAACCAGCAATACGGCCATCGACTGGTCATTGACCTGATTGACGAAGACGGCAGCCGCCTGGAGAAAGCGACCAGGCCTACCGTCACCCAGGACTCCGCTGGCAAGCGGGATGTCATCGTGGTGATCGACGCCGGCCATGGCGGCGAGGACCCTGGCGCTATTGGGCCCCGTGGCACTCATGAGAAAGATGTGGTTCTCAAATTGGCGAAGACCATTGCTGATCTGGTGAATAAGCAGCCTGGCTACACGGCCAAGCTAACGCGCACCGGTGACTACTACATTGGCCTGCGCAATCGGACGCTTTTGGCACGCAAGTACAACGCCGATCTGTTTGTGTCGGTACATGCCGATGCATTCCACTCTCCAGAGCCCAATGGAGCTTCTGTTTATGCCTTGTCCCAGCGTGGTGCCACCAGTGAGACCGCCCGCTGGCTGGCACATAGGGAAAACCGTTCTGATCTGATTGGAGGGGCCGGCGGCGTCTCGCTGGAAGGTCGAAACGACACCTTGGCTGGGGTGTTGCTGGATTTGTCCATGACCGCCAGCATCAATGCCAGTCTTGGCGTTGGCAGTTCTGTCCTGGGCAAGCTCGACAATGTGGCGGAATTGCACAAACCCGGTGTCGAGCAAGCCGCATTCGTGGTGCTGAAATCACCGGATATCCCATCCATTCTGGTGGAGGCCGGGTTTATTTCCAACCCCAGGGAGGAAAAACGCCTGTCCACGCAGTGGTATCGAGAAAGGCTGGCCAGCGCAATCGTGAAAGGGATTGATGATTATTTCCACAAAACACCGCCCCCGGGTACTCTGCTGGCCTGGAAAAAACGCAATGGACGTAGCGATGCGTCAGTCAGCCATTATCGCATCCAGCGTGGCGACACGCTCTCGGCCCTGGCCCGTGAGAACCGGATCACTGTCAGCGAATTGATGCAGTTTAACGGCCTGCGGGATAGCCGTGTTATGGTAGGGCAAACCATTCGTATTCCCGCATCCTGATCAAGAGGTTTCCTCGTCACATGCCCTCCATTCGATTGCTGTCACCACGGCTCGCGAACCAGATTGCCGCGGGTGAGGTGGTTGAGCGTCCCGCTTCGGTCGTCAAGGAACTGGTGGAAAATGCGTTGGATGCCGGTGCCTGCCGGGTCGACATTGAGGTCGAACAGGGCGGTGTCAAACTGATCCGGGTCCGGGATGATGGCAGCGGCATTGACGAAAATGACCTGCCGCTGGCACTGAGCCGCCATGCAACCAGCAAGATCGCCAGTCTTGATGATTTGGAGGCGGTGGCGTCCCTGGGTTTCCGTGGTGAGGCCCTGGCCAGCATCAGTTCCGTGTCGCGTTTGGCGCTCACCTCCCGCACTGTGTCCCAGGAAGCGGCCTCCCGGGTTGAAGTGGAGGGCCGGGAAATGGATGCCCGGGTGTCGCCCGCCGCCCACCCGGTGGGAACGACGGTGGAAGTCCGGGACCTGTTCTTCAATACCCCGGCCCGCCGTAAATTTTTGCGCACCGAGAAAACCGAATTCAATCATGTCGAGGAGTGCGTGCGGCGCCAGGCCCTGAGCCGGTTTGATGCCGGGTTTACCCTGCGGCACAACCAGCGTGTGGTGCAGAGCCTGCGGCCGGCGGAGTCGGCACTGGGCCGGGAGCGCCGGATAGGCGCCCTGTGCGGCCAGCAGTTTATCGACAACACGGTGGTGATTGATGCCGAGGCAACCGGGCTTCGGCTTTGGGGCTGGGTGGCTCTGCCCACATTTTCCCGCAGTCAGTCAGACTTGCAGTATTTTTTCGTCAATGGCCGCGTTATCCGTGACCGCCTGGTTGCCCATGCGGTGCGTCAGGCCTACCGGGATGTGCTTTACAATAACCGACACCCGGCGTTTGTGCTCTACCTGGAAGTGGACCCGGCGACCGTGGACGTTAACGTCCACCCGACCAAGCATGAGGTCCGGTTTCGCGATGGTCGCCTGGTCCACGATTTCATTTTCCGCACCCTGCACAAGGCCCTGGCCGATGTGAGGCCGGACGACCACTTTCGTGGGGCGGTCGCGCAGTCGTTTGGCCGGGAGGCGAATACCCCTGCCGGGGTCCCCGCTGGTACAGCCAGCCAGCCCTGGCAGGGACCGGCGCCTGCATCGGACCAATCTGGCCCCTCTGCCTATGCCGCTCCGGGCACGCCATCCCAGCCCCGGCAGGACTGGCGTGCCAGCGATCAGATGGCCTTCTACCAGTCCCTGAATAGCGGGGGTGGCCTGGCCGGAGACGCCCAGCCGTCATCGCCAGCGCCAACGGGCCCCCTGCCGACACCCCCGGCGGACAGCGGGGATGAGCCGCCCCTCGGCTACGCCATTGCCCAGTTGCATGGCATATACATTCTCGCGCAGGGCCGGGCAGGCATGATCGTGGTCGACATGCATGCGGCCCACGAGCGAATTACCTACGAGCGGATGAAACGGGCACTGGCCGAGCAGGATCTCAAGAGCCAGCCATTGCTGGTGCCTCTGTCCCTGGCGGTCAGCCAGAAAGAGGCCGGGCTCACCGAATCCCATGGCGAGGAATTGCAGAAGCTCGGGCTGCAGATTGAACGTATCGGGCCGGAAACGTTGGCGGTCCGGCAGGTGCCGGCGTTGCTGCGCGGCGCGGATACCGAGCAATTGGTCCGGGATGTGCTGGCGGATCTGATTGAGCATGGCCAGAGCGACCGCGTTGAGGCCGTTACCCACGAACTGCTGGGCACTATGGCCTGCCATGGTTCAGTGCGGGCGAACCGGCAACTGACCATCCCCGAGATGAACTCCCTGTTGCGGGACATGGAGGCAACCGAACGCAGTGGCCAGTGCAATCATGGCCGGCCCACCTGGACCCTGGTCACGCTCTCCGAGCTGGACAAGCTGTTCCTCCGGGGCCGCTGAGGTGTGTGCCCCCCACCCGGATGCCGGGGTACAGACGCTGCCCCCGGCTATTCTGCTGCTGGGCCCCACGGCCTCTGGCAAGACCGATCTGGCCATGGCTCTTTGCGAGCATCTGCCCTGCGATCTGGTCAGTGTGGATTCCGCGATGATTTACCGGGGCATGGACATTGGGACCGCCAAGCCGACCGCTCAGGAGTTGGCCCGCACCCCCCACCGCCTGATTGATATCTGTGATCCCTCCGAGACCTATTCAGCGGCGGATTTTCGCCGTGACGCACTGGCCGAGATGCAGGCGATAACGGCTGCAGGGCGCATTCCGTTGCTGGTCGGAGGCACCATGATGTATTTCAAGGCTCTGCTGCATGGCATGTCCGGGCTGCCGCCGGCGAGCCCGGCACTGAGGGCGACGCTCGAAGCCGAGGCGGATGCCGGAGGCTGGGAAGCGCTGCACCGGGAGCTGCAGGTTCGTGATCCGGTCGCGGCCCGACTGATCCACCCCAATAACCGACAGAGGCTGTTGCGTGCGGTGGAGGTCCTGCGCCTGACGGGCCGGCCTATTTCGGATTTCTGGCAGTCCGGGTCCGCCGGCCAACCTGACGCGTCGGGCGTCACAAGCGAGGGGGCGCCAGTAAAAGGTGTTGAGGATTACACCTATTTTACCCACTGGCAGGCAGACGAACCCCCCTCGCTTCCGTATACTGTTACGCAACTTGCTATGATGCCGCCCGAGCGGCGAGTACTTCATGAACGAATCGAGCTGCGCTTTCTCAGAATGCTGGAAGCCGGCTTTCTTGATGAAGTCCGGGCGCTGATGGTCAGGGGAGACTTGCACCCTGATCTCTCTTCCATGCGGTGTGTTGGTTATCGCCAGGCCTGGTCCTATCTGGCCGGTGAATACGACTATGAAACTTTCGTAAGCAAGGGCATTGCCGCCACGCGCCAGCTGGCCAAGCGGCAGCTGACCTGGTTGCGGAAGTGGTCCGGTCTGGAGTGGCTGGACAGTAGCGACCAATATGTTGCTGAAGCGGCCTTGAAAAAAATCAGACTTCGCACCACATTTAGACGTGAAAAATGACGATCTGCATTAACTAAAAACAGGAGAACACACATGTCAAAAGGGCATTCGTTACAAGACCCTTACCTTAATGCCTTACGCAAGGAGCGCATTCCGGTTTCCATCTTTCTGGTCAACGGCATCAAGTTGCAGGGCCAGATTGAGTCTTTCGACCAGTTCGTGATTTTGCTGAAAAATACTGTCAGCCAGATGGTCTACAAGCACGCCATTTCCACCGTGGTGCCTGCCCGGAATGTTCGTATTCCGCAGCAGACTCCGGGAGAGGGCGAGTCTGAAGACTGAGTTGGCCGGTGATCCGGTATGACCACCCGCGTTCCTGACAGGCCCTGGGGCTTCGAGGGACGCGGGTGTTTGTTTTTATGACCGCCACAAACTGATTGTTTCGGAGTTGATGCCAATTGTTTGAACGCCCGGATGCAGGTGAGCGAGCGATACTCGTCCACATCGATTTCACCTCCCACGACGATACCGAAGATCCAGACGAATTCCGGGAGCTTGTGACCTCGGCGGGTGTTGAGCCGGCGGCCCTGGTGACCGGATCACGGAAGCACCCAAGTCCACGGTTTTTCGTGGGTGAGGGAAAGCTGGAAGAAATCCGCGATGCGGTGGCTGCTAACGAGGCAGACATTGTTCTGTTCAACCACTCCCTCAGCCCCAGCCAGGAACGGAACATTGAGCGTGAGCTGCAATGCCGTGTGCTCGATCGTACCGGTGTTATCCTCGATATTTTTGCCCAGCGTGCCCGTACCCACGAGGGTAAACTGCAAGTGGAGCTGGCGCAGCTCGAGCATATGTCAACCCGCCTGGTCCGAGGCTGGACCCACCTGGAGCGTCAGAAGGGTGGTATCGGGTTGCGGGGCCCCGGTGAAACCCAGCTTGAAACCGACCGGCGTCTCCTGCGGGAGCGGATCAAATCCATCCACAAGCGTCTTGAAAAGGTCCGGCGTCAGCGCAATCAGGGTCGGCGAGCGAGGCAGCGTGCGGACATTCCGACGGTCTCTCTGGTGGGCTATACGAACGCCGGCAAGTCGACGCTGTTCAACCGGATTACCACTTCTTCCGTCTACGCTGCGGACCAGCTCTTCGCGACCCTGGACCCGACCCTTCGGCGGCTGGAACTTCCGGATATCGGAGCGGTCGTAATGGCCGATACCGTGGGCTTTATCAGGCACTTGCCGCACAAGCTGGTGGAAGCCTTCCGGGCCACGCTGGAAGAAACCACCGAGGCGACGCTGCTGCTGCATATCATTGACAGTCATGATAGCCGGCGTGACGAGAATATCGAGCAGGTGGAAGAGGTGCTGGCGGAAATTGGTGCCGATGACATCCCGATGCTCCAGGTGTTCAACAAGATCGATCTGCTGGACAACTTTACCCCCAGAATCGAACGCAACGAAGACGGCCTGCCGGTGCGCGCCTGGGTGTCTGCGGTTTCCGGTGAGGGGCTGGACGGTCTTTATGATGCTATTGTCGAGCGGCTGGCCGAAGACGTGGTGCACCATTTCGTGCTGCTGGGGCCGGCGGATGGCAAGCTGAGGGCGCTGTTGCATGAGGCGGGGTCAGTGTTGAGCGAGCAGCACCGGGAGTCGGGCGATACGGTTCTGGAAGTGCGGCTGCAGAACCGGGACTGGCGCCAGCTTCTGAGCCGGGCCGGCGTCCGGGAAGAGGCGGTGCGGCTTGCATCGGAAAATGCATGAAAACGGCCTGGCTATTGCCGGGGCGATGATAAATCCCTAGTATTTGCAGCCATTCTATCTATAAGTCAGTAACGGAGAGTACTATGGCCTGGAACGAACCGGGTGGAAACCGTAACGACAATGATCCCTGGGGAACCGGTGGTGGTCGTCGCGGCAATGATCAGGGACCACCGGACCTCGATGAGGCGCTGAAGAAGGGGCTCGACAAGCTCAACCGGATGTTGGGCGGCAAGGGCAAAAAATCCGGCGGCAACGACAATGGCAGTGGAGGCGGTTCGGGCAGTGCCGGTGGCTTCGGTGCTGTGCTGGCGCTGGCCGGTATCCTGGTGGTCGTTTACGTGGTGTTCCAGTCGTTCTACACCGTGGATGAGCAGGAGCGCGCGGTGGTGCTCCGGTTTGGCGAGTACAGCCGGACCGAGAACCCGGGGCTGCGGTTCAAGGTGCCATTGATTGATGACGTGACGAAGGTGCGTGTGACCAGTGTGCGCACGGCGGAATCTACCGGCCAGATGCTGACTCAGGACGAAAATCTGGTGACCGTCGACCTGCAGGTTCAATACCGGGTTGGTAATGCCCGTGATTACGTACTCAACGTGCGAGACTCCAATCAGGCGCTGGCATTTGCCACCGACAGCGCGCTCCGGCATGAAGTTGGCAGTTCTACTCTCGACGAAGTGCTGACCGAGGGCCGTATTGAGTTGGCAGTGAACGTTGAGCAGCGACTGCAGAGGTTTCTCCAGAATTACGGTACGGGTCTGGAACTGGTTCGTGTCAACGTGGAGAGTACACAGCCTCCCGAGCCGGTGCAGGATGCTTTCCGCGAAGTTCAGCGGGCGCGAGAAGATGAGCAGCGGTTCAAGGAAGAGGCGGAAACCTACCGGAATAAAGTAGTGCCCGAGGCGCGGGGTCAGGCACAACGAATGATTGAGGAAGCGGTGGCGTACAAGCGGCAGGTGGTTGAGCGTGCGGATGGTGAAACGGCACGTTATCTGGACTTGCTGAAGGTTTACCTCGACTCACCAGAGGTAACGCGTGAACGTATGTACCTGCAGGCCATGGAAAACGTGCTGGCCAGTACCAGCAAAGTGCTGGTGGATACCGAGTCCGGCAACAATATGATGTACCTGCCCCTCGACCGTCTCGCCAACCGCAGCGTTACAAGCACTGCCGGAAGGAGCGAGAGCGCCGGAGATGCGGGCAGCATGACCGATCAGGTCGATATCCAGTCACTGACCGATGAGGTACTCCGTGAATTGCGGAGCCGCCAGTCGACCAACACAAGAACGGAGAGATAATCATGGGACCGAAAAGCATTATTGGTCTTGCTGGTGCCCTCATTGTTTTGTTGGTGGTATCGTCGAGCGTGTATATTGTTCCGGAGACCCATCGTGGCGTACTGCTTCGTTTTGGTGAATTGATCGAATCCAATATCCAGGCGGGTTTGCACTTCAAAGTGCCGGTGATCGACGAGGCGTTGATGTTCGATGTTCGCGTTTTGACGACGGACATGCCGGCCCGCCAATACCTGACGGTGGAAAAAAAGCCTCTGGACGTGGAGTCGTATATAGCCTGGCAAATTACCGATGTGGATACCTTCTACCGGGCCACTGGAGGCGACGAACTCCGGGCAGAGAACCTTTTGGCTTCCCGCGTGGATAACGGACTGCGTAATGAGTTTGGTGTTCGTACCATGCACGAGGTAGTTTCCGGCGAGCGGGATGAGCTGATGAATCAGTTGACGGAAAACGTCAACAAGATGTCGGTTTCCGAGTTTGGGATCAAGGTGTTGGACATTCGCGTCAAAGCGATTGAACTGCCTCGGGATGTCAGCCAGAACGTCTACCGCCGCATGGCCACCGAGCGCGAGAAGCTGGCACAGGAGTTTCGTTCCAGTGGCCGTGAGGCTGCGGAAGGCATCCGTGCGGATGCTGATCGGCGGAGCACTGTGATTCTGGCGGAGGCATTCTCCAAGTCAGAAAAAATCCGCGGTGAGGGTGACGGAGAGGCCGCCCGCATTTATGCTGACGCTTATGATCGTGACAAGGAATTCTTCAGCTTTTACCGGAGCCTGACGGCCTACCAGAATGCTTTCGCGAACGAAGATGACTTCATGGTGATTGACTCTTCGGGTGATTTCATGAAGTACCTGAAGGATCCCCAGGGCGCGCAATAACCACGGCGCGATTGATGAAAAAACCGGAATACCTCGGTATTCCGGTTTTTTTGTGCCGGTCAACCGTGTAAAATTCCGGCGGTTTTGTTTCGGGTTTTCCTGTCCCGAACGTCGCCTTAAATCCTGTGCACTGCCCACGGCAAACAGGCCGGAGCGGGTAAAACGGACAACGGAATCTCATGACAGTATCTGATCGCTGGTTACTGCCAGACGGGGTAGAGGACATTCTGCCGCCCCTGGCCGGACGGATCGAATCCCTGCGCCGGGATGTAATGGATACCTGTCAGCGCTGGGGTTATCAACTGGTCATCCCACCGCTGATTGAATACCTCGAATCCCTGTTTACGGGCACCGGCCACGATCTGGAACTGCAGACGTTCAAGCTGACCGACCAGTTGACCGGGCGCATGATGGGGGTTCGGGCCGACATGACCCCCCAGGCGGCCCGCATTGATGCCCACACCCTCGGCCAGGAGGGTATTACCCGCCTGTGTTATGCCGGGCATGTATTGCACACCCGCCCTCGCCATATGCTGACGGGCCGGACACCGATCCAGGCTGGTTGCGAGCTGTTTGGCAGTGCCTCCGAATCGGCGGATATGGAAGTGATCAGCCTTATGCTGGAGGCCCTCCGGGTGGCAGGCCTGCCCCGGATCCACCTGGACCTGGCCCACGTTTCCATTTACGAGAGCCTGATCGGCGAAGCCGACGTTGATCGTGAAACCGAAGCGGCGATCTTTGATGCCATGGCGAGGAAGTCGGTGCCGGAGCTGGATGATCTGCTCGGCCGGTGCCCACCGGATTCCGCCGGTGGCCGCCTGCGGGAGCTGGCCCGGGTCAGCGGCGGGCCGGAGGCCCTGGCCCAGGCCCGCCGTATCCTGCAGGGTGCGTCGGAGAATCTGAACGCTGCCCTGGATCAGTTGGGGCGCGTTGCCGACATGTTGAGCCGGGCGTTCCCGGATATCCGGTTTGGTTTCGATTTCTGTGAGCTGCGTGGCTACAACTACCACACCGGGCTGGTGTTTGCCGCCTATGTGCCAGGCCATGGCGATGCGGTCGCCAAGGGTGGCCGCTACGACGCCATCGGCAGTGATTTTGGCCGGGCCCGTCCGGCCACCGGATTCAGCCTGGATATCCGGGCACTGGTGTCCCTGGGCGAGCGACCCCAGCGTAGCGCCGGAACGATCTGGGCGCCGGCATCCGATGATCCTGCCCTGGAGGGCGTGATTGCCGGCCTGCGACTGACGGAAACCGTGGTCCGGGCCCTGCCCGAGGATGAGGGCGCCGATCCGGCGCAACGGGGCTGTGATCGGGTGCTGGTCAGGCAGAACGGCCAGTGGGTTGTCGAGAAGCTGGGTTGATGCCCTCGGGGCGTTGCTGAATTTCACTTGTAAACTCGCGAAATGTTCGTCCTCCGGGGCGGCCGCACTGAGAGAGAATCATGGGTAAAAACGTTGTTGTGCTGGGCACCCAGTGGGGTGATGAAGGCAAGGGTAAGATCGTTGACCTGCTGACCGACAAGGTCTCGGCCGTGGTCCGGTTCCAGGGCGGCCATAACGCCGGCCATACCCTGGTGATCGAAGGCCGAAAAACGGCCCTGCATCTGATCCCGTCCGGCATTCTGCGTCAGAACGTCCAGTGCCTGATCGGTAACGGGGTGGTGTTGTCACCGGAAGCCTTGCTGAAGGAAGTGCGGGAACTGGAAGCCTCGGGTGTTGCGGTCCGCGACCGTTTGCGGATCAGCCTGGCCTGTCCGCTTATCCTGCGTACCCATGTGCGCATCGATCAGGCCCGGGAACGGGCCAGGGGTGTCGACAAGATCGGCACCACCGGGCGGGGCATTGGGCCGGCCTATGAAGACAAGGTATCCCGGCGGGGCTTGCGCCTGGGCGATTTGTGCGACCTCGCGGATTTTGAAGTGAAATTGCGGGAGATCATGTCCTATCACAACTTCGTACTGACGGAGTACTTCAAGGAAGAAGCCGAGGACATTGACGCAGCGCTGGACGAGCTCAAACAGATGGGCAAGGAAATCCTGCCCATGGCCGCCGATGTCACCGATCTGCTGCACGATTACCGGAAGCGCGGCGAGCACATTCTGTTTGAGGGGGCCCAGGGCTCCCTGCTGGACATTGACCTGGGCACTTATCCGTATGTGACCTCGTCCAACACCACCGCCGGTGGTACTGCTACGGGTTCCGGTTTTGGCCCGCTGTACCTGGATTACGTGCTGGGCATTACCAAGGCGTATACCACCCGGGTCGGTTCCGGGCCTTTCCCGACCGAGCTGTTTGATGACATGGGGCAGCACCTGGCCGTGAAGGGGAACGAAGTGGGCACAACCACCGGTCGCTCCCGCCGCTGTGGCTGGTTTGACGCCGTGGCCCTGCGTCACGCCATTCAGATCAACAGTGTTTCGGGCATCTGTCTGACCAAGCTGGACGTGCTGGATGGCATGGAGACGGTCAAGGTGTGTGTCGGCTACAAGACACCGCACGGTGAGATCACCCGGCCGCCCATTGGCTGCGCGACCTACAAGGATATCGAGCCGGTGTACGCGGAGTTGCCGGGCTGGCAGGAGAGCACGGTTGGCCTGACCAGCCTGGCTCAACTGCCAGACAATGCCAAGGCCTACATCCGTTTCCTCGAGGAGCAGATTGAGGCGCCCATCGATATCATTTCAACGGGCCCGGACCGGGTCGAGACCATTACCCTGCGCCACCCGTTTGGTGAATAGTTCCGGTCTCTGAATAAAGCCGCCCGGTCTGGAAGCAGTCGGGCGGTTTTTTTATGGGTCAGGGTTTTTCGGCGATGACGGTGGCCCGCCTGGGGCCGGGGTAGCCTTCGATGGTTTTACCGGGGTCGTCCGGGTTGAGAAAGTCCTGCAGGGAATTGAACCGCATCCAGTCAGTACTGCGCTGCTCAGCCGTGGTGGTGTCGGTCACATCGACGACTCGCGCATGGCGGAAGCCGGTACGGTCAAGCCAGCGTAGCAGGGTGTCGCAGCTGGGCAGGAACCAGACATTGCGCATCTGGCCATAACGGTCTTCGGGCATCAGGCTATACCCTTCCGGCCCTTCCACCACCAGCGTTTCCAGTACCAGCTCTCCGCCCCGGCGCAGGGTGCCTTTCAGTTCCAGAAGGTGATCCAGTGGCGAGCGCCGGTGATAGAGCACACCCATGGAGAAGGTGGTATCAAAGCATTCGAGGTCGTCTGGCAGGTCTTCCATCCGCACCGGCAACAGGTCCACCGGCACGTTACCCAGGTAGTGTCTGACGCTCAGGAACTGGAACAGGAACAGCAGGCCAGGATCGATGCCGATGACCCGCGCCGCGCCTTTCCCCAGCATCCGCCAGCAGTGGTAGCCGGAGCCGCAGCCGACATCAAGAATGCGGCGCCCAGCCAGGTCTGACAGATAGGGTGATACCCGGTCCCACTTCCAATCGGAGCGCCACTCGGTGTCGATGTAGGTGCCAAAGAAATCAAAGGGACCCTTGCGCCAGGGCATCAGCCCCCGCAGCGCCTTCTCCAGGGAGTTGTGCTGCTCCGGGGTCAGGCCTCCCGGGGAGCGCAGGGTCACTGCGGACTGGTCCAGGCTGGCGTCGATATCGGTCAGCTCCGGCAGGCTGTCCAGGGCCGATAACCATCGGTCCAGGTCGCCATGGGGCTGGTGGTCGAAGCGCTGAGCAAGCTGTTGCTCGAGCCGTCGGGCCCACGTGTCCTGGTCTGTGTCTTCCAGGTACCTCAGCAGCGGGCTGAATCGGGATGTCCAGTCAAAGTTTGCCATGGGGGCCTCGGAGTGGTTTATGGCGCCTTGATGGCCAGCATGGAAACAAAATTAAAGCACTGGTACCACACCAGTACCTGATCGAACCCGGCCTCACGCAGGCGCGCCTGGTGGCTGGCCAGGGTTTCGGGAATCAGCACCTGCTCGATGGCCGAGCGCTTCTGGCTGATTTCAAGATCCGAGTAGCCGTTGGCTCGCTTGAATTCATGGTGCAGGCGCGTCTGGATGGCTTCTTCGCCGTTGTCTTCAAAGCGCAGTTTTTCCGACAGGATCAGTACGCCGCCCGGGCGGGTGGCCGCCGCAATACGGGCCAGTAGCGCATTGCGCTGCTCGGGGGCCACGAACTGCAGGGTAAAGTTCAGCGTAGTGACCGAGGCATTGTCCAGTTCGGTCATCCGGATGTCTTCGCAGCGCAGGGTGACGGGCAGTGGGTGGTCGTCCAGGGCAATGTAATGCTCGCAGCGTTCAATCATGGCCGCGGAATTATCCACGCCGATCAGGGCGCAATCCTCGTGGGCGATACCGTGGCGCATGGCCAGCGTTGACGCACCCAGGGAACAGCCCAAATCGTAACAGTTCGAGCCGGGCTGTACGTATTGCTCGGTAATAACCTCGATCATCGGGATGATGGTGGTGTACCCCGGCACCGAGCGGCGAATCATGTCCGGAAAGACCCGGGCCACGGAGGCGTCAAACCGGAAGTCTTCGGGCTGTCGCTCGGTGGCGAACAGCCGGTCCGTCAGTTGCTCCGGGGGGCGGGTTGGTTGCCGTTTAGTCATTGCCGGACGGAGCCCCCTCGCGGGTTTCCGGGACCGATGCTGCCGTCGGCGATGGCCGGCGGCAGCGCACACCCCGATTTTTATAATCCACCAGGATGCCGCGGAAGGACGGGTCAACGTCGGCGGCGATGGCCAGATAGCCGTTTTCGCAGACTGCGTGCAGTTCCGAGGCCTTGGGGGACATGCGGAAGGCTTCGTCCGGGGTAACGTGGATGGCCTGGAAGTCGCCGACGGGTATGTGGTCCTTGTTATCGGAGTGATCGATCCGGCCACTGACCTCGAGCGCCAGCACGGTGGCTATGGCCGATACCAGGGCGGTTAGCAGTAGTGCGCGAATGCTGTAACGGGCCTCTTGCTGGCTCATGTCTTCCTCTTGGATGGGGGTTGAACGATGTCAGTATTGCCCGGGAAGGGCAATGGACGGCGCCTGCAGGGCGGCAAGCTGTTCTCTCAGTGACAGGATCTGGTCTGACCAGAATCTGGGCTGCGCAAACCACGGGAAAAACCTCGGAAATGCCGGGTCATCCCAGCGTTTGGCAAGCCAGGCGCAGTGGGCAATCTGGCGATAGCAACGCAGAGGTTCGATCAGGTGTCTCTCCCGCCGGTTGAAATCCCGGAACATGTCATAGCCTTCCAGCAGTTCGCCCAACTGGGCGCCCCGCTCGTGGTCGTCCCCGTTCAGCAAGAGCCACATGTCCTGAATGGCGGGGCCGGTCCGGCAGTCGTCCATGTCCACAAACAGCATCTGCTCATCCCGGCACAGAATATTGCCGGCATGGCAGTCGCCATGCAGCCTCAGGGTATCGACCGGCCCGGCGTCGTCGATGCGGGCACCGCAGTAGCGAATCAGGTCGGGAATCAGGCTGTCCCAGGCGGGGCGCAGGTCCCCGGGAATCCAGTTACCTTCAAGCAGCAACCGGTTGCTCGCCTCAATGCCCGCCAGCAGGTCAAATGCGGGGCGATGCCTGAACGCTGAGCGGGCTCCGAGGTTGTGGATCTGGCCCAGCCACTGACCGAGCCGGTAGAGGGTATCGGTCACGCTGGTATCCGGTGCCTGGCCACCGCGCTGCGGAAAGACTGCAAACAGGAATTCGCCGTGCTGTGCCAGGGTGTCACCCGAAGGCATGGTCATGGGCGCGACCACCGGTACGTCGGCTTCCAGGAGTTCCAGGGTAAAGGTATGCTCCTCGCGGATTTGTGCTTCAGACCACCGGCCCGGGCGGTAAAACTTGGCGATCACCGGGCCGCCTTCGTCAAGGCCGATCTGATACACCCGGTTTTCATAGCTGTTCAGCGCAAACAGGCGACCGCTCACCGCAAAACCGACCTCTTCCAGGGCGTCGAGAATGACGTCTGGCGTCAGGTCGTCGTACGGATGGGTGGAAACGTTGGTCATAAACGGGTGCCAGGCTGATAAGTGTAAGCTCAAGTATACCTGACCCGCCGGGCTTCCGGCACATCCGGGATTGCGGTAACGTTGCTGTCAACGGCGACCAGTGAGTTCAGGGGCAGGCATTGAGCGAGCATATCGGCAGAGAAAGTACCGGCACAGAGAGTGCAAGGATGGAGAGTAAGGACACGCTGGAAGCGGAAACCGTGGTTATCGGCGCAGGTGTGGTCGGGCTGGCGATTGCCCGGACCCTGGCGCGCTCCGGCCATGATGTCATTGTACTCGAGGCTGGCGACCGCTTTGGCGAAGGCATCTCTGCGCGTAACAGTGAGGTTATCCACGCCGGCATCTATTATCCGCGCCAATCACTCAAGGCGCGCCTGTGCGTGGACGGCCGGCAACGGCTGTACGATTACTGCAGCAGCCGTCACGTAGGCCATCGGAAGTGTGGCAAGTGGATCATTGCCACCACGGAGGAGCAGGGCGCCAGGCTTCGGGATATACAGTCCAGTGCCGCCGACAATGGCGTCGCGTTGATGCTGGTTGAGGGTGACGATGTTGCCCGCGAGGTCCCCGGTATTCGCGTCCGCGCCGGTCTCTGGTCTCCGGAAACGGGGATCATCGATACTCACGGCCTGATGCTGTCGCTGCTGGGTGAGCTGGAGGACGCGGGCGGCCAGTTGGTGCTTCGCTCACCGGTCACCGGGGCGAAATCCGGCCGTGGCAATCACTGGCTGTCTGTGGCTGGCGACATGCCCTGTACGCTGAAGGCGAGAAACGTCATCAACGCCGCCGGCCTGGGCGCCGCGCCGCTGGCCCGGCACTGGCTGGGTCTGCCCGATGAATGCCGGCCCTCGCAATGGTTTGCCCGTGGGGTCTATTTCAGCTACAGCGGTCGCCACCCCTTCCATACACTGGTCTACCCGGTGCCCGAACCGGGCGGTCTCGGTGTTCACCTGACCCTGGATCTCGCCGGCCAGGCCCGGTTTGGCCCGGACGTGGAATGGATCAGTGAAGAAGACTATACCGTGGACTCTGACCGGGTGCATGCCTTTGCAGCCGGTATCCGCCAATGGTGGCCGGGCCTGGACGCGGCTCGGCTGCAGCCAGCCTATGCTGGCATTCGCCCGAAGCTGACCGGTCCGGACGGCGGCTTTTTCGACTTCCGGATCGACGGGCCGGAGGACCACGGCGTGGCTGGCCTGGTGAACCTGTTCGGTATCGAATCGCCGGGGCTGACGTCGTGCCTGGCTATTGCGGAAAGGGTGAAGGGCCTGTTGACCTGACCGGTGCTTCGTACACCAACGCTTCAGCCGGGCGTTCGCGCCAGCGCCCACACCTGAATGTCCTGTGTCCCGGCATCCCGTAACACGGCCGCCAGTGCCCGCACCGTTGCCCCTGTGGTCACCACGTCGTCCACCAGGGCCACCCGAGCCGGCACCTCACCCCGCACCTCGAAAACCCCACGCAGATTGGCCAGCCGGGCCTCCCGGTTCAGTTCACGCTGGGCCTGTGTCGCCCGGGTTCGCCGGACCAGGGTGGCGGCAACGGGAAGGTCGAGCCTGCGTCCGACGGTTTCGGCAATGTCCTGGGCCTGATTGAAACCCCGTTGCCAGCGCCGGCGCGGGTGCATGGGGGCTGGAATCAGCAAGTCAGGCGTGGGGACGTCGGGTGTCGATAGCGCTGCGGTCAGGTGGTTGCAGAAATCCGCCAGCAGCGGCCGTGCGAAGGTTCGCTGGCCATGGTACTTGTAGCGGCCAATCATGCCATCGATCGGGTACTGGTAACGCCAGGGGATGACTGACCGGTTATACGGCGGCGGGAATTTCAGGCAGTCGCCACAGGTCAGCGCTGCCGAGGGATAGGCCAGGGGCAGGGCGCAGCACCGGCAGTGCCAGTGGTTAACCGGCAGCTCGCTCCGGCAGGGTGCGCATAAGCCGTTGAATGCCTTGGCAGAAAGGCAGCCAGCACAGAGGCCGGCGCCGGCCTCGCTGTTAACCTTTAGTGTCATTAAGGTTGACAGCCAGTTCAGTCCCTTTATCATCTGATTCATCCGTAAACCCAGAGACCGGAAAAGGTTAACAGGACTTTTACATGACTGCCACAGAACTCCGCCACGACTGGACACTCCAGGAAGCCCGCGATCTGTTCGCGCTGCCCTTCAACGATCTTCTGTTCCGTGCCCAGGGTGTGCATCGGCAGCACTTTGATCCCAATGAGGTTCAGGTCAGCACCCTGTTGTCGATCAAGACCGGCGCCTGTCCGGAGGACTGCAAGTACTGCCCGCAGAGTGGTCACTACAACACCGGGCTGGAAAAGGAAAAGCTGCTGGAGATCGAGAAGGTCGTGGCGGAAGCCCGGGCCGCGAAGGACAAGGGTGCGTCCCGGTTCTGCATGGGTGCGGCCTGGCGCAGCCCGTCAAAGAAAGACATGCCTTATGTCCTGGACATGGTGAAGCAGGTGAAATCCCTGGGCCTGGAAACCTGTATGACCCTGGGCATGCTGAAGGAAGATCAGGCCCGGGAGTTGGCGGACGCCGGGCTGGATTACTACAACCACAACCTGGACACGTCCGAGAAGTATTACAGCCACATCATCACGACCCGGACTTACCAGGACCGGCTCGATACGCTCGATAATGTGCGTCAGGCCGGTATGAAGGTTTGCTGCGGCGGTATTATGGGCATGGGTGAAGACGAGGATGACCGTGTCGGGCTGCTGGTCCAGTTGGCGAACCTGCCCCACCATCCGGAGAGTGTGCCGGTGAATATGCTGGTGAAGGTGAAAGGTACTCCCCTGGAGAACGTTGAGGATCTGGATCCGTTTGAGTTTGTTCGTCTCATTGCGGTGGCAAGGATTATGATGCCGGAGTCTCACGTGCGCTTGTCCGCTGGTCGGGAGAACATGAACGAGCAGATGCAGGCTTTGTGTTTTATGGCGGGCGCCAATTCGATTTTCTATGGCGAGAAACTGCTGACCACGGCGAATCCGGAAGCGGACGCCGATATGGCCCTGTTCCGCCGCCTGGGTATCCGGCCGGAGCAGCGGGAGCAGTGCGCAACCGAGGAGCAGGAGGAGGAGACGATTGCCGAGGCGGTGGAGTATGAGGCGACTCGTCATATGTTTTATGACGCGACTCGGGAATCGGCCTGATACCAGGCTCAGGGAAAGGCGTGCATTGGTTCACGCTTTCAATCTTTGGGGAAGCAACGAGCGGGAAAGGCTCCCCGGGATACGCTACGAGCACATCCATGTGCGCTTGTTTCGGGCCGTCCATGGCCCTCAACAATCCTGGGGAGCCTTTCCCGCTCGTTGCCCGGGCTGTTGAGTTAACCTCCAGGTGTTGCCGTGCGGGACTTTGCCCTCGAACTTGAACAACGTAAACAGGCGGGTCTGTATCGGACTCGTCGGCAGATAACCGGCCCTCAAAAGCCGTCACTTGTCTCTGACGGCAGGGCGTTGCTCTCTTTTTGCAGTAACGACTATCTTGGTCTTGCCAACCACCCCGCCACTATTGAAGCACTGCGTAACGCGCTCCCGGAGACCGGTCTTGGGGGAGCGGCTTCGCACCTGATTTGTGGTCACCACGATGCCCACCATGCGTTGGAACAACGTTTGGCGGCGTTCACCGGTCGCAGTTCGGCGTTGTTTTTCTCCACCGGCTATATGGCCAATATGGGGGTGATTTCGGCGCTCGCCGGCAGGGGCGATACGATTTTTTCGGATCGGCTCAATCACGCCTCGATCATTGATGGCTGTATTCTGAGCCGGGCCCGGGTGCGTCGTTATGGTCATGGGGATGTGGCGGCGCTGGAGTCGATGCTGGCGGAAACGTCTGGTCATAAACTGGTGGTGACGGACGGCGTGTTCAGTATGGATGGCGACGTGGCGCCGCTGACGGAGCTTGCCAGGGTGTGTCGGCGTCACGATGCGTTGCTGGTGGTGGATGATGCCCATGGTCTGGGGGTTCTTGGCCCCCAGGGACGGGGGAGTGTGGCGGAGTTGGGGCTGTCGGAGGACGAGGTGCCGGTGCTGATCGGGACGCTTGGCAAGGCGGTGGGGACCAGTGGTGCCTTTGTTGCCGGGCCAGCGCTGTTGATCGACTACCTGGTTCAGAAGGCGCGGACCTATATCTACACCACGGCCATGCCGCCGGCGCTGGCGGTGGCCACCTGCGCCAGTCTGGATGTGATTGAGCGGGACGATGACCGCCGGGCTCATGTGCTGGGCCTGGTGTCGCGGTTCCGTCGTGAGGCGTCTGCCATGGGGTATGCGTTAATGGATTCCCGGACACCGATTCAGCCCATCATGGTGGGCGACAACTGGAGTGCTCTGGCACTGAGCCGCGCCCTTGAAGCGCGTGGCCTGCTGGTGAGCGCGATTCGTCCGCCGACGGTGCCGGAGGGCGAGGCCCGGTTGCGGGTCACCTTCAGTGCGGCTCACACTGAAGCGGATCTGGATCGGCTCCTGCAGGGGCTGTCGGATTGTCGTGACCTGGCCCAGCCCCGGGATCTTGCCTTATGACATCCGGCGGGCCGGTGCGGCGACTGATTGTGGTAGGAGGCTGGGGCGTGCGCGCGGATATGCTTCTGGCGCTCTATCGGTACTGGCCCGGGGAAGTAGTGCCGGTGTCGCTTGATGACGCACTGTTGTGCAAGTGTGACTCCCTGTCGGAGGTGGTTGACGAGCTGCTGTCACTTTATCCGGAGCCCTCTGTGTGGATGGGCTGGTCCCTGGGCGCCCAGGTGGTTATGGAGGCTGTCGCCAGGGCGACCGGTTCGGTTGCGTCTGCCATTACCCTGGGAGGTTTCCCGAAATTCGTGGCCAGTGATGACTGGCCACCAGGCATGCCCGCCCGCGAGTTCGAGGCGTTCAGGCTGGGCATGGCGCGGGAGCCAGAGCGCTACTGGCTGCATTTTCTCTTGCTCATGATCAATGGCGCGGATTCCGAGCGGCAGGAGCGAAAACTGCTCAAACGCTGGCTTGAAAAGGGAACACTGGTGTCTCATGCCAACCTCCGGAAGAGTCTGGGGTGGCTTGGGGGGGATCAGCGCCCGCTCTGGCAGGCCGCCGCTATTCCGGTGTTGCACTTGATGGGGGTACGCGATGCCGTGGTGAAGCCCTGGAACGGTCAGCTTGCGTTGCCCGCGGGCACCGCCATTGAGTTGGTGTCGGGTATGGCTCACTGGCCCGGTGGCAGTTTCGCGGAGACGTGTTGGGAGCGAATTCAGGGGTTTACCGAAGCGGCCGAAGGGGGAGCACGATGAGCCTGGCTGTAGCCGCCGCCCGTCAGGCGCAAGCGCTCCAACAGGCCAGCAAATCCGATATTGCCCGGGGCTTTGGCGGCGCCCGGGAAACCTATGAGGGCGCGTCGCGGCTGCAGCGGCGTATGGGGCATACCATGCTTCGCCGCCTGCGCGCCTGCCCACAACCTGAGGCGCCGGTGCGTATTCTGGATCTTGGTTGCGGCACAGGCTGGTTCACCCGGGCGCTGCTTGGTCTGGGCTGGCCCGGCACGGTCTCGGGCCTGGATCTGTCTCCGGGTATGGTAGGGCACGCCAGGGTGTCCAGCCCTTCGGCCATCCATTGGCTGATTGCCGATGCAGAATCGGTGCCCCTGGCGGATGGCAGCGTGGACCTGATTTTCAGCAATCTGATGGTCCAGTGGTGCGCCGATCCGGTGCCGGTGCTCCGTGAGTGCCGTCGCCTGTTGCGACCCGGGGGGCGGATGCTGGTGTCGACCCTGCTGGATGGCACCCTGGCCGAGCTGAAGCAAGCCTGGCAGGTGGCAGATCCTGGCCACGAGCACGTCAATCATTTTGAGACCGAAGCCGAACTGGTCGCCAAAACCCGGTTGGCGCTGCCGGCGGCGACGATTGACGTGCATACCTTTCAGTTGCCCTACCTGTCACCTTTGGCGCTGGCGGCGGAACTCAAGCACCTGGGGGCCGGATTCAAGGGCGGTGGCCGGCGCCTGGCCGCAACGGCGCCCGGGCGTGTGCGGGCCATGTGCCGGGCCTATCCTGAGGCGGCTGGCGGCGGTGTGACAGCCAGTTACCAGGCTGCCTGGATTGACTGGCAGAAACCCTTAACCTGAATTCTGACCCCGGAATCGGAGATGTGTGTGGCGAAGAAAACCTATTTTATTACCGGTACGGATACGGGTGTAGGCAAGACTCTGGTCTCCGCCGCGATCCTGGAAGCTGCCAGAATCGCTGGTAAGCGCACACTGGCCATGAAGCCCATTGCTTCGGGGTGTGAGGTAACACCGGAAGGGCTGCGCAACGATGACGCCCTGATCCTGCAGGCCGCCGCCACGGAGTCGCTGTCGTACGATGCCATCAACCCGGTGGCACTGGAGCCGGCGATCGCTCCTCATGTTGCCGCCGCCCGGGCCGGGTGGAGCCTCTCGGCCCAGCGACTGACAGGGTTTTGCCGGGGCATGCAGACCCGCCCGGGAGATTTGATGCTGATCGAAGGCGCCGGCGGCTGGCGAGTGCCGTTGAATGACCGGGAAACCTACGCCGCGGTGCCCGGGGCGCTTGGGGTTCCGGTCATTGTGGTTGTGTCGCTGAAACTGGGCTGCATCAACCATGCGCTGTTGACCGCGGAGGCCATTCGCAATGACGGCCTGACGGTTGCCGGCTGGGTCGCCAATCGTCCAGAGCCAGAGACGATGAGCTGTGAGCAGGATACCCTGGAGTATCTGCTTGGTCACATGGATGCCCCGTGCCTGGGGGTTTTGCCCTGGCTGGAGCAGGCTACGCCTGCGACGCTGGCTGAACACATCACGATTGATGCACTGTTTGAAAATTGAACAGAAATATGGCTTACTGGTGTCAATTAATGGTCATCGGAAGCTGTGGTCATGATCAATAACACGCTCGCAATTGGTATTCAGGGTATGCAGGACGGCATGGCCGGCATGGAGAATGCCGCCCGCCGTATTGCCCGTGGTGGTGTGGACGGCCCTCAGGGCACCGCAGAAGGTGCGGGCGGTCTGATCGAGCCCATGGTCGACCTCAAACTGTACGAGCGTAGCGTGGAAGCCTCCGCGCAGGTGGTGAAAACGGCGGACGAAACGCTCGGAACCCTGCTGGATGTGATGGCCTGAGTCCGGGCCATGAACGCGCTTGTCTTTTTTCTTACCCAGTCTCGATTTTTCCTTGTCTGACTGACGTTCCCAACTCCTTTTACCCGCTTGATTTTCCTGCCTGCTGGCAGTCTGCCGTCGCGGCGGACGCGGTTATGGCGCGTGTTCCTGTGACCGTTGGCAACACAATTTTTGCATCGGGCTATTGACAATTCTGTGCTTGTAAACGTATGTTTCAAACAAGTGTTTAATTAAGACCGCAACGTGTGCGTTGTGGTGTCTGAGCAAACCCAAGGCCACAAGCTGTCAAACCTGATTCAGCTGAGACCGAAAACCGAGGTGGATTCCATGCCTGAATACAAAGCGCCCCTGCGTGACATCAAATTCGTAATGAATGAGCTGCTGGACAGTGAGCAACACTACGCCAAACTGGAGGGCGCCGAAGATGCAACTCCGGACATGGTGGATGCCATTATCGCGGAAGGCGCCAAGTTCTGTGAGCAGGTGTTGTCGCCGCTGAACCAGGTTGGTGATCAGGAAGGTTGTACCTGGAGTGAAGACGGCGTCAAGACGCCGACCGGCTTCAAGGAAGCCTATCAGCAGTACGTTGAGGGCGGCTGGCCGTCGATGACGGCCGATCCCAACTACGGTGGCCAGGGCCTGCCGCACTCCCTGGGGCTGGTCATCAGTGAGATGGTGGGAACCGCCAACTGGTCGTTCGGCATGTACCCCGGTCTGAGCCACGGTGCGACCAATACCATCGAAGCCCATGGCACCGAAGAACAGAAGCAGTCGTATCTCACCAGGCTGATCAGTGGTGAGTGGACCGGCACCATGTGCCTGACCGAGCCTCACTGTGGCTCTGATCTGGGCACCCTGCGTACCAAGGCCGAGCCGAACGCCGACGGCACCTACGCCATCACCGGCACCAAGATTTTCATCTCGGCCGGCGAGCACGACATGGCGGAGAACATTGTTCACATCGTTCTGGCACGTCTGCCGGGCGCTCCGGAAGGCACCAAGGGTATTTCCCTGTTCATTGTGCCCAAGAACCTGCCGAACGAAGACGGTTCCTCCGGCGAGCGTAACGCGGTTTCCTGTGGCTCCATCGAACACAAGATGGGTATCCACGGCAACGCCACCTGCGTGATGAACTTCGATGGTGCCAGGGGCTGGCTGATCGGGCCGGAGAACAAGGGCCTGAACTGCATGTTCACCTTTATGAACACCGCTCGTATCGGCACGGCCATTCAGGGCCTGGGTGCTGCGGAACTTGGGTTCCAGGGTTCCCTGGCGTATGCCAAGGATCGCCTCGCCATGCGCTCGCTGAGCGGCCCGAAGAACCCTGAGGGCATTGCCGACCCGATCATCGTCCACCCGGACGTGCGCCGCATGTTGCTGACCCAGAAGGCCGTTGCCGAAGGTGCCCGCGCCCTGATTTACCTGACGGCGCAGCAGGCGGATATCGTTCACAGCGGCAAGACCGAGGAAGAGCGCAAGGCGGCCGACGAGGCACTGGGCTTCCTGACGCCGATCGCCAAGGCCTTCCTGACAGAAATCGGCTACGAAGCAGCGAACCTGGGTATGCAGGTGTTTGGTGGCCACGGCTTCATCTCGGAATGGGGCATGGAGCAGAACGTTCGTGATGCCCGGATTGGCATGATCTACGAGGGTACCACCGGTATCCAGGCGCTGGATCTGCTGGGCCGGAAGGTTCTGATGACCCAGGGCGAGTCTCTGAAAGGCTTCACCAGGCAGGTTCACGTGTTCTGCAAGGAAAACGCCGATAACGAGCAGCTCAAGGAATTCCTGGAGCCGCTGTCCGCTCTGAACAAGGAGTGGGGCGATCTGACCATGAAAATCGGCATGACGGCCATGAAGAACCGTGAAGAAGTCGGTGCCGCGTCTGTGGACTACCTGATGTATTCCGGCTATGCCGTGTTTGCCTACCTGTGGGCCCGCATGGCCAAGGTTGCCCTGGACAAGATGGTTGAGGGTACCACCGAGGAAATGTTCTACAACGCCAAGGTGCTGACCGCGCGCTTCTACTTCAAGCGTATGCTGCCTCGCGCCAGGGCCCATGCCGAGAGCATGCTGGCCGGCGCTGACAGCCTGATGGACATGCCGGAAGAAGCCTTCGCTCTTTAAGGCGCGGGCGGCAGACCCTCAAAAGCCCGCGCTCCCCGGAGGCGGGCTTTTTTCATGAGTTGCAGTCCGCTTTTGGGGTAGACTAAGCCCCCATAAAAAGAATCTTCAGCGGACACATAGCCCGAGCAGGTGCGATGGGCCGGAATCCGGGCCTTTTGCCACCTGGACAGACTGACAGCATTTTTGGAGAGTTTTAGATGGCTGATTATCAGGCACCCCTACGTGACATGCGCTTCGTTCTGAATGAGGTTTTTGACGCGCCCGCCCTGTGGGCGTCGCTGCCGAAAGTGGCTGACAATGTTGACCCGGATACGGCTGACGCCATCCTGGAGGAAGCCGGCAAGATTACCAGTGGTGTTCTGGCGCCGCTGAACCGAGAGGGTGACGAGCAGGGCAGCCAGTGGAACAACGGTGAAGTAACTGCGCCGGAAGGCTTTAAAGAAGCCTACCAGACCATCGTTGAAGGTGGCTGGAACGGTCTGGGTGGTAACCCGGAGTTCGGCGGCATGGGCATGCCCAAAACCCTGGTGGCCCAGTTTGAAGAGATGATGCAAGGGGCCAACATGGCCTTCGGTCTGGCGCCGATGCTGACTGCCGGTGCCTGTCTCGCCCTGGATGCCCACGGCAGCCAGGCGCTGAAAGAGAAATACCTGCCCAACATGTATTCCGGCGTCTGGTCCGGTGCCATGGACCTGACCGAGCCCCATGCCGGCACCGATCTGGGCATTATCCGCACCAAGGCCGAGCCCAACGACGATGGCTCCTTTAACGTTACAGGCACCAAGATCTTTATTACCTGGGGCGAGCACGACATGGCGGAGAACATCATCCACCTGGTGCTGGCCAAGCTGCCGGATGCGCCAAAAGGACCGAAGGGCATTTCCCTGTTTCTGGTGCCCAAGTTCCTGGTGAATGAGGACGGCTCCCTGGGCGAGCGTAACAGCTTCAGCTGTGGTTCCATTGAGAAGAAAATGGGCATCAAGGGGTCCGCCACCTGCGTGATGAACTTTGATGGCGCCAGAGGCTGGCTGGTCGGTGAAGAGAACAAGGGACTGGCCGCCATGTTCACCATGATGAACTACGAGCGTCTGGGGGTCGGCATCCAGGGTATCGGTGCCGCGGAAGCGTCGCTGCAAAGTGCCCGGGAATATGCTCTGGATCGTATTCAGAGCCGGGCCCCGACCGGCGCCCAGCAGCCCGAGAAGGCGGCGGACCCGATTCTGGTGCACCCGGACGTACGCCGCATGCTGCTGACCATGAAAGGTTATGTTGAAGGTGGTCGTGCCTTCTCAACCTACGTGGCCCAGTGGCTGGATATTGCCAAATACGCGGAGGATGACGACCGTCGCAAACATGCCGAGGGCATGGTGGCGTTGCTGACACCGATCGCCAAGGCGTTCCTGACTGATCGCGGCCTGGAAGCCTGCATCCTGGGGCAGCAGGTCTTCGGTGGTCATGGCTTTGTTCGCGAGTGGGGGCAGGAGCAACTGGTTCGTGACTGCCGGATTACCCAGATCTATGAGGGCACCAACGGCATCCAGGCCCTGGACCTGATGGGCCGGAAGGTGGTGGGTAGCCAGGGTAAGCTTTACGAACTGTTTGCCCAGGATGTGGTGACCTTCCTCGAGGAAAACAGCAGCGATGAACACCTGCGCCCCTTCCTGGAGCCACTGGCCGCGGCAGTCGAGCGACTTGATGATGTAACAGAGCATGTGATCAGGCAGGCGGGCGATAATCCGAATGCCGTTGGCGCCGCCTCGGTGGATTACCTCGACCTGTTCGGCCTGACCGCCCTGGGCTACATGTGGGCCAAAATCGCGAAGGCTGCGGCTTCCGGGGCCGAGGGCGATACCTCCGGCTTTTACAGCGGCAAACTGAAAACAGCCCGGTTCTATTTTGACCGGCTGTTGCCAAAAACGGTGTCTCTGGCCGAGGGCATTCGCAGTGGCAGTGAGTCCATGATGGCGCTGACCGCTGAGGAGTTCTGACCGCTAAAGCGGATATAAAAAAGGGGCAGATGAGTTTTTCATCTGCCCCTTTTTTTCATTTTATGGGAGGCGGCGTGGAAGCTCAGAGTCTTTCCATACGGTCCGGATCGGTCACAAAAGGGTTTCCATTACCCTGGATTTCGACAATCCGCCGGTGACGGGTCAACTCACCGTCATCGGGCGGATCCATCCGGTTCCAGCCCTGAAACACGGAGCTGGCCCCCAGCCAGGGTAGGCCGTAGGTATCGACCATATAGGCGACGGTGCGGGCCACATCGCCTTTGACCCGGGCCGGCGGTTCGAAGAAGTGAGCGCTTTCGCGGATACCACAATCGCCCTCTTTAACCGAGTCACCCAGGTTCTCATAACGGGCATTCCGGCGGTGCACTTCAATACGGGTACGCACCGGCACCATATTGTGCAGATCAGACGCGATCTGCCGGTATCGGTTGTCCTGTTCACACTGGCGGGAGGTGCCGCAGTCCAGGGCGCCCCGGATATCCGCCAGGGGGTAGACGTAACCGTCGGTGAGCACAAAGCCTTTGCTGGTAAATGGCGTATCGCAAAAGAAGGATTGCCCGCCCTGGGCATAAAGGTTGCCCCAGAACTCATCCTTGATGACCGTTTTCGGGTCGCTGAATCGGGTGTTCTGACCAATCACAAGGGTGGTGGTAAAGAGCAGGGAGAGGGTCGTTATTGTCAGCAGCGGTGTTTTCATGCGCCTGTTATACCTCGCAGTGTCGGTAAGCGCCTTGGCGAATCAGGCCCGAGTGGCTGGTTTCAGCTCCATCGGGTCAAAAACATGACGCTTTGTTCGCTTACACTGTGAAGTATGACACAGAGGCTCCGCTCGATAGAGCCTCTGGCGTTGGGTTTTGTGGCATTGTGTTAACCGGTTAACGCTTTTTACTTCAATTTGTTCCGGATATTCTGATAGCCGCTCTTTAGGTCTTCGCCCAGTTTGTGGGCCGTCTGGCGGGCTTCCTGGGAGGCACTGTCTGTATCGTGCATGATCTGATCAAGCTTGCTCTTGAAACGATCCCAGTCCTGTTCCAGGTCGTCCCATTCGTCCTTGACGTCTTCCCGCGCCAGGTGCAGCTGAACGCGAGCCTCATCCCGATACTGTTTCACTTTCTCCGATAGTTTTTTGAGCTCGTCTTGAAGACTCATCGTCATCATCTCCTTGGATTAGTGATGTCAATACGATGCGCCAGAAGGCAAAAAACTGTCAAGGGGAACGCTGCGGCAGGAGATGACAAGGTGGCAAGATTCTGACGTGGATCAAGTGCGAGCGGCCAGGTGTGCCGAAAGGTCACGCAGATAGCTCCAGGGGGAGAGGTCACCAAAGCCTTTGGTTGCACGGTCGGTCTGGCTACAGAGGGTGATCGCTTCATGCAGTTGTGCCCGGCTTAGCCGGCGGGCGGCCTGTTCCATAACCCTGGCTCGCTGGGGCTGGAAAACGCCCCGTTTTTTCAGGAAGGCCGCTGGCGACTCGCCCTGACGGGTGGCTGACTTCAGCTCCAGTAGCAGATTCAGGTCCCGGCTGAGCACCGCCAGCAGGCCCAGCGGGTTTTCACCTTCCTGTTGCAGTACCCCAATCACCTTGCCGGCATGGGCGGCACGGCCGGCGAGTAGCTCGGTGACCAGTTCAAAGCCACTGAAGCGGGCGCTGTCCTGAACAGCCCGTTCAACGGTTTCTTCATCAATGGTCTGGCCATTGGCCAGCAGGGACAACCGGTCCAGTTCCTGGCTGGCCGCCAACAGGTTGCCCTCCAGCCGCTCCACCAGTATCGACAGTGCGCCCCGGGTCAGGCTCAGGCCCTGGTTGCCCGCCCGTTGCTGGAGCCAGCCCGGAAACTTGTCGGTATCCACCGGCCAGACCGGCACATGCACACCCGTGCCCTGGAGCTCCTTGTACCATTTACGGCGAGTTTCCGCGGCGTCCAGGCGGGCGCTGATCAGTAACAGGATAATGTCGTCGGGCGGGTTTTGAAGGACCCGCTCGAGAACCGCGCGGCCATCACCGAGCTTGCCCGTGGGCAGATGGATTTCGATGCGCCGGCGGTCAGCGAACAGCGACAGGGCACTGCATTCATCGGCAATCAGGTTCCAGTCAAACTGGTGATCCGCGTGAAAGGTCAGGCGGTCATGAAAGCCGGCTTTGCGTGCGGCCTGGCGCACCTGGTCGCAGCACTCCTGCACCAGCAGGGGCTCGTCTCCGGAGATCAGGTATACCGGTGACAGGCCTTTGTTGAGCAATTGCGGCAGTTGCCCCGGGTTGGATTTCATGGTGTGCCGGACGACGCGTTGTTATCGGATGACTGGCGGTGGTAGTCATCGCGGATGGTCTGTATGCGCGCTTCGGTCAGCGGTGCCAGGCGAAACAGGATCTGTTGCGCCAGACGGTCGTTCAGCTGGGCCTGAAGAGCTTCCTGTTCCCGCTGCTTGGCGAGCACATTGGTTTCGTCGTAGCGGTAGCTTTCCGCCACTGTCAGCCGGGTATCGGCGATCAGCGGAATCCGGTCGGCCGTGATCACGCTGAGGGTCACGGTATGGCGCAGCGTGTACTCGGCGGCCGCAGCCTGGACGGTAATGGCGGTCGCTCGCCGGTCCTGTTCGAAGGCACCGAGCTGCAACTGGTAGTCCGCCTGGGCCGGGGGCAGGAGTGTGACGCCACCCAGATCGAGCTGATCCCTGACGGACTGGCAAAGCGCCGGCGGTATTTGCGTCGAACACTGAACGGCCAGGGGTTGAATCGCCGCCGGGACCAGAGGTGCCCCTCTCAGGTGAAAGCCACAGCCGCCCACGGCCAGAGAGGCAACCAGGGCGATTGCGATTCCGGGCTTCCGTAAGCGGGCTTCAGGCATATCAGTTCGCCACCACATTCACCAGTTTGCCGGGAACCACGATCACCTTGCGCACAGTGGCGCCTTCGGTGAAACGCATGACGTTTTCGTTCTCCAGGGCCAGTTTTTCCAGGTCGGCCTTGCTGATGTCGGCGGGAACGTCTTCCCTGGCCCGGACCTTGCCGTTGACCTGAAGTACCACCTGAATCTGGCTTCGCACCATGGCGCTTTCTTCGGCCGTCGGCCAGGGTGCATCCACCACCGGGTCCTCGTGGCTCAGGGCCTGCCAGAGCGTGTGGCAGATGTGGGGTACGATCGGAGACAGTACCAGAACCGCAGTATCCAGGGCTTCCTGGCGTACCGCCCGGGTCTGGGGCTCGTCGCCCTGCACTTTGCCGACCTCATTGAGCAGTTCCATCACCGCGGCAATGGCGGTGTTGAACGTCAGCCGGCGGCTGATGTCGTCGCTGACCTTGGCGATGGTTTCATGGGTCTTGCGCCGCAGGTTCCTCTGGGTATCGTTCAGAGCGGTGGCCTCAATCCCCGGGGCCGCTCCGGCGGACGCGTGCTCGGTGACCAGGCGCCAAAGCCGCTTGAGGAAACGATGAGCGCCTTCCACGCCGCTGTCCGACCATTCCAGGGACTGCTCCGGAGGGGCGGCAAACATCATGAACAGGCGGACGGTATCGGCACCGTGTTGATCGATAATGGCCTGGGGGTCGATGCCGTTGTTCTTGGACTTGGACATCTTGGTGACACCGCCGGAACTGACCGGCTGGCCGTCGTCCTTATGCAACGCCTGAATGGGCTGGCCCTTTTCATCGCGTTCAACGGTGACATCCGCAGGCGAGATCCACACCTTGCCGCCCTTGCCGTCCTCGCGGTAGTAGGTCTCGGCCAGAACCATGCCCTGACACAGCAGGCGATTAAAGGGCTCGGAGCTGGTGACCAGGCCCACATCCCGCAGCAGCTTGTGGAAGAAGCGGGCGTACAGCAGGTGCAGGATGGCGTGTTCGATGCCGCCGATGTACTGATCCACCGGCAGCCAGTAATTGGCGGCGGCCGGATCCAGCATGCCCTTGTCGTAATTGGGGCTGCAGAACCGGGCGTAGTACCAGGATGACTCCATGAAGGTGTCAAAGGTATCGGTTTCCAGAGTCGCTGGCTGGCCGTTGTATTCGGTTTTACACCAGTCCGGGTCGGCCTTGATTGGCGACTGCACGCCGTCCATCTCGATATCTTCCGGCAGGCGGACCGGCAGTTGGTCATCGGGAACCGGCATCTCGGTGCCGTCTTCCAGGGTCATCATTGGAATCGGTGCGCCCCAGTACCGCTGACGAGAGACACCCCAGTCACGCAGGCGATAGTTCACCGTGCGCTTGCCGATGCCGTTTGCTTCCAGGTGGTCTGCGATGGCCTCGAAAGCGTCCTCGCTGGTCAGGCCGCTGTACTTGCCGGAGGACACAAGAACCCCCTTCTCGGTGTAGGCCTTTTCCTGGACATCCACCTCACGGCTTTCGCTGGGCGAGATGACCTGCTTGATCGGCAGACGGTACTTCAGGGCAAATTCATGATCCCGCTCATCGTGGGCCGGAACGGCCATCAGGGCGCCTGTACCGTAGTCCATCAGAACAAAGTTGGCGACGAAGACCGGAATTTCTTCCTGAGTCAGCGGATGGATGGCCTTCAGACCGGTGTCGATGCCTTTCTTTTCCATGGTGGCCAGTTCGGCCTCGGCGACCTTGCTGTTACGGCACTGGTCGATAAACTCGGCCACGTCGAGATGTTGTTCGGCGGCGACTTTTGCCATCGGGTGCTCGGCCGCTACCGCCATATAGGTCACCCCCATCAGGGTGTCTGGCCGGGTGGTATAGACGTCGAGTACCTCGTCCCTGCCTTTCATATGGAAAGTCAGCTCGGTGCCCACGGACTTGCCGATCCAGTTGCGCTGCATGGTCTTGACCTGCTCCGGCCAGTCTTCCAGGGCATCCAGGTCGTTCAGCAGTTCCTCGGCATAATCGGTGATACGGATAAACCACTGGGGAATCTTCTTCTGCTCCACCAGGGCACCGGAACGCCAGCCCCGGCCGTCCACCACCTGCTCGTTGGCCAGAACCGTCTGGTCAACCGGGTCCCAGTTCACCGTGGACATCTTCTTGTACACCAGGCCTTTCTCATACAGCCGGGCAAAGAACCACTGCTCCCAACGGTAATAATCCGGTTTGCAGGTGGCCAGTTCCCGGTCCCAGTCGTACCCGAAACCCAACTGCTTGAGCTGGTTTTTCATGTAGTCGATATTGGCGTAAGTCCACTTGGCCGGAGCGGTCTTGTTGGCAATGGCGGCGTTCTCGGCGGGCAGGCCGAAGGCGTCCCAGCCCATGGGCTGCATCACGTTCTTGCCCTGCATACGCTGGTAACGGGAAACCACATCGCCAATGGTGTAGTTGCGGACGTGCCCCATGTGCAGCTTGCCACTGGGGTAGGGGAACATGGACAGGCAATAGTACTTGGGTTTGCCCGGCTCTTCCCTGACCGTGAAGGTCTTGTTCTCTTCCCAGAAAGTGCGGGCATTCTGTTCGACGTCACGGGGATTGTATTGCTCGTCCATTCCTGCCATTACCGAAATTACCTTGTGTGGAAAATAAAACGCTGTCTCAAAACGATGTCCGGAGCGGGCCGAACATTCTAACGCACACCGGGCTTTACAGGTAGTCTGCCAAAATTCGGTTCTTGTGCCAGACTTGTGGTTATGGGGGGAGCCCACAACCCGGCTCTTGCGCCTGAGTCCGGTATCAAGGAGTTATCATGACAGCACCAGAAAGAAGCCACCTCTCCGGAAAAGCCCTGAAAGTTTATGATCGAATGCTGGAACGGGTTCAGTCACGCCTCCATGATTTGCAGGAAACCTCGATGCAAACGCTGGAGGATGAAATCCGGAAAGCCGTCGAGTTTGAGTACGAGCTGGAGGAGATGACCCGGGAAGAGGCCGACCTTCTGGGCGCCTACCTGCAACGGGACCTGGAGCACCTCATGCACTTTGTCGATGAGACCGGCGAAGGCCTGGGTGAGTGGCTGCAACTGGACATCGCCTTGCTCGAGCATCAACTGGCGGATCGACTGCTGTCGGTCGCCGACAAGACGCTGGTGGATACCCTGGAGCTCCGCCAGAAACTGGAGAACGAGGAGGCGGGCCATTACATCTCGGGTGAAGTGGCCACCGCCGGCATGTTTCAGTGCCTGAACTGCGGCCACATGCGTTGCCTGACCGCCACCAGTCACCTGGAGCCCTGTGATGCCTGCGGCTCCCACTACTACGAGCGGGTTACGAGCCGCTGGCCGAAACGGGAGGAATAACCCGTTCACGGACAAAGACAACCAGGATGACCGCCAGGGTCAGTACCGGCCAGGACCCCGTCTGCATATACGGGGTGCTGCCCCGGGCGGTGAACACCTCCCCGGTCAGCGTGGCCTTTTCAAACTGGGGAATGGTTTCGGTGATCCGGCCCTTGTGGTCGATAATCGCCGTGACGCCATTGTTGGTGCCACGGAGCATATAGCGACCGGTTTCCAGGGCCCGCATGCGGGCAATCTGGAGGTGTTGCAGGGGGCCAATGGAATCGCCGAACCAGCCATCGTTACTGATCGTCAGCAACAACCCGGCCTTTCGGGCGTTGACGGCCACGAAATCCGGGTAGGCGACCTCGTAACAGATGAACGGCATCACCCTGATGCCGTTGGCCGTCAGCGGGGCCTGGTGTCCCGGGCCCCGGCTGAAGCTGCTCATGGGCAGGTCAAAAAAGCCAATCAGCCCCCTCAGCAAGCCCTGCAGTGGCACGTATTCGCCAAAAGGCACCAGCTTTTGCTTGTGATACATGCCCTCGCCGTTGCCAATGGCCATGATGCTGTTGTGGAAAGTGAAATCCTCGATCCGGTCGCTAAAGCCATACCAGGGGATGCCGGTAATCAGGGTGCTGTTCTCACCCAGCTGCTGATCAATATGCTCGATGATCTTGCCCGCCTGGTCCTGGGGAATCGGAATAGCGGTCTCGGGCCAGAGAATGATGTCGGTATTCCAGTGACCTTCAGTCATGCCCAGGTAGGTCACAATCTGATCCTTCAGGAATTCCGGATCCCACTTGATCTGTTGGGGGATGTTGCCCTGCATGGCGGCAAAGCTGGTGGGTTCGGTGCTGATGTCTGTCCAGGTCACCCGGTTCATGGCGGGTGCCATCAGCCAGGGCGCGAGGGCAACCACTACGGCGGCGCCTGCGGCGCCAAAGCGCTTTCTGGTGATCAGCCACCAGGCGGCGTAAAACGCGGCGCCGGTAGCGGTCACCCACGCTGTGACGCCGTGCACGCCGGTCAGCGGTGCGAGCCAGGCGAGGGGGCCGTCCACATGCGCCGTGCCCAGGTACAGCCAGGGAAAACCGGTGAGCAGCCAGCCCCGGAGCCAGTCACCCAGAATCCAGATGGCCGGGAACAGGATCAGCCGTCGCAGGGCGCTGTCTTTTGCCAGCTTGCCCCAGAACCAGAACGCCAGGCCATGGAACAGCGCCAGCCCGGCAACAAAGATCACCGTCAGCAGGATGGCAATGGGAATCGCCGTGTTGCCATACTCGCTGATGCTGACATACACCCAGCTGGCGCCACTGCCAAACAGCCCCAGCCCGGTCAGCCAGCCAGCCCGGAACAGCTGACTGGCGGCCAGGGGTACCGTGGTGAGCAGGATCAGGAGCACGGAAACAGGACCGAGCCACCACAGGTTAAAGGGCGAGAAGGTCAGCGTCTGCAAGGCGCCGGCCACCACGAGGGCGGCCGCGCCCAGCCAGGGGCTGGCAGACAGTGGAGTGTTCGGTGGTCGGGACGGTGTGGTGTCAGTGGTCACTTCGGATTACCTGCAGCAGACGGATGACTCGGTTATCGGCATTGGCTATCGTAAAGTGCAAGCCGCCGAATTCAACCGTTTCGCCCCGTCTGGGCAAGTGTCCGAACTCCTTGAGTACCACGCCGCCAATGGTGTCGAACTCTTCTTCGTCCAGGCTGGTTTCGAAGAATTCGTTGAAATCGTCGACGGGGGTTACCGCCTTTACCGCGTAGGTACCATCGCCCCGGGCCTTGATGTGGGTCTCTTCGTCGAAGTCGTGCTCGTCCTCGATTTCGCCGACAATCTGCTCGAGCACGTCCTCAATGGTGATCAGCCCGGCAGTCCCGCCGTACTCGTCCACCACGATGGCCATGTGGTTGCGGTTTTCCTTGAACTCTTTGAGCAGTTGGTTCAGGCGCTTGCTTTCGGGCACGAAGGTGGGCGGACGCAGGATTTCGCGAATCCGGCTCCAGTTCATGTCGTTGTTCAGCGCGAGGGGGAGCAGGTCTTTGGCCAGCAAGATGCCGATCACATCGTCCTGGCTGTCGCCGATGACCGGAAAGCGGCTGTGGGCAGAGGCAATGATTTCGCCGAGAAACTCCTTCGGCTCCTCGGACGCCTTGACGGTGATCATCTGGGAGCGGGGAATCATGATCTCATCCACCCGCATGTCGATCACCTGCATGGCTCCTTCGATGATGCTCATGGCATCGGTGTCGATGATGCTCTGGGATTCGGATTCCCGCAGGATTTCCAGCACGTCCTCGACGGACTCAGGCCCGCTGGAGAAGGCCTGTGATATACGTTCCAGCCAGGACTTGTTGCCCTGACTGCGACTCGACTGATCGTCGCTCATGAGTCTTTTACCATTTCCTCTGCGTCGTAGGGATTGCCAAATCCGAGCTGCGCCAGCAACTGGATCTCGAGGGCTTCCATGGCCTCGGCATCATCATCGTTAATATGGTCATAACCCTGAAGATGCAACATTCCGTGCACCACCATGTGGGCCCAGTGAGCGTGCATTGATTTATGCTGCTCCCGGGCCTCCTGTTTAACCACTGGCGCGCAAATCACCAGATCTCCGGCCAATGGAACCGTTATACCGGCTGGCGCTTCAAATGGGAAGGACAACACATTGGTCGGCTTGTCCTTGCCCCGGTATTGATTATTCAGGCCCTGGCTTTCGTCGGAATCAACGATCCGAAGGGTTACCTCGGAGGACTCTTCTCCCAACCAGGCGGCCTGTGCCCAGGCCTGGAGTTCCGGGAGGCCGGGCATACCGGGGGCTTCACAGGCCATCTGCACATCGACTGTCAGCTCGCTCACTGGCCCGTCGCACTCCCGTCGTCGAAGGAATCGTAAGCTTCCACGATGCGCTGTACCAGCGGGTGGCGCACAACGTCCTTCGCTTCAAACCGGGTAAACCCGATACCGGCCACCTTGCTCAGTACGCCCGCGGCGTGAATCAACCCGGAATTCTGACCACGTGGCAGGTCCACCTGGGTGGTATCGCCGGTAATGACGGCCGTGGAGCCGAACCCGATCCGGGTCAGGAACATCTTCATTTGCTCCCGGGTGGTGTTCTGGCTTTCATCAAGAATGATAAACGAGTTGTTCAGTGTACGACCCCGCATGAACGCCAGCGGTGCAATCTCGATGACACTCTTTTCGATCAGCCGGGTGACGTGATCAAACCCCAGCATTTCATACAGGGCGTCATAAAGCGGCCGCAGATACGGGTCCACCTTCTGCGCCAGATCCCCGGGCAGGAAGCCGAGCTTTTCACCGGCCTCGACCGCCGGCCGTACCAGCAGGATACGCTTTACCTGCTCGTCTTTCAGGGCTTCCACCGCGCAGGCCACCGCCAGCCAGGTTTTGCCGGTACCCGCGGGCCCGATGCCGAAGTTGACGTCGTGGGTGCGGATGTTATGCACATACTTCTGCTGGTTTGCACCCCGGGGCTTGGCCTGCAACTTGGGTGTCTTGATCACTGTTACCGCGCCGTCATAGGGCACATCCTCGGGCAAACGCTCGAAGCCGGTTTCCCGGATAAACAGGTGCACGGTATCCGGCGGAATATCTTCCGAGGCTTCGGTTTCCCGGTACAGGTGCCGGACAACCTCCACGGCCGCTGCCACGTGCTCGGTTTCTCCCTCCACCCGGAAGTGATGGCCCCGCCGGCCGATTTTCACCTGCAGGCGTTTTTCCACCATCTTCAGGTTTTCATCAAACTGGCCACACAGCGTCGTCAGCCGACGCTGGTCCACCGGGTGCAGGTCAAATTGTCTGTGATCGTTGGCGTTCAAAAGTGCTCCGTTTTGTTTACTCCCCGATCTTGGGGAGTACGTGTTTCTGACTTCAGTTTAACGGGCGAGGGCCGGAAGGGGCTTCCAAAAAGCGCCCGTGAATACATCCATGTAGGGCTCGGTCGCGCCATCCCTGGCGCTCCACGTTTTTGGAAGCCCCTTCCGGCCCTCGCCCTGATCAATCTATGTGCAGGCCCGAATAAAGAAAAACAAGTAGGTCAGATTAGCCCAACGCCAGGCCTCAGACGGATACGATCCCAGCTTTAATGCAACTCCGAGTTCAAGGGCAAACCGCGAAGTGAATTGGGATAAGCCTCCACAATCTCCACATCGATAAAGTGCCCGACAACCTCCGGGTTCCCATGCCGGAAGTTCACAATCCGGTTGTTCTCCGTGCGCCCCGCATACTCCCCGGGGTCTTTCTTGGACAGACCCGTCACCAGAATCCTCTGGGTAGAGCCAACCATCTTGCGGCTGATATCCATCACATTCTGATTGAGCCGGTCCTGCAGGATGCTCAGGCGCTGCTTCTTGACGTCCATCGGCGTCTCATCCGGCAGATCCGACGCCGGCGTACCCGGCCGGGCGCTGTAAACGAAGCTGAAGGACATGTCGAAACCGATGTCGTTGATCAGCTTCATGGTGTCTTCGAAGTCTTTCTCGGTTTCACCCGGGAAGCCAATGATGAAGTCAGACGAGAAACTGATATCCGGCCGGATCTTGCGCAGGCGGCGGAGTTTGGATTTGTACTCCAGCGCCGTGTGGCCGCGCTTCATGGCGACCAGGATCCGGTCGGAGCCACTCTGGACCGGCAGGTGCAGGTGGCTGACCAGTTCGGGGACGCGTTCGTAAACGTCGATCAGGGCATCCGAGAACTCCACCGGGTGCGAGGTGGTGTAGCGGATGCGGTCGATGCCATCGATAGCAGCAATCAGTTCGATCAGTTCGGCCAGGTCCATGGTGTCGCCGTCGTGGGTTTCGCCACGGTAGGCATTCACGTTCTGGCCCAGGAGGTTCACTTCCCGAACGCCCTGGCTGGCCAGGTGGGCGACTTCGGCGATGACGTCATCCGCCGGGCGGCTCACTTCTTCACCGCGGGTGTAAGGCACCACGCAGAAGGTGCAGTATTTGCTGCAGCCTTCCATAATGGACACAAACGCGGACGG
Source organism: uncultured Marinobacter sp. (assembly GCF_946886895.1). The sequence continues at coordinate 126,034 of NZ_CAMPJO010000003.1, read as the reverse complement.
GCCGTCGGCACCAGGGTCGGGCAGGTTGTCGAACTTTTCGATTTCCGGAAAACTGACATCCACCACGCCGACGCCATTACCCTTCATGCGCACTTCGGTAATCATGTCTGGCAGGCGGTGCAGGGTCTGGGGGCCGAAGACCATGTCTACGTAGGGCGCACGGTCGATGATGGCCTGGCCTTCCTGGCTGGCAACACAGCCGCCCACACCGATGATCATGTCGGGCTTTTTGCTCTTGAGCTTTTTCCAGCGGCCGAGCTGGTGGAACACTTTCTCCTGGGCTTTTTCCCGGATGGAGCAGGTGTTCAGCAGCAGGATGTCGGCGTCATCGGGCGAGTCGGTCATTTCGACGGTTTCGCCGGTCTTGAGCAGGTCTGCCATGCGGGCAGAGTCGTACTCGTTCATCTGACAGCCGTGGGTTTTGATGTACAGCTTCTTGGCCATGGGTCTCACGTAATCTGGTGGATGGTGCGCCGGGAACTGGGTGGTTGAATGTGGCGCCAGCAAAAAGTAACTGCGCATTATAACGGGGTGCTCATTCTTCAACCACCTTTGTCTCGGCTAGTTGCTAGTCTGGCTGTGGTATTATTTCGTTCATTCTGACTTTTGGTGCATGAAGCCGCTGGCAGAGTCCTTCCCAAAACACGCTACGAGCACATCCATGTGCGCTTGTTTCGGGCCGTCCATGGCCCTCAACAGTTTTGGGAAGGACTCTGCCAGCGGCTTCCCAAGCCTTTGAGAAACACCTGAGAAACGTAGGTCGGATTAGCCACAGGCGTAATCCGACAAACCCGGTAACCCAATACTCAAACACCAAAATGACCCCCGAACGCCTCGCCCGAATCAAACAGACCCTCAACACCCGGCAACCGGACCTGAGCGTCCTCACCGACCAGGTCCATAAACCCCGGAACCTGTCTGCCATCATCCGCTCCTGCGACGCGTTCGGGCTGGCAAACATGCACGTGGTCTGGCCAAAGGAAGGCTTTCGGGCGTTCCGGAAAACCGCCGGGGGCAGCTACAACTGGGTAACCACTCATACTCACCGGAGTATGGACGAAGCGATTGCCGCTCTGAAAGGGCAAGGGCACAAGCTCTATGCCGCACAGCTATCCGACCGGGCCATTGATTTTCGAGAGGCGGATTACACCATGCCGTGTACGGTGATCCTGGGTAACGAGGTGAATGGGGTCAGCGCTGATGCCGCGGCCCAGGCCGATGAGCACATTGTGATCCCGATGATGGGGATGGTGGAGTCGCTCAATGTCTCGTCCGCCTGCGCGATTATCCTCTCCGAGGCCCAGAGGCAAAGAAAACGGGCTGGCATGTTTGACCAGCGGCGACTGCCCGATGACGAATACGGCCGCCTGCTGTTCCGTTGGTGTCAGCCAACCGTTAAGCGTTACTGCGATGACCGCAATCTGCCGTACCCGCCGATCAATCCGGAAACCGGAGAATTAATCGATGGCGTAGGCTGGATGCAGGACGTCCGTAAACTGCGGGCGAACCGTCCCAGGTGGGACGACAAACCGATCACTCCTCGCGAGCTTCAAGATACCGCTGAAGCTGCTCCCGCAAAGCCTTCGGAAGCCGGGTAATCGTCAGTGCGTCCTTGTCCCGGTCGTAGTAAACCGCCTGGTTCACCAGATCGGAAGAAAACGACACGCTCATGCCGCCGCCCGAGCCCGCAATTCGCACCAGCTTCTTCACCTTGCGGTGATCCGGGTGCAGCACACCGCTCTCCGGAAGTTCCGCTATTTTGGAGGCAAAGTCCTTGAAACGTTGCGGCTCGCTCTCGTCCAGATAGCCGGACAGCGCCTCGATTTCCACCGGTTCGCCCAAGGCATGCTGCTCCTTGCAGAACGCGTAGGCCTTGCTGCGCACCTCGCCGGCTTTCTCTGGTTCAGACGACTTGGCGAACGCTTCCACCGCGTCCAGGAAGGTCAGGGTTTCCTTTTCCACGTCTACCTGATTGGTAAAGCCGCACAGGCGAATAAACAGCTCTCCGGGCTCACCCGTGCCACGGCCGTGCACCAGGGTCAGGTAATTTTCCGCCGGGTTGTTGCCGCGCCAGTCGTCCAGTTCGATGCGAACAGCCAGGTTCAGCCGAGACACGCTCAGAACGTCCGTGGCGTCCAGTGACTGGTTGCCGTCAAAGCGCGGGGCGCTGTCGGTTTCGAGAATGAACAGGTAAACCACTTCCGAGTCGGCCAGGGCGTCATGCACGACCATCAGGTGGCCATCAAACTCTTCCTGGCTGCCGTTCAGAAGTTCCTGCCACTGCCCGAACAGGCGGTCGGTCATGGCGCCAAAGCTCTGCTTTTCCTCCAGGTAGTCCTTCAACCAGGCGCTGAACGGGCACTCTCCCAGATCTTCCGAGAACCGGCCGTATTTCTTCCCGGGCTTGCTGTTGAACAGCCGCTTCATCTGCTTGTGCAGGCCTTCGTAATCGCCCCCGGGCTCCTGCAGGGCCTCACCGGTAACAAGGCGGGCGGGCTGGCCCGGCTGGTACTGGCTGGCGAAGGCAGTGCGGAGGTGTTTGATGGCCATTGGATGCGGCTCCTGTCGGTTTTTGCAGTTGGCTCAGAGGTGCCGGATTTTGCCATGAATCGGAGCTGGATTCATCGGTAGCCTTCTGGTTTGCGGGAGGGCCGTAGGGCAGGTCATTCTTTTTCTTACGAAAAAACAACTCGCTTCGCTCAGACATCTTTTTTCTAGAGAATAAGAATGACCTACCCCACGTCCACGGGCATCTCAGCGGTCCGCTGTAAAGCGCGCTTTATATTTTCAGGGGCTTTTACGTTCGCATATCACCGGGCTCTGCCGGCGATGGGGTGGGGACTCTTTTTCTGCCGGAAAAAGATGTCTGAGCGCAGCGAGTTGTTTTTCCGAAGAAAAAGAGTCCCCGCCCCGGCGCCAGCCACCCAAGTAGCTAACCACCGATGAGGGAACTCTTCTAACGTCTCAGCTCGGAGTCAGGCTTCAGACCCGTTTACTGCGAACCAGCTCCTGAACAAGCTTGCTCACAGCCGCCGGAATGTCCTGCTCGCTGTCGGCGGTGGCCGAGGCGTTGGCGACATCGGAGCCGAGGCTGACAGCAATGGCGACCAGCCCGTGGGAGGTCAGAAGTTGGGCAACGCGGCGGCGCTCGTCTGCGTCACCGGCGTTTTCCTCGGTGACGACCACGGCGGTTTTGCCCTGATCGAACAGTGCTCGCTCAACGGCCAGCGCCAGCGCCGGTGCCTGTTTGCCATTGCAGGCAATGATGGCCGGCTTCTGGGCCAGGCGACGTTCGCGTTCTTCGGCGGACACCGGGTCCAGGGATTCGCCGCCATCCGCCAGGCCGGCGACCATACCGGCACCGATGGTGACGTTGGTCAGCCGGTCGATCACGATAAAGCTGCCGGCGGCATGGTTGCGCTGGTAGGCGTCGAAGGCAATCGGCTGGTTCAGGGTCAGCTCACACAGGCCGATCTCATTCAGCTGCAGGGCAGAAGGGCTCTCGTTCTTCTCCAGAGTGTTCACGTCGGTCTGATGGTGAATCTTCTTCACCGTGCCAGACGTGAACGTGGGCCCGAGCTTGATGTCATAAAGCCGGCCGGTTTCCAGCGGCGCGTCGGTCATCCAGACGATGTTGGCATTGAAGCGGTTGCCCACTTCGGGTTCGTCTTCCACCTTGACCAGCATATCGCCACGGCTGATATCGATTTCGTCGATCAGCGTGAGGGTGACGGCCTGGTCGATGTAGGCCTCCTCAAGGTTGCCATCGAAGGTCACCACCTCTTTCACGGTGCTGGTACGCCGGGAGGGCAGGGCCATAACCTTCTCGCCCGGGCGGATCACACCGGAGGCGATGGTGCCGCAGAAGCCCCGGAAGTTAAGGTTCGGGCGGGTCACGTACTGGACCGGGAAGCGGAAGTGCTCCAGGTTTTTGTCCCGGCCCACTTCCACGGTTTCCAGGATGTCCATCAGCGGCTGGCCGGTGAACCAGGGGGTGTTCTCGCTCTTGTTCACCACGTTGTCGCCTTCCAGGGCGGAGATCGGCACGAAGCGGATGTCCTTCAGGCCCAGCTTGGCGGCAAATGCCAGATAGTCATCCTTGATTTCGTTAAAGCGCGCTTCGCTGAAGTCGACCAGGTCCATCTTGTTGATGGCGACCACGATGTGCCGGATGCCGAGCAGGGAGGCGATGTAGGAATGCCGGCGGGTCTGGGTCAGCACGCCGTGGCGGGCGTCGATCATCAGGATCGCGACCTGCGCCGTGGAGGCACCGGTGGCCATGTTGCGGGTGTACTGCTCGTGGCCCGGGGTGTCGGCGATGATGAACTTGCGCTTGTCGGTGGAGAAGTAGCGATAGGCCACATCGATGGTGATGCCCTGTTCGCGCTCCGCCTGCAGGCCGTCCACCAGCAGGGCCAGGTCCAGCTTTTCGCCGGTGGTGCCCATCTTGGCGCTGTCGGTTTTCAGGCTGGCCATGTGATCTTCATAGATCATCTTGGTGTCATGGAGCAGGCGACCGATCAGGGTGCTCTTGCCATCGTCCACGCTGCCGCAGGTGAGCAGTCGCAGGAGCTCCTTGTTCTCGTGTTGCTTCAGGTAGGCCTGAATATCTTCGGCAATCAGATCAGACTGGTGTGACATCTTAGAAGTACCCTTCCCGCTTTTTCTGTTCCATGGAGCCCGCTGAATCATGGTCAATCACGCGACCCTGGCGCTCGGAGCTGGTGGCCAGCAGCATTTCCTGGATGATCTCCGGCAACGTGGCCGCCTCGGATTCAATGGCGCCGGTCAGCGGGTAGCAGCCGAGGGTGCGGAAACGGATGGACTTCATCATCGGCTTCTCGCCTTCCTTCAAAGGCATGCGGTCGTCGTCCACCATGATCAGGGTGCCGTCACGCTCAACCACCGGGCGTACCGCGGAGTAGTAAAGGGGAACGATCTCGATATTTTCCAGGTAGATGTACTGCCAGATATCCAGCTCGGTCCAGTTGGACAGCGGGAACACCCGGATACTCTCACCCTTGTTGATCTTGCCGTTGTAGATGTTCCAGAGCTCGGGGCGCTGGTTTTTCGGGTCCCAACGGTGGTACTCGTCCCGGAAGGAGTACACACGCTCCTTGGCCCGGGACTTTTCCTCGTCCCGGCGGGCGCCGCCAAACGCCGCATCAAACTTGTATTTGTCCAAGGCCTGCTTGAGGGCCTGGGTTTTCATCACATCGGTGTGTTTGGCACTGCCGTGGGTGAACGGACCAATGCCCTGTTTGATGCCGTCCTCATTCTTGTGGACGATCAGGTCCAGGCCGTATTCCTTTACCTTGCGGTCCCGGAAATCGATCATGTCCTTGAACTTCCACGTGGTATCCACGTGCATCAAAGGGAAGGGTGGCTTACCCGGATAAAAGGCCTTGCGGGCCAGGTGCAGCATGACTGCGGAGTCTTTACCGATGGAATACAGCATCACCGGGTTGTCGAACTCGGCTGCCACTTCCCGGATGATGTGGATGCTTTCCGCTTCCAGCTGTTTCAGGTGCGTGAGGTTGTATGTGGTCATGGTAGTCCGTTGCCGCCGTGCGGGCCGTTTGGCTGTGCGAATTGATGATGCAACTATACCAGAGGCGGTAAGGGTATAAGAAGGCGGCCGACTAGAGTTTACTGCTATAACAATATAGCGTCCTGGCGCGTCGGCCTTTCGGAGCGGGTGGTTGTGCTCGGCTCAGGCTGCGGGCTCAGGCGGAATTACGGGAATCCGCCAGGAGTTTGCTGACGTATCGGTCTACATAGTCGAATCCGTTGCCCTCGAATTCCGCAAACTGGATGCCCACCTGGAACTCGTCCCGGGCGATGCGGCGCACATGGACGATGTTGCCGTCGGCAATGATGGATACCGGCTGGGTCGCGACCACGGGTACGGAGAATCGCGTTTTTACCGTTACCCAGTCGCCGGGCGCCGGGGCTTTCTGCTCGGGAATCAGCCGACGGAAGGTCTCGTGAGTGCAGGAAACCATCACGCCCGTGCGGGAAAGGTTGGACACCGAACAGGTCAGGCAGCAGCCATCGAGTTTCTCAATGGTAATGTCGGTGGCAACGTCCACCCGTTGTTGATTGCGCAAATTTGGCTTGGTGGCGACAGGTTTCATTTTGACTCTTCTGGCGTATCCGGGTTCAAACGAGGCTGCCTTTCCCATAAATTCCTTCCAGACAAACACATAACCGTATGAAAGTGTAGTTGTTTGTTTTGTGATCAGCAAGAAGCCTGTCGCAGATTGTGTCAGATTCATGAAAATGTTCTGAACCAGACGTCACAAATCTTTCCACTGGCGACTCTTTTTTCCCACCATCGGGCTGCAGGTTTTGCTGCAGCGACTGCCCCGGGTGGTGTAAAATCCGTCCCCTCACTCACCGGCGGGCGCGGAATCCGGGCCCGGAATCACCGCAGGCTTTATGACAGACAAAACCCCACACCAGTTAGCCGGCAATGGCAAAGTCGGTTTTATCAGTCTCGGTTGCCCCAAGGCACTCGTGGACTCCGAACGTATCCTCACCCAGCTTAGACTGGATGGCTACGACGTAGTTCCCACCTACAACGATGCCGACATCGTGGTGGTCAATACCTGCGGTTTTATCGATGCCGCCAAGCAGGAATCCCTCGACGCCATTGGCGAAGCCATCCACGAAAACGGCAAGGTGATCGTCACCGGCTGCATGGGTGTGGAAGCCGACAAGATCCGCGAGACCCATCCGGGCGTACTGGCGGTCTCCGGCCCCCATGCTTATGAGGAAGTCGTGGGCGCCGTTCACCAGTTCGTGCCACCAAAGAAAGTACACGACCCGTTTACGGATCTGGTTCCACCCCAGGGCATAAAATTAACGCCAAGACATTATGCCTACCTGAAGATTTCCGAGGGCTGCAACCATCGCTGCACTTTCTGCATCATCCCGTCCATGCGCGGCGACCTGGTCAGCCGGCCCATCGGTGATGTGATGGATGAAGCCCAGCGCCTGGTGGATGCCGGCGTCAAGGAGCTACTGGTAATCTCCCAGGACACCTCCGCCTACGGTGTCGATATCAAATACCGCACCGGCTTCTGGCAGGGCCGCCCCCTGAAAACCAAAATGCAGGCGCTGTGTGAGGCCCTGGGTGAAATGGGCGTGTGGGTCCGCCTGCACTATGTGTACCCGTATCCTCATGTCGATGACGTTATCCCGCTGATGGCCGAAGGCAAGATCCTGCCGTACCTGGACATTCCGTTCCAGCACGCCAGCCCGAAAGTCCTCAAGGCCATGAAGCGCCCGGCCCACGACAGCAAAACCCTGGAGCGCATCCGCAAGTGGCGGGAGATCTGCCCCGAGCTGACGATCCGATCGACCTTCATCGTCGGCTTCCCCGGCGAAACCGAGGAAGATTTCCAGTACCTGCTGGACTGGCTCGACGAAGCCCAGTTGGATCGCGTGGGCGCGTTCACCTACAGCGCGGTGGAAGGCGCAAGGGCCAACGAACTGGAAGGTGCGGTTCCGGAGGACGTTAAAGAAGAGCGCCTGGCCCGGTTCATGGAAAAACAGGCCGAGATTTCAGCGGCCCGACTGCAGGCCAAGATCGGCCGAACCATCGATGTGCTGATTGATGAAGTCGACGAGGAAGGGGCGATTGGTCGTTCGAAGGCCGATGCGCCGGAGATCGATGGCATGGTTTACCTGAACGACGAAACCGACCTTGTCCCCGGTGAGATTGTTCAGGCGGTTGTTGAGCATGCCGATGAGCATGATTTTTGGGCGCGGTTGGTTTGATCGGCCTCTTGTTGGGCTCCTAGCCTTCTTGGGTTGGAGCTGACGCACGGGCGGGGACGGCTTTCCAAAACACGCTCCTTGCGGCACATCCCTGTGACGCTTGGGCTCCGCCATCCCTGGCTCCGCACAGTTTTGGAAAGCCGTCCCCGCCCGCGCTGATCTGATCAACAGGGATAGTCGTCGATATATTCTGAATGGTCTGGGGCCTTGGCAGGAGGCTTCTCCCAAAAATGTTGAAGGCCATGGATGGCCTGAAACAAGCGCACATGGACGTGCTCGTAGCGGTTTTTGGGAGAAGCCTCCTGCCAAGGCTTCCCCGCAACAACCAGGCTAGGGCCGAAACCAGCAACCACGACCCAAAGACAACAGGTTACCCTCCAAGCTTACGAACCAGAATCTCGTTAAACAACTTGGGGTTCCCCTGACCTTTAGAGGCCTTCATCAGCGGCCCCATAAACCCGCCGAGCATCTTCTTCTGCTTTTTGGGGTCGGACTCCTGCTGGTACTGCGCCACCTGATCCGGCATGCCGGCCAGAACCTCGTCGACCATTGCCTCCAGTGCGCCGGTGTCCGACACCTGCTTCAGGCCCTTGGCGTCGATGATCGCGTCAACGCTGTTGTTCTCGCCAGACCAAAGCGCCTCGAACACCTTTTTGGCGCCGGCGGAGGAAATCGTGTTGTCGGCAATCCGCACCACCAGATCGCCCAATTGGGCGCCGGTGATGGGGGAGTCGGCAACGGATTTTTCCTCGGCATTCAGACGGGCGGAAAATTCGCCCTGGATCCAGTTGGCGACCAGCTTGGCGTCTTTGCCGTGACTGGCGGCTTCTTCAAAGAACCCGGCCAGCTTTGAATCGCCCGCCAGCAACCCTGCGTCGTAGTCGTTCAGGCCGTACTGGTCCATGAACCTTGCTTTCCGTGCATCCGGCAGTTCCGGCAGGCTGTTGCGGGCTTCCTCGATGAACGAGTCGTCGATCTCCACCGGCAGCAGGTCCGGGCAGGGGAAGTACCGGTAATCATTGGCTTCTTCCTTGGTGCGCATGGAGCGGGATTCGTCCCGGTCGCCGTTGTACAGGCGGGTTTCCTGAACAATCACGCCGCCGTCTTCCAGGATGTCCATCTGCCGTTCCACTTCATGGGCAATGGCCTGCTCCATGAACCGGAAAGAGTTCAGGTTCTTGGTTTCGGTGCGGGTGCCCAGCGTGTTGGAACCTTTTGGCTTCAGGGAAATGTTGACGTCAAAGCGCATGGAACCCTGGGACATATCGCCGTCACAGATGCCCAGCGAGGTCACAATGCCATGCAGTTTTTTGGCAAAGGCCACGGCCTCCCCGGCGTTGGTCATGTCCGGCTCGGTGACCACTTCGATCAGAGGTGTCCCGGCCCGGTTGAGATCCACGCCGGTCATGCCGTGGAAGTCCTCATGCAAGGACTTGCCCGCGTCTTCTTCGAGATGGGCGTGGTGGATGCGGACGCGCTTGGTCTCGCCGTTGGCCAGGTCGATATCCACATGGCCGGGGCCGACGATCGGGCGCTCGAGCTGCGTGGTCTGGTAGCCCTTGGGCAGGTCCGGGTAGAAATAATTTTTCCGTTCAAACACCGAGCGGCGCGCAATTTCCGCGTTCACCGCCAGGCCGAACATCACTGCGTAGCGAAACGCCTGCTCATTGGGCACCGGCAGGGTGCCCGGCATGGCCAGGTCAACGGCGTTGGCCTGGGTGTTGGGCTCGGCGCCATAGGCGGTGCTGGAGCCGGAAAAAATCTTGGTTCTGGTGGCGAGCTGAACGTGAATTTCCAGCCCGATCACAATGTCCCATTGCATAATCTGTCTCCTGTTATCGGGCTTATTGCGGTTCGCGCTGGTGCCAGTCGGTCACCTGCTGGAATTGATGGGCGGCGTTCAGCAAGCGCGCTTCGGAGAAATAGTCCCCGATTATCTGCAGGCCCACCGGCAGGCCATCCACGAAGCCCGCCGGTACCGACATGGCCGGAATGCCCGCCAGGTTAATGGCGATGGTGAACACGTCTTCCAGATACATGGTGACCGGGTCGTTGGTCTTCTCGCCCTGAATAAACGCCGGGGAGGGTGTGGTCGGGCTCATCAGCACGTCCACTTCCTGGAAGGCATTGATGAAATCCTGCTGGATCAGCCGGCGAACTTTCTGGGCCTTCAGGTAATAGGCGTCAAAATACCCGGCGGACAGCGCGTAGGTGCCCACCAGAATCCGCCGCTTCACCTCGGCACCGAAACCTTCGGCACGGGTGCGGGTGTAAAGATCCATCAGATCCTTGGGGTCTTCGCAGCGGTAGCCGTAACGCACCCCGTCAAAACGGGACAGGTTGGCGGACGCCTCCGCCGGGGCAATCACATAATACGCAGCAATCGCCAGTTTTGCGTTGGGCAGGGACACCTCTTTCACCGTGGCGCCCAGTTTTTCGTATTCCTTTATCGCGTTACGAACCTGCTGCTCCATGGCCGGACTGAGCTGGTCGCTGAAGTACTCCTTCGGCAAACCGATCTTCAGGCCCTTCAGAGGCTCGTTGAGCGTGGCGGTGTAATCCGGAACCTCACGATCAATCGACGTGGAATCCTTTGGGTCAAACCCGGCCATCACGTTCAGCATCAGCGCGTTGTCCTCGGCGGTACGCGCCATCGCGCCACCCTGGTCCAGGCTGGAGGCAAACGCAATCATCCCGTACCGGGACACCCGGCCATAGGTCGGCTTCAGCCCGGTCACGCCACACAGCGCCGCTGGCTGGCGAATCGAACCCCCGGTATCCGTGGCCGTCGCCGCAGGCACCAGCCGTGCCGCTACGGCCGCTGCCGACCCGCCGGAAGAACCGCCCGGTACCCGCTTCTCACCCTGGCTCAGCCCCCAGGGATTGGTGACTGCGCCAAAATGGCTGGACTCATTGGAAGACCCCATGGCGAACTCGTCCATGTTGGTCTTGCCCAGACACACCGCCCCGGCGGCGCGAAAATTCGCCGTCACCGTTGCGTCGTAAGGCGGAACAAAATTCTCCAGCATCCTCGAACCACAGGTGGTGCGAACGCCGTTGGTGCAGAAAATATCCTTGTGCGCGAACGGAACCCCTGTCCAGGGCGTCGCATTCCCCGCCGCCCGTCGCTCATCCGCCACCCGGGCATCCGCCAGCGCCTGCTCTTCGGTCACGGTAATAAAACTGTTGTACTTGCCATCTTCCTGCCTGATGCGGTCCAGAAACTGCTGGGTCAGTTCCACGCTGGACACCTGGCCGCTTTCCAATGCCCGGGAAAGCTCTGCTACGGATTTGTTATGCATGATGAATCCTGAAAATCGCTGTTCGTCAGATCGCTCAAATCTCTCGATTTACTCAATCACCCGGGGCACCAGATAGAGCCCGTTCTCGGTGGCCGGCGCAATGGCCTGGAAGCCTTCCCGCTGATTGGTCTCGGTGACCTCATCGGCGCGCAGGCGCTGAATCGCATCCAGCGGATGGGCCATGGGCTCAACCGCGTCGGTATCGGCGGCACCCAACTGGTCCACCAGATCCAGGATATTACCCAGATCCTTCTCCAGTGCCGACACCTGCTCGTCGTCCACGCGAATGCGGGCGAGCACCGCGACTTTTTCAATGTCCTTGCGGGAAATGGTCACGCATTGCCTCCCAGATAAATGAAATGTCGTTAATAAATCTTTGAAATGTAAAGAAGGCGACACAGAGCTGCGGGGACGATCGGAGATTCCCTTTCAAAACTGTTGAGGGCCAGGGACGGCCCGAAACAAGCGCACATGGATGTGCTCGTAGCGTGTTTTGAAAGGGAATCTTCGAGCGGCCCTCCACCCAGGTCAAAAAATTAAAGCGGTATGGTAACAGATTCGAACAATAGCGGGAGGCCCCAACTGGCAAGGCAAATGTGTGAACGGTAAGGCGCGAGGCCCGATAGCGCCTTGCCTGCGGGGGTGCTCACTGCTAAAGTTGCCGCATCTTTTCTATGCGACTGCAACTCTCAGGTTGAAACTACACGAATGTTGATCAAAAGACTCCGAGGCTTATTTTCAAGCGACCTGTCCATCGACCTGGGCACCGCCAACACCCTTATCTACGTGCGCGAGCGTGGCATCGTACTGAACGAGCCCTCCGTTGTTGCCATTCGCACCTCCGGCTCCCAGAAAATGGTGGCTGCCGTTGGTGCCGAAGCCAAACGCATGCTGGGCCGTACCCCCGGCAACATCACCGCCATCCGGCCCATGAAAGATGGCGTGATCGCAGACTTCGTGGTCACCGAAAAAATGCTTCAGCACTTTATTCACAAAGTGCACGAAAACAGCTTCATCACCCCGAGCCCCCGGGTACTCGTATGCGTGCCCAGCAAATCCACCCAGGTAGAACGCAAAGCCATTCGCGAGTCCGCCCTGGGGGCTGGCGCCCGGGAAGTGTTCCTGATTGAAGAGCCCATGGCCGCCGCCATCGGCGCCGGCCTGCCGGTGGAAGAAGCCAGTGGCTCCATGATCGTGGATATCGGCGGCGGCACCACCGAAATCGCCATCATCTCCCTGAACGGCATCGTCTACGCCGAGTCCGTCCGGGTCGGTGGCGACAAGTTCGACGAAGCCATCGTGACCTACGTGCGCCGCAACTACGGCAGCCTCATCGGTGACTCCACCGCCGAACGCATCAAACACGAAATCGGTTGCGCCTATGAAGGCCTCGAAATCCGCGAGATCGACGTTCGCGGCCGCAACCTGGCGGAAGGCGTACCCCGGGCCTTTACCCTGAACAGTGAAGAAATTCTCGACGCACTGCAGGAGTCCCTGGCGCAGATCGTCCAGACCGTGAAAAGCGCACTGGAACAGTCGCCGCCGGAACTGGCCTCCGATATCGCCGAGCGCGGTATCGTCCTGACCGGTGGCGGGGCCCTGCTGCGTGGGCTGGACAAACTGATCAGCGAAGAAACCGGCCTGCCGGTGATCATCGCTGAAGACCCGCTGACCTGTGTCGCCCGGGGTGGCGGCAAGGCGCTGGAAGTGATTGACCGGGGTGGCATCGGAATGTTCTCCCAGGAGGGATAATCCTGTGGGGAGGGCTCGCCATTAAAACCATCTTTGTCCAGGGCCCGGTACCCGGTTTCAGGTTGCTGCTGGTCGTGATTATCTCGTTGGCCCTGATTGTCGCCGACCAGAAACTTGATCGGGTTGACCAGGTGCGCAGTACACTCGGAACCGGCCTGGCGCCGGTTTACTGGCTGGGTAACGCACCCTACCAGTTCAGCGATTGGGTGGCTGGCCTGTTTACCACCCGCGAAGACCTGCGGCAGGAAAACGAAGCCCTCCGGGCCCGCCTGCTGATCCTCGAGCGTCGGGCCCTGAAGTACGCCGCCCTGGCGTCCGAAAACAACGAACTCCGCCGTCTGATGAACTCCTCCGAAGTGCTCGACGACCGGGTTATTGTGGGAGAGGTCGTTGGGGTATCCCCGGATCCGTTTTCCCACGAAATTATCATCAACAAGGGCCGCCGTGACGGCCTCGATAATGGCCAGGCCATTCTTGATGCCCATGGCCTGATGGGCCAGGTCGTCCAGGCCAGCCAACTGACCTCCCGCGTGTTACTGGTCTCCGACAGCAGCCATGCGGTACCAGTGGAAGTGGTGCGTAACGGGCTGCGGGCGGTCTTGCTGGGTACCGGTGATACCGATGCCCTTGAACTGGTGCACGTACCGGATACCGCCGATATCCGGGAGGGCGACTTACTGGTCAGCTCTGGTTTGGGTGGACGTTTCCCCAGAGGCTATCCGGTGGCGACGGTGACCAGCATCACCAAGGAGCCCGGTGAGCCTTTTATGTCCATCCAGGCGACACCCAAGGCCGAGCTGAACCAGAGCCGGCTGGTGTTGGTGGTGTTCCCGCCGGAAACCCCACGGGAGCCCGATGAGCTCTCACCGGGCAACCCGGACAGTCCAGGCCCGTCCCCGACCGCTGAGGAGCAGAGCTGATGCTGTCGGTAATCAGTTATCCCGTTTTTGCCCTGTCCGTCGTGGTTGCGCTGGTACTGAGTATTTCCCTGTTTCCTGTGGGCTGGTTTGAATTCCGGCCGGAGTGGCTTGGTCTGGTGGTATTCTACTGGACCTTCCGGGCGCCAGCCCAGTTCGGCATTCTTCTGGCCTGGTGCCTGGGGCTGCTGCTGGATGTGCTGGAGGCCACGCCGCTTGGGGTCAACGCCCTGGCCATGGGTCTGATTGCGTTCCTGGTGCTCACCATCCATCAACGGCTGCGTATGAATCCGATGCCCCAGCAGTGCCTGATGGTGTTCCTGCTGCTGGGGATCAACCAGATGCTGGTGCACTTCATCAAACAGATATTCGGGGGTGAGGATGCCGGCTTCAGTTATCTCTGGCCAGCACTGACCAGCGCTCTGGTGTGGCCAGTGTTCAGTATCCTGCTCGACAACATCAATCGAAAACTGGGTTAGCGATGGCATCCATGATTCTCGCGTCTGCGTCACCGCGCCGCGCGGAGTTGCTGGCACAGATTGGCGTTCCGTTTACCACCTGCCCGGCGGACATTGACGAAACGCCACTGCCTGGGGAGGCTCCGGACGCCTATGTCGGGCGTATGGCCCACGACAAGGCACGGATCGTGGGACAGAAGGCTCCCGGGCAACTGGTTCTGGGTTCCGACACCTCGGTGGTGCTTGAGGGTGCCATCCTTGGCAAGCCCTCGGACGAGGCTGATGCCAGGGCCACCCTGATGCGGTTGTCTGGCCGGACGCATCAGGTGCTGACCGCTGTCGCCCTGATCCGGGATGCGGAATGCCGGGCTACCCTGGTGATCACCGATGTGAGTTTCCGGACGCTTGAGCCGGATGAAATCGACGCCTATCTTGCCACCGGCGAACCCATGGACAAGGCCGGAAGTTATGGCATCCAGGGACTTGGTGGTATTTTTGTGAGGGAACTGAAGGGGAGCTACAGTGCCGTGGTCGGACTGCCGTTGCAGGAAACCGCGACATTGCTGGCGGATGCCGGTTGCCCTGTCTGGAAACACTGGTCGCACCGCCCGGGGAGCCAAGCATGAGTGAAGAAATCCTGATCAACGTCACACCGGTGGAGACCCGGGTTGCCCTCGTCGAGAACGGTATGCTTCAGGAAGCCTACATCGAGCGCACCAGCCGCAAAGGCATCGTCGGCAATATCTACAAGGGCAAGGTGGTTCGGGTTCTGCCCGGCATGGAAGCGGCGTTTGTGGATATCGGCCTGGAACGGGCGGCGTTTATACATGCATCGGACGTGATCACCAGTGAGTCGACGTCGGACCAGTTGGCGGATGCCCCGAAAACAGTGCCGGACATTCGTACCCTGTTGCGGGAAGGCCAGTCGCTGGTGGTTCAGGTCACCAAGGATCCGATCGGCACCAAGGGTGCCCGGCTGACCACCCAGCTGTCGATTCCCTCCCGGTACCTGGTGTTCATGCCGGGGGTGAGCCATGTGGGTATTTCCCAGCGCATCGAGGACGACACCGAGCGCGGTCGCCTGAAAACACTGATTGAGGAAGCCGCCGCGCAGCAGCCGGACATCCAGGGCGGCTATATCATCCGCACGGCGGCGGAGGCCGCGCCGGCTGCGGATCTGATCGGTGATATGAATTACCTGCACCGCCTCAGCCACTCCATCCACGAGCGGATCGGGCGGGTGCAGGCGCCTGCGGCCGTGTATCAGGACCTGCCCCTGTTCATCCGGACCATCCGCGACCTGGTCCGGCCCCAGACCGAGAAGGTCCGCATTGACAGCCGCGAGAGTCACCAACGGGTGATGGAGTTCGTGGAAGAGTTTGTCACGGAATTTGCCGACAAGGTGGAGTACTACCCTGGCGAGCGCCCGATCTTCGACCTGTACTCCGTGGAAGACGAAATACAGAAAGCGCTCAGTCGCAAGGTGCAGCTCAAATCCGGTGGCTATGTGATTATCGACCAGACCGAGGCGATGACCACCATCGATATCAACACTGGCGCCTTTGTCGGCCATCGCAATCTTGAAGAAACTATCTTCAAGACCAACCTGGAGGCGGCCCGGGCCATCAGCCGTCAACTGAGGTTGCGCAATCTCGGCGGTATCATCATTATCGACTTTATCGATATGGAAGACCCTGAGCACCAGCGCCAGGTGCATCGCATGCTTGAGAAAATGCTGGAGCGGGATCACGCCAAGACCAAGATTACCGGGGTATCGGAACTGGGCCTGGTGGAAATGACCCGGAAACGCACCACGGAAAGCCTCGGGCAGGTGCTGTGCGAACCCTGCCCGATCTGTGACGGCCGGGGCTTCCTGAAAACCAGCGAAACTGTCTGCTATGAAGTGTTCCGGGAGATTCTCCGGGTCAATCGCGCCTACGATGCCGAAAGTTACCTGGTCATGGCGTCCCAGAGTGTGGTGGACCGGTTGCTGGACGAAGAATCCGACAACGTTGCGGACCTGGAAACCTTTATCAGCAAGACCATCCGGTTTCAGGTTGAGCCATTCTACAGCCAGGAACAGTACGATGTTGTTCTGCTCTGACCCAGGGGCAATCCGCCAGCGCCCGGAGTAATCACCGATGTCGCCCACTGGTCGCGAACCGCACGCCCCCGACAACCTGCCCGATACCCCACCGGTCCGGGCGGCCGCCCGGGTCTCCACGGTTATCTGGTGGTTTCTGTTGGTTGTGCTGGTGCTGTCTGCCCTGTTTGCCGGCGTCGGCCGTCAACTGACCCAGAATATCGACGCCTTCCGCGACGACCTCACCCGGGAACTGTCCCAACGCCTGGATCATGAGGTCCGCATCGGCAGTCTGTCCTCCCGCTGGTTCTGGCTTGACCCCTCGTTTACCGCCCGGGATATCCGGATTACCAACCCGGAATCCGGCGTGACCGTGGCCAGGCTTCAGCATCTGAGGATCCGGTTTGATGCCCTGGCTTCGCTCATGCGCCTGCGTGTGGTCTTCGAGGATTTTGAAGCCGATGGGCTGGACATCGTGCTGGCCCAGACCCCGGGCGGCGATCTGTCGGTGCGCGGCGCGGACCTGCAGGCGCCGGTCAGCAACCAGTTGCAGGCCTGGCTGAAGCTGGCGGGGGACTGGTTGTCAGAACCCTATGTCAAGGTGACCCGGGTCAACCTGGGAATCCGCGACAACCAGGGCAACCTGCGCCATCTCGATATCCCGCAACTGGACCTGGTGTACCGGCGGGGCCTGTTTCGGGCGTCTGGTCGCGCCATGCGCTCCGGCACCACCCAGCAACTGGCCAGCTTTGCCCTGGTGGGGCGGCATTTTTTCCAGGGTGGCTTTACCGGGCAGGTCTATCTCGATGTTGATTCCGGACGTTTGTTCGACGGGCTGATTGATGAATACCCATGGCGTAACATCCGGGTGGAGGGGTTTGATCTGGGCGGCGAGGCCTGGCTGACCTTCCGGGACGGCACGTTGCAACAGGTCAATGGCCGGGTGCAGACACCGTATCTGCAACTGGGGGTGGGGCAGCAGTCCCTGGCGCCCCTGGAGGGCATTCAGGCCCGTTTTGGCTGGCGCCGTCACAGTCAGGTCATGGCCGGACAGGGGGATGCCGACCGCACGGCCGGCACCATTGGCGAGTTGCACCTGAAGCAATTGCAATGGACCTGGAATGGCGACCAGGTGCCGCCCTTCAGTGTGCGACTGGCGACGCGCGGCGGGACCACCTCGGTGACGGCCGATGCCCTGCCGCTGGCTCCTCTTCGGCGCCTGGTAGTCAGCCTCGGGGTATTGCCAGAGTACGCCACCGACGCGCTGGGGAACTACCGGCCCGGGGGCTACCTGGATCGTATGTCCCTGCGATTCCCGGTGCCGGACAAAGGCTTTGAGTTGTCTGGCCAGCTTCGCCAGGTCAGCGTGGAGGCTTATGACGGCGCACCCGGCGCGGCGGGCCTGAACGGATTTCTCTATCTCAACCGGGAGGCGGGCTACACTGAGATTCATGCCGGCGATGAACCGGTGTCCCTCGGATTCCCGGAGCTGTATACATCCGCCTGGTCGTTTCCCCGTTTCGACGGGACGGTTGCCTGGCAACTGGAGGGGCCGGTGACTCGCGTGTTTGGCGACGGTATCCGGATGCAGTATGGGGAGAACACCCGAATCAAGGGAGCCTTTGACCTGCGCCTGGAGCGTGGTGGCGAGGATAATCTCGGGCTACGAATTGGCGTTGAGAACGGCACGGCAGACATGCTGTCAGCGTTTGTGCCGGCGAAAGTGGTGAACCCCGGGCTGGTTGACTGGCTGACCACGGCAATACCGGAGGCAGACGTCCGTTCCGGTGTTTTTTACGGCCATGGCCAGATCGGATCGGATGCGCCCGATGGTTCATTTGTCTCCTCCATGTGGTATGAGTTCGACAATGCCACGGTCCGGTACGATGAGCGCTGGCCTGCGGTCACCGAGGCCCGGGGCCGGGTTGAAGTCCACAACGGCGATACCCGGGTCACTCTGGCGTCCGGTCTGACCGGCGGCCTGACGGTGACGCAGGCCACGGTGACGGCGACGCCCGGTGAATCCGGCACGCAACTGCGGGTAGACGCGGCTGCGGATGTTCCAGGCAGTGCCCTGGACTTCTGGCTGACCAACAGCCCGGTCGGCGACATGGCCGGCGCGGAGGCCCGCAATCTCCGGGTTGAGGGGGCGTACCAGCTTGACCTGGGGATGGATCTGCGGCTGGGAACCGGGGGCGATCCGGTGGTGGAACTGGCCGTGGCAAGCACCGATGGCACCATCACCTACGTACCCGCAGGGCTGAGCTGGCAGAACGTCTCCGGTGAACTGACGTACCACAGCAACGACGGATTCTCCGGTAACCCCCTGTCTGCGCGTTTCTTTGACCGGCCGGTCACTATTGCCCTGAGCCAGAACCGGAAGGCCAGTGCGCTGACCGTGCGCCAGAGTGGCACGTTGAATATCCGGGAGGCGCTGGAAAGGGCAGGGGCGGATCCGGACCGCACCTACGGTTTGCAGGGCAGGCTGGACTATAGCGCGATGCTCGATGTGGGAGCGGACACCACGTCAGTGATCCGGGTCCGCTCAAACCTGGAGGGGCTTGCGGTCAACTGGCCGGAACCTTTGGCCAAGGCCGCAGGCGAGGTGGCCCCGCTGGAGGCCCGGATCGATCCGTCGGCGCCGAGTGGGCTGGCGATCACCGGAACCTGGGAAAACCGGATGAGTTTTGATCTGCAGTGGCAGGACACCGGGTTTGACCTCAGTCTCGACCGGCTCTATCTGGGCCCGCATACCCTCA
The DNA here is from genome assembly GCF_946886895.1 of uncultured Marinobacter sp. The sequence continues at coordinate 106,978 of NZ_CAMPJO010000003.1, read as the reverse complement.
CCGACATCAGGATCAACGCCCTGGACCTGGGTGACCGGTGGGTGGTGAGCACACGCTCGGAGCGAGCGGTGGGCCGTGTGGTGCTGCCGGATGACGGTGGCCTGATCAACGCCGACTTCGAGACCGTAAGATTGTTGCGCAGCGATACGGAGGCTCCGCAGGAGGCCGAACTGTTGACGCTTGAGGAGCAACTGGAGGCGTTCCGGTCCCTGGACATGGGGGCGTGGCCCGATGTGGATGTCACCATCGCCGATCTCCAGCTCAACGATGATCATCTCGGTCGCTGGTCGTTCCGGCTTCGGCCGGAGCCCTATCTGCTCAGGGTCAATGGTATCGAGGGGCGGCTCAAGTCTCTGACATTATTGGGAAATATGACCTGGAGTGTCGTCAATGAGCGAGAGAACAGCCGGTTTGAAGGTACCATCTCCGGCGGGCAGTTGGCGGATCTGGACGGTCTGTTTGCGACCGATATCCCGCTCACCAATGAGCAGACCAGTCTGGAGCTGGACCTGGACTGGCCGGGCCGGCCGGATGAGTTCGCTCTCAAGGGGCTGAGTGGTTCGGTCAGCCTGCGGCTTGATAACGGCGTGATTCTGGAACAGAACAACACCGCCCAGGTGTTCCGGGTGTTCAATTTGCTGAACTCGGATACGCTCTGGCGCCGGCTGAAGCTGGATTTTTCCGACCTCTATGAGCGTGGTGTCGCCTTCGATGCCATTTCCGGAAAGGCCCAGATCGTGGACGGCCTGATCACGCTGGACCCGGAACTGCAGGTGGTGGGGCCGTCCGGCGCGTTCAAACTCAGTGGCAGTACCGACATGCCCGATGAAACGCTGGACATGCGCCTGGTGGTGGTGCTGCCGCTGACCCAGAACCTGCCACTGGCGGCACTGTTGCTGGGGGCGGGAGCGCCCATTGGCGGTGCGCTGTTTGTGCTGGACAAGGTGCTGGGCGATCCTCTCAGTAAGCTGACCAGTGCGACCTACCATGTGACCGGCACCTGGGACGATCCGAAGGTGGATCTGCAGCGGGTGTTCGACACCGGTGAATAACAGGAGACCCCTGGCATGAATCACGTTACAGGCAATCGGGTGGCGGCCATTCAGATGGTCAGCACCCACGATATCGACCATAACCTGTCGGAAGCACGCCGGCTCCTGGCCCGGGCGACCAGTGACGGCGCCCGGGTGGCGGTACTGCCGGAGAACTTTGCGATCCTGGCGACTCACCAGATGCTGGACCGTGGGCGAGGGGAGAGCGGCGGTGCGCCGGTGATCCGGTCGTTTCTGGCCGAGCAGGCCAGACAGCTGGGCCTGTGGATTGTCGGTGGCTCCATGCCCCTGGCCGCCCGGTCGGACGGCTCCGCGATCAGTGACCGGGTCCGGGCCAGTTGCCTGGTGTTTGACAGCGAGGGGTGTGAGGTGGCCCGGTACGACAAGATCCACCTGTTCGATGCCATGGTTGAGGATGCCCACGGCCAGTACCGGGAGTCGGATACCTTTGAACCGGGCGACCAGGTGATTTGTATAGACACTCCGGCGGGCCGGCTGGGGCTGGCCATCTGCTACGATTTGCGGTTCCCCGAGTTGTTCCGGGCCTTGCGGCAGCAGGGTGCGGAATGGGTGTGTCTGCCGAGCGCGTTTACCTGGCAAACCGGCGAGGCTCACTGGCATCCCCTGATCCGGGCGCGGGCCATTGAAAACCAGGTGTGGGTGGTGGCCGCCGGGCAGGGAGGCCAGAACAGCAAGCGCCGGAAAACCTACGGCCACAGCCTGATCTGTGATCCCTGGGGCAGAGTGGTCGCCGAGCAGGAACAAGAGGGCCCGGGCGTGGTGGCCGCGGAACTGGATGGGGAGCAACTCCGGACGCTGCGCGAGCGCATGCCGGTATGGTCCCACCGACGGTTGTAGGCGTCTGCGTCAGCCCATGGCTTCGACGTCGTCGATGCACTCGCGAAGATACCGGAACAGTTTTCGGGCTTGCCCGGTATTGTTCTGTTTTTCCACGTCTTTCCGGGCATTTCGTGCCAGGTTGCGCAGGTGCTGCATATCCGCACTCGGGCAGTAGCCGAAGAATTCTCCAACCACGGAATCGCCTTCGGAAATCATCCGGTCCCGCCAGCGTTCCGCCAGGTGATGACGGCGCGTGTGTTCTTCACTGCCAGCGTCAAAGGCGTCGATGGCTTTTTCCAGGGCTTCCGGATCGGTTTCCTGACGGATGATCTTGCCAATGTACTGCAGATGGCGGCGCTTGGCCTCGTTCTGACGAATGCGCCGGGATTCCCCGATGGCGGCCCGCAGTGTGTCGCTGATCGCCAGGGTTTCCAACTGATCGTTGCTTAGGTCCAGCATGCGCTTGCCGAGACCCTGAAGGGCGTGCATTTCCCGCTTGAGTTGGGATTTGCTGGGGCCGTCGTATTCCGGCGCTTCGTTGTCGTCTCGTTGATTACTCATAATGTTGCCCGCTTGTCGGGTTACGCGTCGCTAACCTGACCTACATGAAGTTGAATATTTACCGCCGGATGTCGGGTTACGCGTCGCTAACCCGACCTACGTGAAACTGAATACCCATGGCCGGATGTCGGCTTAGCGACGCGTAATCCGACATCCGGTTCAGGCATAGAAAATAGTTGCCAGGCCAAGGAAGGCCATGAAGCCAATCACATCCGTCACGGTGGTCAGTATAACGCTGCCGGCCAGGGCCGGGTCGATGTTCCTGGATTTCAGGAACAGGGGCAGGACCGTGCCCACCAGGGCGGCCGCCACCAGGTTGATGATCAGGGCCGCGGCGATCAGGCCGCCAATCAGCAGGTCCTGGAACCAGGCCATGGCGGCGGTGGCCACCACCACGGCCCAAAGCAGGCCGTTCAGGATGCCGGACAGGAATTCCCGGTTCAGCAGCCAGCCGACATTCGCCCCGCTGATCTGGCCCACGGCCATGCCCCGGATGACCAGGGTCAGGGTCTGGCTGCCGGCGATGCCGCCCATGCTGGCGACTATGGGCATCAGGACCGCCAGGGCGACGACCTTGGTAATGGTTTCCTCAAACAAGCCGATCACTGCTGACGCGAGAAAGGCCGTGAGCAGGTTAATGCCCAGCCAGACCGCCCGGCGGCGGGTGGTTTTCCAGATCGGGGCGAAGGTGTCTTCGTCTTCATCCAGGCCCGCCATACTCATCAGGGAGTGATCGGCGTCCTCCCGGATAACGTCCACCACGTCATCGATGGTAATACGACCCAGTAGCCGACCGTCTTCGTTCACCACCGGCGCGGAAATCAGGTCGTAACGCTCGAACAGTGTCGCCACCTTGGTATCAGACAGGGTCACATGGATCGGCTCGATATCCGTGTCCATCACTTCCCGTACGGTGGCCGCGGGATTGGATACCAGCATTTTGGTAATCGGCAGCATGCCGATGAATTCGTCTCGCCGGCTGACAACAATCAGGCTGTCGGTCATTGGCGGCAGGTTGCGGTGCCGGCGCAGGTAGCGCAGTACCACGTCAATGCTGATGTCCGGGCGCACCGTGATGGTGTCCGTGTTCATCAGGCCACCGGCGGTGTCCTCGGGGTAGGACAGCACTTCCTCCACCCGCTGCCGGTCCTGCTCGTCCATGGTGTCCAGGACTTCCTGGATCACGGTATCCGGCAGTTGCTGCAGCAGGTCGGCCAGGTCGTCTGATTCGAAGTCCTCAATGATGTCCGCCAGTTCCTGGGCGTTCAACTGGCTCAGGAAATAGCCGCGGATATCATCATTCAGGTACTGGAGGACCTCCCCCTCCAGTTGCTTGTCGACCAGGTTCCAGAGCAGGGCCCGCTGCCGGGGCGGAGACGATTCGAGCAGGTGAGCAATATCGCTGGGGCTCAGGCCGCCGTTGAGGATGCGGGCCACCTGCTTCAGGGCGCCACTGTCGAGTGCCTCGCTCAGGGACCGAAGGCGCTGGCGGGCCTGGCTTTTTTCCAGAATGTCGGTCATGGAGGCCTACTCGCCTTCGCCGAAGTAGTCGTCGATCAGTGCGACCAGGGCGTCAATGGCTTCCTGTTCATCCGGACCGTCGGCCATCAGTTCCACGTCTGTGCCTTTGCTGGCAGCCAGCATCATCACCTGCATGATGTTCTTGGCATCCACCTCGCGGCCTTTGCCACAGACCCTGACGGTGCTGTCAAACTCCGACGCGGTGGCCACCAGCTTTGCGGTTGCCCGGGCGTGCAGGCCCAGTTTGTTAATGATGGTAATAGGGCGGCGAATCATGTCCGTTCAGGTCTCGTCGCGGTTCTGCAGGTGCGGAAGCTCCGTGTGTCGCACCTGAACGTTGCTGTACTTGGTCCGGAAGTGCTGGCCCAGTTGTTCACAGACGTACACTGACCGGTGCTGGCCGCCGGTACAGCCGATGGAGATGGTCATGTAGCTGCGGTTGCTGTCGGCGAACGCGGGCAGCCAGCTCTCCAGAAAGGCGGTCAGGTCCTCCACCATCTTGCGGCTGGCCGGCTCCTTCTCCAGGAAGTCTATGACCGGCTGGTCGGTGCCCACGAACTGCCTGAGGCTATTGTCCCAGTATGGGTTTGGCAGGCAACGGACATCGAATACATAGTCTGAATCCAGGGGGACGCCGTGCTTGAAACCGAACGACTGGAACAGCAGGGCCAGTTCCTGGTCCTTGCGGCCCACCACCCGCTGTTTGACCATGTCGCGCAGTTCGTACATGGACATGCCGGTGGTGTTGATATAGAGATCGGACAACTTGGACAGGGGTTCCAGCAGCATTTTTTCGTTACTGATGGCCTCCCGCAGCGACGTGGTGTCGTTGCTGAGCGGGTGCTTGCGCCGGGTGGCATGAAAGCGCTGCAGCAACGATTGCTCGTCGGCGTCCAGAAAAATGATTTCCACGGTGACGTGTTCATCCCGCAGGCTGCGGTAAATCTCTTCGAAGTTGGCCAGTTCCGCGGACAGGTTGCGGGCATCTATACTTACCGCCATCTTGCCCAGGCGCGTTGGCGCCGTCTGCTTGGCCGCCTCGCGGGTGAGCGGGAACAGCAGTCCGATAGGAAGGTTGTCGATGCAGTAAAACCCGAGGTCCTCCAGCACATGAAGCGCCGTACTCTTACCGGAACCGGATCTGCCACTGACAATGATCAGCTTCATGGACAACGTGCCTTTTATCGGAATGAGTCTCAGCCTTTCTGGGCTGTCATGCGCCCATAGAGCGTGTTGGCGTCTTCACTCTGCCTGAGCCGGTCGCAGAAACTCCGCTCATTGAATTTTTCCGCGAGCTGGCTGAGTAGTTCAAGATGCTCGCTGGTGGCTTCCTTGGGGACGACCAGGGCGAACACCAGATCCACCGGCTGGTTATCAATGGCATCAAACTCGACGCTCTCTTCCAGCGTCAGCAGCACGCCCACCACGTGGTCGAGCCCCTCGAGGCGGCAGTGCGGAATGGCAATGCCCTGGCCGATGCCGGTGCTGCCCAGCCGCTCCCGCCCGATGAGGTTGTTGAAGATCTGGGTTTCGCTGAGGGTTTCATCGCGGTGATGAATCTGCTCGGCAATGTACTCCAGAACCCGCTTCTTGCTTGAGGCCGGTACCCGGCAAAGAGCCAGTTCCGGAACAAGAATGTTGTCTATGGTCAGGGGTGTCTCGCTCATGACTCGACTGCATTTCCGTAAAAAAAAGGCTGCGACACGTCACTCTGTGTCGCAGCGCGATTAGTTGATACGCATGGAAACAGGCCGCTAGCGGGCGCCGTTTCCGTGCATCCGGTCGACATTCTTTTCCTTGTGCTTGAGGATCTGCCGGTCGAGCTTATCGATCAGGCCGTCGATGGCGGCGTACATATCCTCGTTTTCAGCCTTTGCGTGAATCTCACCACCGATCACGTGCAGCGTCGCTTCCGCTCGCTGGCGTACTTTTTCGACTTCCAGGGTCACCTGACAATTGCTGATATGGTCGAAATGACGCTCCAACTTTTCAAATTTTTCGGAAACATAATCCTTCAGTGCGGGAGTCAGTTCTACGTGATGGCCTGAAATGTTGAGTTGCATAGGCGTCTCCTGTTGTCATCGTGCCAGCCCCGGAAGGCCGGCCTGAGTGCAGGCGCATGGTGCGCCGGCGAATGCATGTGTACAACGGTCGCAGCCGTCAGACCAGTCGCTTGCGCTCGTTGGAGGGCGGAATGTGCATCGCCTCCCGATACTTGGCAACGGTACGTCGCGCAACCTTGATTCCCTGTTCCCCTAGCATGGCCGCAATTTTGCTGTCGCTCAACGGCTTTTTGGGCGTTTCCGCCGCAACCAGCTTCTTGATCATGGCGCGGATGGCTGTTGACGAGCACTCTCCTCCTTCATCGGTACTGACATGGCTGGAGAAAAAATACTTCAGCTCGAAAATACCCCGTGGCGTGTGCATGTATTTCTGCGTGGTCACCCGCGAGATGGTTGACTCATGCATCTCCACGGCCTGGGCGATGTCTGAGAGTATCAGCGGCTTCATGGCCTCCTCGCCCTGGTCCAGAAAGCCCTGCTGGTGCTCGACGATGCGCGTGGCGACCTTCAGCAGGGTTTCGTTGCGACTCTGCAGGCTCTTGATAAACCATTTCGCTTCCTGGAGCTGGTCCCGGAGGTAGGTGTTATCGGCACTGCTGTCCGCTCGCCGTATAAGAGAAGCATAGCTGGCATTCACGCGGATGCGCGGTGCAATTTCCGGATTCAGCTCCACCCGCCAGCGACCGTTGTGTTTGCGCACGATGACATCCGGAATCACGTAATCCGGTTCGGCCCGGTCAATAACGTCGCCTGGGCGTGGATTCAGGGCGGTGATCAACGTCAGCACGTCCCGTAGCTGATCTTCCTTGAGACGGCTGCGACGCAGAAGCTGGGCGTAGTCGCGGTTGCCGAGCAGGTTGATGTAATGGGTGATCACGAGCCGGGCCTGGGCCAGCCACGGGGTGTCTGGTGGTAACTGGTTGAGCTGGATCAGCAGGCACTCCTGGAGATTCCGGGCAAACACTCCGGGCGGATCGAAGTGCTGCAGGCGGTGCAGCACAGCCTCCACTTCGTCCAGTTCCAGGGGGTCTTCGTCGGTATCGTCCAGCAGGCCGGCATGGATCTCGTCCAGCGAACTGGTGAGGTAGCCCCTCTCGTCCACCGCATCCATCAGGGCGTGGGCGATGGCCTGGTCGCGCTCGCTCAGCGGCGTCAGGTTAAGCTGCCATTCCAGGTGATCCCGAAGGGTTTCGGTGGGGGAGTTACGGGTTTCGAAATCGTGATCGCTTTCGTCGTCGTTACGTCCGGCCGGCGCCGGTGCGGACTGGTAGATGTCGTCCCAGGCGGTATCGACCGGGAGGTCGTCCGGGATGGCGTCGGGAATCTCGTTCTCGGACGACCAGTCCGGCCCGTTTTCGTTCTCATCCCAGTCGGGGCTGGTATCGGGCGCACTGTCGGCCACTGGGTCGGTGGCGGGTTCATCCTGGTGGTTGTTCTCTTCCGCGGCTGACGCCTCGATGTGGTCGTCGTCTTCGGAGGTTTCCAGCATGGGGTTGGATTCCAGGGCCTGCTGGATTTCCTGCTGGAGATCGAGGGTGGAAAGCTGCAAGAGCCGGATCGCCTGTTGCAGCTGGGGCGTCATGGTCAGGCTTTGACCCAGCTTTAACTGTAGGGAGGCTTTCATCACCATGATTCAGGATCCGTCACTCATCGATACGCATTCGTAGCAGCTCCACGGCGCTTGTTCTGGGAAAAAGCTTTGTAAGCCGGATACTTGCCGTGGTTTTTCAAATCCCCTGCAAGTTCTTTGCCGAGTTTACTTGCTCGCGATCATCAACACAATCAGCAAGGCCGTCACAGCCGGAACTCATTGCCCAGGTATACTTCCTTGACCTGCTGGTTGGCCAGGATGGCCTCAGCATCGCCGGAGGCAATGATATGGCCGCCGGAGACAATGTAGGCGTTCTCACAGATATCCAGGGTTTCCCGGACGTTGTGGTCGGTGATCAGCACCCCGATGCCCTTGTCCCGGAGGTGGCGGATGATCTGCTTGATATCGCTTACCGAGATCGGGTCGACACCGGCAAAGGGTTCATCCAGCAGAATGAAGGCCGGCTCCATGGCCAGGGCGCGGGCGATCTCCACCCGCCGCCGCTCGCCGCCAGACAGGGCCATGCCCACGCTGTCACGGATGTGGGTGATGTGAAACTCTTCCAGCAGTTCTTCAAGCTTGTGGTCGCGATCGGCCCGGCTCAGGTCGCGCCGCGTCTCCAGGATGGCCATGATGTTGTCCCGCACCGACAGCTTGCGAAACACCGAGGCTTCCTGCGGCAGGTAACCGATGCCCTTGCGGGCCCGGCCATGCATGGGCAGGGGGGTGATGTCCTGACTGTCGATGGTAACCCGCCCGTGATCCGAGGGCACCAGGCCCACGATCATGTAGAAACAGGTGGTTTTGCCGGCGCCGTTGGGGCCGAGCAATCCGACGATTTCGCCACTGCGGATTTCCAGGGAGACGTCGAGCACCACTTTTTTCTTCTTGTAGCTTTTCGCCAGATTACTCGCTCTGAGAACTGCCATTGGATCCCTGTGTGCTGCTGGTGCTGCGTGGCTGGATGATCATCTCGACGCGCCCGGTGCCGGGGCCGGTATCCTCGCCGCCCTCGGCGGTCACAACCCGCTCGGCGGTATCGTAATGAATCACGTCGCCCCGGAAAAGGTTGCCATTCTGTTCGATCACCGCCTCTCGTTCAAAGGTCAGTTGCCGCTTGGCTGCCGACCAGGTGATGTTGAGCGCGCGGGCATCGGTTTCGCCGCCATTGCGGGTGGGCTGCTGGTAGTGTGCCGGTGTGCCCGAGGCTTCGATGCGGCTCAGGCCGTCTTCGTTACGGTACAGAACCACGCGCTCGGCGGTCAGCCGTGTCTGGCCCTGAACCAGCTCAACGGCGCCAGTGTAGGTAGCGATACCCTGGGCATCGTCCAGGCGGGCGTGGTCGGCGCGGACGGTAATCGGGGCATCGGAATTCCGGTCAAAGGCCAGGGCCGGGGTTGCCAGAGTCACGGCCAAGAGGGCCCCTGCCAGGATAATTCGTCGTTTACTTGCCGGTTTCATAGCGTCCTTCCACCTGGGATTCCAGTTCCAGAATGCGTTCATCAACCCACGCCTTCATACCCGTTGCCCGGGTAACGCCCACGTTGTCGGTGATTTCCACCGGTTGGTCGGTGTACACGGTGCCCTGATCGTTGTCCAGCGTTAGCGCGCTGGTGGTGAGCGTTGCTTTGCGCTCGCCGACCATTCTGATAACGCGGACGTTGCCAGTCAGGTGCAGCAGGTTCTCATTCTGCAGCAGGCTGCCGCGCTCCGCCTTGAGGATCCAGGGCTGGGCGTCCAGGCTACTGAACAGCCTGGCCTTGGGCGACTCTATGGTGGCGAGGTTGCTTTCGTCAAACTGCTCGATCCGGGGACTGCTGAACATGATCTTGAGGTTGCCGGATTCGTCGAAGGCGGTGTACTGGCCATTCACCACAAAGCCATCGGGCTCCCCCTCGCCTCGCAGGGTTTCCGCCGCCTGGTCCCGGGTGACCACCGGCTCGTCGCTCTGCCAGAGCAGGAACACGGTGGCTGCGAGGGTGCCGCCCAGGGCCAGGGTGCGCAGGCGCGGCCGGTCCGAAAGGGTAAGCAGGGACAGCAGGCTGGCTTTCACTGGCCCGGCTCCAACAAGTAGGGGGCCAGGGCCGGTGCCAGCTTGCCCTGGGCGCTCAGCAACAGGTCGCAGGCCTCGCGAACGGCGCCCGAGCCACCCGCGGCGCGGGTACAGTAATCGGCGTGTTCACGAACCAGCCAGTAACCATTGGGAACGGTGATGCCGAGGCCCGCACAACGGATGGCGGGCAAATCGGGCAGGTCATCGCCCATGTAGGCCAGGGCGTTGGCGGGTAGCCCGAGAGTCTCCGCCAGTTCCAGGAGCGCAACCTTTTTGTCTTCCCGGCCCTGCATCAGGTGCGGGATGCCCAGATCGGTCATACGCTTCTCGGTGAGGGGAGAGCGGCGGCCAGTAATGACAGCCACCTCGATACCGGCGGCCATTAACTGTTTCAGGCCCAGGCCGTCCAGGATGTTGAAGCCCTTGAGCTCATCACCGCTGGCGCTGAAGTAGAGTGTGCCGTCACTCATCACGCCATCCACATCGAGCGCGATCAGTCGGATACCGGCGGCTTTCTGCAGCAGGGTATCGGGCCACTGGCTATGCACAGGGCTGACCGGCACGGCCATCAGATCACCCCCGCGCGCAACAGGTCGTGCATATTGATGGCGCCCACCAGTTCGCCGTGTTCGCCGATCACCGGCAGGGCATTGATCTTGAGCTCTTCCATGATGTTCAGGGCTTCGGCGGCCAGGTGATCCGCCCGGATGGTCTTGCCGTTCCGGGTCATCACGTCCTCGATGAGGGTGGTGTGGACATCAATGGGCTTGTCGAGGGTGCGTCGCAGGTCGCCATCGGTGAAAATTCCGGTCATGGCGCCATCGGCATCGACCACCGTGGTCATGCCCAGGCCCTTCATGGAAATCTCCAGCAAGGCACCGCTCAGGGTGGTGCCTTCGGTTACCCTGGGGATGCGATCCCCGGCATGCATGATGTCGGAAACCCGCAGCAGCAGGCGTCGACCCAGGCTGCCGCCCGGGTGGGAGAAGGCAAAATCCTCGGCGCTGAAGCCCCGGGCCTCCAGCAGCGCCACGGCCAGGGCATCGCCCATCACCAGGGTAGCGGTTGTGCTGGACGTGGGGGCCAGCCCGAGCGGGCAGGCTTCCACCGCAACGCTGACATCGAGATTGGCAACGGCTTCCCTGGCCAGGGTGGAATTGGCGTTGCCAGTCATACTGATCAACGGCGCGCCCATGCGTTTGATCAGCGGCAGGATGGTGACCACTTCGCTGGTATTGCCGCTGTTGGAGATGGCGATGACCACGTCCTGGCTGGTGATCATGCCCATGTCGCCGTGGCTGGCCTCGCCCGGGTGCACAAAGAAGGAGGGGGTGCCGGTGCTGGCGAGGGTAGCGGCAATCTTGTTGCCGATATGGCCGGATTTGCCCATGCCGGTTACCACCACACGGCCCTGGCAGCCCATGATAACCTCACAGGCCCGGGTGAACTGATCGTCAATACGCCCCTCCAGGGCTTCGATGGCTTCCCGCTCAATGCGAATGGCGCGCACGGCGGAGGTCCGGAAATCGTCTGGGTTCTGTTCGGTCATCGGGCGTCTGGCCTAACTGTTCAGCATGTGCGTGGGCTGCAGTATTCGCCTGGCAAATCCGCAACCGTGGAAATGTTTCGGGAGTATACCATTTTCAGGGTTCGGAGCGGCCCGGTTACAGAAAGTTCCACGGGACCGGGCATTGCGATCCGTACATTTTGCGGTTTCCGGATTGAGGTTGCCGTCGCCTTGGCATAATGTAGCCCCACTTTCAAAGGGAAGGATTATGGGCTCACCGGCTTACATATCGTTAGAGGACGTTGTTTTTTCCCGTTCCGGGCGCCGCATTTTCGATGGTGTCAGCCTGGCGATTCCCCGTGGCCGGATTACGGCCATCATGGGCCCCAGCGGCACCGGCAAGACGACATTACTGCGCCTGATTGGCGGCCAGTTACGGCCGGATTCGGGGCGCATTCTGGTGGACGGGCACGAGGTGCCAACGCTGAAGCGCAAGGCACTGTACGCCCTGCGTGAGAAGATGGGCATGCTGTTCCAGAGCGGGGCGCTGTTCACCGATCTCAGTGTCTTCGAGAACGTGGCGTTCCCGTTACGGGTGCACACCGGCCTGCCAGACGATATGATTCACGATATCGTACTGATGAAGCTCGAGGCCGTGGGCCTGCGGGGAGCCCGTTCCCTGATGCCTTCAGAGCTCTCCGGCGGGATGACGCGCCGCGTTGCCCTGGCCCGCAGCATCGCTCTGGACCCGGAACTGATCATGTACGATGAGCCCTTCGCGGGCCAGGACCCAATCGCCATGGGCGTGCTGGTGAAGCTCATCCGTGACCTGAACCGGTCGATGGGTCTGACCAGCGTGCTGGTGTCCCACGATGTCCCGGAATCCCTCAGTATCTGCCATTTCGCCTGCATTGTTGCAGACGGCAAGGTCATTGGTGAGGGCACCCCGGATGAATTGCGCCAGCACCCGTCGGAACAGGTCCAGCAGTTTCTGCAGGGACAGCCGGACGGGCCGGTTCCGTTTCACTATCCGTCCGCTGGGGCCGGAGAGGATTATGGCTTGAAGGACGTACGTCATGATTGAGCGGATTGCATCGCTGGGGCGCCTGGGGCTGGACGTGCTGTCGTCCCTTGGCCGCTCGGGCCAGTTCCTGGCGGGCGTGCTGGCCGGTGTTCCCAGGCCGGCCACCGGGTTCCCCCTGTTGATGAAGCAGCTCTATGCGGTTGGGGTGCTGTCCCTGGCCATCGTGATTGTGTCGGGGTTGTTCATTGGCATGGTGCTGGGGTTGCAGGGCTACACCATCCTCAGTGACTACGGGTCCGAGGCGGCCATCGGTCAGATGATTGCGCTCACGCTGGTCCGGGAGCTAGGCCCGGTGGTTACCGCACTTTTGTTCGCTGGCCGTGCCGGTTCGGCGCTGACCGCCGAGATTGGCCTGATGAAGGCCACCGAACAGCTCTCCAGCATGGAGATGATGGGCGTAGATCCCCTGCGGCGGGTTATTGCACCCCGGCTATGGGCGGGCTTTCTGGCGATGCCAGTGCTGGCGGTGATCTTCTCGGTGGTGGGCATTTGGGGCGGCATGCTGGTTGGCGTGGAGTGGCTCGGCGTATTCGAAGGGTCCTTCTGGGGCAACATGCAGTCGTCTGTTGATTTTGTCGACGATGTACTCAACGGCGTTCTCAAAAGCGTGGTATTTGGCTTTGTGTGTGCCTGGATCGCCGTGTACCAGGGCTATGATTGCGTACCGACGTCTGCGGGGATCAGCTCGGCCACCACCAAGACCGTGGTGTACTCGTCGCTGGCAGTGCTGGGACTGGATTTTGTACTGACCGCCGTGATGTTTGGCGATTTCTGATTGAACGATTGACGGGATAACTCCGGGAGCCGGAAATGACACAACGAACCACGGAAATCATCGTAGGCCTGTTCATGATTGCCGGCCTTGCGGCGCTGCTGGTACTCGCACTTCAGGTCAGCGGCCTGTCGCCGAAAGCCGCACAGAGCACCTACACCGTGTATGCGAACTTCAACGACACCGGTGGCCTGACCCCCCGGGGCCGGGTTTCCATGGCGGGGGTTACGATCGGCACCATTGAGTCCATCACCCTCAACAAGGAGACCTTCCAGGCCCGGGTTGCCCTGGCGATCCATGGGGATGTGGACAATGTCCCGGCGGACAGTTCCGCAGTAATACGTACATCCGGCCTGCTCGGTGAACAGTACATTGATATATCGGTTGGTGGTGAAATGGCGTCCCTGAAACCGGGCGACACCTTCTATTCCACTCAGTCCGCCATGAACCTGGAGCGGCTGATCAGCAATTTTGCATCTGGTCGGTGAGCTGTGGAACCGCCTGGGACATTCAACGGGAGACCTCTGATGGTTGTGTTTGCAAAACAGTTTTTTCTTATCCTTGCCGCTCTGGTGTTCGTGTCGGCGCCGGTCCAGGCCGGGCCGGAAGAAGACCTCCTCGAGTATGTCGATAAGAATACTCAGCGGCTGGTGGACAAGCTTAACGAAGAGCGCGGCCTTTACGAGCGCGATCCGGAGGCCTTCTACTCCAGCATGGACAAGGCCCTGTCGGGGTTTGTGGATTTTCGTCGCATTGCTGCCCGGGTGATGGGCCGCTATGCCCGCCAGACCACGCCGGAACAGCGCGACGAATTCGTGGTCAAGTTCAAGCGCAGCCTGTTTGACAGCTATGCCCAGGCCCTGGTCAACGCCGATGACTTCAGTATTGAAGTGGAAGAGGCGGTCATTAACCCTCAGGACGATAGCCGGGCATCGGTACAGATGGAGGTCATCAGTGCCTCCGGCAACCGGTATCCGGTTACCTACTCCATGTACCTTAACGACAGCGGCCAGTGGATGATGGAAAACGTGATTGTGGAGGGTGTGAACATCGGGCTGGCGTTCCGCGACCGGTTCAGTCAGGAAATGGAAGCCAAGCGGGGTCAGATTCAGGCTGTTATCGACGGATGGAGCGATACGACCAAGTCCATGAACCTTGAAAAAGATGTTGGCAAATCATGATCGGCGGTGAGCCCGGGGCGGAGCTCCGGGAACAGGTACTGATCGTGCAGGGCGAAGTCTCCGCCACCAACGTACTGCCGCTCCGGTCGCAGGGGGAAGCGCTGATTGCTTCCGCCAAGGGTGATCTGGTGGTGGATCTCCAGGGTCTGGAAAGCGCCCACAGCGTGGTGCTCTCCATGCTTCTGTGCTGGCATCGCCTGGCCAGCGAACGCGGTTTTTCTCTGTCGTTTCGGGGGGCAAATGAAGGTCTCTTGTCCCTTGCCGCTTTGAGCAACCTCGAGGATTGGTTACAATCTCGCCCCTGATTTAAAAACACCCGAGGAAGTTTTATGGACGCCACCGAAGTTACCGAACTGGTTAAACAGGCACTGCCGGACTGCGACGTGCAGGTCCAGGTAGACGGTACCCATTATATGGTGGTTGTCGTGGGTGATGTCTTCGAAGGCCTGCCGACCATTAAGCGGCAGCAACTGATTAACAAGGCGCTGTTCCAGCAGATCATGGACGGCACCATCCACGCCCTCCACCCCAAAGCCTTCACGCCGTCGGAATGGGCCGCGCGCCAAGGCTGAGTGGCCCGCACACAACAGGATAACTATCGTGGACAAACTATTAATCCGGGGCCGCAAGCCCCTGGACGGCGAAATCCGGATTTCCGGCGCCAAGAACGCCGCCCTGCCAATTCTGGCGGCCACGCTGCTGGCGGATGAGCCGGTGACCGTCGGCAACCTGCCGCACCTGCACGACGTGACCACCATGATCGAGCTGCTCGGTCGCATGGGTGTTGAGGTGATCATTGATGAAAAGATGAGTGTGGAAATCCACGCCAACACCATCAAACACTTCCACGCGCCCTACGAACTGGTGAAAACCATGCGGGCGTCCATTCTCGTGCTGGGCCCGCTGGTTGCCCATTTCGGGGAAGCGGAAGTGTCCCTGCCCGGCGGCTGTGCCATAGGTAGCCGCCCGGTCAACCTGCACATCCATGGCCTGGAAATGATGGGTGCGGAGATCAAGGTTGAGAATGGCTACATCAAGGCGAAAACCAATGGCCGCCTAAAGGGTGCGCACATTTTCCTGGACACGGTGACGGTCACCGGCACCGAAAACCTGATGATGGCCGCTGCGCTGGCGGACGGTAAAACCATCCTGGAAAACGCCGCCCGTGAACCGGAAGTGGTGGACCTGGCTGAGTGCCTGATCGCCATGGGCGCGGATATCAAGGGCCACGGCACGGCGACCATCGAGATCAATGGCGTTGAGCGGCTGCACGGCTGCCATTACAACGTGCTGCCAGACCGGGTGGAAACCGGCACTTACCTGGTGGCCGCAGCGGCCACCGGTGGTCGGGTAAAGCTCAAGGATACCCGCGAAGAGCTGCTGGAAGCGGTTCTGCTCAAGCTGGAGGAAGCCGGTGCCCACATCAGCACCGGCGCCGACTGGATCGAGCTGGACATGAAAGGCAACCGGCCGAAAGCGGTCAGCCTGCGTACCGCGCCCTACCCGGCGTTTCCGACGGACATGCAGGCCCAGTTTGCCGCCATGAACGCGGTCGCCGAGGGCACGGGCACCATCGTGGAGACCGTGTTTGAGAACCGGTTCATGCATTTGCAGGAACTGATCCGCATGGGCGCGGACATCACCCTGGAAGGCAACGCCGCTATTATCAAGGGTGTCGATCACCTGACCGGTGCACCGGTGATGGCCACGGATCTCAGGGCCTCCGCCAGCCTGGTGATCGCCGGCCTGATGGCCGATGGCGATACCATCGTAGACCGCATTTATCATATTGACCGCGGGTACGAGTGCATTGAAGAGAAGCTGCAGTTGTTGGGTGCCACCATTCGCCGCCTGCCAGCGTGAAAGACATCAACGGGAAACCGGAAGAATCCATGACCGATTCCATCACCATCGCCTTGTCGAAGGGACGAATCCTCGAGGAAACCCTGCCGCTGCTGGCGGAAGCCGGCATTGAGCTGGTGGACGATGTAAAGAAGTCCCGCAAGCTGGTGTTTCCAACCACCGATCCGAATGTCCGGGTGCTCATTCTCAGGGCAACCGATGTGCCGACCTATGTTCAGTATGGTGGCGCGGATCTCGGGGTGACTGGCAAGGATGTGCTGATGGAGCATGGTGGTGAAGGCCTCTATGAGCCCCTGGACCTGAATATTTCCCGTTGTCGCCTGATGACGGCGGGCCCGAAAGGGCAGACGCCGCCATCCGGTCGTATCAAGGTAGCCACCAAGTTTGTGAATCTGGCTCGCCGCTATTATTCGGCGCAGGGTCGCCAGGCAGATATCATCAAGCTTTACGGCGCCATGGAGCTGGCGCCGATTCTGGGGCTGGCTGATGAAATCGTGGATATTGTGGATACCGGTAACACCCTGAAGGCGAATGGTCTGGAAGCCCGCGAACTGATTGAGCACATCAGCAGCCGCTTGGTGGTGAATCGCGCCTCCATGAAGATGAAACATGAGCGTATTAACCCCATAGTTGAGAAAATGTCGGCGGCGGTGGATAAGCGCCGGCTCTGAGGTAGAGCCGGTCAGGAAGGGCTTTCCAAAACACGCTCCTTGCGGCACCTCCCTGTGACGCTTGGGCTCCGCCATCCCTGGCTCCGCACAGTTTTGGAAAGCCCTTCCTGACCGACTCCCGAGCTTCGGAGGTGGCGTCAGCAAGGCGTTAATCCCATACAGGATTTTGAGTTATGACCGTGAACATCAAACGACTAAACGCTTCCCAGAGTGACTTCGACAGCGCCCTGGCCAAACTCCTGGCCTGGGACGACAGCGTGGATCATCAGGTGAACGAGTCGGTGCGGCATATCCTGCATGAGGTGAAAACCCGCGGCGATCAGGCGGTTCTGGAATTTACTGAAAAGTTTGACCGTTTGAAGGTGGGTACCGTTGCCGAGCTGGAGATGAGTCAGAGCCGTTTGCAGCAGGCCCTGGAAGCTATTCCCCAGGACCAGCGTGTGGCGCTGGAAAAAGCCGCTGAGCGTATTCGGGATTATCACGAGCGCCAGAATCAGAAGTCCTGGCAGTACGAGGACCAGGACGGCACAGTGCTTGGCCAGAAGGTCACGCCGCTGGATCGTGCGGGGTTGTATGTGCCTGGTGGTAAGGCCGCTTACCCGTCTTCCGTTTTGATGAACGCCATTCCCGCGAAAGTCGCCGGGGTAGGCGAGGTCATCATGGTTGTTCCGACACCGGATGGTGTGGTGAACGATATGGTGCTGGCGTCTGCCGCGATTGCTGGCGTAGACCGGGTCTTCACCGTGGGCGGTGCCCAGGCAGTGGCTGCGCTGGCCTATGGCACTGAAACCATCCCGGCGGTCGATAAAATCGTCGGCCCGGGCAACATCTTCGTGGCGACCGCCAAGCGGGAAGTGTTTGGCGTTGTCGGCATCGACATGATCGCCGGGCCCTCGGAGATTCTGGTGATCTGCGATGGCAACACCGACCCGGACTGGATCGCCATGGATCTGTTCTCCCAGGCTGAGCACGACGAACAGGCGCAGTCCATCCTGATCAGCCCGGACGCGGCGTTCCTCGACGCGGTTGAAGCCAGCATTAACAAACTGCTGCCCACCCTGGAGCGTGCCGACATCATCCGCACCTCCATGACCGACCGCGCGGCCCTGATCCAGGTGGCTGACCTGAGAGAAGCCGCGGCCGTCTCCAACCGCATTGCGCCGGAACACCTGGAGCTGTCGGTGGAAGACCCCGAGGCCATGCTTGAGGATATCCGCCATGCCGGTGCTATCTTCATGGGCCGCTACACCGCCGAGGCCCTGGGCGACTACTGCGCCGGCCCGAATCACGTACTGCCGACCAGTGGCACGGCGCGGTTTTCCTCGCCGCTGGGGGTCTACGACTTCCAGAAACGGTCCTCCATCATCGGCTTCAGTGCCGCCGGTGCCGACCGGATGGGGCGTGTGGCGTCCGTGCTGGCCCGGGGTGAAGGGTTAACCGCCCACGCGCGGTCGGCAGAGTATCGGATTAAGGATTGAGGATTGAGGTTGGGTGTCGGATTACGCTTCGCTAATCCGACCTACATGACATCACCAAATGACGCAGGTACCCCGTAGGTCGGATTAGGCGAAGCCGTAATCCGACAATGCGTTACACCTTGTCTAGAGGCAGGAGCCTGCCCTGTTCACCTGCCGTCTACTCGGAGCCATAAATGAGCAAATTCTGGAGCCCCCTGGTTAACGACCTGGTTCCCTATGTGCCAGGCGAACAGCCCAAAATGGCCAACCTGGTGAAGCTGAACACCAACGAAAACCCGTTTGGCCCCTCACCAAAAGTCATCGAAGCCATCCAGGCCGAACTGAACGACAGCCTTCGCCTCTACCCGGATCCGGAAGGTGAAGGCCTGCGCCAGACCATCGCGGCCTATCATAAAGTAAAGCCGGAACAGGTCTTTCTCGGTAACGGCTCTGATGAAGTCCTTGCCCATATCTTCTATGGCCTGTTTCAGCACGGCGAACCGATCCTCTTTCCGGACATCACTTACAGCTTCTACCCGGTGTACTGCGGTCTCTATAACATCCAGAGCAGAACGGTTCCGCTGACTGACCGCTTTGAAATCAACCCGGAAGACTACAAACAGCCCAATGGCGGCGTCATTTTCCCGAACCCGAACGCGCCGACAGGGCGTTATCTCGGGTTGCCGCATGTTGAAGGTATCCTGGCCGCCAATCCGGAGCGGGTCGTGGTGGTGGATGAAGCCTACATTGATTTCGGCGGCGAAAGCGCAATCGCCCTGATCGACCAGTACCCGAACCTGTTGGTCTGCCAGACGCTGTCCAAGGCCCGTTCGCTGGCGGGGCTGCGTGTTGGTTTTGCGGTCGGGCATCCGGACCTGATCGAGGCTCTCAATCGCGTCAAGAACAGCTTCAACAGCTATCCGCTGGATCGTCTGGCCCTGGCGGGTGCCAAGGCAGCCTACGAAGACGAGGCCTGGTTCCGGACGTGCTGTGATCGTGTGATCAGCGAGCGGGAGCGGGTAACGGTCGCCCTCGAGGGGCTGGGGTTTGAGGTGTTACCCTCTAAGGCTAACTTTATCTTTGCCCGCCATGGGGAGCAGTCGGGTGAGGCGTTGGCCAAGGGGCTGAGAGAGCAGGGCATTATTGTCCGGCATTTCAACAAGCCGCGGATCAGTGGCTTTTTGCGCATTACGATCAGCACGGCTGGGCAGAATGATGCGTTGATTGAGGGGCTTCGGTCTCTGTAGCCTTCGTGATTTGGGGGTGGAGCGAGGCAGGCATCACTTTCCGGGAACCGCTACGAGCACATCCATGTGCGCTTGGCTCCGGCCATCCATGGCCTCCGACATTCCCGGAAAGTGATGCCTGCCTCGCTCGTCCAACTTCGGAGATATCGTCTTTTGGGGGATCATTGCATGTCAGATCGGAACGAAATCCTGAAGAAAATCAACGAATGGCTCCAGCCGGATAACTTCCAGGACTACTGCCCAAATGGGCTGCAGGTTGAAGGCAAGTCAGAGGTCAGGACGGTTATTTCGGGTGTGACAGCTTCCAGAGCCCTGATCGAAGCGGCCATCGAGTCCAGCGCCGACATGATTCTGGTTCACCACGGTTATTTCTGGAAAGGCGAAGACCAGCGCATTCAGGGCATGAAGCGTGAACGCCTGAAGCAACTCCTGGACAACGACATCAACCTGGTTGCCTACCACCTGCCGCTGGATGATCACTCCGAGTACGGCAACAACCGGCAGTTAGCGGAGGTTCTGAACATCAAAAACCCCCGCCCGTTGGGAGGTCTGGTCTGGGAAGGCGAGCTGGAGGAGCCGATGTCGCCGGAGAAGTTCGGCCTCCACATCGCCAGAGAGCTTCATCGTGAACCGCTGTGGGTTGGCGAGGGGCCGGCCACGATCAAGCGGGTAGGGTGGTGCACCGGCGCCGCACAGGGCTTTATCAACACCGCCCTGGACGCCGGCCTGGACGCCTACATCAGCGGTGAAATATCCGAGCCGACGACACACACGGCCAGGGAATGCGGTATCCACTATTACGCAGCCGGCCATCACGCGACAGAGCGTTACGGCGTCCAGGCGTTGGGTAAGGCGCTGGCTGACGAGTTCGGAGTGACTCACAAGTTTATCGACTGCGACAATCCGGTCTGAATATTGCCGCTATCAAGCCTGCTGAGTCTTATCTCCTTTTTTCTTGAGACCAAAGTCCTCAGCCAGCGTCCCGGAGTCCTTGGGGTCGGACTTGGGTGCATAGTCCCGGGGCGGTTCCGCGCCGTCGTCCTCGCGCACCTCCTCAAGCCGCCGCCTCGACGTCTCATGGGCCAGCTCCTCGGTCCACTCCTCGTCATTGCACAGACGATTCGCCCCCCGGGCCATATGCTGATTGACGTCCCGATAGGCATCGTTGAACCGACGCAGCAAATGGGCCGACTCCATGAAATGCTCGTTCACCTGGGCCTGGTAGCGGATGTACTCGCTTCTCAGCTCCTCGATCTGCTGTTCCGCCCGGCGCTGCCGAAGCGTGGCTCCCTGCCCGGAGCGGCTAACAACTACCCCGATGACAATGCCAACAATCAATGCGGCAATCGCTGCCAGAATCAGGTTTGTCATATGATGTGTCGTCCTTTTGCCTTGAAATGAGCCAAGCCCTTTATAAGCTCTGTTGCAGTATAACGCCCGAAGCGCGATCAGCCCATGGTTGAATCCTGCGCCAATCGTCGTATTGCCCTGCCTGCGTGCAACGTGGCGAAAATTCGCCAAATACGCGACAATACGGCGCCCAAAATCAACGACCAACGCCGGGATGCCTTGATGACCGCTTCAATGTCCTCTGAAACCACCGCGAGCCTGACCCCCTGGGAGCGTTACCAACAGGATCTTGAGCGCCCGGACTTCCAGAAAGACCCGGCCCAGGCCGATGCCGTCCAGCGTCTCCA
The DNA here is from genome assembly GCF_946886895.1 of uncultured Marinobacter sp. The sequence continues at coordinate 85,818 of NZ_CAMPJO010000003.1, read as the reverse complement.
ATCACTGTACGACAAACTGGTGAGCGTCGAAAGCGAACGCAAGACCGCTTTGTCGAAATTGCGCCGCAAACTGAAAAAAGGCAAGGAAGAACCGGTCAGGGGCCTGTATTTCTGGGGCGGTGTTGGCCGGGGTAAAACCTACCTGATGGACACGTTTTACGAATCCCTGCCGTTCGAGCGCAAAATGCGAGTGCATTTTCACCGGTTCATGCAGCGCGTGCATCAGGAACTGAAAGCCCTGAAAGGCGAAAAGAACCCCCTTGAGCTGGTGTCGAAAAAATTCGCCGACGAAGCGCGGGTCATCTGCTTCGACGAGTTTTTTGTCTCCGATATCGGTGACGCCATGATCCTTGCCACCCTGATGGCCGGCCTGTTCAGCCGGGGTGTCACCCTGGTGTGCACCTCCAACATCGTGCCTGACGGCCTGTACAAGGACGGTTTGCAACGGGCCCGTTTCTTGCCCGCGATAGCCCTGGTAAAAAAACACACCGACGTGGTGAACGTCGACGGCGGCGTGGACTACCGGCTGCGCACCCTGGAGCAGGCCGAGCTGTTTCACTCGCCGCTGGATGAGGAAGCCGACATCAGCCTCCGGCGAAGTTTTGATGCCCTGGCGGTGGAGGCAGGCAAACACAGCAAAACCATGGAAATCAACGGCCGCAAGATCCCGGCCAAGGCCCACGCGGATGACGTTGTCTGGTTTGATTTCAAGGATGTCTGCGACGGCCCCCGAAGCCAGAACGACTACATTGAGCTGGCCCGCCAGTTTCACGCCATCATCATCAGCAACGTACCGGTGCTGGGTGGCGACAAGCAGGATCAGTCCCGGCGATTCATCAACATGATCGACGAATTTTATGACCGCAACGTGAAGGTCATTATCTCCGCCGCCGCGCCCATCACCGAATTGTATTCCGGCGGCCGCCTGGGCTTTGAATTCGAACGCACCGAATCCCGCCTGCTGGAAATGCAGTCCCGGGAGTACCTGGAAGCGGCGCACAAACCATAAGTGGTGTCGGATTAGCGAAGCGTAATCCGACAAATCCCCTGACAACCAACAGAGAGATCCCAACATGAGCAGCGACAACGTAGTCATCGTAAGCGGGGTTCGCACCCCCATGGGCGGCTTCCAGGGCAGCCTGGCCGACGTCAGCGCCACCGACCTGGGCGCCATCACCATCGCCGAGGCGGTCAAGCGCGCCGGCTTGCAGCCTGCCGACGTTCAGGAAGTCATCATGGGCAACGTCCTGCCCGCCGGCCTCAAACAGGGCCCGGCCCGCCAGGCCATGCGCAAGGCCGGCTTGCCGGACAACACCGGCGCCACCACCATCAACAAACTCTGTGGCTCCGGCATGAAAGCCGCCATGTTTGCCCACGACCTGATCAAGGCCGGCAGCAACGACATCATGGTCGCTGGCGGTATGGAAAGCATGTCCAATGCCCCGTACATCCTTCAGGGCGTCCGTAGCGGCTACCGCATGGGCCCGGGGCAGGCACCCCAGGACCACATGTTCCTGGACGGCCTCGAAGACGCGGAAACCGGCCGCCTGATGGGCGCTTTCGCCCAGGAAATGGCGGACAAGAAAGGCTACACCCGCGAAGAAATGGACGAGTACGCCATCACATCCCTTACTCGCGCCAAGAAAGCCATTGAAGCCGGTCTGCTGAAAGACGAAATCATTCCGGTTACCGTCAAAACCCGCAAAGGTGAGGTGGTCGTTGAAGATGACGAGCAGCCCCACAATGCCAACATCGATAAAATCCCGAGCCTCCGCCCGGCCTTCGCCAAAGACGGCACCGTGACCGCCGCCAACGCGTCCTCCATCTCCGACGGCGCCTCCGCGCTGGTGCTGATGCGAGAATCCGAAGCCGAGAAACGCGGGCTCAAGCCTCTGGCCCGTATCGTTGGCCACAGCACCCAGTCCCAGCATCCCTCCGAGTTCACCTGTGCGCCGGTTGGCGCCATCGAAACCCTGTTCGGCAAAACCGGCTGGACCAAACACGACGTCGACCTGTTCGAAATCAACGAAGCCTTCGCCATGGTCGCCATGATGCCAATTCGCGAACTGGGCCTGGACCCGGAGAAGGTCAACATCCACGGCGGCGCCTGCGCCCAGGGCCACCCCGTCGGCTCCACCGGCTCCCGCCTGCTGGTCACCCTGATGTACGCCCTCCGGCGCTACGGCAAAACCAAAGGCATCGCGGCGCTGTGCATTGGCGGTGGTGAAGCGACGGCCATGGCTATTGAGATGCTCTGAGTTTGGACTTGTTTCGGTGGTGTGGCGGGTGGGAGTGCGGGCGAGTGTAGAAGTTTGGCCCATCCCCTCAGTGCTTCCCCCAGATAAAATCCTCTGCTAAACCAATGGAAAACCACCAAAACCAAAGTGGTTGCCCCCAGAATTGTTGTCTATAGTGATTCAGTGCGACGAAACCCGGCGGTAAACGGGATGTGGGGGCAAAATCATACTTTTGACTGATCAAAGCGCCCGAAGGCGTTAGCTATAGTGCCAACATCACGAGCACTGTGCATGAAGCCTCCAAAATATCGTGAACACCAATAATCAGAGCAGCGACTCAGAACAACAACGGAGTAGCCTTCCAATGACAAGAAAAACACACCAATGGCAGCGTTGGACCAAGTTACCGCTGGCCTTAGCCGTTGCCGCCGGCGTCTCCGGCCAGGCAGCCGCGTATTCTTTCTACGTGGGAGATGTCGAAGCCCAGTTCAACACCACGCTGTCTGCCGGGGTGGGCTGGCGGGTTGAAGACCGTGACAAGCGACTGATCGCCCAGGGTAACCTGGGGCCCGAGTATGCACCGGGCGGCTCGCTGGAAAACATTGGCGCCTCCACCAACAACTACGACGACGGCAACCTGAACTTCGAATCGGGCGATACCTACTCCAAGATTGTTAAAGGTAACAGCGAACTGTTCCTGAGTTATGACGTCAATAGCGACATGCTCACCCGGGTCGGTGGCCTGCTGCGCGGTCGTTACTGGTACGATTTCGAACTGAAAGACGAAAACCGCGCCGTGGATTACGTTGGCCAGCAGCGTGAGCTCAACCCGGAAGCCAAGGATAATGCCTCTGGCGGCGAACTCCTGGATGCCTATGTGTTCTCGGACTGGTACTTCGGTAACGTGCCGGTCAGCCTGCGTTATGGACAGCAGGTAGTGAGCTGGGGTGAAAGCACCTTTATCCAGGGCGGAATCAACACTATTAACCCTATTGACGTTCCGGCCTTCCGGGCGCCCGGTTCCCAATTGAAAGACGCACTGTTGCCGGTGGAGATGTTCTACATGTCCGCAGGTGTCGTGGAAAACGTGACTGTGGAAACGTTTGTGCAGACGGACTGGGAACCCGTGCGCCCGGACGATTGCGGTACCTTCTTCTCCACCAACGACTTTGCCTCCGATGGCTGTGGCCCGGTGTTGCTGGCGGGTCAATTGCCAGACTCTCAGGCCTATGCGCAGGGCTTTATTGCCCCTCGCCTCGGTGACAAGGAAGCGGATTCCAAGGACCAGTTCGGCGTTGCTGTGCGCTGGTATGTGCCTGAACTGAATGACTCCGAGCTTGGCTTCTACTACATCAAGTACAACAGTCGTCTGCCGTACGTCAGCGGTCTGGTGAACAACCCATCCAGTCCGACCGGCACCCAGCAGAACGATCCGTCTCAGCCGTTCTCGGCCTTCCCGAGCTACTTTATCGAGTACCCGGAGAACATCAACCTGTATGGCATCAGCATCAACACCACCACCCCGGGTGGCTGGTCACTGGGCGCCGAGTACAGCTTCCGTGACAACATGCCACTGCAGTGGAACGCATTTGAACTGATCTATGGTGGTCTTCAGCAACGCGGGCCCAATGGCGAAATCCTGAGTGACCTTGAACGCCGGCGGCTGGAAGAGAGTGGCGGTGCCAATCTGGCCGGCAAGGCGGTGGCAGGTTATGACCGTTACAACGTGTCCCAGGCCCAGTTCACCCTGATCAAGTTCTTCGACCAGGTGATGGGCGCCAGCCGAATGACGCTGGTCACCGAATTTGGTGCCACCTACGTGCACGACCTGCCGGGTTACGATGAGGCCCGCTATGGCCGTTCAGGTACCTTCGGCATCGGTACACTGCCGGTGGATGGCGCCAACTTTACCGGAGACTTCTGTAAGGCTGGTGCGAATATCAACACCAACTACTGTAACAACGAAGGCTTCACAACCGACTTCTCCTGGGGTTACCGTACCCGGCTGGTATGGAGCTACCCGAACGCCCTTGCCGGTGTCAATCTGTCGCCACAGTTGGCCTGGAGCCACGATGTGGTGGGTTACAGTCCACAGCCCGGTGGAGCCTTTAACGAAGGCAGCAAGGCTATCGGCCTGTCCGTGGAAGCGGTGTACCAGAACAAGATTACCGGTGAAATCGGCTACACAAACTTTTTCGGCGGCAAGCCGTATAACGAGTTGACTGACCGGGATTTCGTGAGTGCCAGCGTGTCCTACTCATTCTGAACCGGCAAGCATTCGTTTAACGAGGTAACCTAAATGAAACTGAACAAGAAACTACTGACCACGGGAATCCTGGCCGCGAGCCTCCTGGCGGGCCAGGCCCATGGTGCGGTTTCCGCAGCGGAAGCGGCCAAACTGGGAGACTCCCTGACGCCGATGGGTGCAGAGAAAGCCGGTAATGGTGATGAGATTCCGCCCTGGACCGGTGGCCTGACCACGCCGCCAGCGGGATACAAAGGGGATGGTATCTATGTGAATCCGTTCCCGAATGAAACGCCCAAATTCACGATTGATCAGAGCAACGTCGAGCAGTATGCGGACAAGTTGTCCCCTGGCCAGGTGGCGCTGATCAAGCGTTATGACGACTATTTTCTGCCGGTGTATGAAACCCATCGCACCGCTGCTTACCCCCAGCATGTGATGGAACAGACCGTCGAGAATGCCACCACCGTTGAGTTGATCAAGGATGGCAACGGCCTGGGCAATTACCAGTCGGCAACGCCCTTCCCGATTCCCCAGAATGGTCTCGAGGTTATCTGGAATCACATCACCCGCTATCGAGGCGGTTCCGTCCAGCGGAATGTTGGTCAGGTAACGCCGACCGTGGACGGTGATTTTTCCGTGGTGGAGTTTCAGGATGAATTGACCTGGCGAACTTACCTTGAAGATTACGAGCCGGGCGAAGACCCCAACGTGCTGTTCTACTTCAAGCAGGCCATCACCGCACCAGCACGTCTGGCCGGCAACGTGTTGCTGGTTCATGAAACCATCGACCAGGTGGCCGAGCCGCGTCGGGCGTGGGTTTACAACGCCGGTCAGCGTCGTGTCCGCCGTGCCCCCCAGGTGGCCTATGACGGCCCGGGTACCGCAGCGGATGGTATGCGTACCTCCGACAACTTCGATATGTTCAACGGCGCCCCGGACCGCTACAACTGGGAACTGGTGGGCAAGAAGGAAATGTACATCCCGTACAACTCCTACAAGCTGGTCGATCCGGACCTGACCTACGAGCAGATTATCAAGGCCGGCCATATCAACCAGGACCTGACCCGTTACGAACTGCACCGGGTATGGCACATTCGGGCGACCCTCAAGGAAGGTGAGCGACACATCTATGCCCAGCGTGACTTCTACATTGATGAAGACACATGGCAGGCTTCGGTGATCGATCACTATGACGGTCGTGGCGAGCTCTGGCGCGTGGCAGAAGCTCACGCCATGCAGTTTTACGATCACGCGGTGCCCTGGTACGCCATTGAGGTGCTGTACGATCTGTTATCTGGTCGGTATCTGGTTCTTGGCCTGACCAATGAAGAAGAGAACCCATACACCTTCGGTGTCGAGCGCCAGTCGCGGGATTATACACCGGCGGCCTTGCGTCGCGCCGGCACCCGCTAACAGCGGATAGTGAGTCAGTTCTGTAAAACGGCGGGCCCTGGGCCCGCCGTTTTACGTTCCTTACTGCTGAAAAATCGCCACATCAGAAAATCGTTTCCCGTCAAAATTTTGCAGCTCGCCCCTCAATTGGTTTAACCTTCTTCTTATACTAAAGGCGTACCCGAAGCAGGTCGCTCATCAAAAGTCAGTGGATACTTCCATTCGACCGGCCTCCGGATCCAATCCTGACTGCCGGTCACCGACGGGGCAGTGCGTGAAACCATTTAATAATGGCTGTGCAGCCAACGACGAATTTCAGTCAGCAAACAGCGGTCTTCAACGGGGCGAGTTAGTCAGGGATTTGTTGCGGCAGCGGGTGCAGACACCGGTGCTGTCCCCTCACTCAATGGCCCGCCAGCGACTGGACCGACAGATCGCCGATGCCGTGGGTCCCGGAAACCTGCTGTTGGTAGAGGCGCCCTGTGGCTATGGCAAATCCCACGCCGTGGTCAGTGGCCTGGCCTCAGCGACCATTGAGCTGGCAGACATCCGCTGGATATCCCTGAACGCCCAGGACAATACCCCCACCCGGTTCCTGATGCTGCTTGCCATCGCCCTGGATCTGCCGGAAGCGTCCGAGAGCAGCTTGCAGGGAGGCGCCAGCTTCTCCGATGCGCTGGCCATGATGCTGGTGGCGCTCAAACGGCTGCCGGTAACGCCCCTCCGGATTCTGGTCCTGGATAATCTGCAGTCGGTCAGTAACCCCGCTGTCATCGCCCTGGTGCAGCAACTGGTGGCCGAATTGCCCGGTAACCTCTCGATGATCGCTCTGTCCCGCAAGGCACCGCCCTTTGAAACCCATGGCCTGGAACTGGAAAACCGTTTCACTCGCCTTGGCGCCGAGCAACTTGAATTCAGCCGTTCGGAGACCTTTGAGTTCTTCCGGAAGGCGCTGTCGGACAACCAGCTCACCAGTGTGGCCGTGGATTACCTCTATGACCTGACCGAGGGTTGGGCGACGCCATTGGCGTTGTATCGGCGGGAACTGCACCACGATAACGAGAAAAAGACGGTGCATGAAACGCCCGGCGTCGAGCGCTTTCTGAAAGAATCGGTGCTCGGCAGCCTGACGCCAGGACAGATCCGGTCGCTCAGGGCCATTTCCGAGCTGGAATTGTGTTCCGATGAATTGTTCTACGGACTGAGGGCCCGGATTCCGGATAGCGCGTTGCCGCCGTCCCAATGCAGTGAGCGGGGCCTGCCCATCAAAATCATGCCAGGCAGGGGCCGCTGGTACCGGCTGAACCCCCTGTTGCAGGAATGGCTGAAAACGCCGGTGATGGCCGGCTACGCAGAACGGATGTTGCAGGCCAGCCGGTGGTTCGGGGATCGCAACCAGTTTCCCGAAGCCCTGAAATACGCCCTGCTGGCCGGCGATGCGGAAGAGGTTATCCGCATCGCGTCGGAAGGCTCGGAGGCACTGCTGCTGGGGCAGGACACCGCCTCGCTGCTGAGGCTGCGCAAAAGCCTGCCCTCGCAATTGCTCGAACGCAGCCCCCGCCTGAAAATCGTCTACGGCTGGGTACACGGGATCGGTGGTCAGTTTCGCCAGGCCCGGGCATTGATCGACAGCCTGGATGACGACAGCCTGGACGAACACGGAGCCCGGGTGTGTGCTCTCCGGGCGTTTATCATGCGTGGTGAAGGACAGGTAGACGCCGCCCTGGCCATGGCGGACCGGGCGCTAGCGGATGGTGAGCTGTCCACCCAGGGGCAACTGGTCACCCAGATGGTTCGCTCCAGTGCGCTGTGTGCTGCCGGGCGATTTCAGGAAGCCCGTGATGCCAACCGCGCGGCCGCCCGGCTGGCGCGGGAAGCCGGTGATTCGGGCTCCGAAGCACTTGCGGTTTATGCCCATGCCCGGATTGAACTGGGCAAAGGCGCCCTGAAACACGCCGAACAGCTTTTACGCACTGGCCTGGATACCACCCTGCAGGAACTCGCTCGCCCGGCCCGGATTGGGGAGACCCGCCTGCAGCTTAATCTGGTGCTGGTGTTGTGGCACCAGGGCAGGGCCGCGGAAGCGGATCGGTTGCTCGTCAATTGCGGCCGTCATGCCGAGCAGACACGGGATCTGGGCCTGCTGCTGGCGATGACCATCCGGGTTCTGATGTGTCGGGCCCAGGGGCGCATGAACGATGCCTTTGTCTGGATTGGCCGCGCTGAGCGCACCATGCACAGCTGGCAGGTGGACGAGTCCCTCTATGTGCCGGTTCTGGAGGCACTGAAAGTCAGTTGCTGGCTGGGTCAGAACCAGCTCGACAGCGCCAGCCAGGCCATGAAAAAACTCCGGCCGTACCGGGACGCGGGCTGTGTACCGGAACTGTTCCCCATGATGCCGGGACTGATGGACTGCCTGCAGGTAAGGCTGGAGCTCGCCAGGGGCGACCTCATCCGCGCCCGGGAAACCCTCGTGGCCACCCGCCAGCGCTATACCGACACGATTCCCTGGGGCGTGGAGCTGCACATGCGCCTGCTGGAGGCCGTACTGGTCAACGAAGAGAAAGGCTCACCGGTGGCCCTGAAAATCCTGGCCGCCGTGGTGGCCGAAGCGGCCGGCGAACATTTCATCAGCCCCTTTGCGGAACTGCGCAACGAACTTCAGGGCCTGATGGAAAAAAATTACAGCCAGTTGCCCGAAAGTACCTTCAAGAGCGCCCTGGGAGAACTGTTCGGGGTGGACAACGCCGTCACGCCGCCAGACGCTCTGGCAGAACCGATCAGTGAACGGGAGCAGGGCGTTCTGGAACTGATTGCCAAAGGCCTGTCCAACCAGGAAATCGCAGACAAGCTGCATATCTCCCTGCATACCGTCAAAACCCACGCCCGCCGGATCAACGCCAAACTGGCAGTGCGCTCCCGCACCCAGGCCATCGTCCGCGCCCGGGAGCTGGGACTGCTGTAGTCAGTTTAGGGGTCTGACCCCGAGGGGTCAGACCCCACCTTCCCCTCGGGGTCAGACCCCAGCTTTGCCCCCACCTCCCCGAAGCGCATCAATACGCTCATCCTTCTCCGCCCACAGCTCGCTCACCCAGCGCTGAAAATTCGCCCGCATCGCCCGGTCATTTTCATAATCCATGCCCAAAAACCGGGCCGGGACCTCTCGCACGCGGATATCGATGATGATCCGGCGGATACGGCCGCACAGGTAATTCCAGAACCCCGCCCGCCCGTCCGGGTAAACAATCGTGACATCCAGCATGGTGTGAATCATCTCGCCCATGGCACCAAACACAAACGCCGTGCCACCTGCCCGGGGCTTTAGCAGGTGCCGGTAGGGTGAGTTCTGGGCCTGGTGCTTGGCGGGAGTGAAGCGCGTGCCCTCCATGAAATTGAAGACCGTGACCGGGGTAAAGCGGAATTTTTCGCAGGCAGCCCGGGTAACCGCAACGTCCGTACCCTTCAGTTCCGGCCGCCGGGCAATCTGCTCCTTGGTGTGCCGGTGCATGAACGGAAAATCCAGGGCCCACCAGGCAACACCGAGAAACGGTACCCAGATCAGTTCTTTCTTGAGAAAGAACTTTAACAGTGGCACCCGGCTGTTCAGCACGTACTGGATGGCCGGAATGTCGGCCCAGCTCTGGTGATTGCAGGTAATAAAGTACCAGTGTCTGGGGCTGAGGTTGGCAGCGCCTCGCACGTCCCATTCCACTTTGTGGAGCAGGTCCATCAACAGGTTATTGAAGCCGATCCACAGGTATGCGATCTGGTTCAGCACCAGAGTGCAGGCCCTGCGGGCGGGAGTCAGCGGCAGCACCAGCTTGAGCACCGCGAATAGCAGCAGAACCGGGAACAGAATCAGGGTATTGAGCAGTATCAGCACGGCCGCCAGGGTTCCCTTCAGCGGCGCAGGCAGAAAATCCAGCATGGGGTTGGTCTCTGGTAATCCGTTAGTCTGTATTCGGGTCAGCCTTCAGAGGCGCTGATGGAATGCTGGCCGGGCAGCAGGGACGTTTCCTGATCCACCGAGGCCAGTTGCTTGAGCACCGACGGACTGCGGTCGGCCAGAATCTTGCGGAACTCCGCGTCGTAGAACTCCAGGTTGTTGTATTGGATCATGTTCCGGATATCCCGGACATACTCGATTCCACGCTCGGAATAGCCCAGCAACCCCTGGGCAAGCTGGACGCCAGACAAGGGCTCCGAGGCCCGCCGACCCTTCAGCCGAACATCGCGCAGGGCCTGGTAGGTCGGGTGGCGGTTCAGGTTCTGGATATAGGCCCGTACCGAACGATAGGGCGAGGCAAAGTCCGCCACTTCGTGATCCGCGCCCTCCTCCCGGGCCAGGGGCACCAGGCCGCAGCCCCGGGAAAAACACCACTGACCAAACAGATTGTTACCCTTGGTGGCAAACCGGGACGTGCCCCAGGCAGATTCGTTGGCGGCCTGGGCGAGAACCAGGGAAGGGGGAATCACATCCAGTCGCTTTTCCAGCAGTGCAAACTGTTCCGCGCTGCCGGGCTCCGCCTCCACCCGCAGCCGGTCAGCCTGGGCATTCAGCCACTTCAGCTCGGACTTGCTCAGTTCATCCTTTGCGCGAAGACTTTGCAGGTAATCCCGCTCGATCAGAATCCGTGAATTGGCAAGCACAACCCGGGGGTAGAGGAACGAGAAAAAAGCGACCTTTTTTTCCGTGGTGTCCTGATACCCGGTGAAATCCGGCAAGGGTTCATTGGCCCAGCCCGGCAACGGCGGCAGCGAACTCAACGCAGGTTCGGAACCCGAATTGCCCCAGTTGCCGCTGTCGGACGGTACATAAAGCGCACCAAAGGCGGCGAAGGCAACCAACGGCAGAACCAGGAAAAGCGCTCGGGAGCCAGCGTGCATAAAACCTCTCGTCATAATCGATACATTCAGGCGATGTGTTCAGGATTATAACAGGTTGTACGTGGCAAATTCCTGAGCGGCTCAATGCCCGGCATGGAGAAGTGCCTGGGCACGTTAATCCGGCAAGCGGGTGGCCAGTACCAGCCCCAGTTGCTCCTCGCCGTTGATGGTGTTCCGGTAACGCAGGAAAAACTGCTCCTGGTCCGCCGTCACAAAGCCCTCCAGTACCAGGGCGCCGGCACTGAACGACACCTGGCCGTTGCCCAGGTCATTGTAGCTGAGCGCTACCGATACTGTGCCCTGTGCCGGTGATGATACCGTTTCGTTTGCTACCTCGTGCCGGACACGCAGCACCGTGCTGTTCAGGTTGGCAGCGCCGCTCGACACAATTTCCAGGGTGCCGTTCTCGAAGTGAGACAACGCATTCACCCCATCCGCCATGCCCAGGGCGACGCCCTGGAGCCGGTAACTCCCGGTCGCGGGGGCGGCCGAGGCCGACTGCTCCGCGGCAACCAGCAAACCGTCGCCGATGGCACCGCTGTCGGAGGCGGCATCATCATCCAGGTTGAAGGCCAGCAGCGACCCATCCGGTGTCGAGGCCCCAATGCCAAGATCGGGCCGGGCATCGCCTTCGGTGGGCGTGCGGATGTCCAGGTTCAGCCGGCCAATCTGAGCCTCGCCGGTACTGAGGAATGCGGTTCGCGAGCTGATGGTCCAGCTGTCTGTCCGGGTGCCGGCGCTGTTGACACTCACTGCACCGGAGCTGTCCCGGTTGAGGGTGGTGTAGGTCTGGGTCTGGCTGATGTCGCCGCTGTCGATCTGCCAGCGACCAATACCGGCCTCTATCCGGGCCGGGTTGGCGGCATCGCCGTTGTATCGCGTCGCGAGGTAAACGGTGTTGTAGTCGCGGCCGTCCAGAGTACCCGGGTTGAAGCCCGTCTTGCGCAGCAGATGCAGCTCAAGCACCGACAGGTAGTGTTCCTCCAGCAGGTCGCCGCGTTTGAGTTTTTCCCCGTCAGCTTCCAGTTCAATGGCTTTGCCGGCACTGAAGTAGCCGGCCAGAACCCGGTCCGGCCCCGTGGTGTTATTCACCGGCGTGCTGGTGTAGGCGTCCAGGTAATAGGGGTTGCGGGTCCAGCCTATGGTTCGGGCGCTGTTCGTGCCGGTAATGCTTTGGTACAGGGCGCGACCCGCAAGCAACCGGGTTTGCTCCAGCAGGGTCGCGGCACCGGGAGAGGACGAGTGGGTATTCAGTTGCCAGTCGTCCTCGTCGCGATCAAAAAATTCATTGCCCTGTTGGTGAATCAGGGTTTCCCGATGGTAAGGAATGTCGGTGGCGAGCGACGTCACCCGAATGTTGAAAGCGTCAAAGCTGGTCAGCGTCAGGGCCGGATAGACATAACCGGTGCCGAATTCGTTGACCAGCTTTTCTTCCGTGGCCAGACGGGTGCCCCACTGGCCGGAGCCTGACAGACTGGATTCAAGAAAGGTCTGCCCCAGTTCGATCCCCAGAAACACCGAATTGTAATCGGCGGAACGGGCGCTGATCTTGCCGGAAGACTGGCCCCCGAGCTTGGCATACTCCGACATGGAGGCGACATAACTGGCAAAATCCGCCCGCTCCGAGAGCAGAGTCAGGGCGCCCTCCAGGTTCGCATTGCCGGGAATCCGGATTTCAAAATCGTGTACCTGGTCAGACAGGGTGGACCAGACGTATTTATTCAGGCACAGCGTGCCGCCGGCGTCGTTCACACAATCCAGAATGCGCTGGAATTCACTCGGGGTGTAACGGTTGAGGGTGTTGCGAACCAGGTATTCGGAAAACGGATTCACTTTCACGTCCTGGTCGGCGTCGGCGGCCAGGGCCCGCATCCGGGTGTTGCCGTAAGTCGCTTCAATCACCACATCCGGGCCCAGTGGTTGGCCATTGTTAAAGCGGACGATGGTGAAGCCCTCGCTGTCCCGTCGCAGGGACACATCAACGCTGCCAAGAACCTGAAGGTTCTCGTTGGTGTAGTACACCTGAACGTCGTCTGGCTGCACAATGCGCAGATTGCGGCGGGTCGGTTCCGCCTCCGGCGGGGCTACGGCGGCGGGTACTTCCAGGGTGATCCGCACCTCGTTGTCGGCCAGACCGCCAACATTGGAGGAATCGCCGGTACTGCCGGGGCTGAAATCATCCAGCGGGTTGGTGACACCGCCAAAACTGTTGGGCTGATTGCGGGCGCCATCAATGGCGTCTTCGCCGCTGCCACAGCCGGTGGTCAGTACCAGGGAAGAAATCAGCAAAGAGCAAACGATCAGTCGCATGCCGGGCCATCCGTGCGTCGGGTTCAGGCGGCCAGTCTAGCAGTGCGGTTGCGGGGAAAGCGTGAGGAAGGGCACGAAACGGGCGCCGGGGAGGCGCCCGTATGCGGGGGTGAGGGTCAGAAGAAGATCTTCATGCCGGCCATCACGCCCTCATCCAGGTTGACGTCGCCACGGAACGGCGAGTCCAGCTCGGTATTCAGGTACCGGTAGCCGGCGAACACTTCGGCGTTGCGGATGACCCGGTAACTGCCACGCAACTCCAGGCTGGTCATGTCGTCGGAATCACCGAACGACAGGATGCTGGGCGCGTAGTGCAGGCCACCGGTGAGGGACAGGCCGGGCACCCGGGGAATGTTCACGGTGGCGTAGCCACCCAGGCCAACAGCACCGCCATCCACCCGGTCATCTTCCCAGAAGATGCTGCGAATGCCGATGCCGGCGGTGGTCGGCAGATTGCCCAACGCGGTCCGGCCCTGGGCGTGGAAATCCACGTTGCCGATGTGTCGGCTGCCCTCGTGGTAGGTGTAACCGGTGCCCAACTGGAGGTCGTTGTTGGTGCCGAAGAAGTTAACCTGGCCCTTGACGGAGTCGTTGGTCAGGCTGAGATCCACATCGCCGGCGAAGGCCGGGGCGGCTGCCAGTGAGAGAACCATCACGGAGATTCGGGACGCTTTCATTTTTTTTACCTTCTCGATTGCGGAACATGTGAAAACGCCGGGACCTGCCGGCATTAGCGATACTTTCCATGGCTGGAATGGTAACGGGCCGCCCGGGGCACCACAACTTAAATGCCTGTAAGCCCCCGTTAACACGCCGGCAGGCCCCGGTGTTTCAGTGTTGTGTGATGTCGCCGCCCTGGTCCAGGTCGTCCGGTGACACATTTTCCGCCGGCACGCGGTATTCCTCGTTGGCCCAGGCGCCAAGGTCAATCAGCTTGCAGCGCTCGGAGCAGAAGGGGCGCCAGGGATTGGCGTCTGTCCATTGCACGGATTTCTGGCAGGTCGGGCATTCTACGTTCATGGGAACCTTTCATTCTGGTAACCGGGTGCTGGAGAACCGCTGATCAGCCCCGGGCGCTATTCCGGTTTATGCTGATGTGCCGGACATGCCCTCAGGATTCAGCGGAGGCCTTGCAGTATTGTTCCAGTACTGCCCGCAACATTTCAATATTGACAGGCTTGGCAACGAAAGAATCCATGCCGGCCCGGCGGCAGCGCTCCTCGTCTTCCTCCATGGCGCTGGCGGTCAGGGCCACCACCGGCACCGGTTCCCGTTCCAGACTGGTTTCCCAGGCCCGCAGGCGCCGGGTGGCCTCGAATCCGTCTACTCGGGGCATTACACAGTCCATGAAAATCAGATCGTAGGGGTGCCATTGCCACAGGCTTGAGGCGGCTTCGCCATCGTTGGCTGTCATCACATCACAGCCCAGCTTCTCCAGCAGCCGACGGGTCAGGGTGCGGTTGACCGGATTGTCCTCCACCAGCAGCACCTTCATGCGGCTGCAGGGCAATTCCCGGCTCCGGGCGGTATCGGTGACTGCCTGCAGCGAGAAGCGGGTCAGGAAGCGTCGCTCCTGACGCTCGGCATCGTCGAACAGCTGGTTCAGGATGGGCGTCAGGCAGGACTCCCGCAGGGACTTACTGAGAAACGCATCGGCGCCGGCCTGGCGGAAGTGCTCCGCATCGCCCCGCTGTGGGTTGGAGGAGAGGATCAGCAGCCGCATATCCGACCACATCGGATTGCCCCGGATCTGCCGGCACAGCAGGTCGCTGTCCATGTCCGGCACAAACCCGTCGAGCACGATGGCGTCATAGGGTTGCTGGTTGTCGAACGCCAGCCGCAGTGTGGTCAGGGCTTCGCCAGCGGCCTTTACGGCCTCAATCTCAACGTCGTAGCGGGACAGCATTTCCAGGGTGATCTTGCGGGACAACTCGTAGGAATCCACCACCAGTATCCGCTTGCCCCGTACCTTGCGGGTGTCCGGGCGCACCCGGGTGGCGCTCTCCGGCGCCACCGGCAGGGTCAGCTCGGCCCAGAATGTCGAACCCTCGCCCGGGCGGCTTTCAATATCCAGCGAGCCATTCATCAGGTTTACCAACTGGCGGCAGATGGTCAGGCCCAGGCCGGCACCGGGTAACTGGCGCTGGAAACGCTGGCCCAGTTGTACGTAGGGCTCATACACCAGTGGGATGTCTTCCGGGTTGATGCCCACGCCGGTGTCCTCCACCGCCAGGCGAATGCGGGCCTTGTCGTCCCGGCGCCCGAGCACTTCGATACTGATCAGTACATGCCCGGAATCGGTGAACTTGATGGCGTTGGACACCAGATTCAGCAGGATCTGCCGGATGCGAACCGGGTCGCCGCTCAGCGCCCAGGGCAGGTTTTCGTCAATGCGCAGCTCCAGGGCCAGGCCTTTCTCCCGGGCCCGGGAGCCCAGCATGTGCACCAGATCGTTGAGGGTTTCACGCAGATCAAACGGCAGCTCCTCCAGCACCAGTTTGCCCGCTTCCATACTGGAGATATCGAGCAGGTCGTTGATGATGGCAGACAGGCTTTCGGAGGCACTGAGCAGGGTCTGGACGTATTCCCGCTGTTCCTGATCCAGCGGTGTGTCCGTCATCAGGTTGGCGTAACCGAGCACCGACTGAAGCGGAATGCGCAGCTCGTGGCTGACATTGGCGAGGAACTGGTTCTTGGCGTGGTTGGCTCGAACAGCCTCATCCCGTTCATCCTGGGACTGAATGGTGGTCTGGCGCAGGGAGCGGGTGTCTTCCAGGATCTGCAGGCGCATCTTGTTCAGGGCCTGCTCCAGTTCCGACAGCTCATCGGGCAGCCTGGGGGGCTTGCGCTTCAGCTTCAGCGGGTCCACCAGGGCATCGAGATTCAGGCGGGCGGCGTAATCGGCCATGGTTTCCAGGTGGCGGGTGAGGATCATCCGCACGATCACCAGCAGGCCGAGGGTGCCCAGCATCACCACAATGGACTGGAACAGCAGGTTGAGCAGCGCGCGGTTACGGAGTTCCGCGTAGATCTGTTCAACCGACGAACTGATGGTGAGCGTACCGACGTTTTCCGGGCCGCGGGAGCTGGAGCGGTTGAACACCAGTGGGAAGGTTTGCGAAATCACCCGGCCATCCGGGTATGCGCCGGTGCTGAATTGCTCGCCGGTGGAGGTCACCACCCGGACGTACTGGATGGCATCAATGGTGAGCATGTCATCAAGGCTGTTGGCCACCTCGCTGAAATTCATCAGCCAGATATTATTGCTCATGCTGCCGGAGACCAGGTCCGCCGCTTTTTGCTGGGTTTCCTGCAGCTCGGCCTTGCGCCGTTCAAACTCCCCGATCATCTGAACGCCCGTGGCGACCAGGGACAGAAGTACGCTGAACAACAGCACATAAGCAAGCAACCTTGCCGCCAGTGGCCGGAGACCCATACGTTTGAAAAGCCGGTTCGAAGGCAAGGCACAAATTCCCTGTGTCGACGACGTAATAACCGAAATCAGTCTAACAGACCGTTAGCACTTCTACACGCTTCTCGGAATGGTCGTTCACAAAGCGAAAACGGACGTTCAGATCGTAAAGATGCGCCCCGTAGATGCGTGCCTCATCCCGCCCCCGGCGGAATGAGGGCCGGGGGTCATAGGCAACTACATCTTCAATCAGTGGTCGCAGATCCGGGTATTGTTCCGGGGGCAGGGCGGCCAGTTGTGCATCGGCATCGGCCAGGAACACCACCGGCCATCGCTCCGTGGGTGGCGCATCCGCCCAGCCGAGGGTTGCGCCTGGGACGGCGTCGGCAAAGGGCAGGTAGGGCTTGATGTCGAGAATCGGGGTACCGTCGATCAGGTCGTGGTCGCTGATTTTCAGAACCAATTGATTGCCCCGGCGAATCAGGCCCTCATTGCGTACCACCGACAGCCCCAGGCTGTTCGGCCGGAACGGCGAGCGACTGGCGAAAACCCCCATTTTGCGGTTGCCCCCGAGCCGGGGCGGGCGCACCACCGGTCGCCACTCGGCCCGCACCGCCTCGTGAAACTGGAAGGTCAGCCACAGGTGGCTGGCGGTTTCCAGCCCGCGGAAGGCGTCCTCCCGGTCGAACGGCGGCTGGATGACCAGCTCGGCCCGGGCGTGGCGGGTGAGACCCGGCTGGCGGGGCACACCGAACTTATCCCGGAAGCAGGAAGCAGTGATGGCGACGGGCGCCAGTGTCAGGGCCTCCTGGGCGGGCCTGGATGGGTGTCTTGGCATAGTACGTCGATCAGGTTAATAAGGCGCTTCAATATTACCGGAAAAGAACATCTCGATCCGGAAAACCACGGACACGCGATCCTTGAAACTTTCCTCCCGGGGAAACCGCACGGCGGGTATCAGCTCGGCAAACAGCCAGTTGCCGTAAAGCCGGTAGCGCCAGGTAAGGTCCGCAAACGCCGATGTGGTGCGCCAGGACGGCTGGCTTTCACCCAATACGCCGACCCGGGGGCTGATGGTGGACCGGTTGTTCAGCCGTTTGTAGGTGCTGAAAATCTGCGCCGCCACAAACTTGCGCTCCCGGTGGATCCATTCCAGCTCTGACGACAAACGGATATCCCAACCGTTACCAACCGGACGACCCGCCCCAAACCAGGTGCGCGCGCCCCAGCCATCCTGATGGTAGTAATAGACGCGCTGCTGGGCGTTGAGAACCCAGTCCTCACCCGCGCGCCACCGTTTTTCAGCGGTGGCGCGCCAGAAGGCGTCCGGTGGAAACCGGAGCCGGGCACCGATGTCGTTGGACAGATTGATGGCATCGCCAACCTGGCTAAGGTACCGCAGGGCGCCAGTGGCCTGGGTATCGGTGCGGTCGGGCTCGGTCAACTGCCGGTAGCGCTGGCGCTCCTCAAGGGGAATCAGCTCCTCGCTTTCACTCTCGATCACCAGCCTCAGTTTGCGGCGGGTGGTGGGAATATCCAGGCGAAACCGGGCCTCCGGCTCAAACTGGGCCAGCTTGCCGTATTCCGATTCGGTAGCGAAGCCAAGACGCAGATAACTCCGGTTGTTGGGCAGGTTATGGGTGGCGCCGGACAGCGTGCGGTCGGCCCACTGGCCCAGGGATTCAACCCGGGCACCCTGAGTACGCTCCTGCCTCAGAACCCAGTTGCTGAAGTTCACCCAGTAGGAGTCCCGGGGCTCTGCCCAGTACTCCTCCGGTTTGAAATCATAAAACGAGGGAGGCAGGGCTTCCGGTGCCAGCCGCCCGGAAATGGGGCGCTCCTGAACCCGGAACACCGGTTCAAGACTGTACCCGGGTGGCGCACAAACCAGAAGAACAAGGCCCGCCAGGTGCGCCTGCCACTGGCGGACGGGGTATCTAGCCAAACGCCACCAGAAACCCGTTATGCAGCTCATGAACGCGACGCTCCACCTCAGCAATCGGGCAGTTGTTATCAATAATAGCGTCTGCCCGGGCAATCCGCTGCTCCCGTGGCATCTGTGCCGCGATAATCCGCTCCACCTGGTCCCGGGCATTGGTATCGCGGGCCATGGTGCGGCGGATCTGCTCTTCCACCGGTACGTCGATGACCACAACCTGGTCCACCAGTTCATGCTGGTTGGTTTCAAGCAGAAGAGGAGAAACCAGCATGACATAGGGCATGTTTTGGCCGGGCGCCTGCAGCTGGCGTTTCAGTTCTTCGCGAATAATCGGGTGCAGCAGATGTTCCAGCCAACTGCGTTCTTCCGGGGTTTCGAACACAATCTGCCGGAGCCGGCCCCGATCCAGGGTGCCATCACCCGTGAGGATGCCCCCGCCAAAATGCTCCGCTATCCGGGCAAGTGCTGGCGTGCCCGGTTCAACCACCTCCCGGGCGACATCGTCCGCGTCTACCCAGTGCACGCCCAACTCGCCGAACAGCCGTGCCACCGTGGATTTACCGGAGCCAATGCCGCCTGTCAGACCAACCACCTTCATACGCCTTCCCTGGGGTCAGACACCCAAATAACCAAACCAGAACGCCTGGATTTCCGGCCCGAACCAGAGGCACAGCAAGCCGGCGGCAGCGAGGTAGGGCCCGAAGGGAATGGGCACCTCACGGCCATGCTTGCGGAATACCATCAGGCTGATACCCACCACGGCACCCACTACTGACGAGAGCAGGATCACCGCCGGCAGCAACTGCCAGCCAAGCCAGGCGCCCAGAGCCGCCAGCAGCTTGAAATCGCCGTGGCCCATGCCTTCCTTGCCAGTGACCAGTTTGAACAACCAATACACCGACCAGAGCGACAGATAACCGGCCACGGCGCCCCAGAAGGCCTGGCCAAACTCGACAAAAACGCCGAAATAGTTCAGCACCAGGCCCAGCCACATCAGCGGCAGGGTGATGCTGTCTGGCAGCAGTTGAGTATCGAAATCGATGACCGTGAGCGCGATCAGGCTCCACACCATTAACAGTGCCCATAGCGCCGCCACGGTAGGCCCGAGCAGCAGCAGGGTGATCACGGAGAACAGGGCGGTGATGGCCTCGATCACCGGGTATCGCGCGGAAATCGGCGTTTTGCAGGAGGCGCACCGGCCCCGGAGCACCAGGTAGCTGACCACCGGGATGTTTTCCCAGGCGCGGATGCCGTGACCGCACGAGGGGCAGGTGGAGGCTGGTTTGGCAAGGGTGATCCGATCCTCCTGTTTGCGTTGCTTCTCCGGCACCTCCAGAAATTCCTCGCACTGGCAGCGCCAGTCCTGCTGCATCATCTTTGGCAGCCTGAGGATGACAACGTTCAGGAAGCTGCCGATGCAGAGGGAGACGAGGGTGACGGTGAAGTAGAGGAGCCAGGGAGTGGCAAGAAACGTATCCAGAGTAATCATCAACGATCCGGGAAGCAGGCGGGCGAACTCGGGGTCAGAAGAAAGCTTCCTTCTGACCCCACCTTTAAAATATGACCCCTTTTCAGGCCTCTAACCAACAACCTGGCCCATCTGGAAGATCGGCAGGTACATGGCGATGATCAAACCACCCACGAGCACACCCAGGACCGCCATAATCATCGGCTCCATCAGCGCGGTCAGGTTGTCCACCATGTCGTCAACCACCGCTTCGTAATGCTCCGCCACCTTGGCCAGCATTTCGTCGAGGTTACCGGATTCCTCACCGATGGCCGTGAGCTGCACCGCCATCACTGGAAACACATTCTGCTGGCGCATGGAGGCCTGTAGCTGGGTACCACTGGAAACATCGTTCTTTATGCGATCAATCGCATCCCGGTAAACGGCATTACCGGTCGCGCCTGCCACCGAATCCAGGGCATCCACCAAGGGGACACCGGCTGCAAAGGTGGTGGATAATACACGGCCAAACTTGGCGACGGCGGATTTGTCGAGAATTTCGCCCATAACGGGCAGCTTCAGTACGTATTTATCAACCAGGTCCGAGAATTTCTGGGATCGGCGTTTTGCTTCCTTGAACAGGAAAATCGTACCAACGATGCCAAGCAAAACAACAAACCACCATTTCTGCATCCACTCGGAGAGATG
This sequence comes from uncultured Marinobacter sp., assembly GCF_946886895.1. The sequence goes on along the minus strand of NZ_CAMPJO010000003.1, from coordinate 65,238 downwards.
AACCACCATCTGTGTGAAGACTGGTAATTCTGCGCCAAAGCCCTGGAACAAGCTCTCGAACTGGGGAACGACCTTCACCAGAAGAATGGCCGTCACAATGATCGCCACCACCACCACGGCAATCGGATAAGTCATTGCCTTTTTGACTTTCTTCTTCAGAAGTTCCGTCTTCTCAAGATAAGTCGCAATCCGATCCAGCATCTGCTCCAGCGCACCGGCCTTTTCACCGGAATCCACCAGGTTGCAGTACAGATCATCAAAGTATTTCGGATGCCGGCGAAGCGCACCGGCGAAGCTGGTCCCGGAAGAGATATCATTCCGGATACTCATCACCAGTTCCTGGAGGCCTTTGTTCTCCAGGCCATCGGCCACGATGTCAAAACTCTGAACCAGCGGCACCCCGGCCTTCATCATGGTGGCAAGCTGGCGCGTCAGCATCGCGATATCAAAGGGCGTGATCTTCTTACTGCCACCAAACAGCGGTTTGGGCTTTTTCTTGACCTTGTCCGGAATGATGCCCTGCTTACGAAGCTGGGCCTTCACCAACGCCAGGTTGGAGCCGGTAAGCTCACCCTTGGATTTGTTGCCCTTCCGGTCCTTGCCTTCCCAGATGTACGATTCCAGCTTCTGCGCTTTTTCTGCCATGCTTAATCCTTCGTCACGCGGTTGGCTTCCTCAAGGCTGGTAACCCCCTCAATCACTTTGCGAAGAGCGGATTGCCGCAGCGTACGGAAGCCTTCTGCCTGAGCCTGTTTTGCAATTTTGATGGAACTGGCTTCTTCCATAATCATGTTCGCCAGCTCGTCGGTTATCTTGACCACCTCGTAAATACCGACGCGGCCTTTATATCCTCCATTGCATTTATCACAGCCCTTGGGGCGGTACAACGTGAAGCCTGTTTCAATTTGTTCCGGTGTGAACCCTTCCTCTACCAGCACCTCTTTTGGCACATCAAAGGCTTGTTTGCAGGCATTACAAAGCCGCCGGCCAAGGCGCTGGGCAATGATCAGGCTTACCGAGGTGGCAATGTTGAAGGAAGGCACCCCCATGTTCATCATCCGGGTGAGGGTTTCCGCCGCGCTGTTGGTGTGCAGGGTGGAGAGCACCAGGTGCCCGGTCTGGGCTGCCTTGATCGCAATGTTGGCGGTTTCCAGATCCCGGATCTCACCCACCATGATCACATCCGGATCCTGGCGCAGGAAAGCCCGCAGGGCTTCGGCGAAGCCCAGGCCCACCCGGGTATTCACATTCACCTGGTTGATGCCTTCCAGGTTGATTTCCGCAGGGTCCTCCGCCGTGGAGATGTTAATGCCCGGTGTGTTCAGAATGTTCAGGCCGGTGTACAGAGAGACCGTCTTGCCAGAACCAGTCGGGCCAGTGACTAGAATCATACCTTGCGGCTGGGCCAGGGCATCCATAAACAGTTTTTTCTGATCTTCTTCGTAACCCAATACATCAATGCCCAGTTTGGCCTGGCTCGGGTCCAGAATCCGGAGCACGATTTTTTCACCCCACAGGGTGGGCAGGGTATTCACCCGGAAATCGATGGCCTTGGTTTTGGACAGCTTCATCTTGATCCGCCCGTCCTGGGGCACCCGTCGCTCGGAAATATCCAGTTGCGCCATGATTTTCACCCGGGCGGAGATTTTCGGCGCCAGCTTGATGTTGGGGCGGGAGACCTCCTTGAGAATACCGTCGGTCCGGTACCGGACCCGATAAACCTTCTCATAGGGCTCGAAATGAACATCCGAAGCGCCACCACGTATCGCATCCAGCAGCATCTTGTTGACGTACTTAACAATGGGTGCATCATCCACTTCGCTGACGTTAACCGCACCCTCCTCTTCCTGCTCGCCACCCTCGGTTTCAACACCCTCCAGGTCTGAATCGTCCAGGTCCCCCATGGAGGTGTCCTGGGATTCCAGATACTTGTCGATGGCTTCCCGCAGCTTGGCGTCGTCCACCAGAATACCATCGGTGCTCAGCCCGGTATTGAACTTGATCTCGTCCAGGGCTTGCAGGTTGGTCGGGTCGGAGATGGCAACAAACAGGCGGTTGCCCCGCTTATACAGCGGCAGCGCGTTGTGTTTGCGAATCAGTTTCTCGTCGACGCTCTTCTCCGGCATCATCTCCGGCAGAAAGGCGGACAAATCCAGTACCGATACGCCAAACTCCATGGCCGCCGCGAACGCCAGCTTGGAGCTGTTCGCCAGGTTGTTCTGGGTGAGATAAGTGATCAGCGGAATGCGGTTCTGCGAAGCCTGAAGGAAGGCGTCTTTCGCCGTCGCCTCATCCAGAAGCCCGTCATCCACAAAGCGCCTTGCCAGGCCGGTGAGCGTGATATTGCTTTTATTGGTAGACATAAATTAAGTAAAAAATGCAGCCTAAGTTGCTGAAACCGGAGTTTTGTCAATTGAAGAGAGTTTAGATGGATGGGGGAGGTTTGGAAAGGATGCCTTGGCAATACATTCGGCGGTCGAACTCCGGGGTCAGAAGAAAGCCTTCTTCTGACCCCATCTTCAGCATCACCACAGCGGTCTGCGAAAAGTCAGTGACAAAAATTGTCACCCAGTGACGCCCACCGGCAGAAAAAACGCTGGTTTACTGCTCTGTGACACGGTTCGCAAAGCGCTCCAGTGGTCTGATTATTCACAGGTTACTGACCGGATTTTCTGGCTTTTCAGGGTTGGCATGGACAGTGCTTTGCTTCTGTCAGGCTCAAAACACCGGCCACGGAGCGCGACTCCACCGGGCCCGGGCCAGAAAGAGTTGATCAACGACAAACACAGAGGTCGAATAATGAAGAACATTCAGATGAATCATGCTCAGAAGGGTTTCACCCTGATTGAATTGATGATCGTTGTGGCGATCATCGGTATTTTGGCGGCTATCGCTATTCCGCAGTATCAGGATTATGTTGCACGGTCCCAAGTCACTCGCGTTTTGGGCGAAATCTCAGCGGGCAAGACTGCAGTTGAAGAATCGCTGTCGCGCGGTTCGTTCCCCAACACTGCAGCTGCGATTGGCCTTACATCATCCAATTTGATGAACGGTGATGTTCCGACAGTTGCGTTCAGCTCTAGTGGTTCCGGTGCTGGTTATATCGTTGCGACCTTCGGTCAGGATGCAAGTGCAATCATTACCACCAAGAAAATCCAGATTACCCGGGATTCTCAAGGTAACTGGGTTTGCACCACAGATCTGACCGTTGCAAATGGCTATATTCCAGCCAGTTGTGAAAACGGAACCGTTAACTAAGCGAGTCTAGGCTTGGATCTTAAACCAAGGCTGAAGGAGAGAGAGGGTGAGTCCCTCCCTCTCCTTTCTGTTGCTTCCTTCTTTGTCTTCTTTTGCTTTTTGCAATTCAATACGCTTCCTAGTGACCAGCCATATGTCGCTTTTCCGCTAGCGATATTTACTTTAGGTTTGGTGATTGCCCCTAAATATTGGCTTTCGACTGTTTTTAGATATCCGAAGATTTCCTGCCTAATCGCAATTGGACCGCTATTTCTTTTTGTGTCAGCTTTGACTTATAGTTATTGGCCATGGCTTTCTCTTTGGATGAGTGCCAACTTTATTCTTCTGCCTCTTACTGTCTTGGCGGTTGTGTCATTTGGTAAACTTCGATCTATAGATTTTATTTCCGGATTTACTGCAACTGTTACGCTCAACTCACTGTCAATGATTTTTTTAGCATGTCAGGGGGTTGAACGTCCTGCAGGGTTTCTGAATGACCCAAACCTTGCAGCGAATTTTGCTTCTCTCGGCGTTCTTTCGACTCTTTTTTTGATCCAAAAATTTTCAAAAAAAGTTCTTTATCTTATTCAATTTTTTCTGGGTTTAGCTTTGTTTCTGAGTCTTTCTCGGGGTGCGCTTATTTCATTGGTCGGCGCACTAATAGTTTACCTTTCGTTATGCTCTTACAAAAAAATTGAGTGGTTAAGACTTTTTGCTGTTTCCATTTTTGTCCTCGGCTTTTCATTTTTTGTAGGGACGGTTATTCAGCAGCTTGCAGGTGGTGAAGTTAGTAGCTTGGCGTTAACTGATCGACCAGAGTCGATGTCAGATCGATTTGATATGTGGCAGAGTTCCTGGTACATGTTCTTGGAGCAACCAATTTGGGGCTCGGGACTGGGAACATTCGCCCTGCGTTATCCAGAGTTTCGCGTATTTTCAGAAACTTCATCGGCGGGTTTTTTTGCCCATAACGATTATCTTCAGTTGCTTGTGGAGTTGGGTTTGGTGGGCTTGGTAAGCTGGTTCATAACGCCAGTTTTACTATTTGTTCTTTGCGTACGGAGCTACGTTCGCTCGGAAAATTCTGATACTGCGGCTATTCACTGCTTATCAATAGCTGTCTTCAGTTTAGTTGGAGCTCACAGCTTTGTTAATTTTATCATGTACCATCCGCTGATTAACGTATTCCTTGGCTGCGTTGTTTCTGGGTCAATTATTGCATCATTTAAGAAGCCACTTACTCTGGGAATTCCAGATAATGGTCGGCGAGCGATTTTGGGGATTCGAACTCTCCTATTTACTCTTTTTTTGATAATAACTATTTCAAGTACTGCTGATCTTGTGAGTCGAAAAACAATCAGTGAATTGCGCGATGAAATTGGAAGCGAATTTGATGTGCGCTCAGAACATTACTATAGCCTTCTGGCTTTAAAGTATTTTTCTCCGTTAAATGTGGAAATCAGAAACTATATTGTTGTAGCAGAGGTGAATACGGCGCTAGGCTTAGTGGGCACACCTTTTGGGAAAAACTTCATAGACAGTATTTTGAGCCGAATTGATAAAAGCAGTTGGTTGCAAAGCTTAAATTGCTCGCAGCAGGTTAGTAAAGCCCGGCTAATCTGGCCCGAAAATAAATCTAATGCAATTAAAGTTCTTCGACTATTGGTAGATGAGTTGCCGAACTGTGTGCAGGCGCGGATGACCCTTTCTGAAGCACTGATTTCAAAGAGGCTATACGCCCAGGCAATTTCTGTACTTAATGAAGGCATTGATCGCTTGGTTTTTCGTGAGGTTTCGGGAAAGGAGTCGGTTATGTTGATTGAGGCTCTGATTGAGGCCTACCATTTTGCTGGTGAGCCCAAAAATGCTCTGGCCCTTGAGGCTTATCTCAATCAATTTAAGAGCCAGCAAGAGTCGCTCCAGACTCCGGAATGGTCCCGTCGTCTGAGGTTCTAAAAATTTGGGTGGGTGGCCATTGATATATAAAGGTCGATCTGAGCTATCTTGTTTTTTAGATACTTGCCTCGCTACCAGTGCTAAATCTGGCCAACGTTTTGCATAGATCGAGACAACCAACAAAGTTGATCACGGTGTCGTTCCGATTATGCAGAAGCAATCCGCTGGTTTTACCCTGATAGAATTGATGATTGTGGTTACCATTATTGGCATTCTGGCAGTTGTCGCCATTCCGCTTTATCAGGGTAATATCCTGAAATCACAGGTAAACCGGGCGATTGGTGAGTTGGGCGCCTATAAATCCCGATTCGAGACCCAAATTGCGAACTCGGGCACGGTCACCAACTCGGATCTTGGCTACGTCCCCTCGAGCCTGACCAATGGTAACCTCGCGACCGACATCGCAGTGGCGAATTCTGACGGTTCCGGTCACCTTCAGGTGACCATGGGGGGCGAGGCCCATCCGGGGCTGGCCGGGGTAATTTTGAGGTTTGAGCGAAGCCCGACCGGAGTCTGGAGCTGTGAGATAGATAAAAGCGCGGCAAGCCAGTGGCATAGTGCCTATCGGCCGCAGGGGTGTACGGTTCAGTAGCTGGCCGGGAGTTTGGGGTCTGACCCCAAAAGCACTCTGACCCCAAAAGCACTCAGGTTCCGGGTGAGGCGGTGTCGTCAGAGGTCGATTCTGGCGGCGCTTTGGCAAAGTGTTGGTTGAGGAATGAGGGCGCCTGCATTCTGGCCAGCTTTTCCTGAACCTGCGCCTTGAATTTGGCAAGTGTGTCTGCGGGCACCCGGGCCGACGTCGGGATATCCGCCGTAAGCGGATCGACCGGCTGATGATTCACCTGCAATTCGAAATGGAGGTGGGGGCCCGTAGTACGGCCAGTATTACCGGACACGGCGATCCGTTCACCTCGTTTTACTCGCTCGCCCCGCTTTACCAGAATTCGGCTCAGGTGCAGATACCGAGTGGTGAAAGCGCCACTGTGATCAATGACCACATATTTCCCGGCGTACGGATGATTGCCAATGCGCTTGACGATGCCATCGCCGGTGCTCAAAACCGGTGTACCGGGTGGGGTTCCCAGATCAACACCATTGTGCGGCGCGCGCCTGCCGGTAACGGGGTGAAGCCGCTTGAGATTGAAGGGGGATGTCACCCGGTAGTGGCTTTTGGTCGGATACCTCAGAAACGCCGGTGTCACACTGTTACCACGTTCGTCGTAATAATGGTGGTCGCTGTAAAGAAACGCGTTGTAGTCATGGGATCCCCGGTGGAGGGATATGGCCTCAACCCGGGTATTTCCCGTTGGCTGGTCGCCGGTCATTTCCTGGCCAACCAGCGCGGAAAAGGTGTCGCCGGCGCGTAAGTCACGACGAAAATTCAGCTTGCTTTTGAGCAATTGGCCGATCTGTAGGACCTGGCCTTTGCTCAGCCCCGCCGAGATCCCGGAAGTATAGAAACTGCCGTGTATATCGTCCCGGAAAACCTTTGATTCCCAATGGGTGGGCAGGGTGTGCTGGGCGTATTCAAATGGCCCGTCTTCCGGGCGCTCATAAGTTACGGTGCGGGCCGGATCGATTTGCAGTGACAGGCGTTGCAAGCGGCCTTGTTTATCGAACCGGAAACCCAGCGTTGTGCCGGGCTGAAGCGTTTCCAGCGCCAGAAACTCGGCATCCGCCTGCAGCAATTCGTGCAATGTGCTGGCCGGTACTTCCTGGGCTTCAAAAATAGCGCTGAGCGTGTCTCCCGGCTGAATTTGATAACTCACGGGCAGTGGTGGCGTGTCGTCAACCGGAGCCTTTGGCTCGGACGACCCTGCGGGCGCTTGCAAGGACCCTGTTGCCGGTTCAGCTTTCACGGTTTCGGGGGCAACGTTTTTCACTGGAAGAGCAACGGCATTGGATCGGCATCGGGGTCAGACCCCAAGTCATTTTGCCCGGTGAAATGCATCGGGGTCTGACCCCAAACGACTGGGGTTCCATTCCCGGAGGGGATGTTTATAATTGCCTGTGGCTCAGGACGAGCTGAACGTTACATTCATCTTCAGGGACCGAAGACATGCCCCAGGCAAGCGGACTGCAGTTCACCGCCACCATTGGCGAATTCCCCTCTGATCACTTCTCCGTTGTCGGCTTTGCGCTGACTGAACGGCTGTCCGAGCTGTTCCACGGCCGCCTTGAGCTGGCCAGTACCGACCCGTCGGTGGCGGCGCCGGACATTCTGGAACAGCCGGTGGACCTCGTGGTCTGGCAGGACGGCACCCCGCTTCGCCGTTTTACCGGCGTGGTCCGCGAATTCGCCCGCGGCGACACCGGCCACCGCCGCACCCGCTATGAGGTGCTCATCCAGCCCCCGCTCTGGCGCCTGGGCCTGATGCACAACAGCCGCATCTTCCAGACGCAACGCACCGACGCCATCGTGCGCACCCTGCTCGAAGAGCGGGGCGTTATCGATACGGTGTTCGACCTGAAACGCCCCCCGCAAGAGCGGGAATACTGCGTGCAGCACCGGGAAAGCGACCTGGCCTTTGTGGAGCGCCTGGCCGCCGAGGAAGGCTGGCACTACCGCTACCAGCACGGAGCGGTGGAGGGCAGCGAACCCCCGGCCCTGGTGTTTGCCGACCACCACGGCGATGCCCCGACCCTGGCCCCGGCCACCTGCAACACCAAAGCCGGCGGCAGCACCCGACAGCCCTGTGTCTACCGCTTCCGCTACCAGGAACGGGTCAGCGTGGCCTCGGTGGCCCTCAAGGACTACACCTTCAAAAACCCCGCCTACGCCCTGATGCACCAACAGGCCGGGGCCGGGCTGTCGCACCGGGAGGATTACCAGCACTACGACTACCCGGGCCGCTTCAAACAGGACGCCAGTGGCCAACCCTTCACCGAAACCCGGCTGGACGCCCTGCGCAACGACGCCAGCACCGCCAACGGCGAGAGCAACCGCCCGGACTTCACCCCCGGTGCCAAGGTTGCCCTGACCGACCACGACAGCGACCCCCTCAACCGGGACTGGCTGCTCACCGCCATCACCCACACCGGCACTCAGCCCCAGGCGTTGGAAGAAGAGGGCGGCAGTGAGCCGACCACCTATCGCAACCACTTCAACGCCATTCCGGCGGACAAGACCTGGCGCCCGATCTGCAACCACCGCCCCATCATGGACGGCCCCCAGATGGCCATCGTCACCGGCCCGGAAGGCGAAGAGATCCACTGCGACCAGTACGGCCGGGTAAAGGTGCGGTTTCCCTGGGACCGATACTCAAAGAACGACGAACACTCAAGCGCCTGGCTCCGGGTCAGCCAGGGCTGGGCCGGTGGCCAGTATGGCTTTACGGCCTTGCCCAGGATTGGCCACGAAGTCATCGTCTCCTTTCTGGACGGCGACCCGGACCAGCCGATCATCACCGGAAGAACCTACCATGCCACCAACACGCCACCGTACGCGCTGCCGGAGCACAAAACCCGCACCACCCTGAAAACCAAGACCCACAAAGGGGAGGGCAGCAACGAACTGCGGTTTGAGGACGAAGCGGATCAGGAACAGATCTACGTTCACGCCCAGAAGGACCTGGACCTGCTCACCGAGCACAACCGCACCGAGGTGATTAAAAACGACAGCCACCGAACGGTGGAGAACCACGCCTTCAGCCACGTTAAAGGCAACGAGCACTGCAGCATTGACGGCGAAAGACGGGAGTCCGTCGGCGGCAACTGCAGCCTGGCCATCGGCGGCACCTTCTACCAGAGCTCTGCTAACGGCATCCTCAGTGAGGCCGGTACCGAAGTGCATCACAAAGCCGGCAGCAAAGTGGTGCTGGACGCCGGCGCCGAACTGACCATCGCCGCCGGCGGTAGCCTGCTGAAGCTGGACCCGAGTGGTGTGACGCTTGTGGGGCCGGGGATCAAAATCAATTCAGGTGGGTCGCCGGGGAGTGGTTCGGGGCAGGGGGTGGTAATGGCGGAACTGCCGCAGATGATCGAGGGCGACCAGCCCCAGGCACCCGAGCAGGAGACACTGGCGGAGGTTGAACAGCGGGAAAACGCCCGGGCAATCAATGTGGAGTCCCAGGTTGCGGCACTCAGGAAGGGGAATGCAACCTGCCCGGTTTGTGAGGAGCGCTCATGAAACAGGATGGCTGGCCAATCTCGGAGTCGCCGTTTGCTCATCTTGCCTGGCCTGAGAATCATTCGGTGGGGCTTGTCCTGGATGGTGTTGCCATCCCGGGTCTGGGCGAACAGATATATCAGTGGGCTGGCGATCAGCCCTTCAGTGCTGAATGTTTATACGTAACAACCCGCTGGGAAGTGATGTCGGATATGTCCCCGTGGCTGGTATGGTTAAGCGGGCCGGAAGATCCCGTGCTGGAAGGGTTTTTGAAGCAAGGGCCCATTCAGGAGCAGGGTTTTTTCCTGGTTTCAGGCGCTGACCGCTCGACTTGCGCCCGCTGGATGCGGTCTTGCTTGCAGATAGAAACGGCGCCGGGTTATGAAGAGCTGATGCGCATTGCCCATCCGGCGCTGGCTCGAACGGTGATTGGGGGCAACCTGATCCGATATCCCTCTGGAGTCGTGGATCAACTGATTGTTCCGGATCGCATCAGCGAACGGTGGCAGGTGCTCGAGCCATCGGCGGTCAAGCCAGGCAGTGCTGGTGATCAAGCCGACAAAATCATCGCGTCGCCGGAGTTGAGGGACGCTTTTGAAGCCTTCAATCGACGCAAAGATGCACTGCAACTATGGAACAGCCTGGAGGAGCCGGTGCGCAACCAGTTGGGTGGCCCTCAGTTGAGGAATGCCTACCCGGCGCTCCGGAAAATACTGGATGAGGCACTTGGCAACGGGTGCAACAGCTTGCGGGAGGTAATGCACTTCCTGTTCGCAACCTTGCCACGACAAGCCGGTAGCAACGCCACGACTAAAACGGCACCCCCATTGGGTCAAGGATGAACAATGACACGGATACAACGCCCCACTGACGACCGGGCAAGCAACGATCTCTTGTGCTGGGAACAACCAGGCACCCCCGTTGATGAGCCCGCTTCATGCCCACTGCTGAAAACCGTGCACCTGTTGCCCATTCGGTATGGCCGGGTCGAAGTTGCGCCCGCCGATACAGACCCCGGGTACCCTTACTCGTTGACCTCTCGTCCCCTTGGCTACCGTCTTCTGAGGCATGGCTACCTTTATGTACTGGACGCGGATACCGGGGAGCTCCATGAGTACTTGCATGAAGACGGTGAACTGACGGGCCACAATGACGGTAAGCTGGAGTACCCGGTATCCCATACACTCTACGTTGCCTTCTCGGAACTGGCATGGACTGCCCGCAAGAAAGCACAGGTACTGGACGATCCACAAGAGCGTGATGCGCTGCTGCAGAGAATCGACCTGGCCAGTGCCTCGCCACTGAGCGGCGGTCAATGCCTGCTGACCCCGGACCAGGCCAGGGAATGGGTGGCCGAATTTGCCGAGGACTACACACCGGAAGCCCCCGAAGGAGCCCACCCTCAGGAAGGTGAGCCCTACCATTGGGAGAATCAGCCCTATTACCACAAAAGCCGGTTCGGCAATCTGATCAAACAGCAGTCTATCGACGATGTTTCCAATTGCCTCTGCCTTGTCGTGAGGGACGACGTGGGTGTAATGCTGGATCTGGCCCAGCATCAGGACGATGTGGTGGGGTGGCTTGAGAGCTGGACAGAAGAGGGCGACGACGAGCGGGACTATTTTCTTGGCACCTTGATAGAGTCCATGACTCTGATGGATGAACAGGGGCTGGACACATTGGTGACCCGCTCCGATCATCCTGCCATTGTCTCCATGCGGCAGGATCTGGAGGCCATGTCGGAAAGCGATCGCTCAGATACCCAGTCGGCATTGCTGGAAGCATTGAGACAACTTGAGGACGAAAGAAGGCCGGGCCCTAACGACGCCTCATTGCCCGCCGGGGCTAAATCAAGGGTGGAAGAGATCCGAGCCATGGCCAACCGAACCAATGCTTACGGCGTCCTTCCCAAAATGCAGCGAGCGGTGGACGAGTGGTATGTGCGACAGGCCATGGAAGGGGCCAAGCCGGATTTTGTGGATTCCCACATTGATGGCATTGTCGCTTTGGAGAAGGATTACCGCAAAAACCTGAAGGCGATCCTGGAAGGGCGCGGTTTCGGCCATCGTGGAGTCAATGACCTGATCGACCGTGACGTCATGGACCAGTTTATGGCCGGCCAGCGCGCCAAACTGGCTCGATGGCAGACACTGTTAACGGACATAACCAGTGACCGCCTCCAACTGCTCACGAACAATCACTATCACCAGGCTGCGTGGTATTTTGACCCGGCAGACGAGATACAGATTGAGGCGGCCCTGGATATGGAATATGCCTGCCTGAAAGACATCTGCCGTTCTGACGACGCGAGCGAAGGCGTGCTGGAATGGCTGGAACAGAACCCCCAATACAGTCGCCCCCTATTTCAGACCCTGCCAAAGTGCGACCGGTCTGAAGACGGTGAACTGGCCAAGACCTATGTCGCGGTCGGTTCCGCCGGCTACGCGGTAGTCACCCGAGCGGCGGGCTGGGTGCAGCGGATAAAAGCGGCAGAAGAAGGTAAACTCCCGAATTTTTCCCACTACACGCAGCAAATTCAGGATAAGGCAGCGTTGCTGGGAGACACGATTTCTCCAGCCATTGCCAAAGCCAAGGGGCGAGCGGTTGGAGAGCTGTACAAGGCAATCGGTAGCCAGAGTTTGCCCGACCTGGATGACCTCTTCCGCGACCTGCCGTACTTTTTCAAGCGGCGCATGCTGGATGCCATCGACCAGGGTAAGGCGGAATTCCGCTTTGCTTCGGCAAGCGAGCTGGCAACGTTCCGGGACAACGTCACAAAAATGCTGCAGCTTGATCAACGGATGAAGCAGCTTCAGAGCCAACACGATGTTGCCAAATCCACCCATGGTCATCTTTCCGAAACAGCCCAGGGATTGGTGACTGAATTCAAGGCCACCCGCGAAGAGCATCGTGAAATTGGCAGGCTCGTGGCCGCTGCCCTCAGCCCGGTTGAGGAAACTGACACCAGCTTGAAGTTGGAACCCGCCGACACCGGCCGTGCAGCCCTGACGTTGGTGCCGCCGGCATTGGTTCAGCAGGAAATCGGGCGCGTGGTCGGGCATTTCCGGCAGGGCCTGGCTTCGGCGCCCCGAATGAACCTGGTGGGGGATGGGCTTGGGGTTTTGGTGTTCGTGGTGCAGTTGGTTAATTTATGGAATGTTTCTAGCGAGATTGGTTCGAATTCAGAGTCTCCTGGGGATAACCAGCGCCTTTATGAAAGCGCATGGGCGACCGCAGCGGCGGGTTTTCTGGCTGCTCAGGGCATGATGGACACGGCGTATGGCGCCAGGGCACAAACCCTGGCCAGTGCCTGGCAGAGCACCGCTTTGACTGATGTACATATCCGGATGGGCAAATTGCATGTTTGGCTTGGTGGTGCTGCCTATCTGTCTGGCGCGATCAGCGCCAGCATCAGCGCCTACAAGCACCGGGAGAACTGGTTGGAAGCTGTCAGAACCGGCAATTCGGAAGCCCAGGCCGGTGCCGTGCTGGGTATGGCTGGTAGTGGTGGTCTGGCGGTTACCAATATGTATGGATTCGGGCGTACCTTGAGTACGGGGCAGGCGGTGCTTCGAGCCACCAAGGGAATCTCTCGAGCAAAAGCCTGGGCGACAGCAGGACGGACCTTGTCCGGTCTGTTTTTCCGTTTGAACGCGGTGGGATTGGTGTTCACAACTTTTGAGTTAGGTGGTACTTGGTTGTATAACCGTTACAACCTGAGCGAGCGGGATAAATGGCTACAAACCACGCCCTGGTCACGGGAGCCTGCACAGATCCACAATGGCACGCTGGACGACTACGCAGAGGCTTTTACCCGGATTGGCAACAGTATCACCCTCGATGAAGTGCTGGCGGAGAAGGATGTGCCAGCCAGGCTGGAGTTGAATTGCCACGGCTTGCCGGCGAGCAGCCTGATCGAACCCTTGGAGGGCGACGCGCCCCATCGGGTGTCCATCGCGGCATGGCGAATCCAGCCCGGGCAAAGGGGGATGTTCTCCCTCAAACCGGAAACCTGGGTACCCTGTACCGGCTCAATCCTGGTTAGCCTGGAGCAACCGGTCGATGCTGGCCACCTGCAGTTGACCTTCACGCCCCCGGCCCACGAGAAAACCCGGTACGGCATCTGCACCCAGGATCTGAGCCTGATGGTCAAACTGGAAACGCTGCAGGAGGATGGAGATTACACCGCCTCCGTGTATATGCTGAAAGTGACCCCGGACAGCCGGTACCCCCTGACACCCATACAGGAGCCCCCGGAAGCGCAAGTTACCTGGTGGAAGCTCCGCCAGCCATTCATAGCGATGGAAGGTTTTTGATGAAACCAAAAAGTAGCCAGCCCGAACAGCCGCCCCGCGCGGGGCGTTCCGAGCCTTTTCCGAGCGGACGGTTAACCTTTCTGGCACCCGGGCCCCTGCCAACCGGCCTGCCGCCGGTGGATCACGACCATGCAGTCGGAGAAGTGAATGAAGGTTATCTGGATTTTGGAACCGGGGTGACGCCGGTGTTTGGTTGGCAGGCCACGCTGGGCATACCCTTTTTTTGCTTTTTGCTTGGTGCTTTTGGTTTTCCGCTTATCTTCTCGGGGCTTGCAATCGCCCACGGTAGAGAGCTGGAGACTGCAGTCGAAGTATTTCAGGAGATGTTTGATTATGGGTTCTGGATTGCGGTTTGGGGCTGTAGTTTCTTCTTATTGTTGGGTGTCGGTATCTGGTACCGAGGGCACCTGAAGCTTGAATCCATCATTCCCGCCCGCTTCAACCGCCAACGCCGCGAAGTGTGCTTCGTCCCAGAGGGCCAGAAGGCCCCCATCTTTGTCCCCTGGGAAGAGCTGGTTGCCTGGGTCACCGAAGCGCAGGGCGTTACCGAATACGGCGTGCAGCGCCAGTACGGCTTTGGCATTGGTTTCTACCACCCGGAAACCGGCGAGAAGTACACCCTGGAGTTCGAGACCTATGGTCAGCCCCAAGCCATTAGTAACTGGGAGGCTATTCGGGCCTACATGGAATACGACGTCCATACCCTGAAGGAAATCCAGGACCCACTGGACTTCGAGGGCCCGGACGACCCACCGTGGGAAGGCGTCCACGTTTTTCGCAACGCCCGTAAACGTCTTCATGACGAGTATAGAGACGGCAAACGGGGCATGCTCTACCTGATCGGCTGGTACCTGTATCACCTGGTCACTTTCTGGACCATCCCGAACCGGCTAGTGGAGTGGGAGGTTAAAAAGATCAAGCGCATGAGCAAAAAGACACTGCCCAAGGCCATGGCCCAGTGGTCCGAGCCACTCCCGGAAGCCCAGTGGGCCAGGCCCAGCGAGGAACTGAAGCGCCAAAGCAAGCGGGTGCTGGAACTGCAAAAAGCGGATCCGCGAAGGCCTGTCATGGAGATCTTTGCTCAGATTGATGAAGAGTTTTCCGGGCAACCCTCAATGACCGCATAACGGTGCCCAGCAAAATGGGGTCAGACCCCAAGACATTTGCCCCGGTGAAATGCACGCGGGTCTGACCCCAGAGTTCTGTACGTATGACTCAAACGGCGAATCCACAGCCCACCCACACACGCCACCATGCCGGCGAGGTGGAACCCTTCCCCTCGGGCCGGCTCACCTACCTGGCCCCAAACCCCCTGCCCACGGGCTTGCCCCCGGTGGACCACGGCCATGCGGTGGGAACGGTCACCGATCATTACCTGGACTTCGGAGTAGGTAACTCCTTTGCGTTTGCCTGGCAGATGGTACTCGGAGGGCCCTTCGGACTGTTTCTACTGTTTGCACTTATTTTTCCCTTAGTTACATTTTGGGGCGGGTACCACTTTGGTAATGGTTGGGAGGATGCTGTCTGGGGATTTAAAGGTGCTTTTAGTCTCGGTTTCTGGATTGGTTTAGGGGGATTGCTGGGCGGCTTGTTCCTGGCGATGTTACCTCGCTGGCAAATGTACAACCGAGCCGAAAAAATCGCCCCCACCCGCTTCAACCGCCAACGCCGCGAGGTCTGCTTTGTGCCGGAGGGGCACAGCGAACCCATCTTGATCCCCTGGGAGGACCTGGAAGCCTGGGTGATCGAATCTCAGGGGGCCACCGAATACGGGGTACACCGCCAATACGGCTTCGGCATCGGCTTCCGGCACCCGAAGACCGGGGAGCGCTTCAATCTCGAATTCCAGACCCACGGCCTGCCGCTGTCGATCAGCACCTGGGAGGCGCTGCGGGCCTACATGGAGTATGAGGTCCATACATTGGAAGAGATCCAGCCCCATGGCGAGCTGATGACCGGGGACGACGCCCCCAAGGAGGAAGGCGTGGCCTTCTTCCACGCCGCCCGGCGTAACGTCCGCCGCCGTCGCAAAGCCGGCGAGGTAGGCTGGATCTACACCTTCTTCTGGTACCTGTATCATGTGATGACCTTCTGGACCCTGCCCAACCGGATGGTGGAATGGGAGAACCGTAAGCTCCAGAGGTTGCTGAACCGATCCCTACCCCCGGTGATGGAGCGCTGGTCCGAGCCGCTCCCGGAAGCCGAGTGGGCCAGGCCCAGCGAGGAACTGAAGCGCCAGAGTAAGCAGGTGCTGGAACTGCAAAAAGCGGATCCGCGAAGGCCTGTGACAGAGATCTTTGCTCAGATTGATGAAGAGTTTTCCGGGCAACCCTCAATGACCGCATAACGGTGCCCAGCAAAATGGGGTCAGACCCCAAGACATTTGGCCCGGTAAAATGCACGGGGGTCTGACCCCGGGCATGGCTGTCCGGTACACTAGCGGTTCCGAGCAAACGACAAGCAGGAGCCGCTATGCAATACCTTCACACCATGATTCGTGTCAGCAACCTGGATGATTCCCTGCACTTTTTCTGCGACTTGCTTGGCCTGACAGAAATCAGCCGGAAGGATAGCGAGAAAGGCCGCTTCACCCTGGTGTTTCTTGCGGCGCCGGAGGATGAGGTGCGTGCCCGGGAAGACAAGGCGCCGATGATCGAGCTGACGTATAACTGGGATCCGGAAACCTACTCCGGCGGGCGCAACTTTGGTCACCTGGCTTACCGGGTGGATGACCTATACGCGTTATGCGAGCACTTGCAGGCGAATGGCGTCACCATCAACCGCCCCCCGAGGGATGGCCACATGGCGTTTGTACGCTCGCCCGACGGCATTTCCATTGAACTGTTGCAAAAAGGCGAAGCGCTTTCTCCGAAAGAGCCCTGGGCCAGCATGGGCAATACCGGTACCTGGTAAGTGCTTGTGCTTGGGTCAGACCCCAAGACATTTGCCCTGGCGAAATGCCCTGGGGTCTGACCCCAGAATTCTGGCCCTCATTTTTATTCATAGCATTGGAATAGGATTGAGGAATGCACTTTAGTAAACTAAGCTAATCAAACTAAGTTTACGTTTTGGGTGAGCCATGGAAACCGTCAATATGCATGAAGCCAAAACCAGGCTTTCCTCTCTGGTTGATAAAGCAATGAAGGGGGAGTCTTTTATCATTGCCAAAGCGGGTAAGCCGGTAGCGCGTGTTACTGCGATTAAAAGTCCTGAGCCTGGTTCCGAGCGTCGTCTGGGTTTTATGAAAGGTCAGATCAGAGTGCCGGACGACTTTGATCGTATGGCGGAGCAGGAAATTGCAGACATGTTCGGGGGGTAACCGTTGAATATCCTTCTGGACACCCACATCCTTTTATGGGCCGCTGGCGCGCCGGAGCAATTGGCGCCTGAGGCCTTGTCACTTTTGGCTGATCCGCAGCAAACGCTTTATTTCAGCTCGGCGAGTATCTGGGAAATTGTGATCAAGAACGGTTTGGGTAGGGACGATTTCCAGGTTGATCCACACCTGCTGCGCAGGGGACTCCTCGAAAATGACTACCGGGAGCTCGCCATCACTGCGCAACATGCGTTGGGTGTGTCACATTTACCGCCGATTCACAAAGACCCGTTCGACCGAATTCTGGTGGCTCAGGCAGAATTCGAGGGTTTCCTGCTAATTACCAGTGACGATCAGGTTGCGCAATATCCGGGGCCCGTTCGAAAAGTATGACCGGGGTCGGACCCCAAAAAATTCAGATTCCGAATCGGGCCTTCATGTCTTCCTGAAATTCCCGGGTGCCGAGGGCCGTGCCGGCAATGGCGGCGTATCGAATGGCATCGTCCATGCCTTTTGGTGTCGGGCTGGCCACAAAGGCCCGGTAGCTATCGAGGCGCTTGGCCGGGTCTGGGTGGTAGTTCAGGTAACAGGGGTGGGGGGTGTGCAGTTTTGATCGCAGTCCGTAGCCATGGCACCGGTAGCTGGACCACTGGCAGTCCCCTGCATACTCCACCATGCCTGCCTTCACCGGGTTCAGTTCGATATACCGCTGGCACTGCAGAAAATAGCACTCGGTATCCACCAGGCAGGATTTGAATCGGCCTTCCCAGAGAGTGCCGGAGCGCTCATATTTGTGATTGAAGTACTGGGCATAGCGCTGGCCGACGGCCTTCATGAACAGGGAAAGCGACTGATCGGTATGTGGCGTAACCAGAAGGTGGGTGTGATTGTCCATCAGAACCCAGGCATGAATATCCACCTCGTGCTCTTCACGGTAGCGGGAGAGAAACGTCGCGTAGGTGGCTTTGTCTGCAAAATCCTGAAAACACATCTGCCGGTTATTCCCCCGCTGAATCACATGCTGGGGCATCCCGGCCGGGCAAATCCTTGGTCGGCGAGGCATTTCACATTCCTTGTGAACTGAATTGTAAGCGTGATAATTTGCCTCACCCAACCGCCAATTTCAAGTTGGGGTCAGACCCCAAGACATTTCGCCCGGCAAAATGCACTGGGGTCTGACCCCAACATTCAGGATGTGACCATGCATTACAGCGCCATTCTTCCGGATGTAATTAAAGTGGCAGACGAAGCCAGTGAGCGGGTTCTGCATATCTATCAGTCTGACTTCAAGGTGAATTACAAGGAAGATCAGTCGCCCATCACGGCGGCGGATCTGGCCAGCCATGACATCATCGTGCGTGGCCTGCGCGGCATCAGTCATGACATTCCCATTCTCTCGGAAGAGGGCAAGGAGATTCCCTGGGAGGAGCGCAAGCACTGGCGGCGGTTCTGGCTGATTGATCCCATCGACGGCACCCGGGATTTTACCCAGCGCACCGGCGAATTCACCGTTAACATCGCGCTGATCGAGAACGGCGAGCCCATATTGGGCGTGGTCACCGCGCCGGCCCAGCACGAAGCCTACTGGGGCGTGAAAGGAGAGGGTGCCCACAAGCGGGACCGTAACGGCAAAGTTCGTCGCATCCAGGTGGCGGAACCCAAAGCCGCCCGGCGCGTTGTTGCCAGCAAAAACCACCTGAATGACGAAACCCGAACCTTCATCGACAGCCTGGGCGAGCACGAACTGGTGCAGGCCGGCAGCTCCCTGAAATTCTGCCGCATCGCCGAGGGCCATGCCGACATCTACCCGCGCCTGAGCCCCACCTGTGAATGGGATACCGGAGCGGCCCAGGCTGTACTGATGGCGGCCGGTGGCAAGGTGCAAACCCTGGGCGGTGAGCCGCTCAAATACGGTAAACAAGATGTGTTAAATCCGTATTTTATTGCGTCAGGAAGCTGGTATCGTTAATCGCATGACCTGGTACGCACTCCAACACAAACCCGCCCAGGGCGACCGCGCCCTTACGCACCTCCAGAACCAGGACATCGCCTGCTTCTACCCGAAAATCACTGTAGAGAAGATCAAGGCCGGAAAGCGCAGCAAAAAGCTGGAGCCCCTGTTCCCCGGCTACCTGTTCGTCAACCTTGATCAGACCGACCCCATGTGGTCCAAGCTGCGTTCCACCCGGGGCGTATTGCGAATTGTCAGCTTTTCCAACAAACCCGCCGCCATCAGCGACGATGTCATCCTGCACATCAAAAACAGCCTCGACTCCGTAGCAGAGCAGGGCGGCATCAAACCCGGCCAGGCGGTCCATCTCAGCGAAGGCCCCTTTGAAGGCGTCAGCGCCATCTTCCAGGCCTACGATGGCGAAGAACGCGCCATCGTGCTGATCAGCTTCATGCAAAAGCAGCAACGGGTAAAAGTGCCGGTGTCTGCGCTAAAACCTGAACGCTAAGCTGGGGTCAGACCCCAAGGTATTTCACCGGGCGAAATGCATTGGGGTCTGACCCCAGATTGGATATTGTCACTTGCGTGTCACATGGGATGCCGTAGAATCGTCACGCTTCTGAAACAGAACATTCACTTACCGACAGGGACTTAGTTGGGATTCAGTTGTTCCCTTCCTTATTGTCGTTATTGTCGTTATTGTCGTCTCCCTGTCGCTTTGCGGATAATCTAACGTCATGACCTCAAAACACTGGGCCCTGGTTGGTGGGGCGGTAGCGTGCCTGTTCAGTTTTTCGATAGCCGCGGCACCCTGGCTGGAGCCCGGAGACCCTAGAGCCCGGTTTGCGGCGCAGAAACTGGCGGATAGGGGTCACCTGGATCGTGGTGTCACTACCTGGCCGCTTATGTGGGCAACCGTTCATAACGGGCTTGGGTCTGGAATCGCCGGTGACCATCAGTCCGTTGGCAGCGCGGCGGCTTATCTGCGATTCGAGAAAGAACAGCAGGCCTCGCCGGGCTTTCGGGCGGAAATAACACTTGCCGCCACCAACGACGTACCGGTAGTTCAGGGCTTCGAACAGGCAGTGACCGCCGAGGGCCTGGCCTCCGTGAATCTCCAGTGGCAAGGCGAACACTGGGCCGCCGGCCTGAACCCAACATACGCCCACAATCCGGAAGACGACGAATCGTTGCGGTTGGACAACAGTTACCTCGCCGCCACGGCGGGCAATTGGGTGTTCGGCGCCGGCGCCATTGATCGCTGGTGGGGGCCGGGCTGGCAGTCCAGCCTTATTCTTTCCGACAACGCCCGGCCACTGCCGGCGGTGTGGCTCAATCGTAAGGACGCCAACGCGCCACAAACAGACTGGCTGGAATGGATAGGCCCCTGGCAGTTCACGGTATTTGCCGGCCAGTTTGAGGAAGAACGCGCCATTCCAGACGCAAAGCTGATTGGAATGCGACTCACAGTACGACCGATCCAAGGGCTCGATATTGGCTTTTCCCGGGCCATCATGTTTGGTGGCCAGGGCCGCCCGGAAGGCGCGTCCACCATCTGGAACGCCCTGATCGGTCGTGACAATGGCCAACTCGAGGAAAACGACCCCGGCAACCAGCTCGGCAGTATCGACGTTCGCTACGGCTTTGCCCTCGGCCAACAGTCCATGGGCGTGTACGGGCAAATGATGGGCGAAGACGAAGCCGGTGCCTTCCCGGCCCGCAAATCCTGGCTCCTGGGCGTGGACATGACCGGTCAACTCTTCGGCCATGATCAGCAATGGTTTGCCGAGTACACCAATACCCTGGCAGACGACTTTCCCGGCGATGCCATGCCCAATATCACCTACGATCACTCTCGCTACAGAAGTGGCTATCGTTATAATGGCAGAACCCTCGGTGCCAGCGTCGACGGCGATTCAGAGGCCATCACTCTGGGGCTGTTCAACTTCTTTCCCGACGGACGAAACGCCTCCGCCAGGCTCAGCTACGTGGACTTCAACAAAGACGGTGCCAACCAAACGGTCGTGACCACCCCCGACATTCAATACGCCGTGGCGGAAGGCAATCAGCAAGCTGTTATCGCGACCATAGGCTACGGCCTGCCATTGCTGAATGGCTGGCTCGACCTGACAACGAGTTTTACTGATAAAAAATTGCAGCTCATCAACGGTGTGCAAAGCCAGTGGTCCGCAGAGGCCACCTGGCGCTACCGATTTTAGAATCAGGGGCTGAATTAGGGGTCTGACCCCTTGGGGTCAGACCCCAACTTTGCCCAGCCCAGAACAAGGGGTCAGACCCCACCGTCCAAACTCCCAACTCCCGGATCTAAATAACCCGTGAACCTGAAAAGCCTACTCGCAACCGCGGCCTTCCTGCTCCCCATGGCAGCCAGCGCCCAGTCCATCACCCCCGCCCAGATCGAACAATTCAAAAGCCTCCCGCAGGCACAGCAGGAAGCCCTGGCACGGCAATACGGCGTGGACCTGGACAGCCTGCAAGCGGGCAACCTCCAGAACCAGCGCCCTCAGGAGATAGATGTGGTTCGGCCGGCCAACGGCAACCAGCAAGGGGAAACAGGCCAGAACGGCACCGGCGACGAAGAACAGAACCGGCAAATCAGCGAAAAAGGTGGTGAAGAGCCGGGAGGCCTCAAGCCTTTCGGTTACAACCTCTTTGCCGGCGAACCAACCACCTTTGCGCCGGTTACCGAAATCCCGGTACCCTCCGAATACACCCTCGGCCCGGGCGATGTGCTCCGGGTTCAACTCTGGGGCAACCAGAACAAGCAGCTTGAGCTGCCGGTGTCTCGCGATGGCACCATCGATTTCCCGGAACGCGGCCCGGTGTCTGTGGCGGGGCAAAACTTTCAGCAGGTCCGGGACCAGCTTACCCAGCTCGTATCAGAGCAGTACATTGGCGTAAAAGCGGCGGTGTCCCTGGGGGAGTTACGCAGCATGCGCGTGTTTATCCTGGGCGAAGCCAGAACGCCCGGCTCCTACAGCGTAAGCTCGCTTTCCACCATCACCAACGCGCTGTACGTCTCTGGTGGCATTAAAAACACCGGCTCCCTCCGTAACGTGCAGCACAAGCGCGATGGCAAACTGATCGGCACCCTGGATCTTTACGACCTGCTGCTGAAAGGCGACACCTCAGACGATGCCCGCCTGCAGGCCGGCGACGTAATCTTTATTCCCCCCGTCGGCCCCCGGGCGGGCATCGGCGGTGAAGTGTATCGCCCGGCCCTGTACGAAATCGGCACGCAAACCAGCCTCCAGGAACTGGTGCGCCTGGCCGGCGGCCTCACCCCCCAGGCCTACCCGCAGATCACCAAAATTGAACGCACCAACGAGGATTACCTGCGCATCATTGCCGAAGCAGACCTCACCCAGGCCACCGGGAAAAACGCCCGGGTGCAGTCCGGAGACCGGGTTACCGTTGCCTCCATCGCCGACGTGACTGGCCAGTACATTGAAATCAAAGGCGCCGCCACCCGTACCGGTAAATACGCCTGGGTGCCCGGCATGCGCGTGAGCTCCGTTATCCGCAACCTGGATGCAGGCCTGCTCTCCTTCGCAGACACCAACTACGCCGCCATCGTGAGAACCGACCCGGAGACCCACCGTATTTCCGTGCTCAACCTGGAGCTGAAAGCCGCCGTCACCCAGCCGGGCAGCCCGGAAGACCTGATCCTGCAGGAAAAAGACCAGTTACTGTTCTTCACCAACGCCGGAAAAGTGTCGTTTGAGCTTGATATCACAGAGCGGGGAGACAGGCAGAGAGAGAGGGAGTCAGAGTCAGCGGAAGGCATTCCACCGGAAGGGAATCAGCAGACAGATATATCGGAAGAGGAGGCTCGCGATCAGAAAGAGCTAAAAAGGAAAGCCCGGAACTATTCGAGAGAGACACTGTTCGCGCCAGTCATCAAACGCCTGAAATCCCAAGCAGGCCCCAACAGCCCGCAACAAATCATGGGCATTTCAGGCCCGGTCCGGTACCCCGGCGAATACCCGTTGCCGGTCTCCGGCACCGTGAAAGACGCCATCTTCGTGGCCGGCGGGCTCACCGATTCCGCCTCCCTGTATTCCGCCGAACTGGCCCGGCGCTACACCGACGACAACGGCGTGGAGCAAACCCGCATCATAGAGGTAGACCTTACCAAGGCAATGCTCAACACCAGCGATATCCGACTGCAAAGCCGCGACCGGCTGCTGATCAAATCCGTACCCTCGTTCGGAACAACGCGAACCGTCACCCTGAGCGGCGAAGTACTTTACCCCGGCGAATATACCTTCCGGGAAGGCGAAACCCTTGAGCACGTTATTGAACGTGCCGGCGGCCTCACCAACAACGCCTTCCCACGGGGCGCCGTCTTCACCCGGGAAAAACTCCGCCAACTGGAAGCCCAGAGACTGAGGGAGGCCGAGGAACGGCTGAAAGGCGACCTGCTGGGCGTACAGCTGGAAGGCGATGGCTTCGGTGGCAAGAAAGCCCAGCAAGTGGACCAGGTGCGTGGCCTGCTCGAAGATGTTCAAAGCAGCCGCCCCGTCGGCCGCATGGTGATCAACCTGCCCGCCGTACTGGCCGACAGCGGCTACCAGCCCATTCGCCTGCAGGACGGCGACGAACTCACCGTACCGGCCATCCCGCAGGCCGTGAGCGTATTCGGCGAAGTGCAGTTCCCCACCAGCCACCTGCACACCGCCGGCCTCACCGTGGATGACTACCTCGAACGCAGTGGCGGCCCCACCCGCCAGGCCGACGAAGACCGGATCTACGTCGTGAAAGCCGACGGCTCCGTGATGCTGCCGGAACAAAGCGCCTGGTTCGGCGGCCGCAGCCAGCAACTGCAGCCTGGCGACACCATCATCGTCCCCATCGACGTAGACCGCCTGAACCAGCTCGAACTCTGGACCAACGTCAGCCAGATCGTCTATCAGATGGCCCTGGGTGCTGCCGCCGTAGGCAACCTTTAAGGGCTGATTTGCCACGGAATCCGCGGAAGAGCACGGAAGAAAAGATTAGAACCAATTTGTCTCTTTATTTTTCCGTGCCCTTCCGTGGATTCCGTGGCAAAAACCGCACTCAGGTCAATCTGACATTGTGACCGGTCTTAAGACTGCGTTTGCACGACAAATGTTGTACAATGTAAGACATGGCAGCACAAACGGAGAGCCCAATGAAGACCGACATGCTTAGCACCCGCATCGACCACGACACCAAAGTCGCGTTCTCAACTATTTGCGACGAGGTGGGGCTTAGCCCTTCACAGGCAATCAAGCTGTTTGCCCGGGCCGTGATCAATTACGGGGGAATCCCGTTTGAACTGAAAGCGCCCCAACCGAACGAAACAAGCGTTGCCGCCATGCAGGAACTGCTGGAAGGCAAAGGGCACAGTGCGGAGTCACTGGATAGCCTTGTAACAGACGTCACGGATGGCAAAGTCACACATGCACAACCTTGAGTATTCGACGCAGTTTAAAAAAGACTTCCGAAAAATAACGAAACGGTCCATTCCAGACATTGTTGAAGTGTGCCGTGTCATCTCGATGTTACAGCGCGACGAGCCACTGGGCGAAAAGCACGTTGATCACCCTCTTATAGGCAACTGGCAAG
The DNA here is from genome assembly GCF_946886895.1 of uncultured Marinobacter sp. The sequence continues at coordinate 40,741 of NZ_CAMPJO010000003.1, read as the reverse complement.
GCTTCAGGGACTGCCATGTGATGCCGGATCTGGTGCTAATCTACAGATTGCATGATGGTGCCTTACAGCTCGCCAGAATCGGCAGTCACAGTGAGCTTTTCTAGTTTTTATTAATTTTTCCGTGCCCTTCCGTGGCTAAAAAATCTCTATGACCCAAACACCAGACCCCCAGCACTACCCAGACGACGAAATCGACCTTCGCGAACTCTTCGCCACCCTCTGGGCCGGCAAATGGCTGATCATCGCCATTACCTTCGTCTTCGCCGTCGCCGGCGTCGCCTACGCCCTCTACAAGCCCAATATCTACCAGGCCAGCGTACTGCTCGCGCCCGCCAACGAAGAGGGCGGCGTAAGCGGCCTCGCTGGCCAACTTGGTGGCCTGGCCAGCCTTGCGGGCATCAGCCTCGGCGGTGGCGGCTCCAACCAGACGGTCATCGCCCGGGAAGTGCTGCAATCCCGCGCCTTCCTGGCGGATTTCATCCGGCGCCATAACCTGGAAGTGCCACTCATGGCCACCGAAGGGTGGAATGTTAAAAACCAAACCTGGGTTTATGACCGCGACGTGTACAACCCCGACACCAACGAATGGCTCACCGACGAAGAGGGTGAAAGCTACAAGCCAATCGACTGGGACCTGGTGAAAGCGTTCAGGGAAAACCACCTGAACGTAAGTGAGAACAAAGACAACGGCATGATCACCGTCAGCGTAGAAAGCCTCTCCCCCCCGGCGGCACAGCAATGGGCCGAATGGCTGGTGGCGGATATCAACGAGCACATGCGCCGGGAAGACGTGGCCGAAGCCAGCGCCCGAATCGATTACCTCGAAGACAAACTGAACGACACCAACGTGGCGGGCATGCAGCAAGTGTTCTATCAGCTTATCGAAAGTGAGACCCGTACGGTGATGCTGGCCAACGCTCAACAGGAGTATGTGTTCGAGACCGTAGACCCGGCGGTGGTGCCCCAGGAAAAGAGCGAGCCCAAACGTGCGCTCATAGCCATCGTGGCAACCTTGCTAGGCGGCATGCTCGGCGTATTCATCGTATTCATCCGAGCCTTCATCCGCAGCGGAAAAGAGCCGGAAGCAAACAGCCTGAATCCTGAAAAAGGGGTTTGAATAAGGGGTCTGCCCCCCCCCGGGTCAGACCCCACCTTAGACCGCCCACTCAAAAGCCAGCAAGCAACCTCAAACCCAGAGCAATCGAAAAATGAAACTCCTGATAACCGGCGGAGCCGGCTTCATAGGCTCTGCCGTCATCCGCCACATCATCCAGAATACTCAAGATGAAGTGGTCAACCTCGACAAACTCACATACGCCGGCAACCTCGAAAGCCTGGCGGAAGTGAGCGACAGCCAGCGTTACGCCTTCGAACACGTCGACATCTGCAACCGCGCCGAAATGGACCGCGTACTGGCCCAACACCAGCCAGACGCCATCATGCACCTGGCCGCCGAAAGCCACGTAGACCGCTCCATAGACGGCCCGGCAGACTTCATAGAAACCAACATCGTAGGTGCCTACACCCTGCTGGAAGCCGCCAGAGCCTATTGGAATACTCTGGAAGCTCCACACAAAGAGGCATTCCGCTTCCACCACATAAGCACAGACGAAGTCTACGGCGACTTGGCAGAGTCAGCAGCCGGCACCGCCCCCGTAGGTCGGATAGAGCAAAGCGAAATCCGACAACCAGGCTTACCCCTATTCACCGAACAAACGCCCTACGCCCCAAGCAGCCCGTATTCAGCCAGCAAAGCCAGCTCAGACCATTTGGTTAGAGCCTGGCACCGAACCTACGGCCTGCCCATTCTGGTCACCAACTGTAGCAACAACTACGGCCCCTACCACTTCCCGGAAAAGCTCATCCCGCTGGTGATCCTCAACGCCCTGGAAGGCAAGCCGCTGCCCGTGTACGGAAAAGGCGACCAGATCCGCGACTGGCTGTACGTAGAAGACCACGCCCGAGCTCTCTACAAAGTAGTCACCGAAGGCAAACCCGGCGAAACCTACAACATCGGCGGCCACAACGAGAAACAGAACCTTGAGGTAGTCCACGCTCTTTGCGACATCCTTCAGGAACTCCGCCCGCAGACAGCGCATTACCGGGACCTGATCACCACCGTAAAAGACCGCCCCGGTCACGATAGGCGCTACGCCATTGATGCCAGAAAAATCGAGAAAGAACTGGGCTGGGTGCCGGAAGAAACCTTCGAAACCGGCATTCGTAAAACGGTACAGTGGTACCTTGATAACCTGGAATGGTGCCAGCGGGTGCAGGATGGCACTGACCAAACTCGAAGACGCTTTGAAGCTTCAGTCACCAGACTGGCAAAGCCAACTTGAGTTAACATTGAATGAATTGAACCAACAAATGTTTCAGGATGCTTTCGGCATCTCAACAATGCGGATAAGCCGGCCATGATTAAAGAATTGTCTCTCAAAAACTGGAAAAGTTTTACAGAGGCCACGCTTTATATAGACCCCCTCACGGTGTTAATTGGCAGCAACGCCAGCGGCAAATCCAATGCCCTCGATGCGCTGCTCTTTCTCAACCGCGTTAGCCATGGCGTGGGCCTTTTCCCAGCGATTGCCGGAGATGTGAATCTGCCTCCCTTGAGAGGTGGCATTGAATGGGTCTGCCGAAAGCCCGAAAAGCAGTTCACTCTGACGATCGTAACGAGTGGAACAAACAGCAAACAGGATTATCGCTATAGCCTCACGGTGCAGGTGAACGGCACCAAAGCGGAAGTGCACGCCGAAGAGCTGGTTGCATTGAATTACCGGCCCAGATCGAACAAGCCGCAGGAAAAAGCCCTGTTTCAAAGTAAACAGGAAGAGGCCGACTCACCGGCAATCCCTGTCTACTTCTCAACGGGCACGCAAGGCCGCGGAAAGCGCCTGGATTTAAGCCGTAGCCACACCATTCTTGCCCAAACCGAGACGTTATCCGTACGCAAAGAAGTGCAGGAGGCAGCGAGATACGTTTTGGCAAAACTGGTGCGGATATTTGTTTTCGATCCCATCCCAAGCCACATGAGGGATTACACAGCACTCTCTGACAGCCTGATGGAAGATGGCGCAAACCTGGCGGGTGTGTTGGCAGGCCTGGAAGGTGAGCGAAAAGTTCAGGTAGAGCAAACGATTACGAAATACCTGAAGCAGTTGCCGGAAAGGGATATCAAACGAATCTGGACAGAAACAGTGGGCAAGTTCGGCACGGATGCCATGCTGTACTGTGAAGAAGGCTGGGATAGCCAGCCATCGCACGTGGTAGACGCCCGGGGCATGTCGGATGGCACGTTGCGTTATCTGGCGATTGTTACTGCACTGTTAACGCGGGAGCCCGGCAGCTTGCTGGTTATCGAAGAGGTGGACAACGGTCTTCACCCCTCCCGGGCTCAAATGCTGGTTGAAATGCTGCAAACATTGGGTGAGGAACGCAATATCGATGTGCTGGTGACCACTCGCAACCCGGCATTGCTGGATGCTGCCGGCCCAATGATGGTGCCTTTTATCACCGTGGCAAGTCGTCATGTAAGTACCGGCTTCAGCGAGCTGACGCAGCTTGAGGATATCAGCCAGCTGCCCAAGCTGATGGCAGCCGGAAGCCTTGGGCGCCTGTCCACCGAAGGCCGAATTGAGAATGCGCTCAGGCATGTCAAGCAGGGTGGATAATCAATGAAATCTGTATTGGTAATCGACACCTCGATTCTATGTGTTTGGCTTGATGTACCGGGAATGAATAACTGCGGGCCTGACAACGACAAGTGGGACAAAGTACGCGTTGAAGCAAAAATTAATGACGAGCGCACGGCCGGCGCCACGTTTGTGTTGCCACTGGCGACCATTATTGAAACCGGTAATCACATTGCGCAGGCCAGGCACAGCCAAGAAGAAAGGGCAAAGGCGTTGGCTGACTTAATGCAAAAAAGTGCTCAGGAAGAAACCCCCTGGGCCGCATTCGCACACCAGGCGGAATTGTGGTCGCCGGAGAAGCTTAGATTACTGGCACGAGAGTGGCCTGCACTGGCAAGACAAAAAATGTCGTTGGGCGATGCCACCATCAAAGATGTTGCTGAGTACTACGCGGAAAGTGGCTATAAGGTTGAAATACTCACTGGTGACAAAGGCCTGAAAGCCTATCAGCCTTCGGCTCCCGCCAAGGTGCCCCGCCGCCGGCAGCGGGGGTAGGGCATCCGCAAGTGTCTCTAGTAAAAAAGTCTTTAATCTCTAAGGAACAAATGTGAAAGGCATCGTCCTCGCCGGCGGCTCCGGCACCCGCCTGTACCCCATAACCCTGGGCACCTCCAAACAGCTATTACCGGTGTACGACAAGCCGATGATCTACTACCCGCTCTCCGTACTCATGCTGGCGGGCATCCGGGACATCCTCATCATCACCACCCCGGAAGATCAGGCAGGCTTCAAACGGGCCCTGGGTACAGGCGAGCAATTCGGCATTAAACTGAGCTACGAAATACAGCCAAGCCCGGACGGCCTGGCCCAGGCCTTCATCATCGGTGAAGAATTCATCGGCGACAGCAACGTCTGCCTGGTGCTGGGCGACAACATCTTCTACGGCCAGGGCTTTACCCCAAAGCTCAAACAGGCCGCACAACGCTCTGAGGGCGCCACCGTATTCGGCTACCAGGTAAAAGACCCGGAGCGCTTCGGCGTGGTGGAGTTTGATGACAACAAACGGGCCATCTCCATCGAGGAAAAGCCCGAAAAACCCAAATCTCACTTCGCGGTTACCGGCCTCTACTTCTACGACAACAGCGTGGTAGACATTGCCAAACAGGTAACGCCCAGCCACCGTGGGGAACTGGAAATCTCGGACATAAACCGCGCCTACCTCGAACAGGGCAAGCTCAACGTAGAACTGCTTGGCCGTGGCTTTGCCTGGCTGGATACCGGTACCCACGAGAGCCTGCTGGAAGCAGCGCAGTTTGTGGAAACCATTGAAAAGCGGCAGGGTTACAAAATCGCGTGCCTTGAAGAAATTGCGTTCAATCAAGGGTGGCTGAGCGCGGAACAGATGCGGATGCAGGCTGACCAACTCAAAAAAAATGGTTATGGCGAATACCTGAATGACCTCCTGGAAGACGCTAAATGATCCCGGTAACCAAGCCCTACCTCCCAAATCGGGAGAAACTGAACAAGTACATCGACGGCATCTACGAGCGCCAGTGGCTTACCAACAATGGCCAGTTGGCACAGGAACTTACCCACCGCCTTGAAGACTACCTGGGGGTAGAAAACCTGTTACTCGTTGCCAACGGGACTCTGGCATTGCAAATCGCCTACCGCGCGCTTGGTGTCAGCGATGCCAACCGAGATCAGAAGCCTGAAGCGATCACCACGCCGTTCACCTTCATTGCAACGGCAAGCTCCCTCAAGTGGGACGGTGTACAACCGGTATTTGCGGATATTGATCCGGATACCTGGTGCCTGGGCCCCCAAAACATCGAAGCGGCGATTACGCCCAATACCCGTGCCATTGTGCCCGTGCACGTATTCGGCAATGCCTGCGACGTGGAGGCCATCGACGACATCGCAAACAGGCACAAGCTGAAAGTCATCTACGATGCCTCTCACGCCTTCGGTGTTAAATATCAAGGCGAAAGCCTGCTCAACTGGGGAGACGCCGCAACCCTGAGCTTCCACGCTACCAAACTCTTCCACACGGGAGAGGGTGGGGCGATAGTGTTCAGGCGAAAGGAAGATCTGGAGCGCGCCAAGAAAATGATTAACTTCGGCATTGCTGGGCCGGAGACCATCGACGAACTGGGTATCAATGCCAAGATGAATGAGCTCCAGGCGGCGATGGGGTTATGCGTATTGGATGAGATTGAGGGAAATCTGAAGGCACGTGCCGGAATCTGGCAGCGCTATGAAGACGCGCTCAAACATTCCGTACAGCTTCAAAAGAAGCCAGCAGACCTTAAATACAATTGTGCTTACGCGCCGGTGGTGTTCCAAAGCGAAGAGCAAACGACTCGCGTAGCGGTCTCTCTGAAGGAGCAAGGCGTACTGGCCAGGAGGTATTTTTACCCCTCTCTGGATTCTGTTGTGTGTTTGGGGGAACTTGTTCACCAGGAAGTGTCTAGCGACATTGCTAAACGGATACTGTGTCTGCCAATTTTCAGCGAACTCAGCGAAAGTGATCAGGACGTCGTTATTAACGTGATTAAGGCGGAGCTCCGCGCATGAATTTGGCAGTCATGCAGCCGTACCTATTCCCATACATCGGCTACTTTCAGCTTATCTATGCATCTGATTTGTTCCTCCTGTACGACGATGTTTCATACATAAAACAGGGGTTCATTAATCGAAACAGCGTCTTGTCGCCCAACGGCGTAACACGGTTCACCGTACCCGTACCCGGAGCTTCATCGAATAAACTGATCTCGGAGCTTGAGTTCTCAGAAGACGTAACCAAGGTTCTCAGAACCATTACCCAGAGCTACTCCAAGGCACCATTTTTCAGAGAAGTATTCCCGATGATTGAGCAGATCATGACCATTGAGGATCGCTCGATTACCTCCGTTTGCATTCAAAGTTACGAGGCCATTTTTACATACCTTGGTCTGACCAGGCGTTTCATGAAAACGAGCGATCTTGAATATGACCGGAGTGCCAGCGCGAGAGATCGGCTCATTGCTTTGTGCCATCAGTTTGATGCCGACTGCTACATCAATGCTCCGGGAGGCCGGGCACTCTATTCAAAATCCGACTTTTCAGAGAATGGAATTGAGCTCAGGTTTATCCGCTCTCTACCTGTGGAATACAGGCAGGGCGCAGATGGTTTCGTTCCGAACCTCTCGATCATCGACGTATTGATGAACTGTTCACCCGAGAAAGTGGTGTCGCTACTGGAACAGTATGATCTTGACTGACCTTTTGCTTATCCCTACGTTCTTGGCGTGGGAAGAAAGAAAATGACAACTCCGGATCAGGCCATCGGTGGATATCAGGGATTGGAACTGCCGCGCTATCCAGGGAATTTGAATCAAGATGACATAAGAACAAATTCTGCCCGATCAGCGTTGAAAATCATTCTGGAAGCGGCGGATATCAAAAAAATCTGGCTACCCGCCTATACCTGCGATGCTGTTGTAAAAGCCGTTCAAGATCTTGGCATCGAATACGACTTTTACAAAATTGAGCCAACCTTTGATGTAGATGCCCAGCTCAGGCTTGGTGACAATGATTACATTCTAATCGTGGATTATTACGGATTAAGCGATCGGGCCGTAGCTCGAGGTCTTGAACGATTCGGAAACAAAAACACGATAGTCGACTGCTCCCAAGCCTTCTTTGCACCAGAAACGAGAGCATTGGGAACGATTTGGTCTCCGCGGAAGTTTTTTGGTGTCCCTGACGGCGGGCTGCTGCACTCGACAGTGCTTGATATCCACCAGCCCGATGTAAGGGATGAGGGCTCTGAGAATCGAATGGCTCACCTGATAAGCCGTATCACAAACCGCCCGGAGCAGGCTTACGGAAAGTATCTGGAGGCTGAGCAATCCATAGCAGAAATGCCGGTGCTGGGGATGTCCCGATTGACCGAACGGTTGCTTGAATCAGTAGACTTTCAGGTTGCAAAACAGGCGAGAAGCCAGAACGCCAGCTACCTTCATGGCCGGCTTAAAGAGTACAACAAGCTGGACCTCAGCATCACGACGAAAACCGCGCCACTCTGCTACCCACTGCTTCCGAAAAGAAAAATGGCAAATCGGTCCGATCTCGTCACGCAAAGAGTGTTTCTTCCACGCTACTGGCCTGAAGTTCTTGGACGTGTTGATGCATCGAGTTTCGAGTGGGAGCTGGTCAGTAACGGCTTGTTCCTACCCTGCGATCAACGTTATACCGAAAAAGATATGGACAGGCTGATACGCCTCTTCGGAATTGACTGAAAGGTATTTTTTGAATGGCTGCCCCTGAAAACCGAACAGAGAAATATACCCGGGTGTCTGCTCTGGAAGAGTTGCTGTGGGATCTAAACACAAATCTCAAGAGTGCAAATGATCAGTACCTGAAAGACGCGTCGGAGCGCCACTCCAAGATTTTTCTTGTCGGCCCCCATCGGTCTGGTAGTACGCTGTTTATGCAATGGCTGGCAAACACCGGTCTGGTCGCCAATCCGACCAATCTACTGTCCCGTTTCTTTGGTGCTCCACTAGTGGGCGCAAAAATTCAGCAATTGCTGACAGATCCCCGTTATAACTTCCGCAATGAAATCCTGGATTTTAATTCTGATATCAATTTCAGTTCGGATAACGGAAAAACAAAAGGCGCACTGGCGCCAAATGAATTCTGGTACTTCTGGCGACGTTTTCTGCCCTTTGATGAGTTGGATTACATGCCTGGCCAGGAACTACGGGAAAAAGCGAACCTCTCAGGACTCCGGGACGAATTAAATGCTCTGGCGAATATCTTCGAAAAACCGTTCGCCATGAAAGCCATGATCATGAATCAGAACATCCCCGAACTGGCAGAACAGTTCGATAAGGCCCTGTTTATCTGGATTCGCCGCGACCCGATTTTCAACATCCAGTCAGCGCTGGAAGCCCGAAAGCGCCAGTATGGCGATATTAACACTTGGTACTCGTTCAAAATCAAAGAGTATCCCGAGCTGAAACATCTTGATCCGCTGGAATCCGTGGCTGGCCAGATTTTTGCGATCAATCGGTCTGTAGAGCAGGGGATAGCAGAGCTTCCTGAGTACAAAAAATTAATAGTGCAGTACGAAGACTTTTGCGCACAACCGGAGCATTACTATCATGACATAGTCCGGCGGCTTCGAGAACAGGAGGGGGCTGGTGAAGTCGAGGTTCCGGCCGCTTATGCTGGCCAAGATTCTTTTTCCCACACGAACTCTTGGAGGCTAGAAGAATACAGTCAAATTGATGCGAATAGGGCCTATGAAGCGTGCAAGATAACGTAGCTTCGGTCGTGCTCTGTCAAAGGTCATAAATTTAAGATTAATCTGTCCGGGAAACCAGTAATCGTAATGTCGCTCACTGCCAGAACAACTACCGGAATACTCTGGAATCTGCTTGAACAGTTTGCCAGGCGCGGTGTAAGCATATTAGTAACCCTGCTACTCGCAAAGTTCCTGGTGCCGGAAGATTTCGGACTAGTGGCAATGATGGCGGTATTTTTGGCGCTTGGCCAGTCACTGATGGATTCCGGCTTCCGTGAGGCTTTAATCAGGCTTGAAAGTATAACCCAGGTAGACTACGCAACGGCCTTTTACGCTAACCTGGTCTTGGGGCTGATTTCCTATTGCCTACTCTTTGCTACTGCTCCACTTATCGCCCAATTTTATGATGAACCAAGGCTTGTAGACCTGATCAGGGTTGTGTCTTTGACCATAATCGCCATGTCATTCCAAGTAGTACAGGTCGCTAATCTCAGTCGGGAGCTAAATTTCAAGGCGCAGTTAAAAGCAAGCTTACCAGCGAGCATCATTTCTGGAATTTTAGCGGTTTGCCTAGCCTGGTTCGGTTTTGGTGTATGGGCACTGATTGGGCAGATACTATTAAACGCTGTTTTTCACAGCGCTTTACTATGGGTTTTAGAAGGGTGGCGGCCCACGCTGCAGTTCAGTTGGTCTTCGGTTAAAGGAATGTATAACTTTGGCTACAAACTATTTCTTTCAAGTTTGCTGGATACCGTTTTTCAGAATATATACGTAATTGTTATTGCAAAAGTTTTTTCAGCATCGCTCGCAGGATTGTATTTCTTTGCTCAGAAGATCAAGGAATTGATTGTTCAGCAACTGGTTATGTCTATCCAGAAGGTAACCTATCCGGCTCTCGCGAGCATTCAAAACGATGATGCACGGCTAAAACAGGGCTATAAAAAAATCGTAATTGTCGCGAGCATGATACTGTTTCCTGGCATTTTGTTTACTGCAGTGGTCGCCGGTCCAGTTTTTGAACTATTGTTACCAGAAAAATGGTGGCCCTCAGTGCCCTATTTCCAGCTTATGTGCATCGCAACGGTTTTGCTACCGCTGCACTCGATTAATTTGAATATTTTAAAGGTTAAAGGTCGATCGGACTTGCACCTATATGTTGAAGTAGTAAAAAAAATCATAAATGTTTTGACGCTCTTTTTGACCTACCGTTTTGGTATTCATGCGATACTTTTCGGGCAGGTGGCGACTTCCGTAATCAACTACATTCCTAATAGCTACTTTTCAGGAAAGTTACTTGATTATGGTGTTTTTGAGCAAATCAAAGATTTTCTTCCAGTGCTAATCATCTCTGTGGTTTGTGGAGGTGCAGGATACCTTTTCATTCACGAGGTAATTTTGCATCCTGCAATTTCAATAGTATTGGTAGTTTTTATAATGTCTTTGTTGTTTATATCTTTCAGCTATTTATTCAACAAAAAATATTTTCTTATTTTTATTGGTTTTATTCGTGAACAATCTCGATCGTCAACTCAAAAAGTTGGTAATTAATTTTAATTTAAAGGCCAGATGTGGTAAATAAGCCGTTAGTAAGCGTCACCGTTCTTTGTTATAACTTCGAAAATTATATATCAAATTGCCTTTTGAGTGTGGTTCAGCAAAAAACGAATTTTGATTTTGAGATAATCATTGGGGACGATAATTCAACAGATGGTTCTAGGGCAATAATTGAAGATTTCGCTCGTGAATATCCGGATCTAATAAAAACTGTTTTCTGGGATGTGAATGTTGGTGCAAAGAAAAATATGGCCAAGGTGATCGAGGTTAGCCGAGGTGATTATATCGCTTATTGTGATGGTGATGATTACTTTTATCCAGGAAAACTTCAGAGCCAGGTAGACGTTTTCCGAAAGCACCCCGAGTGTGCACTAGTATTCCATAAAGTGTGCATTGTTGATTCATTCGGGAAGACTTTAGGTTTTAACGGAAATAGAACAAAAAAGCGTATATCTTCGATAGAAGATTTAGTGATTTACGGTAATTATATTACTCATAGCAGTAAGGCTTATCGACGTTCTGCTTTGTCCAATCTTGGGTTTTCCAAGTACTCCAGCGCTAGAGCGATTGACTATTATTGCAATATTGTTAATGCGTCGTTCGGTTCTATTATATACATTGACCAAGTTCTTGGCGCTTACAGAAAGCACGGCGCTGGTGTGGACTCGGCTCCGATTGAGACAAAGTGGCGTAATTTTTACGCAAACCATCGTGCGTTAAGGGCAGCGCTGGATGCTGGCGTCGATTCTGCAGTGATTAAGGCTGGTTATGCTGCAATGTATATGCGGTTTGCAACAATTTATGCTCGAGGCCGACGTTATGCAACTGCAAATAAACTGATGGAAAAAAGTTTTAAATGTAAGTATTTGGGGTTTCGCCAGATTGGGTTCATGTTTATTATTCGATTCCCTGTTTTTTTAAGATTTTTGGATAAATTAAAAGATAAAAAAAGCCAGTTTTCATAGAATATATTTTTGGAATTTTATAAGTTTTAGGATTTATTGATTAACATTTTGCTTGGCTTTAATATAGTTTTATATCCGGGTTTGTTAAAGTTAAATAAAGTAAACGTTCTGAACTGGAGTAAAAAATGTCCCATATTCTTATCCTCGGCGGCGACGGTTATCTGGGCTGGCCAACTGCCATGTATTTTTCCAATCGTGGTTATCAGGTAACGGTGGTAGACAACTACTTCCGCCGAAACGCCTGCACAGAACTCGATACAGGCATGCTTTATCCCGTGCCCAACCTGATTGAGCGTGCCAAGATCTGGCATGAAAAAACCGGCCACGAGATAAAGGTAGTAATCGGTGATCTGGCAGACCCTGAAATCATGCGTCAATTATTTAATGGCCAAGTGACCTATCAGTGGGCTGTGGACAAAACATACACCGGACTGCCTGAAACTGTTATCCATTACGCGGAGCAACCTTCGGCTCCCTACTCGTTGATGGATTACAAGCATGCCGACATTACCCTGGTTAACAACCTGCGGGTAACCAACAATCTGCTTTGGGCGGTGAGGGACTTCTCCAGGGACACCCACATCATCAAGCTGGGTACCATGGGCGAATACGGAACCCCAAACATCGACATTGAAGAGGGCTGGCTTGAGATTGAACATAAGGGGCGCAAGGGGACCTTCCTGTTTCCCCGCGCCGCCGGAAGCCTGTACCACACCACCAAGGTGATGGACACGGATCTGATGTGGTTTGCCGTGCGCATGTGGGATCTCAAAGTTACCGATCTGATGCAGGGCCCGGTATACGGTACTGAAACTGATGAATCCATTATCGACTCCCGCCTCAGCACCCTATTCAACTACGATGAGATTTTCGGCACCATCGTCAACCGATTTGTTACCCAGGCCGTGGTGGGTTATCCGCTGACCGTCTATGGCAAAGGCGGGCAAACCCGGGGTTACCTGAACATCAAAGACACGCTGCAATGCGTCCACGCTTCGGAGAAGACGCCAGCGAAAACGGGTGAACTGCGCATCTTCAACCAGATTATGGAAACCTTTAGCGTCAATCAACTGGCAGAGCTGACCCGGAATGTGGGCAATGCCAGGGATCACAAGGTAGAGGTCAAGTCCATCCCCAACCCCCGGCGTGAAGCAGAAGAGCATTATTACAACCCAACCTACCAGGGATTACAGAACATTGGCGTAGAGCCACATTACCTGACGGAAGAGGTGATGCACGGGTTATTTGAAGTGGTGGAAAAATACCGCGACAACATCCGCAAAGACATTATCTTCAAGGGGGTGAAATGGGGATGAAATGGTTGATAACCGGGGGTTGTGGTTTTATTGGCTCCAGCCTGATCCGCATCCTGCAGGCGCAGGGAGGCCATTATATTCGCGTGCTGGACAACCTGAGCACCGGCACCCGGGCAGATCTGTCTCTGGTGGCGGATTTTGCCGAAAAGAGCACAGCCGGGCTAACTGAAATGGCGGGGCAAGTGGAGTTGGTGGTGGGCGATATTCTGGACGAAACCATGACCCAGGCCGTTGCCAGTAATGTTGATGTCATCGTCCACCTTGCCGCCAACACCGGCGTAGGCCCCTCGGTGGAAGACCCGCGCAAGGATTGTATGGCCAATGTACTGGGCACGTTCAACATGTTGGAGGCCGCCAGGCACAATCAGGTCAGTCGCTTTATATTTGCTTCCAGTGGCGCCCCGGCCGGTGAAGTGGAACCGCCGATCCATGAGGAGCTGCCCCCGCACCCGGTTTCACCATACGGTGCCAGCAAGTTGGCCGGCGAGGGTTACTGTTCTGCCTATAAACGCAGTTTTGGAATAGACACCGTCGCACTGCGATTTGGCAACGTGTATGGGCCTGGCTCTGTCCACAAAAGCAGTGTGGTAGCCAAGTTTATTCGGGAGGCCCTGGAGGGGCGGACTCTGGAGATATACGGGGACGGTACTCAAACAAGAGATTTCATTTACATAGAAGATCTGACAAAAGCCATTACCCTGGCGGCAATCGAACAGGGTATTGGGGGCGAAACCTTCCAGATTGCCAGCAACCGGGAGACCACCGTCGGCGAAATGACCCACCAACTGGTGGACATCCTTCGGCAGAAAGGTGTTGAAAATATCAACATCACTAATGGCGAAACCCGCGTTGGGGACGTAAAACGAAATTATTCAGACACCACCAAGGCACGCACCAGGCTCAAATGGCAGCCTGAAATGACCCTGACCGAGGGTCTGACCGCTACGGTGGACTACTTCCTGAAACAAGGGACAACTGCATGACTTCAGTACTTAACAACAAGCGTATTCTGGTTACCGGTGCCTGTGGAACAGTGGGATCAGAATTGATTCGCCAGTTACTGGTGAGTGACCAGTACAGCGCTGAAGAAGTGATTGGCATAGACAATAACGAAAGCCAGTTGTTTTTCCTCGACCAGACCTGGCTGGAGGAGCCCAGAGCTCGCTTCTTCGTGGCAGATATTCGTGACAAGGATGAACTGTGCCGTCGCATGAACGGTATCGATGTTGTGTTTCATGCGGCCGCCTACAAGCATGTCATCCTCTGCGAGCGATCTCCCGACCAGGCCGTCCAGACCAATATCCTGGGGGTGCAGAATGTCATTGCGGCGGCGACAGAAAACAAGGTGGAGCGCGTAATCTTTACCAGCTCCGACAAGGCGGTGAACCCGACCAATGTTATGGGCACTTCCAAACTGATGGGGGAGCGGCTGATGACGGCGGCCAATAGTCATAAGCGAGGAGAAGGCCCCATCTTCGCTTCAACCCGTTTTGGTAATGTATTGGGTTCCAGTGGTTCTGTCATCCCCATTTTCCATAATCAGATTGCCAAGGGTGGCCCTGTAACTCTGACTGACAAGGAAATGACGCGGTTTGTGATGAGCATTCAAGACGCCGTTAGCCTCGTTATCGATTCTGCAGAGCTTGCAGAAGGCGGGGAAGTATTCATTACTAAGATGCCCGTAGTTCGCATTGAAGACTTGGCAAAGGCTATGATTAAAGAATTGGGACCGTATTACGGTTACGACCCTGGGCGGATTGAAATTCAAGAAATTGGGACTAAACCGGGCGAGAAACTTTATGAAGAATTGATGAGTGACGAGGAAACCAGACGGTCTGTCGAATTAGCTCAATATTTTTCAGTCTTGCCTGCATTCCGTGGTATATACAAAGAAATTGCTTATGGTTATAAAAGCCTCTTGAATAAAAGTGTCAATAACGCCTATTTATCTCAGAATGAGCCATCGCTTTCGGTGCCGGAGGTTATCGCGTTTCTAGGTAATGCAAGCCTGCTAGATAAACCGGCCTATAACCGAGACCAGCGTTATTGGCCTGGCGATAAAGAGGATAAAGACTGATTAAAATGCTAATTATGGCTCTGAGAAATCAGGTGTTGATAGGTTTTAAGTTTGAATGTTGCGGCTTGAAATATTTCCCTCATGAGAGAGCATCTATTATAAAGATTTAAAGTTTTCCATGCTCCATCGTAAGGGTTTTAATTTCAGTTTTTGTGTAATTTACGGTTAGGGTCTCATTTATTTTATATCCTTAATGCGCCACCAATAAGGCTATTCGGTGAATTTAAGAAATATAACTTATAATTTTTTGTTTGGCTTTCTTTTTATTATTTTGTTTCTTGTTTCTGGTTTCAGAGTTGGTTCTGGAACTGATTATGATTCTTATGTTTCTATATATCAGTCTTTTGCCGATGGTGGCCGGTACTGGAAAGTTCTAGAGCCTGGTTTTGAGTCACTCCTATTAGGTCTAAATTACCTTTCAAGTAATCCGCGTATCTTTTTTATTTTTTCTAGTTTCGTAACATTGACCTTTATATTTAAAGGTATATATTATAATTCAAGAGGTTGCATTATAAGTGTTGTCGTTTTTTTTGCGATGTATTTTTACTTTTTTTCATTTAATTTAATAAGGCAGTTTATCGCCATCTCATTTTTTTTCGGATTTTGCATTCCAGCCCTTAAAAATCGAGAGCCAATTAAGTATTTTGTTTTTGTGGTTGCTGCTTCTTTTTTTCATCTTTCAGCAATATTTATGATTCCTTTTTATATTATTCTATCGCGGACGTACGGAGTTATTGGGTATATAGCTTGGGTTGCTTTTTTTTTCGTAGGGTTTGTTTTGTATCCTTATTTAATGGATTTTATGTTTTCAGTGGCCGGTGCTTACAGGTCATATAGTGATTATTCTTCTGGATCATCTAATTTATTTATTTTTTCATGTCTTTCTTTGATTGTGCCCATACTTCCTTATTTTAAAAAATTCATTAACATAGATGGGTTTAATATTATATTGTTTAATGGAGTATTTTTTTCAATACTTATTGCAGCCTTCTCTTACCATAACATTCTTTTTTTTAGGCTTTCAATGTACCTTAGTGTTTTTTCTATTCTTCTGGTTCCGGCGATAGGTTGTTCTTTTGGTAATTTTTATGGTAGATGTATTTATTTTTCATTTGTTTTTTTGATCCTTTTTTCTGCTTTCTATTATTATTTGAAAAGTAATATGGCAGGAGTCCTGCCATACTCTTTTGATTTTATGTATATTTTTTAAGTAGAATATATGCAGATTTTATTCCGGATTAAGGCGGCGAGAAATTGATTAAAGTTTTGAATGTCATAGAAGAAGCTAAGCTGGGTGGGCCTCAAATTAGAATAGTTAGTGTCGCAAGGAATATTTGTAAAAGTGTTCAAACAACCGTGGTCATGCCGTATGAAAATTCGAAGGGTTTTTGCGAACGATGTGACGAAAACGAGATCGATTATCATAACCTTCCTCTCTCCCGAATAACAAAGGAGTGGCAAGTAGCGCTTCGCTATGTATTTTTTTCAAGTATTGAAATTATTTATTTGGTTAGCTATTTCCATAGTCATTCGGCACAGATAGTTCACGTCAGCGGCGGAAGCTGGCAGTTTAAGGGGGTCATAGCGGGCTGGCTTACACGGAAAAAGATCCTGTGGCACATTAATGATACATCTATGCCGGGTTTCATCAGAATAATATTCAGGTTACTAAGCCGTCTTGCCGATGGTTATATTTTCGCTTCTGAAAGGTCTAAAGAATATTACGGTGAACTGGTCGATCCCTCAAAGCTTCAGTTTGTAATCCCGGCCCCGGTTAACATATCCGACTTTAGTCCCCGTGCTGAGTTCCACGACGCTGAAGGTGACCTTGCCCGCTGGCCCGGGAAAACCGTCGTCGGCCTGGTTGGCAATATTAGTAGAGTGAAGGGGCTGGAAACCTTTATCCGGATGGCGGCGGAAGCCAGTCGGTCAGTTGAGAACCTTCAGTTCGTGGTTGCTGGTCCCGTTTTCACCAATCAGCAGAAGTATTACGATGCGCTCCGAAAGTTGGTTGATGAACTTGGAATTACAAATCTTGAATTCGTGGGTGGGCGGGGAGATGTCCGAGCTCTGCTGAAGCGGTTCGATATTTACGTTTGCAGTTCCAATGCAGAGTCCTCACCCATTTCAGTTTGGGAAGCCATGGCGATGGAATTGCCAATCGTATCCACGGATGTGGGCGATGTTCCGCTCTATGTAAAAGAGGGTGAAAATGGCTTTATCGCCCCGGTAGGTGATCACAAGGCATTGGCGGATTTCGTGGGCCGGCTTGCGGGCGATGAAACCCTGCGCGAGCGACTTGGTAAGGCAGCAAGGGCCAGTGTGGCCGATAAGCTGGATATTAAAGTTTGCGCGGAAAAACACCTCAACGCCTATCGAACTGTGCTTGGTAAAAGCTAGGAGCTAACCCTTGTATCAAAAACTGCTCAAGATCTGGAGGTTTTACCGGATTTATGGTTTTGCACGAACACTTTACAAACTGATTGGCAGGTATAGGGGATTAGGCCGGTTTATAAGTGGCCTGAAAGTCTGGAAAGTTCGGGGGCAGAAGTACAATGTGGGGGTTATTGGCTGTGGCCAGTTTGCCTTTGCTACGGTTGGCTACTTTCTGGGAAGGTCCGGCCGCTATCGCTTTGCCAGGGCCTATGATCCGGATGGAAAGGCGCTTGAGTCCTTTTGTGAGTTCTACAGGGTCGGCGCAGCTGTGAGCCTTGCTGACAATTTTGAATATTCGGATCTTGATGTGGTGTACATCGCATCGAATCATGCCAGCCATTCAGAGTACGCCGTACAAGCGCTTCGTCATGGTGTCTCCGCCTATGTGGAAAAACCGATATCAGTGAACTGGGATCAGTTCACGGCGCTGGGATCGGCAATATCCGAGCACAGGGCGGAGATCTTTGTGGGGTATAACCGTCCGTTCAGCAAGGCGATCGAGACACTGAAGCGATTCAATGTCGGTGTGGATTCGTCATTCACGCTTAGTTGTTTTGTTGTGGGGCATTTTATCGAAAGTGGCCACTGGTACCGTGACCCGGCTGAGGGCACGCGTGTATGTGGCAATTTGGGACATTGGCTGGACCTGAGTGTGCACTTGCTGTTCACCAAGGCACTTCCGGAGTTTCTCGATATCCGGCTTTCCGTGGCGGATCGGGAGGCTCCGGACGACAATCTCTCAGTATCTATCACGTCTAGCAATGGCGACCTGATCAACCTTATTCTCACTTCCCGGGCCGAACCATTTGAGGGGATCAATGAAACGGTTTCTTTCAATCAGGATGACTTGATCGCGACGATAACTGATTTTCGGGAAGCCCGTTTCTGGAAGGGGCATCGTTACCTGCATGAAAAATACAGGCCCAAGGATGTCGGCCATGGAAAGGCCATACTTCAGCACCTGCACCGGGACGAATACCGGCGAAATATTGATGAGATCAGAGTGTCTACAGCTCTTATGCTGGAGATTAAAGATATGGTGCTGTCTGGTGATCAGGAGCTGCGTTTTTTTCCTGATGCCGAGAAATACAGATGGACGAAGATTTAGCCTGACCCAAGGATTCGAATTTTGAAACAGATTTTACAGAGCCTGAAAACCGGCGAAACAACGGTCGCCGATGTGCCTGCCCCGTCGGTTCGGCGCGGCCATATTGTGGTAAACACCTCTCATACCCTCGTTTCCGCCGGAACGGAGCGGATGCTTGTGGATTTCGGCAAGGCGAACTGGATCGACAAGGCTCGCCAGCAGCCAGATAAAGTTCGCATGGTGCTGGACAAGGTCCGTACCGATGGGCTGGCAACTACTCTAGACGCTGTACAGAGTAAGCTCGATCAGCCTTTGGCGTTGGGGTACTGCAATGTGGGTACTGTGGCTGAGGTTGGCACAGGCGTTGATGGTATAGCTGCCGGCGAGCGCATTGTCAGTAATGGTGGGCATGCGCAGGTTGTATGTGTGCCTAGAAATCTTACTGCAAAAATTCCCGACAGCGTTACTGACGAGCAAGCCAGTTTCACGGTTCTCGGTGCTATAGGGCTCCAGGGTATCCGGTTGGTAAACCCGACACTTGGTGAGTGTGTCGTGGTAACCGGTCTTGGCCTGATCGGGTTGCTTACAGTGCAGATGCTGCGTGCGCAGGGCTGCCGGGTGCTTGGTATTGATTATGATTCTGCCCGCCTGGAACTTGCCCGCAAATTTGGTGCGGAGGTCGTAAATCCCGGTAATGGTGAGGACGCGCTAGCTGCTGCTGCGGGCTTTTCCCGAGGGCGTGGCGTAGATGCGGTGATCATTACTGCGTCCACCAAGAGCAGCGAGCCTGTAAGTCAGGCAGCGACCATGTGTCGTAAGCGCGGCCGTATCGTACTGGTTGGCGTAACCGGGCTTGAGCTTTCCAGGGCGGACTTTTATGAAAAGGAGCTCACTTTTCAGGTCAGTTGCTCCTATGGGCCGGGCCGTTATGACCCCACCTATGAGGAACATGGTCAGGATTATCCTGTTGGCTTCGTAAGGTGGACCGAGCAGCGCAATTTTGAAGCCGTTTTGGACTTGATGGCCTCAGGTGCCCTGGATATAGATTCCCTGGTCAGCCATCGCTTTGGCCTGGATCAGGCAGAAGAGGCCTATGACCTCTTGTCATCCGGTGATGCGTCTTTGGGAATTCTGTTGAAATATCCGCAACAGCAAGACGTGGGCCCCCGGGTGGTGTCGCTGACAGGTGGTGAGCAAAGTGGCGGTGACGATAGGGTGGTGAACCGCGTGTCGGCTGCCAGGAAAGCAACGGTCGGTTTCCTGGGTGCGGGAAATTACTCGGGGCGCGTGCTTATTCCTGCATTCAAGGCCGCGGGGGCTGATATGCATACCGTGGTTAGCGGTGGCGGAGTGAGTTCCGTTCATTACGGCAAGAAACACGGCTTCCGGCAGGCCTCTACTGATGGCAAGGCGTTAATGGAAGATGCATCTGTTAACACCGTGGTTATTGTTACTCGCCATAATAGTCATGCCCGTCAGGTACTCGACGCGCTGAGGGCAGGCAAACACATTTTTTGCGAAAAGCCGCTTTGCCTCACCTTCGAGGAACTGGCAGAGATTGAGGCAGAAGCAGCCGAGCGGCCGGAACAATTGCTGATGGTTGGCTTCAATCGCCGCTTTGCGCCTCATGTGGTGACGACGAAGTCGCTTCTGGACAAGGTAGCTGAACCAAAGAGTCTGGTGATGACGGTTAATGCCGGCGCGATCCCGGCAGACCACTGGACTCAGGATCCGGAGGTGGGTGGCGGCCGTATTATCGGCGAGGCCTGTCACTTTATTGATTTAATGCGCTATTTGGTTGGGCATGAGATTATTTCGGTTCAGGCTCGGCGAATGGGGGATACGCCTACACAGGAGGTCACCGAAGACAAAGCTGCCATTATGCTTGGGTTTGCTGACGGTTCTTTCGGCACCATCCATTACCTGGCCAATGGTGCTGCCAGCTTCCCCAAGGAGCGAGTGGAAGTGTTCGCGGCTGGTCGAGTGTTGCAACTGGATAACTTCCGAAAACTGAAAGGCTTTGGCTGGCCGGGGTTTAGCAAAATGAATTTATGGCGCCAAGACAAAGGTCAGAAAGCCTGTGCGGCAGCATTTTTGGAGAGCATCGAGAAGGGCCTTCCTTGCCCGATAAGCCCAGAGGAGGTGTTTGAGGTGGCTCGGGTGTCCATCGAAGCTGCCGAGCTTTTACGTTCTCAGCAATAGGTTCAGGATTCTGTATGTTGTCTGATCTGAAAATTTGTATCGTTGGCCTGGGCTACATCGGCTTGCCATCTGCCGCTCTCCTGGCCAATCGGGGCTACCAGGTTCAGGGCGTGGACATATCACCAGAGGTGGTGGATACCATCAACCAGGGTGATATTCACATCGTCGAACCGGATCTGGACTCTTTTGTTCATTCGGCGGTTAACTCCGGGCATCTTAAAGCTTCCTTGAGGCCCGAGCTGGCGGATGTGTTCATTCTTGCCGTGCCTACGCCCTTCCATGACGGCTTTATCCCTAATATCGACTATGTACTGAGTGCAGCTCAGTCGATTGCACCAGTCATCAAGCCCGGTGACTTGGTGATCCTGGAGTCCACCTCCCCGGTGGGCACTACTGAGAAGGTTGCCCAAACCCTGCGTGACAGTGGCGTTGATACCGGTGCCATCCATATTGCTCATTGCCCGGAGCGGGTTTTACCGGGCCATATCATGCGGGAGCTTGTCGAAAATGACCGTATTGTGGGAGGTATTACACCTGAGGCCAGTGAAAAGGTGGCGGCCTTCTACCGCACCTTTGTAACCGGTGAAGTCCTGGTAACCGATGCTCGCACGGCCGAGATGGCGAAGCTGACGGAAAACAGCTTCCGCGATGTGAATATCGCCTTTGCCAATGAACTTTCGTTGCTAAGTGACAAATTCGGTATTGATGTCTGGGAGCTGATCCGGCTGGCGAATCGCCACCCACGGGTGAACATTTTGCAACCGGGCACGGGTGTAGGCGGGCACTGCATTGCGGTGGACCCCTGGTTTATCGTACATGAGGGCGGTGACGATGCCCGTTTGATTCGTTCAGGGCGGGAAGTGAATACCCGTAAAACCGAGTGGGTGGTGGAAAAAATCAAGGCGGAGGTGTCCTCCTTCAGGAGAGAGAAAGGGCGCAATCCCGTAGTTGCCTGCATGGGGCTTGCCTTCAAGCCGAATATTGACGACCTTCGGGAGTCTCCGGCGCTTTGGGTTTTTCAGCAACTGGTGGCGGCTGATGTTCAGCCCCTGGCTGTTGAGCCGAACCTGAAAAAACACGCGAGTTTAACTTTGACGGATTGGACATATGCGGCGGCAGAGGCCGATATCGTCATTTATCTGGTTGGGCACCGGGAGTTTCAGAAACTTGAGGTTGCCGGCAAGGTACTGGACTTCTGCGGGGTGTCGCAAGCATGAAGGTCCTGCTCGTTTTTGGCACCCGGCCAGAAGCCATCAAAATGGCGCCGTTGGTCAAGGCCCTTCAGGCGGACAACTATTTCGAGGCAAGAGTGGCTGTTACGGCTCAGCACCGGGAAATGCTGGACCAGGTCCTGGCGCTGTTTTCGCTTCAGCCGGACTATGATCTGGATGTCATGCGGCCGGGGCAGGATCTTTATGATGTAACCAGCAAGGTTCTGCTTGGCTTGCGTGATGTTCTCACAGACTTCAGGCCGGATGTGGTGCTGGTTCACGGAGATACCGCGACTACTTTCGCGGCTACGCTGGCGGCTTTTTATCAGCAGATACGAGTTGGTCATGTGGAGGCGGGTCTCCGTACCGGTGATTTGTCTTCTCCATGGCCGGAGGAAGCCAATCGCACGCTGACCGGAAGGCTGGCGCACTGGCATTTTGCGCCCACTGAACGTAATCGAACGGCATTGCTAGCAGAGGGTGTTGCTGAGAAACGGCTGCTCGTTACGGGCAATACCGTTATTGATGCCTTGCAATGGGTGGTCCGGAAAACCGCTGACTCATCCGCGTTGTTTCAGCAGGTTAATGACTCCCTGACGGGTGCTGGCTTGAATATCGGTGTCACTGACAACCGCTACGTATTGGTTACAGGGCACCGCCGCGAGAACTTTGGCAACGGCTTTGAGAATATCTGCAAGGCCCTGAGGGCCTTGGCAGAAGGCAATCCCGATACGCATTTCATATATCCTGTTCACCTCAACCCCAATGTGCAAGGACCGGTAAACCAGCTTCTGGAAGGTTTGCCCAATGTCCACTTGATTGCTCCCCTGGGCTATGAGCCTTTCGTGTACCTGATGCAGAAGGCCTTTCTGGTATTGACGGACAGTGGCGGTGTGCAGGAGGAAGCGCCCGGATTGGGTAAACCTGTGCTGGTTATGCGCAACACAACGGAACGCCCGGAGGCTGCAGATGCCGGTACAGTTCGATTGGTGGGCACAGAGAGCAGCGTTATCCGTGATGCGGTGCAGGAACTGCTGGATAACGAGCAGGTTTATCAGCGGATGTCCCAGGCCCATAACCCCTATGGGGATGGCCGTGCCTGTAACCGTATTGTGGAGTTTTTGAAACAGCAATGAAGCGTTGGATCCTGCTTCTACATACCGTTCGTTATCTGAAGCTCCAGCAGCTTTTCTATCAGGTTTATTACCGTGCTCGGAAGCCTCGCCTTAATGCTCAGCCTGAGCCTGCTTTAAGGGGAGCGCTAACGAAATGGCCGGGGCTGACTTTCATGGAATCAGCAACGGAGGATGGCAAGACCTTTTCCTTTCTCGGGCAAACGGCACGTCTCGACAGGGACTGGAACGATCCCGCCTTTCCTAAACTGTGGCTCTATAACCTGCATTATCAGGACGATCTCAATGCCAGGGGCGCGGAGCTGAAACCTGAGCTTTGTGGGCAGATGGTTGACGCCTGGATTGTTGGGAACCCACCCCTGCAAGGCAATGGCTGGGAGCCTTATTGCCTGTCTTTACGCTTGGTCAATTGGGTAAAGTGGTTCAGTCGGTTGGAAGCAGGGCAGATAAAACCTGAGTGGTTACACTCACTCGCATGCCAGGCAGATGCACTGGAACAGCAGCTTGAGTTTCATATACTGGCTAATCATCTGTTTGCAAATGCCAAAGCCCTGGTATTTGTGGGCACGTTTTTAGGTGGAGAACAGGGCGACCGCTGCCTGGAGCGAGGGTTGAAACTGCTGGATAAGCAGGTCCAAGAGCAGTTTCTGGCCGATGGAGCGCATTTTGAGCGTTCGCCCATGTACCATGCCATTTTGCTTTGGGATATGGCGGATTTACTCACCTTGCAGAAAGCCAGTGAGCTGGCTCCCCTGATGCAGCGAGCCGATTTATGGGAAACTCGTTTTGTTAAAGGGCTTGAGTGGTTGCGGGCTATGACCCATCCAGATAGGGGCGTTGCCTTTTTTAATGATGCAACGTTAGGAATTGCGCCTTCCCTCAGTGAATTGCTTGACTATGGGGAAAAGCTCGGCATTACCGTCCCCGTTCCCGCTACGACCAATCAGTTGACGGGCTGCAGGCTGGGCTCGAGTGGTTATGCCGTTTTCGATTGGCCCGGTGGCCACCGGTTGCTTGCAGATGTCGCCTGTGTTGGGCCGGACTATCAGCCCGGCCATGCCCATGCGGACACACTCAGTTGTGAGTTGAGTCTGTTTGGCCAGAGAGTCCTGGTTAACTCCGGTATATCCCAATATGGTGAGGGTGCGGAGCGGCACCGCCAACGCTCCACGGCTGCGCACAATACGGTAGAAGTGGAAAGTGCGAACTCCTCAGAGGTCTGGGCGGGTTTCCGCGTGGCCAGGAGGGCAAATCCTTTTGATGTGGATTTGCAGGAAAGCAAGGGCCAGGTTCGCCTGCAGGCCAGCCACGATGGGTATAAACGCCTGCCAGGCAAGGTGGTCCACAGCCGATACTGGGTGGCGACAGGTGGCTGCCTGGAAGTCAAGGACGAGCTGCATGGTCGGTTTCACCATGCTGTTGGCCACTGGCACTTTCACCCCGAGATGATTGTTGAGGCAGAGGGCGACTCCCGTTTTAAGGCCCACTTGCCTGACGGCCATGTAGTGACTGTAGAGGTTTCCGGGGGCACTGCACACTTGGTGAAAAGCTCTTGGCATCCAGCTTTTGGAGTTTCGATTGCCAATCAAAAGTTGTTGCTCGAATTCACCGGCTCACAACTGACTACCCGTATTTATTGGAGCGCCGTTTGAAAGTCTTGCTGCTGAGTTTTTATTTCGAGCCTGATCTATCGGCGGGCTCGTTTCGCAATACTGCGTTCGTTGAATCGCTGTTGAAGGTTTTGCCTGCAGGCGGCGAGATTCATGTTGTCACAACACTGCCTAACCGCTATTCCGGGTTCAATGCAGTAGCCCCGAAAGAAGAAGTGAGGCCGGATTTGACCGTAAAACGGGTACGGTTGCCGGCGCACGAGAGTGGCATGGTCGATCAGTCACGGGCTTTTCTGTCGTATGCCCTAGAGGTGAGAAAATTTACCAGGGGCAAGGACTACGACGTCGTTTGTGCCAGTTCCTCCCGGCTGATGACGGCCGCCCTGGGTGCTTGGGTCGCCCGCAGACTGGACGCACCACTTTACCTCGACATTCGGGATATCTTCGTCGATACGATTAAAGACGTCTTGCCGCGAAAAATGACTTGGTTGATGAAACCCTTTTTTGGTGCCGTGGAGCGCTGGACCGTATCCGGGGCCGACCGGCTGAATGTGGTTTCGGCGGGTTTTCTGCCTTATTTTGAGCAGAGGTACCCAAAGATTCCCAAGGTCGTGTTCACCAATGGCATTGATGATGAGTTTTTGCGCGCGGCGCCTGTACAAGAGCCGGGAGGGGAAGTGGTGCGAGGTGAGGCAAGTGGCGCTGAAGCGTGGAATGACGGGATTGTTGAGGTGCTATACGCCGGCAACATGGGTGAAGGTCAGGGGTTGCACAATATTGTTCCCGAGTTGGCAAAGAAACTGGAAGGCCGTGTCAGGTTCCGTCTTATTGGCGGAGGGGGGCGACTGAAGAAGTTGGAAGAAGGACTAGCGAAAGCCGGTTGCAGGAATGTGGTATTGGAATCACCAATATCCCGCGCTGAGTTGATTCAGGCCTACCAACAAGCTGACGTCCTGTTTCTCCATCTGAACGATTATGATGCCTTCCGGAAGGTGCTGCCCTCCAAGCTGTTCGAATACGGCGCGCTTGGTAAGCCGATATGGGCTGGCGTAGCTGGTTATTCAGCCAGTTTTATAACGGAGAATCTTTATAATGCAGCGGTGTTCTCACCCTGTGACGTAGCGGGCGCCGTGGAAGCCTTTGAGAAGCTGCGTATTGTCGATGAGCCCAGGGAACAGTTTATCGCCCGGTTTTCCCGTAAGGCGATCATGGATGAGATGGCCAGGGATTTGGTAACGCTTTGGGAGCTGCGCACGTGAAAAAAGTGCTGGTTACCGGAGGCACAGGATTCGTTGGCTCGCGTCTTGTTCGGCGGCTTGCCGAAGAGGTTTTTCATGTGGTCGCTCCAGTGCGGTCAAACGCAGGCTCAGTACCGTTGCCCGCTGATTTGCCCTTGGTGGGTGATATTGATGGAGATACCCATTGGAAAGCGGCTCTGGGGCAGGTAGATGTCGTTGTGCATGCCGCCGCTCGCGCCCATATCATGAAAGATGAAGTGCCTGACCCACTTGCGGAATACCGCAAAGTTAATGTGGAGGGAACACTCAATCTTGCCCGCCGGGCAGCGGAGGCCGGTGTAAGGCGCTTCGTTTATATCAGTTCGATCAAAGTAAACGGTGAACAAACCTCGCTGGGGGCACCGTTCTCCGAGGACGATGTGTCCTCGCCGGAAGACCCCTATGGCGTTTCCAAGATGGAAGCCGAACTGGGGCTGAAACGCTTGGCTGAAGAAACTGGCCTGGAAGTCGTAATTATCCGTCCGCCCCTGGTGTATGGTCCAGGGGTAAAGGGCAATTTTGCCAGTATGATCAAACTGGTCGATAAAGGAATACCTTTACCCCTTGGCGCCGTCCATAACAAACGTTCTCTGGTGGCGCTGGATAATCTGGTTGATCTGATTACTGTCTGTATTGACCACCCCGCAGCTGCCAATGAGACATTTCTGGTAGCGGATGGGAGAGATGTCTCGACTACGGAGTTGTTGCAGGGTATTGCCAAGGCAATCGGTAGGTCCTCCAAGTTGATTCCGGTCCCCACAAGGATGCTTATGCTCGTGGCTACTTCCATGGGCAAGAAATCTGTTGCACAGCGTTTGCTGGGTTCTTTACAGGTAGATATTTCCAAAGCCCGCAAGGTGCTGGGATGGGCCCCCCCACTGTCTGTGGATGAGGGGCTAAAGCGCTGCTTTATAAATAATCAGGATAAGTAATTTGATTCGTTTATTGGACATTGTTTTTTCTTTAGCTGGCTTCGTTATAGGTTTTCCCGTACTGGCCGTGCTGTATGTGTTGGGCCTGTTTGATACGGGCTCTCCTTTATTTCGTCAGGAGCGGGTTGGTCGCAATAAAAAACCGTTTACGCTGGTGAAGTTCCGCACTATGAAGGTGGAAACGGCCTCGGTCGCCAGCCACCTGGCCAGCACTACCTCTATTACAAAATTCGGCCATTTACTCCGCCGCACCAAGCTGGATGAGCTTCCTCAGCTCTGGAACGTGTTAAAAGGAGAGATGAGCCTTGTCGGGCCTCGCCCGTGCTTGTTTAATCAGGAAGAGTTGATCTCTGAGCGGGAGCAGCGTGGCGTTCTGGCTGCCCGGCCTGGGATTACGGGATTGGCGCAGGTTAACGATATTGATATGTCGACGCCGAAGCTGTTGGCGGAGACGGATCAGAAGATGTTGGAGAATCTGACGGTCGGCGCTTATTTTAAGTACATTTTTATGACGGTTGCCGGGAAGGGGGCTGGGGATCGGGTGCCTGGTAAGGACTAAGGGTGTTTTTTCGTGGCCCGCCCCCACCCTTCGACTCTACCCGAGCCCCTGACTCTTTCACCCAAAACACGCACCAAACAAGCGGATTCAATGGCAATCTACGATGTATTCAATGGCGATGCCGACGGCATCTGTGGAGTTTGACGATCCTCTTGAGCTGATGAATTGCCGGCGGAGCAGTTGCAGCCGTTTCTGGATACTATGGCGAAATTCTGTGCTGATTGATTTTGTTCGCCACGGAATGACACGGGGACGGGAAAAATAAAAACTATTAGTCTTTTGTCCGTGTCATTCCGTGTCATTCCGTGTAGTTCCGTGGCAAAAATCGAGCTTCCCTGAATCTCAGGAAGGGTAAGGGCTGCCCCTTTGTAGCCTTCGAATTTTGATCTACCGTACGGATACTGAAATGGCGTTAACTCCCCCCAAGAAAACCCACCTCAAACAGCTTGAGGCCGAATCCATCCATATCATCCGCGAGGTGGCGGCTGAGTTTGATAACCCCGTGATGCTGTATTCCATTGGCAAGGATTCCGCCGTCATGCTGCATCTGGCGATGAAGGCGTTTGCGCCGGGCAAGCCGCCATTCCCGCTGATGCACGTAGACACCACCTGGAAGTTCCGGGAGATGATCAAATTCCGGGACGAGCTGGCCCAGCGGCTGGGCCTGAAACTGATTGTGCACACCAATCAGGAAGGTGTGGCTCAGGGCATCGGGCCGTTTACCCATGGTAGTGCCAAGCACACCGATGTGATGAAAACCCAGGCCCTGAAGCAAGCGCTGGACAAGTACGGCTTCGATGCCGCGTTCGGCGGTGCCCGCCGGGATGAGGAGAAGTCCCGGGCCAAGGAACGGGTGTATTCGTTCCGGGACAAATTTCACCGCTGGGACCCCAAAAACCAGCGCCCGGAGCTGTGGAACCTGTATAACGGCAAGGTGAACAAGGGCGAGAGCATTCGCGTGTTCCCGCTCTCCAACTGGACGGAGCTGGATATCTGGCAGTACATCTACCTGGAAAACATCGACATTGTGCCCCTGTATTACGCTGCTGAGCGCCCGGTGGTGGAGCGGGACGGCACGCTGATTATGGTGGACGACGATCGCATGCCACTGGAGCCCGGGGAGAAGCCCGAGATGAAGATGGTGCGGTTCCGTACGCTGGGGTGTTATCCGTTGACCGGGGCCGTTGAGTCTACTGCGGCGACGCTGCCGGAGATTATCCAGGAAATGCTGTTGACCAAGACATCGGAGCGCCAGGGCCGTGTGATCGACCATGACTCGGCTGCGTCCATGGAACAGAAGAAACGGGAAGGGTATTTTTAATGTCTCACGCCTCTGAACTAATTGAGTCCGATATCCTCGCGTACCTGGACCAGCACGAAAACAAGGACCTGCTGCGCTTTTTGACTTGTGGCAGCGTTGATGACGGCAAGTCCACCCTGATTGGCCGTCTGCTGTTCGATTCCAAACTGATCTTTGAAGACCACTTGGCAACGCTCCACAAGGACAGCGCGCGCCAGGGCAATGCCGGTGAGGCGCTGGACCTGGCGCTGCTGGTGGATGGCCTGGCCTCCGAACGGGAGCAGGGCATTACCATTGATGTGGCGTACCGGTATTTCTCCACCGATAAGCGCAAGTTCATTATTGCCGACTGCCCGGGCCATGAGCAGTACACCCGTAATATGGCGACCGGCGCCTCCACCTGTGATCTGGCGGTGGTGATGATTGATGCTCGTAAGGGAGTACTTACTCAATCCCGGCGGCACAGCTTTATTGTCAGCCTGCTGGGTCTCAAGCATGTGGTGGTGGCCATCAACAAGATGGACCTGGTGGATTTCTCGGAGGAGGTGTTCAACAACATCCGCGAGGAATACCAGAAGCTGGCGGCCCAGCTCGGGCTGGAAGACGTGCATTACGTGCCAATCTCCGCCCTGAACGGCGATAACGTGGTGAATCGGAGCGAGCAGACGCCTTGGTACCACGGCGAGACCCTGATGAACCTTCTGGAGCAGGTGGAGGTTCTGGAAGACCAGAACGTAACCGATCTGCGCTTTCCGGTGCAGTATGTAAACCGCCCGAATCTCGATTTCCGGGGTTATTGCGGCACGATCGCCAGTGGTGTGGTTCATAAGGGCGATGAAGTGGCGGTGTTGCCGTCTGGTAAAACCTCCCGGGTGAAGGGCATTTACAATTATGAAGGCGAGATTGACAGATCCTGGCCAGGAGATGCCATTACGCTGACGCTGGAAGACGAAGTGGATATTTCCCGGGGTGATTTGCTGGTACACGCTAATAGCCGGCCGGCCCTGGGTAACCGGTTTGCCGCCCATATTGTCTGGATGAATGAAAATGCGCTGAAACCTGGCCGCGAATACGGCATTAAAATCGGCACCCGGGTGACCAACTGCTATGTTAATGAAGTGCTTGAAGAGATTGATGTAAACACGCTGAAGCGCTACCCGGAGGCAAAAGGCGGCCTTGAGCTGAATGCCATCGGCCTGTGTGATGTGGAGCTTTCCGAGCCGGTGGTGGTTGAGGATTACCAGCGCCATCCGGGAACGGGCAGTTTTATCCTGATTGACAAGCTGACCAATGTGACGGTGGCCGCCGGTATGGTTGATAAGGCGCTGGACAGTTCCGGTGCCATGCCCGAGCGTGAATACACGGAAGCGGAGCGGAACCTGAACCGGTTTATCCGGGAGAATTACCCGGAGTGGGGCTGCAAACCAGTGTAGCCGGCTAGTAAGGGGCCTGTAATAAGGGGTCTGACCCCTTGGGGTCAGACCCCATCTTCCACCTTCTGCCAGCGGTAAACACCAGAATCAAAGGAACCAGAAAGTTGAACAACATCATCTGGCACGACCACAAAATCACCCGCGCCGAGCGCTCCGCCAACAAAAACCAGAAGCCCTGTCTGCTGTGGTTCACCGGCCTCAGCGGCTCTGGTAAATCCACTATCGCCAATGCGCTGGATGTCGCCCTGCACCGGCGGGGCTACCATACCTTTTTGCTGGACGGCGATAACGTTCGCCACGGGCTGTGTAATGATCTGGGCTTTTCCGACCAGGACCGGGAGGAGAACATTCGCCGGGTGGGGGAAGTGTGCAAGCTGTTTGCAGACGCCGGCCTGATTGTGATGAGCGCCTTCATTTCACCGTTTACCAGCGACCGGCGCATGGTGCGCAAGCTGTTTCCGGCGGGTGAATTTATTGAGGTGTTCATGGATACGCCGCTGGAAACCTGCGAGTCGCGGGATCCCAAGGGGTTGTACCAGAAGGCCCGCGCCGGCCAGATCACGCACTTTACCGGTATTGATTCGCCATACGAGGTGCCGGCGCACCCGGAAATCCGGCTCGATACCTCCCGGCATTCCGTGGAGGAATGTGTTGAGTCACTGATTGATTATTTACTCGAGCGCCAGCTGATCGCCCGCAAGGACTGACTCCATGGAGTGGCAAGGTGTTCTGACGCTGGTCACGCTGTTTTCGGTGCTATCGGCGCTTGTGCTTTCCCGGGTTGCCGCGGATCTGATTCTTATGGCGGCGCTGGCATTTCTGCTGATTACCGGGATTCTTGGCCCGGCCGAGGCGCTGGCGGGCTTTGGTAACCCCGGGGTGATCACCATTGCCACACTGTATGTGGTGGCGGCCGGGCTGAAGGAAACCGGGGCGGTGCAGTGGATTGCCCGCTTGCTGCTGGGGCACCCGAAAACCGAGAAGGGGGCCCAGTTTCGTATGGTGGTGCCGACGGGCATTCTCAGTGGCTTCATGAATAACACGGCGGTGGTTGCCATGTTTATCCCCGCCATACAGGACTGGGCCCAGCGATTGGGGGTGCCCGCCTCCAAGTTGCTGCTGCCGCTGAGCTATGCCGCGATTCTGGGGGGCACTTGCACGCTAATAGGCACCAGCACCAACCTGGTGGTGGACGGCATGCTGCAGAGCCGGCTGGGGATCCACCTCGGCTTGTTCGAGGTGGCCTGGGTGGGTGTGCCGCTGCTGCTGGTGGGCGGGACGTTTCTGGTGCTGTTTGCGTCCCGGATATTGCCAGATCGCGGTGGTGTTACGGAGGAGTTGGACCAGGTCCGGGAATATGGCGTGGAGGTTGAGGTTGTGAGCCCCGGGCCACTCGTGGGCAAGACCATTGCCGAGGCCGGGTTGCGGGCGCTGAGTTACGGGTATCTGACGGAAATCGACCGGGGTGGCCGGCTGATCACAGCGGTGGAACCAGACCGGATGCTTCAGCCGGGCGATAAACTGTATTTTGTCGGCGCCCCCGAGTGTGCCAGTGAACTTCGCCGGATTCAGGGCCTCAAGCCCGCGAACGGCAGTGTGCATAAGCTGGAGGTAGCCAATCACCAGCGTTGCCTGGTGGAAGTGGTGCTGGGGCCGGAATTCCCGGCGCTGGGCAAAACCATTCGTGACAGCCGTTTCCGCACACGCTTCAGCGCGGTGATTCTGTCTCTGTCCCGGGAGGGCAGGCGGGTGCCTGGCAAGCTGGGGGATATTACCTTCCGGATGGGCGATACGCTGCTGCTGGAGGCCAGTCATCAGTTTGTGGAGCAGTATCGGTTCCGCCGGGACTTTTTGCTGGTCAGCGCGCTGAACGATTCCACGCCCCCCGATTTTCGCCGGGCGCCCCGGGCCATGGGTATTCTGGCGCTGATGGTGCTGGCCAGCGCCTCCGGGCTGTTGCAGATCATGGAAGCGGCGTTTCTGGCCGCCGGGGCGATGATCGTGTCTGGGTGTATTACCGCCAGCCGGGCACGGCGCAGCGTCGATTTGCCGGTGCTGGTGGTGATTGCCGCCTCCTTTGCACTTGGCAATGCCATGACCAGCACCGGTGCGGCTGAATGGGTGGCCGGTGGTCTGCTGGGTTTGGGCGAGCTTACCCCCTGGGCCGCACTGGCGTTGATTTACCTGCTCACGGCTGTGTTTACCGAGGTGATCACCAACAACGCCGCTGCGGTGCTGATGTTTCCCATTGCGCTGGCGCTTTCGGAGCAACTGGGGGTTCACTTCATTCCCTTTGCGGTTGCGGTGATGTTTGCGGCTTCGGCTTCTTTTATTACGCCTCTGGGGTACCAGACCAACCTTATGGTGTACGGCCCCGGGCGGTATCAGTTCACGGATTATGTAAAGATTGGTCTGCCGTTGAGTATTTTGGTGGGGGTTACCTCGATTGCGTTGATTCCGTTGATTTGGACGTTCTAAGGGTGTGATTCACTATATTTAGCCAGGTGAAAGCACCGTGACCATCGACTGGCCAGCCTGTTGGCGATGGGATTGTTTGGGCCGGTATGGTGTCGCATTATAGTTTGTATTCGATGCCTTTGGACAAGACGATTATCCTGTCTAATATGCTTGGCCTTCTGGTGTTTGTTGCAATTGGCGCGGTTCTGGCATTTTCGCACCATACTGTGCCGTTCCGGTGGCTATTAGTGGGGCTGGCGGGCGCCAGGGGCCTTTCGAAGCAGCCGGTGCGGCTGTCTTATGCGTCAGTCGATTGGGCCAGTTTATTCGAATCGACTTAAGGATGTTTGAAGTCAATGTTTAACGACAAGTCTATTCTGATTACCGGTGGCACTGGCTCGTTCGGCCACACGTTCGTGCCGATGTTGCTTGGGAAATATAGCCCGCGCCGCGTGATTATCTTTTCCCGGGACGAAATGAAGCAGTGGGAAATGGCGAAGAAGTTTGACGCCGATCCCCGGATACGTTTCTTCATTGGCGATGTGCGGGACAAGGAGCGTTTGTATCGGGCGCTGGATGGCGTGGACTACGTGGTCCATGCTGCGGCGACCAAGATTGTCCCGACGGCGGAATACAATCCGTTCGAGTGTATTAAAACCAATATTATCGGCGCGATGAATCTGATCGATGCCTGTATTGATAAGGGCGTGAAGCGGGTGGTGGCGCTTTCCACCGATAAGGCCAGCAGCCCGATCAACCTCTACGGAGCCACCAAGCTGGCCTCCGACAAGGTGTTTGTTTCCGGCAATTCGTACGCTGGTAGCCACGATACCCGCTTTGCGGTGGTGCGCTACGGCAACGTAATGGGCTCCCGTGGCTCCGTTATTCCGTTTTTTATGTCGATTCGGGACAAGGGCGTTCTGCCGATCACCGATGACCGGATGACCCGTTTCATGATTTCTCTGGAGCAGGGTGTGGAGCTGGTGTGGCATGCCTTTGAGGACATGGAAGGCGGCGAAATCTACGTGAAGAAGATCCCTTCCATGAAAGTGACGGATCTGGCCCGGGTGGTGGCGCCGGAAGCCCGCCAGGAGGTGGTGGGTATCCGCCCCGGAGAGAAACTGCATGAGCAGATGATCGGTGCGGAAGATTCCTACTACACCTATGAGTACCCGGAGCACTTCAAGATCCTGCCGGCGATTCATGACTGGAGCTCGGATGCCAACCGCATCAAGGACGGTAAAAAGGTTGAGGAAGGGTTTATCTATTCCAGTGACAACAACACGGAATGGATGACCGATGAGGAGCTCCAGGCCTGGATTGAGGCCAACCACGATCACATCGGGAGTATCTGAAGCATGATTCCCTATGGTCGGCAAAACATTTCCCAGCAGGATATCGACGCGGTTGTTGAGGTTCTGAAGTCCGATTTTCTGACCCAGGGGCCGGCGGTGCCCGCGTTCGAGCAAAAAGTGGCTGGCCATGTGGGCGCCGGTTTTGGTGTGGCGGTGAACAGCGCGACGTCGGCTTTGCACATTGCCTGCCTCGCCCTTGGTCTCGGAAAGGGCGACTGGCTGTGGACATCGCCGGTTACCTTTGTGGCATCGGCCAACTGCGGGCTCTACTGCGGGGCCCGGGTGGATTTTGTTGATATTGATCCGCGCACCTACAACCTCTGCCCGAACGCGCTGGAAGAGAAGCTGCGGCGAGCGGAAGCGGAAGGGCGGTTACCGAAAGTGGTGGTGGCCGTGCACCTGTGTGGGCAGCCCTGCGATATGGCGCGGATAGGGGCGCTGTCTGAGCGCTATGGCTTTCGGGTGATCGAGGACGCCTCCCACGCCATCGGCGGCAAGTACCAGGGTGAATTCATCGGGAACGACCGCTTCAGCGATATCACCGTGTTCAGTTTTCATCCGGTGAAGATTGTGACCACGGCGGAAGGCGGCATGGCGGTGACCAATAACCCGGAGTTGGCGGCGCGGATGGATAGGCTCCGCAGCCACGGTATAACCCGGGACCCTGAGCGGATGACGCACGAGCCGGACGGCCCCTGGTATTACCAGCAGGTGGATCTCGGGTTTAACTACCGGATGACGGAGCTGCAAGCCGCGCTGGGCGTTAGTCAGATGGATCGTCTGGACGATTTCGTGAGCCGGCGCCATGAGCTGGCCAGGCGCTACGATGAGTTGTTGGCGGGCTTGCCGCTGGTAACGCCCTGGCAGCATCCTGACGGTTATTCTGGCCTGCACTTGTACGTGATCCGGTTGAAAACCGGTGAGATCACGCGCACCCACAAAGCGGTGTTTGAAGCTTTGAGGGCCCAGGGCATTGGCGTGAATCTGCATTATATTCCGGTACACATCCAACCCTGGTATGCGCAGGTCGGGTTTGAGCCGGGCGATTTTCCGGAGGCCATGCGGTATTACGGGGAGGCCATCAGCCTGCCGATGTTTCAAGGGCTCACGGATGACCAACAGGATACGGTGGTGGCTGCGGTGAAGGATGCGCTCGGATTATGAATCTTGCCATTATTCCGGCCCGGGGCGGCAGTAAACGGATTCCGCGCAAGAACATCCGCGAGTTTTGTGGCAAGCCGATGATTGCCTGGTCTGTCGAAGCGGCGCTCGAGAGCGGTTGTTTCCAGGAGGTGGTGGTATCCACAGACGATGAAGACATTGCGGAGGTGGCCAGGGCCTATGGCGCCTCGGTGCCGTTCCTGAGACCGGAGAACCTGTCTGACGACTATACCGGAACTATTCCGGTGATCCGGCATGCCGTTGAGTGGTTCCTTAACGCCGGGCATCAGGTGGATTCGGCCTGCTGCCTATACGCAACGGCGCCGTTCGTGCAGGCGGCGGATCTGAGGGTTGGGCTGGCAACCCTGCACCGCGAAAACAGCGCGTTTGCGTTTTCGGTCACCAGTTTTGCCTTTCCGATCCAGAGGGCGCTCCGGCTCCTGCCCGGTAGCCGGGTGGAAATGTTTGATCCCGATCAGTTTGCCACCCGGTCCCAGGACCTGGAAGAGGCATGGCACGATGCCGGGCAGTTTTACTGGGGGACGGCCGAAGCCTGGCGGTCGGGGCCGGTGATTTTCGGCCCCGACTCCGTTGGGGTGCCAATCCCAAGGCATCGCGTGCAGGATATTGATACGCCAGAAGACTGGGAGTCCGCTGAGTATTTGTTTGAGGCAATAAGGGCCCGGGCGGAACAGGGTGGCTAGGCTCACTGTCGCGTTTCGTGTGGATGCCTCCCGGGTGATCGGGTCCGGGCATGTTATGCGCTGTCTGACCTTGGCGGATGCGCTGGTGGCGTCTGGAGCCCGGTGCCATTTCATCATGCGTGAGCAGTCGGGCAGCCTCGAATCGCTGGTGTTGGAACGAGGGCATGGGGTTTCGATGCTGCCTGCCAACGCGCCGTTATCATCGTCAGTGGTTTTGCCTGGGCCGGCTCACACCGGCTGGCTGGGAACGGATTGGCAGGCCGATGCCTCCGACTCAATAGCAGCACTGGCTGATCTTTCGCCTGACTGGCTTGTGGTGGATCACTACGCACTGGAGGCACAGTGGGAGGCCCGTCTTTCCGGGCATGCGGGCAGGGTGATGGTCATTGATGATCTGGCGGATAGAGAGCATGCCTGTGATCTGCTGCTTGATCAGAACTTGGGGCGGGCTGATGCCGATTACGATGGGCTGGTGCCCATTGGAGCGAAGCGGCTGACAGGCCCCGGTTACGCTCTGTTGCGCGGAGAATTCGCCCGTGCGCGCGAACAGAGCCTCGCCCGCCGGGCTCATGGCCGGCTTGAAACGATTCTGGTCAGCCTGGGCGGGGTGGACAAGGACAATGTAACCCTGGACGTCGTCGAAACGCTTGGCGACATGGATGGCCTGGATGGCTGCCGCCTGTTGGTTGTGCTGGGCGCGGCTTCCCCCCACAGAAGTACTGTGGCTGAGCGTCTTGAGCGCCTCAGTTTGCCAGCAGAGTTGTATGTGAACACGGATGAGATGGCAGAGTTAATGGCGCGTTCGGACCTGGCGATTGGCGCAGCGGGAGGGACCGCCTGGGAGCGGTGCTGCCTGGGTTTGCCGACGCTGATGGTGGTAATGGCCGATAACCAGAGAGCCGGTGCCGACGCATTGCATAAGGCGGGTGCGGCCGTGAACCTGGGGGAACCTTCGGGTGTTCGGAAACGTTTGGAAGCGGCGGTGAAGCAGGTTTCCAATGCTGCAACGCTTTGCATCATGGCCCGGCGCGCGGCGGCCATTTGTGACGGGCTGGGTGCTGCACGTGTGGTGGCGGCGATGCGTGGAGGTGATCAGTGACTGATAGCGCGCTTAGGCCCATGATGGAGGCCGACCTGGAGCGGGTTCTTGCCTGGCGGAACGACCCCGAAGTTCGCCGGTTCATGTACACCAGCCACGAGATTACCCCGGAGGAGCACCGGCGCTGGTTTGAGCGGGTAAACAGCCAGCCTGGCGTAAACCTGCTGATTTACGAGGCCGCAGGAACGCCCCAGGGGTTTATGAACATCCATATGACCCAGTGCCCCCGGGTGGCCGACTGGGGTTTTTACCTGGCCCCGGAGGCCCCCCGGGGCACGGGCATGGCGCTTGGCGAGGCGGCGCTGGACTATGCATTTACGCAGCTGAATTTTCATAAGGTCTGCGGCCAGGCCCTGGGCTTTAATGAGCGCTCCATCCGCTTCCATGAGAAACTGGGCTTCCGGCGGGAAGGGGTGCTTCGTGAGCAGCATTACGACGGCCGTGTTTATCAGGATGTGATCTGTTTCGGGATTCTGGCCACGGAATGGAGAAACGGGAATGGGTAATACAAAGGTTTTGGTATGAGTCATCCAAAGATTGAGATCAACGGGCGTGAAATTTCGGGCTCGCAGCCTCCGTACATTATTGCGGAGTTGTCCGCCAACCATAACGGACATCTGGAAACGGCCATGCGGATAATCGAGGAGGCTGTGAAGGCGGGGGCGGATGCGGTCAAGCTGCAAACGTACCGGCCAGACACCATCACCCTTGATTCCGATGCGGATGAGTTCAGGATCAAAGGCGGTCTGTGGGACGGTCGCACCCTGTATGAGCTTTACGAAGAAGCTCATATGCCCTGGGAGTGGCACAAGCCCCTGTTCGAGCATGCCCGGAAACTGGGCATCACCATTTTCAGTTCACCCTTTGATACCACGGCGGTGGATTTACTGGAGGAGCTTGGTGCTCCGGCCTATAAAATTGCCTCGTTTGAAGCCGTGGATTTGCCGCTTATTCAGTACGTGGCCCGTACCGGCAAACCGATGATTATTTCCACCGGTATGGCGGATGCCGACGAAATCCGGGAAGCCATTGATGCGGCACAGAGCGCAGGGTGCAGCCAACTGGCGATTTTGCATTGTGTAAGTGGTTATCCGGCTCCGGCCGAGGACTACAATCTTCGGACCGTTGTGGAAATGCAGGAAAGGTTCGGGCTCGTGACCGGTCTTTCCGACCATACCCTGGACAACACCACGGCCATTGCCAGTGTGGTTCTGGGGGCGTCACTGATAGAGAAGCATTTCACTCTGGATCGTAATGGGGGTGGGCCGGATGACAGTTTCTCCCTGGAGCCGGCGGACCTGGCGAATCTTTGCCGGGACAGCAAGACGGCCTGGAAGTCCCTCGGCACCGTGGATTACGGCCGCAAATCCAGTGAGCAGGGTAACGCTCAGTTTCGGCGCTCGCTATATTTCGTGCGAGATATCAAAGAGGGAGAGTTGATCACGGCCGACGATGTGCGCAGTGTTCGCCCTGGCTATGGCTTAGCTCCGAAACATATTAAAAAAGTCATTGGAACTAGGGCTAAGAAAAATATTCAGTCAAATACGCCTGTCCACCTTGATGTACTACTTTAACTGCTTCAATGATCTAAGGTTTATCTTGAAAAGACCTTTGATGGTACTGGCTTCCGACGCGAACAGCGGTTGGCGGAGACGGATCAGAAGATGTTGGAGAACCTGACGGTCGGGGCTTACTTCAAGTATATTTTTATGACGGTTGCCGGGAAGGGGACCGGGGACCGGGTGCATTGTAACTAAAAATCTTTTGGTTTTTTCCTTCCGTGGATTCCGTGTCCAAAAAATAATCTTTAAAAGGGAATGACTGACCTATGCTCAAGGATGAAGAGTTCACACGCAAAATTCGGGGCTGCGTGTACGAGGTATAGTTAAGCTGGAATAGCCTGTTATCCCTGTATTCAAAACCGGTAAAGGACAACCATGTTCGAAAAATTCCTGAATCTGTCGCGTTTTCATAAGCGGGTGGTGTCGGTTGCCGCCGATGTTCTGGCACTTTTCTTTGCCCTCTGGGCAGCCTTCTCGTTGAGGTTGGACCAGCAGTTCTGGGTGCCGAGTCGCGAACAGTTGGTTGTCTCGGCGCTGACGGTGGTGTTCACCATCGTTGTGTTTGTGCGTCTGGGCCTTTATCGAGCCGTGGTTCGATACCTGAGTGACCGGGCGTTTATCACGGTTATCACCGGCGTGGTGATCTCGGCGATTACTCTGATTATGTTGGGGTACTGGCTTGAGGTTCTTGTGCCCCGGTCTGTTCCGATCATTTACGGTGCCCTGGCGTTTATTTTTGTCAGCGGTACGCGGATGTCGGTGCGTATGCTGGTAAACCGCCCTCGTTACCGTAATAAGGAGTTCGTGGCGATTGTCGGGTCTGGCGAAACGGGCATGCAGCTGGCGAATGCGCTGGACCACGGCACTGAATATCATCCCGCCGCGTTTATTACGCTTCGCAAAGGCAATCACCGGGCGTTGATTAATGGCATTCCGGTTTACGACATCAGCCACATTGAACGAGCGGTGAAAGAGCATCGGGTCAAACGGCTGTTGCTGGCTCTGGACGCCAACTCGGGCATTGATCGTAAACGGCTGCTCAAGAAGCTGGAACCCTTGGCGATTCCGGTACAAACGGTACCCACCCTGTCGGAACTGGTGGCCGGGCAGGCGCGGATTAACGACATCCGGGATCTGGACATTGAGGATCTGCTGGGCCGGGACCCGGTTCAGCCGGATAACGCCCAGGTGGCTGCCGGGTTGTATGGTAAGGCGATCCTGGTCACCGGTGCGGGTGGTTCTATTGGTTCCGAGCTGTGCCGGCAGATTATCCGGCACCGGCCCGCCCGGTTGGTACTATTTGAGCAGGCTGAATTTTCCCTGTATGCCATTGAGCGGGAGCTTCAGGCCATCAATCGCGTTGAAGGGCTGGAGGTAGAGGTTCATCCCTTGCTCGGGAGCGTGACCCATCGCCGGCGCTGCGAAGCCGTTATGCGCAGCTTTGGAATTGAGACGGTATACCACGCAGCCGCTTACAAGCATGTGCCGCTGGTGGA
This sequence comes from uncultured Marinobacter sp., assembly GCF_946886895.1. Next base: position 887 of record NZ_CAMPJO010000003.1, on the reverse strand, counting down.
GCATAACGTTATTGAAGGCGTGCAGAACAATATTTTTGGCACCTTTCATGTTGCAGAGGCCGCCATTGCCTGCGGTGTTAAGCGCTTCGTTCTGATTTCTACAGACAAGGCGGTGCGCCCGACCAATGTGATGGGGGCCAGTAAGCGAATGGCGGAGCTGGTATTGCAGGGGCTGGCCCAGAGGCAGTCCGATACCATCTTCTCCATGGTGCGTTTTGGCAATGTGCTGGGGTCTTCGGGCTCCGTGGTTCCATTGTTCCGGGATCAGATCCGCGATGGTGGGCCGGTGACGGTAACCCATCCGGACATTATCCGTTATTTCATGACCATTCCGGAGGCCAGCCAGTTGGTATTGCAAGCTGGCAGCATGGGGCAGGGTGGTGAGGTGTTTGTGCTCGATATGGGCGAGCCGGTGAAAATTGCCGACCTGGCCCGCAAGATGGTGCACCTGATGGGCCTGTTGGAAAAAACCGACGAGCGACCGGATGGGGATGTTGAAATCGTATTCTCCGGGTTGCGGCCGGGTGAGAAGCTGTTTGAAGAGTTATTGATTGGCGACGACCCCCAGGGCACCGCCCACCCCCGAATCATGATGGCCCGTGAGGTTTTCCTGCCTTGGGAGGAAGTGGAGCAGATACTGAACCGGCTGATGAAGGCCAGCCATGATTTTGATTGCCATGAGATGGTGGAAATCCTGAAGAGAGCACCCACCGGGTTCGCACCGAATGGTGGAGTGGCGGACCTGGTCTGGTGTAATGGCAACGAGGATTATGTGAGGCCGGCCAAGAGTGCGGAGAAGGTTCGGCGGTTGCCTTTGTGAAATTGGGGTCTGTAAAAAAGGGGTCTGACCCCTTGGGGTCAGACCCCAACTTGGCCCAACTGGCCCC
>NZ_CAMPJO010000002.1 GCF_946886895.1 uncultured Marinobacter sp. | reverse complement strand
GGTACGGGGGGTGGGGGGATCTTTTCTTCTGGGAAAAACAACTCGCTTCGCTCAGACATCTTTTTCCCTGCCAGAAAAGACACCCCCACCCCCCTACCGACGGACAGCACAGGGATAGGAAGGTAAAAGCAAAAAAATCATTGGCTTTGCGAATCCGCCCTGGTCTTCAGGATTTTTGCAGTCATTGGTTCCTTTCGGCCTGTTCCATGGCCGCCAGCAGCTCCACGGTTTTCTCTTTCATCAGGGCAATATCGCCCCGGGATTCCACGTTTAACCGGACAACCGGTTCGGTATTGGACATGCGCAGGTTGAACCGCCAGCGCTCGAATTCCACGCTCAGGCCATCAACGTACCCCACCGACACAGCATCGGCGCCGTAGATTTTCTCGATAGTGTCGATCAGGCGGGCGGGGTCTTCCACGGTCCGGTTAATTTCGCCGCTGGCCGGGTAGGCTTCAATCCGCGCGTCGATCAGCGAGGACAGGGTCTGGCCACTCTGGCACAGACGCTCGGCGATCAGGAGCCAGGGGATCATGCCACTGTCGCAATAGGCGAAGTCCCGGAAGTAATGGTGGGCGCTCATTTCACCCCCGTACAGGGCGTCTTCTTCGCGCATTCGCTGCTTGATAAAGGCATGGCCGGTTTTGCACTCGATGGCGGTACCGCCGGCGGCCTGTACCAGCTCCCGGGTGTTCCAGGTCAGACGGGGGTCGTGAATGATCCGGCCGCCGCCCATTTTACGCAGGAACTGGTCGGCCAGCAGGCCGACGATGTAGTAGCCCTCGATAAACCGGCCGTTTTCATCGAAGAAGAAGCAACGGTCGTAGTCACCGTCCCAGGCAATTCCCATATCCGCCCCTTCCCGCAACACGGCTTCCGCGGTCACCGCCCGGTTTTCCTCCAGCAGGGGGTTGGGCACGCCGTTGGGAAAATGGCCATCGGGCTGATGGTGCAGCCGAACAAACTCGAACGGCAGTTTCCGGGCAAGCGAGTCAATCACCGGCCCGGCGCCGCCGTTGCCTGCGTTGACCACGATTTTGAGCGGGCTCAGCGCTCCGCCGTTTACAAACCCCAGCAGGTGATTGATGTAATCCGGTTCAACCGTCAGGTATTCCGAGCGCCCTGGTGTCGGTGCATCGTCAAAGGGCTCGAGCACTCGCTCCCGGATGGTGTTAAGACCATTATCCGAGCTGATCGGGCGCGATTCCCGCCCCACCAGTTTCATGCCGTTGTGGTCTTTCGGATTGTGACTGGCCGTAACCATGATGCCACCGTCCATGTGGTAGTAACTGGTGGCGAAGTACACCTGCTCCGTGCCACACAGGCCGATGTCGTAGACGTCAGCGCCCGCCGCCTTCAGCCCGGCGCTCAGGGCGGTGGCGATTTCGGGGCTGGAAAGCCGGATATCGTAACCAACTACCACGCGTTTCGCGTCCGTCAACTCGACGTAGGCACGGCCGATACGTTCGGCCAGTTGCGGATTCAGCTGGTCTGGCACCCGGCCGCGCAGGTCATAGGCTTTAAAACAGGACAGGTCCATAACAATGTCTCCCAAATAGCGGTCAGCTTCCGTATCGCACGCTCCACCCCGGCCATCACCGGCGCAGAGCGTGCGCATCGTTTCACACCCGTTCGGACATCACCGGAATCGTCTCCTCCTTCACGTCCGCCGGTGGCGTGGACCGGCCGTAGCGGTCATCCAGGCGCTCGATGTCGTCCTCACCCAGGTAGGCACCGGATTGCACTTCGATCAGTTCAAGCGGAATCCGTCCCGGGTTAAACAGACGGTGCACCGAGCCAATCGGTATGTAGGTGGATTCATTCTCCGACAACAGAAAGGTCTCGTGATCCCGGGTCACCTCGGCGGTACCGCGCACAATGATCCAGTGTTCCGCCCGGTGATGGTGTTTCTGCAGGGACAATCGCTCACCGGGTTTAACGGTGATGCGTTTGACCTGAAACCGGTTGCCCATATCGATGCTGTCGTAGCTGCCCCAGGGGCGGTATACCTGCCGGTGGGTGCGGGTTTCCGTGCGTTGTTGGCGGTTCAGCCGGGTGACCAGCTTTTTCACATCCTGGACGTTGTCCCGGTGGGCGACCATCACCGCGTCCTTGGTATCCACCACCACCAGATTCTCCACCCCCAGCAGGGCAACCAGCTTGTCCGAAGCGTGCACCAGGCAGCCGTTGCTGTCCTCCAGGCAAGCGTCGCCCACGACGGCGTTGGCCTGGTCGTCCTTGGGGGTCACGTCCCAGATGGTTGACCAGGAGCCAACGTCGCTCCAGCCGGCATCCATGGGTACCAGCAGGGCCCTGGAGGTCTTTTCCATGACCGCGTAATCGATGGAATCGTCCGGGCAGTGTTCGAAGATCTCCGGGGGAATGCGGGTAAACGCCATATCCCGGGTAAAGCTCCGGGCCGCCAGCAGGCAGGTGTCGTAGATATCCGGGCTGTGTTTCTTGAGCTCGGATAAATAACTGTCCGCACGGAACATGAACATGCCGCTGTTCCAGTAGTACCCCCCGGCCGACAGTAACGCAGCCGCCTTTTCAGCATCCGGCTTCTCGATAAACCGGGATACCGGGCGGGCCCCGCCGGGCGCGGCGTCTGAATGGCCGGCAGCAATGTACCCGTAGCCGGTTTCCGGCCGGGTAGGCGTGATGCCAAACAACACCAGGCCACCGGACCGGGCCGCCTCCTGTCCCTTGAGCACCGCACTCCGGAACGCCTCGGTATCGTCAATGGCATGGTCCGCCGGCAACACCAGCATGATCGCTTTCGGGTCCTTGCGGGCCACCTCAATGGCCGCCAGTGCAACCGCCGGCGCGGTATTGCGACCGAACGGTTCCAGCAGAATCGACAGCGGCTCCCGGCCGATGGCCGCCAACTGTTCCTTGACGATAAACCGGTGCTCGTCGTTGGCCACCACCACCGGTGCCTCTACGTCCTCAATAGGAAGCCGGCACAGGGTCTGCTGCAGCATGCTCTGCTCGCCCATCAGCGGCAGAAACTGTTTCGGGTAGGCCTGGCGCGACAAGGGCCAGAGCCGGGAACCGTTACCACCTGAGAGAATGACTGGAATCATTGTCGTGCTCCTTTACTCTTCGATTGGCTGCCACGGACACATTCCGTGGACAGGTTCACGGGGCGGCCACAGACAGCGACAACCCCCCCGCAGAGGTGCCTAACTGTCACGTAACTGAATATCGCCGGGCGGATTGGGCCTGGCATCCACCGGCCATAACGGGTCGATCCGGTAGAGGTAGGTAATGTCACCACCCAACCGGGTGGACTTCATCGGCCGCCACTCTTCGAGGAACCCCTGCATCCCGCTCACATCGCCCCACATCACCTGCCAGGGCTCCATCCAGGCCAGTGACCAGGACTTGTAGAGCCCCTCGGTGATCTGCTCGTGGCCCACCAGGTTTTCGATAAGCTCCGGGGACTCAAGCCCCTCAACCACGTTGTTTGCCAGGGCGCGGAACTCGGTCTGATAGCGCTCATGCAGGGTGTAACCGTTCACTTCCGCGAAGGTCGCAATCATCGTCAGCGGCTGCATCGCGTAATTCAGGTACTCCAGGGCCCGGGTTTCGCGGCTGAGCTCTCTGGGCAGATAGCCCCCCGAGTTGACCTGCCCCATGGCCTCGTCGAATTTCGCCAGCGACCAGTTCCAGTCACCACACTCCTGGGTAGCCACCGCCGATGACATCACCGCCCAGGCCGCCCAGTAGTCATGGTTGTTGATCTTGTCCGGATCGCGATCGGTGTAGTAGGCGCGAACGCCATCACTGAGCCGCCGGAACCAGCTTTCAATCCGTTCAGACTGAGCGGGGTCGAGGGCGCCCTCGGGTGCCGAAGCCATGGCCCTGAGGTAGGCATTGGCGGCCGCCGCAAGCGCCCATTTCCGGACCGCCTGGCCAACATGGTTGATGTCGTCGGTCAGCAGGGCATCCTCGCTGGCCCAGGCATCCAGGTTGTCCATCAGGCAACTCAATGCAGCGGTTCCATCGCCATCCACCTGATAATCGTCGGCTGCGGCGATCACCGCTTTCTCGAAACTCCGGACCTTCTCAGTGGCTTCCTTGTACGCCTGTTGTGCCTCTTCATTGAGCTCATTCCGGGCGTCGTCGCTGCCCTGGTACTTACTGGTGAGTGACAGACCGCCGTCGTGGGGCTCTACCCGCTCACAGTCATAATCACCGCCGTCATCCGATTCCGGAATCTGGTAGTAACCCGCCGGTGCCCGCAGATCCCCTTCCAGGCACTGGCCAGCGTTGACCGTGCCAACTCCGAAGACTGTCGATACCGCTGCCGTCAGAAGCGTCCGTCGCCATTGTCCCGGTTCGGACCGTTGTCGGATCTTCATGGCTATCCTCTCTTTACACTGGGTGAATGTGCGTCAGATATCCTGACGCCGGCATATTTTCGCTGTCACGGTCAGCCCTTGGCTGACCTGCTCGGGCATCAGCTCGAGGTCCAGCGACATGAACAATTCGTCGTTCCAGTCGGGTCCCTCCGGTAGCTCAAAAACAAACCGGCCGGGGGTTTCCACACGGTCGCCATATTCCATGTCGACCCGATCCTTGCGCCCGAAGACGTACCAGATAAAGGCGTCCACTTCTTTCACAGCGGGATCGCTGAACTGCAGGTCGACCACATACTCATTGCTGGGCATTTCAAGAAACTGGCCACCGCCGTTGTAGAGCACTTCATTAACGCCAGCCTCAACGGCGGCGGTGTTCTGCAACACTGGCTTGGCGCCCTCGCAACCACCGCTGATCATCGGGGTCACCTGTCGGTAGAATTCACTGCTGTCCAGGTTGTGATAGCCGGGTACTTCCCAGATCAGAATCTTCGGCGGTGACTGGCGAAAGTTATCGGAGAGCAGGTACTCGAACATGGAGCCGTCATAACTGCCTCCGGCCACCGCCACGTTGAGAATTTCCACACCCAGGAACTCCTGCAGTGAACCGACGAAGTTGTAGTCCTGGGCGCCTTTACTGTTACTGGTACCCACCAGCGTGATCGGCGGCAGCCCCTGGTCACCAAACAGCGCACTGGCGCCCGCCGCTTCCCCGGTACCGACGGATTCCGTGCGGAATTCGTCCACATACTGGGAGCCGTAGGCGAATCCGCAGATTCGGCGCACGGCGTCCTGCAGCGAGCCGTCCTTGCGGATCAGACCGGATCGGCGGGTAACAAAGTCCTGTTTCGGAAGCGACTGGTAGGCGGGCATTTTCTTGATCCGATCCGCTACCAGCTTCGCCGTCCGCCGGGCGCCGTAGGGCGTCCAGTGGTGATCACGCTTGAAGTAATAGGCCTCCTCCCCCGTGGGCTCCGCCAGCAACCGGGTCAGGTCTGGCACCACCAGGCCCGCCTGGCGGAACCGGTCAAGCGCTGCCCCATAGCTGTTTCGGGCCACGTTCCAGTTGAAGGGCACCGGCGAGGTTTCCGGTAAACGATCGGGGTGGACCAGGCCTTTGGTCGGCTGGAACACCAGCACCAGATCCGTGCCCGTGGTTTCCTTCAGGTGCCGGGCAAACCGTTTCAGGTGCCGGAGACCCTCCAGATCCGGGCCAAACTGTTCCACCAGTTCGGCCTCGGAACGGAACAGCCAACCGTCCTCACCCTGCACCAGCATCCTGAAGTTCTTCAGGTAACTGGTGTCATAGCTGGTTGGGTACGCGGTTAACGGGCACAAATCGCAACACCGCTGGATGTCATACTCCGGTGGCTCAACGGCGCTGGCCGACGAGGCCCAGCCCGCCACCACGGCGGCCAGTACCAGCGCCCATAATCCGCGACCTGGATAACCCTGCTTCATACCGATGTATCCACCCGGTTCTCGGCCACCACCAGGCGGGGCGAACCACCCACATCAATGGCAAAAACACTGAACACCTTGCCTCGCTGAAGGCTGATCTGAGCGGACTTGGCCAGCGCCTCACCACTGTGGAATGCGCCCAGGGCAATCTTCACGGCATTGATCTCACGATTGGCGACGTCGAGGGAATCCACCGGGTCAATGACAGCCACCTTGCCGTCCGCCGTTTTCAGGCTGACACCGCCGTCATCGGTAAGGTTGTAGAACGAGAGCAGCGCCTTGCGGGGGTTATCAAAGGCCACATCCTTCAGCACCTTGGTCTCACCGGAATCCAGCACAACGGCGGTGTAGAACTCGCCCTTTTTCATGGTCATGGGTGTGGACTGGCCTGCTACCTCCAACTGGTATGTGCCCGCCGGCAGGTAGATGTAGGGGCTTGCCGCCAGGGGCTCCACCTCCTTGATCACCTTGCCGCCGATTTCGGCCTGGACCAGCGAACCGCTGGCATCGGCATTCACCACACGGACAAACGCCGCGCCGTCCGGGGCTTCAGCCGCATACAGCGCACCCTCCCCGGCCTGAGCCGTATTCACGGCGACAATAAAACTGATCACGACTAACAAAACAGAATGCATACGCGTTTTCATGATGATCATCCTCATGGGTTGGTTTCAGAATGGTGGCCAGACTTGGCGGCCAGCAGGTTATCCGCCTGGCGGAACCAGGCCAGGGCCTGTTCAGACTCCAGCGGTTGCACCAGGTAACGCTCAGGAAATTCCCAGATCACCAGTTTTGGCGGGTGATCGCGGAAATCGGACGATTGCAGGTAAGCGGTCATCGGCTGGATCGGCCCCTGGCCCTCTTCCGCCACATTGATCAGATCCCGGCCCAGGTGCTGCCGCAACGCCCCCGGGAAATTCCACAGGCGGTTGGCGCTGTAACTGGTGCCCACAAGCACCGTCTGGGCTCCGGTTGTACCAAACAGGGCACCGGCGTCGGCGCTGTGCTTTGCCGCCACATCGGTGGTTCTTGGTTTGAGCCGGTCCGGCTTCGGGCCAAATTCGGTAAACGCCGGCGCCACCGGGATGTAGGTCAGTAAATCGCCCCGATGGGTGACCGGCTCCTCCACCGAGGTGACAAACGTCTGCTCGCCCCACGATTGCTGACGGAACCGGTCGCGGATATAGGCCGCCGCATGCCGGGCAAACAGGTCCGCACCCGCCGGTGTCCAGTGGGTATCAGTGCGCAGAAACACCCGCTGCCCGTCACGCTGGGCCTGCTCCATGGCCGGGGCCAGATCCGGCGCTGCCACGTTCTCCGACGCCAGAGCGAACAGGAACCGGTCGTACAGGGAGGTCATCACAGCCTCGGGCTGCGTGTCGGCCAGCTTTTCCGAGTAAATCCGGGCTTTGGCCGGCACCACCAGAACCACCAGGGGAATACCCCGGGCGCGAAGGTACTGGCTGACCCGGGTCACCCGGTCCAGATTGCGAGCAACCAGGTGCTGGCCCGGTTTGGCCGGATAAAACTCCTCGTCACTGAACAGCCAGTCCTGCCGGCCCACCACAACACCGAGGCGACCTTCTTCAAACACGGAGTAGTTGATGGCGGCCCAGAGATTGGTGCCCAGATCCCGGACCGGAAACTGGTCGTCGTAGTGCCCTTCCATCTCCCTGGCCCATTCGCCATTGACCAGATTCAGATTCTCCTGGCCTTCATAGCCCAGCAGGGGCCGGACAGACAGCACCCCCAGAACCAGCACCAGGGCAATGAAAAGACAGGCAGTCAGTGTTGCGGCAGCTTTGGTCATCACAACCCCCTCAGAACTGGAAATACAGGAACGGTGAAAAACTCTCGGCAGACAGCTTGAGTACCGTCAGGGCAAACACCGGCACCAGCAGGGGCCCGGCCGCCGAGCGCCAGGCCGTGCCCATCACCCCACTGGCCACGGGATTGATCAGCCCCCGCCGGCCCAGGCGATCCCGCAATCCCATCAGTGCAATCACCCCGTAGGCGAGCGCCAGAATGGCCAGGTTCAGGTCGCGGATGCCCTGCAGGTACACACTGCTCAGGCCGGCACCGTCGAAGCTGAACATGGCACCGTAAAACCCGAAGGCGTCACTGAGGGTGCTGGCCCGGAAGGTGACCCAGCCCAACATCACGAACAGAAACGTGCTAGCCCACCGCAGCCACCGGAACTCCGCCGGGTTGCCGGAGACGCCCAGCCGGCGTTCCACCGACAACAGCAGCCCATGCCAGGCGCCCCACAGCAGGAAGGTCCAGTTGGCACCGTGCCAGAGGCCACCCAGCAGCATGGTGAGCAGCAGGTTGCGATAGGTCTTGAAGGTGCTGTTGCGATTCCCGCCCAGAGGGATATAGAGGTAGTCCCGCAGCCAGGTCGACAGGCTGATGTGCCAGCGCCGCCAGAACTCGGTAATGCTTTGGCTGATGTAGGGCTGGTTGAAGTTCTCGTTAAACCGGAAGCCCATCATCAGCCCGAGGCCAATGGCCATATCCGAGTACCCGGAAAAGTCGAAGTACAACTGCGCGGTATACGCCAGGATGCCCAGCCAGGCATCGGCCATGGTGGGGTCGGCCAGGGCAAAGGCATTATCCGCCAGCGGCGCGATGGAATCGGCAATGAAGACCTTCTTGATAAAGCCCTGCATGAACCTGACCGAGCCTTCACCGAACTTCTCCAGCGTGTGGGTACGGTCGGTAAACTGATCCGCGAGGTCTTTGTAACGCAGTACCGGCCCCGCAATGAGCTGGGGAAACAGCGCGATGAAGGCCGCGAAATCGATGAACCGTCGGGTGGGCTCGGTGTCCCCGCGATAGACATCCACCACATAGGAGATGGCCTGGAACACATAGAACGAAATGCCGATCGGCAGAATGATGTTAGCCATTTCCAGCGGCTGGCTGCCGGCGGCCACCAACAGGTCGTTCAGGCTGTCGACGCCGAAATTGGCGTATTTGAAATAGCCCAGCGTCGCAAGATCACCGGCCACCCCCACGGCAACCCACTTACGGGCCGCAACGGTGCCGATACCGGCCCGGTGAATACCCAGCCCGATCACGTAGTTCCAGACCGTCACCGCCACGAACAGCAGCAGGAAATCCACCCGCCACCAGGCATAGAAGGCGTAACTGCCAATCAGGATCACCAGCGAACGGTACCGGAACGGCGTCAGGTAATAGACCCCGAGAAACAGCGGCAGAAACAGGAACAGGAAAATGTTGGAGGAAAAGACCATGTCAGTTCTCCACCTGTGTAACCTTGCCCGCCACAACGCCGGAGGGCTTGATGAGAACGGCCCGCTCCTTGTTCAGCAGGGCGTCGAAAATCTGCATCTGAAAGTGCCCCAGCACGCCCTCAAAATGAATGCCGGCCTCGGATCTCGGGAATCGCATGCCCACGTTGTAGAGGGCAATGTACTCGGGGTTGTCGGAGGAAATAGGGCCGCTGGCGTTGGAGGCCAGCTCGCCGCCGACCACCGTCATCGAGACCTCGTAATCGTAGAAATCCTCCTTGAAATTACGGTCGGTAGCAGACAGGTCTTTCAACTGCCCGTAAATTCCCCAGGTGCCGTTGAGCACCGCCACGTTGTGGTACAGATCTACGTTGGTGCTGTTCCGGACCCGGATGCCATTGCGGAGGTTATTCATCAGCCGGTTACCCCAGAGCAGGTTATCCGGCGACTCATACAGCCCGATGCCGTCACCCTGGTTGTCGTAGGAGACGTTGTTGGCCACCACGTTGTTGCGGCTCTGGCGATCCAGGACGATGCCAGACAGCCCGTTGTTATAGCTCCGGTTACCGATGATCCAGCTGTTGTTGACCTGGCGGGAAATAATGATGCCGTGCTTCTCCCGGGTGCCGTACACCTCGTTCCCCGCAATAATCAGCCCCTCGGAGTAGTCGTGGGGGTCGATGCCGTAGACGATGTTGTTCCGGTAAACGTTATTGACGATGGCCACGTCTTCGGCTTCGAAGCAGTAAAAGCCGTAGTACAGATCTTCAAAGGTGGATTCCAGCAACCAGGCGTGGGGAGCGCCGCGCTTCAGGATCGCGTTGTCGAATTTCGAATACTGGGCGATGGCAAAACCGTAGGATTTACTCTGGTGATACCCCAGGTTGGCCATGGTGGTTCCCAGGATGAAGGTCTCACTGCCGCCCCAGCCCACGAAAAACGGACGGAAAGCCGTTTTCTTCCGAAAGGTGGCCGGGCCCTTGGCCTGCTCCCGCCAACCCAGGATCTTGCTGTCGATGACGAACAGCCAGCCATCGTTGGCGAAAAAGGCCCCGCGCTCCTCGGACAGCCGCAGCGTCTGGTCACGGATCACCAGCGTCGCGCCGTGGCGCACAACCAGCGGAAGCCGGACAATGTAGGCGCCGTTATCCATGCGCTCCATGTATCGGGCGTCGTCCACCTGCCGGTGAACGTCCTCCAGCGTCACCTTGCCGCTGTTCACCAGGATCGCCTGGGGGTGCGAGAACTGACGGATTACCCACTCCCGGGCCCGGCCCTCATCCACGAAGTCACCCAGGGCACTGACATCACCGATTCGCTCCACCGTGACATTGGGAGCCTGGTCCGGGCGCGATGCCAACCGGGATTCCACCGCCTCCCGGGTAAACCGGGACAGGTCCGGAAGCGCCGGAGCGGGCCGGTACAGGTCTTCACCTGACTTGACCTCCAGGCCGTAGTCTTCCAGCGCGGGCGCCGATACCGGCGGAGGCGTGGCGGATTCGCCGGTGATCCCGGCAGCCGCGCTCACCGATCCCGGCACCACCAGAATCGCCACTAACACAGACAGGACCCATCTTGTTTTCCGGGTATTCATGCGCTCTCCTCAGAACCGTTTCGACAGATCCAGAACCACCCGATGCCGGACGTCATCGGCCTGATCGCCGTAGGCATCGCCGGGCATGAACGCGCCGCCGCGCAGGCGCACATCAAAGGCCGCCCAGGAGGTGGAAGCACGGTCGCCGTAGTAACCCAGCACCAGATCCACCGACTGGCCGAGGTCGTCGCTGGTCCCGGTAAAGCCGGGCTCGATCAGGTCAGACCGGAGGGTGCCGGCCTGGTCGCTCAGCCAGTACCGGTGGTACAGCAGGTTGGCGTCCCAGGTATCCCGGTCAGACAGCGCGGTGTAGAGGGTGAACACCTTGAGATTGCTCCAGTCCGGCTGAACGGCCTCGCCAAAGCGCTGGACCTGGGAACGGGTGCCGGTGAAGCGCGAGCGGTTGCTCTCCAGGCTGGTCTGCCGGAAGGCATCGGTGTCTTCCCGCTCACTGCCGCCGGAGGCATAGGCACCGTGGGCACCGATAACCCACCGCGGCGTATCCACTAACTGGGCCCGCAGGCCCAGGTCCGCGGCCCACCCGGAAACATCCCGTTCCCGGGCCCGGTAGCCGCTGGGCGTCGTGCCATCCGGGCTGACCACGGAGTCAGTTCCCTGCACCGCCCCGATCTGGGCGAAATACTGGAAGGCCTCGTGGGAGTGCCAGTCAAAATAATCCCGGTCGGCCTGAACCGCCGCCCAGGTCAGGGACTCGGTATACATCTCGTCCGACGATTGGCCCCGGGCGGCGGCTTCCATCGCCTGATCGCCATAGCCCTCACCGTGGGTAACCAGAACGCCCAGATAATGGCTCTTGCGCCACTGCCAGCGGGTTTTCGCGAAAAACCGGGCAATGTCCTGCTCTTCATCCTGGAGTTCGTTGTTATCGGTGCGCATCTCGGCGAACTTCTGGGCCACACCGATGGTGCTGTCCAAAAGCGAGGTATCGAAGATCCAGCGAACCAGCGTGATGTCGTCGTCCCACCACAGGCCGCTGTTTTCCTTCAGCCGTTCGCGACCGAAACGAATGGATTCGCCCGGGTAGTCACTGAGCCCGTTGTAGTCCATCCAGGCTTCCCGCAGGGCAAAAAAGCCGTCGGTGGTGGTGCCGCCGATTTCGTCACTGACATCCACCTGGCCGGTTGCACCAAAGGCCTGCAGGCGCACCTTGGAGCGCCAGTCTGGTGCCAGTTGCCAGACCCATTCCGGCTTGATATCAAGCCCCGCTTCGGTGGACTTGGTGGCCCCGTCCGGGCCCAGGCCAAGGCGGCGATCGCCCTCGCTGATGACACTGAGCTTGGACCGGACGCTCTGCTCCACCAGCCTCGGATAGCTCTGATCCGCCTCGCTGTCGTCACCGGACTGGGCCAGGGCCGGCATCGCACCCAGCGAGGCCAGACAACTGACAGACAGCGCGAGGCGCGTAAACCGATAGTGTTTTGCAAGCTGCATTGAGCTTATCCTCCTTGTTCTGTGGTCTTGGCGGGGGCGCTGGCAGCCTTCGCCAACATCTGGCGGCGGGCCGCGCGCTCACGCTGATAAAGCGCTTCGGCCGCCTGTTCGACGTGGTGTGGCATGGTCGGCACCATCTCCAGCAGCAGCGCTTTCGCCCGCTTGACACCGCCTTCATGGGCCAACAACGCAAAGCTCCAGGCGTAGCGGCGATTCACCTCAATGCCCTTTGCCTCCCAATAGAGTTCCGCCAGGGCGTAATCGGCTTTCGGGAAGCCCCGGCGGGCGGCCGTCAGCAGATGGAATTTTGCCTTTTCGGGATCCGGCTCACCGAGATAACCGCGCTTGTAGATGCGGCCCAGCAGGTAGTCCGCCGAGGGGTACTTTTCCCTCGCTTCCTGGGCGTACTTGATGGCCTTTTTCGGGTCCGCGGTTACGATGTTTCCCCGTTCGTAGGCCCTGGCCAGCGACAGCGAGGCTTTCAGGTCGCCGTTGGCCCGCGCCCGCTCAAGCATATCCAGCACCGCCTCCGGTTCCGCCAGGTAGGTGTTCTCCATGATCAGCTTGGCGCGGGCGGTCAGCGCCGGCACGTAGCCCGGTGTCAGCAGGGTGTAGAGTTCGTTGGTGGTGGCCACCTGTTTCTGCGGCGACTCATCGTCGGACAGCCAGCGGGCGAACAGGTACAGGTCCCGATCTTCGATGCTGCCCTCACGCCATGCGGCGGTGGCGCGGCTCACCAGCGCCTTCAGGTCGTCGCCGCGCCCCTGGGACAGATACACCCGCGCCAGCAACTGAAAACATTCCGGCTGGGCCTCGGCAATTGGCACGCACAGGGCTTCGATGTCATCTGCCCGGGTGTCAAACTGGCCCTTCAGCACGAAGTAGCGCGCCAGGGCCACGTCGCCCCGGGGGTCGCCCGAGGCCCGGGCCTGGTTGATCAGTTCCAGGGGCTCGCTGCCCGGAAATTCCCGGGGGTAGTTCATGTACAGGTTGACCAGCGGAATCAGGGCGGACTTATCGCCCTCCGCCAGCGCTTTTCTGAGGTAGCGCGCGCCATTGACCCGCTGTTCGGGCGTTGTGCCCTCCCGGGCATTCATCTTGCCGATCCGGATAACCGCCCGCTCGCTGCCCTGTTTGGCGGCCTTGTGGTACCAGCTCAGGGCTTTCTGCCGGGCCTCGGCGGTGTCCTCTTCCGCGTAGAGGTCGCCCAGTTCCACCTGGGCATCCGCCAGGCCGAACCGGGCCAGTTCCTCAAGCTGCGCCCGGGCCTGCTCGACATTGCCGGCGGCCGCCGCCCGCTCGGCCCGCTGAATATCGGGGAGGTTGCCACACCCGACCAGGGCCAGGGTGAGAAGACTGATAACGCATCCTTGACGGAACATGCCTGGCAACCCCCTCAACCTTCCGAAAACCGGTCAACCACCTTGTCCAGGCTGGGCAGCCGGAACTGGTCGATGGTGACCCCAATCGGGCGCCCGATCGCGCCGGTGGGCAGGGGCTGGTCAGACTCAATTGAGGCACTGATGACATCAATGGCCCCGCCCCGGGCCTCGCTGTTCACGTACAGGGAGGTAATATGGCCGGTCTGTTCCACGCCATTTGGAAGCCGGAGCGTCACCCGCTGGCCTTCCTCGAGTTTTTCGCCCTGTTCAAACAGGAAGTTGGCGACCACGTGGGCGGTGGCATCCATCGGCGCCACCACCGCCAACTGCTCGCCCTTGCTCATGTACTGGTTCTCCGCCGGCCGGAGGTTGATCACCTTGCAGTTACAGGGGCTGGTCAACGTGCCGCGCACCCGCTGATCCAGCAACTCCTCGATCTGCCCGATGCTGTAGTTGCCCTCGCCCACCAGGTCGTTGACGTACGTCAGCATGGGCGCGTCAAACGTGGCGATGGCTTCACCGGCCTTGACCTCCTGGCCCAGCTCAACCAGCGTCGTCACCTTGGCATCCTTCGGAATCCGCACCGGGATCTGTTCGGAGGCCACCATGGCCGATTCCGCCTTGGTCACGAAGTAAATGTCCCACAGCTCAGACGCCACAAAACCGAGGGCGAACAGCCCGATCAACATGGCAATCAGGCTGCCGATCATGGCCCTGAGCTTGCCGAAAAAACCCAGATCATGGCTCCCCTTGCTCTTCCGGGCCTTGGTGAAATTCTCGCGGGACAGGGTATTGAGCACGTCTCCCGCAGTGACCACCTCACCACTGAGAAACGCCGTGATCAGATATCGCAGCGCGGAGACTTCCCGGGCACCAAGGTTCTGGAACTCACAACCGCAGCGATCATCAGACGAGTCGCAATTCCTTGGCACAAAGCTGACGTCGATGGCGAAATCGAAGCCATCAACCTTGAACACCAGCCGTCCGTTATAGACACGGCCCTGCCGTAACGATTCCAGCCCGGTGTTCACGCTGAAGCCACCGGCGGAGAGATCCGATACCGGAAATTTGTGAGTACTGCCATCCAGGCTCACGAACAGCCGCGCGGGTATTCTCACCCGGGCATACTGCCGTTGAGCCTCGGATTCATGAACGAATTGCGGTGCAATTGCTGCCGTATTCATTGTTCTTGCCCTTATCTGTTTTCATTCGATGATGGATGCATGGAAAACACCTCCGGCCGCGTCAGACCAGTTTCATGACCAGCGCCAGGAAGACGCTACCCGCCGATATCGTCATAATCCGCGACGACCAGCGATTCATCCGCTGCTGGAACGACGCCGTGTCGGAACTGAAGCGAGTTTTCTGGCGCGTCCAGGACTGGCGATCGAGCCGGAAAAAGACATAGATCTTCACCAGCGACCCGAAGATCTGGTTGAAATAGAGAATGCATGGGTAAGCCGGCCCTATCGGGTGCCCGGTGGCAGTCAGCAGAAGCGTCAGCAACAGCCGGGTCAGGCCGATCCACAACAGGTAGGCCACCAGCACCAGCCCCGAGTATTTGATGGAGGCGACAATCGCGGCGGTCAGGCCGAGAATGCTGGTCCACATGGAAATGCGCTGGTCAAACAGCACGTACCAGGTAAACCACCCCAGCCGCCGGGGGCCCAGCTTGGTCGCCCGGGAGTTCTGGCGCAGGGAATTGCCGTACCAGCGGAACATCAACTGGCGGGCCGACCTGATGAAGCTCGGGTCCGGTGGATGCTCCACGGTGCGGATGGAGGCATCGGGCACGTAGAAGGTGTCGTACCCCAGGCGCATCATGCTGTACCAGCTGGATTTATCATCGCCGGTCAGAAACCGGAATTCCCCCAGCCGCCAGTGCTTCAGCGAGTCGTATTCCACGTCAGCAATGAATTCCGGACGGGTCACCACACTGGCCCGGAACACCGACATCCGGCCGGTGAGTGTCAGCACCCGGCGTGCCAGGCCCATGGAACACATGTTCATGTGCCGCTGGGAAAATCGCAGCTTGTGCCATTCCGACATCAGGTAGCTGCCACGCACTTCGCAGAACTCATTGGTGGTGAGCGCGCCGATATTGGGCATCAGCCGGAAGTAAGGCGCGGTTGTACGCACCACGCCGGGGTCCAGCACCGTATCGCCGTCCACAACGGCAACAATGGCGTTTTCATCCGGCAGATCCCGGGAGATGGCGCGAAAACCATAGGCCAGGCCATCGCGTTTGCCGGTGCCCGGTATGCGCACAATTTTCAGTTGAATGTGGTCGGGTGGGTCCAGCTTTCGCCACAGCGTCCGCATGATCATTTCATCGGACAGCTCCACCACCGAAGCCACAATGGTGGCGGGCCACTGGCAATCGATGGCCTCGCGGATAATCGAGCTGTACACCATGGCCGTGGTGCCGGAATCAATCCGGAAACTGGTGACCATCAGGTAGACATGGGACGGCGCCGCCGAGTCACCAAGCGCCCGGGCCTGCCGCCGCAGCCGGGGATGCGCCCATTTGAGGAAATACATCGCACGCAGAAAGTGCATGATACCCACGGAATACCGCCAGATACCAATCACACCGATCACCAGGAGAAAGTGGGCCCCGCCCCTCACGGTGTAGGTGCTTGGCAGGGAAACCGCCAACGCCCCGAGCGCCGCCAGGAAAAGAAACCAGCCACCGGCTCTGGATACTGGATTGTCGGATATGTAAGACATGCCGCAGGTTCCTGAAAGTGGGTTCCGTGCCTGTCCCGGGCCGGATACCCCGCGCCGAGAACAGGCCTTCGGGGCATCCGTAGCCCGGTGACTACCAGCAGATGCCTTCGAGCACATCGGTGGTCGTGGTTTTCATGAAACCCACGAGATCCACCACCCGCTTGCCCTCGGGAACGTCTGAAATCACCGTCTCGAACAGCTCGTCGTTGTTGCCCACCACAATCACGTCGGCGTGATCGATCACCCCCCGCAGATCGCTGTGCATCAGGTTCGAGAGGTGGGGAATCTTCTGGTTGATGTATTCGCGATTGGCGCCGTGGGTGCGGGCGTAATCCACATTGCGGTCGAAAATCTGCAGGTCATAGCCCTTGCCGATGAGCATCTCGGCCAGTTCCACCAGCGGGCTTTCGCGAAGATCATCGGTGTTGGACTTGAAGCTCAGGCCGAGCATGCTGATCTTGCGGCAGCCATAGCCGGTCAGGATCTTGAAGGCATGGGCCACCTGTTCGTTGTTGCTGCTCATGATCGAGCTCAGCAGGGGGTGCTTCACATCCATCTGGTTGGCGCGATAGGTCAGCGCTCGCACGTCCTTGGGCAGACAGGAACCCCCGAAGGCAAAGCCTGGGCGCATGTAATAACGGGAAATGTTGAGCTTCTTGTCCTGGCAGACCACGTCCATCACATCGCGGCCGTCCACACCCATGGATTTGGCAATGTTGCCAATCTCGTTGGCGAAGCTCACCTTGGTGGCGTGCCACACGTTGCAGGTGTACTTGATCATCTCCGCTACCTCGATGGGCTTGCGGATGATCGGTGCATCCAGGTCCTCATAGATTCGTGCCAGCAGGTCGCCGGAGCGCTCGTCCAGCTCGCCGATGACCGTGATGGGCGGGTGATCGTAGTCCTTGATCGCGGTGCTCTCGCGCAGGAATTCCGGGTTCACACACACCCCGAAATCGACACCGGCCCGCTTGCCGGAGGCCTCCTCGAGGGCCGGAATAACCAGGTCGCGAACGGTGCCAGGCAACACGGTGCTACGCACCACCACCAGGTGCCAGTCGCCTTTGTCCCGCAACGAATGGCCGATATCGCCGCAGACCTTTTCCACAAACTGGAGGTCCAGGTCCCCATTGGGCTTGCTGGGGGTGCCGACACAGATCATCGACAGCTCGCTTTCCTGAACCGCCACATGGCCGTCTGTCACACCGGTGATATAACCATGCTTGCGCCCGCTCTGAAGCAGTTCCTCCAGCCCTGGTTCGACAATCGGCGACTTGCCGTTGTTGATCAGGTCAATCTTGACCGGAGAGACATCCACTCCCACCACGTGATGCCCACGCTGGGCAAGGCTGGCGGTGCAGACCGCACCGACGTACCCCAGACCAAAAATACTGATTCGCATTTCCCTACTCCCTGACTGTCGTCTCAATGGCCCACGAAAAATGAACCTTGCAGAGCCCGATCAGGTTCGTTGGCGAAACCATCGCCGGAACCTTCGGGTCGAATTGGGAGAACACGATGGCGGGCGACCACCCGGACATGGCTTTGCTTCACCACCGCATTCCGACAGCCAGAAACCTATCGTAACGAAACGTTAAACTCCGCTTACGAAAAGATAATTTTTATTATCCAAATCAAATACATGTAATTATTCAGGGCGTGCATGATTCCCCTACAGAGACTAACCAACTGACTGATTTATGATGGTTATTAAAATTTCAGGAACAGAGAGTGTCGCCGTCGAACATGCATTTTCAGGGGAGATTTACAGTTTTATATTTCGTAATCGAACAAACAGGGCGGGCAGATATTCGTTATTCGTCTCAGGCCCATTTTTCCGGATGGAACGAAAACGTTGTTGCGGTCGTGGCATTAGGCTGCCACTCCAAAAAACAGCGGTTTCAGGCGCCGGATGGGTGCGGATTGACCATTTCCGGGGGGCCGTCGGAAGGGCTCGCTCCATGGCGAAGCGAGCCCGGTCAGGCAGGTCAGATCAGCTCAATAGCCACTGCAGTCCCCTCACCTCCACCGATGCACAGCGACGCAACCCCACGCGTGAGGCCACGCTGCTTCAGGGCGTTGATCAGGGTGATAATAATCCGCGAGCCGGAGGAGCCGATGGGATGGCCCAGGGCGCAGGCGCCACCGTGCACATTCACCTTCTCTACCGGCAGCTTCAATTCGTTGATCGCCGCCAGGGTGACCACGGCAAAGGCTTCGTTGATCTCGAACAGATCCACGTCGGCCACGCGCCAGCCCGCTTTCTTCAGCACTTTTTCGATAGCACCGATAGGCGCCAGGGTGAACTCCGAAGGCAACCGGGCATGGGTTGAATGGGCCACGATGCGGGCCTGGGGAATCAGGCCACGGGCGTCTGCCTCGGCGGCGGAAGCCAGTACCAGCGCAGAGGCGCCATCACTGATGGAGCTGGAGTTGGCGGCGGTGACTGAACCGTCTTTGGCGAAGGCCGGCTTCAGATGCGGGATTTTCTCCGGTTTGGCGTTGCCCGGCTGTTCGTCAACGTCCACCTCGGTGTCGCCGCCTCGGCCAGAGACGGTCACCGGCACGATTTCATCCCGGAACCAGCCGTTCTCGATGGCTGCCAAGGATTTCTGCAGGGAGCCGATGGCAAATTCATCCATCGCTTGCCGGCTGATGTCGTACTTGTCGGCGGTGCGCTGGGCGAATACGCCCATCAGACCGCCTTCGTAGGCGTCTTCCAGGCCGTCCAGGAACATGCTGTCCATCACCTGGCCATGGCCCATGCGCATGCCGGCGCGGGCTTTGGGAAGCAGGTACGGTGCCTGGCTCATGTTTTCCATGCCGCCGGCAATCATGATGTTGTTGGTGCCGGCCTTGATCTGGTCGTGAGCCATGATCACCGCCTGCATGCCAGAGCCGCACATTTTGTTAATGGTGGTGCAGCCAGAGCTGTCGGGGATGCCGGAGGCGCGGGACGCCTGCCGGGCCGGGGCCTGGCCGAGGCCGGCGGGCAGCACGCAGCCCATGATGACTTCCTGGATGTCCGCCGGCTGCAGGCCGGAGCGCTCGATGGCCGCTTTAATAGAGACCGCGCCCAGTTCCGGGGAGCGCACGGAGCTCAGGGCGCCCATCATGCCGCCCATGGGGGTTCTTGCTGATCCTGCAATAACTACGTCGTTGTTGCTCATGGTCTTCCTCACTTAATCAGGCTTTACCCAGTACTGATCGGGCAATGATTTCTTTCATCACTTCCGAAGTACCGCCATAAATCCGCTGTACACGGGCATCCATAAATGCCCGGGAGATGGGGTATTCGGTGGTGTAGCCGTAGCCGCCAAACAGTTGCAGGCAGCCATCCGCCACGCGGCACTGCATCTCCGTGGCGCTGTACTTGGCCATCGAGGCGGTCGCGGTGTCGAGGGTGCCGGCCTCGTATTCGCCAATGCACTGGTCCACGAACGCCTTGTTGATCCGATAGTCGGTTTCCATACGGGCGATCTCGAAACGGGTGTTCTGCAGTTGGGCCAGTTTCTGGCCAAACAGTTCCCGTTCCTGGGCGTACGCGATGGTCAGGTCCAGGGCACCCCGTGCGGCCGCCACACCCAGCGCGCCGATCACCAGTCGCTCCCGGGGCAGTTCGCCCATCAGGTAGGCAAAGCCCTGGCCCTCACCGCCGAGGCGGGCAGACGCCGGAATGCGCATATCGGAGAAAAACATCTCGGAGGTGTCGCCGGAATGCTGGCCGATCTTGTCCAGATTCCGGCCCTTGCTGTATCCGGGCAGAGAGGTGTCGACCAGGAACAGGCTGATGCCACGGGCACCGGCCCTGGGGTCGGTTTTGGCGGCCACGATCACCATGTCTGCATGCTGGCCGTTGGTGATGAAGGTTTTGGAACCGTTGAGGACATACTCATCGCCATCCTTCACCGCGCTGGTGCGGATGGCCTGCAGATCACTGCCCGCACCCGGCTCAGTCATGGCGATGGCGCCGACCGCCTCACCGGAAACCAGCCTGGGCAACCATTGCTGGCGCTGCTCCTCGTTGCCCATATGGCTGAGGTAAGGGGCCACAATATCCGAGTGCACCATGACGTTGGTGGACAGCGCGCCAAACCCCATGCGGGCAAGCTCTTCGCCCACCACCACCGAGAACTGGAACGGTGCACCGATACCGCCGCAGTCTTCCGGCACATCGACACACAGCATGCCGGCGTTGCCGAGGGTGTTCCAGAGCTCGCGGGGCACAATGCCGGACTTTTCCCAGGCTTCGTAGTGCGGCGTCACTTCCTTTTCCAGGACCTTGATCACAGAGTCCCGGAACATCGCCAACTCTTCTTTATCAACAGGCATGGTCATGAATGTCTCCTGCAATTGAATGCGTCACTTGGGGGCCATGCGAAGCGCACAGTCGAGGCGAATCACTTCACCGTTGAGAATCGGGTTGCGCAACATCTGATCCACCATCATGCCAAACTCCTCCGGCTTGCCGAGACGTTTGGGAAACGGCAGCGTGGCGGCCAGGCTTTCCTGCACTTCCTCGGGCATACCCGCCATCATGGGTGTCATGAACAGACCCGGGGCAATCGTATTGACACGAATCCCCTCACGAGCCAGCTCACGGGCCGACTGCAGGGTCAGCGCCACCACCCCGCCCTTGGAGGCACTGTAGGCCGCCTGGCCAATCTGGCCTTCATAAGCGGCCACCGATGCGGTATTGATAATCACCCCCCGCTCGCCGTCGGCATTGGGCTCACGCCGGGCCATATCCGCCGCCGCCAGGCGCAGAATATTGAACGTACCAATCAGGTTGACCTGAATCACCTTGCTGAAGTTCTCCAGCGGCATCACACCGTCACGCCCCAGAATCTTCGAGGCTGTGGCGATGCCGGCACAATTCACCGCGATGCCACAGGGACCATGGGCCTCTCGGGCCGCATTGATCGCCGCTTCCGCGCTGTCTGCGGAAGTCACATCACAATGCACGAACATACCGCCAATCTCCGTCGCCACCCGTTCACCCAGAGCCTGCTGGACATCCAGAATCGCGACCTTGCAACCCGCTGCCGCCAGAGCACGCGCTGCGCCCTCGCCCAAGCCGGAAGCCCCGCCTGTTACAATGGCAGCCACATGTTGAAATTCCATCGTTTGACCCTCCTCGTGACATTCTGTTTGTTAAAATCGGACTCTAAAACTACTTTACGTTTACGTAAACTTTATCTAACCTAAGTCTAAAAAGGAAATCGCCATGGAAATAAAAAAGACTTACAGCATCAGCGAACTCGCCAAAGAGTTCGACGTGACCACCCGGAGCATCCGATTCTACGAGGATCAGGAGCTCCTGAAACCGTCACGACGTGGCCAAACCCGAATCTTCAGCTCCAAAGACCGGGTACGCCTGAAACTGATCCTGCGAGGCAAGCGCATGGGCTTTTCCCTGGCGGAAACCAAGGAACTGTTTGACCTGTGGGACGAAACCCTCACCGGCAACGAAAAACAGCTCCTGAAAATGCTGACCATCCTGGAGAACAAACGGGGCCAGCTGGAACAGCAGAAAAACGACATCGCCCAGGCGGAAATGGAAATGGACACCGCCGAAGCCCGCTGCCGGGAAGCCCTGGCAGAACTTCAGGCTAAAAAACGCCAGCAAAACAAGGCGAAGACAGAAGAACCCGAATCCGTTGAACAGAAATAACGGGAATGACCAGGCAACTCTCTGTAAAGAGCAAATCTCTGTAAAGAGCAAAGATCAAAAAGGTAGCCAACAATGAAATCACAATACTCAGAGCTCAACTTCGGCCTCGGTGAAACCCTCGACATGCTGCGCGAACAGGTCAACGGCTTTGCCGCCGCCGAAATCGCACCCCGCGCCGAGGACATCGACCGCAACAACGAGTTCCCCATGGACCTGTGGCGGAAAATGGGCGACATGGGCCTGCTGGGTATTACCGTAAAAGAAGAATACGGCGGCTCCGACATGGGCTACCTGGCGCACGTGATCGCCATGGAAGAAATCAGCCGCGCCTCCGCCTCCGTTGGCCTCTCCTACGGTGCCCATTCCAACCTGTGCGTCAACCAGATTCACCGCAACGGCACCGAAGAACAAAAACAGAAATACCTGCCCAAACTGATCAGCGGCGAACACGTCGGCGCCCTGGCCATGTCTGAGCCCAACGCCGGCTCCGACGTTATCTCCATGAAACTCAGTGCCCGTGACGAAGGCGACCACTTCGTCCTCAACGGCACCAAAATGTGGATCACCAACGGCCCGGACGCCCACACCTACGTCATCTACGCCAAAACCGACACCCAGGCCGGCTCCCGTGGCGTCACCGCCTTCATCGTAGAACGCGACGCTCCCGGCTTCAGCCGCCACCAGAAACTCGACAAACTCGGCATGCGCGGCTCCAACACCTGCGAACTGGTGTTCGAAGACTGCAAAGTCCCCCGTGAAAACATCCTCGGCGGCGAGGGCAACGGCGCCAAAGTCCTCATGAGCGGCCTCGACTACGAACGCCTCGTCCTCTCCGGCGGCCCCCTGGGCATCATGCAGGCCGCCATGGACGTGGTTGTCCCCTACATCCGCGAGCGCAAACAGTTCGGCCAGGCCATCGGCGAATTCGAACTGGTACAGGGCAAAGTTGCTGACATGTACACCTGGATGAACACCGCCAAATCCTACGTTTACATGGTCGCCATGTCCGCCGACCGCGGCGCGGAAACCACGAGGAAAGACGCCGCCGGCGCCATCCTCTACTCCGCCGAAATGGCCACCAAAATCGCCCTGGATGCCATCCAGCTGCTCGGCGGCAACGGCTACATCAACGAATACCCGACAGGCCGACTGCTGCGGGACGCCAAACTCTACGAAATCGGTGCCGGCACGTCGGAAATCCGCCGAATGCTGATCGGCCGAGAGCTGTATCTGAACAAGTAATCAGCAGCCGATTGCATCGACTTACGGACTATAACTCCCTCGGTACGCCAAGGGTGTGGCGGGTGTTCCTCCCGGGAATGTTGAAGGCCATGGATGGCCTGAAACAAGCGCACATGGACGTGCTCGTAGCGGTTCCCGGGAGGAACACCCGCCACACCCGGATGCCCCGAAATAGAAGGCTGGGAAAATGACCATACTGCAAAGCAAAATCAACCCACGGTCCGAAGAATTCCAGGCCAACCAGGAATCCATGGCCCAGGCCGTGGCCGACCTGCGAGACAAAGTCGCCACCATCCAGCAAGGCGGCGGCCCCTCCTACCAGGAGCGCCACATCGCCCGCGGCAAACTGCTCCCCCGCGAGCGCATCAACCGCCTCCTGGATGACGGCTCCCCCTTCCTGGAAATCGGCCAGTTTGCCGCCTACAACGTCTACGGCGAAGAGGTCCCCGCAGCGGGCCTCATCGCCGGCGTCGGCCGCGTCTCCGGCACCGAATGCATGATCATCGCCAACGACGCCACCGTCAAAGGCGGCAGCTACTACCCGCTGACCGTGAAAAAACACCTGCGCGCCCAGGAAATCGCCCTGCAGAACCGCCTGCCCTGCACCTACCTGG
The DNA here is from genome assembly GCF_946886895.1 of uncultured Marinobacter sp. Next base: position 390,648 of record NZ_CAMPJO010000002.1, on the reverse strand, counting down.
TCGACTCCGGCGGCGCCAACCTGCCCAGACAGGACGACGTCTTCCCGGATCGCGACCACTTCGGCCGCATCTTCTACAACCAGGCCAGAATGTCTGCCGACGACATCCCCCAGATCGCCGTCGTCATGGGCCTTTGCACCGCCGGCGGCGCCTACGTACCCGCCATGGCCGACGAATCCATCATCGTCCGCAACCAGGGCACCATCTTCCTGGCCGGCCCGCCCCTGGTGAAAGCCGCCACCGGCGAAGTGGTCACCGCCGAAGACCTGGGCGGGGCCGACGTACACTGCAAAGTCTCCGGCGTTGCCGACCACTACGCCGAAAACGACGCCCACGCCCTGGAAATCGCCCGCCGCTGCATCTCCAACCTCAACCGCCGCAAACCGGCGGACGTGGAAATCCGCAAGCCCCGGGCGCCGCTGTACAACGCCGAAGAAATCTACGGCATCGTCGGCACCGACCTGCGCAAACAGTTCGACGTACGAGACGTGATCGCCCGCACCGTCGACGGCTCCGAATTCGACGAATTCAAACGCTACTACGGCCAGACCCTCGTCACCGGCTTTGCGCACATCCACGGCTACCCGGTGGGCATCATCGCCAACAATGGCATCCTGTTCAGCGAAGCGGCCCAGAAAGGCGCCCACTTCATCGAACTGTGCTGCCAGCGCAACATCCCGCTGCTGTTCCTGCAGAACATCACCGGCTTCATGGTTGGCCAGAAATACGAAGCCGAAGGCATCGCAAAACACGGCGCCAAAATGGTCATGGCCGTGGCCTGCGCCAACGTGCCCAAAATCACCGTACTGATCGGCGGCAGCTTCGGCGCCGGCAACTACGGCATGTGCGGCCGCGCCTACAGCCCGGACTTCCTGTGGATGTGGCCCAACGCCCGCATCTCCGTGATGGGCGGCGAACAGGCCGCCGGCGTGCTGGCCCAGGTAAAGCGCGAAGGCATGGAACGCAAAGGCCAGCAATGGAGCGCCGAGGAAGAAGCCGAATTCAAACAGCCGGTGATCGACAAATACGAGGAACAGGGCCACCCCTACTACGCCAGCGCCCGCCTGTGGGACGACGGCGTGATCGACCCGGCCCAGACCCGTGAAGTGGTGGCACTCAGCCTGTCCGCCACCCTCAACCGCCCGGCCAAACCGACACGCTTTGGCGTGTTCCGGATGTAATCGAGGAGAACGCCATGACCGAACAGGAAAATGCAGTTCTGCTCAAACGCCGCAGCGACGGCGTGACCGAAGTGGTGCTCAACCGCCCGGACAAACGCAACGCCTTCGACGACGTGATCATTCAGCAACTGATCAAAGCGCTGGAAGACGTGGACGCAGACGACAACACCCACATTGTGATCCTGCGCTCCGAAGGCAAACACTTCTCCGCCGGCGCCGACCTGGGCTGGATGCGTCGCATGGCGGACAACACCCGCCAGGAAAACCTGGACGACTCCCGGGAACTGGCGCGGCTGATGAACGTGCTGAACCACCTGTCCAAGCCGGTGATCGGCCTGATCCAGGGCGCCGCTTTCGGCGGAGCCGTGGGCCTGGCTGCCTGCTGCGATATCGTACTCGCCACCGAGAAAGCCAGCTTCTGCCTGAGTGAAGTGAAACTCGGCCTGATACCCGCCGTCATCAGCCCGTATGTGGTGCGCGCCATCGGCGAACGCCAGGCCCGCCGCTACTTCATCACGGCCGAAGTGTTTTCCGCCCGGGAAGCCGAACACTTCGGCCTGGTGCATGAAGTGTGCGAAGACGTGGGCGCCATGGAACGCCGCTGTGACGAACTGCTCCTGCAGCTCGCCCTGAACGGCCCCGAAGCCATGAAAGCGGCCAAGGACCTGGTATTCGCCGTTAGCCACAAGACGATCGGCAAAGACGTCATCGACGACACCGCACAACGCATCGCGGATATCCGGGTGGGTGCAGAGGGTCAGGAGGGGCTCAGCGCTTTCCTGAACAAGCGCAAGGCCAACTGGGTTCCGGAGGAAGACTAATGTTCAGCAAGATACTCATAGCAAATCGCGGGGAAATCGCCTGCCGGATCATCCAGACCGCCCACCGCATGGGCATTCGCGTGGTCGCCGTGTACTCCGATGCCGACGCCGATGCCCGGCACGTGGCCATGGCCGACGAAGCCTTTCACATCGGCTCGGCCGCCAGCGCCGAGAGCTACCTGCGGGCCGACAAGATCATTGAAGTGGCCAAAGAAAGCGGCGCCCAGGCTATCCATCCCGGCTACGGTTTTCTCTCCGAGAACACCCAGTTCGCCGAGGCCTGCGAAGCCAACAACATTGTCTTCATCGGCCCGCCCTCCTCCGCCATCGCAGCCATGGGCTCCAAATCCGCTGCCAAGGCGATTATGGAGAAAGCCGGCGTGCCGCTGGTGCCCGGTTACCACGGCGACGACCAGTCTCCGGAAACCCTGCGTGCCGAAGCCGAGAAGTGCGGCTTCCCGTTGTTGCTCAAAGCCGTCGCCGGTGGCGGTGGCAAAGGCATGCGCGTGGTCGAGCGCATGAAAGACTTCGACGACGCCCTGGCCGCCGCCAAACGGGAATCGAAGAACGCCTTCGGCAACCCCGACATGCTCATCGAACGCTACCTGACCCAGCCACGGCACGTGGAAATCCAGGTGTTCTGTGATCAGGACGGCAAAGGCGTGTACCTGGCCGAGCGCGACTGCTCCGTGCAGCGCCGCCACCAGAAAGTGCTGGAAGAAGCCCCCGCCCCCGGCCTGAACGAAGACACCCGCAAGGCCATGGGCGAAGCGGCGGTAAAAGCCGCCCAGGCCATCAACTACGTGGGTGCCGGCACCGTGGAATTCCTCTACGACGTGGACGGCTCCTTCTTCTTCATGGAAATGAACACCCGCCTGCAAGTGGAGCACCCGGTGACCGAAATGGTCACCGGCCAGGACCTGGTGGAATGGCAGTTGAAAGTGGCCTGGGGCGACCCGTTGCCGCTGGAACAGTGCCAGGTGAAAACCCGGGGCCACGCCCTGGAAGCGCGCATCTACGCCGAAGACCCGGACCAGGACTTCCTGCCCGCCACCGGCAACCTGCGCTACCTGAGCACGCCGGATGAAAGCGCCCACGTGCGGGTGGACACCGGCGTCACCGAAGGCGACGAGATCAGCATCCACTACGACCCGATGATCGCCAAGCTGATCGTGTGGGACGAAACCCGGGACCAGGCCATCAACCGCATGGTCCAGGCCCTGGAGCACTACCGCATTGCCGGGGTGAAGACCAACATCCGCTTCCTTCATGCCCTGGCCGACGCCCAGCCGTTCCGGGAAGCGGACCTGACCACCGGCTTCATCGAAGACCACCGCGAACTGCTGTTCCCGAAATCGCGCCTGGACACCCACAAAGCCCTGGTACTGGCCGCCGGCTTCGTGCTGGAACAGCGTAAATCCCGGGAAGTGATCAGCACCGACCCCTGGTCGCCGTTCGGCCGCCAGAACAGCTGGCGCATGAACTCCGAATACGCCCAGCCGCTGCAACTGCAGGTGGGCGACGACATCCACGAACTGAAAGTGCTGGAACGGGACGACCGCTACCAGGTGTTCGTAGGCGGCAGTGTGTACAACCTCACCGCCCGGCTGGACGACGACTACCTGCAGGCCGTCATTAACGGCCACCGCATCAGCGTCCACGGCAACCTGCACAACGACCAACTGGTGCTGTTCTACGAGGGTGATACCTTCCAGTGCACCGTGTACAAAGAAAGCTACGGCTTCGAGGACATGGCCGGCGAAGGCAGCCTGGCCGCGCCCATGAACGGTGCCATTGTGGCTGTGCAGGCGAAAGTCGGCGACAAGGTCACCGCTGGCCAGAGCCTGGTGATCATGGAGGCCATGAAGATGGAGCACGCCATCAAGGCCCCCGCCGACGGCGTAGTCACCGACATCTTCTTCGCCGAAGGCGACCAGGTCTCCGAAGGGGCCGAACTGATCGCCATCGAAGTCACCGCAGATGAGGAGGCAAGCTGATGGCCTTTCCCAAACAGGTTCGCCTGGTTGAGATGAGCCCCCGGGACGGCCTCCAGAACGAGCCCGGCCCGGTCATCAAAACCCGCATCAAAACCGGCCTGATCGACCGGCTGGCCGACTGCGGCCTCAATCACATCGAGTCCGCCAGTTTCGTGTCCCCGAAATGGGTGCCACAAATGGGCGACGCCGCCGACGTCATGGCCGGCATCAACCGCAAACCCGGCGTTCGCTACTCCGTACTCACCCCCAACCTCAAGGGCTTTGAAAACGCCCTGGCGGCCGGGGTGGACGAAGTCGCTGTTTTCGGCGCCGCCTCCGAATCCTTCAGCCAGAAAAACATCAACTGCTCCATCGCCGAGAGCCTTGACCGCTTCCTGCCGGTGATGGAAGCGGCCAACAACGCCGGCATCCCGGTACGTGGCTACGTGTCCACCGTGCTCGGCTGCCCCTACGAAGGCGAGATTGCCCCCGAACAGGTGGCCAAAGTTGCCAAAGCTCTCTACGACATGGGCTGCTACGAAGTCTCCCTGGGCGACACCATCGGCGTAGGCACACCGCTGAAAGCCAAACGCATGCTCGAGGCGGTGACAGCCGAAGTACCCATCGAAAAACTGGCCGCCCACTTCCACGACACCTACGGCCAGGCCCTGGCCAACCTCTACGCGGTGCTGGAAGAAGGCGTGGCGGTTATCGACGCCTCCGTCGCCGGCCTCGGCGGCTGCCCCTACGCCAAGGGCGCCTCCGGCAACGTCGCCACCGAGGACGTGCTGTACCTGCTTAACGGCCTCGGTATCCAAACCGGGGTTGACCTGGACAAGCTGGTGGCCACCGGCGACTGGATAAGCGGGCAACTCAAACGCCGCAACGGTTCCAAAGTCGGCCAGGCACTTGGAGGAAACAGCAAATGAACCAGAATAAAAACGTCGTCGCCCTGGACCTCCCTATTCCCGAGATCCGGGACATGCCGGAAGACACCCAGAAGTACTTCCAGATCTGCCAGGAAAAACTCGGCATGATCCCGAACGTACTGACCGCCTACAGCCAGAACCTCAAGCAGCTCGAAGGCTTCACCCGCCTCTACAACGAACTCATGCTGGGTGAAGGCGAACTGAGCAAACTGGAGCGGGAAATGGTTGCCGTGGTGGTGTCCTCGGAGAACAAATGCTTCTACTGCCTGGTTGCCCACGGCGCCGCCGTGCGGGTCCTGAGCGGTGACCCCACCCTGGGCGAACACATGGTGATGAACTATCGCACCGCCAAACTCGACAAGCGCCAGCGGGCCATGCTTGATTTCGCCTCCCTGCTCACCCGCACACCGGCGCTGGTCACTGAAGAACACACCCAGGCCCTGCGGGACGCCGGGCTCAGCGACCGCGCCATCTGGGACCTGAGCAACCTGATTGGCTTCTACAACATGTCCAATCGCGTGGCCATCGCCAGCGATATGCAACCGAACCCGGAATATCACAGCCAGAGTCGCTAGCAGATTCAAACCTGCGCGCCCTCGACGACAACAACGTTTCTAAATACAAAAACAACGGAGGCAGAGATAATGAGCAAAACTCTACCGAGCTACTATCCAAGTTATACGAGCGGCACTTCCGAAGTGCCCCTGCTGGGCATGACCATCGGCGAAATGCTCGACCGCACCGCCGACAAATACCCCAACACCGAAGCCCTGGTGTGCCTGCACCAGGACATCCGCTGGACCTACAAAGAATTCGTTGAAAAGGTCAACGAAGCCGCCCGCGCCTTCCTCGCCATCGGCGTCAAACGCGGCGACCGCGTCGGCATCTGGTCCCCCAACCGCTACGAGTGGACCGTCACCCAGTTCGCCACCGCCAAGGTCGGCGCCATCCTGGTGAACATCAACCCGGCCTACGGCGTGCACGAACTGGACTACGCCCTGAACCTGGCCGGCATCTCCATGCTGGTGAGCGCAGACAGCTTCAAAACCTCCGACTACCGCAAGATGATCTACGACCTGGCCCCGGAACTGAAAGCCAGCACCCCGGGCAAACTGAAAGCGCAGAAGGTACCCGAGCTGCGCGCCGTGGTGAACCTGGACAAAGACAAGCACGACGGCATGTGGACCTGGGCCGAATTCATCGGCTTCGCCGGCGACGCCAGCCAGCAAGAACTGGACAAGGTACAAAGCCAGCTCCAGTTCGATGACCCCATCAACATCCAGTTCACCTCTGGCACCACCGGCAACCCCAAGGGCGCCACCCTCACCCACCACAACATCCTGAACAACGGGTACTTTGTGGCGCAAAGCCAGCTCTTTACCGAGAAAGACCGCCTGGTGATCCCCGTGCCCCTGTACCACTGCTTCGGTATGGTGATGGGCAACCTGGGCTGCATCACCCACGGTTCCACCATGATCTACCCCTCCGAGGGCTTCGAACCGAAAGCCGTGCTGCAAGCGGTACACCAGGAAAAAGCCACCGCCCTCTATGGCGTGCCCACCATGTTCATCGCGGAACTGGGCGACCCGGACTTCGAAAGCTATGACCTCTCGCACCTGCGCACCGGCATCATGGCCGGCTCCATCTGCCCGGCGGAGATCATGAAGAAAGTAAACAGCAAGATGAACATGAAAGAGGTGCAGATTGCCTACGGCATGACCGAAACCAGCCCGGTCTCCACCCAGACCAGCTCCCTCGACCCGTTCGAGAAGCAGGTAACCACCGTGGGCCGCACCCAGCCCCACCTGGAGACCAAGATTGTCGACCCCGCCAACGGCAACGTGGTTCCCCGTGGCGAAATCGGTGAGCTGTGCACCCGTGGCTACAGCGTAATGCTGAAGTACTGGAACAACGAAGAAAAAACCCGCGAAGCCATCGACGACGCCGGCTGGATGCACACCGGCGACCTGGCCACCATGGACGAAGACGGCTACATCCAGATCGTCGGCCGCATCAAAGACATGGTCATCCGCGGCGGCGAAAACATCTACCCGAAAGAAATCGAAGAATTCCTCTACACCCACCCGGCCATTGAGGAAGTACAGGTGACCGGCATCCCCGATGACAAGTACGGCGAAGAACTCATCGCCTGGGTGAAACTGAACCCGGATGCGGACCCGGTGACCGGCGACGAGCTGCGGGAATTCTGCAAGGGCAAGATTGCCCACTTCAAGATCCCGAGGAACTACAAGTTCGTGGATGAATTCCCGATGACCGTCACCGGGAAGATCCAGAAGTTCAAGATGCGGGAGATTTCTATTGAGGAGATGGGGTTGAAGAAGTAAGCGCCTACTCCCCTACACTCCCCCTACTACAGACCCCGGCTTATGTCGGGGTTTGTGCTTTGTGTACTCTGCGTATACGCTTTTGGAGAAACCGGAATCATGCGAAGGGCTGTAGCAGTCTGGAGTTATACGAACCGGTTCGCGGGGATGTTACAGGCCAAGGAGGGCGTATAACTCCGGCGGTAGCCGTGAAGAACTCTGATTACTCTTTGATTTTAATTAGTTTTTTTGGCTGGAAGGGGGCGGCAAAAATTGGAATTATACGAATGCGTGTTATGCCCTCATAGGTCAGGCAACTTAGTATGGAATTGAGCACTTCGGCAGATATGCCCTTTACTCGCGAAGCTGCGCGCAAAATGCTGAGGTGGGGAGCAGAGCCGATAACGTCTCCGTACTCTCACAAGCAAATTGCGGAGTGGTGCGACAGATTTTGGTGCCGATATCTTGATATTGAAGCGGAGCCGGAGATTGAGTCGTTGTTGCCCGTCCTCACTGATGTTGAGACGCAATGGGACCTCTATCTGGCAAATACCTATTCGGCTGAGGAGCTTCGAACGAAAAGTTTCGAGGAAGAGCAAATGCCTACGGAGTGGTTTCGTGATTGGTTGCAGCAATTGGCATAACCGCGTGGCCAACGGGACGCTGCACCGAATGCCAAAACCTACGCTTCGGTTTCAGCATCGGTGACGGCAGGCGTTAAACGGTAGAGTAGCTGACTACTTTCAGTTTTGTAAGTTGTATGAAGGTTTAATCCGCAATGAAGAGGAGACGAGGAAATGGCGTGCAGAATCGGAATTACCACAGATTTAGCTGCTAGAAAAGCATACTGGCAGTCACAACACCCTACTATGAAGGATTGGCAGATACTGGCGGGACCAACAACCAGAGCCGTTGCCCAAGCTACTGAGACGCAATTAGCGGCACAAAATGGTTGCAAGGCGAGCCCAGGAGGCAATGAACCAGATAATGGTTCAAGTCAATGGTATGTATACGGATTCAACTATTGATTGCAACGTCATCGCTTAACAAGTGGCTGTTATCGCCCTTCGGGGCTGGGACGGCCTTTCCGCCGCTACGCGGCTACAAGTCCGCCCCAAAGCCGTGAGTTAAAGGTCAGAGGAAGCTATGAACAATATCTTGGAAATTGATCTCGACAAGAAAATGGAAATTACAATAAAGAACGAGGTCCCTGTTTCCTTGAAAGATCTATCGCTTTCTCTCCTATCGTTCAATCATCAGTTCCATAAATTCGTAGAATCTGAGACTGATCGCGAAACTGACATCGGTTCGGAGCTTCTTATTAGAGAGGTTCGCAAGGGGTCGATCGTAATTGAACTCGTTTCCCAGGTCGCACCGATCGTACCGCTACTCTGGAACGGGGGAGCCTTATCGCAGTGGTCGGGAGTTGTTCAAGGCGTCTGTAATTGGTTGTTAGGTAAAATCGAGGCGCCTCCAAAGGAAATGACCAAACAAGACCTTCAAGAGTGGAATAGGTTCGTCGAGCCTGTTGCAAAAGATCACGGCTCCCAGATGAATATTAATGTTTCCGATGGTGGCACTGTAATCAACAATTTCACCATTAACTCTACAGAAGCCAACGCAATTCAAAACGAAATCAGCCGCAAGATTGAACAGCTAGATGAGCCTGAAGATCATATACACAGACGAAAGATCATGTACTGGTATCAAGCAAAGTTTGACCCCGACTCAGAAACGGGCAATCGAGCTATCATTGACGATCTTTCGAAGAAGAGCATGAAAGTAATATTCGAAAATAATGCTGTGAAAGAAGCCATGCTTCATCCGTCTGAGAAATTCAAAAAGCAGTGGCACGAGTTGGCGTATGTCGTAGATGTTGAAGTTGAAACGGTCCGGGGTGTTCCGAAAATGTATAAGGTTTTGAGGTATTACCCTGAATACACCTTCGACCCTGAAGAGGAATGACCTTTAACAATTGCAGTCAAGGGATTTTCCTGACGCGCACTCCCCTGCTGCAAGCGTTAAATTCCCAAGGAGTAAACATGAAACATTGGTCGGTTTTGTTGGCATTGCTTTTCTTTAGCGCTGCGGCGCAGGCCAGTATTGAGAAGGAAATCGCTAAATGTGCAGTTAAATCCGGTGATCTAGACCGTCTATCTTGTTACGACAATTTGGCAACACAGCAGGGATTGGCAGGTCCACAGGATGAACCGGCGAAAATATCAGGCAAGGGAAATTGGCAGGTATCTGTAAAGACTAACCCCGTTGATGACTCCAAGACAGTGGTTCTGGCGCTTAGAGCAGATAGTGGTAAATCTAAATGGGGAAAGCCCGTTACCCTGATCGCTCGATGCAAGAGCAACACAACAGAACTCTACATAAGTTGGAACGATTACCTCGGTAGAAATGCAGAAGTCCTAACTCGGGTTGGCTCTCAGGATGCTGTCACGAAAGATTGGAGCCTATCAACCGACAGTCAGGCTACGTTCCATCCCAGAGGCACAATTAGCTTCATCAAAAATATGTTAGAGACTGATAAACTTGTTACGCAAATCACGCCTTACAACGAGAGTCCAGTTACCGCCATCTTTGATACCTCAGGATTGGAAAATGCAATTAAGCCACTACGCGAAACCTGTAACTGGTGACTAGAAAAAATTTAACCAGTGCAGGCACAGCAATGCCCATTGCATTGCGCCTTCGGCTCTATTTCGTGGGCCCGCATGCTGCAGGTATTAAACATATAGAGAAATCGGCATGATGGATTGGCTTCAACAAAATTTGCTAGCTGTTTATGGTGCAGTTGTTGGAACTATTGCACTGATTCTCAATTTTGGTCGGTTTTGGCTGGTGCTACAAAGGGGGAAGCGAAAGCTTAGAGTTGAAGCAAATATTTCTGACAGAGCGCAAGCACAGCTTGATGAGCTTGCGAAGCCTCAGCTACCTTTTACTCAAGGCACCTTGATCGGCCCTATATTCGATGTAGCTGTAATAAATTGCAGTCATGTCCACATGCACGTTCAGAGCGCTGGAATAATCGTTCGAACGAAAAATGGCAAAGAAAAAATTGAGTCATTAATCAGAAATGGAAGTCAGGGCTGGCTTTCTAAACTGAGTAAAGCTGGTGGGCATGACCTTCCAGCCGGTGCCCGTCATACGTTTCATGTCTGGTTCAGCAGGGAGGAATCAACGATTCCTGAAGTTGTTGGATGCTACGTAACGGATCAGTTGGGGAAAGAGTATCACGGCAAGATTTCGTCTAATGAGATTACGCTGACTTTTCCAAACAATCCGGACAAATTTAACATGTAGTTGTGTAACCATTCCCTAAAATCGGTGCATGCGTTATTGGAGCTCCCATCCTAATCTTTGACCGAGAACCGGGACAGATTTATTTTCTGGATTTATTTTCTGCATTAATCGCTAAGGATTAGTTGAGGATATGGCATCTGGGGTCGCGAATAAGTTAACGGGACAAGTTGGGGAGCATCTAGTATCAGCGGTCTTGGGTACGCTGGGTTACTACGCCTCTCCGTACTCTGGAAATGTCCCAGGCTTTGACGTCACCGCTGTCCATTCCGACTCTCTCAAATCCTTTCCCGTTCAGGTAAAAACCAGTACCAAGGGTGCTCTGGTTCAATCCACAATCGACAAATGGTGCAATCATAGTATTGGTGAAGACAACCGCCAATCTATCGGTACCGAAAAAACGCTAAAGCATCCGAACTTGATTTGGATTTTGGTACGGTTGAGCAACGCAGGGATAAGCGAAGCCAGGTTTTTTATCTGCACTGAGGCAGATATACAGAGAAAGATCGTCGCGCGGTACTCAGCCTTTATGGAGAAACATGGCTATCGTCGGCCTGGAGGCGGAGCTTCACCCCAAGCGATTCTCAACATCAAAGACGTTGCGGAGTTTGAGGATAATTGGGAAATTTTGCCAAATTATCAGACCACTGTGGACCTCGCATAATCGAGTGTCTATTTTTCACGGGTAGGAGCAGATTCCACATCATGACTAAAACGAACCTGATTATTCTCTTGGCATCTTTTTTCTTGGCTGCCTGTTCAGAGCAAGATCCAGTTGTAACGCAATGTGTAAGTCACTTTTCGGAGATGGTGGAGCAGTTGCATCAGATCGAACAGGAGCTCGCTGCAGATGACGTTTGCTTTGAGTGTATAAGGGAGAATGTCAAGAAATCCGGGGGAATCTCAGATTTATCCCGAAAAATGACGGCTTGTAGTATTGATGGCGCATATGACTTCAAAACCGATTCTCTGGTCAGTTCCGTCGACAAAAGAGTCGACAACATAGTTTATGAAGTCGATTGGTTAGATCGCAACACAAATGTCTCACGGTATTTCAAGGTGATCGAAGATAGAATTGGAGAGCTGAAGCCGATGTTGCGAGAGATGATATCGCTAAAAGAATCATGAGGTTCACAAAGTGGTCGAGCGGTAAATCCTAACCCACGAAAACCGGGACATATTTATTCTTCGCTCGCAGGCTTAGGTTCCATTCTCAGCGATTACCAGTCCGCGCCGCTCGTGGCGACATACTGCTTTTGAGCCACGTCAGGCTTTAGGTTAGTATCTGGTGTTCTCAAGGAACCCAAGGAAAGGAGAACAGGACACATGGAATGTCCAACCATTTCCGGACTTCGGCTGGATTCCGAAGACCTGGAAGCTATCGAAGATATCCGGAAAGCCCAGCGCAATGGGAACATGCTGGAAATCATGTTGCCGGCAGGTGTGCTGACAACGATCTTCCTCGGCAATAATTCTGCGCAGGCTGCGTACAACATCCACTCCACGGACTGGGCTCATTTTGCAGATAACCCGTAAGTCCACCATCTTACTTTGTCTGGTTTTGCTTTCCGCAGCGTGCCAGGCCGGAGGTGGCGCATCTGATGCACAGCGGTACATTCAGTCAGATATCAAGCAACTGGAAGCGGCGATCGTCAGGTGTGATGAAATAGCTGCCAAGAAAGCGATACCCAGTCCAGAGACCTTCGATTTACTCAGGCAGTACGAGTATGAAGACGTGCGGGTCTTTCTTATTACCCGGAGCGCGGCGATGTCGGAGGAGTGCCAGAAACCACACCTGACGGAACTGACTTACACCATTGGCATGCTGGAAGCATCTACCGCCTACACTGAGGTCGAGGATTTAGTCTCCAGCGTCAAACCGCTGATGTACGGGAAAGAGACCTGGGCTCTGAAGGAGCGATACTTTCAGTTGCCGGAAACCATGAGGAAGGACCTGGAGTCGATACCCTACTTCCAGGAGCCTTTTCGGGACATTCCGATCATTGAGGAGCTGGAATCTGCGAATAGGCCATAACAATTCGCCGCTCATGGAGGCGCTTTTTGCTAGACTGTTGTAACGCAAAACGGGGGAAATGCCCCAAAAGGTTGAACGATGGATAAAAAACGCGCTTTAGAGTTGCTTACCAGCAGTAAGCCTGAACTCCAGGCCCGGTACGGTGTAACCCGGCTGGCGCTGTTCGGTTCGACTGCCCGCGATACAGCAACCAGCAACAGCGACATTGATGTGCTGGTGGCGTTCGATGGTCCCGCAACTTCTAAACGTTATTTTGGTGTGCAGTTTTATCTGGAAGATTTACTCGGTTGCCCTGTCGATCTAGTCACCGAGAAGGCCCTGCGTCCGGAGCTGAGACCCTATATTGAAAGGGAGCAAGTTCGTGTCTGATGTCGGCCAACGTGAATGGCGTTTCTACCTGGATGACATGATCGAGTTTGCCGGCAAGGTGCTGACATACACCAAAGGACTCAACCAAGCCGGGTTCGTGGCAAACGAACTGACCTATGACGCTACACTACGCAACCTGGAACTGATCGGAGAAGCCACCACCCATATCCAGGATGACGTCACCGGCCTACTTCCCCTACTTGAAGCGTTAAAGTCTTAGTCACCGACACACCGTTAAGCAGCCATTCTCTGTTATTCATCCGTAGGATGATGTTGGCGCACTTTCGGAGATTCTTGGTAATCCTATCGCCTTTCAGGAGCGGTTATTGTCGGCCTTAAGGAAAGCAGTGGATTGGACGCGCACGCACCGGTCGTATAACTTTCTAATCATGAAGAACAACAACGCCCACTTCGTGTCTGTGCTCTGGCACTACGATTTGTCGAAGAGGTCCCATTGAGGCGGGTTCGGTCTCTGTGCCGCTAGAAACCCAAGGATACGTTATGACTCTCGAAATATGGGTGACCTTTGTATCTGTCGTTTTTATCTTTGCGATCATTCCCGGGCCAACCGTGATTTTGGTGCTTGGCCAGGCCATCAGCCACGGCAAAAAATCGGTTATGCCATTGGTTTCCGGTGTGTTGCTCGGAGATTTTGTGGCGATGACGTTGTCGTTGATCGGGCTGGGTGCCGTTCTGGCAACGTCCGCGACGCTGTTCCTGATTCTTAAATGGTTCGGTGTTGGCTACCTGGTCTACCTTGGCATCAAGACATGGCGAGAAGTGCCTGAGCATGGTTTGTCGCCGATCTCCGTGCCGGATATTTCAAAGGTGAATCTGTTCAAGTCCTCGTTTCTGGTGACCGCTCTGAACCCAAAAGATATCGTCTTTTTCGTGGCCTTCCTCCCCCAGTTCGTTAATCCCAACGTCGCGGCGATGCCGCAGCTGCTGATCTTGATGGTGACGTTCCTCGGTGTGGTCGCCATAACCATCACATCGTTTGCGCTCTTCGCAGGGGTTGTGCGTTACAGGATTCAAAGCTTCCAGGCCCGAAAACGGCTGAACAAGTTGGGCGGTGGCGCGTTATTTGGTGCTGCTGCGTTCGCATCGACCATGCAGCAGAGTTGAAACATGTCTGGCATCGCCAACTATGCTCAGGCGTTGAATCCTCGGGATCTTCAGGGTAATAAATCAGGTCAGATCCATCCGGGTGCTGCAGAAAATCGAGACAGGTTTATTTTCTTACCGCATCGAAAAAAATCGCACGACTGTCGAAAACCGTGATGCCCAATCGACTATCCGATGAGCCTATCAAAGGTTTTTGATGAAACAACGATCGGGAGAAACGCCATGAAATACCTGCTGTTGGCCTACGGAAACGAAGAAAAATTCAACCAGATGAGCAAAGCCGAGCTGGCCGAGGTTGGGGAGAGGTGCAAGGGCTTCGACGCCGAGATGCAAGCGGCGGGCGAGGTCACGTGGGGCGGGAGCCTGAGCTGGGATTCAAAGTCGATGCGCCTCAAGAACGGCAAACTGACGGTCACCGAGGGGCCGTTCGTGGAAACCAAGGAGGTTGTGGGCGGCGTGGTGATCATCGAAGCGCCGGACTTCGACGCAGCGGTGAGGCTCGCGTCGCTGCATCCGGCAGCGCGCATGGGCGAGGAGCTGGGCTGGGGCATCGAGCTCCGCCCGATGGACTACTGCCCCGCGATCCGCGAGGCGGAGGCCGCGCGCGGCGAGTAGGTCTGGCTTCGGCATCAACGAAGACAGAAAACCGGGACACCCATCAGGATCAAGGCCGCTCGTCTGTGCCCCTAACTTGTACACATATCTCCCCATGATGCGCCTCACCCACATAGAACGCCGGTCTGGTTCCGGGGAAGGCCCAGAAAGGCGTCATTTCCGATGAAGGAAACATGTTCGGGAATCGTGAATCCCTTTGCGAGGGGCCGGCAATGGTTTTTTCCTGCACCATGGAGATGTACTGGTCGATGGAGTTTTCCAGGGTGTTGCCGTTTATGATGACTTCCGCGCCAAGTGCTTTGGCGTAATCAGCCACGCCGCTGGCACTGGACAAATGCGGCGCGTAGGCGTCTACGCTCACTCCGTTTTCACTGGTCACCCAGAGCCCTTCGTCGGTATGGACCACGATGGAATGGTTGCCTTCGGTATGGCCGGGCGTGTGCACCAGCGCCACGCCGTCGCCCAGCATGATGGAGCCGTCAAACTGGATCACTTTGCTGTCGGCAATGCCGGCGATGCCGTTGGGGCAGTACCAGTCCGCCTGGTAGGGGTTCAGATCCTGGGTGGATGCCCATTCCCGCCAGTGCACCAGCAGCTTGGCATTGGGGAAAACGGCGGGCTCGGTACTGGTGCCGAACCAGCGGCGCAGGTCCTGGGTGTGCAGGTGGTCGTAGGTGATGTAGTCGATGTCTTCCGGCTTCAGGCCGATGCTGGCGATGATCTCCGGAACGGTGCTTTGCCGCTGTGTGATCAGCTTGGTGAGAAAGTCCGGATTCTTGTCCTGCAAGCGCCGGAAGAACGGGGTTTCTCCACCTCTTTCGTGGTCGGAGGGTGAGACCAGCAGGGTCTTTACGCCGTCGAGGGTGTCGAACTGCACCACAAACAGGCGGTTCTGAATGTGCATGAATTCCACCCATTTTTCCCGGGAAAAGGCATTGCGCAGGCCGAAACGGGACGGGTAAGGCAGCTTGATCAGATCAAAAGAGCGAAAGTAGCGAACCTTGGGCCCGGCCAGCATGGCGGCACGGAACGTATCCGCCGCAGCGCGTGTGTCTTCCACCCTGGCCTGCTGGCCGTGAGCATCACGTGACTGGTCGAAATCGGTAATTTGCCTGAACGTGGTCATCGGTTTTTCTCCCTGCGTTCTTCAGAAGCGGTCGGAACTGAAATTTTTGCGGCCGCGGTTAAAGGCGCGTTGGGTCATGTGCAAAAAGAAGCCTGGCATCACGTTGCAAACCTTACCGACGATGCCTTCATGCCAGGGTAAGAAGCACTCCAGTGGGCGTTTCGCCAGTACCGGGCCAAGGATCGCTTCAGCCACCTCTTGTGTTGTGAGGGCTCGTTGCCCGGCAAAGGTCAGTGCGGCATCTTCATCGCCCCGTTGTTGTTCCAGCATGCCGGTTTTGACCGGGCCAGGGCCCACCAGGGAGACGGCAATGCCATGGGGGCGAAGGTCGCCGGCGGCGGCAATGCTGAACCCCCGCACCGCAAACTTGCTGGCCGCGTAGATGGTATTGCCCGGTGTAGCATACAGAGAGGCGATCGAGCCGACGTTGATAATGTGGCCTTTGATACCTTGGGCGATCATGTGTGCGGCAACGGCGTTGGCGCCCAGAATGGCACCCTGTACATTCACGTCCAGCATCAGGCGAATGTCCTCACCCTTGAGGTTGCCCGTGCGCCCGCTTCGCAAAACGCCCGCCACATTGGCCAGCACGTCGATGGTCTGGCCTTCGCCCTCAAGCTTGCGGACCAGGCTTTGCCACTGTGCGTCGTTGCGCACATCCAGGGCTTCGCAGCGCACAGACGGCTGGTTTTCCCAGCGTTGTTTCAGCGCCTTAATATCCATATCCGTCGCGATAACCTGGTGTCCTTTCTTGGTGGCCAGCTCCGTAACGCTGGCACCGATACCGTTGGCTGCGCCGGTAACCAATAGCTGCATGTTTCAATCCTCGGAATCCAGTTGTTGTAGGCCTACTTTGGCTAAATGGTGAGCGGGTTGCTTGACATGGACTGCCATCGATTTAACACTTTACGCCAAAGCGGTTGCCTGACATCGAGATGCCAATGAGTGTTCCCCATCGACGCCGTATACCGGCCAGCTTCGCCCTTGCTCTGTACGAGTACCTGGACGCAAAGGGGCTGAATAGTGATGCATTGCTGCCACAATCCAGGCCACCGACAGACACTGCCTTGAATGCCGACTTACCGATTGATGACTGGCGTGCGCTGCTGGAATGCGCAGCGGGCCACCTGAATGACTCATTGCTTGGGCTCCATCTGGGACAGACCCTGAGCCTGCGCCACGTTGGTGTGCTGGGTTACGTGATCATGGCCTCGCAGAATCTGGGGGACGCGTTGAATCGCCTGAACCGTTATCAACGGCTGGTTTACGACGTAACCCCGATGGCAATAAGGGCAAACGGCGCTGGCGTAGAGCTTGTATGGGATGCGGAGCACGGCCGGCCGGGGCCGTTGGTGGATGAAACCGCGATAACGGCGTTGGTGCACTTGTGTCGGGGGCTGACGCGGCCGGGGTTCTCGCCGACCTATGTTTCCTTTATCAACCCAACACCCGCCGTTCTCCGTGAATACACGGAGTTTTTCGGCTGCCCGGTCGAGTTTGAGCAGGTGGATACGGTGATACGTCTGGATGCACAGACCCTGTTGGAGCCTCTTCAGACGGCAGATCCAGCCATGCTCGCCATGCTGGAAGAACAGGCGGACGCCCTTCTGGCACGCTTGCCTGTCCAGTCCCCGTTGATTGATGACGTGCGTCGTCGCATTGGACGCCAGTTGCCTGAGACCAGCCCGGAGATTGCTTCGGTTGCAGAAGGCATGGGCTTGTCCGTGCGTACTCTGCAACGCCAATTGACGGCGGCCGGCACCAGTTTTCTGAAAGAGGTGGCTGCCGTACGGCAGGAAATTGCTGAACGCTATCTGCGCGAGACCCGGCTGGGGTTGGTGGATATCGCGTTGCTATTGGGCTACTCGGAGCACAGTGCGTTTACCCGTAGTTTTATTCGCTGGACGGGTTCGACACCGCAGGCTTATCGGCAGCGGCATCAACTTTAATGAATTTATAATTTCTCCTAAAGTCATTAAATGAAACTTTAATTTCAATAAAGACATAAATCTGATCCCGATAGTGCCGACACCTTGAAAATGGAGTCAAGAGCAACCATAATTTCTTTTACCACCATTTAAGAGAAACCATAGTTGCACTAATATGAAACGCCGATACCCGATCCCCGTGCAAAAAGCGCTGAAAAAACTCGGTGCTGATTTACGGATGGCCAGAAAGCGACGGCCAATAAAAGCCGCCACTATGGCTGAGCGCATGGGGGTCAGCGCGCCCACTCTTAGAAAAATTGAAAATGGCGACCCTACCGTGCAGTTAGGACACCTCGCTCAAGCACTTTTCGTTTTACAGATGCTTGACGGCCTGTCCGATCTCGCCGCGACTGAAAACGATGAAATAGGCCAAATGTTAGAGGAGGAACGGCTGCCACAGCGCGTCAGGAATTAAGAGGCGATCAAAAGGAACACTGAAATGAGCGACATCGAAGTCTTCATCGAACTTCCTGGCGAGGGATCGGCAACGCAGGTCGGCACCATGCGACTCATTATCGCTCGTGGACGAGAGCGCACGTCCTTTGAATATTCAAAAGAGTGGCTCCGTCATCCCAGACGTTTTGCTCTTGAGCCTGAGCTCCCGCTATCCCCGGGCCCTCAATTCCCGCACGACAAACCCATATTCAATGCCTTCAGTGACTCTGCACCGGACCGCTGGGGGCGTTACCTCGTCGTGCGCCAAGAGAAGCGTCAGGCCGAAAAGGAAAAACGCCACAACCGGCAGCTGTTCGAGACCGATTTCCTTCTCGGAATCCATGACAGTGTCCGTATGGGTGCGCTACGCCTGTGCAAAAAACAAGGTGATAAAACTCTCGGCCCGTATCTGGCAGATGGCTCCGCACCGGTACCTCCTCTGATTGAGTTGCGGAAATTGCAGAGCGCGGTTGCACGTGTTGACGCTCACCAGGAGACGGATGAGGATCTGGCGCTCGTGTTTGCGCCAGGCTCCTCGCTAGGTGGCGCTCGCCCGAAGGCCGTGGTGCGGGAACCTGATGGTCGGACAATGGTCGCCAAGTTTGAACGTGAGAATGATGCTTATCCTGTCATTCGGTGGGAAGCCTTAATGCTGGCGCTTGCCAAAAATGCTGGTATACAGGTACCGAATAATCGCCTCGTTGAAGAGGGAGGAAAGGCCATCCTCCTGTTGGAGCGTTTCGACCGCAACGGTGAAGACCGGGTACCCTTCATCAGCGCCTTGACGATGGTAGGGGCTTCTGACGGAGAAGATCGGAGCTACCTCGATATCGTTGAAGGAATTTCTCAGTATGGGGAACGCCCAGACGATGATCTCAGAGAGCTGTGGCGCCGCCTGGCATTCAATATTCTCGTATCGAACACCGATGACCACCTTCGGAACCATGGTTTCTTGCACAGCGTGGGGGGCTGGAGACTCTCTCCCGCTTATGACATGAACCCGGTACCGGCGGACATCGGGCCCCGAGTCCTTTCAGTTGCCGTCGACGAGCACGGTGATCGCACGGCCAGCCTTCAACTGGCGATTGAAACGGCAGGGTACTATGGCATAGATGAAGATGACGCCAGGCAGATGAGCAACGAGATAGCGCAAGCTGTGTCTCAATGGCGCGACCTGGCCGGGAAATTTGGTATTCCTGCTGCCCAACAAACATACATGGAAACCGCCTTTGAGCATGCCGACATGGATCTGGCGCTCGAATACGGTATTTAACCCCCTACTCCGGCGCCCTACCCGTGCTGCCACGCACAATAAGCTGGGTTTTCAGGGTCTGGTCAAACGGCACGTCGCGGTCCTTGAGCATATCCAGTAGCAGACGCATGGCGGTGCGGCCGATGGCCTGGCGCGGCTGGTGTACGGTCGTCAGTTCCGGCTCGCAGTACTGGCTGAAGCCGATATCGTCGAAGCCAATCACCGAGAGCTGTTCGGGCACGGAAATGTTCAGGTCCCGCGCGGCTTTCAGCACGCCTATGGCCATTTCATCGTTCTGGCAGAAGATCGCCGTTGGGCGCGGGCTTTCCCGCTGTAGCAGAATGCGCCCGCGCTCGTAGCCGGAATGGAAACTGAAATCGCCCTCCAGCATCCAGTCCGGTTGAACCTGGATGCCGGCACCCGCCAGCCCGCGCTGATAACCCGCCAGCCGGTCCTTGCAGATCGGGTTCCGGCCCGGGCCGGAGATGGTTGCAATGGCCCGGTGCCCCAGGGAGATCAGGTATTCGGTCGCCTTATGGGCCGCTTGTTCGTTGTCGATATGGATGGTCGGCAGGGACAGGTTATCGAAGTACTCGCAGGCCACCACCAGCGGAAAGCCGGAGCCCGCCTGGCGCTCCTTGACCAGTGCCAGGGGCACCTCCGTGGTTAGCAGGATGATGCCGTCCGCCTGGTTTGAGGGCACGAGGTTGAAATACGATTTCACACGCTCGGGGTTGTGCCCTGCGTCGCCCAGCAGCACCTGATAGCCGGCCTGGTGGGCGGCCGCCTCAAGCCCGCTGATGACTTCAGAGAAGAAGGGGTTGGCGATATCCGGCAAAATCACCACGATGGTGCGCGACTCACTGCGCCGCAGGTTACGGGCGGCGGCGTTCAGCGAGTAGCCCACTTCGGCCACGGCCTGGGCCACCCGCTGACGGGTGACATCGGAGACTTTTTCGGGGCTGGCGAGCGCGCGGGATACGGTGGCAGTGGAGCAATTCGCCGCCCTCGCAACGTCTTTTATCGTCGGCATGAAATGGCTTTTCCTGTGCGAATGGCGCGATGTTACCACAGTCTTCACGAGCCCCGAGTCTCCCTGTCTTCAACCCCGCGCTAACCTCAGCACGTTTGCCCATCATAGTGCAATCGATTACATAACACGACATCAAGACCATGCCTGTCATTCCCCGGAGGCTGATTATTCCCCAAATATGACCGATAAAAGTTCTAATCGGATAGGTTGACTAACGATTTTCAGTCTGCTGGAATGTAATCGATTACAAACAACAAATACAATCGACAACAGCAAGGCGAATTCCCATGAAAACCATGCAGGGGCCAGGTCTCTTCCTGGCACAGTACGTCAGCGACGAAGCGCCTTTCGATTCACTGCCGACGCTGGCCCGGTGGGCCTCGGAACTCGGTTTCAAGGGCGTGCAGATCCCCACCTGGGACGAGCGGCTGTTCGACCTCAAGCGCGCCGCCGAAGATCTGGCGTATTGCCGGTCGATCCAGGAGATGCTGGGCGAACACGGGCTGGTGATTACCGAACTCTCGACCCATCTCCAGGGCCAACTGGTCGCCGTTCATCCGGTCTATGACACTCTGTTTGACGGGTTTGCGCCGGCACACCTTCACGGTAACCCGGAGGCCCGCCAGGCCTGGGCCGTTGAGCAGATTACGCTGGCGGCCAAAGCCAGCCGCAATCTCGGGCTCAAGGCGGTCGCCACTTTCTCCGGTGCTCTGCTCTGGCCTTTCCTCTATCCCTGGCCGCAGCGGCCGCCGGGCCTGGTGGAAGCCGGCTTTGAGGAGCTGGCCCAGCGCTGGCTGCCGATTCTCGACGTGTATGACGAGGCCGGCATCGATCTCTGCTACGAGATCCATCCCGGCGAAGATCTGCACGATGGTGCTACGTTCGAGCGTTTCCTCAAGGCCACCAACCAGCATCCCCGTTGCTGCATCCTGTTCGACCCGTCCCATTTCCTGCTGCAGCAGCTCGACTACCTGGCGTTTATCGACCACTTCCACGATCGCATCCGCATGTTCCACGTCAAGGACGCGGAATTTAACCCGACGGCCCTGCAGGGCGTGTACGGCGGTTACGAATCCTGGATCGACCGCGCCGGCCGCTTCCGCTCCCTCGGCGACGGGCAGGTGGACTTCAAGGGCATCTTCTCCCGGCTGGCACAGTACGACTTCGACGGCTGGGCGGTGATCGAGTGGGAGTGCGCCCTGAAGCATCCCGAGCAGGGCGCGGCCGAAGGCGCACGTTTTGTGGATGAACACATCATTCGCGTCACCGATCGTGCCTTCGATGATTTTGCCGACGCCGGTGTGGACGAGGCCGGCAATCGCCGGTTGCTGGGCCTGAAAGACTGAGGATGGTGACGTTATGACAATCCCTAACCGTATCCGGCTGGGTATGATCGGCGGCGGCCAGGGTGCCTTTATCGGCGCCGTACACCGCCACGCCGCCCGGCTGGACGATCGCTACGAGCTGGTCGCCGGCGTGTTCAGCGCTAGACCCGAGGTCAACCGGGCTTCAGCCGAGGAACTCCGGGTCAATCCAGGCCGCTGCTACGACGATGTTCCGGCATTGATTGCCGGTGAATCCGGCCGCGAGGATGGCGTTCAGGCCGTCGCCATCGTCACCCCCAATCACCTGCACTTCGAGGCGGCGAAAGCCTGCCTGGAGGCAGGCCTGCATGTGATCTGTGAAAAGCCGATGACCCTGACGGCTGACGAGGCAGAGGCCCTGGCCAAGCGGGCGGAACAGAAACAGGTCCAACTCCTGCTTACCCATCCTTACGTGGGTTACCCGCTGGTCCAGCACGCCCGGACGATGGTCAAACGTGGCGACCTGGGCCAGGTGCGCATGGTCAACGTGGAATACGTGCAGGAATGGCTGGCCGAAGCGCCGGGCCCGGACAACAAGCAGGCGGACTGGCGGCTCGATCCCAAGCGGGCCGGCGCGGCGGGCTGCCTGGGCGATATCGGCACCCACGCCTACCAGCTCTCGGCGTTTATTTCCGGCCTGACTCTGGATGCGGTCAGCGCGGATCTGAGCGTGATGGTCGAAGGCCGCCAACTGGACGACAACGTCCAGGCACTGTTGCGCTATACCTCCGGCGCCAAGGGCATGCTCTGGGCCAGCCAATGCGCCCCGGGCTTCGAGAACGGCCTGCGCATTCGGGTAGTCGGTGAACGCGCGTCGCTGGAATGGGCCCAGGAGCAACCCAACGAACTCTGGTTTGCCCCGCTCAATGCGCCGCGCCAGCGTATCACCCGGCGCGACGACTGGCTGGACGACGACATCAATCGTAGTGTGCGAATTCCGGGCGGGCACCCGGAAGGCTATATCGAGGCGTTCGCCAATCTGTACCAGGCGTTGGCCGATGCCCTGAACGGTGACCCCGCAACATGGCTCCCCGACGCCCACACCGGCGTTGATGGCCTGCACTTCATCAGTGCGGTGCTGCGCTCAAGCCAGGCCGACGGTGCCTGGGCTACCGTACCGCCACCGGTGGGCAAGGAACGCCGCGCAGGGAGACGTCGCGATGACTGACCCGATTATTCGCACCCGCGACCTGTGCAAGTCGTTTGGGCCGGTCAGCGTGCTCAAGGGCATCAACCTGGACATCCAGCCCGGCGAGGTGCTCGGCATCCTGGGCGAGAACGGCGCAGGCAAGTCCACCCTGCTCAAGCTCATCAGCGGTGTCTATACGCCGACCAGCGGAACGATCGAGATCCAGGGCGAGACTTTCCATCAGTTGGACCCGATCCTGTCGCGCCACAAAGGCATCGCCATGATCCCCCAGGAATTCAACCTAGTGCCGACACTCAAGGTCTACGAGAACGTTTTCCTGGGGCAGGAGCGCCGGCGCAAGGGGCTGCTCGACAAGGCCGCCATGCGTGCAGAAACCGCGCGGGTACTGGACGACCTCAAGGTTAACCTCAATCCCAACGCCACCATCGGCGAACTCAGCGTGGCGGAGAAGCAGATGGTGGAAGTGGCCCGGGTGCTGGTGAACGACGCTCGGGTCGTGATCCTGGACGAGCCCACCACCGTGCTCACGGACCGCGAAGTCACCGTGCTGTTCGATGTGGTGCGCGCCATGCAGGCACGAGGCGTGGCCGTACTGTTCATCTCCCACAAGCTCAAGGAGGTGAAAAGCCTCTGCCAGCGCCTGCTGATCCTGCGGGACGGCGAGCAGATAGAGCTGTGCGATGTGGCCGACGTGTCCGAGGACGACATGGCCCGTAAGATGGTCGGGCGGGAGTTGTCCCAGACCTTTCCCGAGAAACAGGACCACCCCACCTCCGTGGCCCTGGAGCTGAAGAACCTGAACATTCCGGGCCTGGTTCGGGATGTGAGCCTGACCCTGCAGCATGGGCAGGTCCTGGGCCTGTCCGGATTGGTGGGCTCGGGCCGCACCGAAATCGCCGAAGCCTTGATGGGCCTGCGCCGCCACACCAGGGAAAAGCTCGTCATCAACGGCAAGGAACCGGTGATTCGCTCGCCCAACAATGCCCACGCGGCAGGCCTGGCCTACCTGTCGGAAGACCGGCAGGGCAAGGGCCTGGTGATGAATTTCAGCCTGACCGAGAACATCACCCTGCTCAGCCTCAAAAAGTACACCTCCGGCTTGATCAACCGCTCCAAAGAGCGTCGCCAGGCCCAGGATTTCCAGTCGAAACTGGCCATCAAGGCCGCCAGCCTGGAAACCCCTGCGGGCCTGCTCAGCGGCGGTAACCAGCAGAAGGTCTACCTGGCCAAGCTGCTGGATATCGACCCGGACATTCTCATCCTGGACGAACCCACCCGTGGCATCGACGTCAACACCAAGCGCGAGATCTATTACCTGATCCGCGGCCTGGCCGAACAGGGCAAGGCGGTGATCGTGATTTCCTCGGAACTGGAGGAAATCATCGGCCTGTGCGACCCGGTGCTGGTGGTCCGTGAAGGGCGCATCGCCGCCCGGCTGAGCGGTGACCAGATCAACGAAGAAGACATCATGCTTTACGCGGCCGGCGCGCGGGAAAACGCCACCGGATCGACAGAACAACAAGGAATAACACCATGAACCAGGCCAGACTTGCTGGCGCCCGGCTCTCCGATCGCCTGCGCAACAGCGGGTTCGATTTCAGCATCCTGGCGCCGCTGATTGCACTGACCGTGCTGCTGGTGATCTCATCCCTCGCCAGCGAATATTTCCTCGACCTGCGCAACCTCACCAACATTGCCCGCCAGGTGTCCTACACCGGCATCATCGCCATTGGCGTTACCTTCGTGATTATCGGCTCGGGCATCGACCTGTCGGTGGGCTCAATGGTGGCCCTGGTGGGGGTGGTACTGGTGCATACCATCAACCAGTTCGCCGACCCGGTGCAGGGGATCATCATCGGCCTGTCCATGGCGGTGCTGAGCGGTGCGCTGTTCGGACTCATTAACGGGGCACTGGTGACCTGGGGCCGGATCACGCCCTTCATCGCCACCCTGGCGACCATGTCGATCTACCGTTCGCTGGCCCTGTATTTCTCCGAGGCCGGCGAGATGGTCTCGACCAACGCCCTGTTTCCGGAAATTGGTGGCGGATACGCGCTGGGGCTACCCATCCCGGTCTGGACCTTCCTGATCATTGCCGTGCTCGCCCATATCCTGCTGGCGCATACGCCCTTCGGGCGGCACCTGTGTGCCGTGGGCTCCAGCGCCCAGGTAGCGCGCTATTCGGGCATCCGGGTGCAGCGGATCATCCTTGTTACGTTCGTGATTGCCGGCGCCTGCGTGGGGGTCTCATCAATCATGCTGGCTTCTCGACTCAACTCCATCAGCCCCAGCGATGCCGGGGTCTTCTACGAGCTTGATGCGATTGCGGCGGTGGTCATCGGCGGTACGGCCCTGGCCGGCGGGCGCGGCTCGATCTGGGGCACGGTACTGGGCGCGCTGATTCTGGGCGTGATCAACAACATGCTCAACATGCTGGGCATCTCCCCTTATCTGCAAGGGCTGGTGAAAGGCGGCGTCATCCTGGTGGCGGTGCTGATGCAATACAAACAAGACCGTTAGCGCAATACACCGCAGCGCTGGCGACAACAGGTAAACCATGGCGCAAGCCATCCAATCGCCCGGCACGCTGGTGCCGGCTTACAACAACAAAACCGAAGGGATCATCACTATGGGACTCAAACGACTGATCAAGGGCACCCTGCTGGTCGGGGCACTGATACTGGCGCCGTTTACCGCCAGCCATGCGGACTACCGTATCGGCGTCAGCGTGCCGGCCGCCGATCACGGCTGGACCGCCGGGCTACTCTGGTGGGCCCAGAAGGCCGCTGACGACCTGGGCAAGAAATACCCGGATACAGAATTCTTCGTCGTGGCCGCCAACTCCGGCACCAGGCAAGTGGCCGATGTGGAAGACCTGATGGTCAAGCAAATCGATGCGCTGGTCATCCTGCCCCACAACCCGGCGACCCTGCAGCAGGTTATTTCCGAGGCCTACGACAGCGGCATCTACACCGTGGTGGTCGACCGCGAACTGGAAACCCCGGCGCAGGACGTGTTCATTGCCGGCGATAATGCGGGCATGGGCCGCGAAGCGGCCAAGTACATGGCCGAGCAGATGGATGGCAGCGGCAACGTGATCGTCATCGAAGGCATGCCGATCCCCATCAACGCCCAGCGCGTCAACGCCTTTAACGAAGTCATGGCGAAACACCCGGATATCAAGATCCTCGATTCACAGCCATCGGACTGGTCGCCGCAGAAAGCCCTGCGCGTGATGGAGAACCTGCTGCGCAAGCATCGTGACGTGGATGCAGTCTGGGCCGGTGACGACGATGTGCTCAAGGCCGTTATGCAGGCCATCGAGGAAGCCGGCCGTGACGACATCAAGCTGGTGGTCGGCGGTGGCGGCTCCAAGGACGTTATCGGCATGATCAAGGACGACCACCCGGTGGTGAAAGCCACGGTCACCTATCCGCCGTCCATGGTGGCGTCGGCCATTGCCCTGGCCAACACTGGTGTAAGAGGCAATACTCTTGGCGATATGTACCACCACGTGCCAGCCCGCATCGTACTGGGTGCCGAACTGATCACCGAGGACAACGCCAAGGACTTCTACGTGGAGGATGCGGCTTACTGAGCCGCAGCAGCGAACAATACCCACAAGGAAATGGTATGAACAGCAAGCCGGTTCTGTTTGCCCTGGAAGGTAGCCAGGCGTTTGGTCATTCGGTTACCTCACAGCTAGGCATCAGCCCGGCCTCCCATGAGGATCGCAACGCTTCGATCACACCTCACTCCAGCGCTTCGCGCCCAGCCAGTGGCACAAGGCTTTGGCGCCCTTCGCAGTGACTTTTAATTCCCGACCTGCCTCACGCCGTCGCAAATAGTCATTGTCGAGCAGGTGGTTGCAAATGCGCTGCCCCAAGGGGCCCGCTATGTGAAACCGTCGCTCACTCCAGTCAAGGCATGGGCGACACAACGGCACGGAATTTATAGATTCGGCTTGGTCGAACGACAAATCAATCGGCGCCAATGCGGCCTGGAGCTGGCCTGTAAGAGTCCCCCCATCCGGTTCGAGCACAATGGCTTGCTCGGCCATCAAGTAGTCTGCAATGACTACACCCAGGCGACCACCAAGATGGTCGTAACACAGCCTTGCCCGTCTCATGCCGGGATCGCGAGGGCCTGTCTCAACCCTGGGCGGTTTCCGGCCTAAGGCGGCAACCTGCATGATGCCCTCCAGCATTGTCGCCACTTCTTTTGACGACAGCCGGTGATAGCGATGTCGACCCTGTTTCAGCAAAACCAATAACCCCGCCTCGACCAGCAAAGACAGATGACCGCTGGCGGTCTGGGGAGCAACCCCTCCAATTCTCGCCAGCTCATGCGCGGTATAAGCCCGGCCATCCATCAGCGCCAGCAACATGGTCGTGCGGGCGGGCACTCCCACGAGGGACGCTATCCGGGCAATCTCGTTTGTGTTCACAGGTTATGATGAGCCTTTGAATCGTTGGGCGCTTCTGATCGGTCAGAAAGCCCATAATCCCGCATAACGTGCGCCACTCTCAATCGATAGTCGGAAAAGATCTCACTCCGCCCTTTTGCCTGGGCGTGACGATGAGCCTCCATGTTCCGCCATTGCGCAATGGCAGCTTCATCCCGCCAGAACGACAGGGAAAGTATCCGGCCAGGGTGCGTAAGGCTTTCAAAGCGCTCAATGGATATGAAACCGTCTATCTGCCCTAACAGCGGCGCCAATGCGGCTGCTTGATCGAGATAATCGGCGGTTTTCCCCGAGCGTGGTTCCAACTCAAATATCACTGCCAACATGTTAAATCTCCCTCTCAGAGTTAGAGCGACAAAGTGTTGAAGGTGCATTCAAGGTACCTTCGACGGCTTCCACAAAGCTGCGCTCCTCTCGTAGTATAAAGCGCCGGGATTCAGCGAGCGCAAAGTTCCGTTTTCCGGCCTCATCCGCCTTCAGGCGATGCCGATACGCCTCATAGCTTGCAAGAGAATCAAACCCGATAAGGCCCCAGGCAATGTCGTTGGTTCCTTCCGAGGGCAGGAAGTAGCCGATCAGGTTACCGCCACAGCGCGGAATGATTTCACCCCAGTTTTCGGCGTACACTTTGAAGTGCTCTTTCTGGAATGGGTCTATCTGATAGCGAATGACGCACACTATGGGCATTGAAGGCCTCCTGCACCGTTGATATAGAAGCCTATTGTATGACTCAATTCAATGCGGATGCTTCGCTTTGGACCGAAGTGAAGCCGGGGTAGAATCTACCGCCATGCTTCACGTTTAGCACCCTCACCAACGCCCCAACCGGAGAAATTCGTTATGTCCAATCCTGTCACTGCCAGTCCCACAACGCTATCCGGTGCCCGGCGGCTGTGGCTGATGCTATTCAGCGTCGCACTACTGGGCGGGTGTTCCACGGTGTACTACAAAACCATGGAAAAGTTCGGGTATGAAAAGCGCGACATCCTGGTAGACCGGGTGGAAGACGCGCGGGACAGCCAGAACGACGCCCAGGAAACCTTCCGCTCATCCCTGGAACGCTTCCAGAGCGTGGTGGACACGCCGGATACCGAACTCAAGGACCGGTACGCCGAGATCAGCGAGGCCTATGAAGAAAGCCTGTCCAGCGCGGAAAAAGTCCGCGAACGTATCGACGAAGTGGAAGAGGTTGCCGAGGACCTGTTCGATGAATGGGAAGATGAACTTGATCTATACGAAAGCGCCTCTCTCCGACGTACCAGCGAGCAGCAGCTTGACGAAACCCGCGCCCAATACAGCCAACTGATCAACCGTATGCACCAGGCCGAAGATCGCATGGAGCCGGTTCTGCAGGCGTTTCAGGATCAGGTGCTGTACCTCAAGCACAATCTGAACGCCCAGGCGATAGGCTCTCTGGAGAACGAGCTGGTGGGTATCCGCCAGGACGTGGATGCGCTGATTCGTAATATGGAACAGTCGATCGCGGAATCCGAAGCCTTTATCCGGCGCTTCCGGGAAGGCGGATGATGGCTACCCGATGAAAAACTCAAAAGAGTTCTGGGACAAGAGCGCACGCCGCTATGCCAAAAGCCCTGTGCGGGACGAAGCAACCTATCAGAAGAAGCTGGCCATCACCCGGTCGTATTTTCAGCCAGACTGGTCCGTACTGGAGTTCGGCTGCGGTACCGGCAGCACCGCCATTACTCATGCACCCTATGTAAAGGAGATTCTTGCGACCGACCTCTCCGGCAAGATGCTGGAGATCGCCGAAGAGAAAGCCCGCGATGCCGGCGTTGAGAACGTACACTTTCAGCAGGGTACGCTGGAGAGCCTTGAGCTGGAGGCGGAACGCTTTGATGCGGTGCTGGGGCTCAATATCCTGCATCTTCTGGAGGATGCGGAGGCCACGATTGCCCATGTTCACCGGCTACTGAAGCCCGGTGGTGTGTTTGTGTCCAGCACTGCACTGGTGGGCAATCTGATGGTTCTCTGGCGGCTGTTGATTCCGGCTCTGCAGGCGGTGGGGCTGGCGCCGTTCGTGAAGCGCTTTACCCGGCAGTCACTGGTGTCGACGCTGACCAGCGCCGGCTTCAGCCTCGACCATGAGTGGCAGCCGGATAAGGCGTCGGTTTTTCTTGTTGCCCGGAAGTCACCCTCTTCGCCCGAACGCCAGGAATGATCTGCCGCATCGCCATCGCGAATCACCAGGGCAGCTCCTCCCCGTTGCTGTGCCAGAAGGAGCCGGTGTTCTCCAGGTTCAGGCCCTCAATGCGAGCCACCAGGCCTTTGGCGGATTCCTCCGGGGTAATCAGTCCGCCGAAATTCACCATTCGAGTCTTCACGTAACCGGGATGCAGTTGGGCCACGGCGATCCCCCTTGGCTTCAAATCCATCGCCAGGGATTTGCCAAAGGCGTTCAATGCCGCCTTGGACGCACGGTAGCCATAGCGGCCGCCGGAGTCGTTATCGGCGATGGAGCCCATGCGGCTGGTGATGTTGGCAATCCTGCCACCTGAGGGAATCCGCGGGGCCAGCGCTTCCGCCACCCGCAACGGCGCGTATGCGTTGATCTCCATCTGGGTGCGGATGGAATCGAAGTCAATGCTGCCCAGCTTTTCGTCCTGAAGCAGGCCGGCGTTGTTGATCAACAGGTCAATGGTCTCGCCTTCCAGCGCCGCTGTCAGCTTGCGGATGCCGCTGTCGGTGGTGACATCCACGCCGTCGATCACCCGGGCGGCGACCTCCCCTAATTCGTCAGAGGCCTGTCGGCAAACGCCGATCACGGTCCAGCTGTCGCGGGCATAGTGGCGGGCAAGCTCCAGACCGATGCCACGATTGGCGCCGGTAATCACAACGGTTCTGTTAGCTGGCATCGGGATACCTCCGTGGTTAGTGAACGCTGTTAAGGCTCCCACTCATCCACAATAAGATCAAACAGCGCCCGCAATTCGGCGCGCTCGTAACTGCGTATCCCGCAGACCAGGCTCAGGTCTGTTATGAGCTCCGGCTCATCAAACAGGCGAATCGCGCCCTGATTCTGCGATTGCGAAGCAAAATCCCGCTCGACGAGCCCATATCCCATCCCGGCTTTAACCATGACCACCGTGGAATATTCATCGTCGGAACTGGTGGCTGCCTCAGCGAGACTCGCCTGCGGTCCGAGTAGCTCCTTCATGAAATCAAAGAAAGGGCACTCCCGATTGGGCCAGATCCAGGGCAGGCTTCGTCGCGAGTCAAAGTCACGTGGCAGTGTATCAATGCCTGCGTTCGCCGGGCCTACCACGGAAACACGCACCGGTTTAACCGGCACAATCCTGAGCCGGGGGTCATTCCAGTGGCCGTAGACATAACCCAGGTCCAACTCCTCGGAAAGCACCTGCTCAATAATCTGCGCAGACGACCGGGTTCTCATTTCCAGGTTGAGGTGAGGCAGTGCCGTTGTTTTCCGGCGCAGGACTTCATCCACCCGAAGGTATTCCGGTGGTGAATTCAGGCCAAGGCGAAGGGTGGCCTGCGGCCCGACACGCATGGACAGAGCGGTGTTGCGTACCTCCTCTACCGCTGTGAACACCTGACGAACCGGCATCAGTAACCGTTCTCCGGCTGCGGTAAGCGACATGCCCTGCTTGCTCCGGTCAAACAGCAGAACCTGGAACTCGCCCTCAAGCTGGCGCAAGTGCTCACTCACCGCCGACGGTGTCGAGTGACGGCGCGCCGCCGCCCGGGTCAGGTTGGACTCTTCCGCGACCAGAAGGAATGACTTAAGCCTGTCCAGTTTTATGTTCATATTTTCCGAACACCGAGTTCATATAATGTCCATGGACGGCCCTGGAAAGCGAGCCGAGAATGGTTTCATTGTAGTCATCGTTCATATTTACAGGAAGATGAAAATGAAAACCACAGCCATGAATCAGTCATTTTGCACAACACAGACCAACCCTGGTCAGAGTTGCCAGAACAGGTCGATGTTCATGCAAATCCGGGATACCCTCAAGCTCTACGCAGTTCGATGGAGCCGGCGTTATCGGCTAAGGAATTCGCTGCCTGAAATGAACACGTCTTTGGTGGAAAAGGACGTCGGTTTGCCAATAGGCAGCTTATCGAAGGAGGCCCACAAACCGTTCTGGCGCGAATAGCGAAACCCGGGGCGAGAGCGCACACTGTTCACTCATCGCCCATCACCCTTTACCCCCAAACGATCCAGGTATACGTGCAGCTCTTCTTCACTGATGTTCACATGCTCCAGTACCCGCCCGTACAACATCACCGTGGGCACGTTACGCCCATTCCGTTCACGCTGGGTTTCCTGAAGCACGTAGAGGATGATTCGCTCCGTCCGAGTCAGGCCGTCGCGAACGTCCGGGATGACCTCTGATACATCGTTATAGGGGGGAAGTGTTTTTGGCATCGGTGAGTGACCAAGTCCTCGGTTTTATGTTCCTGAACCCACTATAGAAACAATTTCGATGCGATGTCGATTTTCCATGCTCCCGTTCGACTAGATCAGAAACCCATCAAACAACCGGTGCTTTTACACCGGAGGAGCTGGAAATGCTGAAGTTATATGGAACACCCCCAACCCGCGCCCTGCGGGTTATCTGGTTGCTCAATGAACTGGGCGAACGAAGAAAAGATGCTCGGCGGCGATGGCAAGCTAGGCCTGCGGGCGTTATCAATGACACGGAATATCAGACAAGGAACGTCAATATGACCAGGGACTCAGGGGGAGTCTCAGCTCTTTTTTAAATATTTCCCACACCCTGTCGATCTCCATCAGCCCCGCCCGACTTACCAGTGAAGACAACCAACAGTCACTGGAGATCGACACTATGAAATACATGCTGATGCGCAAAGCCGACGCCGACACCGAAAACGGCGTATTGCCCTCCGAAGACCTCCTGCAGGCGATGGCCGACTACAATGAGCGGATGACTCAGGCCGGAGTATTTACCGATGGCGACGGCTTGCGGCCAACACGGGAAGGTTGCCGCATTCAATTCCGTAACGGTGAACCCACCGTTATCAATGGGCCCTTCAAGCAGACCAGCGAACTGCTGGCCGGCTACAGCGTGCTGGAGGTGGACTCCCTGGAAGACGCCATTGCCTGGGCGAAGCAGTGGCCCCAAGAGGACGCCGGCGGCAATGTCACCCTGGAGCTGCGCCGTTACTTCACTCTGGAAGATTTCGACCCCAGCCCTGCCCTTGAAAAGCACCGTTCCCGGGAGCGGCTACCCCGGGAAATGAATGTACATGTGGCCTTTGGCGGCAACTGCCGGGAAGCGATGGAGTTCTATGCGAAGGTCACCTCCGGCCACCTGGAAGCCATGATCACCTATGGAGAAACGCCAGCGGCGGCTGATGTCCCCCCGGTGATGCACGACCAGATCGTACATTCTTCCCTTAATCTCAGGGGGCGTCGGTTGATGGGGGCGGACATGGCAGGTGACTGCTATCAGCCGCCCCAGGGTACCCAGGTTCACCTTGATTACAACAATACAGAGCAGGCGGCTCGGGTTTTCGATGAGCTGTCGGAAGGGGGAACGATCATCATGCCGTTTGAGCAGACGTTCTGGGCTCACCGTTTCGGGATGGTCACGGATCGTTTTGGCGTTCAATGGATGATCAGCAGTGAGCTTGAGCAATGCCAGTGACGTGCAAATGGGGACTCTCCTGGCAGATCACGCCCATCGCGTTGACGGAAGCCATCGCCGACCCAGACCGCGCTGCCGCCAAGCGCGCGTTCGAGGCCATGATGCAGATGGGAAAGATCGACATAGCGGCCATTGAAGCTGCGCGCCGCGGATGATGGTGCGCCTCCCCTGTTGGTTGTTACGATAAACCCGGACACAACAGGGAGTTGAAGTTATGAGGCGCCAAAACGCAGACGCTGCAACCGGGCCGGCCTTGCAGCCGTTTGATGTGGCACGGGTACCCTAGTAATTTTCAGTTTTACCGGTGACCGGCGTGAACGGCTCGCCGGCCTCATTCCGCAGTTGATAATCGTACGCTGCTTGCAGGCCGGTACAGATGCCACGGACGAAGCCTGTGAGCGCGTGAGAACCATGCTCTGACACAACCCCACCGCGATGCGAGGAAAATGCGGCAATTACTGTTATTGTTGGCGCTGGCTTATGAGGATGATTTTATGAACGACGTACCCCAAAAGCAGACCGGAACCAGCGGCTACTCATGGAAACTGTCCGCTGTTGCTGCCGTGGCGTCCGTTATTGGTGCCGTGGTCAGCTTTGGAGAGGTTTCACCAATCATTACCGGGTTGATTCTTCTTACGGCCGTCGGCTGGGGGTTTACCGCCAGAGACAACCGGCGGGGAGCGGATCAGAAGCGCAACGGTTAATTCAGCACATCAGCTCCCCGTTGGCGTGATGCGAAATTCCAGCACCGAGTCCAGCGCCACCAACTGACTGGCCAGCACCCGGGCGCCGGTCCGGGCGGTTGTGCGAATACTCATGGTGTGGCGCAGAACCCGCCCGTCCTGATCCAGCCGGTAGCTCATATCTGCCACACCAAAGCCATGCTCACTCAACAGCGTTCGCAGATCGGCCTCAGACATTTCCGAGCCACGCTCAAACCGAATGTCGAAGCGGTAGTGGATCTGGCTGGGCACCAGCGCTTCCACCCAACGAAATAGCGCAAGCACCAAAACGGCCAGCACCACGGACATAGCCAGTGGAAAGTAGAAACCAACGCCCGCCAGGATGCCGATGGCGGCTGTGATCCAGATGGATGCGGCGGTGGTGAGCCCCCGCACAGAGAGCCCATCCTTCATGATGACCCCGGCACCCAGGAAGCCGATGCCGGTCATGATGCCCTGGGCCATCCGGGTGGGATCGAACTGGATCATGCCTGCCGCGGATTGCATCCAGTGCCCCTCGTACACGGCTACCAGCATCAGCAGGCTGGACGTCGTACACACCAGAGCGTGGGTGCGAAATCCGGCCGGGCGGCCATGGTAGGTGCGTTCGTAACCGATCAATGCTCCGGCTACCAGGGCGGCCAGCAGCCGAAGCACCATCTCCAGATAGTCCGCCATGATCGTTGATGACATTCTTGCTCTCCCGCGCTTATAGGCTTACAGATAAGTGTAATCGTCTTCGTCGGGCTTTTATTGCGAGCGGATATAAAAAAGCATCTCTCGCCATAGCAGCCGTTAACCTCCCCACAGAACGGCAGGCCACCTTGAAAACAGTAGCGCCGTCCCCAACTAGAGGGTAATCCGGTGTCGCCACTGGCAGGCTCGGCATCGCTCTCTTTTCATGCAACCACCACTAGGGCAGAACACTATGGGAATCCTTCACAAACCATTTCAACGGCGGACTGCCTGGCAGTTAACGTCGCTGATGGCACTGGTTCTGTTACTCAGCGGCTGCGGGATCAATAACATCCCCACCTACGATGAGAAAGTCACCGCTGCCTGGGCCCAGGTGGAAAACCAGTACCAGCGCCGCGCCGACCTGATTCCCAACCTGGTGGAAACCGTCAAGGGTTTCGCGGCCCAGGAGCAGGAAACCCTGACCGCAGTGATTGAGGCTCGTTCCAAAGCCACCTCCATTCAGGTGGACGAAAGCATTCTCAACAATCCCCAGAAGCTGAAGCAGTTCCAGCAGGTCCAGGGTGAGATCAGCAGTGCCTTGAGCCGGCTGATGGCAGTGTCCGAACGTTATCCGGACCTGAAATCGAACCAGAACTTCCTGGCCTTGCAAGCACAACTCGAGGGCACAGAGAACCGTATTGCCGTCGCGCGCCGGGATTTCATTCAGGCGGTGGCGCGCTACAACACCGAACTGCGCACCTTCCCGGGGAAAATCTGGCACAGCCTCCTGTATAGCGATCTGGAGCCCCGCGCCAATTTTGAAGCCACCACGGACAATGCAGACGAAGCGCCTGCGGTGGAATTCTGATGGCTGTCCTGTCCCGCAAAAGTATGATGTTGGCGTTACTGCTGTGGCTCCCGGCCGCCGGGTGGGCCCAGTCAACGCCGGAATTCCCCGAGCTGACGGGCCGGGTGGTCGACCGGGCGGAGATGCTCTCCCCGGATGTGGAGGCGCGCCTGAGCCAGATGCTTCAGGCCCACGAGCAGGCCAGCACAGAACAGGTTGTGGTGGTTACGCTACCGGACCTGCAAGGCTTTCCGATTGAGGATTATGGCTATCAGTTGGGGAGGCACTGGGGAATCGGCCAGAAGGGCAAGGACAACGGCGCTCTGCTGATCGTGGCAAAGGAAGAGCGCAAAGTGCGCATTGAGGTGGGCTACGGCCTTGAAGGCCGGCTCACCGATGCTGAATCCTCTGTCATCATCAATCGCCTGATGACTCCGGCTTTCCGTCAGGGAAATTTTCAGGCCGGTATTGTTAATGGTGCCGCCGCCATGATCCAGGTTCTCGGCGGTGAGCCCATGGCGATTCCCCAGGGCCTGCAGTCCCAGGCAGTCCAGGAAAAACCCCAGGCCGGTCTGGTGGCGCTGTTCTTCATCATCATGATGGCAATGGTGTTCTTCATCGGCAGCCGCGGTGGCCGTGGCGGACGCGGTGGCGCTGCGCTGTTGGGTGCGGCTTTACTGGGCGGCGCCATGGGCGGCCGTGGCGGCGGCTTCGGCGGCGGTGGTTTTGGCGGCGGTGGCGGCGGCTTCGGCGGGGGCGGTGCCTCCGGTGGCTGGTAGTTCCGCACCGATATCCCAGTACGCTGCCCCATCACCTGACAAAGAGATTCAACGAATCATGACTTTACTAAGCAAAAGCGATCAAGAAGCCGTTACCGCTGCCATCAGCGACGTGGAGCGGGAAACCGACGCCGAACTGGTCACCGTGCTCACGGCCCAGGCCGACAACTACAGTTATATTCCCCTGCTCTGGGCCGGCATCCTGGCGCTGCTGGTACCGGGGATCGTCAATTACTTCGGCAGCTGGCTCGGTGCCGATATGCTGATGCTGGTGCAGTGGGGTACGTTCGTACTGCTCAGCCTGTTATTCCGGATGCCCGGCATCAACACTCGCCTGATTCCCCGGCAGGTGCGTTACTGGCGGGCCTCCAACCTGGCGCGCAGGCAGTTCCTGGAGCAGAACCTGCACCACACCAAAGGCGCCACCGGCATGCTGATCTTCGTTTCGGAGGCGGAACGCTATGTCGAGATCCTGGTGGATCAGGGCATTGCCGACGTCCTGGATAACTCGGTCTGGGAAGGCATCGTGGCGGATTTCACCGCGAAGGTGCGCCAGGGCCAGACCCGGCAGGGCTTTGTTGACTGCATTACTGCCTGCGGAAAGCTCCTCAAAGAGCACATTCCGGCCACTCACGAGCGCAATGAACTGCCCAATCACCTGGTGATCCTGGCGTAACCACAACGGCGGCGGGAGTAACCCTCGCCTACACAACCGCCGGAAACGCCGACACCAGAAAATCCACCAGCGCCCTCACTTTGGGCGTCACAAACTTGCGGGTGGGATAGACGGCGTACACGCCCAGTTCCGCGGATCGGTAATCCGGCATCAGTTCCACCAGCCGGCCAGCGGCCAGGTCATCCTGCACCAGGAAGCTCGGCTGGTGGATTATCCCTTGGTGGGCCACGGCGGCTGCGCAGCAGGTTTCGCCGTTGTTGGCGTGCATCCAGGGGCGTACCCGTATGCTAATCCGGCCGTTCGGCCCCTCAAAGTGCCATTCGTTGCCGGTGGCCAGGTTGCTGTAGGCGATGACCGTGTGATGAATCAAGTCCTCGGGTTGCGATGGCGTGCCGTTGGCCCGGAGATACTCCGGAGATGCGCACACCATGAGCCGGGTGGCGGTGATGCGTCGGCTCACCAGGGTGGAGTTTCTCAGGGTGGCGATTCGAATGGCCAGGTCGAAACCTTCCTCAACGATGTCCACCATGCGGTCAGACAAATCGATGTTCAGCTCCACATCCGGATATCGGGCGTGGAACTCTCCCCACAGCGGCGCCAGATGGTGAATGCCAAAACTCACCGGGGCGTTGATACGCAGTACCCCCTTGGCCACGCTGCTGCGTGAGGTCAGTTCTGCTTCCGCCTCTTCCACGCCCGCCAGCAGCTCCCGGCAGCGAACATAGAACACCTCGCCTTCCGCCGTCAGGGACAGCCGCCGGGTGGTGCGGTACAGCAGCCGCACCCCGAGCCGCGACTCCAGTTCGTTGATGTAGCGAGACACCGCAGCCTTGGACACTCCCATGCCCTCTGAGGCAGAGACAAAGCTGCCGGCCTCCACGACGGCGCAGAAAGTCTGCATTTCCAGTAATCGGTCCATGGCCGTTTGTTCCAGTTTATGAAACAGTAAATTCAATATTTACATGTTTATCTCAAAAATTGATATCCGTAAAGTATCACCATGCTGAAACGCATCTTCACACCCAAACAAGGAAACCCGATCATGAACAATGCATTCTTCAACAAACTGCTCAACTCCAACGCTGGCTGGAGCGCGCTCGCCCTGCGCATCCCCGTAGGTATTATCTTCATGGCCCATGGCGCCCAGAAACTGTTTGGCTGGTTTGGTGGTTACGGCCTGGAAGGCACTGGCCAATGGATGGATTCCATCGGCCTGAGCCCGGGTTACCTGATGGCCCTGCTGGCCGGTGGCGCGGAATTCTTCGGCGGCCTGGCACTGATTATCGGCCTGCTGGTTCGGCCCGCCAGTGCCGTGCTGGCCGTGGCCATGCTGGTCGCCATCTTCAGCGTTCACATCGGCAATGGCCTGTTCATGAGTAACAATGGCTACGAATTCGGCCTTGCCTTGCTGGCCGTGTCCGTGTCACTGCTCTTCAGCGGTGCTGGACGGGCCTCCGTAGACGCCCTGCTGGCCAAACAGTAAGACCGGGCAACGTCCTGCGCCAAAAGGAGTGTGACATGAAGACATTACCCAGCCTGTTTGTCTCCCACGGCGCCCCCACCTTTGCACTGGAGCCGGGCCTCGCAGGCCCGGCTCTCACCGGGCTGGGGCAGGCTCTGCCCCGGCCAACGGCTGTACTGGTGGTGTCCCCCCACTGGATAACGCCCGGGGTTCGGGTGGGCCTGGCGGAAACACCGGCCACCATCCACGATTTCGGCGGCTTTGAACCGGCGCTGTATCAATTGAGGTACCCGGCTCCGGGCCACCCGGCCTTCGCCAGGCAAGCCCTGTCTCTATTGGAGAAGTCTGGCTGGCAACCGGTGGCGGACGCCAGTCGTGGCCTGGATCATGGGGCCTGGGTGCCCCTGCGGCACCTGTATCCGGATGCTTCCGTACCGGTATTCCAGGTCTCCCTGCCCACGGACCTGGACAGCCAGTCTGCCTGGAAGCTGGGCCAGGCGTTGGCGCCGCTGAAAGACGAAGGGGTATTGATTGTCGGCTCAGGCAGCCTGACCCACAACCTGTACGAAGTCCGCTGGGGAGACAAAAACGGGGCCGACTACGCCCGGGAGTTCAGCCAATGGATTCGGGAGGCCGTTCTGGCGGGAGACCATCAACGTCTGATCAATGCCCTGACCCTGGCGCCTCATGCCCAGCGCGCCCACCCCACCACGGAGCATTTCCTGCCCCTGCTGGTGGCTGCGGGGGCGAGCGGTGCCGAAGCCGGTGCCTCGGTTATTGAAGGCGGCATTGAACACGGCGTGCTGTCGATGGACTCTTTTGTTTTCTCCGCTTTCCCCTGACAATGGGTCATTAAACTGACACGTTACGGGATTGACGCATGCTGGAGAGTCTGGCCTGGGTGCCTGAGAATTTTTCATTGCCGGATTCCATCTGGAGGCTGGTCATCAGCACTGTGCTGCTGGTACTCGCCATCATCATCCTTAGGACTCTGACCGCCCGCTTTATCCGGAAGAACGTGGCATCATCGGAATTGCGGGGCCGGTTGCTGGTGAACTTCCGCAACGGCTTTCTGCTACTGGGGATACTGGGGATGGCGCTGATCTGGGGCGACCAGATCCGTTCTCTGGCACTGTCCATCGTCGCCATCGCCGTGGCCTTTGTGGTCGCCACCAAGGAACTGATCCTGTGTGTCTCCGGCGCCATCCTGAAAAGCGGCGCCGGCTCGTTCAACCTCGGGGATCGCATACAGGTGAAGGATTTCCGGGGCGATGTCATCGACCAGACCCTGCTCGCCACCACCATTCTGGAAGTCGGCCCGGGTAAAACCGGCCATCAGCGCACCGGGCGGATGATCGTGATACCCAACGCCCTGTTCGTGGCGGAGCCCGTCATCAACGAGAGCTTCACCGACCATTGGGACTTCCACGTCTTCACCGTGCCCTTCAAACGGGAGGACGACTGGCACGCCGCCCAGACGGCTCTGCTGGCGGCCGCCAATCGCCATTGCCAGCCGTATCTGGAATCGGTACGCAAATACATGAACAAGGTGGGCGTTTCCCGGGGCCTGGAAGTGCCTTCCGTGGATCCCCGGGTGACCATCCAGGCCCCGGTAGCCAATGAAATCCATCTCACCGTCCGGTTGCCCGCCAAATCCGGACAGCGCAGTTACATTGAGCAGGCCATCCTGTCGGAAGTCTTTGCCAGCGCGGATTTCTCCAGCAAAAAGCCCCAGCGCTCTGATGATGAAACCGACGAAAATAGCTAGCACTCCATCCGGCTGACTCACCAAAGCCCGGGCGCTGAGCTCTCACCTGAACTATTTTCTCTCCCGTTGTCGATTTCACCCGGGGTCATGCGACTTACTATGAAAGACCACCAACGGAGGAACTCCTATGAAATACGTCGCCCTGGTCTATTACCAGGAAAGCATTATCAACGCCATGTCAGAGCAGGAATGGCACGACCTGAACCAGGAGTGCGTAGCCGGCGTGGAGAGGCTGACCCAGCAGGGAAACTTCGTGACCGGCCTGCCACTGCAGCCGATCGACACCGCGACCACTGTGCGGGTAAGGAATGACGACGTGCTGATGTCGGACGGCCCCTTTGCGGAGACCAAGGAACAACTGGCGGGATTCTACCTGCTGGAAGCCCGGGATCTGAACGAGGCCCTGCAACTGGCCAGCCGGATTCCACCTGCCCGATTCGGCAGTATCGAAGTCCGGCCGGCGCGGGAACTCCCCCCGAAAGACTGAACAAGGAGCAACATCATGAGTTATGTCGATGGGTTTGTGGCAGCCGTACCAGTTGCCAATAAGGATGGACTGGCTCGAGGAATCCTCGCTGTGTGCCCAACGCGTAATCCACGCTCCTGAAAAAAAAATCACTGGTGCCTGAAACTTTGCGGACCGATCGCCCGTAGATGTCAGTACCCCATCCGAAAACAACCAAGCGGATGGGACACATTGACCGCAAGGAGAACGCAATGAACAAACACGCAAAAACCGCACTTCTGGCCGCTCTGGTATCCAGCGCACTAACCACCGGCACTGCA
The DNA here is from genome assembly GCF_946886895.1 of uncultured Marinobacter sp. The sequence goes on along the minus strand of NZ_CAMPJO010000002.1, from coordinate 349,782 downwards.
ATGGCCGGCGACCACAAGGTTGGCGTTTGGGGCGAGGATCAGTCCGTCTCCAACGGCGTTGTTTCTGCCAGGAAGGTGGTTGCCGAGGAAAACGGCTGGCTGGTGGTACACCGCACAGACGAAGCCATGAAGCCCGGCCCGGTTGTTGGGTACGCACCGCTCAGAGCAGGCAAGAACATGGACGTCGCCGCCCTCCTCACCGAAGACGTCGCCTCGGGTGACATGCTGATGCTCATGCTCCACAGCGAAGACGGCGGCATGAAGACCGGTATCTTCGAATACACCCTCGGCGCCAAGGAAGACGGCCCGATTCGCAAAGACGGGAAGTTGGTAATGTCGACGATTACAGCGAAATAACCACCCGTACGTCAGCAATCCGTTGACAACGACCCCTTCGCCGTGATGTTATCACCGGTAACAATGTTACCGGTGATAACTTATGTCAGGCAGCCCAAGCACACTGAAAACCACCTACCACCATGGCGACCTGCCCCAACAGGTGCACCAGCTTGCCCTTGAAATCCTGCGGGAGCACGGCGATACCGCTATTAGCCTGCGGGCCCTGGCCAAGCAGATCGGGGTTAGCGCTCCGGCCCTTTACCGCCACTATTCTGACCGGGAAAGTCTGCTCGCAGAGCTGGCCGTCACCGGCTTTGAGTCCCTTCGGGAACGGCTACTGGCCGTGGATCCGTCTCGCCCACGGCGGGCGTTGCTTGATATTGGCCTGGTGTACGTATCCTTTGCTCAAGACGAACCCAACCTCTACCGGTTGATGTTTGGCGGGCGGGTGTTACCCAAGGGTATCCACCCGCGCCTGGACACCGCGGGTAAAGGCGCGTTCCAGGTACTGGAAGACACCATTGCCCGGGCCCAGCAGGCAGGCTATATCAAACCCATGCCGCTGGCGCTAATGACCGCCGCCGCCTGGTCGCAGGTCCATGGGTTATCACAACTGACCATCGACGGTCATTTACCTGACGCCAAAGTGGCGCCGCAACTGGCAGAAGGGGTCCTCAGCCTTCTTCTGGACGGCTCACTCCCGGATACCGAACAACACCGCAAGGACACCACATCATGAGCAGCCCCAAACCCAGCACCATCCGAGTCGGCCGTCGCTACCGCGCCAATCGCCTGGACGGCCCCTACGACGCTATCGTTATCGGCTCCGGCATTGGCGGGCTGACCACCGCTGCCTGTATGAGCAAGCTGGGCAAGAAAGTGGTGGTGTTGGAGCAGCACTACACCGCCGGCGGTTTTACCCACAGCTATGACCGCAATGGCTACGAATGGGATGTGGGCGTTCATTACATTGGTGACGTCGGCGCCGATCACACCCTGAGCAAGCGCCTGTTTGATCACATCACCGACGGCCAGCTGAAGTGGGCCCCCATGGACAGCCACTTTGACCGCATTTTCATCGGCGACCGCCACGTAGACCTGGTCGCCGGCCCGGACGCATTCAGGGCCGAACTGAACAAAGAGTTCCCCGGGGAGGAAAAGGCCATCGACACCTACCTGGGCTATCTGCGACAGGTGGCCAAGGCCATGCCCGGTCTGGTGATCGGGAAGGTGTTGCCGGATCTGGCCGCGGGCCCCCTGCGCAAACTGGTCACCCGTGCCGCGCCGTCTTTCCTGAACCGCCCCACACGGGAGGTGCTGGAAGGACTCACCAGCAACCAGGAGCTGATCGCCGTGCTGACCGGCCAATGGGGCGACAATGGCCTGCCACCGGCGGAATCCAGCTTTATCATTCATGCCCTGATTGCCCGCCATTATCTCTATGGCGGTTACTATCCCATCGGTGGCGCTTCGGAAATGGCAAAGACCATCATTCCGGTGATACAGCGAAGCGGCGGCGAGGTATTCACCTACGCCGACGTTACCGAAATCCTGATTGAAAGAGGCAAAGCCGTGGGTGTGCGCATGGCGGATGGTGAAGATATCCGCGCCTCGCTGGTCATCAGCAACGCCGGCGTGTTCAACACCTTTGGCAAGCTCCTGCCAGAATCCGCCCCACACCGGGACTACTACCAGCAGAAGCTGAACACAGTGGAACGCTCCATGGCCAGCAACTGCCTTTATATCGGCCTGCAGGACACCGCCGAAAACCTGAAACTGCCGAAAACCAACTACTGGATCTACCCCGGTCCCCACTACGAGCAACAGGTCAGTGACTTTTTGGCGACGCCGGAGGATAACGACATTCCACTGACGTACATCTCCTTCCCCTCTGCCAAGGACCCAAGCTTTGCCGAGCGCTATCCGGGCCGCGCCACCATCGAAATTGTCGCCCCTGGGCCGTACCACTGGTACCAGGATTGGGCCGACAAAACCTGGGGCAAACGCGGTGAAGAGTACGAAGCAAAGAAAGAAGCCTACGCCCAGCGCCTGCTCGGCAAGTTGTATGAAAAGCTCCCGCACCTGGAAGGTAAAGTGGACTACTACGAACTCTCCACGCCCCTGTCCACCGACTACTTCTGTCGCTACAGCAAAGGCGAGATCTACGGCCTGAACCACACCCCGGGCCGCTTCGAACAGGACTGGCTAAAGCCCAAAACCCGCATTCCCGGCCTGTACCTGACCGGCCAGGATGTGATGACCTGTGGCGTGGCCGGAGCCATGATTGGCGGGTTACTGGCTACCGTGGCCGTTAGTGGGCTGAAGGGATTGCCGCTGGCAAAGAGGATGTTTGTCGGATGAGGGAACGGTCGCCCCTGATCATTCACAACAAGCTAGCAGGTGGTTGGCGTGGGCCCGCAAGGCCTCCTTCAGCCCCTCCGGTGTAAGAATGGTAAACCGGAACGGGAGCTGCGCCAGCCACCAGGCAAACCACTCGAAGCTGTCGGTTCGGGTGGTCAACAGAAGGCCGCTCTCGCATTGCTCAAATTGATCTGCACAGGCTGAGTGGAAATCAAACACGGTTGCAGCGGTGCTACGGTCTGTATGCAAAAGCAGCGACACCTCATGGGTACGACCCCAGGACAAAAAGCTCTCGCTCAGGAAATCCGCCGCATCAAAATCCGGCGGTCGCTGGAAGGTACCTGCCAAAAGATGAACACCACTGATGCGGTCCAGCCTGAACGACCGCATGGCTTCCCTGAGATGGCAAAACCCTGTGAGATACCACCGCCCCTGACGGAATACCAGTCCGTAGGGATCCACCTGGCGGTCGATCCCGCCGCGCTCGGGAGAATGGTAGATAAACCCCACCGTGCGCGCTGCTTCGGTGGCGACGGTGAGCGTTTGCAGGGCCCTGTCATCCAGGCTGGGTTCGCCCCGGGGCAGGATCACCCGGGTGGTGTCGCTGACACCGCGCACCCGCTTTTTGAGATTGGCGGGCATTACCCGTTCCAGTTTTGCCTGCACGCTGGCAATGGCTGGCGCCGCATCCGCCAGCCCGAGCTGCCTTGCGGCCAACAACCCGAGGGACACGGCCAGGGTTTCTTCTTCGGTAAACATCATCGGCGGCAACTTGAAACCGGCCACTAGCCGGTACCCGCCATAACGCCCCTGCTCTGTCATTACCGGAATTCCCAGGTCTTCAAGTACCGTGATGTAACGTCGGATTGTCCGCCGGCCCACACCCAGACGTTCGGCCAGTTCCGCTCCACCGATCTGGCCATGGGCCTGCAATAACTCCAGCACTGTAAGCACGCGAGTGGTAGGACCCGACATAACCACGTTCCTCCTGGCACCGTTTTCCGACGATTTTTATCAGAAAATGCATTGTGCGATTTATTTAGGACGGATTCTTACCTATTTACAAATTAATCTGGGCTCGCAGTAACCCACATCATCGAAAAGACTGACTGGAAAGGAGATCAGCATGTCAGAACTGACGTTTTACACCCACCCCATGTCCCGTGGACGTGTTGTACGCTGGATGCTTGAAGAAATTGGCATTCCCTATTCAGTGGAGTCCATGGAATATGGCCCGGACATGAAAACCCCGGCGTACCTCGCCATCAACCCCATGGGCAAGGTGCCCGCCATCAAACACGGCAACACCGTGGTGACCGAAGTAGCCGCCATCTGCGCTTACCTGGCGGACCAGTTCCCGGACAAAAAGCTGGCGCCACCAACGCAATCCCCTGAACGTGGCGCCTACTACCGTTGGCTGTTCTTCATGGCCGGCCCGTTCGAGATGGCCACCAGCGCACTCGCCTATGGCTGGAAAATCGACAGCAACAATGTACAGGCCGTCGGCTGTGGCCGTGTGGAAGATAGTATCAATACGCTGGAAAAGGTATTAGGCCGCACCCCGTATATCTGCGGCGATCAGTTCACGGCGGCGGATGTGCTGGTCAGCAGCTACCTGTGGTGGGAAACCATGCAGAAGAACATCCCGCCAAACAAGGTATTCCAGGAGTACATTCAGCGCACCGGAAGCCGGCCCGCCGCCAGGCGCGCCAATGAGCTGGATGATGCCCTGGCTGAAACGATGAAAGTCGCCATGGCCTGACGGTCAGACAGCAGCAGCCGGCGATACCGGGCGCAATCCGCCGGGTACATTCAGTACCCAGTCGCGGATGGCCAGTATCGTCGGGTCCGGGTTCCCTCCGCTCGGGTCATGGCCGTAGCAGAACTCTCCAGCCATCGAATCCATTGATGATCCCCAGCGCCAACGGCACGAACGTGAGCTGCCCATAGACAGCAACACATAAGCTGCTTTTCCGTTTCAGCGCAACCTGGAGTCAGTCACACCCCCAACCGATCCCGCAACGCATAATACCAGGCACCCATCGCCGTCAACGGCACCCGAAATGCCCGTCCGCCAGGGAACGGATAATGGGGCAGACTGGCAAACGCGTCAAAACGCTCGGCCTGGCCCTGGATAGCCAGTGCCAGGGCCTTGCCGGCCACGTGGGTGAAGGTAACGCCATGGCCAGAGCAACCTTGCGAATAGAACACGTTATCCTGCAGGCGGCCCATCTGCGGGAGGCGTGAGAGGGTAAGCAGGAAGTTGCCGGTCCAGGCGTAATCGATCTTCACGTTCGCCAGTTCCGGGAAGGTTTTCAGCATGTTGGGGCGGATCAGCCGTTCGATGTTGGCCGGGTCGCGGGCACCATAGACCACGCCACCGCCATAGATCAGGCGCTTGTCGCCGGAGAGACGAAAGTAGTCCAACAGGTAATTGCAGTCTTCCACGCAGTTGTCCTGGGGCAGCAACCGTCTGGCAACGGCATCATCCAGCGGCTCCGTGGCGACGATCTGCGAGCCACAGGGCATGGATTTGGCACCCAGTTCCGGCACCAGCCCACCCAGGTAGGCGTTGCCGGCCAACACCACAAACTCGGCCCTAACCTCTCCCTGCGCGGTTTTTACCGTGGCCGGCTCGCCTGGAAGAATCTGCAAGACCTCCGAATGCTCGTGTATCACCCCACCCCGGGATTCCAGTGCAGCCGCCTCCCCCAGGGCCAGATTTAGCGGATGAATATGCCCGCCAGTGTGGTCAATGGCCCCGCCCACATAGCGATCGGTGCCGACGCGAGCACGAATGGCGTCCCGGTCCAGCAGTTCCAGCTTGTGATAACCAAAGCGTTGCCACAGGGCCTGCTGGGCATCCAGGTGCTTTTGCTGGCGCGAATTCAGTGCGGCAAAAATTCCGCCTTCTTTCAGATCGCACCGGATGCCGTAGTTCCGCACCCGCTGGCGAATGATCTGGCTGCCTTCAAAGGCCATGTCCGCCAGCAGGCGCAGGTGGTCCGGCGTGGTCTGCCGCTCAATGCTGTCCAGATCCCGGCTGAAGCTGTTGACGATCTGGCCACCGTTGCGACCAGACGCCCCCCACCCCACGGTGGCCGCTTCCAGTACCACCACCCGGAAACCCGCTTCCGCCAGAAAGAGCGCAGTGGACAGGCCCGTATAGCCAGCTCCCACCACGCATACATCCGCCGAACACTGCCCCTTGAGCGCAGGTCGAAGCGGAGCCCGATTGGCGGAGCCAGCATAGTAGGAGGAAACCGGGGGATACAAAGTCATAATGTGGCGCCATAGGGGATAACGGAAGGATCCGGAGGCAACCGTGAACAGCGGCCACCCAGGCCAGTCTATGCCAGGCTCCGGGGTTCGGGAAGACACGTTCTTCTACCTATACCGGGGGCCGCGATTGCCTGGAAAAGTGCTGCTATGATTGGGCCATTCCCTTGCCTGCGAGACGGCCATGAAACACCCCGAACATTCCACCACACCCACCGACCTGGCAGGCTGGCAAGCCCTCGCCGGGCAGCTCACTCTGGAAGGTCGCGCCTACGTGAACGGCGCCCGCCAATGGGCCGATAACGGTGAGACCTTCGCCTGCATCAGCCCGGTGGATGGGCGCGAACTCACGCAGGTTGCCAGTTGCGGCCAGGCCGACGCCGACCTCGCGGTTACGGCGGCCAGGGACGCGTTCGAGCGCGGTGTGTGGAGCCGTCTTGCACCCACCAGACGCAAGGCCATCCTGATTCGTTTTGCGGATCTGATCGAGGCCCACGGCGACGAGCTGGCCCTGCTGGAAACCCTGGACATGGGCAAGCCCATCGCCCATGCCCGCAGCGTGGATGTGCCGGCGACCGCCCGAGCAATCCGCTGGACCGCCGAGGCCATCGACAAGGTCTATGGCGAACTGGCTCCCACGCCCCACAACCAGATTGGCATGATTACCCGGGAAGCCATGGGCGTGGTCGCCGCCATCGTGCCCTGGAACTTCCCGATGATCATGGCGTCCTGGAAAATTGCCCCGGCCCTGGCCACTGGGAACTCGGTGATCCTCAAGCCCTCGGAGAAATCTCCGCTCACCGCCATTCGCCTGGCGGCTTTGGCCACGGAAGCCGGTATCCCCGCTGGTGTGTTCAACGTTCTGCCCGGTTTCGGCCATACCGTTGGCAAGGCCCTGGCCCTGCATATGGACGTGGACTGCCTGGTGTTCACCGGCTCCACCAACGTCGCCAAACAGCTGATGATCTACGCCGGCCAGTCCAACATGAAGCGGGTGTGGCTGGAGGCCGGCGGCAAGAGCCCCAACATTGTGTTTGCGGATGCGCCGGACCTGAAGAAAGCCGCCGCCGAAGCCGCCAGCGCCATTGCCTTCAACCAGGGGGAAGTGTGCACCGCCGGCAGCCGGCTGCTGGTGGAAGAGTCCATTCGCAGCGAATTCATCGGCCTGATTCGCGAGGCCCTGAAAACCTGGCGCCCCGGTCACCCGCTGGACCCGACCACCACCTGTGGCGCCATCGTCGACCAGGCCCAGCTCGACCGCATCATTGAATACATCGGTATCGGCCAGTCCGAAGGTGCAACGCTGGTGGAAGGCGGCCAACGGGTGATGGAAAACACCGGCGGCCTGTTCGTTCAGCCTACGGTGTTTGACGGCGTCAACAACCGTATGCGCATTGCCTCGGAGGAAATCTTCGGGCCGGTGCTGTCGGTGATTGGCTTCACTACCGCCGAGGAAGCCATAACCATTGCCAACGATTCCATCTATGGCCTGGCGGCGGCGGTGTGGACCTCCAACCTCAACACCGCCCACACAGTCGCCAAAGCCCTGCGCGCCGGCAGTGTGTGGATCAATCATTACGACGGCGGCGACATGACCGCGCCCTTCGGCGGCTTCAAGCAGTCCGGCAATGGCCGGGACAAATCCCTGCACGCCTTTGATAAGTACACAGAGCTGAAGGCCACCTGGCTGGTGCTGGAATAACCTGAACCACACGGAAACGGCGCCACAGGGACGCCGTTGTTCACTTCCGGAGTGACCGCTTACACCGTGTGCAGATACCAGAGATATTCGAGATCCGAAATGGTCATCTCGAACTCGTTCAGTTCATGCTCCTTACAGGCCACGAACACATCCAGGAATTCCCGGCCCAGATAATCCGCCATCACGGCGGACTGGCCCAGCTCCCGTAACGCATCCCGCAGGTTATTGACCAGGCTGGCCTCGTGCTGTTCATGGGCATTGCCCACGGTCACCGGTGGCGGCTCAATCCGGTTGGCAATGCCGTAATGGATGCCCGCCAGCACCGCCGCCATCAGCAGATACGGATTGGCATCGGCACCGGCCACCCGGTGTTCAATACGCAGCGCTTCCGGATCCCCCCCCGGCAGGCGCAGGGAGGCCGTGCGGTTGTCCACGCCCCAGGTGGCTGCACTGGGCACGTAATACTCCGGGCTGAAGCGGCGGTATGAATTAATGTTGGGGCAGAACAGCGCCATGGCATCGTTCATGGTGGCCACCAGCCCGCCAACCGCCCATCGCAACATGTCATTGGGTTGCTCGGCATCGCCGGCGAATACGTTACGTCCTTCCCTGTCCAACAGGCTCACATGCAGGTGCATGCCGCTGCCCGCCTGGCTGTGATAGGGCTTGGCCATGAAGGTGGTGTCCATCTCATGGTCGTAGGCCATGTTCTTGATCAGCCGTTTGAGCAGGGTGGCGTGGTCGCAGGCCTGCACCGCGTCATTCACATAATGCAGGTTAACCTCGAACTGCCCGGGCGCGGATTCCGCCACCAGGGCATCCGCCGGCAGTTCCTGTTCATGGGCTGCATCCAGCACAGCCGCCAGGAACTCCGCGTATTCGTCCAGATCATCAATGGAATAGGCCTGAGTGCCCGCCGGGCGCTTGCCGGAAATGGGCGATTTGGGCGGCTGGGGCCGGCCCGCCAGATTCTCCTGGTCGATCAGGTAGAACTCCAGCTCAAAGGCGGCTACCGCGGTCAGGCCCAGTTCATCGAAGCGTTTGACGATGTTCTGCAGCACCACCCGGGGGTCGGCAAAAAACGGGGTTTCGCGATCCAGCTCCACCATAGTCAGCAACAGCTGGGCTGTGGGCCGCTTCTGCCAGGGCTCCATGGTAAGGGTGCCGTCGATCGGCAGGCATACCCGGTCCGCCTCGCCAATATCCAGGCCCAGACCGGTCTCTTCCACCGTGGTGCCCTGAATGTTCAGGGCAAAGATAGAAGCCGGCAGCGCAATGCCCCGCTCGAACACCTTGGCCAGCGTAGACGGGTCCACCCGCTTGCCGCGCACAATGCCGTTCATGTCCGGAATCAGCAGATCAACAAACTGCAATTCGGGATGCGCCTGAAGGAACGCGTCGGCGCTCGCGAAACCAGAACCCATAATAAAGCCCTAAAGAACTCAAACAGGCCTGTGGCGAGAAAGCCGGCACAGGGGTGTTCAACGCTCCTTTATCCTGTTTTCCGGAGGATTTTGCAAGATAGGGAGTTACCGTAAAGCGGCACGTGGGCTCCGGCGTTCAGACCATACGCATAACCTCGAACCCCAGCCCATAAAATTTTCGTAGCGCACTCTGCCATCTCGTGTTAAATATCGCGCGAGTAAGGTACCTGCATAATACCGCGTGCGTCCTGCACGCTTTGTATCCATCCCTTTTCGGTGAGGGACAACTCCGATGTTGAAGCTGTGTAAGCCTGCGGCGCTGGCCGCCGCTATTGCTGTGTCATTGGGTGCGTCTTCCGTTTTCGCGGCGGAAGAAGTGCGTGTCTACAACTGGTCCGACTACATTGCCGAGGACACGCTGGAAAAGTTCACGGCGGAAACCGGCATTAACGTGATTTACGACGTTTACGACAGCAACGAGATCCTGGAAGCGGCCCTGCTCTCCGGCCGTTCCGGTTACGACCTGGTGGTGCCTTCCAACCACTACGTGGCCAAGCAGATTTCCGCCCAGGCGTTCGTGCCGCTGAACCACAGCAAACTGCCCAACATGGCCAATCTGAACCCGGATCTGATGGACGACCTGGAAAAGGTAGACCCGGGTAGCCAGTACGCCATTCCCTATCTGTGGGGCACCAATGGTTACGGCTACAACGAGGGCCGGATCAAGGCCATCCTCGGTGACAGCGCGCCAACCGACTCCTGGGCCCTGGTGTTTGATCCCACGGTGACCGGCAAACTGGCCGCCGGCGGTTGTGGCATCGCCATGCTGGATTCCGGTGAGGAAATGGTGCGCGCAGCCATGGCCTACATCGGTCTGGACCCGAACAGCAACAGCGCCGACGACATCAAAAAAGGCGGTGAGGTGATCAGGGCCATTCGCCCGAACGTCACCTACTTCCACTCATCCCGTTACATTGCCGACCTGGCCAATGGCGACCTGTGTGTGGCCGCCGGCTACTCCGGCGACATCCTGCAGGCAGCCGCCCGTGCCGAGGAAGCCGGTAACGGCAACGTGATTCGCTACACCATTCCGAAAGAAGGTGCGGTACTGTGGTTTGATATGATGACCATTCCGGTCGGCGCCCCGAACGTGGAAAACGCCCACAAGCTGATGAATTTCCTGATGCGCCCGGAGATCATCGCGGATGTGACCAACTACGTGTGGTACGCCAACCCGAACACACCGGCCAACGAGTTCGTGAACCCGGAAATCCTCAGTGACACCAGCATCTACCCCACCGATGAGGTGATGAAGAAGCTGTACATCATGGAAGGCCGGCCCCAGGACGCCCAGCGCCTGATGACGCGCACCTGGACCAGCGTGAAGTCTGGTCGCTAGGGATGGCAGACAGCAACACTCACACCTGCGCGCAAGCGGAGGTGTTACTCAGCATTCGGGGCATGTCCAAGAGCTTTGACGGCACCCTGGCGGTGGACAGCGTGAGCCTGGACATCCACAAGGGCGAGATCTTCGCGCTTCTGGGAGGCTCCGGTTCCGGCAAATCCACACTGCTGCGCATGCTGGCCGGGTTCGAAGCTCCGGACGCTGGCCAGGTGCTGCTGGATGGTCAGGACATTACCGCCCTGCCCCCGTATCTGCGCCCCACCAATATGATGTTTCAGTCCTACGCCCTGTTTCCGCACATGACCGTGGAGCAGAATATTGCCATGGGCCTCAAGCAGGACAAGCTGACCAAACCGGAGATCCGTGATCGTGTGGAGGCTATGCTGAAGCTGGTCAAGATGGAGACCTTCGCCGGGCGCAAGCCTCACCAGCTCTCTGGCGGTCAGCAACAGCGCGTGGCCCTGGCGCGTTCCCTGGCCAAGCGCCCGAAACTGCTGTTGCTGGACGAGCCCATGGGCGCGCTGGACAAGAAACTGCGCACCGAGATGCAGCTGGAACTGGTGGAGATCCTGGAAAACGTGGGCGCCACCTGCCTGATGGTTACCCACGACCAGGAAGAAGCCATGACCATGGCCAGCCGCATCGCCATCATGGCCCAGGGCCGGATAGCCCAGGTCGGCTCGCCGATTGATATCTACGAGAGCCCGAACAGCCGCATGACGGCAGAGTTCATCGGCTCGGTGAATATCTTCGAGGCAAACATCCTGGAAGACGAATCCGACAGCATCACCCTCAACAGCACCGTGCTGGATGCTCCGGTATTCATCGACCGGGGAGTCACCACCCCGGCGGAAAGCACCGCCACACTGGTGGCCCTGCGCCCGGAAAAGATCTACCTCACCAGCGACAAGCCGGAGGGCGACAGCAACTGGAGTCGCGGCACGGTGGACAACATCGCGTATCTGGGCGACATCACCTCCTACTACGTAAAGCTGGCCAGCGGAACGCGTGTGCAGGCCACCATGGCCAACGTTGAGCGTCGGGGCGAGCGACCCACCTGGGGCGACACGGTGTTCGTGTCCTGGGAAGCCTCCAGCCCTATCCTGTTGTGGAACTGACGCCATGGCCAGAGAACCGAATCGCTCCCCGCTGATGGCACGGGTGCGGGCCCTGGTGTTCCACCGGCGAATGGTATTCGGCATCCCGTTTGTGTGGCTGCTGCTGTTCTTCCTGCTGCCCTTCGCGCTGGTGCTGAAGATCAGTTTTTCCTCGGCAGTGATGGCCATTCCACCCTACCAGCCGGTGTTCACGTTTGTGGACGACACCTTCTCGGTGGTGGTGAATTTCGGCAATTACCTGTTCCTGCTATCCGACAGCCTGTACATCGCCGCCTACTGGGGGTCGGTCAAAATTGCGCTGATGTCGACCCTTGTGTGCCTGCTGATCGGCTACCCCATGGCCTACGCCATGGCCCGCGCCTCCGCCCGGATGCAGCTGGTTCTGCTGTTGATGGTGATGCTGCCGTCCTGGACCTCATTCCTGATCCGCGTGTACGCATGGATGGGTATCCTGGGCAACCAGGGCCTGTTGAATAATCTTCTGATGTGGCTGGGAATGGTCAACGAACCCCTGAAACTGCTGAACACCAATTTCGCCGTAGTGCTGGGCATTGCCTACGCCTATCTGCCGTTCATGGTGCTGCCGATCTACACCAACCTGGTCAAGCTGGACGTGCGCCTGCTGGAGGCGGCCTCGGATCTTGGTTGCCGTAGCCTCACCACCTTCTGGACCATCACCCTGCCGCTGTCGAAAGCCGGCATTGTGGCCGGCTCCATGCTGGTGTTTATTCCGGCGGTGGGCGAATTCGTGATTCCGGAACTGCTGGGCGGGCCAGACACGCTGATGATCGGCAAGGTGCTGTGGGAGGAATTCTTCAACAACCGCGACTGGCCAGTGGCCTCTTCACTCGCGATTGTGATGCTGGCACTGCTGCTGATTCCGATTGTGCTGTTCCACCGCTTCCAGGCCCGGGAGATGGAAAAAGATGGTTAAGTCGCGGTCGTTCGGTTTCTCCCGGGCGATGCTGGTGCTGGGCCTGCTGTTTCTCTACCTGCCGATGGTGGTACTGATCGTCTACTCGTTCAATGCCTCCCGGCTGGTATCGGTGTGGGCAGGCTTTTCCACCCACTGGTACGGGGAACTGTTCCGGGATCAGCAGATTCTGTCGGCCGTGTGGATGAGCCTGAAGATCGCCTTCTACTCCGCCAGCATGGCGGTCTGCCTCGGTACCCTGTGTGCGTTTGTGATGACCCGCTTCAAACGCATTCGTGGCCGCACTCTGCTCTCCAGCATGATCAGTGCGCCGCTGGTGATGCCGGAGGTAATCACCGGCCTGTCCCTGTTGCTGCTGTTTGTACAGATGGCACAGACCATTGGCTGGCCGGCCGACCGGGGCATGGCCACCATCTGGATTGCTCACACCACTTTCTGCAGTGCCTACGTGGCGGTGGTGGTCAGCGCTCGCTTACGGGAAGTGGACCGCTCCATCGAGGAAGCCGCCATGGACCTGGGCTGCACACCGTTAAAAACCTTTTTCCTGATTACCCTGCCGGTGATCGCACCGGCCCTGGTATCGGGCTGGTTGCTGGCGTTCACCTTGTCTCTGGATGATCTGGTGATTGCCAGCTTCGTTTCCGGACCTGGTGCCACAACGCTGCCCATGGTGGTGTTTTCTTCGGTGCGGATGGGCGTATCACCCAAAATCAACGCATTGGCCGCGCTTCTTATCCTGGCGGTATCGGTGATTGCGTTTATCGCCTGGTACGTGATGCGCAGAGCGGAGGCCAGGCGCAGAAACGGCCTCCGCTGAGGGCTGAGGGGTCAGATCAGAACGCCCACAGGAAGTTGAGACCCACGTGATTACCGCTCACGTCCCGGTCGTCGCTTAACGCGAGGTCCATGCCATTCACGTTGAAGCGTTTGACTTCGTATTCCTCCTGCACGGCCCGGAGGTTCATCCAGAAGTTGTTGGCGACCTGGTAACCCACTTCAACAATGAAGCCGGTGCCGTTCTTGAATTCCACGGTCACCTCATCGCCAGCGGCAGACACATCGGCCTCGGGGCTCAGGGCCAGACGGGCGCCGGCGCCAAAGCGCCAGTCCTGGACACCGGTGTAATACAGAATGCCTTCCAGCGGGTAGCGGTCAAACCCGGCGTCGCCGTTATCGGCGAAAATGGTGTCAAAGTGGTAGCTGATGGTGATCTGGGCCGCCAGTGGCATGGTGGGCGACTGGTAGAGGGCACCGGCACCGACCTGCAGGATTTCACCCGCTTTGATCTTGTCACTGTCGCCGTCGGCAAACTGAACCTTGAACAGATCATCACCACCCAGAGTCAGCCCGCCTGTAAGCGCGAATTTCAGACCGCCGGGGCTTTCGTTGGCAAGTGCCGGGCTGGCAACCAGCAGTGTGGAGAGAATAACCGCCGCCGAATGTGGAAATACCTTTTTCATAATCATCCCTGTTTCAAGTTTTGGGAATTCAACCACTTACAATCTGAAAAAGGAAGACGATACCGGCCCGGAAACCGTAAATGTCAGTAAAAGATCCTGCGTTTGTGGAACATGACGCAAAAATCGACCCACTACCACTCTCCAACGACAAACCCCAACTGCTCCGGCAGCCACAGGGCAATGGCGGGGAACAGCATCACCAGCAGCAGGCTGACCGACATGGCCAGGATAAACACCAGGGCCCAGCCCAGGGTGTGCTCCAGGCGAATATTGGCGATACGGGTGGTCACCATCAGGTTAACGGCCACCGGCGGCGTGAACTGCCCGATGGCGATGTTCATGGCCAGCAGAATGCCGAACCAGACCGGGTTCCAGCCAAAGTGATTCATCAGCGGAATGATGATGGGCGTCAGGATCAGGTAGATCGAGACCGCATCCAGCAGCATGCCGGCAATCAGCACCAGCACCATCACCAGGCCCAGCAGTACCCAACTGTTCTCGGACAGGGACAACAGGGCGTTGGCCAGATGCTGGAAGGTGCCCAGGGTCGTGCCCGCCCAGGCAAAGATCCCCGCCAGGGCAATGATGAACATCACGACCCCGGAAGTAACGGCCGCGTCCGTCACCAGGGCGTAGAGGTCCTTCAGGCTGAGATTGCGATAGACCAGGCAGCCGACAATTACCCCATAGGCAACCGCAACCACTGCGGCCTCCGTGGGCGTAAACAGTCCGGAGCGCAGGCCACCAAGAATGATCACCGGCGCGAACAGGGCCGGCAGCGCCGCCCTGAAACTCGGCCAGAATTCCGGCCGCTCAACGTCTTTCGGGTCTTCCCAGCGATATTTACGAGCCAGGTACAACGCCGGCACCAGCAGCGACAGGCCCGCCAGGATGCCCGGGAATAATCCGGCGGCGAACAGCGCACGCAGATCGACACCCGGCACCACAATGGAATAGAGAATCAACGCAATGGAGGGCGGAATCAGGATTGCAGTGGATGAGGACGCAGCAATCAGGCTGGCCGAGAACGCCTGCGGGTAACCGGCCTTGCGCATGCTGGGCAGCATCACCATGGCCACCGCCGCCGCATCTGCCGGCCCGGACCCGCTCATACCGCCCATGATCAGACACACCAGCACGGCAACCACGGTGAGGCCCCCGTGCCGTGGGCCAATGATGGACTGGGCGAAACGCACCAGGCTGGCCGCCACGCCGGCCCGCTCAAAAATCAGACCAGTGAGTATGAACAGGGGGATGGCAATCAGCGGGTACTTGGCTACGCTGTTGTAGGTGTTGGTTCCCAGGGTCGCCAGCATCACCGTGGGCAGGCCCGCAACAATCCCGATCACGCCACCCAGACCCAGTGCAATCGCCACCGGCACTCCCAGCAGCAAGGCAATCAGGAAGCTGGCGATCATCAGCAGATCAGGACTCATGAATAACCTCCGGGTCTTCCTTCCCGCGCAATCGGTCAATGAAATTCTGGGTCATGCGGATGAGGATGGAGGCCGAGAGCAGGGGCAGCCAGATCACGTAGATCCAGTTCGGCAACCCCAGGCCCGGCGACAGGGACTTCCATTGATATTCCTCAAGGGCGAACTTGCTGCCGTACCAGGTTGTCAGCGCCAGCACGACAACCCCGGCCAGCCACTGCAGCGTAAACACCACGCGCCGGGCCCGGGGTGGAAGGTGGTGTTCAATCAATTCGATCCGGATGTGCTGGTTATGGCGGGCGGCCACAGACGCACCGCCAAAGGTCAGGACAACCAGCAGGAACACGGAGAACTCTTCCGTAAAGGCAAACGAGGCGTCGGTGGTGTAACGCACGATAACGTTACCCAGGCTGATCACGCAGATAATGATCAACGCCAGGGAGGCCAGCCAGGCGTCCGGCCGGAACTTCGGGGGGCGTGAAGACATGATGACTCCGGTTCAAACAACGGTGCCCGCCGACTCAGGCAGGCACCGGACCCTGACGGAACTTATTGCGGACGGTTGGCGACAGCGTCCTGGGCCATTTTAACCAGATCTTCACCTATCTGGGGTGTCCATGTCTTGTAGACGGATTGGGTCGCCTTCACAAAAGCGTCGTGCTGGGCATCGGTCAGCTCAGTGACCTGCACACCGCGTTCCTTGATGGCTGCCAGGGTCTCATCCAGCTCGGCGCGGGACTTTTCGATTTCCCACTGGCCAGCGTCCATGGCCGCCTGCTTCAGCAGCGCCTGGTCTTCCGGGCTGAACTGCGCCCAGATGCGGTTGCTGACCGCGAAGACCAGCGGATCGGCCACGTAGTGCCAGAGCGTGAGGTGGTTCTGGCCTACCTGGTCGATGCGGGCTACGTCAAATACCGACAGCGGATTCTCCTGCCCGTCCACGGCACCAGTGGTTAGCGCCGGCTTGGCATCGGCCCAGCTCATCTGCGTGGGGTTGGCCCCAAGCGTATTGAACGTGTCCTGGAACAGTGGCGAGCCCACCACCCGGATCTTCAGGCCATCGAGATCAGCAGGCTCATCAATCACCCGCTGGGAATTGGAGAGCTCGCGGAAGCCATTCTCGCCCCAGGCCAGGGGTGTGACACCGCGCTCCTTGATGGCGTCGAAAATCACCTCACCGGCCTCACCCTGGGTGATGGCATCAATGGCAGCATAATCCGGCATCAGGAACGGCAGCGAGAACAGGTTGAGCTGTGGCACCTGGGGCGACCAGTTGATGGTTGAGCCGACCGCCATATCAATCAGGCCGGACCGCATCGCCGAGAACTCTTTGGTCTGATCGCCGGAGACCAGTTGCGAGTTGCTGTAGATCTTCATGTTGATCCGCCCGTCCGAACGTTCCCGGACCAGCTCGACCCACTTGTCCGCCGCCTGCCCCCAGGGGAAAGCGGACGGCAAAACCGTGGACACGGTGTACTCGTCCTTGTACTGGGCCGCCACCCCAGAACTGAACAACACTGAAGCAGCAACAGCGATAAGCACTTTGGATTTCAGCATCAGACCTTCCTTTTTTGGTTGGGGTTATTACCCCATATTCTTCCTCATGAATTTCTGAATTTCACCCACAATTCCGCTCTGGAAGGCAATCACCGTCAGCACGAAGATGCCACCAAGAATCGCATCCACCCAGTCACCCAGCGGCCCCTGGGATAATTGATACTCCAGGTTGACCACAAAGGTAGCGCCCACCACCGGGCCCAGCAAGGTGCCGGTGCCCCCCAGCAGTGTCATCAGGATAACTTCGCCTGACATGTGCCAGTGGGCGTCGTTCAGTGACGCCAGCTGAAATACCACGGTTTTCAGGGAACCGGCGAGGCCGGCCAGCCCGGCGGAGATAACAAACGCGATCACCTTGTAGCGATTGACGTTGTACCCCAGGGAAACGGCCCGCGGTTCGTTCTGTTTGATGGCCTTGAGAACCTGGCCGTAAGGGCTGGTCACAATACGCTGAACGAACAGATAGGCCGCCAGGAACATCACCAGCACAAAGTAGTACATGCTGAAGTTGTTGCTCAGATCGATGAACCCAAACAGGTAGCCCCGGGGCACCCCGTGCAGCCCGTCCTCACCACCGGTGAATTCCGATTGCACGAAGAAGAAAAACACCAGTTGCGACAATGCCAGAGTGATCATCGCGAAGTAGATGCCCTGGCGGCGAATGGCAACCAGCGCGAAGCCCAGCCCCAGCAGGGTGGAGGCCGCAGTGCCGACAAAGATACCCATTTCGGTGCTCAGACTGGAATAGGTACTGAGCAGGTAGCCGGTGGTGTAGGCACCGGTGGCCAGAAACGCCGCATGCCCGAAAGACAGCAGGCCGGTGAACCCGAGCAACAGATTGAAGGCCACCGCGAACAGCGCGAAGCACAGGATTTTCATCAGGAACACGGGGTACATCACCGCCGGCGCCAGAATCAGCAGAACCAGAAGTACCAGATTCAGAACATGTTTACGGCGGCTATCGGCTTTTTGCTGGTTCAGGATGCTTTGCTGGATGTCAGCTTGATTGACGGAATTGTCCATGATTACGCCTCCTTACCGAACAGGCCCGACGGGCGAATCAGCAAGACCACCACCATGACCAGGAAAATGACGGCGGACGATGCCGGCGGATAAAAGGTTTTAGTCAGGCCTTCGATAACCCCCATCAGAATACCGGTGATGATCGCGCCGGATATGGAACCCATACCACCGATAACCACCACCGCAAACACCACGATGAGAATGTGTGAGCCCATAACCGGGGTTACCGAATAAATCGGCGCGACCAGCACGCCGGCAAACGCGGCGAGCATGACCCCGAATCCGTAAGTCAGACTGACCAGCAAGGGCACATTGATACCAAAGCCCTGCATCAGTTGGGCGTCTTCGGTGCCCGCACGCAGGTAGGCACCCAGTTTTGTCTTCTCAATCACGAACCAGGTACCGAAGCATACAAGCAGTGCCACCACGATCACCCAGGCCCGATAATAGGGCAGGAACATGAAACCCAGATTCGCTCCGCCCTCGAACACTTCCGGCATGGAATAGCTCATCCCCGAGACGCCATAGATGTTGATCAATACACCCTGAATCAATAACGCGATGCCAAACGTCAGTAGCAGGCTGTAGATATGATCCTGCCCCGAAATTCGGCGTAGCAGGAAATACTCAACCAGCATGCCAAAGCAACCGACCAGCAACGGAGCAAGGAAAAGGGCGACCCAGTAGCTGATGCCGAGAACGTCAAACAGGATGACGGTCACCATGGCGCCAAGCATGTACATGGCCCCGTGGGCGAAATTAATGATCTTGAGCAAACCAAAAATCACCGCCAGCCCAAGGCTCAACAGTGCGTAAAAAGCACCGTTTATTACCCCGAGCAAGAGCTGGCCAGACAGCACAACTACGGGGACTCCCAAAATCGTTAACATGTTGCAAACTCCAAAGGCAGAGCAGACGTTATGACCGGCTTGCGATTCCGCATGACTCAGAGGTCGCCCGACCGGGGTTGCCGGGCGACCAGTTCATCGGAATATTACTTGCTGGTTACAAGCGGACACTTGCTCTCGGAAAGCGGACGGAAAGCTTCCTCGGCAGGAATGGTGCGCACGATGTCGTACAGATCCCACTCACCCTTGGATTCCGCCGGTGTTTTCACTTCCGCCAGGTACATGTCGTGCACCATGCGGCCGTCTTCGCGGATACGACCGTTCTTGGCAAACATATCGTTGATGGGGGTTTCCATCATCTGCTTGCGAACGGTCTGGGCATCGTCGGAATCCGTGGCATCTACGGCCTTGAGGTACTGCATGGTACTGGAGTACACGCCCGCGTGAACCATGGTCGGACGAACACCGGTTTTTTCCATGAAGCGATCAGACCAGGCTCGGGTTTCGTCGTTCATATCCCAGTACCAGCCCGTAGTCAGCTGAATACCCTGTGCGGCTTCCACACCCAGGGCGTGCACGTCACTCAGGAACAGCAGCAGGGCGGCCAGGGTCTGGCCAGACTGGGTCACGCCAAATTCACTGGCGGTGTTGATGGCGTTGGTGGTATCGGCACCGGCGTTCGCCAGGGCCACCACATCGGCTCCAGAACCTTGCGCCTGCAGGATGAAGGACGAGAAATCCGGCGTCGGGAACGGATGACGGATGGTACCAATGACTTCTCCACCGTTGGCCTCCACAACCCGTGTCACGTCCGCTTCCAGGGCATGGCCAAAGGCGTAGTCGGCGGTCAGGATGAACCAGGTCTTGCCCCCTTCCTTGACAATCGCGCTGGCGGTACCATTGGCCAGCGGATAGGTGTCATACACATAGTGGATGTGGTTGGGCGTGCAGTGCTCGTTGGTGATGCTGGAGGCAGCGGAGCCGGACACAATACCGAGTTTATCGTTCTCCTCCAGGATATCGCTCACTGCAATGCTCACGGACGACGCCACCAGGCCGGCCACCAGGTCCACATTCTCGTTCTCGACCCAGCGGCGAACGGTACTGGAAGCCACGTCGGGGCTGTTGCGGTCTTCGGCACTCACCACTTCAATCTTGGCGCCGTTGACGGTGCCGCCAAAATCAGCCACCGCCATTTCCAGGGCAATCAGGCCATTAGGGCCAGCCAAATCACTGTAAGTGCCGGACATATCGGCGATGTAGCCGATCTTGACGGTATCGTTGGAAATAGCCGCCTGGGCGCCACCCACCATGACGGCGGATGCAATCGCTGATGTCAGAAGCTTTTTGGTCATTGTCATTGTTGTATCTCCGCTACTGTCGTGCGTTGGTTGTTCAGGTTATTGTTGCTTTTCTTTTGGTTGCTTTTCTGGTTTTCGCTCTCGTTCTATCCGGTGCTACACACCCAAATAGTCGTTTAGCACCGACTGCTTGGCTTCAAGCTCGTCGGCGCTGATCTCTTCCACAATCTGGCCATGCTCCACCACATAATGGCGGTCTGCCAGGGGGGCGGCAAAGTGAAAATTCTGTTCCACCAGTACAATGGTCAGACCCTTGCTCTTGAGTTTGAGCAGAACCTCCCCGAGCTTATCAACGATCACCGGCGCCAGGCCTTCGGTAATCTCGTCCAGCAACAGCATGTTGGCACCGGTACGCAGGATGCGGGCCATGGCCAACATCTGCTGCTCCCCCCCGGATAGTTTGGTGCCCTGGCTGAACCGGCGCTCGTAGAGGTTCGGGAACATGGAGTAGATTTCTTCAAGGCTCATCCCGCCACTGCGCACCACCGGCGGCAGGGTCAGGTTCTCCTGGACGTTGAGGGCAGAAAAAATGCCCCGGTGTTCGGGGCAATACCCAACACCCAACCTCGCAATATGGTGCGGCGCGCAGGCCATGGTTTCTTCGCCATTGATCATAATGGAACCGGTGCGCCGGCCCACCATGTTCATAATCGCCTTCAGGGTGGTGCTGCGCCCCGCGCCGTTGCGGCCGAGCAGGGTCACCAGCTCGCCCCGGTGCACCACCAGGTCGATGCCGTGCAGGATGTGGGACTCACCGTAAAATGCATGCAGCCCGGACACCCGAAGCTGTTCGTATTCTTTATCCGAACCGTGGCTCATTGCGCTGGCTCCTGCTGTTTCCTGGTGGTTGAGGTGCTGGCACTTCCCATGTACACCTCACGCACCCGAGGATCGTCAGACACCTCGCTGTAGTCACCCTCTGTCAGCACTGCACCCTGTGCCAGCACCGTTATCCGGTCACACAACTTGCTGACCACGCTCAGGTTATGCTCGACCATCAGCACCGTCCGGCCCTTAGCCGCCTTGCGCACAAGCTCCACAACCTGGTCCACGTCTTCACTGCCCATGCCCTGGGTGGGCTCATCCAGCAGCAGCAACTGTGGCTCCATGGCCAGGGTGGTCGCCAACTCCAGGGCCCGCTTGCGTCCGTAGGCCAGTTCCACGGTGGTGGTGTTCGCGAACTCGGCCAGGCCCACGGAATCCAGCAACTCCATGCAACGGGCGTTGAGCTTGTTCAGGGATTGGCCGGATTTCCAGAACCGGTAAGAGGTGCCCTCGAAACTTTGCAGGGCCACGCGGATGTTCTCCAGCGCGGTCATGTGCGGGAATACCGCTGAAATCTGAAAGGAGCGCACCACGCCTTTACGGGCAATGGCGGCGGACTTCATCGGGGTGATGTCCTCGCCTTTGAACAGAATCTGCCCGCGGGTGGGTATCAGGAATTTGGTCAACAGGTTGAACACCGTGGTTTTGCCGGCGCCATTGGGACCAATCAGGGCATGAATGTGGCCTTCCTGAACCTTCAGGTTCACGTCGTCGACCGCAACAAAGCCCTTGAACTCTTTGACAAGGTTGCGGGTCTCCAGAACGTACTGTTCACTCATGAGCCAATATACCTTTGTTATTGTTGTATCTTAAAACTACTTCACAGATTAAATTGACGTATACGTAAACGTCAACAGTTTATTCCGCTTTTTTGGTAACAGCACTCTTCAAAAAGTCGCACATCAGGGCCAACACCTCGTCCGCCCTTTCAAGGTGTGGCGAATGGCCAGTGTCTGGTAAAAACACCGCCCTGGCCGATGGCCCGATACCCGCAGCAATATCGGTGACCTGCTCCGGCACACCGTATTCGTCGCCCTGCCCCTGAATGATCATAGCCGGACATTCGATGGCCGCCAGCGATGGACCAAAATCCATGGCCTGCTGGAAGCCTTCGTCCAGCCAGACCTCTTGCCAGGCATTGAAAATCGCGTCGGTACGGGCACCGTGATGGCGCTGGAGCTTTTCCCGGATATCGGTTTCCCGATACCGCACTGCCATCTCTTTGATGCCGGCGACAGTCAGGTGATCGGCGTAGGTATGCGCCGCCATGGTGATCAGCGCGACAGCCCGACTGCGCAGGGCACCAGCGGCAAGAAGTGCCATGGAGCCACCGTCGGAATGGCCCACCAGCACCACCTCGTCAATAGCCAGTTTGTCGAGCAGACGGGGCAGCCAGACGCTCCCCTCCTGCTCCTGGTAATCGTATGGGCGCGGCAACGGCTCATCCGTGGATTGCCCATACCCCCGGCGGTTGTAGATCAGTGCGTCATAACCCGTGGCTTTGGCGAGCCGTTCCGGAATCTTGCGCCACAGCGCGATGCTGCCGAGGGATTCATGGAGAAACACCAGCGTTGGCCCCCGGGACTGCTCATGCCGGATCCTGCGCACTTCCAACACCACGCCGTCACCGAGCGGCACCATACTGTCTCGAATCTGCATGGCGCTACCGGCTGGGAGGTATGGAGTAGGTCATGGTGGAATGGGCCACCGGCTCGTCCGCGCCCTCGGAATAGACGAACACCTCCCCAACGCCCATGGTACGCCCGACCTTCAGCATTGTGGCCCGGGCCCAGATCGGTTGATGGGCCACCGGCTTGCGCAGGAAATTGATGTTGAGGTTGGTGGTTACCGCCAACGGCACCAGGCCTATCTTGCTGAGCAGCGCAGCGTAGAGGGTAACATCTGCCAGCCCCATCATCGCCGGCCCGGACACGGTCCCTCCGGGCCTGAGATGCTCTTCATCCACATCCAGCTTCATTTCGGCCCAGCCATCCCCGAGCTTTTGCAGGGTGCCGTAGGCGGCACCCTGGGGAAACTGCTCGCTCAGGAAGGCCTGCAGCTCTTCAAACGTGATCATCATTCGTCGACTTCGTCCTTCGCCCGGTTGCGCAGGACAAAGCGCTGGATCTTGCCGCTTGGTGTTTTCGGCAGCTCGTCGACAAACTCGATCTCACGGGGGAAGGCGTGCGTTGAGAGCCTGCGGCGCACCAACTCCTGCAGCTCGTCCTTCAGGGCCTGATCCTCCGCCGGCTCCTGGCCGGACTTGATCACCACGTAAGCCTTGATGATGGAGCCGCGCTTTTCATCCGGCTTGGCCACCACACCGGATTCGGCCACGGCAGCATGCTCCAGCAGGGTACTTTCAACGTCTGCTGGCCCAACCCGGTAACCGGCGGTGGTGATGATGTCGTCGTCCCGGCCGCTGAAGGAGAAGCCGCCGTCGCCGTGGCAGATCACCATATCGCCGGTCAGGTAGTAGCCTTTGACGAACGGATCCTTCTCACCCCAGGTGTAGCCGTCGAAATGGAACAGCGGCGAGGCCTTCACATCCACCGCCAGTTGACCGATTTCCCCCTCACCCACTTCTTCATTCTTCTCGTTCAGGGCCACCACTTTGTGGCCAGGCGAAGAGAACCCCATGGAGCCCTGGCGTACCGGGTGTTCCAGACCGTGGAAGTTGCAGCAGGTCATACCGGTTTCGGTCTGGCCATAGTGGTCCTTCACAGGGCAGTAATGGCGATTTTTGATCCAGTTGACCACTTCGGGGTTCAGCGGCTCGCCGGCACTGCTGGCCACCCGCAAGCCAAGGTTCTCGCCTTCCGGCAGCACACTGTCGTTGGCCTTGAGCAGGCGATACGCGGTGGGCGCCGCCGCGAGGTTGGTGATTTTGTACTTGCGGATCATGTCGTAGGTGGATTCCGGCGTGAAGGCACCCGGATTGAAATGGGTTGCGTGCCCCATCAGCAGTGGCCCGACCACGGCGTAATAGAGACCATAGGCCCAGCCCGGATCCGCCACGTTCCAGAACTTGTCGTCGTCACGCAGATCAATGGCGTACTTCATGTAGACATAAAAGGCCATCAGCGCCTTGGCCGGAACGGCAACACCCTTGGCCTTGCCCACGGTGCCGGAGGTGAACATCTGCAGGAACGGGTCTGAGCCCTTGATCATGACCGGCTCAAACTCGGGCGCCTGCTCTTCGAGCGTCTGTTGGAAATCCGGGACTTCGGGGCCGGCGTCCTTGGCATTGATACACAATACCGGCGGGCAATGATTCACGTCGTTCAGCTTGGGATAGTTCGCCGGGTCGGTAACCACCAATCGGGTGCCAGCGCGCTCCAGCCGATACTCTATGGCACCGGAACCAAACGCGGTAAACAACGGCTGATAGACGGCGCCAGCTCGCAACGCGCCCGCAATCACAACCAGCAATTCAGGGCTTCTGGGCAACAGGCCGGCCACCCGATCACCTTTGCCAATACCACGGGACGCCAGGTAGTTGGCAAACCGGGCAGACTGCTCTTTCAGCTCGGCAAAGGTCAGGACACCATCGCCACCCTCACCGGTCTCATAGTACAGGGCAACCCGCTCGGGATCTGAGGCCCACTTGTCGCAGATTTCATGACAGACGTTCAGCCCGCTGTCCAGACGTCCATCCAGGATTTCCGCTTCCAGGGCAGCGGGATCGAAGTTGTTGTAAACGTCAGCGTATTCCGGAAGGCTCATGATCAGCTCCTGTTGTTTTTGTCGTAAAAATCCAGAGTCAAGGTTTAGCACAGGCTTCACTTTACGTAAAGGTAAACTTTAGACCAATCAGGAAGAAACCCCAGGCGTTTTATGAGGAGAGAACCGGGCACGGCCAACAGGCCGCGCCCGGCGGGAAGGTCAGGAGACCGGTGTGATTTTCCCGGTGTGGCGACTGGATAGAATGTGATGCAGGGAGCCGCACTCCACCATGGGGTCATCGCAGTTTACAACGATATCGGAGCGGGCAATGACGTAGCCTTTACCGGTGATGCTGTTCTTGATCACCTGATATTCACCCTCTTCCTCGACGGTCGTGAATTCACCGATAAACCCGGTTTCCCGCAGGGAGATCGTTTCCAGTTTGTCGCCGGGCTGTATGCTGCCCTCGTAGTTCATCAGCGCCAGCCGCGCCGAGGTACCGGTACCGGTGGTACTCCGGCAGATCACACCCGGGTGCACGTAGGTCGCGGAACGTGAGCGGTAATAACCTTCAGCCACCTGCTCCACCGGGCCCATGAAGTGCAGGAACGGCAGTGGCCCGACATCCCCCAGAGTGTAATGGGAGAAACCCCGCTCGGCCTGCACGGCCTCAACAATGGCATGGGCCGCTTCCGCCAGTTGACGCTCTTCGTCCAGCGTCAGATCAAACCCCATCTCGGCGGCATCCACCAACGCATAAAACCCGCCACTGTAAGCCACGCTGTAGGTGACCTCCCCCAGCGAAGGCACATCAACAGTGGCTTTGTAGGTGTGAATATAACTGGGCAACCCCTCACAGGTGATGGCCTCCACCACGCCATCGTGGACGGTGGCTTCGATCTGGACCAGACCCGCAGGTGACTCCAGCATGAAACTCTGTTTGCCCTCCTGCTTGGGCACGATACCGGATTCGAGCACGGCCGTGGCAGTACAGATGGTGTTGGAACCGGAATAGATCGGATAGCCCATCACTTCCATGATGATGTAACCGGCTGCCGCTCTGGGGTCCGTTGGCGGCACCAGCAGGTCCACCGACATCTCGGGCACCCCGTAAGGCTCCTCCAACAGGAGCCTGCGCAGGCCATCGGCATCGTCCCGCAGGTATTCCATCTGGGCCCGAACGGTGTCCCCGGGCAGCAGATCAATACCGCCGGTCACAATCCGGCTGACGTCGCCCCCGGCATGGGTATCCATCAACTGAATGGTCAGTTCGGGTTTCATCAGGCGCCCTCCAGGGACCAGGGTTGGCCGTGATCTTCCCACTGTGAGTCGGGAACAATCACGATCTTGCCGAGATAATGACTACCCCGGTTCACAAAGTACTGCTCTGCCCGGTGCAGGTCCGAGAGCCTGAACGCGCCGTGCAGAACGGGTTTTAGCTGTCCGTCACAAATCCAGGCCATCAGTTGCTCTGCTTCTTCCCGGGTGCCATGGGAAACACCGAATATCTGCACCTGGTACAGGTATATCCGGGTCCACAGGATTTCGCTGATGTTGCCGCCACTGGCGCCGGCAATACTGAGGCGTGGGTAGGTATCCCGGGCATTCATATCGAAAATCATGGCATCGATGAAGCGATCGGTCATCTCGCCACCCACCAGATCCATCACGGCATCAAATGGCTTGCCACCGGTTTCAGCTTTCACCCGATCCACAAAGGTATCCATATCGGAGCGGTCGAGCACCGCTTCAGCACCCAGTTTCAACAGCAGCTCGGCCTTGTCTTGCTGGCTCAGGGCATAGGGTATGGCGCCGATGATACGGCATAACTGGATCAGCGCAGTGCCAACGCCGCCGCTGGCGCCCGTCACCAGGACCCGCTCACCAGACCGGAGGTTGGCGGACGTCACCATATGCATCGCTGTCTGATAGGAACACATACCCATGGCCGCCACTTCGGCGTCGCTCAGCTCCGGGTTGGGAATGTGGTGAAACTGATCGGATGGCAACGCCACGTATTCAGCGTACCCACCGTCAGCGCCGTGGCCATAATAATCCGGAGTCAGGTTGATATCCCGGCGGTCATTGGCGTAGATATTGAAGTCCAGTAGGCCACGCTCACCGACACGCGTGCCGGCAACACCCTCACCCACGGCGACCACGCGCCCGGCAATATCCGCGCCCTGAATCCGCGGAAAGGTAAACGTGGGATCGCCCCCCATCCTGAACGACGTCATCTCGCCTTTTTTGGTGGGATACAACCCTTCACGGGCCTTGCGGTCGGTGTTGTTCTTGGCGGTGGCAGTAACCTGAACAAGAACCTGCCCAGGCCCGGGTTTGGGGGTGGGCACGTCCTGATATTCGAGTTTGTCGATATCACCGTGGCCGGTGAGAACCATGGCTT
Organism: uncultured Marinobacter sp.; assembly: GCF_946886895.1. Next base: position 322,643 of record NZ_CAMPJO010000002.1, on the reverse strand, counting down.
TCATGGTGTTCGGGATCATGGGCGGATGATCCTCCCTGGCTGCTGAATGTCGGGTATCCAGACAGAATAGGTGAGATTGCCGGGTGTGTCAGTGCCTGTTGCGGGTATCCATTACCTGGCCTATCGCGCGATCACCCTGTATACCGGCCGCAGCGTCGGAATCTGCTTTAACACCACCTGGATAACGGTCATCAACGGCACCGCCAGAAGCACACCCACCGGGCCCCAGAGCCAGCCCCAGAAAAAGATCGAAACAAAGATCACCACCGGATTGATGGCCATCCGGAACCCGTGCACCCAGGGCTCGATGAAAAACCCGACCATGGTGGTCAGCGCCAGATACCCAAAGGGCGCAATGGCCATCAGCCAGAGCGCATCCAGGCTGATGGCGGAGACCACCGCCAGCAGGGCAATGGTGAGAATAACGCCGAGATACGGGATGAAGCGTGCCAGCCCCGCCACCAGCCCCCAAACGGCCGGATCCGGCAGACCAACCGCCCAGCACATGAGCCCCGTCGTTACCCCGACCGCACTATTACTTAACGCCAGGACACCCAGATACTGGGCAATCTGGTGCTGGGAATCGCGGGTAATGCGCAATACGGTTTTTCGTTGGTCCCGGGGGAGCTGTCGCACCAGATTCTTGATAATCCGGTCGCCACCCACCAACAGAAAGTAAGTCAATGCCAGCGCCAGAGCGAGACCTGCAACGGCATTGCGAACCTTGCTCATCAACTGGCTGCGCCAGGAGTCGGTCTGCAATACCACAGTGGTGGGCTTTACCTTGTCACTGTCGGACAGTTCCTCCACCGACTTTGCCACCTTCTCGGCGGATTCCGTGACCCTGTCGATCTGACGTTTGATGGCGCTCTCGCCCACCAGCACCCGGGAAATACCCTGCGGCGCCTTTTCGGCCCACTTCACCGCCGGTGCGGCAACCGCCCAGGTAATTCCGGCGATACCTGCAAGCACCAGAATCACCAGCACCAGAGAACTCACCACCCGCGGGATGCGCCAGTTTATATAGAGCTTTTTCACCAGTGGTGACAGCAGGAGGCTGGTCAGCATTGCCAGAATAATCGGCAGAACTATCTGATGGGCAACGTACAGGGTGTACAGAATGCCGAGTACAAACAGGCCATAGATGGGCGTGGCGAGATCCGGTGATACCAGCGGGCGACGGCCATCGCCCGCTGGTTCATGCTGCTGAGACTGGTCGTCCATGCGAAATTCCGTGTCGGTGCCAAAACACCAGTCTACCCCGCCCGGTGACGCGTCGCATCCGGTTGGGGTTACGCTCCGTTCACGTACAGAGGCAGGAAACCGGGGTCAGACCCCAGTGCATTTCGTCAGCGTAAATGCACTGGGGTCTGACCCCGGTTTCCGGTTTCATCACTCCGGTTTATAAAGGCGCTGGATGCTGGAGAAGTCCAGCGTGCCGTTGCCTTGGCCGGCATGCAGCTCAAACAGGTTGCGGGCCAGGGAGCCCATGGGGATGGCGGCGTGGTTCTTCACCGCGTTATCGAAGGCCAGCCCCAGGTCCTTGTTCATCAGGTTGACCAGGAAGCCGCCCTGATAATCCCGGGAGGCCGGTGCTCCCTCCATCACGCCCGGCCAGGGATTGTAAACGTTGAGGGCCCAGTTGCCGCCGGAACTCTGCTTCATGATTTCCGAAAGCACCGCCGGATCCAGGCCGTTCTTCACACCCAAAGCCAGGGCTTCACTGGTGCCGGCCATCAGGATGGCGAGCAGCATGTTGTTGCAGATCTTGGCCACCTGGCCAGACCCGTGCTCACCGGCGTGGAAGATGTTCTTGCCCATGGCTTCCAGGATCGGCTTGGCCTGGCTGAAAGTCTCTGCCGCGCCACCGCAGATGAAGGTCAATGTGCCTGCTTTGGCACCACCCACACCACCGGAGACTGGTGCATCGAGGAAGGGAATATTCTTCGCCTTGGCTGCCTCGGCCACACCACGGGCTGTTTCCGGCGCAATCGTGGAGGAATCAATCACGAGGGTACCTGCAGGCAGGTTGGCCAGCAGGCCATCGTCGCCCAGATACACCGTTTCCACATGTTGCCCGGCGGGCAGCATGGTGATGACACACTCAGCGCCTTTGGCGGCTTCATGAGCGGTATCGGCGGTTTTCGCACCCTCGGACACCAGGGCCGCAACGGCCTCTTTTGAAAGATCGAACACGGTCACGTTGTGGCCGGCTTTAACGAGGTTGCTGGCCATGGGGCCGCCCATGTTGCCCAGGCCGATGAAGGTAATTGTTGCCATGTCTTTTCCCCTTATTGTTGTATTCGATTGAGCGGGTCACCTTGTCAGGCGACCAGTTTGGCTGTCATTTAAAAAAGTCGTCTATCCACGCGCTGTCCATCTCGGCGAGGGACGCGTAGCGCCACCTGGGCTGCTGGTCCTTGTCGATCAGAAGCGCCCGGATACCCTCTGCGAATTCCCCTTTGGTCAGGCACTTTTGAGACAGTATCAGCTCCTTGTCGAGCACCTCTTTCAGGCTGCTGTGCTTGCAGCCGTGCAGGTGCCGCCACACCAGCGCCAGGGACGTCGGTGAGGCCCCCGCCAGGGAGCGGGTTGCCTTTGCCACCCAGCCTTCACCCCCGGCCAGTTCGCTGAGCTGGTTAACGGTTGCCTCCAGCGAATCGGCATCGGTTACCCGGTTAATCTCGTCGAAATGAGTACGTACCGGTGATTCCGGCATGGCGTCGGTACTCTGGCGTTCAAATTGCCTGAGCACACTGCCGACAACCGCATGGGGTTGCTCATCCAGCCAGTTGCGCCTGCACAGTTCCGCAACCACATCGGCCTTCAGGTCGTGCCGTATGAACCGGTCCGCCAGGCCGGTAAACACGGCATCCGCGCCGTTAAGGCGGGCACCGGTCAAGCCCAGGAACAACCCGGTACGGCCGGGAGTCCGGTTCAGAAACCAGCCAGCAGCCACGTCCGGATAGAGGCCGATGGTGATTTCCGGCATGGCCAGTTTCGAGCCTTCGGTCACTACCCGGTGGGACGCGCCTTCCAGGATGCCCATACCCCCACCCATCACGATGCCATGGCCCCAGCACACGATGGGCTTCGGGAAGGTGTGAATCAGATAGTCCAGCTCGTATTCCTCGGTGAAAAACGCCTCACCGACACCACTCCCCTGGGGCTCGGTCATGCTTCGGTACAGGGCAACAATATCGCCACCGGCACAGAACGCCTTATCGCCTTCTGCTTCAAGCCAGACTGCCTGAATGGCCGGATCTTCCGCCCAACGCTTCAGTTGCGGTGTCAACAGACGAATCATCTCCAGAGACAACGAATTGAGCGTCTTGGGCATGTTCAGCCGGGCCACGGCAATCAGCGCGTCGCCGCCCGTTTTCCACTCTTCAAAGATAATCGGGTGATCACTCATATCAGGTCCTTGAGCCAACGTTCAGAATGCTGGCATCAGCGGTTTTTCCATTCCGGCTTACGCTTGTCGAGAAACGCATTCACGCCTTCTTTCTGGTCCTCGGTGGAGAACAGTTCAACAAACAGTTCACGCTCCATACGCCAACCGTCATCGTGGCTGCGACCGTCGCGGGCGCTCATTACCAGGGTCTTGCAACGGGCGGTGGACGACGGGCTCTGCTTGCAGGCCATTTCCGCCAGTTCCAGGGCCTTATCAAGGCTCTTGCCTGAGGGCACCACCTCCTCAACCAGTCCGATCTTTAAAGCAGTCTCCGCTTTCACGCGCTCACCACACAGGATCATCCGCTTGGCCCAGCCTTCCCCGACCAGCCACGGCAGGTTCTGGGTACCACCGGCACAGGGCAGCAGGCCCACGGACGCTTCCGGCAGGGCCATCTGGGCATGCTCTTCGGCAATACGGATATCGCAGGCCATGGCGCACTCCAGGCCACCACCCATGGCGTAGCCGTTCACCGCGGCAATCGAGACACCCCGGAACCGGCTCAGGGTCGCAAAGGCCTCGCCAAACAACTGGCCCATCTCCTGGGCCCGGGCCTTGTCACCGTCGGCAAAAGTTTTCAGGTCCGCGCCCGCGGAGAAGAATTTCTCGCCCTGCCCGGTCATGACCAGGGCAAAGATGTTTCGGTCTTCGTTGAGTTCACGAACCGTTTTCATCAGGGCAATCAGGGAATCCTTGGTCCAGGTGTTGGCCGGAGGATTGTTGATGGTCAGTACCGCGATGTGTCCGCGTTTTTCGAGCTGAATCAGATCACTCATGGGATCTCCTTATTGAATCGCTTCGGCCACGCCATCGTCGAGCAGACGACGGGCAACAATCAGACGCATGATTTCGTTGGTGCCTTCCAGAATCTGGTGCACTCGCAGGTCGCGCAGATAGCGCTCCAGCGGGTATTCGCGAATATAGCCATAGCCACCATGCAGTTGCAGCGCTTCGTTGACCACCTCAAAGCAGGCATCGGTGGCGAAGCGCTTGGCCATGGCACAATGCAGGGTGGCTTCCGGATCGGCGTTATCGAGCTTGAAGGCGCCGAGGCGAACCATCTGCCGCGCCGCCACCAGGTTGGTGGCCATATCGGCCAGCTTGAATTGCAACGCCTGGAACGCCGCCAGCGGTTTGCCAAACTGCTCACGCTCGTGCATGTAATTCCGGGCCCGCAGCAGGGCCGCCTGGGCACCGCCGAGGGAACAGGTGGCAATGTTCAGGCGCCCGCCATCCAGGCCTTTCATGGCAATGGCAAAACCGTCGCCTTCCTCACCCACACGGTTGCCAGCCGGGATGCGTACATTCTCCAGGCTGATCATCCGGGTCGGCTGGCTGTGCCAACCCAGCTTCTCTTCGTTCTTGCCGTAGGACACACCCTCGGCATCCGCAGGAATCACGAATGTGGAAATACCTTTGTAGCCGGAATCCGGCGCCCCGGTGCGGGCCATAAGTACCAGGATGTCGGTGGCACCAGCGCCGGAGATAAACACTTTACTGCCATTAATCACATAGCTGTCGCCGTCCCGGACGGCCTTCGTGCGCAGGCTGGCCGCATCTGAACCGGCACCCGGCTCGGTCAGGCAGTAGGACGCCAGCCATTCACCACTGGCCAGTTTCGGCACGATTTCCTGTTTGAGGTCATCCGAAGCGAAGCTGGCGACCATCCAGGTCGCCATATTGTGAATGGTGATAAACGCCGCGGTTGAAGGGCAGGCAGCGGCAAGCTCTTCGACGATAACAGAGGTATCGAGCCGCGACAGGCCCATGCCACCCAAGGCCTCCGGGGTGTACATGCCCATGAAGCCCATCTCGCCGGCTTCTTTAAGCATGTCCTTCGGGAAGATATGCTCGTCGTCCCACTGGGCGGCGTGGGGCGCCATTGATTTCTCCGCGAACGCCCGGGCCGCCTCACGAAACGCCAGTTGGTCTTCGGTCAGGTTAAAATCCATGGTTACGCTCCAATTACAGTCAGGCTCGGCGAAAGGCGTGGAAACAAGGGGCCGGAAACGAGTTCCGGCCCAATCCCCCACCTTCAACGCAAATTAACGTAACTGGATCGAGAAGTTGGCTTCCGAGCCCGCCGCTTCTTTGGAGAACCAGCGAGAGGTCACGGTCTTGGTTTCAGTATAGAAGCGAACCGCCTGCTTACCGTACGCATGCTGGTCACCGTAGAAGGAGCCCTTCCAGCCGGTGAATGAGAAGAACGGCAGCGGCACCGGAATGGGGATGTTCACCCCTACCTGGCCGACATCGATCTCGTGCTGGAATCGGCGGGCACAGCCACCGGAATTGGTGAAGATGGACACACCGTTGCCGTACGGGCTGCTGTTAACCAGCTCAATTGCCTCTCCCAGGCTGTCCAGCTCAACACAGGACAGGACCGGGCCGAAGATTTCCTCGTTATAGATGTCCATCTCGGGAGTCACACCGGAGAACAGTGTGGGGCCGACCCAGTTACCATCGGGCAGGCCATCTACCGTGCAGCCCCGGCCATCCAGCAACAGTTTGGCGCCCTGGGCTTCACCCGTGGCAATCAGGGACTCAATACGATCCTTCGCCTTGGCAGAGATAATCGGGCCATAGCTGGCACCGGAATCGTTCCAGGCGCCGGGACGGGCCTTGGCCATGGCTTCCTTCAGTTCCGGAATCCACTGCTGGGCTTCACCCACAAACACCGCAACGGAAATCGCCATGCAGCGCTGGCCGGCAGCGCCCACGGAAGCACCCACCAGGGCGTTAATGACCTGCTGCTTGTCGGCATCCGGCAGGATGACCATGTGGTTCTTGGCGCCCGCAAAGCTCTGAACACGCTTCATGTGGCGGGTACCGGTTTCGTAGATGTATCGGCCCACCGGAACAGAACCCACGAACGACACGGCCTTAATGGCGGGGTCGGTCAAAAGCACATCCACCTGCTCCTTGCCACCATGAACCACCTGCAGAACGCCCTTGGGTGCACCGGCTTCTTCAAACAGCTCAGCCAGGCGCATGGGTGTCAGCGGATCCTGCTCGGACGGTTTCAGAATAAAGGTATTGCCACAGGCAATGGCCATCGGGAACATCCACAGCGGAATCATGGCCGGGAAGTTGAACGGAGTAATACCGGCACAGACGCCCAGCGGCTGAATCCAGGAGTGGGTATCCACTTCCCGCGCCACGTTCTCAACGGTCTCGCCCATCATCATGGACGCGACGTTGCCCGCATGCTCAACCACTTCAATACCGCGCCAGACGTCGCCCTTGGCGTCGTCAAAGGTTTTACCGGTTTCCTGGGACAGGATTTCAGCAATTTCGTCGTGGTGTTCTTTCAGCAGTGCCTGATAGCGAAGCATGACCCGGGCACGTTCGGAGACAGGCACTTCTTTCCAGGTTTTGAAGGCTTCACCGGCAAAGTCGATGGCCTTGCGCATTTCAGCATCGGTGGTGCATGGAGCCTTGGCGATCACTTCACTGGTCGCGGGATTGGTGACATCAATCCAGTCACGAGTGTTGCTCTGGACAAATTCACCGGCGAGATACAGCGGTACATTTTTCATATCGGGACCCAACGTTGTTGTTATGGGGGAAGCCGGCCAAAACCAGAGGTTCCGGCCACGATTTCACCAAGCGTAGCACGGAGTTCCGCACCGGGTGATTGACTAAATTTCGCCCGTGATGGACTATATTTCGATTCCTTTATCGTCGGCGACACCCGCAATGACACAGACCTCGCAGTGGCCCGTGCCACAGGACAGCATTCGCTATGTAGTACCGGAACCGATAATCCGCCTTCTTTCCGGCCACCCGCTCACGCGGGACCTGTACCCCCTGGCGTTCGGCCACTATCGCAAGGCGGCGGGACACCACATGCACCGGGAACACCACCACGATAATCTTTTGATTTACTGCACCGAAGGCAAGGCATTCCTGAACATTCAGGGCGAGCCCTACACCGTGGAAGCCGGGGATCTGCTGTTATTGCCGGCCGGAGCCAATCACCGCTATACCGCGGCTCCGGACGATCCATGGACCATTTACTGGGTGCATTACACCGGCCCCCTGGCGGAGGATTTTCGGCAGTACATGGGCTTTGGCGGCACCACCCGGGTTCTCCACCTGGGGCGGCAGCCGCGATTGCTGGTGGACTTCAACGGCCTGCTGTCCGTGCGCCAGACCGGTTTCCGGGCCCGTGGCCTGATTCACGCCGCCAACCGTTTACGGCAGCTTCTGGCAGCGGTTCCGATCAATGCCGATGAAACCAGCCACCAACGGCAGGCGGAGCTGGAAACCATTCACAATTACATGCGCGAACACCTGGACGAGCGCATCACCCTGGAGCAACTGGCCGATCTGGCCGGCCTGTCGCCCGCGCACTTTGCCACCCGCTACCGGGAGCAGACGGGCACGTCCCCCATCCAGCACTTCCTGCACCTGAAGGTAGAGCAGGCCTGCCAGATGCTGGATACCACACATCAGAGTTTCGCGGACATCAGCCGGCGCCTGGGGTACGACGACGCCTATTATTTTTCCCGGCTGTTCAAAAAGGTCATGGGCCAGTCTCCCCGGGATTATCGGCATACCGCCCGCCACTGATCGGGCCAAGCGGGCCAGACGTTAATCTGCCGTCTGCTACGACTTTTGTTGTAAAAGACAAAGCGTTAGTCTTGATACACAGACCGTTTATAAGGGTGAGCCCATGGCGATGTACAGGATTGAAATTGATGAAATCTTCGATGTTCCACGCAGCAAGGTGTTTGCCCTGTTTGCCGACCATCACCGTTTCGGGAAATTACTGGGTGCCCCGGTCAAACGCATCAAGGACAGCGACCAGGCCGATCCGAACGGCATCGGTTCCGTCCGCAGGATTGGCATCGGGCCGGTCAGCCTGAAAGAAACAGTGATCAACTTCGAACCGGATTCCCTGATCGAGTACACCATCACCAGCATGAGCCCGATCAGAAACCACATCGGCTGTATCCGGTTTGACGATGCACCGGAAGGCAAGACCCGGGTGAACTACACCATTTCCTTTGAAGAAATTGTGCCGTTTACCGGGAAAGTGGTAAGCACGGCGCTTGAACAGGGCATTCGCCGGGGAATCAAGCGGGTGCCGCGTCTGGCCTGACATGCGTGTGGAAATAGCCCTGTCCCAAACCGGCAATGTTGAGTAAAATCCGGCCCTTTCCAACGATACCAACGCACAACGAGGCAGCGCAAATGGGCAGAGCCTACCAGAACCGCAAAGACTCCATGGCCAAGACAGCAGCGGCCAAGACCAAGGTCTACAGCAAATACGGACGTGAAATCTACATGAGCGCCAAATCCGGTGGCACCGACCCGGATGGCAACCTGTCGCTGCGGGGTCTGATCGACCGGGCCAAGAAAGACCAGGTGCCCTCCCACGTGATTGAAAAGGCCATCGACAAGGCCAGGGGCGGTGCTGGAGAGGATTACTCACCCGCCCGCTACGAAGGTTACGGGCCAGGCAACTGCATGGTGATTGTGGACTGCCTGACGGACAACCCGAACCGCACCTTTGGCGATGTGCGACTCGCCTTCACCAAAACCAAGTGCAAGATCGGCACGCCCGGCACAGTTGCCCACATGTTTGATCACAGTGCCATTTTTGCCTTCAAGGGTGATGATGAAGAGGCGGTGCTGGAAGCCCTGGTGGAGGCGGATGTCGATGTCACCGACATTGAAAACGAAGACGGACTGATTACTGTGTTCACCCCCAATACCGAATACGCCAAGGCCCGCCAGGCGCTGGTCGACGCCATCGAGGGCATTGATTTCGACGTGGATGAAATTCAGTTCCTGCCCAAGACCACCACCCCGGTGGAGGGTGATGACATCCCCATGTTCGAAAAATTCCTGGAGATGCTGAACGATCTGGACGACGTGCAGAACGTGTTCCACAATGCGGAACTTCCGGAGCAATAACCGGCATCCGAACGGCATGACAGGAAGCATCAGTATGGGCCAGGACCTACAAGCGCCTCGCAAGGCACACGTGGTTATCCTGAAAACCGGCACCACGTACCCCGAACTGCGTACCCGTTTCGGTGACTTCGATGACTGGTTCGTGCGCGGACTGTCAGCGGAACTCAGCCTTACCGTTGTTGATGTGGAAAACGCGGAGCTGCCAGGCACTCCCGACGACTGGGATGGCATTGTCGTGACCGGTTCGCCGGCCATGGTCAGTGACCGGGCGGGCTGGAGCGAAAACACCGGCGCCTGGCTGGCAAGCGCCGTTGCCCGTGACATTCCCGTGCTTGGCGTCTGCTATGGGCATCAACTGCTGGCCCACGCGCTTGGGGGCGAGGTGGGATACCACCCGGACGGTCGGGAGACCGGCACCCACACCGTTGAATTGCTTCCGGACGCCCGCTCGGATGCCCTGTTCAAAGATCTGCCAGACCACTTTCCAGCGCAACTGACACACCGGCAGTCTGTGCTGCGGCTACCCGCCGGTGCCGTGTTGCTGGGCCGGAACCGGTTCGAGCCCCATCAGGCCTTCAGAATCGGATCCTGCGCCTGGGGCGTTCAGTTCCATCCGGAGTTTTCCGATACCATCATGCGCGCTTACCTGGAAGTACAGGCGCCGGCTCTGCTTAAGGAAGCACTGGATCCGGAAGCACTCATCGCCGCCGTCCGGCCCGCTCCAGAGGCGTCTGGGTTGCTTCAGCGGTTTTCCCGGCTGGTCATCGAGCGTACCCGGTAAACGCCGGGGCAACGCCTGGCTTCAATCGAGAATATACGCGGTTTTCTCCAGCGCATTCTCTTCCTCATCAATGAAGCGGAACTCATTCCAGCCGATACGTACCATGTCGTTGCTGTTCAGGCGCTGGCGTCCTTCAATACGCAGTTCGTTCACGAAGGTTCCATTCGTGCTGTTGCTGTCGATGATGTAGTAATCCACTGTGCCTTCCAGATAGGCATTCGGGATCGATTCGATCAACGCGTGCTGGCCACTGACGGAAATCTCATCAATCCGGAGATCGTTATCCGGGCGGCGACCAATCCGGGTCTCGGGCTGTGCCAGTTCAAAGGTGTTTACCACCACGTTATCCACGAGTTGTGAAAGCGATGCCATTTCAGTTTCCTCTGCTACTGCAAGGTCAGTAAAACAACAGACACATTATCCGCCGCTTCATTATCAAGGCTGGCGTCAATCAACGCCCGGGCGGCACTGCCCACCGTATCCGCTGCCGAAATCAGCGCCGGCCATCCGGAATCCGACACAGCGTTGGTCAAACCATCGGAACAGAGCAATAGACAGTCCCCCTCGGCCAGGTCATCACAACGGTAACCCGGAATCGCCTGGTCCATGGCGCCCACCGCCCGGGTCAGAACGTTGCGAAAAGGCACATGGGGGGCGTCCGCCTCGGTAATGCTGCCGTCGTCAAGCATGTTCTGAACCACCGTGTCGTCCCTGGTCAGGCACACCGGCTCGTCCTGTCGGATCCGGTAGCAGCGGGAATCCCCGATGTGGGCAATGTGTGCCCGGTGGTTGATGAGCCAGGCCACCACCAGCGTCGTGCCCATTTTTTCCAGTTGGACCTCTTCTGCACGCCGTGTCTGTATCCGCTCATTGGCCAGAACAAACGCCGTGTCCAGTTGTTCACGCACGGCCTCGGGCGCCGGCGGAGCGGCTGCCTCCAGAGCTGGTATCAGCGCCTCTCGCACCGCCTCAACCGCCAATTGGCTGGCAATTTCGCCCCCCTGGTACCCACCCATGCCGTCGGCAACCACCAGCAAAGCCTGCCCGCCATCGTCACTGACGTGCCAGAAGATCGTATCCTGGTTACTGTCGCGTACGGCTCCGGGATCGCTTTCGCCCGCTATCCGATAGCCCATCAGGACACCTCCTCCCGCGCCTCGCGGGCTGCCAGCCTGCGTACGGCCTCAGCCATGGTCGCGGCGTTGGCGAACCGTTTGTCAGGCTCCCGCTGGATGGCCTTGTTGATCAGGCGAACGACGCCATTGGGCAGGTCAGCGTTGAACTCCCGCACACTCCGGGGCCGCTTGTTCAGAATCTGGTAGGTGAGATTGGCCAGGGTCTCGCCCTGGAACGGCGTTTCCCCACTGACCAGTTTGTACAGGGTGACGCCCAGGCTGTATATATCCGACGCCCCGGTTACCGTCTGCCCCTTCAGCTGTTCCGGCGACATATACAGCGGGCTGCCCATAACGCTGCCCGTGCGGGTGCGGGAATCGTCGGTGATCTTGGCGATGCCGAAATCGGTTATCCGGATGCCGCCGTCGTCCGGGTTAAAGATGATATTCCCCGGCTTGATGTCCCGGTGGACGATTTTCTGGCCATGGGCATAGGCCAGGGCATCCGCCACCCGGGCAATGATATCAAGCACGGTGGCCAGTGGCAGCAGGCGTCCCGAGCGGCCGAACTCGCTGAGCGGCCGGCCTTTGGCGTAATCCATGGCAATATAGGCAAGGTCCGCCTCCTCACCCACATCATAGACGGTGACAATGGCGGGGTGGTTCAGCCGGCCCGCCGCCTCTGCCTCGCGGAAAAACCGACCCTTGAGATCCTGCAACTCGCCGGGTTCAAATGCCTGGTAGCTCAATGTCTTGATGGCGACAGTCCGGGCAATTTTCGGATCCTTGCCGAGATACACTACCCCCATGGCACCCCGCCCGATCTCACGCTCAATCTCATACCGGCCCAAAGTGGGGCGACTCACGGATGGCTCGGGCATCAGCAGGGTGCGGGTGCTGTCGAACCCGCCACCACTCCTCACGGTTACGTCCATCGCCAGCTTTTCCAGGGCCGCCAGCCGGTCGTTAACGTCCCGGAAATTCCTGCGGTTGGCCCGGATGCCCTGATAGGCGACAACCGCCTTGTCGTACTGGCGTTTGCGCTCCTGCTGAATCGCAATGTCATACTGAAGTTCGATCAGTGAGTCATCCATCGGGCAGTCTTTCAGGGCGTCCAGGGCATCGTCGGCCTGGCCCTGCTGAAGCAGCAGCCTGGCCAGCCTCAGCCGGGATTCCCGGACGTTTCGGCTGAGAGCCAGGATCCGTCGGTTGGGCTGCAACCAGAACAGCATCACTCCATAACCGATCACCAGCAGGGTAATAACCTCCCCCATGGGCACCCAGACATTCCGGTAAAACATCAACGCGGCCTGGAGCACCACCAGGGAACCACCCAAAAGGAGCGTCACCGGCAACGCCGTCGCCGCCCCCATACGGGGAATTGCAATGACCAGATACAGCACCGCGACCATCAGTCCGGAATGAATGGCGAGCGCCGACCACATGGGCTCCGCCAGCCCCCGTGCCTCCAGCGCGGCAGCGATTGCCTCCGGACCCGGCGGTTGCCCATAGCCAACCGACTCTGGCGCGCCCAGAACACTGAACAACATACGATCGGCCCAACTCAGAATCGCAATCTGATCACCGGCCACGGCAAGCAGCGCGGCAAAGGCCACCAGCAAGAGTCGGAGACTGAACAATCGTGAAAAAACGGACGCTATGAGGGTCACGGGCGTTTACAATGTAAATGATTGATCTGACAAGTTTAGGAACACCCCGGGATTGGCGATATAGCAGCAGGGGTGTTTTTTGTAAGGGTTTGTGTACCTGCGAGCAGGGTCACGGATAACCGAAGGCCTTCACAGCGCTGGGCCCCTCGCACCATGAAAGTTTGGTATCTTGTCGGAACACAACGCCCTATTCTATCGTGAGGTCTGAGAGACACGATTGGATAACGTGTTGGGAAGTTTCAAAAACGACAACGAACAGGAGCCTGAAATGTCCGGTATAAGAGAGCATCTGAGAATCCTTTCCACCGTCATGGCCATCCTTCTTGCGGTCGGTTCCGTGTGGTCTACCACTGCCACCGCAGGCATGGTCGGCACTGGCGAGATCATCGGCGAGCAACAGGTTCAGCTGGATCGACAGCAGTTGCTGAGCATGCTTGAGCAACAGCAGGTGAAAGACAAACTTGCCGACCTCGGCGTCAGCGAAGATCAGGTCAAAGAGCGCATCCAGAACCTGACCCCCGCAGAGCTTGCGGACTTCGAACAGCAACTGGCTGAGGCACCCGCCGGTCAGGATGTGGTCGGTATCATTGTCCTGTTCTTGTTGGTGTTCATCATCACTGACATGCTCTGTGCAACGAATGTCTTCCCGTTCGTGAACTGCATCCGGTAGCGCCACGGAATAATGGCACTACCCCGCTCTTCTCGCTCTGCAAGTACTGGCTGTGCGGCCTTGTTGTGCCTGGCCGCCCTGCTTGCGGGGTGTGCCACCAGCCCCGGATGGCCCACACCGGACGCCGGCACCCAGTCAGTACCGGAACACGTGGTTCTGGAAGACGTGCCCTTCTACCCGCAGGAAAAGTATCAGTGCGGCCCGGCCTCCCTGGCCATGATGCTGAACAGCCAGGGGCTCCACACCCATCCCGACATCCTCAGGGAACTGGTGTACATCCCGGGGCGGGAAGGGTCGCTGCAGGTGGAGATGGTGGCCGCCGGCCGCGCCCACGGCATGCTGGTCTATCCCCTGGACGGCACACTGGCTAGCCTGTTGCGAGAAGTGTCCGCCGGCCACCCGGTGCTGGTCATGCAGAATCTGGGGCTCGACTGGTGGCCGCAGTGGCACTTTGCGGTGGTCATCGGCTACGACGCGCAGGCGCGTGACCTGATCCTGCACACGGACACGCGTGAGCAGGAAGCCATCAGCCAGAAAGTGTTTCACAACACCTGGGCCCGGGCCGACAACTGGGCGGTGGTCATGCTACCCCCGGATACGGTGCCGGCAACCGCGCAACCGCTGGCTTTCCTCAAAGCTGCCTACGATCTCGAAACAACGGGGCGAACCACGGCAGCCCGCCAGGCCTATATCACGGCAGAGCAGCAATGGCCCGACCAGCCCGCGGCCGTAATGGCCCAGGGCAACCTGGCCTGGCAAAAGGGTCAGTGGTCACAGGCCACGGCTCACTTCCAGCGTGTGGTTACCCGCTTCCCCGCCTTTGCTGACGGCTGGAACAACCTGGCGTACGCCCTTGAAAAGCAGTCCTGCCCGTCCGCTGCCAGGCGCGCAGCCCAGTGTGCCGCCGGTCTGGCACCGGAACGTTTCGGCGAACCCGGGACCTTCAGTGCCACAGGCACCGGCTCCCAGGCCGCCTGCCCGTCATTACCCGACTGCCCCACCTCGCGCTAACCGCCCTTGCGGAACAACGCGACATCCTTTCTGGGCACCTCCAATGACCAGCCAAGCCGGTTGGCAATGTAGGCCAGAGTCGCTTCCCGATAAAACACCACGTGGGTCGGATCCCGCCTGTAATGCCAGTGCTCGAAGCGCGCGTCGTCGGTCTGGAAACAGGTCATCACACCCAGCCAGCCACCGGGCTTGAGCAGTGCACTCAACTGGCGAAATACGCTGGCCGGGTGGTAAAGGTGCTCGATCACTTCCGTGCAGGTAACGAAATCATAGGACGCCGAAAGGGCGGATTCCGAGGGATAGAAAAACGGATCGTACAGGCACATTGCCATGCCCGCCTCTTCCATCATCCGGGCCAGTGCCGGCCCCGGGCCACATCCGAAATCAAGCCCATGGGCACCGACCGGGAGCCGGGCCGTGAGTGGTTCCGTGAGCCTGGCCAGAAACGACCGGTAACCCGGATCATCGGGCTGATTGTCGTGCAGTTCGTAAACGGCCCGCTCGTCTTCCGGGGGCAGCCGGCAGGCCGGGTGCAGCAGGGTCGCCTCGCAAACCGGGCAACGCAGGTAACGGCGCTCCCCCAGCGAACAGAACCGGGCCGGCACCCCCCGCTCACACACCGGGCACGGGTCGCCGTGGTGCCCCGGGCCCTGGGAAATTCCTGCCACCGCCTGCCTCCCGCCTGAATAAAGTTTCATTGTCATATCCGGCCATCCCGCCGGAATCGTGACCACTCACGAAATTTCCGACCACCGGCCCTGCCTATACTGAGCGTTCGCATAATAACAACAGATGGCACACGACGACATGGCCGGGGCAGCCCCGGAACAGGGACGACGACATGGAAACTTCGAATCAGCTGGCGCTTGAGGTGCCCATCATTTCCGCGCGCTACGCACGGCGGTTCATCCAGTTCATGGAACGGCGTGGTGTGAAGCGGCAGGCAATCCTCACCCATACCGGGATACCGGACGCCATGCTCGATAATCCGGATGCCAGCATGTCCATGGCCCAGGTCACCAGCTTGCTGAGCAAGGCCGAGTGGCTGATGACCGATGAGCGCGCACCCTTTCAGTTCGGCCAGGAACTGGACCTGCCCAGCCATGGCCTGCTGGGGTTTGCGGTGCTTGGCCAGGAAAACCCGCGCCAGTTGATCAGCATGATTGTCCAGTACCTCCGGGTTGGCCTGCCGCTCATGGACATGGAACTGAGTTCCAGTGGAACCACCTTCAGGATTCGTCTGATGGACACCTGGACTCTGGGCCCGTTGCGCCCCTGCCTGACCAAAATCTACATGGGCAGTATCCAGCGCATCGCTGCCCAGGTGTGCAGCCATTTCGAGATCCAGTTCGATTTTGACACCACACTTGAACCCGAAACCTGGCAGGCCCTCGCCTCCGACTGCGAGTTCCGCTTCAATGCGCCATTCAGCCAGGTGACGATGCCGCTGGCAGGCCGGCCAATCCGTGCAGATAACGCTGAACTGCAATTCCTGCTCGCCCGCCACCGCAACCCCACCGAAAGCGCAACCCGGCAAGCCGACGAAACGTTGATGCAGGTGCGGGAACTGATCATGAGCCAGCCCGGCCGCCCCTGTGCCACCGATAACATTGCCCGCAGGCTGGGCATGAGTACACGAACCCTGCGCCAGCATCTGGCCAGCGCGGGCGCCTCGTTCCGGGAACTTCGCAACGAGATCCGTGAGAACTTCGCCACGCTTTACCTGCGAGACACCAACGTTCCCCTGGAATCCATTGCCGAGAAACTCGGGTTCAGTGACCAGGCCGGTTTCACCAAGGCTTACCGCACCTGGACCGGCACCACCCCGGGCGACGTTCGCCGGCAAGCCCGCAAGGCACCATGAGCGAGGCCATCACCGACCAAATTTGAAGCCGGTCACGGTTTCAGCATTCTTTACGCTCGGTCTCCGTTTTGGACAAAAAGCCTGCCGGGGCAGGCAATGACCTCAGACTACCCGCAACGGCCTAATGGGCACGCACACATGCGTTTCCACGCGTGGCAAAGGGAACGTCGCAAGTCCGATTGAGCAGTCCGTATCGGTGTTGTCTGCAGCCCTTCCTACAACAACGAAAGTGTACAGAGGACGAACTCATGAAACTCAGGAAACCCAACACGGGCGGGCGGGCGCTCGGCGCAGCCATGGCCGCCACGGCGCTGATGTCCGGCGCGGGCCAGGCTCTGGCAGAACCCGTCGCCATCGAACTGGAATTCACCTGCCCCTTTCCCCTGATCGGCGACCAACCCATCCGGGCGGAAATCAGTGCCGACATTCCCAGTCAGGCCACCGTGGGTGAGCCCACACCGGAATTCACCATCAACGCCCTCACCGTGGTGAATGAAGACTCCCGTACCGGCCTCAAGCTGGTGGGCTCGGAAACCATCGAGGGCACCGCGACCAATCAGACCACCGTGGTTACTCCGGCCCGCAATATCGACCTGACCGTGCCGCTGACCATTCCACCCTCCCCGATCCCCGATGTGGCAGGTGAGTTCACCGTGCCGGCGTCTGGTACGTCCCCGGCCATCACTTTCACCCAGGACGATATCGGGGAAGCCCGGATTACCGTGGGTAACCTGACCCTGGATATGATCGCCCGGACCGCAAGCGGTGACATCGCACCGGCACCCATTGGTGAATTTACCTCCGACTGTACCCAGAACGCGGGGCAGGACAATGTGCTGCAGACCCTTCAGGTGATTGGCGATGTGGTCGAGACACCGCGCATTGCGGTTAACCGTGAAGCACTGGACTTTGGCAACGTCCAGGCCGGCCTGACCGCGGAAGAGACTGTTACCCTGTCCAACACCGGCAACGCCGTTCTGGGCATCAATAACATCAGCATCGCCGGCGCCAACGCCAGCGCATTCATGCAAACCAGCAGTTGCACAACGCTGGCGCCCACCGAGAGTTGCGATGTGGCGGTAACCTACATCCCCAGCGGTGCAGGCGACCAGAGCGCAACCCTGACCATCGATTCCACCGACGCCGACAAGCCATCTGTCGACGTGGCCCTGAGCGGGCGAAGCGTGCTGGCACCGGTGCCGGAGATTGCGGTGAACCCCGAGACCGTCAGCCTCGGACGGGTTCAGGTGGGCCAGAGCACCTCGGCCCAGGTAACGGTATCCAATAACGGTAACGAAACCCTGCTGATCAACAGCGTCACTTTGGAAGGTGCGGATGCTGCGGAATTCCTGCAGACCAACAACTGCACCACGGTGGCGCCGGAGCAAAGCTGCACCATTGAGCTGAGCTTCACCGCCGCATCGGCCGGTACCCGCAGTGCCCAGTTGGTGATTGGTTCCGATGACCCGGAGAACCCCGAGCTCACGGTTCCGGTCAGCGCCGAAGGCTTTGACGCGCCTACCGACACCCTGGAACTGCTGCTTGGCCTGGAAGGGAGCACCTACATCAAGTCCTCGGACAGCACCCTGCCCCTGAACGGCACCATAGCCACGGTGCTGGAGCTGGCCAGCGGTACCTTCGAGGCGGATCTGGCGATTGAGCCAACCACCGGGTACTTCTCCATTCGCCTGCTGTTCAGTCGGCTGAAAGCCGTCGCTGACGTTGAATTTGAGCAGTCCGAAATGACGACAGGCACATTGGTCAATGGCAAGCTGACCGCCCATTCACACCTGTACGTGAAGGTACCCAAAGTGGCGCTGAAGCTCTTTGGCCTGCCCATTCGCGTGGGTGGTGGTGATCAGTGCCAGACCATCGAACCGGTCGACATCACCCTCACTTCCGGGGACGGTGGCAATTTCTCACCCGCCACCGGTGGCGACGTGAGCGGCGTCTATGGACTGCCACCGCTGGAGAACTGCGGCCTGCTGACTGACGTTCTCAACCAGTTCCTGACCGGTCCGGGCAACACCATCGACCTGACGTTGACTCCGGAGCAGTAAGGAAGACGGGTGCCTGACACCCGGGGCCAGCCGGCACTGTGCCGGCTGGCCATTCGCCCATAACAAAAGCAAAAAAGGAAACAGCATGAAAAGCCTGAAGAAAACCGCGCTCGTGCTGGCCATGACCGGCCTGCCACTGCTCGCGCAAGCGGAACTGCAACCCCTGGAAGACGCCAGTATGGGCAACATTACCGGCCAGGCCGGTGTGACCATTGAGCTGGAAACCCAGGTCAATATTGGCGAGTTTCTCTACACGGACGAAGGCTCCCTGTCGGTAAAGGACATCTTTATCGGCGGCGCCAATCGCACCGACATGTTCCAGGAGATCACCACCGCACGGGATCTGCTGTTCGGAGAAACCAGCGAACTGATTGATAACATCAAGATCGAGATCGACATTGCCGACGATGGCGATGCCCTGATCAACGTGTTTCCGCTGGTGGCCGCCCCCATCGATTTCGCGGTGCGGACCGGTGAGTGGTCCCTGCAGGGCGCCACGGATAGCACGCTGATTGCGAGCAACCTGTCGATGGAAGGTATCGTTACGGAGCTCAAGTTCCGGGTCGACACGGCCACTGACGAACTGAACCTGCAATCCCTGTTCGCCATCGACGATCTGGACGTGGATGTTCCCTTCCTGGCGCTAGGCATCCGGGATTTGCGCCTGACCGGCGCCGATTACGATGACAACCCGTCGATCCTCACCGTCGGCGCCAAAGTGGATATGAACATCTACAACGGCACCCGGGCGGACGGCAATTCCGCCCTGGCCGTCGACCTGAACACCTTCGAAGCCGACATGTCCATCGGCCAGGTGCTGGTCGGCGGAACCTCCATCGGTTCCGTCGCCCTGGACAACCTGTCGATCCAGAACACGGCCATGCGGATCTACGGCCACTAACCCCTCCGGCAACCACCAGGCCGTTGTGCCAGCGCTCCTGAAGCCTGTAAAGGCTGGCACAACGGCCCACACAACCGGGTCGGTGGCGTTATGGGTGCTTTTTGACCAGGCGATCCAGCCGCAGTCGTTCCCGGTCGTCAAACAGCCGCCGACTGCCCCAGGCAACGGCCATCAGCGTGCCAAAGCCGGTGCCTACCGTGATCGTCAGCATCACCAGTATCTGATACTTCACCGCCACAGCGGGTGGGCTGCCCGCCAGAATCTGACCGGTCATCATGCCCGGTAAGCTGACAATACCGGCGGCTGCCATGGCGTTGATAGACGGCATCATGCCACCCCGCATGGCATCGCGTCGGATATCCTCGATGGCCTCACGCCAGCTTTCCCCCAGCATCAGCCGGTTTTCGATCACCAGGCGCTGGCGCCAGACGGAGTCGGTCAGGCGATCCAGGCTCAGGGCCACACCGGTCATGGTGTTGCCCAACATCATGCCCAGCAGTGGAATCGCATACTGGGGGGTGTACCAGGGTTCCGGCCCGATAATGACCGTCAGGGTCAGCACGGTCACGGTGAACGACGACACGAACATGGCACCGGTGCCAATCCCGAATGACCAGATACCGCGCAACCGCCGCTGCTGGCGCGCCATCACCTCGCGGCCGGCAACGAGCAGCATGGCCGTGGCCATCAGGATGATCCAGACCAGTTCCGCGGAGGCAAACAGCGCCTCCAGGACAAGACCAATCAGGGCAAGCTGAACCACCGTGCGCAGGCTGGCGATCAGCAGACTTCGGCTGATCGCCAGGCGCGACGCGAAACTCACCGCCGCCAGGGCGACAATTAACAGGGCAGTGAGTGCCAGCTTCCACCAGGCCAGATCAATGACGCCCATGCACCTGCTCCAGAGTCGCTCCGTGAATCCGGTAGTGGCGGCTGGCGACTCGCCGGATCTGGCCGGTGTCGTGGGCCACCCAGATAACCGGAAGCTGCCGTGTGTGGATTTCCTCCAGCAGCCAGCCCTCAACCGCCTGGGTCATGGCTTCGTCCAGATTGGCGGTGGGTTCGTCCAGCAACAGAGCCCGGGGGCCATAATGCAACGCCCGCATCAGCGCCAGCCGCTGTCGCTCACCGGACGACAACCGGCTGACCGGCCAGGCCAGCACCTCACGGGACAAACCCAGCACCGGTGGCCATTCGGGGGCACCGGAGAAATGGGCACCGACCTCGTCAAACCACCACTGGCTATCGGCAGGCACCATCATTGCCTGGCGTCGCCAGTCATGGGCCGGCACCGCCCCCTGCTCCCGGTCCTCCAGAAAGATTCGGCCGTCATGGGCCTCAAGATCGGCAATCGCCCGCAGGAGGCGGCTCTTCCCGCTGCCCGAGGGGCCGGACAGGCAGACAACCTCACCGGCACCCACGGCGAAGCCGATATCGTGTAGCGTATCAATGGAGACGTGTTCAAGCGTCAGAGTAGTCAATGGGGCAATCTGTCCTTGACGAATTCGGTCGACACGGTCCCGGAATAGAGATCGCTGATTAATCAACCTTGCTTTTACTGCCCCAAGGCAGCGGAGAAAGAATGGCAGACTCGGCTCCGATTGGCCAGTATCCGGGCTGCGGGCGATCCCGGTGCCTGTTATCATGCCCCGATTCACATGCCACGATTGACATGCCAGACCTGGACAGCCGATGACCAGCAATCCCACTACCCGCCTTAACAAGTACATCAGCGAAAGCGGCCTGTGCTCGCGCAGGGAAGCCGATCGTTATATTGAGCAGGGCAACGTCTACATCAATGGCCAGCGGGCCACGGTGGGCGATCAGGTACTCCCCGGGGATACCGTCAAGGTCAATGGCCAGGTGATTGAGCCCCGCTCTGAGGAGGATCTGGTCTTCATTGCCCTGAACAAGCCCGTGGGCATTGTCAGCACCACCGACAGCGCCGAGAAGCACAACATTCAGCGATTTGTCGGGCATAGTGAGCGGATATTCCCGATCGGGCGACTGGACAAGGACTCCCAGGGCCTGATCTTCATGACCAGCAATGGCGATCTGGTCAACAAGATCCTGCGGGCCGGAAACAACCATGAAAAGGAGTACCTGGTCACCGTCGACAAACCGGTAACCCAGGCGTTTGTTGACGGTATGGCGAACGGCGTACCCATCCTCGGTAGCGTCACGAAAAAGTGCAGGGTGAGCCGGGAATCCCGGTTCGTCTTCCGCATTACCCTGGTTCAGGGCCTGAACCGCCAGATTCGCCGGATGTGTGAATATTTCGGATACGAGGTGACCAGACTGGAGCGCATCCGGATCATGAACGTCAGCCTGAAGGGGCTGGCGGTGGGCCAGTGGCGGGACCTGACGGACAAAGAGCTGGCGGGGCTGTTTGACGCCATCCGGGAGTCCTCTTCGGAAGCCCCGGCCCAGCCCGCCAAACCTGCGAAAAAGAAGCCCGCTGCAAAGCCAAAACATCGTCCCAAAGCCGGAGCGGGCGCGCCCGCTGGCTCTCAACGGCCGGGGCCGAAAGGCAAGCCGGCCCCCAGCAAGAAAAAGCCTGCGCCCGGCAAACGCCCCAAGGCCGGAAAACCCCGGCAGAAAAGCGTTAAACGGTAGTTCCGGCCCGGCACTCAGCGCGCAAGGCTATTTTTTTACCCACTGGCCATTCACCTGAATGTACTGGCCATCCGGCGTTTTCTCGATGGCCTTCTTGCCGGCAACCGTTTCAACCTGGGTGACCGGAATGTTGTGCTTCTCGGCAATGCGCTTGTACTCGTCCCGGCGGGCACTGTTGATCGCTTCAACCACTTCCCTGGCCTGGCCTTCGGCCCGCACCACGTCCAGATACCCGGTCGGTGTTTCTCCAACCAGTCCCTGCTGTTTGACGGTATCCAGCTTCTGTTTGGCCTCACTCAGCCCCATGGCAAATACGGACAGACTGACACCGAACACCAGAACCAAGGCAAACATCTGCAGTAATCGTTTCATCATTAACCCCTTACGCTATCCCGATTCGGTCAGAACAACCCCTGTTCGCTGAATACGTCTTCCACTTCCTTGTCGACTTTCACGTAGATTTCATGCTGGATCTTCACGTTCAGGTTCACCGTAATGGGCTCCTTGGGTGCCGCCATCTGCACCGTTGGCGTACAGGCAACCATGGCCACCGGCAACATCAATGTCATCAACACGTTCGCCAAACGCGACCCCGCTGGCCGCAACGTTCTTATCATGGTTCTGCCTCCTGGCCGGACTTTCGCAACAACTCCCGGACCCGTTCTGTCACCGCTTCATTTACCCTGCCACTTAACTGAAGACTGGTCAGCAGTGCGGGAATGTCTTCTTCGAGGTTCACGTTAAGCACAACCGGTTGTCCGCCGCGGAGTTCCGGGTTCTTTCCCTCCAGGCGAAGATCCAGCGTCAGCTTCCCCGTCTCATCGTAGTCTATCGTGCTGGACAGCACCGAATAGTGAAAGTTTTGCAAGGCCTGCACCACCACATCCATGGCCTGGTTGCCGCCGAGCATGGCCTGGAGTTTATCGGCTGGCACTTTCAACCAACCGCCCGGCGACTCCGCCGACACCCGCCCCTGCGCCACCTGGACGCCATCACCGCTGATGCGGAGGGGAATGCGACCGCTGATCAGGCCACTGCCATCAAGTCCCTCGGCGGGGTAGACCTCCATCAGGCGCCCCAGCGAAATATCCTGTACCTGCACCGGTATCCGGCCGGCATTGCCTGCCAGGTCGTAGACGCCCGGCGGTACCCTGAGTGTGCCGTCCAGGAAGCGGGCCCTCGCCTGCTGCACGTTCAGTTTACCCTCCAGGGTTTTCGCAACCGGCGCCGTGTAATCGCCGGTAAAGCGTAGGGCATTCACCGGGATGCCTGGATTCACCTGCTCAGCCGTCAGATCCCTGAACCGGGCGGTCAACCGATTATCCTCCAGGGAAGCAAGGATCCGGCCGCTCAGCCCGGAGAAGGCGGTCCGGTTGAACACGCCGGTGACACCCTCGAGATGGGAACGGCCATCCACGTCCAGATCACCTTCCGGCCCCACACGAACCTCTGCAGACAGCCGGGCACTGCCGGAATCCACCGTCAGCATCGCCGGCCAGCCGGTCACGGTGTCGGCCAGGCTGCGGACGCCCTCCGGCCCCTCGATAACGGCATTGGCGGACACCAGGACTGCGCCCCCCGGATTGAGCTGAACATCCAGGTCGACCTCAAGCCCTGCCTCAGATACCAGGGTGCCCTCAATCCGGAGGGCCGTCAGGCGACCATCCACGTGGCCCTGAAAGCTCCACGCCTGCGGCACCAGACGCGGGTGCTCGGCGCGGGTAGCGTCAACCCTGATCTCGCCTTCAATGGCAATCCGCTCGGGCCAGTCGCCCGGTGCACCATAGTCAAGCGTGAGCGTGACATCACTGAGACTGGTGCGAAGATCCTCAAGCAGAAGCGCCTGTTCCGAGCCTGAATACGCCAGACGCTCAGTCAGAACCCGTGATGGAGGGTTGAATTCGATAACCGCAGACTCGCCACTGGCGGTGATGGAGGGCAGAACATTGGCCTTGCTCCCGGTAACCTCCCAGCCACCGGTGCGGATATCCGGCAACGCCATGCCGATCTTCCCCTGCTCCACCATCAGCGACCAACCGGCGGCGACGGCCGGCCAGAGCAACACACCCCAAGTGACCAGAAGGGTCCGTCGCATCATACGGCTCGGCTTTCCAGCTCCTTCAACGGGCAAAACGACGCTCCTGTCGGCTCGGGCTACACACCACGCCAGATCACGGTGTAGAGATCGTGACGACGATCCTGAAGTTTTTTACGGTACCACTATTGCGGGCCGTGATCAGCACGCCCGGGCGGAGATCGGCAAAAGCCACTGTCTCAACATTGGGTTCGGTGTCTGCGGCGATGCCATCCCGTGCAAACGGAAAATCACAAGGGATCAGAGTACAGCTCTGGCCGTACTGGTTCTCCATGTCCGGCACATTGGGCAGGTTGCCCACGTTGCCGGACATGACCACATACGATTCGACACGGCCAAACTTCTTCAGGCGCTGTCGCAGACTGGGTGGGCTCTCGTCAGGGGAAATCCGTTAATCAGCGCCCTGGAGCGGGAATCTCCAGCCCAAAGAACAGCCGTGGCATGGCGTCTTTCCTCATAGCGTTTCTGGCCGACCATACCACGCAGCAACCCACCGACGCTGAGCTGCGCTGCTGCCGGTGAAGCCGGCAACAGCAACAACGGATCAGGCTACCCGCTTGAGCGTGACGTCGATATTGCCACGCGTGGCATTGGAGTAGGGGCACACCTTGTGGGCCTCATCAATCAGTTGTTTTGCCTCGGCATCAGCCATGCCTGGCAGGCTGATGTGCAGCTCGACTTCGATACCGAAACCACCCGGAATCTGGCCAATACCGACAACACCTTCAATAGAGGCATCTTCCGGCATCTTGAGCTTGTCACGGCCGGCAACAAACTTCATCGCACCGATGAAGCACGCCGAATAACCGGCAGCGAACAACTGCTCCGGGTTGGTGCCCTTGCCTCCGGCACCACCCAACTCTTTGGGCGTGGTCAATTCCACGTCCAGAACGCCATCCGAGGAAATGGCACGGCCGTCACGGCCACCGGTTGCTTCTGCGTAGGCGCGGTATACAACTTGTTCAATAGACATCGTCACTCTCCTTTTCCCTTCTTCGCGGTTGACGGGGCAAACAACCCTGACTCGGTATCAGGCAGCCCCGGATTCCAGATGGCCGTATATCCTGTTTCTTAATGCACAGAGCTGGCCTTTCAACTCTTCAAGCTCCGCCAGAGAACACGCGGATGCACTGGCCACCTGCTCAGGCACACGGCGGGCGAGGCCCTGCAAACTGCGCCCTTTGTCCGTGAGGTGAACCACAACCTGTCGCTCATCTTCCGGGGGGCGGGTACGGAACAGCAGATCCTGCTTCTCCAGTCGCTTTATCAGCGGCGTAAGCGTGCCATAGTCCAGATAAAGACGATCCTTCAAACGCGACACCGTTATTCCGTCCTGCTCCCAAAGCACCAGCATCACCAGATACTGCGGGTAGGTCAGACCGATTTCGGACAACAGCGGCTTGTAGAGCTTGGTCATGGCCAATGACGCTGAATACAGGGCAAAACACATTTGCTTGTCCAGTGTCAGAAGATCGGCCGTGGCGTCGCTGGATTGCATGGGACTTGATCCTTTGCGTTTTAAATCGCACACGATTGCCTCGTGCACAATCTATATTAGCGCAATCCTTTTCGGTATGGAAGCCGGTTCCCTGCTTCCCGGAATCAATCCTGCTATCTGGCGGCAAAGCCCATTCGTTCAATAGACCTCAAACAGCAACAAACCAACGATGGCAAGAGCCAGCAGGAACCACCGGGCATAGTGATCAGGACGATCGTCATCGGCATCCGGAACACGGCAGGCACTGCCGCCAGCACTGGCCTCATACTCGGCCACCAACTGGCGTGCCCGGTAGAAGTCGTCGTCATCAACATGAACATTGCTGAAGCCGGCGGCACCGATCTCGCCCATGGCCCCCTGCAGGTAATGGCCACCCACGAAAGCCTCGATACCATTGGCTTTCAGCAGGCCGGCCACGATGTGGGCCTCGGTAATGTCTCGTGCCCGATAGGCAATTTGCAACACGCGACTCCTTTTGTGACCGCGCCGGGCAGAACCGGGACAAATCTGCGAGTATTATCCCAAGGATAGTTCGCCCTGCCCGGCGGGGCCAATAACCGACGGATTGCCCATGCTCTGGATAACTCTTGCCATTATTGCGCTTATCGTTACCGCAACACTGTTGTTGTTCCGCCTTGAGGATTTCTCCCACCTGGATGAGGAGGATTATCCCGTCCGGGATGGCACGCCCAGCGAGGCAAACCGGGAGGTTCTGGTGCGCATTCGCGAGCTTGGACAATCATCGAAGGGACTGCGCGGCAAAGCGCGTCTGATGGCCCTTCGGAAGCACATGGACGGGCTCAGCGAGGGGCTGGAACTGGCGTCTGACATCCGCCATTGCGAGTCACCCCGTGGTGAGTGGGTGCTTGCCCCGGGCTATGATAGCCGCCGCCGAATTCTGTATATCCATGGCGGCGCCTGGGCCGCCGGCAGCCCCCGAAGCCACCGGGCAATCACCGATCGGTTATCACAGACCACCAGGGCGGCGGTGTTTGCCGTGGACTACCGGCTGATGCCGGAAAACCGGTTTATGGACGGTGTTCGCGACTGCCGGGACGCCTACACATGGCTGCTTAAGCATGGCCCGGATGGCCCAGGGCCCGCGGATTTCATGGTGGTGGCCGGCGATTCGGCGGGCGGCAGTCATACCCTGGGGCTGATCGCCTGGGTACGGGACAACGGACTGCGCCAGGCCGACGCTGCAATCGCGTTTTCACCGTCCACCGACCTGACCCTGACGGCGCCAAGCAACCGCAGCAACATCAAAACCGACCCTTTGCTGGGGCCGACCTTTGGCGGATTATCAAAAATCCCTCTGCCGGTGATCTGGTGGGCGACCCTGGCGGCCTTTCGGGTTTCGCCCGCCAGCCCGGTTGCCTCACCCCTTCGGGGCGACCTGCGGGACCTGCCGCCAACCCTGATCCAGGCCAGCGATTCCGAAATGCTGCTGGACAATGCCCGGCGTTATGCTGCCAGGGCAGACGCCGCAGGCTCTCCGGTCACCTTGCACACCTGGCCCGGGATGGTGCACGTATGGCAGATTTTCGTGCCGCTGCTCCCGGAGGCAGAAGAGGCTTTCGACGACATCAAGTCATTCCTGGGCAAGGTTGAACCGGAAAACGAGGTGCCCGCGCCAGCTGACGCTCACATCTGAACCTTGCCACGAAGCGCTTTGGTTTTGCCTTTTTTGGTTTTTTTGTCGACCCGTTTGCGCTGGGAGGAGCGAGTCGGCTTTGTGGGCCGGCGGGCTTTCCGGGGCTTCACCGCCTCCTGGATCAGCTCTTTCAGTCGCTCGAGGGCATCCTCCTTGTTCAGCTCAAGGGTGCGAAAGGATTGCGCCTTGATAATCAACACACCCTCCTTGCTGATTCGCTGGTCGTTGAGCGACATCAGCCGTTCCTTGTAAAACGGCGGCAGGGTGGAATGTGGGATATCAAAGCGCAGATGCACCGCAGAAGCCACTTTGTTGACATTCTGGCCACCGGCGCCCTGAGCGCGGATCTGGGTAATTTCGATTTCCCAGTCAGCGAGTTCAACAGCGTTGGATAGTTTCAGCATCGCCCAAGGTTACCAAATTCCGCGTTCCTGAGCCTCATCCGCAAAGTCTCACGAACCGTAACCTGACATCCTTGCCCATCGATAATAAAGTGAACGCAGGCAATCATCGTTCAGGGTTGAGTATGCGTCACTCCTTACAGACCATTGGTTTTCTGGCCTTCATCACGCTGATGTTGGGCGGCTGTGCCAGCAGCGGGCATTTGCAACCGGATCGGCGAGGCGAACCACGCCCCTTACCGACTGAATCAACGGATGCTTCCGGGAAAGCCCAGAAGCTCTGGCAGGTATTCGAGCGTTACCGGGGAACGCCTTATGAGTATGGCGGCACCTCTTCCGACGGCTTCGATTGCTCCGGATTCATCCGCACTGCCTTTCGGGAAGGCCTCGGCAAACAGCTGCCCCGGACCACCTCACAGATGCTGGCCAGTGGGGCCGTGGTACACCCCGGCGAGATCGAGCCCGGTGATGTGGTGTTCTTCCGGATCCGTGGCAAGGACCAGCATGCGGGCATATACATGGGCGGAGACCGCTTTATTCATGCCTCCACCTCGGTCGGTGTGACCCAGTCCTCGATCAGCGGTTACTATTGGCGGGGCCGGCTCACTCACGCACGGCGCTTTGACTGATCCAGACGACCCTGTCCGGGAATGCCCCGGGAAGTCCAGGCCCTACAGTCCGCCACCAACGGCCAGATGCAGCGCGATACCGGCCATCATAAGGCCAATAACCCCATCGATGATCCGCCAGGCCAGCGGCCGCGAAAGCACCGGGGCGAGGGCGGAACCACCCCAGGCCAGCAGGCCGAACCAGAGAATGGAGGCACTGCTCGCACCGGCCACAAACGTGGTGGAATCCGCCTGCTGGGCACCCACTGCCGGGATCAGCAGCAGGGTATCGAGATAAACCTGGGGGTTTAGCAGGGTGACCGCCAGCGTGGTGAACAATACCCCCTTCAGGCTGCGCTTTGTCACCTCACCGACCTCGAGGGCCGCCCTGCCCCGGCTGGCCCGCACAAACGCCTGAACCGCCAGCCAGCCCAGAAACGCCACGCCCAGCCAACGCAGGATTTCCAGGGCCTGGGGCATCGCCATCAGGGCGGCGCTCACGCCAAACATGCCGAGGGTAAACAGGGTGACGTCCGCCACCATGCATAACCCCGCCGACCACCAGTGGTGTTCCCGGCGAATAGCCTGGCTCAGCACGTAGGCATTCTGGGCACCGATGGCAATGATAATGCCACCACACACGATCAATCCGGTCAGGTAACTTTCCAGCACGTTCACGACTCCTCACTCAATGGCATAAGGTTACCTGTTTACCGCTATACTGGAAATTCATACTCATTATGTCGCATCAGTTTTTCTTATGATTGACTACAAGCTTCTGGAAGCACTGGCCACGGTGATTGAGAGTGGCGGGTTTGAGCGCGCTGGCCTGGCCCTGGGTATCAGCCAGTCGGCTGTCTCCCAGCGTATTCGTACCCTGGAGATCCGGCTCGGGCAACCGGTTCTGGTGCGCAGCCCGGTGCTGATGGCCACGCCGGCGGGGCAACGGTTACTCAACCATGTGCAACAGGTGCAACTGCTGGAACGGGATCTGGCGAAGTCGATTCCGGTGCTGTCCGAGCCGTCTGCCCGGTTGCGTATTGCCCTGAATGCGGACAGCCTGGCCACCTGGTGGGCAGCCGCGGTTGGCCGCTTCTGTGCGGCCGAGGCTCTGTTGCTTGATCTGGTGGTGGAGGATCAGGACATTGGCCTGCGCCGGATGCGTGAGGGTGATGTAGCGGCCTGTCTGTGCAGCAGCCCGCAACCGGTAGCGGGCGCCCGCTGTGTTCCGGTGGGCACCATGACGTACCTGCCTCTGGCAACGCCGGACTATGTCCAGAGGTATTTTGGCGGAGGCGTTACCGACATCAGCCTACAACAGGCACCGGCCATTGTGTTCGGTCCAAACGACCAGTTACAGCACCGGTTCCTGGCCCAATGCGGCTACCATGGCACCTTCCCCCATCACCTTTGCCCCTCCTCCGAGGGTTTTGTAAAACTCGCACTGGCGGGCATGGGCTATGGCATGATTCCGGAGGTTCAGGCCCGACCGGAAATCGAGGCCGAACGCCTGATCGGCATCACGCCGGGTCAGGCCCTGGAAGTACAGCTATACTGGCATTTCTGGCGCCATGGCGGCGGCGTGATGGATCGCCTGACCACGGCATTGCAAAGCGCCGGCACACTGTTGGAGACTGGCACACCGCTTGAGAAAAGGACAACCCATTGGACCTGACGACACCCGCTTTACTGTTCCCCGCCATCTCGCTGTTACTGCTGGCGTACACCAACCGGTTTCTGGTGCTGGCCCAATTAATCCGCCAGCTCCGGCAAATGGACACGGAAGAAGATCACGGATTGATCACCCGGCAGATTACCATGTTGCGAAAGCGGATCGTGCTCACCAAGCGGATGCAGGCCTATGGCGTACTGAGCTTCCTCCTGTGCACCGTGTCTATGTTCCTACTCTTTCTTGGCGCCAAAATGCCCGGCGTATTTGCATTCGGCGTCAGCCTGGTGCTGCTGTCCATATCTCTGCTGTATTCGCTTTACGAGATACAGATCTCAACCAATGCCATTAACGTTGAACTGGCCAGATTTGAGGCCAGGAAAGGCGTCGGCAGGGAAGATATCGACCATGGCTAATGCCCGATCCGGTCTTATCCCGAACCTCTGACACCAAACCAGTGCGGGTAACGAAGCAGGCAAAACAGGGCCACCATGTCGTACACGGCGTGCCAGGTCATCACCAGCACAACACTCTCCGACACCGCATAGGCCACACCGAGAATCAGCCCCAGACCCGTTGCCACCAGAAAGTAAGTGAACGACACATAGTGCACCAGGCCAAACAGGACGGAGGCACCCAGTACGGCTGTTACAGGGCCGGTATGCTCCAGCAGCCCACCCTGTACAGCGGCACGGAACAGCAGTTCCTCTCCGGCGCCGGCCAGTAACGACAGCAGAATCAGCACCCGGTATGAATAGCTGGATGCAAAGCGGTACAGCCCCCGCATCTGACGCGCGAGGTTATCCGGCAGTAACCCCGGGATCCGGGTCATCAACAACAGCAACGTGTAGGTTCCTGCAGCTCCCAGCGTCCCGTACACAATGCTCTGCCACAGGCCGGGGCCGACAAGCGGCACTGAAATATCAAAAAGCAGAATGGCGATCAGGCCGAGCACCCCAATGCCGCCCTGAAACATCAGAGCGGTTTGGGGGGCGATTCCAGGCTTGCGCGGGCTCCCCATTGCCACCTACTGCTCAAACAATGGCTTTACCGGAAACAGGTCCTCGTATTGAGGCGTCTGTTTCTGCGCCTTGGCCTGGAACGATTTCATCATGTCGGTCGGCCGGAACATGCCCGCTTGCCATGTGGCCATGTACCTGAGACTGTCCTCAACACTGTGATCGCGGCTGTAATTCAGCATTTCCTTGCAGCCGGTCACGGCCAGGGGCGAGTTCGCGGCGATCTGCCCGGCAATGCCCATGACCTCAGTGAGCATGGTGTCCTGATCCGGATACACGGCATTCACAAACCCGAGCTGCTGACATTCCCGGGCACCGAACGCTCGACCGGTGTAGGCCAGCTCCCGCACCACACCCTCAGGCATCAGTTTTGGCAGGCGCTGCAGCGTGCCGACGTCCGCCGTCATGCCCAGCTCGGTTTCCTTGATGGTGAACCAGGCGTCTTCGGTGCAGTACCGGCTGTCCGCCGCGCAGACCAGATCCAGGGCACCGCCGATGCAGCCACCGTGAATCGCCGCCAGCACCGGCAACCGAACCTTTTCGAGAGACGTCAGTGTGTCCTGAAGCTGGAGCACGACCCGCCGGAGGTTTTCCGCCATTCGTCCCGGATCGCCGGACATCGGCACGGCCTTCGGGTCACTGAACACGCCCAGGTCCATGCCGGCGGAGAAGTGCTTGCCAGTAGAGGAAATTACAATCACCCGTGCGTCGGTGTTGGCTTCAATGTCTGCCATACAGCGGGGTAATTCCAGCCAGAACGCCCGGTTCATGGTGTTCATGGCTTCCGGCCGGCTGAACTGGACGTGGGCGATGCCGTCCTTCACCTCGACATTGAAGCTCTCATAATGCGATAGACCCATTCCGTTAAACTCCTTTAGTCATCTTGAGCGACACTAGCGGCCCACCATGGAACGTTCACGTTTGGACCGGTACATCGCTTTGTCTGCGTGGCGAATCAAGGCTTCGTCGTCCGTGCCGTCGTCCGGAAATAGTGCATAACCGATGCTGGGGGCGCAATCGACCGAAACCCCCGCGCTCAGGAACACCGGGCCGGCCAGCGCGTGCGCAATCTTGTCCTGTATGGCAGACACATCCGCCTCGGCGCCGAGGCCATCCACAAGCACCACAAACTCATCACCGCCCATCCGGCCCACCGTGTCGGATTCGCGAATACAGCTCTGAAGCCGACGAGCCACAACCCGCAACAACTCGTCTCCGACGGAGTGCCCGTGGGTGTCATTTACCTGCTTGAAATTATTGAGATCCAGATACAGAACCGCCAGGTGACCGCCCGAGCGGTTGACTCTTGAAATCGCCACCTTCAAACGGTCCAGAATCAGCGCCCGATTGGGGAGATCCGTCAGTTGGTCGTAGTGGGCCATGTGCTCCAGACGCTCATAGAGTGCCTGCTGCTGCGATTCCGCCAGTTTCTGCTCAGTAATATCCCTGGCGACTGCAACCCGGATCTGTTCGTTCTCTGACCAGCGGGCGGACCACATGATGTGGGCAACAGTGCCATCCTTACGGATATAACGATTCTCGAAACAGGGTTTGACGACACCCCCCAGAATTTCAGTGATGGCCTGTGACGTCTTCCCCTGATCCTCCGGATGCACAAACTCCATCACGTACCGGCCGACCATTTCATCCGGGCGATACCCGAAGATTCGCTCCCCCGCCCCACTGACAAATAAAAACCGATCCTTGCTGTCGACAACGCAGACGGCGTCCAGCAGGAGATCAATGTATTTGTCAGCCGTGACCGGCGGGAGCTTCTTCATTCCGGCACTATAATGCGCGGCCGTGGACTTTGCCATTAGTCCCGTCACAGGGAGCAGCCGCGGCGTGCCACCAGATACTGTCACGCCAGGCAACGTTAATAAGATTGATTTGCATTAAAATTACATAGCATTTATCCTCCCGTCACCATGCGCGGCACGCTCGCTGCGTCCGATGCCCCCTTTTCCCGCTGTGAGGGTTCACCGATGTACCGCCCCGTTCTTCTTAATAAACACGTTTCCTTTGCCCTGATATCAGCCGTATCCGGCCTGGCCTGCTGGTCGGCGCCGGTGCTTGCCCAGGAGGAACCGCAATCCCTCGGCGAACTGGTGGTGTCATCCACCGCCCTGAAAGTCGAGGCACCGCTGGTGGAAACACCGCGTCCGGCGT
Source organism: uncultured Marinobacter sp. (assembly GCF_946886895.1). The sequence continues at coordinate 289,463 of NZ_CAMPJO010000002.1, read as the reverse complement.
CCGTGGTCAACCAGGAAGAGCTGGAAGAACGCAATGTGCAGTCCCTGGACGAGACGTTCCGCTATCGGGCCGGCGTGCTCTCGGGGCACTATGGCGCGGATAACGACACCGACTGGTTCAAGATCCGGGGTTTTGACCAGTCCACCTACCAGGACGGCCTGCGAATTTATCGAACCGGTTTTTACCAGTGGCTGCCGGAGCCCTTCGGTCTCGAGCGAGTGGAGCTGCTGAAAGGGCCGGCATCAATCCTCTACGGCGAAGCCCCTCCCGGAGGCGTGATCAACGCCATCAGCAAGCGGCCCACCGACACGGTTCAGGGCGAGGTGCAAATCCAGGCAGGCACGAATAAACACCGGCAGGTCGGCATCGACAGCTCCGGCCCGGTCAGCGGCCAGGACAACCTGAGCTACCGGCTGGTGGGGCTCTACCGTTACGGCGAGGGGGATATCGATTTCACCGAAAACGAACGCTACTATTTTGCGCCAAGCCTGACCTGGGAGGTATCGGGCGACACCTCCGTCACCTTCCTGTCGAGCTTCCAGAAGGACAATGCCGTTCCCTACAACGGCTTCAAACTGGCTTATGGCACCGTGCTGCCTACCCCGTTCGGCAAGGTGGACCCGTCCACCAGCTACAGCGAGCCGGACTACGACACCAATGAACGTCGCCAGGCGGCCATCGGCTACTCGCTTGAGCACCGCCTGAACGACACCTGGGAATTCCAGCAGGATCTTCGCTACAGCCACCTGGATCTGCTTCTGCGCAGCAGCTATATCCTCTTCCAGACCGGGCCACGCGAGGGCTCCCGCGGGCTGACCTACCGAGATGGCGAGATAGACAGCTGGACCATAGACAATCGCCTGGTCGGGAAATGGTTCACCGACCGTACGGAAAACACGCTGCTAATAGGTGTGGATTATCAGGATCTGGACAATACGGGCAAAGAAGCAAACCTGTTTTCCTTTGGCGCTCCCATTGACCTGTTCAACCCGCAATATGGCAGCTTCACGCCCGTTACCGAAGCCCAGTTGGACTCTCGCAGCATTACCAAAGAGCAGACCGGCCTGTATCTCCAGAACCAGCTCCGGCTGGATGACCGCTGGGTGTTCCTGGCAGGTGTCCGATACGACCAGGCCGATACCGACAATCTCAACAGGGACACCGGCGCCCGGGAGCGAGCCGACAACGATCAGGTATCGCTCTCAGGCGGCGCCATGTACCTGGCCGACAACGGCCTGTCACCCTATGTCTCGTACACCGAGTCCTTCCAGCCGATCACCGGTACCAACTCCAACGGCAACCTCTACAAACCGCGCACCGGTGAACAGATTGAACTGGGCGCCAAGTACGCGCCGGCTTATCTGGATGGCTACATTAACGCCGCCGTGTACCGGATTGAGGAAGAAAACGCCCTGGCCACGTCGCCTGGCGGCTTCCAGGTTCAGGAAGGCGTACGGGAAACCAACGGCTTTGAGCTGGAGAGCGTTGCTTACGCGACCGACCAGTTGCAGGTGACCGCGGCCTATACCTACAGCGATACGGTGACCGACAACGAATCGGACAATACCCCCGAAGCACGGGCCGCGCTGATTCCCCGCCACATGGCCTCGGCCTGGCTGGATTATACCTTCCAGAGCCTGGCCCCGGGGCTGAAAGTGGGCGGTGGCCTGCGCTACAACGGCGAAAGCAAGGACGGCAATATCACCGTGCCCTCTTACACCGTCGCCGACCTGATGGCGCAGTACGCGTTTTCCGATCACTGGCAGGCTCAGGTGAATGTGACCAACGTGACCGATGAGGAATACGTTGCCAGCTGTGATTACTGGTGCTACTACGGCGAAGCCCGCAGCGTGATCGGTACCGTCAGCTACAAGTGGTAAGCCGCCTGCCGGTGACGGCTGACGCCCCTCACCGGCGCCGGCCTCCCGGCTCGACAACCCACTCCGGATCGTCAAACTCGCCCAGCGGCAGGATCTCCACAAACGGCGCGGCACTGCGGATGATCTCCGTTATTCTCGGATCCTTCCGCGCTTCCATAGCATCCCGGGCGGCCTTGCTGTCCCAGGACGCGATGGCAATCAGCACGTCGGGGTCATCCAGTTTGCGATGCAATTCAGTACCCCGGGCCCCCGGGGCCTGCTGGATCAGCTCGCTGGCCCGGACCCAGGCCTCGGCATAGTCCTCGGCTGTGTAGCCGTCTTTGATACGCACTTCGAAAATATACTTCATCGCGCCCCCTTTTTCGCCGACCTTGCGAGAATGGAAGTACCCAAAGGTCGGGTTTATGCCTACAAGAAATAGCTTTGCATTTTCCGGCAGCTGGAGTAGAGTGAGCCTCGTTGGAAAGATTTAGCAAAGCATTTCATCAATAAGACCGCTCTGAGCTGTATAAGTAGCACGTCCTGTTTTTGATCACGCCAGTTTTTTGTTTCCCGCACACCGCTGATCTGGCATCAGAATGATGTTAGACGGCACATTAAAAGATTGAATTCAGGAAAGTATATTATGTCTACAGTTACCGGCAACGTTAAGTTCTTCAACGAAGCAAAAGGCTTTGGCTTTATCACTCGTGAAGGCGGCCCGGACGTATTTGTTCACTACAGCGCTATTCAGGGCGGCGGTTTCAAGACTCTGGCTGAAGGCCAGCAGGTCGAGTTTACCGTTACCCAGGGCCAGAAAGGCCCCCAGGCGGAAAACGTAGTCGCTCTGTAAATAGTAGACGACACGTTTAAGAAAAAGGCAGCTTCGGCTGCCTTTTTTGTGCCTGGCCTTTAATCCAACCCATCCACCGGTACCGTCTCGGTATTCTTGATCTCCCGCAAGGCAAAGTTTGAATTCACGTGGGCAATCCCCTGCAGCGTGAAGATCTTCTCATTCAGGAAGCGGTCGTAGCTGGCCATGTCCCGAACGACAACCCGCAACACGAAATCGGCATTTCCGGTAACCGCAAAGCACTGAAGCACCTCCGGGTAGCTGCTGACCTGTTGCTCGATCTCCGCCGTGCTGTCAATGGTATGCCGCTGCAATGACAGATTTACCAGTACACAAAGCCCCTGACCGATGCGCTCCGGATCCACCCTGGCGCAGTATCCCCGGATGATGCCGCTGTCCTCCAGAGTCCGTACCCGTCGCCAGCAGGCCGCCGGTGATAACCCTACCTGCTCCGCCAGCAACTGGTTACTGATGCGCCCGTCCTGCTGCAACAAAGACAGGATTCGCCGGTCCAGCTTGTCCAGATCAACCTGTTTCATTTGGTAACATCCGATTTTTATCAAATATTCTTTCTTATTATTGTGTTTTATCAAACAATATTTCGCAAATCTTGAAAACTCCCCTCCAATAAGCAAGCACCTTTTGCGCACTTATCTCTAAAATTCTGGTCATAAAGTAGACAATAAGGAGAGCGCCATGTCCGCCGACACCCCCCTGCTCGACGATTACCAGTTGGAAGACCGCTACCTGCGTCAATCCGGCCGGGTTTTCCTGACCGGAACACAGGCCCTGGTCCGGATCCCCCTGATGCAGGCTGCCCTCGATCGCAAACAGGGGCTGAACACCGCCGGCATGGTCAGTGGCTACCGGGGCTCCCCCTTGGGCGCTTACGACCTGGCGCTCTGGCAAGCCAAAGCCCTGCTGGACGACAATCGCGTCGACTTTGTACCGGCGATTAATGAAGATCTCGCGGCGACCATCATGCTGGGCACCCAGCAGGTGGAAACCGACGACGACCGGCAGGTGGATGGGGTATTCGGCCTGTGGTACGGAAAAGGCCCCGGTGTTGATCGCGCCGGCGACGCACTGAAGCACGGCACCACCTATGGTTCCTCCCCCCATGGTGGGGTTCTGGTAGTCGCTGGTGATGACCATGGCTGTGTGTCTTCGTCCATGCCCCACCAGTCCGATGTGGCATTCATGAGCTTCTTCATGCCCACCATCAACCCGGCCAACATTGCCGAGTACCTGGAGTTTGGTCTCTGGGGCTACGCTCTGTCCCGCTACAGCGGCTGCTGGGTAGGGTTCAAGGCCATCTCGGAAACCGTTGAAAGTGCGGCGTCCGTGGAGCTGCCGCCCCTGCCGGACTTTGTCACCCCGGATGACTTCAGTGCCCCCGAAAGCGGCCTCCACTACCGCTGGCCGGACCTGCCCGGGCCCCAACTGGAAACCCGCATCGAACACAAACTGGCCGCCGTGCAGGCCTTCGCCAGGGCCAATCCTATCGATCGCTGCCTGTTCAACAGCCCGGAAGCCCGATTCGGCATCGTGACCACCGGCAAAGGCCACCTGGACCTGCTTGAAGCCCTCGACCTGCTCGGAATTGACGAAGGCAAGGCCCGGGACATGGGGCTGGATATCTACAAGGTCGGCATGGTCTGGCCCCTGGAGCGCCGTGGCATTCTCAACTTCGTCCATGGCAAGGAAGAAGTCCTGGTCATTGAAGAGAAGCGGGGCATTATCGAGAGCCAGATCAAAGAGTATATGTCCGAGCCGGATCACCCCGGCGAGGTGCTGATCACGGGCAAACAGGATGAGCTGGGGCGCCCGCTGATGCCCTACGTGGGTGAGCTCAGCCCGAAACTGGTGGCCGGATACCTGGCCGCCAGGCTTGGCCGGTTCTTCTCAGTGGACTTCACCGAACGCATGGCCGAGATCAGCGCCATGTCCAACGCCCAGGACCCGGGCGGCGTCAGACGGCTACCCTACTTCTGTTCCGGTTGCCCCCACAACACCTCCACCAAGGTGCCCGAAGGCAGCAAGGCCCTGGCGGGCATCGGCTGCCATTTCATGGCTTCCTGGATGGGGCGGAAGACGGAATCCCTGATCCAGATGGGCGGTGAAGGGGTCAACTGGATCGGCAAGAGCCGCTATACCGGCAACCCCCATGTGTTTCAGAACCTGGGTGAAGGCACCTACTTCCACTCCGGTTCCATGGCCATTCGCCAGGCCGTGGCAGCCGGCATCAATATTACCTACAAGATCCTGTTCAACGACGCCGTGGCCATGACCGGTGGCCAGCCGGTGGATGGCCAGATCACCGTCCCCATGATTGCTCAGCAGGTGGCTGCTGAAGGGGTTCGCCGGGTAGTGGTGCTGAGTGACGAGCCGGAGAAATACCAGGGGCACGAGGCCCAGTTCCCGAAGGATGTCACCTTCCACGACCGCTCCGAACTGGACTCTGTTCAGCGGGAACTCCGGGACATTCCCGGCTGCACCGTGCTGATCTACGACCAGACCTGCGCGGCCGAAAAGCGCCGACGCCGCAAGCGCAAGCAGTTCCCCGATCCGGCAAAACGGGCGTTTATCAACCACCACGTCTGCGAAGGCTGTGGCGATTGCTCGGTGCAGTCCAACTGCCTCTCGGTTGTACCCCGTAAAACCGAACTCGGCCGCAAGCGCAAGATCGACCAGCACTCCTGTAACAAAGACTATTCCTGTGTGAATGGCTTCTGCCCCAGCTTTGTCACCATTGAGGGCGGGCAGCTGCGCAAATCCCGGGGCATGGACACCGGCTCTGTACTCACTCGCAAACTGGCTGACATACCAGCACCCGAATTGCCGGAACTGAGCGGCTCCTACGATCTCCTCGTGGGCGGTGTGGGCGGAACCGGCGTGGTCACCGTGGGTCAGCTGATCACCATGGCGGCGCACCTGGAATCCCGAGGCGCCTCGGTACTGGATTTCATGGGCTTCGCCCAGAAAGGTGGCACGGTTCTGAGCTACGTGCGCATGGCGCCATCCCCGGACAGATTGCACCAGGTCAGAATCAGCAATGGCCAGGCCGATGCCGTGATTGCCTGCGACATGGTCGTAGCGTCTTCCCAGAAAGCCCTGAGCGTGCTCCGGCCGAACCATACCCGGATTGTCGCCAACGAGGCAGAGCTGCCCACCGCCGACTACGTGCTCTACCGCGATGCCGACATGCAGGCCGACAAACGGCTGGGCCTGCTCCGGGATGCCGTGGGTCAAGACCATTTTGACCAGCTCGACGCCAACGGCATCGCCGAAAAACTGATGGGCGACACCGTATTCTCCAACGTGATGATGCTCGGTTTTGCCTGGCAGAAAGGGTTGCTGCCCCTGTCCGAAGCCGCGCTGATGAAAGCCATCGAGCTTAATGATGTTGCTGTTGAGCGCAACAGGGAAGCTTTCGGCTGGGGCCGGCTGGCGGCCGTCGATCTGGGCGCCGTCACGGACCTGCTGGACGACAGCCAGTCGCAGGCCATTGAACTGAAAGCCGAACCGACCCTGGAAGAACTGATCGAGACCCGTCACAAGCACCTGATCAACTACCAGAATCAACGCTGGGCGGACCAATACCGGGACCGTGTTGCCGGCGTCCGCAAGGCCGAGGAAACCCTGGGGCAGACCAACCTGCTGCTGACCCGGGCGGTGGCTCAGCAACTCTACCGCGTCATGGCCTACAAGGACGAATACGAAGTGGCCCGCCTGTTCGCGGAAACCGACTTCATGAAAGAAGTGGAGGAAACGTTCGAGGGCGACTTCAAGATCCACTTCCACCTGGCCCCGCCCCTGCTCAATCGCGAAACCGACGCCCAGGGGCGCCCGAAAAAGCGGCGGTTCGGCCCCTGGATGTTCCGGGCCTTCCGACTGCTGGCAAAATTCCGCAGGCTGCGCGGAACCATCGTGGATCCGTTCAGTTACTCCGCGGACCGCAAGCTGGACCGTGCCATGCTGAAGGACTACCAGAACCTGGTGGCCCGTATTGGCCGGGAACTGGACGCCAGCAATTACGAGACCTTTTTGCAACTGGCGGAACTGCCCGCCGACGTCCGGGGCTACGGGCCGGTACGCGAGCAGGCGGCAGACCGTATCCGGGAAAAACAGTCCCAGCTGATCAAGGCGCTCGACAGCGGCCGCCCCAGCCTCATCCGCACCCATCAGGCCGACAAGGAGGCGAACCATGTTTGAAGCCCTGAACGGCATGTGCCAGCGCACCCTGCACCTGCGGCATGGCGTGAGAAAATCAGCAGGATGAACTGAAAGATTTTCCTGTAAGCTATGCTCCGTAGTGGCACTCGCCCTGCCTATGCCCGGCCGTGCTCAAGATCCACGAACATGGTCGGCACGCTTACTGTCAGCCTGAAAGGTTTTATGAAAGTACCGAAACGATTACAACCCCTTGTCGATGATGGCATGGTGGACGACGTGCTTTACCAGCTTATGAGTGGCAAGGAAGCTCAGGTGTATGTGGTGCGTTGCGGCGACCAGACTCGCTGCGCCAAGGTATTCAAGGAAGCGTCAAAGCGAAGTTTCAAGCAGGCGGTGGAATACCAGGAGGGCCGGAAAGTCCGGAACAGCCGGCGCGCCCGGGCCATGAGCAAGAAAACCAGATACGGCCAGAAAGAGCAGGAAGATGCCTGGCTCAATGCCGAGGTCGACGCGCTCTACCGACTGGCGGCTGCCGGCGTCCGGGTTCCTGAGCCCCTGGGCTTTGTGGACGGCGTGCTGCTGATGGAGCTGGTTACGGATGGAGAAGGCAAGGCCGCACCGCGGCTGGATGACGTTACCCTGTCACCGGAGCAGGCACGGGACTTTCACGGGCAAGTTATCCGGGAGGTCGTCCGCATGTTGAGTGCCGGTCTTATCCATGGGGATCTGTCCGAGTTCAACGTTCTGGTCGATTCCGACGGGCCGGTCATCATCGACCTTCCCCAGGCGGTCAATGCCTCCGGCAACAACAATGCCGAACGCATGCTTGAGCGCGATGTCGACAATATGCGTCGCTATTTCGGCCGCTTCGCGCCGGAACTCCTGACCACCGATTACGGCAAGGAGATCTGGGCACTCTATGAATCTGGCGACCTGCACCCGGACAGCAAACTCACCGGCTGTTTCCAGCACGACGACACGGCTGCCAACGTCGACGAGCTGATGGAAATCATCGATGCCGCCCGGGAAGAGGAATGGGAGCGGCAGGAGCGCTTGAGGGACGCGGAGGAAGACTGAGAGAGGCCCGGCGTCAATCACCGCCTCACCCGGCTGGTTAAAGCGCCGTTTCCAGCTCCACACGGTTTCTGCCGCGCGCTTTACCACGGTATAGCGCGCGGTCTGCCCGGTTGATTGCCGCGCTCAGATCATCCCCCTTTCGCAGTTCACTGACGCCGGCGCTGACGGTGACACTGACCGGTATACCCACCCGCTGCTGCCAGTTATAACCGGAAATAGCCACCCTGACCCGCTCGGCACTGGCCTGGGCTCGGTCACCGCCGGTGTCTGGCAGAACCACCAGGAATTCTTCCCCACCCCACCGGGCAATCAGGTCCTGGGTGCGAAGTTCGGCCCTGATGATGTCCGCCACCCCGCTCAGCACCAGGTCGCCCACCTCATGACCATGAGCATCGTTGATGCCCTTGAAGTGATCAACATCCAGCACCAGAAAACCCACCGGGTGGCCGCTGCGCTCGAAACGGGCCAGCTCCTTCTCGGCCAGATAGGTCATATGGCGACGATTGAACAGACCGGTTAACGAATCGGTTGTGGCCAGACGCCGGAGTTTCCGGTTGGCGTTGGTGACCATCGTAAGGTAAAACCACGACAGATAGCTGAACATGGCAAAGACCACGGTCAGATTGAACAGGTGCACCGCCAGCAGAGCGCCCGGGGCAATCGGCTGTAATGGTGGTACGAACCACATCAGCACATCAAGGGCCACGTAGCACCCCCACAGCCCTGCCAGCGCAATCAACGCGGTCCGTATTGGCATACTCACAAACAGGGCCGGAATAAACATCAGCAGGTAATAGTGAAAACCGCTCTCCCAGCCAATCAACACAATACCCAGGGCAGCATGACTAATCACTTCAGCCCAGATCAGCCCGATGGCCAGGCCATTACGCCGGTGGCCAAGTGCTTTGTACGCGAACACATACATGGCCACGCTGACCACATTGACCCAGGCGAGAATGGGCGAGCCCAGAGCGTGGAACAAAAAGAAAAACGCAACGTCGACCGTGCCCGCAATCTGGCAACAGCGCCGGGCAACCTGCCAGAACTGTGGGCGACGCTCCCCTGATCTGCCGGAGGCGTCCGCTTTATCCGTGCCATGCATAGTGTACGACTTCCTTTGTGAACCACATCACATTACGCTGAATTGCGCGAATTTGCGTAACAGGAAACGTAAAAACATGAAAATTCTCGAGGCCTGCGAATGTCATCCGGTCTGAATTACGCCATCTTCGCCATCGCGGTGATTGCCCTGGCGGTGTTCTATCTGTTTTTTTACCGTGACTGGCGCCGGGCGAGACGCCTTCGGCAGCCGTTCCCCGCAAGCTGGCGCGCGCTCTTGCACCAGCAGGTGCCCTGGTATCGGGCATTGCCCCCGGAGCTGAAGCAAACACTGGAACAGCGGGTACAGCTCTTCCTTGCCGAAAAAACCTTTTACGGCTGCGATGGCTTCACAGTGGACGACACCGTGCGCCTGACCGTCGCGGGCCACGCCTGCCTGCTCGTCCTGGCACGCCCCTACTCCGATTACGACGAGGTGCGGAGCATTCTGGTGTACCCGGATGCCTACCGGGTGCAGAGTCTGGAATCTGACGGATTGGTCGTCAGCGAAAGTCACGAAATCCGCGCAGGCGAAGCCTCAGATCGAGGCCAGGTGGTGCTGGCCTGGAGCGAGTGCGAACTCGCGGCGCAGCCATTCTGTGAGCACAACGTGATCCTCCATGAATTCGCGCACCAGCTGGACTACCTGGACGGCGCCTCCGATGGCGCTCCTCCCCTTGGTTCGGCGCAGGCCCGCCAGTGGCAGCACACCATGGCCGGGGCCTATGAAAATCTCCGCCAGTCCCTGGAGCGCCATCAAGATCCCTGGCTTGATCCCTACGGCGCGACCGAGCCGGCGGAGTTCTTTGCGGTCCTCACCGAAACCTTCTACCAGCAACCCCGACATCTGAAAGATCAACAGCCGGCGGTGTACGACGCGCTGCGCGAATTCTACCGCTTTGACCCGGCCGAGTACGGGCGGATGGGGCAGGCGGATCGCTAATTAGGGTACACTCGTGGCTTTTCAGCCTGACCAGAAAGGATCAGCCAAGGTGCAAAACGACCCCATAACCCAGGCACCCCCTGTTGAGATCGTGGTGATCAGCCTGACGCGCGCTGTTGAGCGGAGGCGTGCGATTCAGCGGCAGTTCGACGAACTCGGTGTGCCGTTCTCCTTTTTTGATGCCGTTGACGGCAAGCTCGGGCACCCGCTATTTACTCGATTCGACGGCGCCAGAGCCAAAGCCATTGGCGAAATACCGCTCACGCCGGGCCACTTGGGCTGTTACGCAAGCCACTACCTTGTGTGGGAGCAATGCGTGGCTGACAACAGGCCCCTGATCGTTCTGGAAGACGACGCGGTGCTGTTCAGGGATGAGTTCCTGGATTTCCTGAGCATCGCGCCCAACCTGCCCGCATCGCTGGCGTGCGTTCGACTGTTCGCCAACAAATCCCGGAAAACCCGGTTTGTGCCGGTCTTCGAGCAAAACGGCGTGGTCATCGGCAAATTCCTCCGGGGTCATCGAAGTGCCACGGGTTATTTCCTCACGCCCGATGCTGCCGGGAAACTCCTGGACTATTCAAAGCGCTGGGTGGAGCCGGTGGATATTGTGATGGATCAGTTCTGGGCAAACGGGGTTGAATGCCACGGCGTCGCCAAGGCCTGCCTGACGCACGATGGCGAGTTTGAATCGGCGATCGATTTCGGTGTCGATACCGCCCGTGAACGCCGCGGTATGATGCGGGCCCGCTGGCGCTGGTACCTGTTCAAGGGCAAACTACGCAGAGCACTGCACAACCTGACATTCATGCTTCGGCACCGGCAGCGCGCCACACACGCTACCAGCAACCGCTGAGTACCGGACCGACAGACAGGCGGAGAGCCAAACCCATGCCAACCATCGGATGGATTGTCATCGTTGTCGCCCTGGGGTTTATCCTGGGCGGCATCATGTTTCTTCTCAAAAGCGCCAACAGCATGCACATCAGCGATGAGAAGATGGAAAAAATTCGCAAGCGCAAAGCGGAACTGGAAGCCAGGGAAGCCGACGACGAGGACCGGCAGTAACCAACCCCCGCCAGTCCACGCTACTGCCCGCCGCCTCCCATCTGGTGCGCGGAATGGTCCATGCCCTGATCCATGTCAGCCTGATCCAGGGGTTCAACATGCAGCACAACGTCCACGTCCGCCAAGCCTTCAAATTCCAGGGTCAGCGGAACCCGCTCGCCAGGCTTCAGCGACTCGCTCAGGGACTCCAGCATCAGATGGTAGCTGTGGGGTTTCAGCTCCACCGTTTCCCCGCTTTTAATGGTGAGCCCTCCGGCCACCGGCGCCATGTCCATCATGCCGTTGGACATGGTGCTCCGATGCAGCGACACAGCCGCCGCCCGAGGGGTGCGTGCACCGGTCAGCGTTATGTCGCTGTCACCGGTATTCGTGATAGCCAGGTAACCAACACCCGTGGGCACGCCAGGGGGGGTCGGACGACTCCAGGGGTGGTCAATTTTTACGCTCCCTTGAGTGTAATCGTGGGCCACGGCCGGTATGGCGTGGAGCATTCCGCCGGCAAGCAGCAGGGTAATCGCCAGTCTGGTCAGGTAGGTCATGGTATCTCGCGCTGATTGATGTATTGGCTATTCAGGAAGCGGCACCAGTGTTACCTCAACGGGTGCCGTTGGCAAGCAACCACGATTGGCACGGGGCAAAGGAACCGTTCCCATTTTATGGATGACGCCATCAGCGGCCGGGCGAAACCCTTGCCAGCACCGTCGGACTCTCAGATAGCGGCAAGGCAAGAATCACCCCCTCGTTGGACGAGGGATAAACGCCGGTCAATGCTGTGGTGTTCACCTGGTGAGACACCAGAATCACCGGCGCCCCGGCCTCCAGCTCATTAACCAGAGAAATTGTCTGGCGCGCCTGCAGCGGACCCTTCCCACGATTACCAAAAAACGAATTCAACGACGGCCACTTGGTCACCTCCCCCACGTTCATACCCCTGGCCGTATCCAGACACCGACACCACTGACTGCTGAACACCCGTGCTTCGGTAATCCCGTGACCCTCCAGAAACGACTTCCAGGCCCCCGCCTGCGCCCGACCCGTATCGTTCAGATTCCGCTGGGTGCTGCAGTCGTTGATATCAAAACCGGTGGGATCACCAGTTCCGGGCGCCAAAGCATGTCGAAGGATCAATACAGCCCGCCCTTCACGAAGGGCTTCCCAGGCTTCTTCGTTGTTATCGGAGGCAAAGACGCTGAGAGAAAAAAACAACATTAGAGAAGCTGACAATATGAATCGGCCAAGCATAGCGACTGCTCCTTCAATAAACCGAAATACATCACGTGAGCCGCGGATGAACTGACGATACCCGATAGAGGCATTGGCAGAGCCCTTTCAAAAATGTTGGAGGCCACGGATGGCCGGAAACAAGCGCACATGGACGTGCTCGTAGCGGTTTTTGGAAGGGCTCTGCCAATGCCTCTTGCACCGAAGCCCGAAACTCCTATAAAGATACGCGGGCTATATCTACCAAGCTCACAATAACGAACGGTAAACTGCCCTCAGAACCAAGCCAAAAGAAGGAAACAACCATGCCAATCTGGGTCGACGCCGACGCCTGCCCCGTTCCGATCCGGGAAATTCTCTGCCGCGCCGCCACCCGCTGGCAGATCGACACCACATTCATCGCCAACCACGCCATCAGCCTGCCCCCGAGCCCCTACATCAAGCGCCGACAGGTGCCCCAGGGCTTTGATGTCGCCGACAATGAAATCATGGACCAGATGCAAACCGGCGACCTGGTGATCACCCAGGACATCCCTCTGGCTGCCGAAGCCATCGAAAAAGGCGCCGACGTATTCAACCCCCGGGGCCAGGCCTTCACTAAAGAGAACATTCGCCAACGCCTGGCCATGCGCAACTTCATGGAAGAAATGCGCAACGCCGGCCAGGTCACCGGGGGCCCCGCGCCCTTCAGCCAGACCGACCGCAAGGAATTCGCCGATAAACTGGACCGGTGGTTGCAGCGTCACCACAAAGCCTGAGCACCCCGGGGCCCGGCCGGTGGTAATCCCGCCGGATATCCGTCAAGGTGATTCGCAGACTCATTGATGACAGAAGGAGGCACCATGTCTGACCAAGCGCTTGACCTGAAACGTCTCGAACGTTACGACGACCTCACCAGCGAGTACACCCTCGCCATCATCACCGACGAGGACCATGCGTCGCAGGTAGAACTGGACGATGGCCAGACGGCCTGGCAGTCCACCCTCCGGTACGACAAGCTCTACCGCGACGTGGATCCAGGGACTGGAAAGGTCAGCTATCGAATGGAAGAAATTCCGGAAGCGGACGGCGGCGAACACCAGCTCATCAGCCTGATTGCCGAAGGTGGTCGCGGGGCCGAATTCTCCGAGCTGGTACTGTTCGGTAAGCGCCTGGTTACCTTTGACGACCGCACCGGTCTGGTGTGCGAAATCCGCAACCAGAACCAGCTGGTGCCACGGCATATCCTGATGACCGGCAGCGGGGACGAGAAATTCAAAGGCTTCAAAAGCGAATGGGCCACCCTGAAAGACAACAACATGATCGTCGGCAGCCACGGCAAAAAACCCCAGGAGGAATGGATCAAGGTGCTGGATTGCCATTATGGCCTGAGCAGCGTGGACTGGCGTGACAACTACCAGCGAATCCGGGAGGCCCTGAACGTTGGCCCATCCGGCTACGTCATCCACGAAGCCGCCGAATGGCACCCCTACCGTCGCGAGTGGTTGTTCTTTCCCCGCAAGATTTCCACCACACCGTTTGACGAGCCCCTTGATGAGCGCGAGCGGGGCGCCAACACCCTGATCATGGCCAACGAAGACTTCACGGCCATACGCACTCTGGAGATCGGAGAACGCGTTCCCGAACGAGGCATTTCGTCGTTCAAGATCATTCCCGGACACCCGAACGAATGCATCGGACTGAAGAGCGTGGAAATCGGGAGCCGGACCGAGACCTGGCTGTTCTGTTTCGATCTCGACGGCCACGTATTGCAGGAAGATACATTAATAGGCCGGTACAAATGTGAAGGCATAGAAATACTGTAAACCAAAGTATTGAGCGTAATTTCGGCAAATAAACGAAAAACTGACAGGATTTCCGGACTATTACCGACATGTAACCTGCCTTTATTTTACGAACTCCAGACACAGACCTCTGTCACGGACGGCGAATACGGTAATAAACGCAACAGATCACCGTATTCGCCCATTCACGGATTATTGACCAATAATCGCAAAGGAGGTCTGATCATGAAACGCACAGCGCTTTCAATCGCAGTATCCTCAGCACTGGTGGCCGCACCAGCCATGGTGCAAGCGGCCGCCGAGGCGCCCTATCTGGAAAGAGACGGGTCCTGGATTAACCTGAGCGGCACCGTCACCAGCACCACCGCCGATACCTTCATGCTGGATTATGGCGATGGCCTGATCACGGTGGAAATGGACGACTGGGACTGGTTCGAGGAAAGTGGCGAGGTCTTGCCGGGTGACAAGGTCACGGTTTACGGCGAGGTAGATGACGACACCTTCGAAGGGACCAAGATCGAAGCCAGCAGTGTGTTCGTCGAAAATCTCGGCACCTATTTCTTTGCCAGCGCCGCTGACGAAGAGACCTTCCGGGACCTGGACATCGCACCCACGGTACCCGTTGTGGTGGGTGACCTGGTGGTTACCGGCACCGTCACCTCGGTTACGGGCCAGGAATTCACCATCGATTCCGGTGCCCAGCAGATCAAGATCGACACGGCACTGATGCCGTATAACCCGACGGACGATGAGGGTTACCAGCAGGTTGCCGAAGGCGACCTGGTCACAGTCACCGGGAACATGGAAGAAGACACCTTCGAAAAACGCGAACTGATGGCCGAGAGTGTCGTCACGCTGGATGACGAAAGCGGCGCCTGATCATTCAGGTATAGATCCATAGAAGCCCCGCCCCAGGCGGGGCTTCTATGGTAATGATTCTCTTTTAATTCCGTCGCCAACCCGCTACCCTTTGCGCTTTTCCATTTTCGGGAGCGCAGTCATGTCCGGCCATACCACCAGCAGTAGTTTCGCCGCCCTTGCCCGTCTGCTGCGGTACGCCCGGGGTTACCGGCGCCAGATCATCGCGGCTACCACCTGCTCCATCATCAACAAATTGTTCGATATTGCCCCGGAAATCCTGATCGGCGTGGCGATCGACGTGGTGGTGAACCAGGAGGAAAGTTTTGTCGCCGGCCTCGGCTTCGAGACGGCCCAGGAGCAAATCACCATTCTTGCCGTACTCACCTTTTTCATCTGGGCCGGCGAATCCCTGTTCGAATACCTGTTCCAGATTCTCTGGCGCAACCTAGCCCAACGCCTACAGTCGGACCTTCGGCAAGACGCCTATGAGCACGCGCAGCGCCTGGACATGAGCTTTTTCGAAGCCCGCAGCTCTGGCCAGCTTGTGGCTACCATGAACGACGACGTCAATCAGCTCGAGCGCTTCCTCGACGGTGGCGCCAACGCCATGATCCAGGTGCTGGTGACCGTGGTCGCCGTGGGCGCGGTGTTTTTTGTGCTGTCGCCGCTGATCGCCGTGCTGGCGTTTACGCCGATTCCACTGATTATCTGGGGCGCCTTTTACTTCCAGCGCAAGGCCGGCCCGCTGTACGCGGACGTGCGTGAAAAGGTCGGCGACCTCTCCAGCCGCCTGGCCAACAACCTGGGCGGCATTGCCACGATCAAGAGCTTTACCGCCGAGCAGCGCGAAGCCGAGCGCCTGAAAGCCAGCAGCGAGGCTTACGTGGAAGCGAATCGCCGGGCCATCCGGATCAGTTCCGCCTTTATTCCGGTGATCCGGATGGCCATTCTGGCGGGCTTCCTCGCGACCTTCACCGTGGGCGGCATGATGGCCCTGGAAGGCACCCTGAACGTCGGTGCCTATGGCGTGCTGGTGTTCCTGACCCAGCGCCTGCTCTGGCCGCTCACCGGCCTGGCTGAGGTGATCGACCTGTTTGAGCGGGCCATGGCCAGCACCCGCCGCATCCTGGACCTGCTGGCCGAGCCGGTGCATGTTCGTGACGAGGCCGGCAGTACGCTGAAACAGCCGGTCGAAGGCGAGGTAACCTTTGACAACGTCAGCTTTCACTACCCGTCCAGCGGCGCCGGTATCCGGAGCATCAGCCTGAACGTACCGGCCGGCCACACCCTGGCCCTGGTCGGGGCCACCGGCTCCGGCAAGTCCACACTGATCAAGTTACTGTTGCGTTTTTACGACCCCAGCCATGGTGACATCCGCATTGATGGCCAGCCGATCCGGGAGATCAGCCTCAAATCCCTGCGCAGCGCCATTGGCCTGGTCAGCCAGGATGTGTACCTGTTTGAGGGCAGCATTCGGGACAACCTCGCCTACGGCCGGCCCGACGCCCCCGAGGCCGACATTATCGAGGCAGCGAAAACCGCCGAGGCCTGGAGCTTTATTGAGGCCCTGCCTCAGGGACTGGAAACACCGGTGGGCGAACGGGGCATCCGGCTTTCCGGGGGCCAGCGCCAGCGCCTGTCCCTGGCCCGGGCGCTGTTGAAAAACCCGCCGATTCTGGTGCTCGATGAGGCCACCAGCGCCGTTGACAACGAAACCGAGGCGGCCATCCAGCGCTCCCTGAAGCGCATTGGCCATAACCGCACGGTGGTGATGATTGCCCATCGGCTGTCAACCATTGTCGATGCGGACACCATCGCTGTCGTGGACGGCGGCAAGGTGGTAGAGAGTGGTACCCACCAGCAGCTTCTTGAGCGCCAGGGTGCCTATTCCGCCCAGTGGCGGGTGCAGACCGGGCAGGTTTAACCCATGGGCTGGCCATGCCAGACCGATTATTGATAGTAATTCGCATTTAGATTATTCTGCTTGCCCTGAACCCGTGGGAGCCCGTATGTCTGCGTTTTTCGAAGTGTCCGGCCTGGGTGTGCAGATGGGCAACACCCCCATCCTTCACGACATCCACCTCGAATTCCATGAAGGCGAGGTGACCGCCCTGCTCGGCCACAACGGCTCCGGCAAGTCGACCCTGTTGAAAGTACTTGCCCGCCAGCTTTCACCGTCTGCCGGGCAGGTCAGTTTGCTGGGGACATCCTTTCACAGTACCGGTGCCCGGGCCTTTGCCCGAACCGTCGGTTATCTGCCACAACACCCACCCGGCACCGACGGCCTGACCGTGGAAGAGTTGGTGGCGCTGGGCCGCTACCCCTGGCGCGGCCCCCTGGGCCGTTATAACGACGAGGATCGCCGAATCATTCACCAGGCCATAGACGATACCGGCCTGGGCCTGTTCAGGCACCGCTCCGTGGATACGCTATCGGGAGGCGAGCGCCAACGCGCCTGGATCGCCCTGCTGCTGGCCCAGCAGACGCGATGCCTGCTGTTGGACGAACCCATCTCCGCACTGGACGTGAAACATCAGGTGGAAACCCTGCGCCTGATCCACCGCCTGGCACAGGATCGGGAACTGACGGTTCTGGTGGTTCTGCACGATGTCGATCTCGCAGCCCGCTTCTGCGACCGGCTGGTGGCCCTGAAAGGCGGGCAACTGGTCGCCGATGGGTGCCCCCGGGAGATCATGGATGCCGGTATTCTCGAATCCATCTATGGCGTTCCCATGGGAGTGATGGAACGGGCCCCGGGCCAATGGGTATCCTATGTTCATTAGCCGACCCGGCGCCCTTGCCCTGATTCTTCTGTTGCTGCCAGCGGTCGCCCTGGCTGATCGTTGGCCCCACGAGGGTGGCACCCTGACCCTGGACAAAACCCCGGAACGTATCATTGCCCTGAACTGGGCCGCCACCGAAGCATTGCTGTTGCTGGGCGTAACCCCCGTGGGCGTGGCGGACCGCGACGGCTACGATTACTGGGTAAAGAAACCGGCGCTGCCCGACCAGGTCCCCAATATTGGTACCCGTGTTGCCCCCAGTCTCGAGGCCATCGCGGAACTCAAGCCGGACCTGATTGTCACCAGTGCCGAAATGGCACCGGCCGCCGACCTGCTGAAACGGATTGCGCCGACCTACGTCATCAGCGTCTACCGGGAAGGTGGCGCCCCTTTCGCCAAGGCGAAGGAGATGCTGCTCACCCTGGGCGACATTCTTAATCGCGAAGCCCGGGCAAAAGCCGTGCTCAGGGACATCGAACACAGCCTGGCGACCCAGCGCCAACGCCTCGAAGCGGCCGGACTGACAGACCAGTCGATTGCACTGGTCAACTTCATGGATGCCCGGCACGTGCGAATATACGCGCCCAACGGCCTGTATCAGCGTGCACTGGAAGGGCTGGGGCTGGAGAATGCCTGGCCTCATCCCGGCAACTTCTGGGGTTTTTCCGTGGTCGGACTGGAGGCCATCGCCCCCTATGGGAACAGCCGCCTCGTCGTGCTTTCGCCCACGCCACCGGGCTTGCCTGACACCCTGGCCGAGAGCCCGTTCTGGACGCACCTACCCCAGGTGCAGCGCGACCAGGTATATCAAATTGAGCCGGTGTGGCCCTTCGGTGGTGTCTATCAGGTGCAGCGCCTGGCCACCATGCTGACTGAGAGCTTGCTGGCCGGAGGCTCCGACAATGTACGCTGAAACCTCCCGGCTACCGGCCCGGCGCCGAGTCATACCCACGTCACTTCCGGTCGCCACGGCGGTGCTCTGGCTGGTGTCGCTGCTGGCCAGTTCTACCCCGTGGCTGGCCGAGCTCGGGCCGGTCGGGGTGCTGTCGGCGTTCTGGACATTTAATCCGGATAATTACAGCTCCATACTCGCGCACTTCAGTTGGGCGCCCCGGGTGTCCTTGGCTATCCTGATTGGCTGTGGGCTTGGCCTGGCTGGCGCGGTGACCCAACAGATTCTTGGCAACCCGCTTGCCTCGCCCACCACGCTGGGGGTAACGGCTGGCAGCCAGTTCGGGATTACCCTGGCCACGCTCTATGCGCCCGGGTTGATGGCGCTCAGCCCCGATCTTGCGGCCATCGGCGGCGGGCTCATGGCGATCGGGCTGGTCATCGCCCTGACCTGGCGCCTTGGCTTTTCACCGGTAACCGTGATTCTGGCGGGGCTCGTGATTACCTTCTTCCTCGGAGCCATGAACATGGCCTTCCTGCTGCTTCAGGGCGAGTGGCTGGGCAACCTCTTTATCTGGGGCGCCGGCTCCCTGGTGCAGAATAACTGGGGTCCGTTTATGGATCTGTGGCCCAGGGTACTTCTGATCTCGGTACTCATGCTCCTGTTACTGCGCCCCCTGCAGATCCTGCAATTGGGCCAGACATCGGCCAACGCCCTCGGTGCAAAAGCCAGCCTTATCCGCATGCTGGCGCTGTTCCTGGTGGTACTGATGACGGCCACGGTGGTCAGCCGCGTGGGTGTGGTGGCGTTTGTAGGACTCGCCGCGCCGGTATTGGCAAGACTTCTCGGCGCCCGCACCCTGGTCAGCCGGCTGCTCTGGAGCTCCCTGCTGGGCGGTTCCCTGCTGCTTCTGGCCGACACTCTGGCGCAATGGGCGTCAACCTGGGGCGACGGCTCCCTGGTGCCCACCGGGACCACCACGGCGCTGATCGGTGGCCCGGTAATCCTGCTTGCCCTGCAGGGGTTCAGGAACACCCATCACATGCCCGGCCAGGACAGCAGTCCGGCAGGCTTTCTGCCCCGGCGCCGTCAGGCGGGGCTCATCATCAGCGTGCTGTCGGCCATGCTGGTGGCGACCATTGCCGTATCCATGAGCTGGTCACCGGGACTGGATGGCTGGAACTGGACCGGCGTTGGCCAATGGGATAATGCCTGGGTATGGCGCGGCCCCCGACTGATGGCCGCCATACTGGCGGGTGTTGCCCTGGGGCTGGCCGGCACGCTGATCCAGCGCATGACGGGCAACGCCATGGCCAGTCCGGAGATGCTGGGCATCAGCGGTGGCGCCGCCGTGGTGATGGTTATCCTCGTTTTATCAGGCCTGGAGGTTGGTCGCCTTGGCCAGGTTGCCGGTGCCACGGCTGGCGCGGCGACGGCGCTCGGCCTGTTGATCCTGCTGGCACGCAAACACCGGTTCGCCGGAAACCAGCTGCTACTCGGCGGCCTGGCACTCTACGTGTTCATGGACGCAGGTCTTCGCCTGGTGATGGCCTCCGGGGGTACCGTGGCGTCACAACTGCTGAACTGGATGTACGGCTCAACCTGGCTGGTATCGCAAAACGAGGCAATCGCGCTGCTGGCGCTGATCCTGTTGCTGTCCGGCGCGCTGATGCTGGTGGTGCGACCGCTCACCCTGTTGCCGTTGGGTGATACATCGGCGTCATCACTGGGCCTGCCGGTGATCCGGGCCCGCCTCCTGTTACTGCTGCTGGCAGCACTGCTCACCGCATCGGCAACGGTGGTGATTGGCCCTCTGAGCTTCGTTGGGCTCATCGCCCCGCATCTGGCCCGGGTTCTGGGCCAGCAGACCGTGGGCCGGCAACTGGTGACCGCTGCCCTGGCCGGCGGCCTGTTGCTGGGCGCCGCGGATTACCTCGCCCGGGTGGTGATTTACCCCAACCAGCTACCGGCGGGGTTACTCGCGGCTCTGGTCGGCGGCCTGTACTTTCTCTGGGGACTAAGCCGTCACGGCCGGGCATAAGTCTGGGGCGGCGCTCAGCCGCCAAACGCCGAACCCAGCACCAGACCAATGGTAAGCAGGCCGATAAACGCCCCGGCGCCCGCAGCCAGTTTCAGACCTTCGATAAGCTCCTGTTCGGGTGTCATTCCCTTTCCTCCCCTTCAGTTATCAATCACCGTCATATTAATGAGAATAATTATTATTTGCAAGAAAGAGTGAGGCGTCATGGTCTGTTCCGGCCTCCAAACCCTATACTGTGAAATGATTCCGGAAACAGACCGCAGACCCTCGGCGAAAACAGGAGATTGTTATGCGTACCCGGACCCTTTTGCTGATCGCCACCGCCGTGATGCTCGCGGCGCCTGCCTGCGTGACCGCGCAGACCTGGTCGTCCAGTGAGGCCGCGTTTCGCCTGGACACGGTGGCGCAGGGCCTTGAGCACCCCTGGAGCCTGGCTTTCCTGCCGGATGGCGATGCCCTGGTAACCGAGCGCGCGGGCCGGCTCCGGGTCATTCGGGATGGCACACTGCTGCCGGAGCCCGTGCAGGGACTTCCCGAGCTGGTCGTTTCCGGGCAGGGTGGGCTGCTGGATGTGCTGCTGCACCCGGAGTTTCGGCAGAACAACACGCTGTTTCTGAGCTACGCACACCGGTCCCCGGCGGGGATGACCACCCGGGTCGCCCGGGCGGAACTGAACGGCAACCGGTTGACCGGTGTAGAGGTCATTTTTGAGGCCCTGCCCCGTTCCGGCACGTCCCGCCACTTTGCCGGACGCATGGCGTTCGACGCGCAGGGCAACCTGTACATCGCGGTCGGGGATCGGGGCGAGATGGACCGGGCGCAAGATACAGGCGACGACGCCGGCGGCGTTCACCGGATCACGCCCGAGGGAAAACCGGCCCCGGGCAATCCGTTCCTGGCTGACAGCCAGGCCAACGACACCCTGTTCACTTATGGGAACCGCAATATCCAGGGCATGACGGTGCACCCGGAAACCGGCGCTATCTGGACCCACGAGCATGGCCCCAGAGGCGGTGACGAAATCAATATACTGCGGGCCGGAACCAATTACGGCTGGCCGGAAATCACCTACGGCATCGACTATTCCGGCTTGCCGATTTCTCTGGACACCAAGCAGCCCGGCATGGCCCAGCCACTGCACTACTGGGACCCCTCCATCGCGCCGTCGGGTATGGCGTTCTACACCGGCACACTTTTTCCGCAATGGCAGGGCGACCTGTTTGTCGGCGCACTCAAGATGCAGAAACTGGTCCGGCTTGAAATCGTTGACGGCAAGGTCACCGAGGAAGAGGATCTGCTGACCGATCTGGGCGAACGCATACGGGCCGTGAACATGGGCCCGGACGGCGCCCTGTGGCTGCTGACCGACGCACCCCGGGGAAACGTTTACCGGATGGTGCCGGCTCAGTGAGGGTCATTGGTTCTTTCGGTCTTTTCAAACCGGGGCAGCTCGTCGGTGATCTCGAACCAGTCTGCCCTGGAGCCGACAAACACGTGTTGGGCCGGCCCCTTGCCCAGCGGCTCGTTAATCGCGCCCACACGTAACCGGAGAATGCCCGGGATGGCATCCACCCGGCTGTAAAGCTGGCTGCCACAACGGCTGCAGAAGGCCCGGTACTTGCCCGGGCGGGATTCATATTCAGACACCCGGTCCTGCCCCGAGACATAGCGGAACCGGACCTTCTGGATTGGCGCACTGGCCGAAAAGGCGCTGCCGTGGGCCCGCCGGCACTGGCTGCAATGGCAGAGTGAAACCGGACCCAGAGGACCGTCGTATTGAAACTGGATATCGCCACACAAGCATTGGCCGGTCAACATAAACGCTTCTCTCAAGTTGTCGGGTTCGCCGTTTCCAGGGCGCCGATAATACCGGCGGGCCACTTGAAGAACCAGAGCACGGACACCACATTAGACTACACACAATTTGCACAGGAGGACGGTATGTCATTCAGCGCACTTCCAGACATCGGCATGGGAACCTTCCGGCTCAGGGGTAACGATGCCCGGGAAGCCGTCAAGAGCGCTCTGTCCCTGGGCTATCGCCACATCGATACAGCCCAGATGTATGGCAACGAAGCGGAAGTTGGCGATGGCATTACCTCCAGCGGCATTCCACGTCGTGAGATTTTCCTGACAACCAAAGTGTGGCACGACCAGCTCCACGCCAGCGACCTGATCAACAACCTGCACGACAGCCTGGCGCGACTGAAAACAGACCATGTCGACCTGGCGCTGATTCACTGGCCATCGCCAGGCGATGAAGTGCCCATGGAAGAGTACCTGGGTGCCCTCCGGGATGCCCAGCGGGAAGGCCTGGCAGAGCACATTGGCATCTCCAACTTCCCCTGTGCCCGGATGGATCGGGCGAAAGAGATACTCGGCGATGGCGCCCTCTTCACCAATCAGGTGGAAGTGCACCCGTTCCTGGCCAACCGGAAGGTCGTGGAGCACGCTCAAAAGCTGGGCATCACCGTCACCGGCTACATGCCGCTGGCCGTGGGTAAGGTCATGGAGGATGAAACCCTGCAACGGATCGCCAGGGAACGGAATGCCACCCCGGCCCAGATTGCCCTGGCCTGGGTCGCTTCGAGGGGTGTTGTCCCCATTCCCTCATCGACTCGTCCGGCGCACCAGAAGGCCAACCTGAAAGCACTGGATATCGAGCTGAGTGACGAGGAAATCCGCACCATTGACCGCCTTGACCGCAATGAGCGGATTGCAAATCCGGATTTTGCTCCGGCCTGGGACTGAGTCTTCTGGTAAAGGGCGATACCCGCCATCGCCCTTCGTCGCCCCAGCCGATTCGGCCCGGCGCAACCACCATTACTATTTGTCCATCTAACCCCATGATTCGAAAGGGCACTTACAGGGCGTCACAAAAATTCAATACAAACAACGTATCTACTGGCATTTTTTAACGTCATGTAGAGCTTTTCTGCATAGTACAACCGGCGAAGATGGGCTATTGTTCAAGCACAGGAACTCATTTCACATCCGTCATGGTGGTTCAGGGTATGCAGCGCGTGCAACACACAGGGAATGTCTGTCATGGCCTCCGGCAGGCCGTTCTGGCATCAGCAACCGCCGTCGCGCTGATGATGGCGCCCCCGGCCCACGCGGCTGACGGCGATCTCGGCGCCGATGGCAGCTTTACCGGTAGCCCCCTGTGGAGTCATGAGATTCGGGACTTCGCTCTCGACTCCCTGCATAGCAAGAACGCCCTGAGTGTTGCCGCCATTCCGCTGAACGGTCCTGGTATCGAACAGTATATTAATGCCGACGAACTGATGAGCCCGGGCTCAATCATGAAGCTGGTAACGACCTACGCCGCCCTGGAGATTCTCGGCCCCACCTATCGCTGGACCACCGACTTTCTAACCGATGGCCAGATGATTGGCGATACCCTGAACGGCAACCTGTATGTACGGCTTGGCGGTGATCCGAAGCTGACGATTGAACGCTTGTGGAGCACGTTGAGCGATTTACGCAACATGGGTATTACCCGCATCGACGGCCATCTGGTACTGGATGGCACGGTGTTCCGTGTGGACGGGGGCTTCCCCGAGTTCAACGACAACGGAGACAACCCCCACGCCCCCTTCCTGGTGGAACCTTCGGCGTACCTGACCAATTTCAACCTCCTGCACTTTCAGGTGCGGGCAGACGAACGAGGCACACAAGCCTGGAGCACGCCCGACCTTGCGGATGTGGTGATAGACAACCGAGTAACCGCCACCGGCGAAGCCCCCTGCCCGAGTCGCCACAACTTTGACTGGGAACCGATTTTCCACGAGGACCAGCGGGTCACGGTACGGGTGAGCGGGGAGCTCCCGAAAGGGTGCCGGACCACCACCTATCTGTCGCTGTTGCCGCACGATCAGTACACCGCGGCACTGATTCGCTCACTGCTGTCCGACATGGGCATAGAGATCGCTGGCAATAATGTGATTGCCGGAACGCCGGACGATGCACGGCTGGTCATGCGGACCACCTCGCCGGATCTGGTCACCACTGTGCGGGACATCAACAAATGGAGCAACAACGTGATGGCTCGCCAGTTGCTGCTGACCATTGGGGCGGAGAACCGCCGGGAAGACGAACTGGATGACCGCGTCGCCGGCATCCGTGTGATCTATAACTGGCTGGAAAACAAGGGCATTAACACCGCAGGCATGGTCATCGACAACGGGGCCGGCCTGACCCGCCACGGCCGGATCACCGCCCGCCAGGGCGCGAAAATACTTCAGCATGCCTGGAACAGCCCCTACGCTGCCGATCTGATGGCATCCATGCCCATTATTGCGATGGACGGCACCATGGCCCGCCGACTCCAAAATACCGGCATGGCCGGCCAGGGCCGCATCAAGACCGGCTACCTGGAAAATGTCCGGTCCATAGCCGGGTTCACCCGCGACGAGCACAACACCACCTGGGCCGTTGTTGGCATGGTCAACAACGATCCAGCCTGGAACGGCCAGTCTGTCCTGGATCGGGTGCTGTACTCACTGCACTTCAGGCCACCCACCGGTACCGCCATTTCCCATGCCGATTCAGACACGGCCAAAACTACTACAATTCAGTAAAATGCCAGGCCCCGGACAACCCGGGGCCTGTTTCTTCAGCCCATCCGTTAAAGCGTATTTCCATCCCCGAACCGCCGCAGTGTGATCTCGGTGAGCTTGACCGCCACTGGCGCGATAAACGTGACCAGTGGAAAAGCCACACCCCAGGCCACCAGAAAAGCCGGCGCCCAACGCAGAACAAACTGGCCGTCAATCCCGGTGTTAATACACGTGATGACTCCGGACATGAGCAAGGACATCATGCCGGACATATAAAATCCGAAGACAAGTTGTCGAATACGTGCGGGTTTGATTCGGCGCATGCTGACTCCTGATGGTATGTTCGTATCCCGGGCCACGACATCTGAGTTACCGGACCTGTCGTATATTGGTCGGTCGGGAGAGACCCATAATAATGAGCTTACAAACGACTATCGATACGACCTTCTACCACTACGGGCGACTTATGCTTAGAAGCCTTCTGGTCTTCATGCTGTGGCTGGCCTTATCGGCCTGTAGCTCCACCAAAATCGCGTACCAGTACGCCGATTGGGGCGTTGTCTGGTGGGTAGACGACTACATTACCCTGACCGAAATGCAGGAAACTCAGCTCACCCGAGATATCCAGAAACTGAGGCAATGGCATTGTGCCAATGAACTGCCGCGCTACCAGTCCTGGCTGGAGGAACTGGAGCAGGACATGGCGGATGGCAACGTCGGGATCAGGGAGGTTCGCCACCACCAGGCGCAACTCCTGGGCTTCTTCCCGCCCCTGCTCAGGCAAAGCTCGCCCATTGCCGTCAATTTGCTTTCCAGCCTGAGCGACCAGCAAGTGGCGGAGCTTGCCCGCAACATGGCGGACCATCAGGAAGATCTGGAAGGAAAATACATCGCCAGCACCCCGGAGGCTACGGCCGAAGCCCGGGCACAACGCACCAGTGAACGGATTGAGCGCTGGCTGGGTGATTTAAACGAGGAACAGCAACGGATCGTCGCCGCCTGGTCAGCCAAACGGGGCAATCAGACCAGCATCTGGTTAAAGGGGCGCCGAAACTGGCAAGAGGCCCTGCTTGAGGCACTCAGCAAGCGGGACCAGCCGGGCTTCGCCGAACGGGTCAGCGAACTGATCGTAGACTCCGAAACCCTCCGGGGTGACGCCTACGAGGCCATGATGGCGGAAAGCCGGGCCGCCATCATGGTGTTAATGCATGATCTTATCCAGGCAGGCGACCCCACCCATCTGGCACACCTGAAGGAACGGGCGGCGGAGCTGAACAACGACTTCGCAGCCCTGGCCTGCTCTCCTGCCTGAGCGGCAAGCCTGGCCCCGGGATCAGGCTTAAATCGTCAGATAGCCACCATCCGCGTTGATACATGCCCCGGTGGTATAGCTGGAAGCATCCGACACCAGGTACAACACCGTACCCGCCATTTCACCCGGATCAGCGACCCGTTTCATGGGAATATGAGCCATGGCCTGTTTCTTGATGGCCTCATTGGTGGTCAGGGCACTGGCGAACTTGGTATCCGTAAGCCCCGGCAGCAGCGCGTTGACCCGAATTTTCTGCCGGCCAAGCTCCATGGCAAAGGACTTGGTCATGGAGATGACGGCGGCCTTGGTCACCGAGTAAATCCCCTGGAAGTGGCCGGGGTTTACACCGTTCACGGAAGCCACGTTCACAATCGAGCCGCCACCGGCTTTCTTCATCATCTGGGCGCCGCGGGCGCACATGAAGAAATAGCCCCGGATATTCACATCCACGGTCTTGTTGAACGCGCCCAGATCGGTGTCTTCTACCGGCCCGAAATAGGGGTTGGCAGCGGCGTTGTTAACGAGAATGTCCAGCTTGCCGTGGGTCTGTTCAATGTGAGCCCAGATGTTGTCAATCTGGTCCATTTCGCCAATATGGCAGGCATAGGCTTCGGCACTGCCGCCGGCCTCGCGGATGCTGCCGGCCACGGCTTCACAACCGTCAATCTTGCGACTGCTGACAATCACGTGGGCGCCGTACTCGGCCAGTGTACGGGCAATATTCTCACCAATACCTCGGCTGGCACCGGTAATCAGGGCAACCTTGCCCGTCAGATCAAACAGATTCTTGCTGCTCATTTTTTCACCTCAATGCGTCATCGAAAGGTCACCAGGGCGGAATCGTCCGCTTCCAGATGACTGTAATTGTTAAAAACGGCCAGGCTGCGCCGTGGGCCCGAGTACAGAACCCGCGTAACACTGGTGTTGGCAATCACCTCGTTCAGGCCCAACGCCGTGGCGTCGTCCAATCCGAGCAAATGCTGGGCAATCACGGAAATCGGGCCGCCGGAGGTTGCCACCAGCACATCGCCGCCATCGGCGTACTCAATCATCTCCTCGAACGCAGCCAGCACCCGGGCCTTGAAGGCCGGCCAACTCTCCTCGTACTCATGATCAAACTCACCGGAGGACCAGCGGCGCACAGCCTGTACAAAGGTCTCCTGAAATGCCCTGGCCGGCTTCGGGAAAGCCGCCAGGTCCTTCGCCATTACCGCCCGGTCGCTCCACTCCGGACGGTAACGGGTGACCACCGTGGTGTGATCAAATTCGTTGAAACCCGGAGCCACCTGCATATCCGGCAAATCCGTGCCGAATCCGGTCGTGATGGCCTCCACGGTTTCCCGGTGCCGCACCAGATCTCCCCCAAAAACCGCGGCTGGCTTTACCTTACCGGCGAACCAGCGACCAAGAACGCGGCCCTGCTGCCAGCCTGTTGGTGAGAGCTGATCGTAATTTTCTTTCCCGAAACTGGCCTGTCCGTGGCGCACCAGATAAATCGTCGCCATTACAGGAAGCTCTCCGAGATCAGTCGCTGGCAGCGTTTTTCCAGGTAATTGGCGGCGTGGCCAAAGGCCGCAAACCGCTTGTCTCTGGTCTGGCCGTGATAAAAACGGTAGTAAATCTGCTGAACAATGGCCGCCAGGCGGAACAGACCGTAGATTTCATAGAAATCGAAGTTATCCGCCTTGAAGCCGGACTGCTCCATGTAGTAAGCCACCACCTCCTTGCGGGTCAGCATCCCCGGTCGGTGGGTGGGCTGTCGTCGCAACATCTGGAACGGGCCATCGTCATCCGCTTCAACCCAGTACGCCAGGCTGTTACCCAGGTCCATCAGCGGGTCGCCGATGGTGGCCATTTCCCAGTCCAGTACACCGATCACTTCAAACGGGTTGTCCGGGTTCAGCACCACATTATCAAAGCGGAAATCGTTATGGATGACCACCTGGGCCATATCGCCCGGCATCTTGTCGTTAAGCCAGCCCATTACCTGCTCGAAATCGCCCACATCATCGGTGCGGGCCTTGCGGAAGCGGTCACTCCAGCCGCCAATCTGGCGCTGCACATAGCCCTCGCCCTTACCCAGCGAGTCCAGGCCCGCCGCCTTTGCGTCCACCCGATGCAGGTCCACCAGCTTGTCGATCACGTTCAGGCAGAGTTTGCGGGTGTCGCCCTCACCGAGTTCGAAGCCCTTCGGGACGTCCTGGCGCAGAATGATGCCCTTCAGACGCTCCATGACGTAAAAATCGCAGCCCAGCACATCGTGATCATCACAGATGGCAATGATGTCAGGCACATAGGGATAGACCGGCTTCAAGGCCCGCATCACCTTCGCTTCACGAAGCATGTCATGGGCTGATTTGGCGATCTTGCCAAAGGGTGGCCGGCGCAGGACGAATGACCGTTCGCCGTAGTCCACCTGGTAGGTCAGGTTCGAGGCACCGCCCGGGTACTGGCGAATATCAGGCTCGCCTTGCAGGTCCGGAATCGCCTGTTTCATAAACCGGTCTACTGCGGCGGCATCCAGCTCCTCGCCTTCGCGGATGTCCACGGCCTGGTCGATCTGGGTCATTCAGGACTCTCCTCTTGAATCGTCGGTATCGGGCAACGGCGTCAGGCCTTGCTGCCCCCCATCTTGTTCATCCAGCGTTTGCTTTCCTGATGCATCAGCCAGTCAAAGGCCTTGGGTGCGTGACGCTTGAGCATCCACATGCGACGCTCTTTGGCATGGGGCAGTACCCAGAAGTTCTTGTCTTTCACCGACCGGAAAATATCTTCGGCCACGTCGTCAGCAGTCACTGTGGACCGCTTCATCAGCTTGTTCACGTTCTGCTGAATACCGGGAATGTCAGAGCGCATGCTGCTGGTCAGATTGGTCTGGAAAAACGCCGGGCATACACAGCTCACATGAATACCGGCATCCCGCAGTTCCTGGCTCAGGGTCTCGGACAGGGCAATCACCCCGGCCTTGGTGACATTGTAGCTATCCATCAACGGCGCCAGCATCAGCCCGGCCATGGAAGCCACGTTGACAAAGGCACCGGCCCCCTGCTGCTTGAACTGCGGCGTAAACGCCTTGCAACCCCGGACCACACCGAGAACGTTGATATCCAGAATCCACTCCCAGTCGGCCATGGTGGTATCCTCAATGGAGCCGGCAGAGGCGACACCGGCGTTGTTCACCACCACATCAACCCCACCCCATTTCTTGACCAGATCATCCCGGACCTTCTCGAAATCGGTCAGCCTGCGGACGTCACACTCAACAAAGTACCCTTCGCCACCGGCAGCATTGATTTCTCCCTCAACGCTAACGCCCTGCTCCGGGTTAATGTCACCGATGCAGACCCTGGCGCCCTCTTTGGCGTATCTCAGTGCAATCGCCCGGCCCAGGCCGCTGGCTCCGCCGGTTATGAATACTCGTTGTGTCATCTGTGTTTCTCTCCGTTAGGTTTGGAGTTCGCGTTCTTTTTTTGGTGCAAGAGCTGGTGCCGGGACCGCCTTTCCAAAACACGCTGTGAATACGTCCCTGTACGCTCTGCTCCGCCATCCATGGCTCCGCAAGGTTTTGGAAAGGCGGTCCCGGCACCAGCTCCCCAACTTCTGAGTTAGCTGTTCCGATTTCACGTAAACATCCCTGAACCCAACTCCCAAGCCCAAAGGAGCCGACGGGGTGGTGTTTCTGAAACTGTGCGGAGCCATGGATGGCGGAGCCCAAGCGTCACATGGACGTGCCGAAGGAGCGTGTTTCAGAAACACCACCCCGTCGGTTCCCTGCACAGCAGCCCGAACAGCTGAAATCTCGCACCAACTTCCAAGGTATCAGAATTTGTATTTACGAAGCTCCAGCCGAGCCACCATGGCCCGGTGAACTTCGTCAGGCCCATCGGCCAGACGCAAAACACGAGCATAGGCGAACAACTGCGTCAGCGGGAAGTCATCATCACTGACCCCTGCACCACCGTGAATCTGAATGGCCTGATCAACAATCGTCTGCAGCATGGACGGAACCACCGCCTTGATCATCGAAACCTCCTGCAGCGCCCCCATGATGCCCTTGGTATCCAGCGCCCAGGCGCACTTGAGGGTCAGCAGGCGGGCCTGTTCAATCGACATGCGGGCATTGGCGATAATGTCCGGATTGCCCCCCAGTTTGGCGATCGGGCGCCCGAAGGCTTCACGGGTGGTTGCGCGCCTGATCAGCAGCTCCAGTGTGCGCTCGGCGGCGCCAATGGCCCGCATGCAATGGTGCACACGGCCCGGCCCCAAGCGGCCCTGGGCAATCTCGAATCCACGACCGGGGCCGGCGATGAATGCACTCCTGGGCAGGCGCACGCTGTCGAATTGCACCACGCCATGGCCGTAAGGCTCATCGTATTCGCCGAATACCGGCAGCATGCGCTCGATGTTTACCCCCGGTGTATCGAGCGGCACCAGCACCATGGAATGACGGCGGTGTTTGTGGGCATCCGGGTCGGTCAGGCCCATGAAAATGGCCACCTTGCAATCGGGGTGGCCAATGCCGGTACTCCACCATTTGCGGCCGTTCAGCACCACCTCGTCGCCTTCGACAACCGCCGTTGCTTCCATATTGGTGGCATCCGAAGACGCCACCGCGGGCTCGGTCATGCAGAACGCCGAGCGGATTTCTCCGCTGAGCAGCCGGGGCAGCCACTCGGCTTTCTGCGCTTCTGAGCCGTAGTGGATCAGCACCTCCATATTACCGGTGTCCGGCGCGTTGCAGTTGAAGATCTCCGGCGCGATGAAGCTGCGGCCGGTTTCCTCGGCAATCAGGGCGTAGTCGGAATTGAGCAGGCCACAACCGTATTTCCCGTCCGGGAAGAACATGTTCCACAGGCCCTGGGCTTTGGCCTTCTCCTTCAGCTCCCGGATGATGGGCAATACCACCCAGCGGTTCTCCAGAGAGGCCAGCTCGTTGTGGTACTGCGCCTCGATGGGAAAGATCTCGTCCTTCATGAATCGCTTCACGCGGTTGAGGTAATCCTGACCTTTCTCGGAAATATTGAAATCCATCGCCATACCCTCACTGACAGTGGCACCGTTGAGTGCCCGGATTAATCACACTGAAGCCAGTCTAGGGATGACTCAACTATTACGCGACTGAATTATTCTTATCATTTATCATTAGTGCGACTTATTGGAAAAGTGGATACCGAAGATGGCCCTGAATCGCCTGGACCTGAACCTGCTGCATGTTTTTGACACGATTTACCGGGAAGGCAGCCTGACTCGCGCAGCTCGCGCGCTGCACCTGACCCAGCCAGCGGTCAGCCATTCGCTGTCGCGGCTCCGGGATCACTTTGATGATCCTCTCTTCACTCGTCAGGGCAATCAGATGATACCCACGCCGCTGGCGCGACGGTTTCTGGAGTCCATGCGCCCGGGGCTGACCCAGATTCAGGGGGCGGTCAATCAGTTTCACGCTTTTGACCCGGCAACCCAGCGAAAAACGTACTCCCTCGGCCTGCGGGATATTCTCGAGTCGACGTTTCTGCCCCAGTTGGTGACGCGCCTCGAGGGCTATCCGGAGTTGGAGATCGTCAGCCAGCGCGTTGCCCGGCGGGAAATGGAAACTCAACTGGCCGCGGGCAAGCTGGATTTCGCAGTCGACGTGCTGTTGCCGGTGAGCAACCAGACCTCCCATGAACTGCTGCGCCGGGACCGGTTGGTCGTAGTGGCCCGCAAAGGGCATCCACTGGCGGCGGAAACCCTGGGCATGGAACGCTATCTTGCGGCGCAGCATGTGCTGGTTTCGTCGCGTACGGAAGGGCCTGGCATTGAGGATTTCGAGCTGTCGCGACTGGGGGTGCAGCGCAGCATCCGGCTGCGTTGCCAGCATTACTACGCGGCCTGCCGGGTGGTGGAAGCCAGCAACCTGCTGCTCACCATGCCGGAAGCTTACGCCCGGATCATTGCCGAACGGGCGGACCTGTGCCTGTTGATACCGCCGGCGGACCTGCCATCCATCGACGTTCACCTATACTGGCACAAGGCCTATGAGCGGGAGCCCGCGCTCGTATGGTTCCGGGACCAGTTGCGAGCCATCAGCACACCCGCCTAAAACGCGCCGACCGCCACCAGGAAGCCAAAGAAGCCCAGCGCCGTGGTCCCCAGTGCGATCAGGACAATACCGAACCCCCACCAGATGGCGGCGCCGTCTGAGACCGCAACGTCATGACCACGCAAGGTGCGGTAAAACGCCCAGGGGCCAAGCACGAATGCCCCGGCAACGGCAAAGACCAGGCCGACACTGATGCCCGCAAAGGTCCAGGTCGCCAGCACCGTTGCCCGATCCGACAACTGCTCCGTTACGCCATGATGTTGCAGGAACTTCCGGCAAAGGAACCAGAGTAGCGCGAACAGGGCGACCACGAATACGAGCCCGCCAACGATGGTGATGATCCGATAGAGCACGTTTTTTCCTGTGGGTTAGGACGGGAATACCGGCTCGGGCAGGCATTCAAATCCGGGTTTGGCAAAAAGGTAACCCTGGTAGAGGTTGATGCCCTGGGAGCGGAGCCAGAAATACTCTTCCCTGGTTTCCACGCCCTCGGCCACAATCCGGCCCCCGAGTTGCTTCATCATGGTGATAATACCGGCGACCACCGCCTGTTTATTGGGTTGTTCGTGGATGTTGCGCACCAGCGCCATATCCAGCTTTAACAAATCAGGGGGGCTGGCCATCATGATGTTGTAACGGGAATAGCCGGCGCCAAAATCATCAATGGCCGTGCTGAAACCCATCTCCTGATAGGCCTCTATAATCGATACAAGATGGTCCACCGAAGACAGGTTCTCGTCTTCCGTCAACTCGAAAATAATCTTGCGAGTGTCGAAGTTATAGGTCTTCGCTGCCGCCAATGTGGTACGAATACAGTACTCGGCCCGGTACACGGCATTGGGCATGAAGTTAATACTCAGCATGGCCTCCATACCCAGGCGTGATGCCAGCTTCACCGCTTTGACCCGGCAGATCTGGTCAAAGGAATAGCGATTCTGCTCGTTGACCCTGTTCAGGACACTCATGGCGCCCTGCCCCCCGGGACCACGCACCAGCGCTTCATAGGCATACACGGATCTGTTCTGGGCGTCGATGATGGGCTGAAAAGCAAAGGTGAATGAAAAATCCAGTCCTTCGCCACAGGCACATTGCTCACAATGGGATTCATCAAACAGTTTGGCAGGCTGGTTCACTTCTACTCCTGAGCATTTGATCTGGAAGATTGACCGTGGCAATACGTTGCATTTTCAAATCACTATAGCCTCGAATTATGACTTGATAAAAGCGCATTCCGGTAAAAGGATGTGAAACGGTGGCATCCACGCCCCACATGACTAAACTGGAATCACCTTACATACGAGTACAATCAGCAGAGGAGTCTCCGGAATGACCCAAACAACGCGCATTGCCGTTACCCCGGGCGATGGCATCGGCCCGGAAGTGGTCGCCGAAGCCGTACGCTGCCTGGAAACCTTACGCACCAAACACGGCCTCGCCCTTGAGTGGACACGATTCCCCTGGCCTTCCCATGCCTGGCATGAGGAGCATGGTGAATCCATGCCGGATGACGCGCTGGCGCAACTGAAGCAGTACGACGCCATTCTGCTCGGCGCCCTGGGCGACCCGGGCCCCATGGACGACCCGGACCGATATCTGCTGTCAGACAGCGTCTCACTGGCGCCTCTGCTGGACATGCGCAAAGGATTCGACCAATGGGTGTGCGAGCGCCCGGCCCGGCTGTTGCCTGGCGCCCGCCAGTACCTTGCGGATGATCGTGCCAAAGACATCGACATGCTGGTGATCCGGGAAAATTCCGAGGGCGAGTATGTCAGCCAGGGCGGACGGTTGCGCAAAGGCACGCCGGACGAAGTGGCCACCCAGATGGAAGTGTTCACGCGCAAGGCGACCGATCGCATCATTCGATACGGTTTCGAGCAGGCTCGCACCCGGGCGGCGGAGCGTGAGAAACAGGGCCGGGCCCGGAGTTTCCGGACACTGGATGGCCGCTCCTGCGAGAGCCAGGTCTGTCTCGTGACCAAGCGCAACGCCCTGCGCCATTGGGGTGACCTGTATACCGAAGCTTTCGAGGCCATCAGCCAGGACTATCCAGACGTCGCTACCCACCACGAACTGGTGGATGCCGCCTGCATGAAGTTCGTGCAGAGCCCGTGGGCATTCGATGTGGTGGTCGCCAGTAATTTACAGGGGGATATCCTCACCGATCTGGCGGCGGTTCTGTCTGGCGGGATGGGTGTCGCGCCCTCCTGCAACCTGAACCCGACCGACCCGGATATGCCGTCCATGTTTGAGCCCACCCATGGCAGTGCACCGGACATTGCGGGCCAGGGCCTGGCCGACCCGACGGCGATGCTGTTTACCACGGCCCGGATGCTCGACTGGCTTGGTCGCAAAGACCCGGCCATTGCCGCCGCCGGCAAAGCGCTGTTTGATGCCGTTGCCGCCGATCTGGCGGAGAATTCCCGCCAGCAACGGGGTACCCATGAGATTGGCCAGGCGGTGTGTCGTCGGCTGGCCAGCTGACCAGGGCCGGCTTACGGGTCCGCCATGACAAACTCCAGCCGGCCGGGCGCCACCCGGATATCAACGGGCATCATGCCAAACATGCGCTGGGCCATGCTGGTTTCATCCAAGCGGTAGACCGGCATGGTTTCCAGCATCTGGGCCACCAGGCGCATCACCGTGTCGGTAACCGGCTTCAGGTCACCTTTAAAGAACGGTGAATCAATACTGCTCTCCAGCAACTGCAGGCGTCTGATAAAAATGGCTTTTTCGGTACTATCGTAAACTGGGGCACCCTCCACCTTGAGGGCAATATCCACCGGCAATTTGGCCATCAGTGCGTTCAGAGCCACCTGCCCCCGCACATCGATCACCGCGACATCCCGGCCATCCGGCCCCAGGGTAATATCAGCGTCACTCAGGCTGAGACTGAGGGGAGAACCGCTGTTTAACTGGTTACGGTCAAACTCGCGCACCACGTCCTGGAGATGCCTCTCCAGCTCGCCTTCGGATATGGAATAGGGGGACAGGCTGGCGCAGCCGCTGGTCAGTGACAGCACCAGAATCACGAGGATCCAGAGGCCGTTCAGGGGTGTTTTGTTCATCAGGTTTTCTCCAGGGAATCTGTCTATATCCTGCGACAGCGGGGGGGGGCCCGGGCCGGCTATTCATTCTCTGCCCGGGCTTCCACCTGGGGGGTCAGGTTGTCGTCAAAGGTGACATGCAACACTATGGGCTGACAGCATACCTGGCAGTCTTCAACGTACTCCTGCTCCGCGACGGAAGGGTCGACGCTGATGTCCAGCGTCTCCCAACAGTAGGGGCATTGAATGAGCACCGAATCCAGGGCTGACATGGCCGCACCTCAGAATTGCTGCTTGGCCATCCAGGGGATGACACGATCAAACGCCTGTTCCAGTTTCTCACAGGTGGTGGAGAAACTGATCCGGATGGCGTTGGTGCAGTGCTCGCCAAAGGCATCCCCCGGCACCACACAGACGCCGGTTTCCTTGAGCATTCGCAGTGCCAGGTCAGAGCCATCCACATGAGGCGGCAGGTCCGGGAAGGCAAAGAAGGCGCCTCCGGGTTTGTATCCGGTCATGTAGGGGGTCTGATCAATCAGCTCCACCACCTTGTCGCGGCGCTCCCGGTATATATCCACCATGTCCCGCACACACTGCTGATCACCGGTCAGGGCCGCCACACCGGCAAACTGCGACGGCGTGTTGGCCACCGACGTGGTAAACATATGGAACCGGCGCAGGGACTTGATGGCGGCCTGGCTGGAAATCACCCAGCCAACCCGCAACCCGGCCATGCTGTAGGTCTTGGAAAAGCTGCTGATGCACATGATGTTGTCCAGATCCATGGAGCAGTTCAGGACACTGGCAAAATCATCGTCATCGAAAATCAGGTGGTCATACACCTCGTCAGCGTATACCTGAATGCCCCGGTAGGCGCACTCTTCCAGAATCGTCTCCACGGTACTGCGCGGGTAAACCGCCCCGGTCGGATTATTGGGGTTGTTCAGAATCAGCGCGAAGGTCCGCGACCCCATGGCCCGGATCACCTCGTCCGGATCCAGTTGATGATTGTTTTCAGCCCGGGTCGGTACGAACTTGACCTCACCACCATTCATCCGGATCAGTGGCGCATACAGCAGGAACGACGGATCGGTCACGATGAATTGCCGGCCCGGCGCCGAAGTGGCCGAGATGGCAAGGTACATGGCCTCGGTGGCACCGCTGGTAATCAGGATGTTGTCCCGTGTCAGCTTACGGTTATAGCGCTTGCCATAGTAATCCCGCAGGGCCACCAGCAACTCCGGCAGCCCGGCATCCATGGTATACCCGGTCTGCCCTGCGTTCAGGGCATCCACATAGGCATCAATAACGTGTTTGGGTGTTGGCAGGTCCGGCTGGCCGATGGAAAGATGAATAACATCCTTCATGGTGGCCGCCATGTTCACCATGCGACGAATGCCCGGCACCGGGACTGCCTGCATGGCAGGGTTCCAGCTGGCTTTGCCCTTGCGGTATTTCACCTTGCGCGGCTTGGTCTGGCCGGTTTCTTTATTGGCGGCTTCTGCCATAAACACCTCCTGCTGACGGGCGGAAAACACTCTTTGCAGGTTAGTCAGTAACGGGGGGGCATACAAGACATAAACCGAGAAAGATCCGGCCTTGAGTGTAAGTGATAGTACAGCGCCTGCACTGCCTGCTGCCTGGAATCCCGAATTTCTCCGCAGGCCTGGGTTGACCCCATGCCAGCGGCCTACCAGACTGTACTCAATAACTGCCGGCCCGCCCCATGGCCGGCTCCGGGAGGCAGTCAACACATCAACAGCAACCCTTGATCAGGCGGAGGTTCAATGACTCAGCACAACACGCCCATTGTTACCGTTCTCACGGCACCGGGAGAACAGGAACCACCGGGAATGGACGCCCTGAGGGCCCGCGCGGATGTGCGCTTCGCCAGCGACGAGCAGACCCTGCGTAACACCCTGCCCGGTACCGATGTCATGATGGTCACCGACTTTCGCACCGAGGCCCTGGCTGCGGCATGGCACACCGCCGACAAGCTGAAGTGGATTCACGCCACCAGCGCCGGAGTGGATGCGCTGATGTTCCCGGATCTGATCAAGAGCGATGTGACGGTGACCAACGCCCGCGGCATCTTCGATCGCACCATTGCCGAATATGTGCTGTGCACCATTCTGATGTTCGCCAAGGATTTTCCGAATTCCATCCGGCTGCAAATGAAGCACCAGTGGAAGCACCGGGATACGGAACGGGCGGAGGGCCAGCAGGTGCTGGTCGTCGGGGCCGGCTCCATCGGCCGCCAGATCGGCCGCCTGGTCGGCGCGGCCGGGCTCAAGGCTCATGGCATTGCACGCAGGGCCAGGCACGATGACCCGGATTTTGTTGCCGTGCATGGCAACGACGACCTTTACCAGCAACTCGGCCATGCCGACTACGTGGTCATCGCCGCCCCGTTGACCCCACAGACGGAAGGCCTGTTTGATGAGAGAGCCTTCAAGGCAATGAAGAACTCCGCCCGCCTGATCAACATTGGCCGGGGGCCGATCGTGAAAACCGACGATCTGGTCGCGGCCCTCAAAGAGGGTGATATTGCCGGCGCCGGGCTGGATGTCTTCGAAGAAGAGCCATTGGCAGACGATCACCCGCTCTGGGACATGGAGAACGTCACCATGACCGCCCATATGGCGGGGGATTTTATCGGCTGGAAGCGGGCCCTGACGGATCAGTTCCTGGAGAACCTTGATCACTGGCGCCAGGGCGAAGAGCTGTTTAATCTGGTCGACAAGGAGCTGGGGTACGCCGGGAGCAAATAACGGCGTTTATCAGCTGCCCGACAACGACTGATCCGAAGGATCAATCTCCATCTGCTGAATCGCAATCACCGCCTGGGTCCGGTTGCGGACGCCAAGTTTGCGGAACACCGCCGTGATATGTGCCTTGATGGTGGCTTCTGAAACATCCAGATCATAGGCAATCTGCTTGTTCAGAAGCCCCTCGGCCAGCATACCCAACACCCGGAACTGCTGCGGGGTCAGCGACGCCAGCTTTTCCGAAAAGTCCGTGGCATCGGAATGCATCCGCTCGATCTTGTCCGCCACACCTTCCGGCAACCAGACATCCCCTTCCAGAACTGCCTGAATAGCCTCGGTAATGGTAGGCAACGGTGCCGACTTCGGGATAAAGCCCGAGGCACCGTAGTCAATCGAGCGGCGCATCACCTGCAATTCCTCGGAACCTGACACAACCACCACGGGCAGCCCGGGGTATTGCCCGCGCATGAACACGAGCCCGGAGAAGCCATGGGCACCCGGCATATTGAGATCCAGCAGAACCAGATCCGCATCCGGGTGCGACTCTACCGCCGCCTGCAGCGCCTTGATGCTGTCGACCTCAACCGTCGCCGCATCCGGTACCGCCTGACTGACCGCCTGCTTCAATGCTGCCCGAAACAGCGGGTGATCATCAGCGACGATAATTGTTTGAGCCATTCAACAGATTCCTTACAGATGTTCAGCCTGACAACACGCAGACTTTACTTGTTTGCACGACCACTGATCAGGTCATCCACCACGCCCGGGTCCGCCAGGGTGGAGGTGTCGCCCAACTGGTCGTGCTCATTTGACGCAATCTTACGCAAAATCCGGCGCATAATCTTGCCCGATCGGGTTTTGGGTAACCCGGGCGCCCACTGAATGACATCCGGAGAGGCAATGGGGCCGATTTCCTTGCGCACCCACTGGACCAGTTCCTTCTTCAATTCATCGGAGGGCTCTTCACCATGAACCAGGGTTACATACACGTAGATGCCCTGCCCCTTGATTTCGTGGGGGTAGCCTACCACAGCCGCTTCCGCCACTTTGTCATGGGCCACCAGGGCGCTCTCGACCTCGGCCGTGCCCAGGCGGTGACCGGACACGTTCAGTACGTCGTCCACGCGACCGGTTATCCAGTAGTAGCCATCGTCGTCACGACGGGCCCCGTCACCGGTGAAGTACATCCCCTTGTACGTGCTGAAGTAGGTCTGTTTGAAGCGCTCGTGGTCACCGTAGATGGTCCGCATCTGGCCCGGCCAGCTGTCGAGGATCACCAGGTTACCTTCCGCCTTGCCATCCAGGATATTGCCGTCGTTATCCGCCAGAGCGGGCTTCACACCGAAGAACGGCACGGTTGCCGAGCCCGGCTTCAGGTCAATCGCACCAGGCAGCGGGGAAATCAGGATGCCACCGGTCTCGGTCTGCCACCAGGTATCCACAATCGGGCACTTGCGGTTGCCAATCACCCGGTGGTACCACTCCCACGCTTCCGGGTTAATGGGCTCGCCCACGGAACCCAGCAGTTTCAGGCTGGAGCGGGTGGTACCGTTCATGCAGGACTCGCCTTCGGCCATCAGGGCACGAATCGCGGTTGGCGCAGTGTACAGAATATTGACCTTGTGCTTGTCAACAACCTGCCCCATGCGTGATGTGTCGGGGTAATTGGGCACACCCTCGAACAGAACAGTCACGGCACCGTTGGCCAGCGGACCATACAGGATATAGCTGTGGCCGGTCACCCAGCCAAAGTCCGCCGTACACCAGTAGATATCGCCGTCGTGGTAGTCGAACACATACTGATGGGTCATGGAGGTAAACACCATGTAGCCACCGGTGGTATGGAGAACGCCTTTCGGGGCGCCGGTGGAGCCGGAGGTATACAGCATGAATAGCGGGTCTTCCGCGTTCATGGGCTCCGGCGGGCAATCGGCAGACGCCGACGCCATCAGGTCTTCGTAGCGTTCATCGCGGCTGTCGTTCCAGGGCACGTCTTTATTGCCCGTGCGGGTGACGACCACAACCTTCCTGACGTTGGCCGCGTCTTCCTTCTTCAGGGCCGCGTCCACGTTTTTCTTCAACGGAATCTTGCGGCCGCCGCGAACACCCTCATCGGCCGTCACCACAAACCGGGACTGGCCGTTCACAATACGGGCGCCCAGGGCTTCGGGAGAAAAGCCGCCAAACACAACGGAGTGAATGGCACCGATACGGGCACAGGCCAGCATGGCCACTGCGGTTTCGACAATCATGGGCATGTAGATGGTCACCACATCGCCCTTGCCGACACCGAGGCCTTTCAGGACATTGGCGAACTTGCTGGTCTGTTCGTGCAGCTCCCGGTAGGTCACATGGCGGGAGTCGGCGGGGTCGTCGCCCTCGAAAATGATGGCGGTCTGGTCGCCACGCTTTTCCAGGTGACGATCCAGGCAGTTGGCCGACGCATTCAGCTGGCCATCCTCGAACCACTTTATGGAGAGGTTATCGTAGTCGTAGGTTGTGTTTTTTACCTTGGTGTACGGCTTGATCCAGTCGAGGCGCTTGCCATGCTCTCCCCAGAAGGCATCCGGGTCCTCAACGGACTGGCGATACATGTCATCGTATTGTTCCCGGTTTAACAGGGCCTGTTTGGCCACATCCGGGCTTACCGGATAAACCTGTTTATCGGTCATGGTGCTCCCCCTATAGTCAGAGTCTGTTGTCATTGTCGGTTTTTGGAATACAGAGCGATCGGGCCCGTGCGGCCCCTAAGACGGATGCCTGTAGTTCACCATGTGTGCCACCACACAATGAATTAGACTAACGTCCTAATGCGACTGAACTTTTAGCCCAAACCAACGGTTAACCGGCGAGACGATAACGCCCGGCCAACCCGAACGAGAAGCCTTCTAAAGGATAGTCCGAACGGGGCCAATGGCAAACCCGGAGCGTCCGGCGACTCCGGGAGCAGCACCCGGAGCGGGGCCCGGCCAGGCCCGGCCGCGCCCCGTTGCATCAGGCTGCCTTTTTACGGGATTTTGCGGACCGGAGACTGTAGACCTTACGCTCCTTGAGGGCATAGCGATTCAGGCCGGCCAGATGAATTTTGCGCAGATACACGGCCCAGTCGATCTGCCGGGCGTCGACCGGGAACAGGATCTGGTCCAGCTCACCCATGCGGGAGGCCAGTGCCAGCAACTCATCGTTGCGGAAGGTGTAATCCGGTGCCGTGTAGAAGCCAAAAATGGTCGCCAGCGACC
Organism: uncultured Marinobacter sp.; assembly: GCF_946886895.1. Next base: position 247,806 of record NZ_CAMPJO010000002.1, on the reverse strand, counting down.
GCGTAGTGTCGAGATTGCGCAACACCTTGAGTTCACGATCCTGCCCGAGCATCCTCAGCACTCGTCCGGTGAGGCTCAGAGGAATCCGCACACCACCGACGACGGCGTCAAACAGCCGCCTGTTGACGGCTATGAACGGCTTGGTGGGTTTCCGGTAGAACAACTCGTTGTACTCGGCATAGTTCGCCTTCGACTCAGCCATCAGGTGGTCAATAAATTCACCCAGAGAAACCGGGTTCGAGCTGCCACTGCAACACTGGTAAATACGCTGCCGGGCCGGCTCGGCAAGGGCCTCCGCAGCAGCCAGCACCACCGCATTGGCAACCAGGTCCACCGGGATCACATCGATAATGCCGGAACGCTTGCCCGGAAACAGCGTTACCTTCTCCCGGGCGTAAGCCAGGATGATGGCATCCGCCACCTTGACCCCTTCAATCCAGCCGGCCGCCGGCTCTTCCAGAGCGCTTTCAATAATGGACGGCCGGACAATCGTCAGCGCCTGCCCCGACAAAGACTTCATCAGCAATTGCTCACCCAGCCATTTGGTGAACGTGTAGGTATCGCTCCAGCCGTATCGGTTGGCCTCCCGGATCCCCAGGTCCACCAGTTTTTTCTCCAGCAACTTGCCGGAATAGCGGGCGCGCACATCGGCAATCTTGTCTTCCAACAGGCGCACCAACTCGTCAATTTCATAATAGCCGTCCGTGTTGCGGGGAATCGACTCGCCAGCTGGCTTGATCACGGACTCGGTAATCTGGCCGGAATTCACGCCGTTCACGTAGCATGTGGAGACCTGCAGCACCGCCAGCGAACGGTTTTGCCGGGCCAGTTCGGCGACGTTATCCAGGCAGCGGGTATTGATGGCGAGGGCCTTGTCCAGTTCCTCCCGGAAGTTCACGCTGGCCGCGGAATTGATCACCGCATCCAGATTGCCGGCCAGTTTCCGGAAGCTCTCCGCCGACAAACCAAAGAGCGGCTCGGTCACTTCGCCAGTCACACAGTAAAGGCGCTCGTCCAGGAAAGTTTCCAGAGCCTCATTGTCTTCCTGTCGGAGGCGATCAAAAACAGAGGATGTGGCAATTTCGTTCAGAAACCGGCTGTGCGCATCCGGGTGCCGTTTGTTGCCGCGGATCAGCAGGTGAATGCCGCCAATGTCCGGAACCGCACGGATCAGCTTTTCAAGGATCACCTTTCCCAGAAACCCCGTCGTTCCGGTTATCAGTACGTGTTTGCCCCGGAGTTTTTCGAGCACCTTTGACGATGCCGCTGGGGGATTCATCTGCTGTGTTGCCATGGGAGAACTCCTTCTCATTCATTCACTCTGTCGGCTAACGACCGTCCGACTAACCTAAACGCCTCTGCCGAGACCGGATTCATACGATCTCTGAACAGGGTCTGAAGCACATAGCGGGCCACGATCGGATCTGCGATCAATCTTTGCACAGTCTAAATGACGGAGGGGTGACATACAGCAAAATTACGCTACAAAAACCGTTAATAAAATGACACAAATCCAGGCATGTTGATTCGATGGGTCAGGATCGGTCCGAGTCGTTACCGGCGAGGCTTCGCAACAACCGGTCCAGTGAAATGTCGGATGGCTGCTCCCGGAGCACACGCACCAGCCGGTCCTGCTCACCAAAACTGATCCGGTCATAAAATGGCTCCATCAGCACCGGACCGGACGCCTGTTTATCAGCGGGTTGACCGGCAGGCGGAGCCATCTGATCCGCCAGATGCCGGAGGTGAGTCGCCAGGTGCGCTTTCCGGTCGCGATCCAGCGTTTCCCAGGGCATGGACCCAAGCCCGGTCTGGATAATTTCAATGGCGTCACTGTCCAGCGTGCTCCCCAGCAGTGCAAACAGCCGCGTGAACGCTTCATAACGCAGCAGGGCGTTGTCGGTGGACTGTGCCAGGGCCGATTCGAGTTCGCTGACAGCCTGCAGGCAGCGATCCCGTGGCGTGGCCGCCGACTCGACTGCCGGCCCGGGCTTTGTCGGCTCCGGCTGACGCCGGGCAAGCCGGTGCCAATAGGCAGCAATGCCGGCTTTCCGGGGCGGTAGCTGTGACAACCGGACATCCACCATGTCTGCCAGGGTATGAAACTGACGGCAGGACGGGTCAGACACCGGCAGCAGGGCAACCGGTTTCTGGTTCAGCACCGATTGCCGCAGGGTCTCATCACGCCAGATCCCCCCCATGTAATGCAGGCGGTGCCCCAGATGGCGCTGGGCGGCGGCATCCAGACGCTGAAAGACCGACCGGGCCTGGCTGGCACCCTGGGCCATGTTGACCAGAATGCTCGGCGTTCTCTGATAACCGCGACGTTTGAGTACCTTGATCAGCGAGAAGGCATCCGTCAGCGAGGCTGGATCCGGAGTCACCACGACACAGGCCAGTTCGGTCGCCGCAATCATGTGCAGGCCAGTGGCCTGCAGGCCGGACGCCGTGTCGGTGATGACATAGTCGTACCGGCTTTCGAGCAGGGAAAGCGCCCGCAGGATCTTCAGGCTTCCGTCCGGCCCCAGGTCAATGCACTCCTGGACCCCGGAAGCACCTGGCACGATGTGGAGCCCGTAGTCCGCCTCCAGCAACGTGTCCTCGAGGCGGCACTCGCCGGCGATCACATTTGCCAGGGTCCGGCTGGGGTAAAGCCCGACCATGATGCTGACATTGGCCAGGTCGGTATCGCCATCCAGCAACAGTACCTTCTTGTCCTGACGTGCCAGTGTCAGGGCAAGGTTCAGGGCAACCGAGGTTTTCCCGACGCCGCCCTTACCTCCGGTAATGGCAATCGTTCTGGGCGGCGCCGGGCGGCGTTTATCTGATGGTTGAGCGGTCATGGCCGGTGCTGTATATCCCTGAATTTCCGATAAACCCGAGTCTAACCTGTAAAAATTCTACACATATCACACTTGCGATAATAGTTTGCTTAAAAAAAGAGCAATAAGTATTTAATAACGACGGATTATTGTCTAAGCTCAATCTCAACAAGGCGTATGAACCGCCTCTCAGACACAGGTTCTACAGAGGCGCACGGCAGGTAAGCCCATGCACATAGCTCCTGATTTACAGTTACCGAGTCTCCCGGAAGTGACCCTGCGGGCGCTCGACGCTTGCCATCAGGATGAGAGCTATCGCACCATCAGCGAGATTGTATCGGCCGACACCGCCCTGGTCGCCCGCATACTCACCCTCGCGAACTCTGTCCTCTATGGCCCGGTCACCCGCATTCGCTCCGTGGACCAGGCGTTACTGCGCCTGGGAACACGCCGCTTCCACACCCTGATCATGACCGCCGCCCTGCGGCAGTTACTGTTCGAACTGGGCGGTGACGAATGGCAGCAACTCCGCGACTTCTGGCGCCACTCGCTGACCACCGCGCTGACCGCCCGCGCACTCGCCACGCTGACACGCTACCCGGACCCCGATGAAGCCTTCATGCTCGGGATGGTACACAATATTGGTGAATTGATAGCCATTAAAACGCCGACCGCAGAGGCGAAGCAACACTATTTCAACCACCAGTCCGAGATTGCCGCGGAACTGGTGACCTCCTGGGGGCTCGGCCCCCTGGCCGCAGACGCCATGCGCTACCAGCAGGCCCTGCCCTCGGAGTTGCGGGATGCCGGCCACCTGGTGAAGCTGATCAGCCTGGCTACCCGTCTCGCGCTGTCTGATGCCGCCGGTATTGCGGCCGCTGGCACCATCTTTGGTTTAAGCGAGGAGCTGACACGGGAGATCAACCGGCGTATCGGCCACGAAGTGTCGACCATGGCCACCTCACTGGGCATTACCCTGTCAGACGACTACGACGGCGACAGTGCTTCCCGGCAACTCCGGCAAACCGTTCTCCGCCAGGCCATCGCCAGCCAGGCCATTGGCTTCGCAACCCTTTCCGGCAGTGCAGACGATATTCTGGCAGAGACGGTCAACAGCCTGACCCTGATCACCGGCCTTCCCGCCCTGTGTTTCGGGCACCACGACGACTCCCTGGTGCTGCTATCCGGTACCATCGGCGATGTTCCGGAGCTTACCGTAACGGCACAACCGGGTGGCAGCCTGTTGACCGAAGCCTTCGCCTCGAAAATGCCCATCGCTCTGGGGGATCGCGCACCCACGGTGCTTGACCGGCAGTTGCTGTCCCTGTTGCATACCCCGTCTTTGCTTGCTATTCCGGTGGTGACCGGCAACCGGTGCCCCGGGGTTTTTACCCTCGGCACCGACAACAGCAACCAGGAAGCCAGCCGCGAGCTGGCCGGCCTGTTCACCCGCCAACTGGCGTCCGTGTTGCAGGAGCGGCCGGACTCGGGGCAATCGGACCCGCAGCCGGCACTTGACCAGGAATTTGCCCGGGACAGGCTCAGAAAACAGATCCACGAAGTCAGCAATCCGCTGACCATTATCCGGCAATACATCTATCAGCTCAGAAACCGGCTCGACGATACCGACGTGCAGAAAGAGCTTGATATCATCCGTGAAGAACTCGATCGCGCAGGTAACCTGCTGTTGCAGATGAGCCATGCCGATTCCGAGCCAGACACCAGCGACGGGGTTGATCTGAACCATGAGCTTGAAAGCCTGGCCCGGATTCTCCGGGACAGCCTGTTCGGTGACGGAAACCAACAGCTGAACGTGGTACTGTGCAAGCAGCCTGCATCCGTTGTTGCCGGCCTGTCCGCCATACGGCAGGTGATCATCAACCTGGTGCGAAATGCCGCCGAAAGCCTCGGCGACGATGGCGGCAAAGTTGAAATACGAACGTCCGCACCGGTCTGGCAGAATCGGCGCAGCTGGGTGGAACTGGAAATTACGGATACCGGCGGTGGTATCCCCGACTCTGTCCGGGAGACCCTGTTCGCGCCGGTTAACAGCACAAAAGGAGACGGCCACAGCGGTTTGGGCCTGAGTATTGTGAAACAGCTTGTGGATGACATGGAGGGCATCATCGCTTGCCGAACGGCACAGGAAGGCACAACCTTCCGGATTCTGTTGCCGGCGGCCAGCCATAAAAAGAACGATACCGACTGACGAAGAATAACGGAAACAGACCGATGGCCCTTGAGCACACTGATCAGCCTTTCAGTCACGGGACAACCGCGCGGATTCTGGTGGTGGATGACGAACCCCGCCTGCTCGGCACACTGGCCACGCTCTTGCGCAATCAGGGCTACGATGTCGCTGCCGCCGAGGGGGGTGGCCAGGCCTGCGAGCTGATTAGCGCCCAACCGTTCGATCTTGCCTTGCTGGACCTGCGAATGCCGGGCATCAACGGTTTCGACGTCATGGCCCTTCTTGCAGAGGTGCAACCGGATTGCGGCGCCATTGTCGTCAGTGGGGAGAGCTCCTTCACCGCTGTCAGCCGGGCGCTTCGTCGGGGCGCGCTGGACTACATTCGCAAACCGTTCGATCCCGAGGAACTGCTGGCCACGGTTGAGGCGGTGATTGGCAAACAGTCGCTGCTCCGGGCCCATGAGTCCATTCAGCTCCGGCTCGAAAAATCCGAGGCCCTGCATCGCTACATCGTCAACAGCTCACCCGATATCGTTTTCATGCTCGACGAAGGCGGCCGCTTCTGCTTCGTCAACAGCAAGGTGGAGTCGCTACTGGGGTATCAGCCGTCGGAACTCTGCGGCCGGCATTTCCGCCACATACTGGATGACCGGGACGTCACTCGCGGCACCTATGCCCTGAACGGGCCGAATATAACCGCAGACAACCCGCGCACCCTGGAAGTGCGGCTGAAAACCCGCGGCAGCCGGAGAGCCACCCGGCACTTCGAGATTACAGCCTTCCCCATCGATCAGCAGACCTGGCCTCACAGCGGCAACACCCAGGGCGGCGGCAATGGCAAGAGCGCCCGCTATTACGGCACCGCAAGGGATGTGACCGAGCGTAAAGAAGCGGAAGCCTTCATCAACTTCCAGGCCTACCACGACCTGCTGACACGATTGCCCAACCGGGCGCTGTTCAAGGACCGGCTGGAACTTGCGATAACCCAGGCTGGTCGCAGCGGCCAGAAACTGGCGGTCATGTTCCTTGACCTGGACCGCTTCAAGATCATCAACGACACCCTTGGCCATGCCATGGGTGACCGTTTGCTGCAGGCGGTCACCCACCGTCTGGAAAAGTGCCTGCGCAAGGGCGATACCCTGTCCCGATTTGGTGGCGATGAATTCACGCTGCTGCTGCCCTCCATACATAACCATGAAGACGCCAGGCAGATTGCGAAAAAGCTGATCAACGCCCTGCGAGCCCCGTTTCAGCTGGGTGATCATGAAGTATTCGTGGGCGTCAGTATCGGTATCGCCATTCACCCGGAAGCGGGTGAAAGCATGGATCAGCTTATCCAGAATGCCGACATCGCCATGTATCACGTGAAGGCCAAAGGCAAGGACGGCTACCGTTTTTACTCCGAGAGCATGAGCATTGATACCGCCAACCGGCTCAACCTGGAGCGGGACCTTCGCCTGGCTATGGAGCGGGATGAATTGCGGGTGTTCTATCAGCCCCAGGTATGCTCCACCACCAACCGTGTGGTGGGCCTGGAGGCTCTGGTTCGCTGGCAGCACCCTGAACGGGGGCTGCTCTACCCGCGGGATTTCCTGCCGCTGGCCGAAGAGACCAAACTGATCGGCCAGCTCAGTGAACGGGTACTGGACCAGGCCTGCCAGGATGTAGGCCGCTGGATACGGGGCGGCCACCCGGAGCTGCGGCTGGCAGTCAACCTGTCGCCGATCCAGGTCGAACACCCGCGCTTCGTGGAAACCCTGATGCAGCGCGTAAAGGCCCACCGGTTCCCGCCCGGGAACCTGGAGATTGAAATCACCGAAAATGTGATCATGAACGATCTCGAGCAGATCAGCCAGAAGCTGAGGGAGCTGGCTTGTCTGGGAGTGCGTATTGCCATCGACGACTTTGGCACCGGCTACTCGTCCCTCAATTACCTGCACCGCCTGCCCATCCACACCCTGAAGGTTGACCAATCCTTCGTCAAAGCCATTCGCAGTGGCGAAGACGGCGCCTGCATCGTCAATGCCATCGTCGCCATGGCCCACGGCCTGAAACTGGAAATTGTGGCGGAGGGCGTGGAAACCGACGAACAGCTGGAGTACCTGCGCGGTCTTGGTTGCCATCAGGTTCAGGGCTTTTTCTACGGCCCCGCCCGACCCGCCGTGGACATTTCCAGATTGCTCAGCCAGCGGGCTGTTCGTGCTGCCGTTTCCTGACTCTTATTATTGATTGTCTGACACTCCGATATAAAAGGTTGATCCTGTTAGCAAAGCGTTGCAACGGGTTACTTTATGTATCCGGAAATGCGCATTGCTGCACATAATTACCCCACCCTGTTCTCTAAGCTCACTGTCACAGAGCGTTGATCACCGCACGTTCCGGCCGTCCGCCGGGCCTAATAACGATAAAAACGGTGACAACACCCCAGGAACAAGAACAGGCAGACGTCCTCATGCGCGACAAATACAAATACATCGGCCCCGTCTACGATTTCCTCAGCAACCTGTACAGCGGCAAGAATATCCATCGCTGCAAAACCGCCATGCTGGATGTGGAAACGGTGAAACCCGGAGACCGCATTCTGTTTGCTGGCGTTGGCCATGGCCGTGACGCCATCCGTGCTGCGGAGCTGGGCGCGGATGTCACCGTGGTGGACCTGTCGGAAACCATGCTGCGCAAGTTCGGCGAGGCCCAGGGCAAAGAGGCGCCCCACCTGACCATACGTCGCATTCACAGCGACATCATGGCCGTGAACGATCCTGGCCAGTACGATATGGTGGTGGCCAACTTTTTCCTGAATGTCTTTGATGAAGACATGATGGTACGGGTGCTCGAACACCTGATCCGACTGGGCAAGGCCGACGCCCGTATCGTGGTGGGCGACTTCTGCTATCCCACCGGCAATGTTCTGTCCCGCCTGTTCAAAAAGCTCTACTGGTACATGGCCGTGTTTATCTTCTGGCTGTTTGCCAACAACGCGTTCCACAAGATCTACAACTACCCCGAGCACATGCAGCGCCTGGGCCTGCAAGTCACCGAGAAGAAGCACTTCAAGCTCCTGAACATGGACTGCTACTGGTCCATTCTTGGTCGCAAACAGGCGTAATCAGCCACCGGCGCAACAACCATAATCGGGGGAGCCATCCAATGACGGATCAGATACTTGCACTGGACAACCTGGACACTGCCGAAAACGGTTCGTTCAGTTTTACCGAACGCGTGAACTACCTGAAACAGTATGGCGTTCACTCCCAGTCGTTTTCGACACTGCAACCGGGCATGCAGTACTTTGATGTGCCGGGCATGGGCTACATCGCCTATATGCGTAAATGGGGCGGCACCTTCGTGCTGGCGGATCCGGTCTGCGCGCCGGAGAATTTTCCGACGGTGCTCGAACATTTTCACCAACGTTTCCCCAATGCCAGTTACATCCAGGTGTCCAAACCGGTAGTCGATTTCCTGCACCTGCGTTTTGGTCTTTACGGTACCCAGTTCGGCAGCGAGTCCCGGATTGATCTGCGGAAGTGGACCCTGACCGGCAAGAAGAAACAGATATTGCGCACAGCCCTGAACCAGGCGGAGAAGAATGGCATCACGGTCATGGAGCGGTTCAGTGATGACCACACCCGGGAGATTTCCGAAGCCTGGATCCGGACCCGGAAATGCAAAAGCAATGAAATCCGCTTCCTGATCCGCCCGATGGCAATGGATTACCGGGAAAACGAGCGTCACTTCTACGCCTATCAGGACGGGAAAGCCGTCGGGTTTATCTATTTTGACCCGATCTACCGCAACAATGAAATCATCAGTTACGTACCGAACATCTCCCGGGCCAACGCCAACTTCCGCCAGGGTATTTTCTACACCCTGATGGCTCACGCCATGGACGTGTTCAAGGCCGAGGGCGTGCCCTGGCTGGACCTGGGGCTTATTCCCCTGTCGCTTGACCCCGCCACCGAGCACCAGGAAAGCCGACTGCTCAAGCGCTTGCTGCACGGGCTCTATGAGCGCGGCAATTTTCTATATAACTTCAAGGGGCTGGAATTCACAAAATCGCGGTTCCGGGGCGCCATGCTCAAAACCTACTGCTGCCACCGCCGGGCGATTCCGGCGCTGGAGTTTCTGGCCATGTTCAAGCTCACCCGCCTGCTGTAGGACCAGATTCGTAAGTACCAGGTTCGAAAGTGCCGGATTCAGAATTCGGCCAGTCACTGGCCACACGGGCCGCAGCCAACCCCAGTGCTGCCATGAAGTCCGCCACACCCTCCGGGGCCGTGCCGGAAAACAGCGCGGCGCTGACCGGCGAGGCGCCGTTCGAAACCGGCTCACGGGCATCCGCCAACCGGCCTGATTGTTCCAGTAACCAGGCAACCCGGCGGGCAATGGCCTCGCCGGAATCCACCCAGAACAGCACATCGGGCAGAGTGTCCTTCAGCGCCGCCAGCAACAGGGGGTAATGGGTGCACCCCAACACCACAGTGTCCACGTCGGCTTGGCGAAACGCCGCCAGGGCGATCGCCAGTTCGTCCCGGGGCACCGGCACTCCGCGCACGAACGCTTCTGCCCACCGCACCAGCCCGGGATGGCCAATACGCTCAACCTGACAATCAGCAGCAAACGTCCGCACCAGATCATCAAGATACGGTCGCTGAACCGTGGCTGGCGTTGCCAGCAGGCCAATCCGGCGATTGCGGGTTTTGCCAACGGCCGGCTTCACGGCCGGCACGACGCCCACCACGGGAACGCGGGTCATCGCACGCAAAGGCGGCAACACCACGGTGCTGGCGGTATTGCAGGCCACCACCACCACATCAAAGTCACCGTCCGCCAGCGCCCGTCCGATCAGCCCGCAACACCGCTCCACCACCACCGCTTCAGGCTGGTCACCGTAGGGAAACGCGGCATTGTCGGCCAGGTAGACCAAGTCCACGCCAGGCAACGCCTGGTGCACACACTGGGCGACGCTCAGGCCACCAACGCCGGAATCGAAGATCAAAACCCGGGGCATTCTGTCCATCAACGGGCCACTCAATCCTGACCACTCCCCCGGGAAATCTCCCGCTCCATGGCCCGAATCAACCGACCGGCGATGGTGGTATCCGGGGGTACCGGTGGCGTGTCGCCCGGTAAATACCAGCCAGCATCGGCCAGTTCGTCTTCCTGTAACACCAGATCACCCGCCACATAATCCGCGAAAAAACCGACCATCAACTGGTGTGGAAACGGCCAGGGTTGAGAGGCCTGATAACGCACGTTATCGACCTCAAGGCCGGTTTCCTCTTTGACCTCCCGCCGCACTGCGGCCTCCAGACTTTCACCGGGCTCTACGAAACCCGCAATCAGGCTGTAAAAATGTCGCGTATTCCGGGACGACTTCGCCAGCAAAAAGTGCTCGTTACGGCGAATGACAACGATCACGCAGGGCGCCAGGCGCGGATACCAGGGAATGCCGCAGGGTTCGCACCACTTGGCCCGCTCCCGGGGATGGACACCGGTTTCAGCGCCGCACCGGCCGCAAAACCGGTGGTCACGCCACCATTGCCATACCTGGAAGCCGGTACTCAGCATGTCCGCCGGGGCATCGCTCATCATCAGCAACGCCTCCCGCAACGGCACCTTCGTCAGTTCATCCCTGCCCACGTCGTCCAGCTCGGTGACATAGACCGTACGCCCGTCGACTGTTCCCAGAGACACCGGATCACCCAGAGTGGCTACCTTGCCCTCACGGCCCCAGGGTAACAGCCAGCCATCGACAGGCTTGAGCACATGGGCGCCGGAGAGCGCCAGAACCAGGTCGCCCGGAGTCGGTGGTTCCGGGGTCCAGCCGGGGAGCCATTGGGTTGCGGATATCGCCATTGGAATTCGCGCCTGAATGTTAAATGGGCCAAGCTGGAATGTACCACAACCCGGTGACACCGCAGAACGCCGTTGCGGCTTTCCGGCCCGTACGCAACCAAGTAAACTTGGCACCTGTTTTATTACCGGAGCAATACTGTATGCGTCTATACCAGGGCATTCGCAGCCTGATCCTGGCCCTTTTCCGAAAGATACTGTTCCTTTGGGTCCGGACGGATGTCAGTGGCAACAGCCGCGATACCCTGGAACTGAACCCTGACCAGCCGGTTTGCTACGTGTTGCAATACAGTTCTCTGTCCAGCCGCCTGGTGCTGGAGCAGGAAGTCATTCGGGCCGGGCTTCCCGGCGCCACGGAATCACTTCCGGTCAAAAACGGGCCGGCACACTCGTTCTTTTTCCTGTACCGGCGTATCGGTGGCCTGTTCCGGAACCGCCAAACCCCGATTCCCACCACCGAATTCAAGGCCCTGGTGCGCTATGGCCTCGAACATCCCGACCAGGACGTGCAGATTGTTCCGGTATCGCTGTTCTGGGGCCGTTCGCCAGACAAGGAAAAATCCCTGGTCAAATTGCTGCTTTCGGATACCTGGTCGGTGGCGGGCCGCCTGCAGAAATTCCTGATCATCCTGGTGCACGGCCGTAATACCTATGTGCAGTTCAACCCGCCCCTGTCCCTGAAACAGGTGGTTGATGAATACCGGCACAGTGAGGAGCGCGCCAACCGCAAGCTGGCCCGCATTCTGAGAACCCACTTCCGTCGGGTTCGCCAGGCGGTGCTGGGGCCGGACCTGTCCCACCGCCGTACCCTGGTCGAAGGCCTGGTCCGCACCCAGGCCGTCAAGGAGGCCATCCGCGAGACCGCCGCCAGGGACGACATCCCGCCCCACAAGGTGCGGGCCAAAGCCTATAAATACGCCGATGAAATCGCCGCCAGCATGTCCATTGTCACCATCCGGTTTCTGGAGGTGGTGTTGTCCTGGTTATGGAACCGTATTTATAACGGCATTGCCATCAATAACATCGAGGTGGTGAAAGAAGTCGCCCAGAACAATGCCGTGGTGTATGTGCCCTGCCATCGGTCCCACATCGATTACCTGCTGTTGTCCTATGTGCTGTACAGGAACGGCCTGATGCCTCCGCACATTGCCGCCGGAATCAACCTGAACATGCCCATTGTCGGCCCGATCCTGCGCCGGGGTGGTGCCTTTTTCATGCGCCGCAGCTTCAAGGACAACCCGCTGTACGCCACGGTATTCAATGAGTACATGCATGTGATGTTCTCCCGGGGCTATTCCGTTGAGTATTTCGTGGAGGGAGGCCGCAGTCGCACCGGGCGCATGCTCCAACCCCGCCCGGGTATGCTGGCGATGACTGTGCGCAGCTTTCTGCGGGACCACCGCAAACCCATCGTGTTCGTGCCGGTTTACATCGGCTATGAAAAGGTCATGGAGGGACGGTCGTACCTGGGAGAACTGCGCGGCAAGAAGAAGGAAAAGGAAAGCGTGTTCGGCCTTGCCAAAACGGTCCGTAAACTCAGCAATTCCTTTGGCCGGGTCGCCGTGAATTTTGGCGAGGCCATTCATCTGTCCGACGTCCTGGACAATGTCCACGACAGCTGGCGCAGTGAGGCCTACGATTCCGAATACCGGCCTGACTGGCTCAATAACGCCGTGTCCGAACTGTCACTGAAGGTCGCCGCCAATATTAATGCGTCAGTCGCGGTCAATCCCATTGGCATAACCGCGACGGTCCTGCTGGGAACCGAGCGGCTGGCCATGGACGAAAGCCAGCTGATCCGCCTGATGGACCAGTACGCCACCCTGCTGAAAACCTACCCATACGCCGACACGGTCACCCTGCCAGAGGGGAGCGGCAAGGACTGGGTCGCCTACTGCGAGGGCATGGGGCTGATTACCCGGCAACCCCAGAAACTGGGTGACATTATTGCCCTGGAGGGCAGCAACGCCATCCTGATGACCTATTACCGCAATAACATTCAACACCTGTTCGCCCTGCCTTCCCTGGTCGCCAGCCTGTTCGAAAACAAGGACTCGCTGCAGCGGGACAAAATTGTGTTCCTGGCCAGTGTCGCGTATCCGTACCTGCAGTCGGAGCTGTTCCTGAAATACCAGCCCGATGAGGCGGAAGCCGTTATCAACCATTGGATTGACGTGCTGATCGGACAAGGCCTGCTCAAGACCATGGACGGCGACCGCATCGGGCGCCCGGACGAAGGCACCGAAGCCATGCTTCGCCTTCGGGTCCTGTCACACTTCATTATCCAGACCGTCGAGCGTTATCACATTGCCCTGGGGATCCTGCGCAAATATGGGTCGGGCAAGATCAGTGCTGCCGAACTGGAGGAGCAGAGCACACTGCTGGCCGAACGGATGTCCATCCTGTTCGGGCTGAATGCGCCGGAGTTCTTCGACAAAAGCCTGTTCCGGAACTTCATCGCCAACATGCAGAAGAACGGCGTCATCACCACCGACGACAATGGCCTGCTGTGTTACGGAGAGGGGCTGGATGAGGTGGCCGACGACGCCCGCCTGGTGTTGAGCGTGGAAAAGCGCCAGGCCATTCAGCAAGTCACCATGATGGGAGCCTGACACCGGGGAGCAGGCAGCCGGCTACGGGTTGGGAAGGGCTTTGATCGGGTAGATATCGTAACGGCTACTCTTGCCCTCAACCCGGGTGCCGGGGTCCGGCCCGGCCAGTGTGGCTGCTTTACGGGGGCGTTTAACGACGACCCGATAGCGGGCGACCCTGAGCGCTGCTTCGAGCAATTCACCGGCGTCAGCGTCGTCTCCCACCACCGTGCGAAATACCTGCATTTCCTTTTTTACCTGGGCGGACTTGTCCCGGTGCGGGAACATCGGGTCCAGATAGATCACATCCGCGACGCTGTCCCCGGCCGCCTTCAGCCATTCAAGGCTGCTGCCGGCCTCCAGGCTCATGCGCTCAATCACCGGGGCGCAATCCACATTGAGCGCCGCCCTGGCAAGACCATCGGCAAGCAGGGCATGAACCACGGGGTTGCGCTCAAACAGCGTTAGCCGACACCCCAGACTGGCCAGCACAAAGGCATCCTGACCAAGGCCGGCCGTGGCGTCCAGCACATGGAGGCTGGCCCGGGTCTTGTGCAGGCCGACCGCCCGGGCAACCAACTGGCCGGAGCCGCCGCCATGCTCCCTGCGGTAGCCCATTTTACCCGTCACGAATTCCGCCCGCACCGGGCCCGGCGCCGCCTTTCCGGTCAGTTGCAAACCCAGCCCGGATTCGTCCAGGAACAGCAACGCCGAGACCGCCCGGACATCCTTCGGGCGCACGGTGCCAAGATAGGGCAAGGCAAGGGATTCAGACAACGCCAGGGCCTGGTGTTCATCGCCCAACGGACTGCGGGCAATGGCCAGGGATGCCTGGTCGCTTGAGGCGTTGGGACGGCGGGAGTCGGCAGGCCGGGACACGACGATATCTAGCCACGACCCGGAAGCTTCTTCCAGGCCACCTCATCCCGGATGTACACCGGTTGCGCCTGTTCCGCAGGCACCCCCCTGCCCTGTTCAAATCCGATGGCGCCAAGACGGGCCACCCAGCTGGCACGGGGTACGAGACTCTCGTCCACGGACGTTACCTGTTCAACCACCGCCGCAGGCATGTCCCGGGAAAACGCCCAGCCCGGGCCCGCACCGGCCCAGGTTGTCGGACCCGACGCCAACGCCACCATGGCCGGTGGGCACACCCGTTCTTCACCCAACGGTATTGGCGTACCGTCACGGTTGGCAAAGCAACCCCAGTAGACCTCGCCCATCCGGGCATCGAAGGCGACGGCGACGCCCGCACAGTCATCTCCCGGAACCGCATCCATAACTCCCAGCGCAACAGCGGCCAGGGATGACACCGGCACCACCGGAAGGTCCAGGCCCCAGGCCAGGCCCTGCACCACCCCCGTGGCAATGCGCAGGCCGGTAAACGAGCCGGGGCCGCAGGCGAACGCCAGCGCATCCAGATCACCGGGGCGAAGATGCCCTTCGTCCAGCAGGTTTCTGACCATGGGCATCAACAGGCGGGTATGCCCCCTGGGCGCCAGCTCAAAGCGCTCGGTGAGTTCGCCATCCACCAGCAGGGCTGCGGAGCAGCCCTCTGAGGACGTGTCCAGTGCCAACAGTTTCACGACAGTGACTGACCTCGGATCGGGTGATCGGTGGGTTATTTGAGTTTCGCGAGAATCTGATCGCGGATACTGTCCAGGCTCCCGACACCCTCTACGCGTACGTAGGTTGGTGCGGCCTCCGGCTGTTTGCTGGCCCAGTCCTGATAATAACCGATCAGCGGTGCGGTCTGGTCGTGGTAGATTTTGAGGCGCTTGCGGACCGTCGCTTCCTTATCGTCCTCTCGTTGCATCAGAGGTTCGCCGGTCTCATCGTCCTTGCCTTCAACCCTGGGTGGGTCGTACTTCACGTGATAGATGCGGCCACTGCCCTCATGCACCCGGCGGCCAGACAGCCGGCTGACAATTTCCTCGTCATCCACGGCGATCTCAACCACATAGTCAATGACAATACCCTGATCCTTGAGAGCCTCTGCCTGGGGGATGGTACGGGGGAAGCCGTCCAGCAGAAATCCATTCTTACAGTCCGGCTGCTGGATGCGTTCTTCAATCAGCGCAATGATGACGTCGTCAGACACAAGACCGCCGGTCGCCATGACTTCCTTGACCTGCTTACCGAGTTCAGACTCTGCCTTGACGGCGGCCCGCAGCATATCCCCGGTGGAGATCTGGGGAATGCCGAAACGCTCGGTAATAAACTGGGCCTGGGTCCCCTTGCCCGCGCCCGGTGCGCCTAACATGATAATTCGCATAACGCTGTGCTCCCGTTTTCTATAGTCATTATGATTTGAAAAATTGCGGCAAAAGCCCATGCCTTTGCGACAACCTCTCCCCCCGGATCGGGTGACAGCCGGATTCAGCGAACGCGCATTATACGAAGTCAGCTCGCCCAGAGAAAGTCGACCTCCGTATCATGCACCGGAAGTGGGCGTCTGCTGCCCGGATTACAGGGGATGTCAGGATGACAGGGACTGGGCCAGCGCGTCCAGATCCGGGGCCACCTGATCGATATCCGCCTGCAACTGGTTAACGTCTGCGTCGCTCAATCCCAGCCCTGCCGCCAGGGCGGAAATATCGTCGGGATTGAACTCGTCACCGATGCCCCGCTCTTTCAGCAACGCATTGGCCAGCTGGACCATGAGCACATAGTTTTCGTGATTGCCCCGGTAGCCGATTTGCTGGTGAACGCCCGCCGCTTTGACAACAGGGTCTGGCAACTGCCAGAGACGGTGCAGAATACCGCCGATGGCGCCGTGGCCAACCGCCAGCACCTCCTGATCATGATGTTGGCCAAACACCTGCTGCTCCAGAGCGTGCATACTCACTTCCGGGTTCGCTTCCCGAAGCGAGTTCAGCTCACTGAACTCGTTCGGGAACAGGTGCCCGACCAGCAACAGGCCAAAGTTGTGAAGCAGGCCACAGAGATAGGCCAGCCCCTTGTCCACGCCGATCCTCGGTGCCATGGTCTGGCACAGGAACGCACAATACAGGGAGTGGCGCCAGAAACTGTCCATCCCCAGCAGCCCCCTGCGGGGTACCTCGAACGCCCTCACCGAGGCAATACCCAGGGCGATGTGGGCCACCCGGTCGAACCCCAGCACCCGGGTAACGGCTTCCTGAACGGAATTCACCTGGCCGGGATAGTTGAACAATGCCGAGCGCGCATAGCGCATAATCTGGGCGGTAAGGCTGGGATCGAACTCAATCAGTTCCGCCAGTTCCCGGGCGGTGGCTTCGGTATTGGTGGTCAGGCGAAGAATCTTCAGGGCGAGGGCCGGCATGGGCGGCAGGCGATACAGCTTCTGAAGCTTGTCCGCGACTTCCTCCAGGGTCAGTGCCTCACGATCCCCGTTACCCTGACCCCGGATCACCAGGTGACCTTCCCGGGCGCCGGCGAGGGCCAGGCGCAGCGAGCGGCCATCCATCTCGATCAGGGCATGATCCGTGCCACTGGATAACAGGACACGATCAAGGCCGAGCACGTCCTCGTCTACCCACACAGGCAAATCGTAGGCCGCGCCTATGGGCGGGGTAAAACCGGGATCACAATCACCAAACAGTCTCGTGACCTGACGTGCGCTGAGCGGCTGCAAACGGCGCCCCGTCAGTTGCTGGGCGGCGGGCAGGTCCAGACCACTGCCAAATCGGTGCACGGCCATCACCGCCCCCCCGATGTCGATCAACAGCGTGGCCTGAAGAAAGTCAGCCTGAGGCTGTCCGGACGCGATCACAGCCGCGTCCAGGCTGGTCACCTGGTCGATAGCCAGCTCTTTATACGCAATGCCCTTGCGAGCCAAAAACCGTTCCAGTCGCGCAGCAACAGCCACAGAGGTACTCCTGTTATCCACCAGTTGCAGCCGGCCTGGCTGCCCGTCCATTAACCGGTATTACGCATACCGGCCGCAATGCCGGCCATTGTAACCTTTAATGCCCGTTCCACCAGTTCCGGGACCTTGCCCTGGCCTTCGCCGTCACGGTCGCGCTTGAGCAACTCGGCCTGCAGATAGTGCAGCGGATCGGTGTAGGGGTTTCGTACGCGCATCGAATGGGCGAACACGGGCTCTCCCTCAAGCAGCTCGGTCTGGCCCTTAAGCTCCAGCAGCCGGTGAATGCAGCCTTGCAGGCGCTCCCTGAGACTCGCACCGAGGGCCTGCAGTCTATCGTCGTCCAGCAACGTCTTTTCATAATAGCTGGCGATGCGAAGGTCCGCCTTGGCCAGCACCATTTCCAGCATGTCCACGTAGGTTCGGAAAAACGGCCAGCCGTTCATCATCTCGCGCAATTCCGGCAGGCGATTGTCCCTCGCGGCCTGTTCCAGGGCGACATCGCTGCCCAGCCAGCTGGGCAGCATCAGGCGCATCTGCGTCCAGGCGAAAATCCAGGGAATGGCCCGCAGACTCTCGACACCACCGGTCGCCTTGCGTCGGGCCGGGCGACTGCCCAATGCCAGTTTGCCCAGGGCCTGCTCCGGTGTCACTTGCCGGAAGTAGGGCACGAAATCCGGGTTCTCGCGAACCACGGAGCGGTAGGCGTCCAGCGATTGCTCGGTGAGCCAGTCCATGGTTGCCCGCCAGCTGTCCTCCGGCTCGGGCGGCGGTGCGAGGGTAGCCTCGATCACAGCGGTGGTATAGAGCGTCAGGCTCTGGACTGCCAGTTGTGGCAGCCCGAACTTGAAGCGGATCATTTCACCCTGTTCGGTGATCCGGAAACTGCCGTTAACCGAGCCCGGCGGCTGGGACAGGATGGCCCGGTTTGCCGGGCCACCGCCCCGGCCGACCGTGCCGCCACGACCATGGAACAGGGTCAGGTGAATGCCGTGGCGGCCGGCCACCCGGGTCAGTTGCTCCTGGGCCTGATACTGGGCCCAGGCCGCCATCAGTTGGCCCGCATCCTTGGAAGAATCGGAGTATCCGATCATCACTTCCTGGCGCCCCTGGCAATACTCCCGGTACCAGTCCACGTTATACAGCGCGGCCATGCTGTCGGGTGCGCCACGCAGATCGTCCAGGGTTTCGAACAGGGGCACCACACGCATGGGATATTTCATGCCGGATTCGCGCAGCAGCAGAATCACACTCAGCACATCGGACGGTTTGCTGGCCATGGAAATCACGTACGACCCCAGAGCTTCCGGCGTCTGCCCCGCCACTACCCCGCAGGTCGCCAATACCTCCCGCACCGGCTCCGAAGGTTCCCAATGGCGGGGGACCAGGGGCCGGCGCCCCTGTAACTCTTTCACCAGAAACGTCTGGCGTTGCTCTTCGGACCAGGACAGGTAATCGCCCAGCCCCAGATAGTCCACCATCTCGGCCACCGCCTCGGCGTGACGCGTGGACTCCTGGCGAATATCCAGACGGATCAGCGGCAGGCCAAAGGTGTGGGCCCGGCGGATGGTATCCAGCAGAGGCCCGTTGGCAATGTCTTCCAGACCGCACGCCACCAGCGAGCGATAGCAAAGCTCCAGCGGACTGGTCAGGTCTTCATTCTCGAACAGGATACCCGTGGCATCCGCAGCCTCACCATTCACCCCTGCTTCCGCCCAGTCCCGGGTTCTGATCAGGCGTTCCCGTAATTCCGCCAACACCTGACGGTATGGTTCCCTGGAATCGCCGACCACCGCCCGCAGCTCATCGCTGGCCTGCCACATGGACAGTTCAGCTCGCAGCGCCTGGATATCACGAAGGTACAGATCCGCCGCCATCCAGCGCCCGAGCAGAAACACCTTGCGAGTCACCTGATGGGTGACGTTGGGATTGCCATCCCGGTCACCGCCCATCCAGGACGCAATCCGGATCGGAGAGGCCTGCAGCGGCAGCCCTTTCCCGGTTGCTTCGGCAAGCGACGTATCGAGGCTATCAAGGAAGCGGGGTAATGCCTGCCACAAACTGTTCTCGATCACGGCGAATCCCCACTTGGCCTCGTCTACCGCCGTGGGCCGCTCGTGGCGAATTTCATCGGTGTGCCAGGCCTCGGTGACCAGTTGCGACAGGCGCTTAATGACTTCATCCCGCTCCGCGGGCATCAGGTCATCGTGGTCAAGCCGGGCCAGGCAGTCCGACATTTCATCGTATTTCATGATCAGGGTTCGGCGAGCAACTTCCGTCGGGTGTGCTGTCAGCACGAACTCGATTCGCAATTCAGCAACACGACGGTGCAGTTCCTCCGGGCTCACACCGCCTTCCTTGAGACGGCCAAATACTTCACCCAGGGACTCCACCATCAAGTCCGAAGGGTGGCCACGTTTACGCCGGATTCCGTGATACTGCTCGGCCAGGTTGGCGAGGTTGAGAAACTGGTTGAAGGCGCGGGTCACCGGCAACAGCTCATCGTCGCCCAGTTTGCCCAGCAGGCTCACCAGGCGCTGGCCCGAGCCGCTTTCCTGGCGCCGGTCCGCTTTCGCCGCGGCGCGGATTTCTTCAATCAGGTCGAAACAGTCCTGCCCCGGATGCTGCCGGATACTTTGCCCGAGCATGTCGCCCAGCATGCGTACATTTTCACGGAGGTCGGGATGAAGCTCAGTCACATTGCGGCCCTTTTACATTGACGGAGACGAAGTAAACTTACGATACTAATAACGATTAACGCCTTTGGCCGCAAGGAGTATTCATGAAAGTCACTGACCTGCCCAAGCACTGGGAAAAAAAGAAGGAATCCGTGGAACGCACCCACGATTACAACCTGAGACTGCCGCTGGAGGACGCCGCCCGGGTGGCAGCATTGGCTGAACTTTATCCGGATCGCAGTGAGAGCGACATTCTGAATGACATGATTGGTGCGGCCCTGGACGACCTGGTGCGTCAGAGCCCACTCAAAGACAGGCTGGAAAACAAGGAGAAGTGACGACTGGCCTCCGGTTCCTGCTGGACGCCGGAGTCAGAGCGCCGGAGTGGCGGCGACCACTCCGGACAGAAGCACCCGGAGCCGGGGCAACAACCGGCTGTCAGATCAGGCAGCCGACTCCAACTGGCGGGCTTTCAAGCGCTGGATGTGCTTCTGACTCAGACTGATGAAGCGCGGTGTCAGGCCCTGGTCTTCGTAGATTTCGAACCCGTCCTCGTCGTAGGCCACGACCTTGGTACCCTGCACGTAAGGAAAGCTGGTTTCCATCTCGTCCAGTGAGGCCGAGATCAGATCCCGCATCAGATCCTGAGGCGACTTCATCGGGTACAGCGCTGCGAGCTTTTCGAGGCGCTTGTGATGCTGGCCAGACAACGCCATAAAGTAGGCGTCTCGGGTAAGCCGACCGCGTGCGTGCTTGTCCCAGTAGTTGACCAGATCTTTGATTTTCATGGTGCCTTCACTCCTGCATCTTTTTGATGGCCACGGTGCCCTGAAACCAGGCAACCGTTCCCGGAAGTGTAGACGAAGCCGCTGCTTTGGGAATCAGGAAATTGGTAACGGATTGTACTTACCGACGGCAGCCACCTATGCCCCCGAGCGCCCTTTCTCCACACCCTTGACGCTTTGCCACACGGCATCCAGCACTGCCAGGGATTCGTCGTCCATGGTGCGGCCTTCACGCTCCAGTACCTGCTCAATAGCCCGAAAACGCGCATCGAACTTGTGGTTGGTGCGTTTCAGCGCCTGTTCGGGATTTACCCTCATGAACCGTGCCAGGTTGACACAGACGAACAACAGATCCCCCAGTTCATCCTCCACCGCATCGTGCTCGCCGGTGCCGGAACAGCTGGCCTGCCAGGCTTCTTTCAGTTCGTCGATTTCCTCGTGGAGCTTGTCGAACACCGGGCCAATATCCGGCCAGTCAAAGCCGTGCCGGGCAGCCCGTTTCTGCAGCTTTTCCGCCCGGGCCATGGCCGGCAGGGTTCGGGCAATGCCGTCGAGACGGCTGGCGGGTCCTTCCCTTGCCGGGGCCATGGCCCGCTCCTCTGCCTTGATCCGCTCCCAGCTTTCCTTGATCCAGTGCTCGTCCGGCCGGTTATCAGGGTCAATTCGGCTTGCAAGAGTGCCCTCGGGGAACACGTGAGGATGGCGCCGAATCAGCTTGCGCACCAGATGGTCCACCACGGCATCAAAATCAAAGTGGCCGTCTTCCTGCCCCAGTCGGGCGTAGAAAATCACCTGAAACAACAGATCTCCCAACTCGTCTTTCAGGTGCGGGTAGTCTTCTCGCTCGATGGCATCCGCCACCTCATAGGCCTCTTCCACCGTGTGCGGCACAATGCTTTTGTAGGATTGCCGGGTATCCCAGGGGCAGCCAGTCTCCGGGTCACGGAGCCGGGCCATCAGCGTTTTCAGGTCGTCGATTGAATACGTCATCCGCGCTTGCGCCTCACATCAATGATGTTGGGGAGGTTGCGTATCTGGGCCAGCAACCGGGCCAGTTGCTCCAGGCTGGAGATTTCCACCGTCACCCGCATGGTGGCGGTGTTCTCGTCCTTGTTGCTGAGGGTATTCAGGGCCAGCACGTCGCTTTTCGAGGACGACAGAACCTGGGTAATGTCCCGAAGCAGGCCGGAGCGGTCATATGCCTCAATCTCGATGTCCACCGGATAAACCGACGCGGGTCGGCCACCCCAGCTCACCTCGATGATCCGGTTTGGTTCGAATTCCCGGAGGTTGAGGAAAGTCAGGCAATCCTGACGGTGCACGGTCACGCCCCGGCCGACGGTGATGTAACCCCCGATGGCATCACCGGGTAACGGCTTGCAGCACTTCGCTACCTGGGTCTTGAGTTTGCCGACACCGACAATCTGGATATCTGATTCAGTGTCATAAGGCTTGCGACGCTGCGCACTGAGTTTCAGATCCAACTGCTCGGACTTCGGCTCGAGCATTTGCTGGGCCACGTTGGCAACGTGGGTCGGTCGTAAATCCCCCGCCCCGATGGCCGCAAACATATCCTCCGCATGGTGATAGTTCACCTTGCGGGCAAGCTCATTGAGATTGATATCGTAGAGCGATAGCCGCCGGAGTTCATCTTCAAGAATGGCCCGGCCGTCGACAACATTCCGCCCCCGGTCCTGCTGCTTGAACCAGTGGGTGACTTTCGCCCGGGCCCGTGAGGTCTGGATGTAACCCAGGCTGGGGTTGAGCCAGTCCCGGCTGGGCGCCGGGTTGTTGGACGTCAGGATGGACACCTGGTCGCCGGTTTTCAGCGGGTAGGTCAGCGGCACAATGCGACTGTTGACCCGGGCACCGCGACAGGCGTGTCCGATTTCAGTGTGCACACGATAGGCAAAGTCCACCGGTGTCGCGCCCTGGGGCAAATCCACGACATGACCTTCCGGAGTGAAAACATAAACCCGGTCGGAGGCAATGTCGGATTTCAGGTGGTCCGCCAGCCCTGACAGGTCACCCAGCTCTTCCTGCCATTCCAGCACCTGCCGCAGCCAGTTGATCTTGGCGTCATAGCCGGTGGACTTGTTGCCGCGGTCCGTGCCTTTGTAGAGCCAGTGGGCACAGACTCCCAACTCCGCTTCTTCATGCATTTTCTGGGTACGAATCTGCACCTCCATCACCTTGCCCTCAGGCCCGATCACCGCCGTATGCAGCGACTGATAGCCATTTTCCTTGGGGTTGGCAATGTAGTCGTCAAATTCATTGGGGATGTGCCGCCACAGGGTATGCACAATCCCCAGGGCGGCATAGCAGTCCCGCACTTCCGGCACCAGGATGCGCACCGCCCGCACATCGTACACCTGGGAAAAGTCGATGCCCTTGCGGCGCATCTTTCGCCAGATACTGTAGATGTGTTTGGCCCGGCCGGAGAGCTCACCGACTATGCCAAAGGCCTTAAGCTCGGTTTGCAGGGTATCAATCACCCGTTTGATGTAGTCTTCCCGGTCGAGCCGCTTTTCGTCCAGCAGTTTGGCAATTTTCTTGTAGGCCGACTCGTGCAGGTACCGGAACGAGAGATCCTCCAGCTCCCACTTGATGTGGCCGATGCCCAGGCGATGCGCCAGCGGGGCGTAGATATCGAAAACCTCCCGCGCCACCCGCATCCGCTTCTCGCCCGGTGCGTTCTTGACCGCCCGGATGGCGCAGGTCCGTTCCGCCAGTTTGATCAGGGCCACCCGGACATCATCAATCATGGTGACCAGCATCTTGCGGACGTTATCCAGTTGGCCTTCACTCTGCCCCAGCACATTGCCCTTCAGGGGATGGTGGATGGAGGAAATCGCCGCCATTTGCTGCACGCCATTGATCAGCCCGGCAACCTCGTCGCCAAACTCCTTGCGAATGCTGTCCAGGGCCACCCGTTCTTCCCGAACCGCGCGGTACAGAATGGCGGCCACCAGGCTGGCCTGGTCAAGACGAAGCTCCGCCAGCACCTGTGCCATCTCGATTCCAATCCGGAAACTGCTTGAACCCGGCGCCCACAGCCGGTCTTCCCGGAACGCCTGGAGATCGATCTCGGCCGCCTTCTCACAGGCCCGGCGGAATTGTTGGGTATCCTCCAGGTAGGTCTGGGAGCCGATCTGACGAACCCAGCCGTCAATGTCCACCTGGCCGTCGCCAGTCACTGCGTAGTCTTCGCGAACTTTTACCATATCGGTCTTGTTCTTCCTGGTGGCTCCCGCAGCCATCCCTGACTGCGCACGGTACCTGTCAGTCGGAATCCCGCTCAAACAGCGCCATGGATTCCACGTGAGTGGTATGGGGGAACATATCCATTACTCCTGCGCGCACCAGCCGGTAACCATGGCGCGCCAGAACCCCCGCGTCCCGGGCCAGCGTCGCCGGGTTACAGGACACATACACGATGCGCCGGGCCCCGAATGCCGTCAGATACTTGCAGATATCCTCAGCCCCCGAACGCGGCGGATCAATCAGAATCTTGTCAAAGCCCTGCTTCGCCCAGGACTGACCAGTGAAATCTCCATGCAGGTCAGCGCCGTGGAACTCGGCATTGTCAAGGCCATTGAGTCGCGCATTTTCCCGCCCCCGGATCACCATGGCGTCGTCGCCTTCCACACCAACCACCCGCGCGCCTTTACGCGCCAGCGGCAGGGTGAAATTACCCAGGCCGCAAAACAGATCCAGTACCCGCTCTTCCGGCCGGACATCAAGCCATTCAACCGCCCGATGGACCATGGCCCGGTTGATACCGGCATTCACCTGGGTGAAGTCCATGGGGTGGAACGCCAGGGTCAGATCGAACTCGTCGAGCCGGTAACTCAGCCGCTCGTCATCCCGCCCGGCCGATTCTGGCCAGATCCGGTGAACGGTATCCGGGCCCTTCGGCTGCAGGTAAATATGCAAATCATGGGCCTGGCCGAACGCCACCAGCTTGTGATGATCGCGGTCACTCAGATCATCCATGTTGCGGAATACCATCACCGCCACATCGTCGCCACAGGCAACCTCAACCTGCGGGATACGGTTGTAGGCATCCAGGCCGTGGAGCAACTGGCGCAGTGGAAGAATCCGTTCGCCAATACGCGGATCCAGCACCACGCACCGGTCTATGTCGGTCAGGAAACTGTTGCGCTTTTCCCGGAACCCCACCAGCACCGACTCCCGTGCCGGAACATAGCGAACCCCCAGGCGCGCCTTGCGCCGGTAGCCGAGGCCGCTTTCCGACCGCATGGGGGCCACCCAGGTCTCGGGCTCAATGCCCCCGAAATGGGCAAAGTGCTCACGCAGGGTGTTTTCCTTGAACCGGATCTGGGCGTCTCCACTCATGTGCTGCAGGCTACAGCCTCCGCACAGATCCGCAAACTCGCAGGGAGGGCTCTGGCGATCAGGCGCGGATGTCAGAACCTCGAGGGTACGCAGCTCATCAAACTTGCTGCGAGTCGACACCACCTTGGCCATCACCGTTTCACCTGGCAGCGCTCCGTCAACGAACTGGGTCTTGCCATCCTGGCGGGCGATGCCCCGGCCGTCGTGGCTCAGGGTTTCCACATCACAGCGCACGGGCTCCCTGGGAAGCACCTTCCTGCGTCGTCTGCTCATAAACTCTTCTCTTGCGGTAAAGGGGCCAGACGCCCTGGAAACAGGGGTCAGGCGTCCGGGAATACGCCGGTCGACAGATAGCGGTCGCCACGATCACAGATAATGGCCACGATGATGGCGTTTTCAACCTGCTCAGACAGTTTCAGGGCCCCCGCGATGGCACCGCCGGAAGAAACGCCACAGAAAATGCCTTCTTCCGACGCCAGGGCTCTCATCGTGTCCTCGGCTTCCTGTTGACCGATGTCCAGCACGGTGTCTACCCGGGTGGCATCGTAAATTTTCGGCAGGTAGGCCTCCGACCAGCGCCGGATACCGGGAATGGACGCGCCTTCCCGTGGTTGCAGCCCGACAATGCGGATGTCCGGATTGCGCTCCTTCAGGTAACGGGACACCCCCATGATCGTGCCCGTGGTGCCCATGGAACTGACAAAGTGCGTTACCCGGCCCCCGGTCTGCTCCCAGATCTCTGGCCCCGTGGTGCGATAGTGCGCCAGCGGATTGTCCTGGTTGCTGAACTGATCCAGCACCTTGCCCTTGCCTTCAGATTCCATACGCTGGGCCAGGTCCCGGGCTGTTTCCATACCCTCCTCTCTGGTCACGGTGACGATTTCCGCCCCATAGGCGCGCATGGAGGCCCGCCGCTCCTCGCTCATATTGGCCGGCATAATCAGCACCATGCGGTAGCCCTTGATCGCCGCCGCCATGGCCAGGGCAATGCCGGTGTTACCGCTGGTGGCCTCGATCAGGGTGTCGCCGGGCCTGATCTCACCGCGACGCTCCGCTTCCTGAATCATACTGATGGCCGGGCGGTCCTTGACCGACCCCGCGGGGTTGTTACCCTCGAGTTTGGCCAGGATCACATTGCTGGTGTCACCAGGCAGGCGCTGCAAACGAACCAGCGGAGTATGGCCAACATAATCTTCGATTGTGGGAAAATGCATAGGATAACCCTGTGGTACACTTTAGGGTTGGCATGATACGCGTTTAGGCACCGGTCGCCCAATACAGGTTCTCGCTATATCCATGACCGGTGGCTATATCCGCCCGACGGTTTTCGAATGCTGCCGGGACCAACACCACGGTAACCGGCCCGCAGATCATCTATTCTTACAGGGACGTTGTTCCGGGTTGTTAGCCGGGGCCAAGGCACATTTTTCAGGACAGACCGTATGCGACGTTGGGGCATTCGCAAGAAAGTACTGGTGGTAACCCTGGTTCCCACCCTGCTGACCACTCTGATGCTGGGGCTTTTCTTTACCTACAGCTGGGTCAACAATATCGAAAGCCTGCTCAAGGACCGGGGCGAGTCCCTTTCACGCCAGTTGGCGGCCGGCGCCGAATACGGCCTGTTCACCGCCAACCGCAGCCTCCTCAGCAGCCTCTCCAACGCCCTTCTGGAAGAAAAGGACGTCCGTTCCATCACCTTTTTTGGCAGTGACGGCGCACGCCTGCTGCACACCGGGCCGGGCAGTTCAAACGTCATCGGCAGTGCCGAACTGACCGCGGAGAAGGCCACCCGGATCACCCGGGAAAGCAGTACCCGGTTTGTCACGCCGGTGTTCCTGCAAGATCTGATGATCGAGAGCATGCTCGATCCGGGCGCTCGCCAGAGCCTGTCCGGCGCTCGTGACCCCCTCGGCTGGGTTGCGGTGGAGATGTCCCATGTCCGCACGGAAAAGGAAACCTACAAGGCCCTGCTGATCTCACTGATTCTGATACTGGGTGGTGTCATTCTCAGTCTGATGATTGCGCTACGCCTGAGCCGGGCCTTCACAGACCCGGTGTTCGAGCTGAACGGCGCCGTAGCCAGACTCAAGGAGGGCAAGCTCGACACCCGTGTATACACGGGCGCCGGGCCGGAATTCGAGCAGCTGGAATCGGGCCTCAATGCCATGGCCGGGGAACTGAGCAAGGCCCAGGCCGAGATGCAACAGAACATTGACCAGGCCACCGAGGATCTGCGCGAGACCCTGGAGACTATCGAAATACAGAACATTGAACTGGATTTCGCCCGCAAGGAAGCCCTGGAGGCCAGCCGAATCAAGTCGGAATTCCTGGCCAACATGTCCCATGAGATCCGCACGCCCCTCAACGGGATTATCGGGTTCACGGAACTGCTGCTGAAAAGTCACCTGCCCCGCCAGCAGCGGGATCACCTGAGCACCATCCGGAAATCGTCAGAAATCCTGCTCACCATCATTAACGACATCCTCGATTTCTCGAAGATTGAGGCCGGCAAGCTGATCCTCGACCGGGTTCCCTTCCCGCTCCGCGACATCGTGGAGGAAGTGATGCTGATGCTGGCACCGGCCGCCCACGGCAAGAACCTGGATCTGGTGCCACTGGTCTATAACGATGTGCCGGACAACATTATGGGCGACCCCCTGCGGGTCAAACAGGTCATCACCAACCTGGTCAATAACGCCATCAAGTTTACCCAGACCGGCGAAGTGGTATTGCGGGCCAGCCTGGAAGAGGAAGACAAGGAAACCAACCGGGTGACCCTGCGGCTCAGCATCACCGACTCCGGGGTCGGCCTGTCCAGGGCCCAGCAGCAATCACTGTTCAACGCCTTCAGCCAGGCGGATGCCTCCACCGCCCGCCAATACGGAGGCACGGGCCTGGGCCTGGCCATTTCCAAGCGACTGGTCGAAGAGATGGGCGGAAAAATCGGCCTGGAGAGCGAGCTGGGCAAGGGCTCCACGTTCTGGTTCACCCTGACCTCGGAGCTTGCCTCCACCGGCGGGGAGGCCATTGTGTCGCGGGATGCCCTTCGCGGTGAACGGGTAATCTATCTGGAACACCAGCAAACCACCGGGCTATCGGTGGAGCACCTGCTGACCGATTGGGGCATGACGGTCGACCGGGTTGCCTCGCCGGGCGCCATGCAGGAGCAGATAGAGGAAGCTCAGAAAAGTCAGGCCGGGTACGCCCTTGCCATCGTCGGCATCACCCGGCACCTGCTCAACTCCAGCCAGTACTGTGGCCTGGTACGGGCCCTGGAGATCGAACGGGACTGCCGGACGCTGCTGCTGACCCCCACCCTCGATACCCACGACACTCCGCTGTCCGGCCTTGCCAGCGGCCACCTGACCAAGCCGGTCTGCCGTGATGCCCTGTATGACGAGTTGCTCTTGCTGGTCCACGGCATCAATACCACCAACCGGGGCGCTCCGACGTACGATCTGCCGCCCCGGTCAGCGCCGCCGATCAACGTGCCCCGTATCCTGGCGGTTGACGACAACGACGCCAACCTGAAGCTGGTGATGACCCTGCTGGGGGATCTCCAGATCGACGCGGAAGGCGCGTCCAGTGGTTTTGAGGCCTTGAGCAAAGCCCGTCAGAAGCCCTTTGACCTGGTGTTCATGGATTTGCAGATGCCCGGCATGGATGGCGTGGAAACCACCGCCCGCCTGAGGGAACTGGACAGCAACAATCGCCGGACCCCCATTATCGCCCTGACGGCCCACGCGCTGTCTGACGAGCAGGAGCGCCTGCGCAAGCAGGGCTTCGACGGTTACATGCCCAAACCCATCAGTAACGGGCAGCTCACCGACACCATCCGGGAATACACTGGCTACCTTTGTGACCGGCCCGCAGGGGCTGGCCGCATTCCAGTGCCGGAAATCCGGGACACCCGCCGGGCACTGCGCCCTTCCACCCGCAAGATGCAGCGGGACTGTGTCAGCGTTGAGGAAAGCATTCAGTTGGCGGCGGGCAAGGCCGATCTGGCAGAGGAGCTGTTCAGCATGCTGCTTGAGCAACTGCCTGTGGACCTCAGCCGTGTCGACGACTACTGGCAGGCGAACAAGCTCGATGACCTGCTGGAATGTGTGCACAAACTGCACGGCGCCACCCGCTACTGCGGCGTGCCGGAACTGAGGATGGCCGCCAACCACTTTGAAACGGCACTCAAGTGTTCAGCGCCCGACCTCGATCACCAGAAAGATCAGTTGGTCTCTGCCATGGAGCGGCTGCAGATCTGGAGCGATCAAACCGACTGGCAGCAGCTGTTCCGCCAGCACCGCGCCCCGGCCGAAACCAGCTGAGCGACGGCAGCGCTGGCGATCAGGCCCGGGCCTGATCAATGATCGCCTTCATGTCCCGGACCGCCTCCTTCAGGCCGGTAAACAGCGCCCGGGCAATGATCGCATGGCCGATGTTCAGCTCGTTGATGCCGGGAATGGCCGCAATCCGGCGGGTGTTGTGATAGTGCAGCCCGTGCCCCGCATTCACCACCAACCCCTTCTTGCGGGCATAAGAGACCGCATCGGCAATGGTCTTGAAGGCGGCGTCTTCATCAGCGCCGGTTGCCTCCGCATACTCGCCCGTATGCAGCTCAACCACTGGCGCACCACAGCGAACCGCGGCATCAATCTGCGCCGGGTCTGGGTCGATAAACAGGGAAACCTCCGAGCCAAGGCGCGCCAGCCGTTCGCAGGCCTTCGCCACCCGGGCTTCCTGGCCATCGACATCAAGCCCGCCTTCGGTGGTGAGCTCTTCACGCTTTTCAGGCACCAGGCAGACACACTCCGGACGCACCTGCTCGGCAAAGGCAAGCATGGCATCGGTCACTGCCATTTCCAGGTTCATTTTGGTCTGCAGTATGTCACGCAACAGCAGTACGTCCCGGTCCTGGATGTGGCGACGATCCTCCCGGGGATGAAGAGTAATACCATCGGCGCCGGCTTCCTCGGCCACTATGGCCGCCTGGACCGGATCGGGGTAGCGGGTACCCCTGGCCTGCCGCAATGTAGCCACATGATCGATATTCACGCCCAGCAAGACTCTGGAATTCATATCATTCTCCCCGAAGATGAGTGAAGAGGCTCCGGCTGTTCAGCGGCCGCCCCTGCAACAGATAATCCGTCAGTACCCGCATCACCCGTTTGGCCATCCGGCGACAGGCCGGCGACTGAAGGTCGCCCGCCGCCAACGCCAGCAGAACGTCACCCGGCAGGCGCTGTAACCGCACGCCCTGGCCAGGCACCGCCATAATGCCCTGTTCGGGATCATAACAGTACGACTGCCCGGCCTCGACAGCCTGGCCGGTATCCGTCGCCCGGTCCCAGGCAAAATCGTAACCCAACGCCTCGGCGAAGGCCCGCTCGAACCGACGCAATACCGGCTCGATGTCCTCCGCCTCCGAAAGCGTGGCCATAGCCTCAATGTAGGCAGCAAACAGGGTTGGGTATGGGTCTGCCACCGGCAGAACCCGCTGCAGCAGTTCATTCAGATACAAACCGCTGTAGATCGACACGGTGCGATGAAGGGCCGGGGCAGAGCGCGGATCAACCTCGGTGAGTGTCTTCAGTTCACCCCGGCCGACCCAGCTCAGGACCAGGGGCTGAAACGGCTGGAGTTGCGCCTTGAGCGGACTTCTGGCGCTGTTGGCGCCCCGGGCAATCAGAGAAAGGCGCCCGTGATTGAGAGTGAAGACGTCCACCATCAGGCTGGTCTCACGCCAGGGTCGGCGGTGAATCACATAGGCGGGCTCCTGCTGCTCCAGCCCCTTCATAACCGCCTCAGAGGTCGTTCATGCCCAGGCTCTTGAGGGCCCGGTCACTGTCTGCCCAGCCCCGCTTTACCTTGACCCAGAGCCGGAGCATGATCTTGCTGTCAAACAGCGTTTCCATGTCAGCCCGGGCCTCCTGGCCGATACGGCGCATACGCTCGCCCTTGTCGCCAATCATGATTTTCTTCTGGCCCTCGCGCTCCACCAGAATAAGCGCCGAAATGTGCAGGGTTTTTCCTTCGTGCTTGAACTCCTCGATCTCCACGGCCACCGAATACGGCAGTTCCGCACCCAGTTGCCGGGTAATTTTTTCCCGGACAATCTCCGACGCCAGGAACCGCTCACTGCGATCGGTGACCTGGTCATCCGGATAAAAGTGGATACTCTGCGGCAGAAACCGGCCAACCGCCTCTTCCAGCGGCTCAAGGTTGGACTCCTTGAGCGCCGACAGAGGGATAATCTCCGCAAACTCCCGCTTTTTCGAAAGCATGTCCAGGTGGGGCAGCAGAGACTCCCGCTTTTCGATCTTGTCGACCTTGTTCACGGCAAGAATGACCGGGCAGGTCAGCTTGCGCAGTTTTTCCAGCACCAGCTCGTCGGCGCTGGTCCAGTTCAGCTGGTCAATAACAAACACCACCACATCCACGTCAATCAGAGCGGACGTGGCAGCTTTGTTCATGTAGCGGTTCAACGCCCGGGGCTCATCTTCATGCATACCGGGCGTGTCCACGTAGATGGCCTGCACTGGCCCCACGGTCTTGATACCCAGCACCTGGTGGCGCGTGGTCTGGGGCTTGCGGGAGGTAATACTGAGTTTCTGGCCCAGCACATGGTTCAACAGGGTGGATTTTCCCACGTTGGGGCGGCCAACGATGGCCACGAAGCCACAGCGGCTGTCAGGATTTTCCGGGCGGGTGATATCGTTCATTACTGGTTCTCCACGCCCAGTTCTTTCAGGGCATTGCGTGCCGCCTGCTGTTCCGCTACCCGACGGCTGCTGCCCGTGCCGGTGGTTTTACGATCCAGCGACGGCAGGGCACAGGATACGTGGAACGTCTGGTTATGGGCTTCCCCGTCCACGGAAATGACATCGTAACGGGGCAACGGGAATTGCCGGGATTGCAGGTACTCCTGCAAGCGGGTTTTCGGATCCTTCTGGGTGTCCTGAAGGTCCAGTTTTTCCAGGCGGTGCTCAAACCAGCGCAGGACCTGCTCACGGCAGGTGTAGAAGTCGCTGTCGAGGTAAATGGCGCCAATAATGGACTCCACGGCATCGGCGAGAATGGACTCCCGACGGTATCCGCCACTCTTCAGTTCGCCAGAGCCCAGCCGAAGGTAGTTGCCAAGCTGGAATTCACGCCCGATCTCCGCCAGCGTCACGCCCTTGACCATCCGTGCCCGCAACCGGCTGAGCTGGCCTTCACGGGCTTTCTCAAAATGCAGATACAGATATTCGGCAATCACCATGTTGACGATGGAATCACCGAGGAATTCCAGGCGCTCATTGTTCTGGTTGCCGTAGCTTCGGTGTGTCAGCGCCAACAGCAGCCGCTCCGGTGACCGGAACTGATAACCGATGCGCCGTTGTAACTGATCCAGGTCGGGTCGGGAACTCACTTGCCCTTCATCTCGTAGGTGTGCTGAAAGTGGATAACGGCATCCACGTTACTGAACAGGTTATTGCGAACCTCATAGTCGACATTAATCACCACCAGCTCGCCATCTTTTTCGACCGAAATATTCTTGGCCTCGAAGCCACGCACATTGTTCACGCTCAGACGCTTGTTGATCAACGTCCGAACCTGGGCCGGCCCCATCTGCGACAGGCCCTCAGTGCCTTCCAGGCCCTCCAGGGCTTCCTGGATGGTGATGTCATCGAGGTAGGCCGGGCCAAGCTTGAGCATCAGTGTCAGCAGACCGCCGAAAAACAGCACCATGATCATCATGGTCAGTGCCGACGCCCCGCGTTGGCGACCCATGGCAAAGAGAAGATTATTTTTCATTGTGATTGCTCTCCAGAATAGTCCGAATTACTCAATGCCGCCCACGCGGTCAAAGGACGGCAGGCTGGTCAGCGATTCCCAGTGCATCCAGATCGCGAACGCCTTGCCCACAATCAACTCTTCCGAGACCGTGCCCCAGTAACGGCTGTCGTTGCTGTTGTCACGGTTGTCGCCCATCATGAAATAGTGGCCTTCGGGTACCAGCCACTCGCCCTCGCCGGCGTTACCCTGGCGCCCCATGGTCAGGAAAATGTTGTGTTCTACCCGCCCGAGGTCTTCCCGTCGCAACTCCATTGGGGGCAGTCGGGCAATAAAGTGCGTCTCAATCAGCTCACCGTTGATGAACAATTGCTTGTCCTCATACCGGATACGGTCACCCGGCAGGCCAATCACCCGCTTGATGTAATTGGTCTCACGATCCTTGGGATAGCGAAACACCATGATGTCCCCGCGGGCCGGTTCACCCACGTCCAGGATTTTGGTACCCACCACAGGCAAACGAAGGCCGTAGGCAAACTTGTTCACCAGAATGAAATCACCCACTTCCAGCGTTGGCCGCATCGAGCCGGAGGGAATCTGAAAGGGCTCCACCAGGAACGACCGGAGAACCAGAACGATCAATAGAACCGGGAAAAACGACCGACTCAGGTCAACCAGATAGGGTTCTTTCGGAGCCGGCTGTTCCGCTCCCGAAACCTCATTCCTGACACCGGCACCACCACCGGCCCTGAACGCCGCCAGTCGGCGCTCCCGCAAAAACAGCCTGTCCGCCAGCCAGATCAGACCCGTTGCGAAGGTCAGAACAACCAGAACCAGGGGAAAATCAATATCCATCCGGGTGCCTTTTATTTGTCGACTTTCAACACGGCAAGAAACGCTTCCTGAGGCACCTCGACATTACCCAGCTGCTTCATGCGTTTTTTACCTTCCTTCTGCTTCTGAAGCAGCTTTTTCTTCCGGCTTACGTCACCACCATAGCATTTGGCCGTGACGTTCTTGCGTAACGCCTTCACCGTCACCCTCGACACCACCTGATTCCCGATGGCGGCCTGAATGGCAATGTCAAACATCTGCCGGGGAATCAGCTCCTTCATCTTTTCAATCAGCTGACGGCCCTTGTAGTGGGCCTGCTCTTTATGGACGATCAGCGCCAGGGCGTCCACCCGCTCGCCATTGATCAATACGTCCAGGCGCACCAGGTTGGCTTCCTGGAAACGGGTGAAATGGTAATCCAGGGAGGCGAATCCGCGACTGGCAGACTTGATGCGATCAAAAAAGTCCATCACCACTTCCGCCATGGGCAGCTCATATGTGAGCTGGACCTGGGTCGACATGAAGTGCATGTTTTTCTGGATGCCACGTTTCTCCTCACACAGGGCAATCACGTTGCCCAGGTGCTCCTGGGGCACCAGAATATTCGCCTCCACCATCGGCTCGCGCATTTCCTCAATCGAACCAATATCCGGAAGGCTTGAGGGGTTGTCCACCGACAGAGTCTCACCCTGCTTGGTAACCACCTCATAGATCACCGTCGGAGCGGTGGTAATCAGGTCAATATCGTATTCCCGCTCCAGCCGCTCCTGGATGATTTCCATGTGCAACATACCCAGAAAACCACACCGGAAGCCAAACCCCAGGGCATCCGAGCTCTCCGGTTCAAAAAACAGGGAGGCGTCGTTCAGAGTCAGTTTCTCCAGAGCATCCCGGAAATCGTTGTAGTCATCCGCACTCACCGGGAACAGCCCGGCATAGACCTGCGGCTTGACCTTCTTGAAACCCGGCAGCATGGGGGTATCGGCCGCAAACTTCTGGTGCACGATGGTGTCACCGACCGGCGCACCGTGAATGTCCTTGATGCCGGCCACAACAAAGCCAACGTCGCCGGACTCCAGCACATCGGTGTCGGTTGGTTTGGGGTTGAAGATACCGACCTTATCGGCATTCCAGGCCTTGCCGGTGGACTTGATGACGATTTTGTCGCCTTTTTTCAGGGTACCTTCGGTCACCCTCACCAGCGATACAACGCCCAGATAGTTATCAAACCACGAATCAATGATCAGCGCCTGCAAAGGCGCGCTTCGGTCGCCCTTCGGTGGCGGAATCTTCTGGATCAGGTCTTCCAGTACATCCTCGACACCCATGCCGCTCTTGGCGCTGCAACGCACGGCATTAGAGGCTTCGATACCGATGATGTCCTCAATCTCCGCCGCGACCCGCTCGGGTTCCGCCTGGGGCAGATCCATCTTGTTCAGAACCGGCACCACTTCCAGGCCCTGCTCGATGGCGGTGTAGCAGTTGGCCACGGACTGTGCCTCAACGCCCTGGCCCGCGTCCACCACCAGCAATGCCCCTTCGCAGGCATAGAGCGAGCGCGACACCTCATAGGAAAAGTCGACATGACCCGGGGTATCGATGAAATTGAGCTTGTACTCCTGACCATCCCGGGCCTTGTAGTTCAGGGTGACACTCTGAGCCTTGATGGTAATCCCGCGCTCCCGCTCGATATCCATGGAATCCAGCACCTGCTCGGCCATTTCCCGGTCAGTCAGGCCGCCGCAGACCTGGATAAAGCGGTCTGCAAGTGTGGATTTACCATGGTCGATGTGGGCGATAATGGAAAAGTTACGGATTCGGCTCAGTTCAGTCACAGACAATGAATACTCGTATAAGACGTGGGGTTGAGCCCGGAGGGCCGCTGCCGGAATCCGGGAACGGCGTGATTTTACCGGTTAAGGGCCACCATTGCCATGATCAGGACATCAACGGCCGCTCATATTGCCGGATCAGGAAGCCGATCAGGGCATCTTCATCGAGGGGATAGCTGAACAGGTTGCCCTGGCACTGGGCACAGCCGGCGGTTTTCAGAAAACTCAGTTGCTGTGGCGTCTCCACACCCTCGGCCACCACGGTCAGATGCAGTTTGTGCGCCAGCGCAATCACTGCGGACGCCACATCGGTGGCGCTGACGTTGTACGGAATGTCGCGAATAAACCGGTGATCGATCTTGATGACATCCAGCGGCAGTTGCTGCAGTGCCACCAGTGAACAGGAGCCGGTGCCGAAGTCATCGAGAATCAGGCATACGCCGAGATCATGCAGCGCCACCAGCAACTCCCGAAGCATCCTCGGGTCCTCGTTAAGCAGCTCGGCCGGCATCTCCAGTTCCAGCCGTTCCGGTGACACGCCGGTTTCGGTAATCACCTGCCGGATCATGTCCAGGAAACCGGAATCGGTCAATTGATGCACCGACAGGTTGACTGCCATCTTCAGGGACTCAAATCCGGCGCGCTCGAGCGCCTGCACCTGAATACAGGCCTGCCGAAGCGCCAGCTCCCCGAGGCGAACAATCAGCCCGGTCTCCTCGGCCAGGCCGATAAACTGCTGGGCGGAAACCAGCCCCTTTTCCGGGTGGTGCCAGCGAAGGAACGCCTCCACCCCGATCACCCGTTCGGATTCAAGATCCACCTTGGGCTGATAATGCAGGACAAATCGGTCGCCTTCGAGCGCGGAAGCCAGCTCCTCCTGCTGCAACAGACGGCGGGCAGCCTTGATATTCATGGCCGGCGTAAAGAACTGGTAGGTATTGCGGCCCAGTTCCTTGGCCCGGTACATGGCCAGGTCGGCGTACTTCATCAGCGTACCCGGATCCTCACTGTCATCGGGAATCATGGTTATCCCGATGCTTACGGTAATACCCACTTCATGGTCGTTGAGGCGGATCCGCTGGCACAACCGGCGCAATATGGTTTCCGCCACTTTCCCGGCGGCATCCGGGCCACTGATCCTGGACAGCAGCACCACAAACTCATCGCCTCCCAGGCGCGCCACCGAGTCCTCTTCCCGCACACAGCCTTCAAGCCACTGGGCAACCTGGGACAGCAGTTCATCTCCGGCGTCGTGTCCCAGCGTGTCATTGATGCGTTTGAAACCATCCAGGTCCAGAAACATCAACGCCGCCGGCTCGCCGCTACGGCGGCTGCGGCGCACCACATGACTGAGCCGGTCCCGGAACAGTTGGCGGTTGGCAAGCCCGGTAAGCGGATCATAGAAGGCCAACCGCTGCAGCTCGGACTGAGCCGCTTTCAACTGGGTCAGATCCCGCAGGCTGAGCACCACACCATTGACCCCGGGCACCGACAGCATCGCCGTGTAGGTACCTTCCATATCGCGCCATTCACCTCCGGCATCGCGAATTCGGGCGCGGATAACCGGCATCTGCTTGCCCGGCGCTTTCACAGCACGGTCGAAACCCTGTTGCAGTTGCGGCCAGTCGTCGTTGTGCACCAGGCTCTCAAACGTCAGCGAATGGACCTTATCCGGATCAAACCCGAGGATATCGAAGCTTGAGGGGCTGGCGTAAAGCGGTTGCCCCAGGCGGTCCATCACCAGAGTGACATTGGCGGCACCCTCGGTGATGGCGCGGTAGCGGCCGGCACCGATCTGGACCATCAGCCGTGACCGGATCAATGCCAGCACAAACAGGAAAAGCAACACACTAATGACCAGGCCGCAACCGAGAACGATGGGGGGGCGCGGGTCCGATGCCAGGTAATCGAACGCCGGTGTCGAGCGGGTCTGAAGCAGCCAGTCTCGACCGCCATGACTGACGGTCTGGCTCATTTCAAAGCTGAATTCGTTGTCCAGCGAGCCAAGATTGGAGCCGTACATCAGGTTATCGCGGGCAATGACACCGTCGTCGTAGATACGGACATCCAGAAACGGTGAGATCAGCCCGACAATCCCGTCCAGAAGATTATTCATCCGGAACGCACTGAACACATAACCCGCCAGCATCATCCGCCGCTCGGCCCGAATGTCCGGAATGGTTCCACCCTGATACACCGGGTAGTACATAAGGAAGCTGGCCTGGTCTTCCGCCAGTTCCTCCTGGACCAGCACCACCTTGGCGGTCACGGTCGGTACGGCTTCGTCTCGAGCCTTTTCCATCGCCGTGCGATGAATCGGGTCGCTGAAGGCGTCATAGCCCAGGGCCCGGCGATTACGCTCGGTCCCTGGCTCCAGGTAGACCATCGGATAGTAATAGGGACCGGTTCCCAGGGGACGTACCAGATAGTCATGGACACCTTCGCCACGGACCGACGAGATATGATCCGCCATCTGACGGACGCCAATCCGTCGCACATAACCAATGCCCTGGATACCCGGGTAATACCGGTTGATATCGACCTTGTCGATGTACTCACGCCATTCGTCCCGGGAGACGTCGCCAGCCACCGCAAACAACCCGGCGCTGCCGGCCAGCACCTGCTCATAGTTCAGGAGGCGCTCTTCTATCGCGGTCTTCAACTGCAGCGACTGGGTGCGGAAACGGGCTTTGGTGCGATCTTCCACCAGCCGGATGGAAACCTGCCACAGGGTCGCCGTCACCGCGATGGCAACAAAAAATACCAGCCAGGCCACCCAGGCGTTGCGGAGTTCCAGCAGTTTTCGGAGGGGGAGATCCTTTCTGTTCATTGTCTGATCCGGTCCGTTCCATGGCCACGATTATTATGTTTGGACGCCAGTATAACAAAAGCCCCCGAAGGTGTCGTTTGTCACACCTTCGGGGGCTCTGTCAGTCACTCCGGTATTTGCGGCCGGATCAGGGCTTCATCACCAGGTACAGGGCACGCCCTTCCCGGACAATCCTCACGGATACCGCCCGGTCGTCAGGCAGTCCGCTGACAACGTCCCGGAAAGCCTCTACTGAAGACACCGGCTTTCGGTTGATTTCCGTGATTACGTCCCGGGGACGAATGCCCGCCTCGAAGGCCGGACCACGAACCACATTGGTCACCAGCACACCGCCACTGACACCGAGGGAGCCAGCCAGTTCAGCCGGTAACGGCTCAACGGTCATGCCCAGGGGCTCCACCGACGAACCACCGCCCTGCTCAGGCGCCACTGCCGGGCTGCCGCCTTCTTCTGGCAGCTTGCCGATTTTGACACCGAGCAGCATTTCCTGGCCACTCCTGAGAATGGTCAGTTGCGCCGTCTCGCCAACAGGCGTCCGGCCTACCATCGGCGGCAGATCGGACGACAGGCGAACCTCTTCACCACCGTATTCAAGGATGATGTCGCCGGCCTGCAGCCCCGCCTGCGCAGCCGGAGAGCCTTCCATGACTTCGGCAACCCGGGCGCCCCGCGGACGCTCAAGGCCAAACGACTCTGCCAGGTCCCGATTGACCTCCTGAATCAGCACACCCAGCCAGCCACGGGACACGCTCCCCTTGTCTCGTATCTGACGGAACACGTTCATGGCATCGTCAATGGGGATGGCAAAGGAAACCCCCATGAAGCCACCGGAACGGGTATAGATCTGGGAGTTAATACCGATCACTTCGCCGTCCAGATTGAACAGGGGGCCACCGGAGTTGCCCGGATTAATCGCCACATCAGTCTGGATAAATGGCACATAGTTCTCGGAAGGCAGCGAGCGCCCCAGGGCACTGACAATTCCCGCCGTCACAGTGTAGTCAAAACCGAAGGGTGAGCCGATGGCGAATACCCACTCGCCCACTTCCAGATCACGGGAACTGCCAATCTGGACCACGGGCAGATCTTCGCCGCCCTCGATTTTCAGAACCGCCATATCCGAGCGCGGATCCGTGCCCACCAGCTTGGCAGGCAATTCCCGACGGTCGCTCAGGCGTACCGTGATTTCATCCGCACCTTCAACCACGTGATTGTTGGTCAGCACATAGCCGTCTGAGGAGACGATGAATCCGGACCCCATGGAATGGCGAGGCTGGGCCGACCCTGGCCCTCCAGGTCCTCCAGGTCCTCCGTAAGGCGACCTGGGCCCGCGGAAGAAGTCCTGAAAAAACTCGGGCAACTGTTCCAACTGTCGCTCATTAAACGGCATGCCCGGCCCGCTGGTGCCGGCACGATCGGGAACGCTGGTTGTGCTGATGTTCACCACAGCACTGGAATTCTCCTCCACCAGTTCGGTAAAGTCCGGCAGCCCCTGGGCCAGGGTAATCTGGCTCCAGCCTGACAGCAGAACGATAGCCAACATCCCCAGCAGGGCACCCGGCGTTCTGCAAACGCGATGAACCAGCGAACGTTGAGCAACCGTTGTTATTTCCGACATGTTTTACCCCCTGTGACCTCTTGCTGATACCCCAGTGTTGAGATCGCGAAATGAATTTTCAACTTACAAATCCGTAGGCTTTATTGGCAGGTTTCAGCGCTGATCCGGTTGACCCGAACCAGTTTCGGCTCAAAGCCCGCACCGGAGCGCCGCTGCCACTGTCTGCTGACCAGGAATCCCGTCGCCAGCCCGATGGCTGCGCCGGCCATGGCAAACAGGTCGCTGCCTTCTGACAGTTGGTGGCCGGCAATGCTTGCCAGAACCATCAACACCAGCGGCAGGGCGTAGACCATCAGCGAGGCACCCAACAGCGCCTGTTCATCAATACCGATGGTCACGTCGTCACCGACCCGGGCTCCCACGGTGTTTGCCACCAGCACCTGGTTGGCTCGCCCGCCGGTTGCGGTGGCCAGCACTCTCTGGCCGCAACCACTGCGCGCCGCGCAACTCTGACAGGCACTGGCCCGGATGGTCCGGACCCAGACCCGGTTGCCTTTTTCAGCCACAACTCGCCCGGTCTCCGTAATCACGGTTTGTCACCACCGAGGGCGAACGCCGGATCCACCTCGACGGACTCAGCCACCCGACGCGCCGTTTCCGGCGGCACCTCCCCGACAATGGTCACCAGGAAACCAGTGTTTCCCTGCTCCAGGCGTCGCATGTATACCGTGGTTGCGCCAATGCGTGAGACCCCTGTAGGCATCTCGACCCGGCCAGCCGGCTCAACAAACACCGAAAACGCCGCCAAGCCATCGGAAAAAGCGACGGCACGGCCTTCGCCAGCCCGTGGTGTTGCCGCCGGCACAAACCCGTCCGGCCGCCAGCCAAGCGTCCAGCCACTCGTCCGCCCGGACGCGGGAGACGATGACTTGCCGGTGTTTTTGCGACCGCTGTTTTTATCCAGGGTCCGAGAGAGCTGCTTGCCTTCCATGCGAATCTCGAATTCACTGTCCGGAATATCATCAGTGATTTGCAGGCTGGTAAACTGGAACTGTTCCAGAACATCCCCGTCCGCTTCCCGGACGTTGCTCTTTACCAGCAGTCCCGTGGACTTTTCCAGCCATAGACGATGACTGTAACGGTGTTCATCCCGGGCCGTCAGAGAGATCATCACCACCTCATAGCCAGCGACGCGGCCCTCTCCCTTGAGTTCGGTGTGATACCAGCGACCCACCGGCATTACCTGGCTGGTCGAGGCTTTGGCAAAGGGGCCTGACGGGATCACCTCGTTGAGTCGAACCCTGCCACGCTCCGGCAGCACACACACCACGTTCATGCCCCGGCGGACAATTTCGCCGGTGCCACCGTCCTGCAGCACCAACCGCTCCTGCACCATGCCATCCTCAAACCGGTGAGCGATCTGCATGGAATGCACGGTTTGCCCACGGGTATAGACAAAGACGCCCCGATAGGACGTGTTGTTGATCGCCGACCCCATACGTTCCAGCCAGTCGGTTGCACTGGTCTCGCTCGCCGTGACCACCGTCGACAGCGATGCCAGTACAATGGCGGCGGCAACGACCGGCAACAAGCCTGCTTTTGCCATAACTGGATTGTCCTCTTTCATGCCTGCGGCACCATTTCAGTATCCACTGCCACTGGCACTCGCCAGCCGGGCATAACCCACCGAGCCGCGCCCTGCCCCGACACTGCTGTGCTGGGCATGTTCCAGAAGATATTGGCTCATCTGCGCCCATTGCTCGTCGTCCAGCCCTTGCAGGGCCACTTCCGGCATCTCGCTTTCTTGCGCGTCGCCGGCAGAGGTTGCCGCGACCACCGGGGCGGCCGGTCCGGATTCACTGGCATCCCAGCCCGCACCCGCACCAAACCCCACCAGCAACGCCATGGACACCATGGCAACAGCGGGCCAGTGCCAGCGACTGACGGACCGGCGGCTGTCATCACTCGGCACCGACGGCTGTGCCCGTCCATCCAGAGCCTCGCGCACCGCCGCACTCACATCCACATCGCCCGCTGGCGAATGGCTGCTGTGCATCAGGTCACGGATGTCCTGCCATCGCTGCCACTGGGTTCGAACCTCGTGCTGGCGCTCGTGGGACAACAGGCGACGCACCGACAGTTCATCGGCTTCGTCGTCCATCATGGCAGACAATGTTTCTCTGAGACGATCATCCATGGGAGGCAACCTCAATTACGTCACGGAATGATTGAGCAAGGGTCCCAGGTGGCGATCCACCGAATCCCGGGCCCGGAAAATACGCGAACGGACGGTCCCGATCGGACATTCGAGAATCCGTGCAATGTCTTCATAGCTGAGGCCGTCATACTCGCGCAACAGGAACGCCGATCGCAGCTCCTCCGGCAACTGCGCAATGGCGCCGGTCAGCGCTTTCTGGAGTTGATCGCGCTGTAGCAGACGCTCAGGCGACGCGGTATCCCGCAACCGGCTGCCGTCGTCAAAGTTCTCGGCTTCGGCGGAGTCCGCACTCCCCTGGGGCCGGCGGCCCCGGGATTCCAGGAAATTCTTGGCGGTGTTGACCGCAATCCGGTAGAGCCAGGTATAAAAAGCACTGTCACCCCGGAACCGCTCCACCGCCCGGAACGCCTTCACGAAGGTTTCCTGGGTCAGGTCCATGACCTCCTGGCTGTCGTACACGTAGCGGCTGATAATGGACGCCACCCGTGACTGGTACTTCACCACCAGAAGATCAAAGGCGGCGCGATCGCCGTTGCGAACCTTGCGAACCAGTTGCAGATCGGTCTGGCTGTCGGGCTGTTCACCTTGTCTCTGGTCTGTGTCAGGAGTCATGGACGGTGTGCCGGAATTCCCTGTTTTTATGGCCAACTGGCCGGCTTGTACGACATTTCGTTGAGTCATGCTGCTGCCCGGCGTCCGTTCATGGAGACAGTGACGCCGCCCCGAAGGCGGCTCACCTCGTCAGGGCAAATAGACAGCAAGCGTAAAGTTTAGTTCAATACACGTCCATAGTATGGCCTGCGAAAACGACCCAATGCCACAGTCCCATGAATACGATGTCCTCATTATCGGCAGCGGCGCGGCCGGTCTCACGGTTGCGCTGAATCTGCCGCAACACCTTAAGGTGTGCGTGGTCAGCAAGGCCGACATCTCCAGTGGCGCCACTCTGTGGGCGCAAGGTGGGATTGCCGCGGTACTGGATGGCCAGGACACCACGGAGAATCACATCCGGGACACCCTCGACGCTGGCGCGGGCCTGTGTCACGAGGATGCCGTGCGCTTCACGGTTGAGCATGGCAAGGAAAGCATCGACTGGCTGATCGACTCCGGCGTGGACTTCACCCGGAACAACGACGCCCAGTACCACCTGACCCGGGAAGGTGGCCACAGCCATCGGCGCATTATCCATGCGGCCGACGCCACCGGGCATGCGGTGTCCACCACCCTCACCTCCCAGGCCCAGGCGAGGCCAAACATCGAACTGATCTCGGGCCGCGTGGCGGTGGACCTGATCACCAACCGGAAGTTGTCGCTGCCGGGCAACCGGTGTATCGGTGCCTACATGCTCAACCTCGAGGACAATCACGTGGAACTGTTCCGGGCCCGGTTTACCGTTATCGCCACGGGGGGTGCCTCCAAAGCCTATCGCTACACCACCAACCCGGATGGTGCTTCCGGAGACGGCATGGCCATGGCCTGGCGGGCCGGTTGCCGGGTAGCCAACATGGAATTCAACCAGTTTCACCCCACCTGCCTGTACCACCCGCACGCCAAGTCCTTTCTGATCACCGAAGCCGTTCGGGGCGAGGGAGGGTTACTGAAACTGCCCGACGGCAGCCGTTTTATGGACCGATTCGATAACCGCGGTGAACTGGCCCCCCGAGACGTCGTCGCCAGAGCCATCGACCATGAAATGAAGCGGCTGGGCGCGGACCACCTGTACCTGGATATCAGCCATAAGCCGGCGGACTTCATCACCCACCACTTCCCGACGATCTACGAGAAATGCCTGGGCTTTGGCATCGACATCACCCGGCAGCCCATCCCGGTGGTGCCCGCGGCCCATTATACCTGCGGGGGCATTGTCAGCGACGAGCGGGCCCGTACCGACATCAATCAGCTGTACGTCGTGGGTGAGGCCGCCTTCACCGGTCTGCACGGTGCCAACCGGATGGCCAGCAATTCCCTGCTGGAGTGCCTGGTATACGGCCGCGCCGCGGCCGCCGATATAGCCCGTCGGGAATCCGACATTCCCGAGCCTCCGGAAGCACCGGATTGGGACGAAAGCCAGGTTCGGGACTCCGACGAGGACGTTATCATCTCCCATAACTGGGACGAACTGCGGCACTTCATGTGGGACTATGTCGGCATTGTGCGCACCACCAAACGCCTGCAACGGGCCAAGCACCGGGTTGACCTGCTGTCCCGGGAGATTGGCGAGTTCTACAGCAACTACCGGGTGAC
The DNA here is from genome assembly GCF_946886895.1 of uncultured Marinobacter sp. The sequence goes on along the minus strand of NZ_CAMPJO010000002.1, from coordinate 203,394 downwards.
CAACGACCTGCTGGAACTGCGTAACCTGGTCACCGTCTCGGACCTGATCATCTGCTCTGCGCTGCAGCGCAAGGAAAGCCGCGGCCTGCACTACACCCTTGACTACCCGGGCTTGCTGAATGAGGCCCGGGATACTGTGCTGGTCCCCACCACGTACCGAACGTCATCTCCGTGAACTTCGTAACGGGAGACACCGACTCACTTGCCACAGGAACCGACATGTCAGACACGCCTGCAAACGCCGACAATTCCGAGTTCAACCGGCTTTGGTGGCACAGCCGCCGGGGCATGCTGGAACTCGATGTACTGCTGATCCCCTTCGTTGAAGAGGCCTATCGGGGCCTGGACGCGGAGGACCAGGCACGGTATCAGAAGCTGCTGAGCTGCGAGGACACCGACATGTTTGAGTGGTTCATGCAACGCAGCCGTCCGGAGGACCCGGACCTTCAACGCATGGTCGATTTGATTCTGAGCCGTGCCCAGCCGGATTGATCTGACGCTGTCGCCTTCGGTCGCCGTCGGCCTGCTGGCGACGGTGCCGTGGCTGGCGGCAGGTGCATTTGCCCTGCTGGCTGCCGCCTCCGGCAAGCCCTGGCTGGCCCTGGCCGTGCCGCCCATGTTGGCGGGAGCCCTGATCCAGTATCGCCAGAATGGGAGGCTGTCGGGCCGCAAGGCCGTGCAACAACTCATTCTGGACGAGGGCCAGTTGTATGCAAGACTGGGTGATAACCGGTTGGTCACCGTCACAACGGGCGGCGCCAGCCGCATCGGATCCAGGCTGGCACTCTTGAAACTTCGCCCCACCGGCACCAGATTTCAGTCGTACCCGGTTATTCTGCTGTCCGGTACCCCGTTTGGCAGCAACGTGCCTGACGACCCGTTTCGCCGACTCAGGCTGTGGCTGAGGCTGGGTCGCCCTGAAACATCAGTCCCTTGACATCCGATTCGGAGTTTCCATGACCAACGCCACATCAACCGAGCCAGCAGCCAACAGCGAACGGCCGGCGGTCGGCCGGGTACACCTTCACAACCGGGTTCTGGCCCGCGTGTCCGGCCCGGGTACCGACAAGTTCCTCCAGGGCCAGTTCAGCCAGAACCTTGACGACGTCGTTGCCGGGCATTCTCCCAGGGCGGCGGCGGCAACGCCAAAGGGGCGCACCTACTGCCTGACCCGACTGGTACGGGATGGCGACGATATCCTGATGGACCTGCCCGCGGTGCTGGCCGAACCGATCACCACGCACCTGCGCAAATACCTGATGCTGTTCCGGGGCACCACCATGACGGTGGATACCGACGGTGGCCTGACCGGTCTGCTCGGAGAGGCGGCGGCCCGGGCCATCGGCGGCCCATGCATCAGCGAACTGGACGCTCCGGGCGCCACGCTGGCACTGGATTCCGGCTTGCTCATCCGCGTGGAATCCACGGCCGAGGGACTGGCCAGGTATGAACTCTGGCATCCGGGAACGGACGCCCCTCAGCCCGGCGATGTGCCCACCATTACCCTGGCTGACTGGATCGCCAGCGACATCTCCGCCGGCGTGGCCACCCTGGGCCCCGAAACCAGCGAATCTTTTGTGCCCCAGATGCTGAACTGGCAACACCTGGATGGCGTGCACTTCAAAAAAGGCTGTTACACCGGCCAGGAAGTGATCGCCCGAATGCACTTCCTGGGGCAGCTCAAAAAGAGCCTGTTTCGTCTCGGTGTCGACGGTGGTTCCGGCTCGCCCGCACCGGGCACCGCCCTCCTGGCGGGTGATCGCTCAGTGGGCAACCTGGTGAACGCTGTCCGCTTTGACGACGGGCATTGTGAACTCCTGGCCGTTATCCGCCACGATGCATCCGGCGAGTCCCTCGTCATCGAGGGCATGCCGGAGGCCCGGCTGAGTCTGCTGCCATTGCCTTACGCGGTACCGGAACGGGAAAAAAGTGCACAACCGGATACATAAGTTGACAGGCAAACCCGGAAAAGTTTGCTATAAAGTAGTTCAACTATATGATTTTCTAGGAGAGGACAGTGATCACCATCCTCTTCGTTACTGACTAGCGGACTGTGACTCATCATGTCGAATATCGCCGAAACCATCAAAGCCGACCTGACTGCCGCCATCGAGAATGACAAGCTGGTTCTTCCGACGCTCCCGGAAGTCGCCCTGCAGGTGCGGGATATTGCGCAATCCGAGGATTCGGCAATTATCGACCTGGTGAAGGTGATCAGCAATGACACCGCCCTTTCCGCACGCATTATCCGGGTGTGCAACAGCCCCTTGTTCCGGGGCAGCCGCGCGATTGAGAACCTGAATATGGCGGTGAGCCGCCTCGGCATGGCCTATACCAGCAATCTGGCCATGGGCCTGGCCATGGAGCAGATGTTCCAGGCTACCTCTGACATGATCGACAAGCGGATGCGGGCTACCTGGCAGACGAGTACGGAAGTTGCCGGCGTCTGCCATGTGCTGGCCCAGCACTACACGAAGCTCAAGCCAGACCAGGCAACCCTCGCGGGCCTGGTTCATCTGATCGGTGTTTTGCCGATTCTGCGTTACGTGGAAGATCAGGATATCCAGATCAGTAGTATCATGCTGGACAATGTGATTGATGAGCTGCACCCGAAAATCGGGGCGAACATCCTCAAAAAGTGGGATTTCCCGAAGGAGCTTCAGAATGTTCCGCTGGAGTACGCCAGTTTCAACCGGGAGGTTCCGGCGGCGGATTATGCGGATCTGGTGATGATTGCCAATCTGCAGCTGGTGGCCGGCTCGGACCACCCGTGGACCGAGATGGACTGGGCGGGCATTTCCGCGTTCAGCCGCCTTGGGCTGGATCCGAATATCGACATGAGCGAGGAGGAAGATCTGAACGCCCAGATGGAGGCGGCCATGGCGTTGCTTCAGTAGTTTGCTTTTGCTCGTGGGAGTTTGGCCGCCCGTCTTCAGAATGGGGTCAGGCTCCCAAAACACGCTGTGAATACCTCCCTGTACGCTCGGCTCCGCCATCCATGGCTCCGCACGGTTTTGGGAGCCTGACCCCATCCCGAAGACTACTTGTGGGAATTCCCTCAGCTTTTCTTATATCTCTGAATCAACTCTGCTTTGCTTGGCAGCTGCCAACTTACGGGCGACCTTCCCTTCTGTTCCAACCATGCATTAGCTTTTGAAAAGTGACGACACCCGAAGAAGCCCCGGTAGGCACTCAACGGTGACGGATGCGGGCCGTCCAGCACCCGGTGCTTGTTGCGGTCGATGTGCTGGCCTTTCTTTTTGGCGTAGCTGCCCCAGAGCAGGAACACCACGCCCTCACGCTCACGATTAATGGTTTCGATGACCTTATCGGTGAAGGTCTCCCAGCCTTTACCCTGGTGGGCACCGGCCTGGCCCTGGACGACGGTCAAGACGCTGTTGAGCAGCAGCACACCCTGCTCTGCCCAGGGTTGCAGGCAGCCGTGATCCGGTGGGGCGATGCCCAGGTCGTCCTGGATTTCCTTGAAGATGTTGATCAGCGACGGCGGTGTTGGCACGTTCGGGCGTACGGAGAAGCACAGCCCGTGGGCCTGGCCGGGGCCGTGGTAGGGGTCCTGCCCGAGAATCACGACGCGGACATTAGCCAGCGGGGTGCTATTGAGGGCATTGAAACAGTGCTGGCTGGCCGGGAACAGGACTTTGCCGGCCTGCTCTTCGGCGGCGAGGAATTCCGCCAGGCTCTGCATATAGGGCTGACGGAATTCTTCGGAGAGATGCTCTTTCCAGCCCCGGTCAGACCTGAGCTGGTTGGCCAGTACCTCAACCGGGTGCATGGATCAGTCCTCGTCTTTCCGGCTGTCGGCCCTGTGCTCCGGGCGCATGGCCGGGAACAGGATGACGTCGCGAATCGATGGCGAGTCGGTCAGCAGCATGGCCAGGCGGTCGATACCGATACCCTCACCCGCCGTGGGCGGCAGGCCATATTCCAGCGCCATCACGTAGTCTTCATCGTAGAACATGGCTTCGTCGTCACCGGCGTCTTTCTCGGCAACCTGAGCCTGGAAGCGTTCTGCCTGGTCTTCGGCGTCGTTGAGCTCGGAGAAGCCGTTGGCGATTTCGCGACCACCCACGAAGAACTCAAAGCGCTCGGTCACGAACGGGTTGCTGTCTTTGCAGCGGGCCAGAGGTGACACTTCTTTCGGGTATTCCGTGATAAACGTCGGCTGCATCAGTCGGTGCTCAGCCGTCGCTTCGAAAATCTCGATCTGGACCTTGCCCCGGCCCCAGCCATCCTTCAGGTGGATGCCGAGATCCTTCGCCACCTGGCGGGCACTGACGTCATCGGCCAACTGCCCGGCCTTGATGTCCGGGTTGTAGCGCAGAATGGCGTCGACCACGGTCAGGCGCTCGAAGGGCTTACCGAAATCGTACTCGACAGTCTCTTCCTCACCGTTCGCCAGAGTGCGGGTATTCACCACGGTGGTGGTTCCCAGAACCTTCTGGGTGATGGTACGCAGCATGTCTTCGGTCAGGTCCATCAGGTCGTTGTAATCGGCGTAGGCCTGATAAAACTCCACCATGGTAAATTCCGGATTATGGCGGGTGGAAAGCCCCTCGTTCCGGAAGTTGCGGTTGATCTCGAAAACCCGCTCGAAGCCACCGACCACCAGGCGTTTCAGGAACAGTTCCGGCGCGATACGCAGATACATGTCGATGCCCAGGGCGTTGTGGTGAGTCACGAACGGTCGTGCGGTGGCACCGCCAGGAATCACCTGCAGCATCGGGGTCTCGACTTCCATGAACTCCCGGTCGGTGAAGTACTGGCGCATGACGCTAATGATTTTCGAACGCGCGTAGAACACCCGCCGGCTGTCTTCGTTGACCATAAGGTCCACGTAGCGGTGGCGGTAACGAGCTTCGGTATCGGTCAGGCCTTTGTGTTTCTCCGGCAGCGGGCGCAGGGACTTGGTGAGCATCACGTACTCGTCCATGCTCACATATAGATCACCTTTACCGGACTTGCACAGGACGCCACGCACGCCCACGATATCCCCGAGATCCCAGTGTTTGGTGTCTTTCTGGACCTCCTTGGAGGCGTAGATCTGGATGCGGCCAGTCATGTCCTGAACCACCTTGAACGCCTTGCGATCGAGCATCATGCGGCCGGCGATAGCCACCTGAACACCCATGTCGGCCAGCTCTTCCTTGCTCTTGTCACCGTATTTCGCCTGAAGTTCAGCGGCGGTGGCGTCACGACGGAAGTCGTTCGGGAAGGCATTGCCCTGCTCGCGCATCTCTGACAGTTTGGCGCGGCGCTCGGCAATCAGCTTGTTGTCCTCATGCTGTGGGGCATTCTGAGTTTGGTCAGTCATGTTGGCTCACTAGGAATCGGGGGTTGTCCGGGTTGGCGTAGAGATAGCGCTGGTTACAGCGCCATCTTCAGGCTGGCTTCGATGAACTTGTCGATGTCACCGTCCAGTACCGTCTGGGTATTGCTGGTTTCCACCTTGGTCCGCAGATCCTTGATGCGGCTGTCATCCAGCACATAGGAGCGGATCTGGCTGCCCCAGCCAATATCGGCCTTGGCATCCTCAGCCTTTTGCTTTTCGGCATTACGCTCCTGCATCTCGCGTTCAAACAGCTTCGCCTTCAGCTGCTTCATCGCCTGGTCCTTGTTCTGGTGCTGGCTTCGGCCAGCCTGACAGGCCACAACAATGCCGGTGGGGTTGTGGGTCAGACGCACCGCAGACTCAGTCCGGTTAACGTGCTGGCCACCAGCGCCGGAGGCACGATAGACATCCACCCGCAGATCCGACGGGTTGATCTCAATAACGAAACTGTCGTCCACCTCCGGTGACACAAACACCGACGAAAAGGAGGTGTGGCGACGGTTGCCGGAGTCAAATGGCGACTTGCGAACCAGCCGGTGAACGCCGGTTTCCGTGCGCAACCAGCCGTAGGCGTAGTCACCCTGAATGTGGATGGTGGCGCTTTTGATACCGGCCACTTCACCTTCCATCAGCTCGACAATCTCGGCCTTGAACCCACGGCGCTCCGCCCAGCGCAGGTACATACGCAGGAGCATATTGGCCCAGTCCTGGGCCTCCGTACCGCCGGAACCGGCCTGGATATCCAGGTACGCGTTATTAGCGTCCATTTCGCCGGAGAACATACGGCGGAATTCGAGCTTTTCCAACTCAGCGTCCAGGCTGTCCAGATCCGACTGAATCTCGGCCACGGTACCCTCGTCTTCCTCTTCTGCGGCGATATCCAGCAGACCTTCGGCGTCTTCAAGACCCGACGTGAGGTTGTCGATCGTTTTGACGATCAGCTCAAGATCGGCCCGCTCTTTGCCAAGGGCCTGGGCCCGGTCGGGGTCGTCCCAGACGGTGGGCTGCTCGAGCTCACGCTCTACTTCAACCAGCCGCTCACTGCGTTGATCGTAGTCAAAGATACCCCCTGAGCGCTTCAGTGCGCTCACGAAGCTCTTTAATCTTCGTCACAATGGGATTAATTTCCATGAAACCCTTACTCGCTATTGAAAATGGTGAGTAAAAACAGAGGCGAAATTCTACCGGAATTCTGTTTGTAAATCAGCCAGGGGATTTGGCCTGCTTTTGGGCCAACTCGCCCTGGATCAGGAATTCAGTGGCTCCAGATAATCCACCAACAGCTGAAGGTTGGTCCGCCCACGGAACGTATTCGCATCCGGCTTGTACACCACCCGTGCCCCGGTCTTGGTGTAGTCCGGTACTTCCGGGCCGGTATTGAACGCAATGCCATCAACGATGCCGCTACCGTCAGTTGGCTGCAACACCAGTTTGAGGTGGTTTTCGCCGACGATGCGCTGGCTGACCACGCGGAATTCACCGTCGAACAGCGGCTCAGGGAAGTGCTGACCCCAGGGGCCAGCGCGCTTGAGCAGGGTGGCGGTGTCGAGGCAAAGCTCCTGGCTGTTCAGCGGGCCGTCGGTGATGATCGCGGCCTCCAGTTCCTCAGGCGTGAGGGTGTCCCGCACGGCTTTATCGAAGGCCTCGCAGAAGGTGTCCAGGTCCTCTCTGGCGAGGGTCATGCCGGCGGCCATGGCGTGGCCGCCGTACTTTTTCATCAGGCCGGGATGGCGGGCGTCCACAGCCGCCAGGGTATCGCGGATGTGCAGGCCGGGGATGGAGCGGGCGGAGCCTTTGATGTCTTTACCATTGTCGTCTGCGGCGAACGCCACCGTCGGACGATTGGTTTGCTCGCGGATGCGGGCGGCGAGGATGCCGATGACGCCCTGGTGCCACTCCGGGTCGTACAGCGCCAACCCCCAGGGCAAGCCTGCGAGATCCAGAGACATGGACGCCAGCAGGTCCTGGGCCTGGGCCTTCATGTCTTTTTCAATGGTGCGGCGCTCGCGGTTAAAGGTGTCCAGTTCCGTGGCCAGCCTGCGGGCTTCGTCGGGGCTGTCTGCCAGCAAACAGGCAATGCCGACACTCATGTCGTCGAGGCGGCCGGCGGCGTTGAGACGGGGGCCGACCACGAAACCCAGGTCGGTGGAGCTGATAGCGGTGTGGTCGCGGCCGGCCACTTCCAGCAGCGCCAGAATACCCGGACGGGCCTCGCCCTGGCGAATCCTGCGTAGCCCCTGTTCCACGAAGATCCGGTTATTGTGATCCAGCGGCACCACGTCCGCTACGGTCCCCAACGCCACCAGATCCAGCAGTGCGCCGAGGTTGGGCTGCGGCTCCGGCAGCCTGCCCTGTTCCCGCAAATGCTTGCGCAATGCCGTCAGCACGTAAAACATCACACCGACACCGGCGGCGTTCTTGCTGAGAAACGGACAACCCGGCTGATTGGGGTTCACGATGGCGTCAGCGTCGGGCAGGGCCTCACCGGCCAGGTGGTGGTCAGTGATGACCACCCGGATTCCCAGTTCCTTTGCCACCCTGACACCCTCGATCGCCGAAATGCCATTGTCTACGGTGACCATCAGGTCCGGAAGCTCGCCCTCTTCCTTCAGCCGATGAATAATGCCGGGAGTCAGGCCATAACCATCCGCAAACCGGCTGGGCACCCGGAAGTCGATACTTTTCAGGCCCAGCATGGTAAGGCCGAGCATCGCGACTGCGGTGCTGGTGGCGCCGTCGGCGTCAAAGTCACCCAGGATCATGACCCGCTGCTGGCTGGCAATCGCCTCGGACAGCAACGCCACTGCCCGGTCGATACCGCGGAGCTCCATCGGCGAAGCCAGATGTTTCAGGGTATAACTCAGTTGGTCATCGGAGGTGACACCGCGGGCGGCGTAAAGACGGCGAAGCAGAGGCGGCAGGTTGTGCCCCCAGCCAGTGAGTGATTCCGGCTGAGGGCGACGCAGGATCTTTTTGGGTGTCATACCGGCTCAGGTATTCTTCCAGTGTTTGGCAATAAATTCCTGAACGCCAGCGATGTTGTTGTCCAGCACCGTGTAACGCTCCTCCCGCTCAAACAGGTCCGCCATGTGGGCCGGCAGCGGTGGCTCCACGCTCAGGCCAGACTCGGCAACGGCGTCCGGGAACTTGGCCGGATGAGCGGTGCCCAGGGTGATCATCGGTACCGCCGGATCGCGGCGACAGTTGCGGGCCGCGCGAACGCCAATCGCCGTATGAGGATCCAGAAGGTACTCATTCTGTTCATAAATGTCGCGAATGGTCTCGCAGGTGGTCTTGTCATCCACCGCGTCACTGTCAAACAGTTTGCGGGCATGCTTCCAGCGGTAGTCCTCGATGCTGACCGGGCCCTTGGCGGCGTTTTCCAACAGGGCTTTAACGGCCAGGCCGTCACGGCCATGGAGGTCAAACAGCAGGCGCTCGAAGTTGCTGGACACCATGATATCCATGCTCGGCGACAGGGTGTGCTCAAGCTGGTGCTGTTCGTATTTGTTGCCACTCATGAAGCGATGGAGGATATCGTTCCGGTTGGTGGCAATCACCAACTGGGAGACTGGCAGCCCCATCTTCCTGGCCAGATACCCGGCAAAGATGTCGCCGAAATTGCCGGTGGGCACCGAGAACGCCATGCTGCGATCCGGACCACCCAGCGCCAGCGAGGCATGAAAGTAATACACAATCTGGGCCATGATCCGGGCCCAGTTGATGGAGTTTACCGCCGCCAGCTGGGTTTTGCCGGCCAGGAAGGACTGATTACCGAAGCTCTCCTTCACCATGCGCTGGCAATCATCAAAATTGCCGCGTACGGCAATGTTGTGGATATTCTCACCCTGGACGGTGGTCATCTGCCGGCGCTGGACTTCTGACACCCGCTGATACGGGTGCAGAATAAAAATATCCACATGCTTGCAACGGCGACAGCCTTCGATGGCTGCCGAACCGGTATCGCCGGAGGTCGCCCCCATGATCACCACGTGCTGCTGGCGCTTTTCCAGAACGTAATCCAGCAAGCGGCCGAGCAACTGCAGGGCAAAATCCTTGAACGCGAGGGTCGGGCCACGGAACAGCTCCATCACCCATTCGTTGGTGTCCAACTGCACCAGCGGTGCAACCGCCTTGTGGGCGAACGCTGCGTAGGTTTCGTCCAGCATCTTGCGAAAATCGCTGGCAGGAATGGCATCGTCCACAAACGGGTGCATGACATTGAAGGCAAGCTCGCTGTAGGACAGCCCCCGCCAGCTCCGGATTTCCTCCAGGCTGAAATGCGGCAGCGATTCGGGAACATAAAGGCCACCGTCAGTGGCCAGCCCGGTCAGCAAAACGTCTTCAAAGCCCAGGGCGGGCGCTTCACCCCGCGTACTGATGTATCTCACGTGCGTACCTGTCAGTTAAAGTTTTCGGCGCGGATGCGGACGACGTTGCCATCAATGTCGGCCAGGGCCTCCATTTCCGCAATGGCCAGGTTCATCTGCCGCTCCTGAACGGTATGGGTCAGGATGATCACGGGGATACGGCCATCCTTGAATTCTGATTCCTTTTGCATGATGGACTCAATGTTGATGCCATGCTCGCTCAGGATGGCAGCAATCTTGGCCAGAACACCCGGGTGATCAAAGGCCTGTATGCGCAGGTAGTAGGCGGACTGGACGTCCTCCATCGACAATACGTTGAGCGTTTCCATCGCCTCCGGCCGGAATCCCAGGTAGGGTACCCGCTGACTGCTCTCGGTAGACACCGTACGAGCGACATCAACAATGTCTGCAATAACAGCAGACGCCGTGGCTTCATCACCAGCACCCGGGCCGTAATACATGGTCTGCCCGACCGCATCGCCGTCCACCAGCACGGCGTTCAGGACACCATCCACCTGAGCGATCAGATGGCTCTGTGGCACCAGCGTCGGGTGCACCCGAAGCTCAATGCCGTCGTCGCGACGCCGGGCAATACCCAGATGTTTGATTCGATAGCCCAGAAGCTCGGCATGGGCAATATCGTAGGGCGTAATCTGGGAGATTCCCTCGGTGAAACCCTTCTCGAACTGAAGCGGCACCCCAAATCCCGCCGACGCCAGGATTGTCAGCTTGTGGGCAGCATCAATGCCCTCGACGTCAAAGGTCGGGTCTGCTTCCGCGTAACCCAGGTCCTGTGCCTCTTTCAGCACTTCCGCGAATTCACGGCCGGCGCGCATTTCGGTGAGAATGTAATTACCGGTGCCGTTGATGATGCCGGCGATCCAATCGATCCGGTTAGCGGCCATACCCTCGCGCACAGCCTTGATAACCGGGATACCTCCCGCCACACCAGCTTCGTAAGCGACAACCACGCCCGCTTTCTCGGCAGCCTCGAAAATTTCGTTGCCGTGCACGGCGATCAGCGCCTTGTTGGCGGTCACCACGTGCTTGCCCTTGTGAATAGCGGCCAGAACGAGTTCTTTGGCGGTGTCATAACCGCCGATCAACTCCACCACAATGTCGATGTCCGGGTCATTGACGACATCAAATATATCCGTGGTAAACGGCACACCGCCCAGGATCAGATCGTCACGCTGGCGACGGCTCGCAATCCGGCCGATCCGGATGTTACAACCGGCACGACCCGCAATAAGCGCGGCGTTGCGGGTCAAGACATTGAAGGTACCGCCGCCAACGGTTCCCAATCCGCAGATTCCGACACTGACGTCTTTCAAACTCTCACCTCTGATCCCGAAGGGCGCTGATGGATTGCAATAAAGTGGCATAGTATACCGATTCAGGACCCACTGAATAAGCCCTGTGTCGGATGCATCTCAAAGTCCGGAAATGTTTGGCCCGCAGCCCGGGCCGGCAGCCCACTCAGAGCAGCCCAAGCCCCTCGGCAAGCTTCCTGGCCGGGACGTACCCACGAACCATGGCTCCATCCTCCAGAACGATGGCCGGGGTGCCGGTCACGCCAATCCGGCCGCCCAACTGATACTGCTCAAGAACCGGGTTATCGCAGGTGGCCTGAGGCACACTGCGGCCACCTTTGGCGGCGTTCATGGCCGATTGCTGGTCGTCGGCACACCAGACCGATACGTATTTGCTGAAGGACGGCGTATTCGGCCCGGAGCGCGGGAAGGCGTAGTAATTGACAGTGATGCCATACTCGTTGAGCTCTGACACCTCGTCGTGGAGTTTTCGGCAATAGGGGCAATCGATATCCGTAAAGACATCAATCACGGCTTTCTCGTTTTTGGCCGGAAACCGGATCGTATCCTCAACCCCGGCACTGGCCATTAGCTCCCGGCGCTGCTCGGCGCGCCCGGCTTCCGTGACGTTGGCAATGCCGCCATCGGTGAGCTTCAGCAGGTCCCCGGTGAACAGATACTGGCCGTCAGCGGTACTGTAGATGGTATCGCCGTTGTTGCTCCGGACTTCGTACAATCCCTTTGCCTCCGATTCCCGGACCGACGTGACCTTCAGGCCAGGCACAGCCTCGGTCAGCCGCTTGGCAATCCGATCCTCTGCCTCGCCGGCGTTTGCCACCGACATGCCTGACAACCCGGCCAATAGACCGATAATCGCTACAACCTGCTTTACATTCATTCCGGCAGCCAACCTGTTCCAGTGAGAGAGTTCAGCCCGCGAGATTCCCGACGAGCCTCAGGGGGGGGGGGGGGCACAATCATGCGACATGAGCCCACCGCAAAAGTTCAAAACGGTACCTTACCCAAAAAAGACCGCCTCAGCCACGGGGATGGTGAGCCTTGTGAAGCGACTGGAGCCGCTGTCGGGCCACATGGGTATAGATCTGTGTGGTCGAGAGGTCCGAGTGGCCGAGCAACATCTGCACCACCCGAAGATCCGCGCCGTGGTTCAGCAAATGGGTGGCAAAGGCATGCCGGAGAGTGTGAGGCGACAGGTGCTTGCGGATACCCACTCGCTGGGCGTAGTGCCTGATGCGGTGCCAGAAGGTCTGGCGGGTCATGGCTTCGGGGCGGTTGCCCGGAAACAGGGCATCGCAGGAACGCCCCTTCAGCAATTCCGGACGAGCCTCTTTCACATACCGGATCAGCCAGTCCACCGCTTCCTCTCCGAGCGGCACCAGCCGCTCCTTGCCGCCTTTACCCATAATTCGGACCACACCCTGGCGAAGGTTCACCTGATCCACCCGCAGGCCCGTCAGCTCAGATACCCTCAGGCCACAGCCGTAAAGAATTTCCAGCATGGCCTTGTCCCGCAGCTCAATGGGCAGCGCCGGGTCAGGCTCCGCCAACAACGCGTCGATTTCGGCTTCGGTCAGCGAATCGGGTAGTTTCCGGGGCAGCCGGGGACTGTCAATGCGTAACGTCGGATCCTCCGCAATCACCCCTTCACGGAGCAGAAACCGGTAAAACCGGCGGATGCCTGAGAGGCGGCGTGCCGCCGTGGAGGTTTTGAGTCCGTCGGCCAGCCCCCGGGACATCCAGGCAAGCAAATCCTCCCTCCGCACATTGACCAGCAAGGGCGCACCGGGTCGGGCTTCCAGCCACTCAGCCAAACGCGCCAGATCACTGCGATAGGCCTGCCGCGTTTTCTCCCCCAGGCCATCCTCCAGCCAGACAGCGTCGGTAAAACGGGCAATAACCTCGTCATCTTCCGGTCTCATAGGGGCTTACTCATAGGGAATCATTCACACCACGTGCCACGTCATGCTTGCCTCCCATGCCGCTCAAGCGGTCATCGTCAGACGCAAAAAAGGCAGCCCGGGGCTGCCTTTTTTGAACCTGGTGTTCAGCCAGTGGCTGATCAGCCCAGCTTTTCCTTGATACGAGCTGCCTTGCCAGACAGGTCGCGCAGGTAGTACAGCTTGGCCTGACGCACATCGCCACGACGCTTCACGCTGACACTGTCGATCAGCTTGGAAAAGCTCTGGAACGTACGCTCAACGCCGACACCGTAAGAAATCTTGCGCACGGTGAAGGAGGAGTTCATGCCACGGTTACGCTTGCCGATGACAACACCTTCGAACGCCTGCAGACGCTCACGGTTGCCCTCAGTTACGCGAACCTGAACAACCACGGTATCACCCGGCGCAAACGCAGGGATTTCCTTGGTCATCTGTTCTGCTTCAAGTTGACTGATGATGTTGTTCTTGCCGCTCATCGTAATGCTCCTGATACCCAATCTGTTAATGCCCTGATCACTCAGAGGCACCCGGTTCGTTCAAAATCTCTTCCAGCAGCGCTCGCTCTTCATCCGTAAGCACCCGCTTTTCCAACAGGTCGGGACGTCGCTGCCGGGTTCGCCTCAACGACTGCTTCAGTCGCCAACGCCGGATCTGATCATGGTGACCGCCCAATAAAACATCCGGCACCGCCTGACCTTCGTAGACCTCTGGCCGGGTGTAGTGCGGACAATCCAGCAAACCGTCGGCAAACGAATCCTGCTCCGCCGACTGCGCATGACCCAGCGCTCCGGGGATGAGGCGTGTAACCGCATCAATGACAGCCATGGCTGCCACCTCGCCACCGGAGAGCACGAAGTCACCCAGCGACACTTCCCGATCGACTTCCGTCGATATCAGGCGCTCATCAACACCTTCGTACCGGCCTGCCACCAGAATCAGTTGTTCTTCGGCCGCAAGCGACTCAACAACCGACTGATTCAGGGTCTCGCCCTGAGGCGAGAGATAAACGACGCAGGCCTTGCCGGGCGCCGACTCCCGAGCCGCATGAATGGCGTCCCGGAGGGGCTGAATTTTCATCAGCATACCGGGACCGCCCCCATAGGGCCGGTCATCCACTGTGCGGTGACGGTCGTGGGTGAAGTCACGGGGATTCCAGCTCCGGAAGGTCAGCAGACCCGCCCGGGCGGCCCTACCCGTAATCCCGTATTCCGTTACCGCACCAAACATGTCGGGAAACAGACTGACAACGCCAATCCACACCCGTCAGAACTCCGGATCCCAGTCGACGACCATACGATGCCCGGCGATATCCACTTCCCGAACCACCTGGTCCGGAAGATAGGGAATCAGTCGCTCACGCTGATCAATCGAGCCCGGGGTGGCACGCACCACCAGGACGTCGTTGGAACCTGTCTCTATCAGGTGGTGCACATGCCCCAGGCACTCACCATCCACCGTAACCACATCAAGCCCTTCCAACTGGAACCAGTAGAACTCCCCTTCCGGGAGATCCGGCAGTTCAGCGGTGGACACCTTGACGTCGGCACCGCAGTAGGTAAGCGCCAGGTCACGATCATCAACACCCCGAAGCCTGACAACAATCGCCTGCCCCTGGCGACGACCCTCCTCAAGCTTGGCGGGAAACCGCTTGCCATCCAGATCAAGAGTCCAGTCCGGATAGCTCAGTATTCCCTCTTTCGGATCCGTGTAGGAGTAAACCTTTAGCCACCCCTTGATCCCAAACACCGAGGTAATCCGGCCGATCACAGTTTCCTGCGAATTCTGTGTCATGCCAACAACCCCGGCGTCAGTATAACCTTACTCAGCAGCCTTCAGCAGCTGGGCAACGCGATCGCTGGTCTGTGCACCCTGGTTCACCCAGAAGTTCACACGATCACGGTCAACGCGCAGACGCTCCTCACCGCCACGGGCGATCGGGTTAAAGAAGCCGACGCGCTCAATAAAACGACCGTCGCGGGATTTGCGGCTGTCGGTGACTGTCAGATGATAGAACGGGCGCTTCTTGGAGCCGCCGCGAGCCAAACGGATTGTTACCATTTAACCAATATCCTGTTCTGTTGAACGAACTTTGTACGATTCACGCCGGCCAAATCACAGCTGACGCGAAGACCCATACTCGAAAGGGGCGCTATTCTATGCTAAAAAAGCGCCAAAGAAAACAGGGAAACCCGTTGTTTCCCGGTTTTCCGCGTAAGGCTTTTTACATACGGCCAAAGGGTGGCATTCCTCCGCCACCACCGCCCGGCGGCATCATACCACCAAGGCCTCGCATCATATTCGCCATACCGCCTTTTTTGCCAAACTTTTTCATCATTTTCTGCATCTGCTTGTGCTGCTTGAGCAGACGGTTCACGTCCTGGATCTGGCTACCGGAGCCAGTCGCGATGCGGCGCTTCCGGGAGTTGTTGATCACATCCGGATAGCGGCGCTCCTTGGGCGTCATTGAGCAGATAATGGCCTCCATCTGTCCCATGGACTTGTCATTGACCTGCTGCTGCGCCATCTGGGCCATCTGCCCCATGCCCGGGAGCTTGTCCATCAGGCCGCCAATGCCACCCATGCTCTTCATCTGCTGAAGCTGATCCCGGAAGTCTTCAAGATCAAAGCTTTTGCCTTTTTTGATTTTTTTGGTGAGCTTCTGGGCCTTCTTCTGGTCCAGTTTGCGCTCAGCCTCCTCAATCAGGGAGAGCACGTCACCCATGCCAAGGATCCTGGAGGCCACCCGATCCGGATAGAAAGGCTCGAGCGCGTCTGACTTCTCACCCACACCCAGGAACTTGATCGGCTTACCGGTGATGTGACGCACCGAGAGCGCGGCACCGCCGCGGGCGTCACCGTCGGTCTTGGTGAGCACGACACCGGTCAGTGGCAGAGCGTCGTTAAAGGCCTTTGCCGTATTGGCGGCATCCTGACCCGTCATGGCATCAACCACAAACAGGGTCTCTACCGGGTTCACGGCTTTGTGCAGTCGCCCGATCTCGCCCATCATCTGGTCATCGATGTGCAGGCGGCCCGCGGTATCCAGAATCACCACATCCACGTGTTTCTTGCGGGCGGCGGCAATGGCGCCTTCGGCAATCGCCACGGGATCCTGATCCGCCGTGCTCGGGAAAAACTCGACGCCAACCTCGCCCGCCAGGGTTTCCAACTGACGGATAGCGGCCGGACGATAGACGTCGGCACTCACCACCAGGACCGACTTCTTCTGGCGCTCTTTGAGGAAACGGGACAGCTTGGCCACCGTGGTGGTTTTACCTGCACCCTGCAGACCCGCCATCATGATCACCGCCGGCGGTTGCACCGACAGGTTGAGGGACTCATTACCCTCACCCATCACCCGCTCCAGCTCCTGCTGAACCACCTTGATGAAGACCTGCCCCGGCGTCAGGCTGCGCTGCACCTCCTGGCCAATGGCCCGGTTCCGGACACTTTCCACAAAGTCCTTGACAACCGGCAGTGCGACATCGGCCTCCAGCAGAGCCATCCGAACGTCGCGGAGTGTATCCTTTATATTGTCATCGGTGAGCCGCGCCTGACCGGAAATCTTGCGCAGGCTACCGGAAAGTCGGTCTTGGAGGTTCTCAAACATGCTGCTCTTCCGTACCCCGGATAAATGGAATGCAATGATCTCCGAGCCGGGTCCGGCTCCTTGATTCCAGTTGCATAATCGCGACATTATAACCAGACTATCGCCCTGAAACGACCAGCCCGGTCAAATCGGTGATCAGAACCACCGATCCCCCGTTCATTAGTGGTGAATAAGGACGTCATGGGAACGCTGATTCTCGCGGTTACCTCTCTCTTTTTATACAGCGTCGGGACCGCGCTGCAGGCGCTCCATTTCCGGGGCCGGGTCAGCAGCAGCCTGGCCATCACCACCCTGATCGGTGTACTGGCCCTGACCAGCCATGGCCTGCTGATCGCCGAAACCGTCCACCATGACGGCGGCTTCGATTTCGGCTTTTTCAAAAGCTCCGTATTGATCGCCTGGTTCATCGTGTTCCTTTTGCTGGGCCTCAACCTGAGAAAACCCGTTCAAAACCTGTTTCTGGGCGTGTACCCGCTGGCGGGCCTGACCATTATCATGGCCCTGATTACCCACACCCCGTCACGGCTGGTGTCGGACGAAAGCTACGGGATGCTCTCGCACATCGCCCTGTCGGTCACCGCCTACAGCCTGTTCACACTCGCTGCTATCCAGGCCACCCTGCTCTATTTCCAGAACCGCCAGCTCAAACACAACTACAACAGCCTGCTGGTCCGCAACTTGCCGCCCCTGCAAACCATGGAATCCCTGCTGTTCGAAATGGTCTGGGCCGGGGTGGTGATGCTGATCCTGGCAATTGTGACCGGCGCCCTCTTTGTCAAAGATCTGTTCGCTCAGGACCTCGCACACAAGACCGTCTTTTCCCTGCTTTCCTTACTGGTCTTCGTCGCTCTCCTGGTCGGCCGCTACACCAAGGGCTGGCGAGGCATCACCGCCAGCCGCTGGACACTGGCGGGCTGCCTTCTCCTGATGCTGGCCTTCTACGGCAGCAAGTTCGCCCTCGAGCTGGTTTTCCAGAGAGGCGGATGACAATCACCGCCTCTGCTTGACACCAGGCTTGATCACGCCCTATTTTCGCACCTTGTCGGCCATATAAGGACACCTCTTTTGAACGAAACATCGCTGACTGCGCTGTTTGTCATTCTCGCCGGGCTGATCCTGCTGTCGGCGTTTTTCTCAAGTTCCGAAACCGGCATGATGTCGCTGAACCGGTACCGCCTCAAACACATGGCAAAAACCGGCCATCGCGGTGCCAGGCGAGCACAGAGGCTGCTTCAGAGAACCGACCAACTGATTGGCGTGATTCTGATTGGCAATAATTTTGTCAACATCTTTGCCTCCTCCATCGCCACGGTTATCGCCATCCGGATCTGGGGCGACGCGGGTATTGCCGTCGCTACCGTGGTACTGACCATCGTCATCCTGATATTTGCCGAGGTGACACCCAAAACCCTGGCCGCCCTGTTCCCGGAAAAAGTGGCTTTTCCGGCCAGCCACGTGCTGGGGCCGCTGCTGAAAATCCTGTATCCGGTCGTCTGGGCCGTCAACCTGTTCACCGGCGCCATCCTCAAACTGCTCCGCATTTCCCCCGATGACGCCGCCAGCGACCACCTCAGCCGGGAAGAGCTGAGGACGCTGGTCAATGAAGCCGGCGCCCTTATTCCATCCAAGCACAAGGACATGCTGGTCAGCATTCTGGACCTGGAAAAGGTGACCGTGAACGACATCATGGTGCCCCGCAACGAGGTCTCGGGTATCGACCTGGACGATGACACCGACACTATCCTGCGCCAGCTCAGAAGCAGCCAGCATACGCGGCTGCCGGTCTACAAAGGTGACGTCAATAACATCCAGGGCATTCTGCACCTTCGCAACGCCTCAAAGCTGCTGCTGCAGGAAGACATCAACAAGGCCATGATCATGCAACTGTGCCAGGAGCCCTACTTCATTCCGGAAAGTACGCCGCTCAATACCCAGCTCATCAACTTCCAGAAAGGCAAGCGCCGCTTCGGTATCGTGGTGGATGAATATGGTGACGTGCTGGGCCTGGCCACCCTGGAGGACATCCTGGAAGAGATTGTCGGCGACTTCACCACCGACTACTCCGCCACCAGCCCGGATATCATTCCCCAGGACGACGGCACCTTTATTATCGACGGCGCCACCGCCGTTCGCACGATCAACAAGACGCTGGGCTGGAAACTGTCGACCTCTGGCCCGAAAACACTCAATGGCCTGATTACCGAAACCCTGGAAAACATTCCCGAAACCAACGTCTGCCTGAAAGTCGACGGCCACCGGGTGGAGGTACTCCAGATCAAGGACAACGTTGTGAAAGCAGCGATCGTTCACCCCAAAAAGCGCAAAAAACGCGCGAGGTCACTGGGCTGAGGCAACCACCCCGGCACCCGGCGTTAGACCGTCGGGTTATAGCCAGTCCCGGGCTTGAAAGATCAAAATTTAACCCGCCGCTTGACCACCTCTCCGCCGACACCAACACTGAAGATGGATTTCTGAAAACACTCTCAGGTTAGCATTTGTTCATGTTAACGTTAGCGAAAATGCGGTAACTTTAACCGATAACGAAAACACTGATATTCAAGCTCGGTCATGTATCCGGTTGAGGCGTGAACAGGAGTTGGCCATGAACAAGCAGTCCGGCATACATTACCTCCGGGAGCACCGGGAGGCGGGCAGTCACAAGCCGGTCCCGGCGGAGGTTGTACGCATCCGGGATACCGTTGTTGCCGGGCTGGGTGATTTGCTGCAAGGCGCCTTTGACGCCGTCGACGATTCCCTGTTCGAGCTGGCCAACAACGCCCGCAGCAATAACGAGCAGAACCGCTACTTCGAGGCGATGCGTGAAATCCGCATCAAGCGCAAGGGCGTGGAACGTCATTTCCAGAACACCGTTTCCCAGTTTTTTGCCAACCCGCCCTACACCGGGCCAATACAGGAAGAGACCCTCAGCCAACAGAGCAACTCCGAGAGCCTGTCTCTGGTTGGTGACGATGACCTCGAAGAACAGGTCGCTCTCAATGCCATGATCACCAAGGCAAAGGCGCACTTTCAGGGGCCGTTGCTGCAACTCCAGACCCGTTTCAGCCAGGTGTACTCCGGAGCCACTGAAGAGTCCCCGGTTAACCCCATGGCGCCAGAGCACCTGTGCAGTGCTTTTACGGAAGCGATACAGGCCCTGGAAATACAGATTCGCGAACGGTTGATCCTGCTCAAGCAATTCGACCGCTACGTGGTGTCCAACCTGGGCATGCTACTCGACGAAGCCAACCGAATTCTTGTCCAGGCCGGCATCATTCCCAACTTCCGTTACCACGGCAAAAGCGGCAAGCAACACGACACCGCGCCGGGTACTGCGGGTGAGCACGATAACCACACTGCAACACCGCCACAGGGCACCGGCCAGAACGATGTCACCCGCAGCAGTGCCGTGTTTGAACAGATCCGGCAAATGCTGGCCCTGCAACGGGCAAACGCCGGCATCCCAGCCAGACAGATTGACCCCGGCGCCCACATCATCGGTGATAACGAACTGGTCAGTCTGCTGAGCGCACTGCCCTATGGCACCACCCGGGTCGATGCGGGACAGAATCTCAGCGAAGGCGAACCCTTAACCATTGACCTGAGAGCGCTCATCGAGCAGATCCTCGCCCAGGCCGATACTCACGACGGCAAGAAGCCGGCCCTGAAGGAAATGGACGAGGACCTGATCAACCTCGTATCCATGCTGTTTGAATTCATCCTGGACGACTACAACCTGTCCGCGCCGGTTCAGGTGCTGATCAGCCGCTTGCAGATCCCAATATTAAAGGTTGTTATCAAGGATAAGAGCTTCTTCAGCAAGGCCACGCACCCTGCCCGGAAGCTGCTGAACTCACTGGCCCGGGCCGGCATTGGCTGGAGCAGCAGTGACGAGAAGTCCCGGGACAAGCTCTACGACAAAATTCACAGTATCGTGCAGCGCATTCTCAACGAATTTGACGGCGACCTGACGCTGTTTGAAAGCCTGAATGATGAATTCGAAGAGTTCCTGGCACGGGAAAACCGCAAAGCCTCGCTGGTCGAGCAGCGCACGAGAGAATCCGAGCGAGGCCGGATCAAGTCCCAGAAGGCGCAGGAAACCGTCGATCAGGTTCTGCAGGAAAAAGTGGCGCGCTACCGTCTGCCGGAACCGGTGCACAGTATCCTGGTGAATGGCTGGAGCCGGGTGATGTTCCTCGCCTACCTGCGCGACGACGTGGAGCACCGCTGGCAGGAGAGCGTGAAAGTGGTCGACGACCTGATCTGGTGCCTGCACCCTCATCAGGAAGACGCCGAGCGGGATCAGTGGGTTCGCGTGGTGCCCGGGCTTCTCAAGGCATTGAGGGCCGGCCTCGAAGAGGTTTCCTACAATGCCTCGAACCTTGACGACATGATGGGGCAGATGAAGCATGAGCTGGCCGAAGCTTTCCGCACCAGCTCCAGTATGGAAACCAGAGAAGAGGTACCGGAAAACGCCGCGCCCGGGATTCCACCCAAGGGCGTGGGCAAGACCGAGCATTTGCCGGAAGACGCAGCCATCGCCGAGTACATCGTACAGATCGATGGCATTGAGATCGGCAACTGGGTTGAGTTTCGCCTGGTTAACGGCGCCAGCTTCCGATGCAAACTGTCCGCCATTATTGAAGAAGCGGACTGCTTTGTCTTTGTCAACCGTATGGGCCTGAAGGTCATTGAAAAAACGCGGGTTGAACTGGCCCACGAAATGCGGCGCGGCCGGCTGACCCTGCTGGAACAGGGCGCGCTGATTGATCGGGCGCTGGATGCCGTCGTCGGTTCATTGCGCACGAAAACCGCGTAATCCTGTTAGGCAAGCTGGAGCAATCTGATATTCATGCTGGAGTTCGGCAGTAACAATAGCCTTCCGGCAAAGTATCGGATCGCCCTGGCTCTGTCGCTGGCGTTTCTGGTACACACTCTGGTGCTATCCGGGGTACCTTCCCCGCTGACGGCGCCCGATCACCACCGACAGGCGCTGCGCTTCGAGCTGGTCGAACCCGGCCGGAATGCCGCGCCGGAAGCCGCTGCCCACATCAGCCAGCCAAAGCCGGTACGCAACCCGCACTTTGACGTGCCATCGCAGCCCGAACCGGTCGTGACCACCCAACACTCAAGCCGCAAAACACACCCGAATGAACCAGAACCAGACTCAGGCCCTAGCCAGCCTGTAGCGGAAAAGCCCCGGTCGACGCCCGCGCCACCGTCCGCTACCCGTACGCCATCACCTGTAGGCTCCGAGGCACCGGCAGCCAGCGTGCGGAAATCAGAGCAACTGGCCCGAATCACCGAATCACCCAGTGAACGCGACCCCTATCTGATCAAATTGGCCACACACCTTGGCCGACAACTGGAAAGCGAGCGGATACCCACCATGGGTGCACTGGCCAAAGCCACAACCATGGAAATCGAACTCCAGCTTCTCGGGAACGGGGCACTGACCCGGGCGCGGGTCATCAAATCGACGGGCAACCAACAGATTGACGACGCGGCTTACCGCGCCGCACTGGCCGCGAGCCCCTATCCGGAGCCCCCGGCAAGCAACAGCGATCAACATCGCTTCGAGATCGAGCTGGTATTCACACCAACCCGACTGTGATCAGCCGACGGTCAGGCTTCAGCCTGCTTGGCGGCGTCCTTTACCAGCTTGGCCAGCTCGCCGCTTTCCGACATTTCCAGCACGATGTCACAACCGCCCACCAGCTCGCCGTTGATATAAAGCTGCGGGTAGGTTGGCCAGCTGGAATAGACTTTCAGTGCCTCACGCAACTCCTGGTTGTCCAGGATATTCACAAAGGCGAACCGCTCGCCACACGCCATCAGGGCCTGTGAGGTCTTCGCGGAAAAGCCACACTGTGGCGCCTGGGGCGACCCCTTCATGTACAGGATGACGGGATTGCTCTCCAGTTGGCTTTTGATGGTTTCATTAATATCCATGAACGTTCACCTCTCATTGAAACAGCATTGCCTGTTGGCAATTCACTTTACACCATTGTACACGCCACCCGGACCCGCCACCAAACACCCGCAGGACCTCCCGGGAGCGGTTGCCCCGGCGTTGTCTTCGATGCCTGGACGGGCTAGACTTGGTGCCCCATTTTTTCCGGCATGGTTCACGCACCGCCGGTCACTCCGGGCTTCGTAGAGGTAAGGGCCATTCCATGGCAGCAAGACATTTTCTGACACTGAACGACATGACCACCACGGAACTTGAAGACCTGGTGGACCATGGTTCGAAACTTCGTAACGAACGGCGCCGGGGCATGACCAGGGACTCCCTGAAAAATCGTGTGCTGGCGATGATATTCGAGAAGTCCTCCACCCGGACCCGGGTCTCGTTCGAAGCCGGCATGACACAACTGGGGGGTTCGGCCCTGTTTCTGTCCCCCAGGGATACCCAACTGGGTCGCGGAGAACCCATTGAAGACTCCGCCATTGTCATCTCCAGCATGGTAGACGCCGTGATGATCCGGACCTTTGCCCATGAGACCGTCGAACGTTTCGCAGCGGCCTCAAGCGTGCCGGTGATCAACGCCCTGACCGATGAGTTCCACCCCTGCCAGTTACTGGCGGACATGCAGACCTATCGGGAGCACCGTGGCAGCATCCGGGGTGCAACCGTGGCCTGGATCGGAGACGGCAACAACATGTGCCACTCCTACATCAATGCCGCCGCCCAGTTCGACTTCCACCTCAACGTCGCCTGTCCGGAAGGGTATGAGCCGGCCGAAGCGCTGCTGGAAGCGCATCGAGACCGCGTTACGCTGGTCCGTGACCCGGCCGACGCCGCCCGGAACGCGCACCTGCTGGTGACGGACGTCTGGGCATCCATGGGCCAGGAAGATGAGCAGAAGTCCCGGGAACGGGCGTTCCGGGACTATCAGATCAACCCCGGCCTGTTAGCCGTCGCCGACAAGGATGCGGTATTCATGCACTGCCTGCCGGCCCATCGTGGCGAAGAGGTGTCGGCAGACATGCTGGAACATCCGAGCTCCCTGGTCTGGGACGAAGCCGAAAACCGCCTTCACGCGCAAAAGGCGCTTCTGGAATTCCTGATTCTGAACCGCCTGGACTGACGCCATGAATGCACCCCGGCCTTCACCGACGGGCGACTGGCTGCTGGAGGTCAACAACCTCTCCTGTGGCTACGGAGGGGATTCCGTCGTCCAGGACGTCAGCTTCGCCCTCAGCCATGGCGATATCGGCTGCCTGCTGGGTCCCAGCGGCTGTGGCAAAAGCACCATCCTGCGTGCCCTGGCGGGCTTTCTGCCACTGAATGGCGGTGAAATCTGCCTGCAGTCACAACAGATCAGCCTGCCCGGCCGCACCCTGGCGCCGGAAAAGCGCCGGATCGGCATGGTCTTCCAGGATTATGCCCTGTTTCCCCACCTGACCATTGCCGACAACGTGGGCTTCGGGCTCCGGGGCATGGACAAGACCGAAAAACGCCAGAAAGTGACAGAACTTCTGCGCGTGGTGCACCTGCAGGATCTCGCCGACAGCTACCCCCACGAACTGTCCGGCGGGCAGCAGCAGCGGGTGGCCCTCGCCCGGGCCCTGGCACCCGAGCCGACCCTGATCCTGCTGGATGAACCCTTTTCAAACC
Source organism: uncultured Marinobacter sp. (assembly GCF_946886895.1). The sequence goes on along the minus strand of NZ_CAMPJO010000002.1, from coordinate 179,172 downwards.
TCGACGCGGATCTGCGCCGAAGGCTGAGCCTGGACGTCCGGGAAATTCTCAAGACCCTGGGCATCAGTGCCATCCTGGTCACCCACGACCAACAGGAAGCCTTCGCCATGTGCGATCAGGTTGCCGTCCTTCGGGACGGCCGAATTCAGCAATGGGACGTGCCATACAACCTTTACCACGAACCCGCAAACCGTTTTGTTGCCGGGTTTGTTGGCCAGGGCGGCTTTATTCCGGGTACCACCCTGGGGCCAGACACCATCGAATCGGAGCTGGGCGTGATCCGCGGCAACCGGGCCTATAAATGGGCCCCGGGAACCCTGGTGGATGTGCTTATCCGGCCAGACGACATTGTCTACGACGCCGAGTCAGGGCTGCGACCCAAAGTGGTGGAAAAAACCTTTGCCGGCACCTCGACCCTGTACCGGTTCCGCTGCTCCGAGGAAACCGAGTTTGAGGCGCTGTTCCGCAGCCACCTCGATTTCCACCTCGGAGAGTATGTGCCAGTACGCGTGGAAGCCGACCACCTGATTGCCTTCGAACGCACCCGCTGACTCCGAAGTCAGCGGTTACATACCCGCTCAATGGCATCCAGCCAACCGACGTACAGGGATTCACGGAGTGCCGGCCGCATGGTGGGATGGAACTGGTGTTCGCAGGCCCAGAGTTCGGAAATCTGTTCCAGACTGTCATAAACGCCGGTCTGCAATCCGGCAAGATAGGCCGCGCCCAGGGCGGTTGTCTCGGTCACCCGGGGCCGGTCCACGGTCACGTTCAGGATGTCCGCGAGAAACTGCATGACCCAATCGTTCACCGCCATGCCTCCGTCCACCCGCAACGACTGTAACGTTGCTCCGTCGTTCTGGATCGCGCGCACCAGGTCTTTGGTCTGGTAACAGACCGACTGCAGCCCCGCAGTGACAATCTCGGCAATGCCAGTGTCCCGTGTCAGCCCCAGAATGGCGCCCCTGGCGTTCGGATCCCAGTGTGGCGCTCCCAGCCCGGTAAACGCAGGCACCAGGTAGACCGGATTGTTCACGCCCACGGTTTCCGCGTAAGCGGTGGATTCGTTGGCGTGGCGGATCAGCTTTAACCCGTCACGCAGCCATTGCATGGCCGCCCCGGCCACAAAAATGCTGCCTTCCACCGCGTAGCAGGGCTTGCCATTCAGCCGGTAGGCCAGAGTCGTCAGCAAACGGTTCTCCGAACGAACCGCACGGTCGCCGGTGTTCAGCATCAGAAAACAGCCCGTGCCATAGGTGCTCTTCGCCATCCCCGGCTCAAAGCAGGCCTGGCCAATCAGCGCGGCCTGCTGGTCGCCGGCAATCCCGGCCACCATCACCGGTGCCCCGAGCCACTTCGCCTCCGTTGCCCCAAACTCCGCTGCACTGTCGAGGACCTCGGGCAGCAGGGCCCGGGGTACCCCGAACAAAGACAGTAACCGGTCATCCCAGTCCTGCTCGTGAATGTTGAACAACGCCGTACGGGAGGCGTTGGTGGCATCGGTGAAGTGCGACCGGCCACCGGTGAGATTCCACAACAGCCAACTGTCGACGGTGCCGAAGGCGAGCTCCCCGGCCTCGGCACGGGCCCGGGCACCGTCCACATGGTCCAGTATCCAGGCGATTTTGGTAGCGGAGAAATAGGGGTCAATCAACAGCCCGGTCCGCTCCACCACGGTGTTTTCATGGCCATCGGATTTCAGCTTGGAACACCAGGAGGCGGTACGGCGGTCCTGCCAGACAATGGCATGATAAATCGGGTTGCCTGTCGCCCGGTCCCAGATAACGGTGGTTTCCCGCTGATTGGTAATTCCGATGCCGGCCAGTTCCGACGCCGCGATACCGGCATGGTCGAGCGCGGCGCGACAGACCGCCAGCGTGCTCTCCCAGATTTCCGTGGCGTCGTGCTCTACCCAGCCATCACTCGGGAAAAACTGTCGGAACTCCTGCTGATCGGCACCCACGCGGCTTCCCGTCTGGTCAAAAACGATGGCGCGTGAACTCGTGGTTCCCTGATCAATGGCAAGCAAATAGCGGGTCATAGCGGGCCTCCTGCTGTTTTATCGGATTCTAGCAGCAGAGTGGACCCAGTGAGAGCGCCCAGCGCTCAAACGGAGGGAAAAGCACAAAAAAAGGGCCGGAAAACCGGCCCTCAAATGACGAATGAAACAAGGAAAGTTCGTAAGAACTACAACCTCAAAAGTCATCCCTTACGCTTCCCAGTATTGCGCTTGCCCGAACATACGTCAGTAGCGCTTCTGTAGTTGCTTTGTTACATCAGGTGAGCCCGTGAGGCGTAGATCACAGATTCGGATTTACCGGTTTTTTTCTGGGCCAGACCAGGCTGAAACGGGCACCGCCCAGGGCCTCACTGCGACTCACGAATGCCTGGCCACCGTGCCAGTAAAGAATACGTCGGACAATCGATAACCCCAGGCCATACCCCCCCGAGGTGCGGGTCCGGCTGTCATCCAGCCGGGCAAAGGCAGTGAACACCTTTTCCCAGTCCTGCTCCGGGATACCCGGGCCGTCGTCTTCCACATCAATGCGACAGTTATCCTCATCGATGTGGCACCTGACCACCACCCGGTCCCTGGCATAGCGGCCGGCGTTACCCACCAGGTTCTGAATGGCACGGTGGATGTATCGGGGCTCCACGTCCGCCATCGCCCAGTTCTCGGCATCTTCGTCGATCTCGCCTTCAATGCTCAGCGCCGGGCGAATAACCTGTTGTTCAGACACCACTTGCCGGACAATGTCGGTCACCGATGCCTCTTGCAGGGCAAACACCGGACCGCCCTGCTCAAGGCGGGCGTAGGTCAGGATCTCGTCAATCAGTTCGTCCAGTTCCTGGATATCCCCATCGATGCCCTCCAGTTGCTTCTGCAGGCTCTCCCGATCCTCGCAATCCTCAATCATCTGGATACCGAACCGGATACGGGCCACCGGCGTTCGCAATTCATGGGACACCGCGTGAATCATCTCCCGCTGCACATTCACCAGGCGCTGGATGTGTTCCGCCATACCATTGAACGACAACGCCAGACGGGACACCAGCCGGCTCTCACTCGCTTCCACCCGGGCCCCCATCTCACCACGGGCAATCCGAACGGCCACCGATTCCACACTCCGGAGGTTCTTGTCCACTTCACGCAGGGCGGCATACAACGCCAGCGCCAATACCCCGCCAGCCACCACTACAAGCAGCAGTACCACGGGCCAGGCCCAGGGCCGGAACGGTGGGGGGAAAGCAATGTCAATCAACTCGCCATCGGAAAGCCGGAGGAGGGCCTGCGCCCTGGTGCCGGAGCCCGGTGAATACAGGGCCACGCCCTGGTTCGCAACCCGTTCCAGGACATCAGCGGATGGCAGGGTCCCCGCCTCATCAAGCCGTTGCAACCTGAGGTTCAGCGCCTCCGATACCCGCGCAGCCAACGCATCACGCTGGCCAGGCTGCGCCTGGTTCAGGCTCTGCCTCAGGACCAGCGCGAAGGCGTAGGCGGCATCCCGATAGGGCTCGGTTAACCGCAACTGCAGGATGCCACCGTGAGCGCCAGCCACCAACACCCGGTAGCCAACGCTACTGTCGACGGCCACAACCTGGCCATAGCCCAGCCGTTCCCGCACCACCGGCGACAGATCGAGGGTATCCACGGCGGCAACCCGGAAATCGAACAGTGATCCAAGCCACGGGTACTGCGCGGCGGGTGCTGGCGAGGCCGCGAGCCAGCGCATCAGTGGCGCCGGGAAGTGCTCATGCCAGAACTGGGAACGTACCGAGTTGATGCCGAGGAACAGCAGAACGCACAACACGAGAACCAGTGCGGTGAGGCCGGCGAGGCGGGCGTACAGCTTGAAGAAAAACGTCAGGGACATGTCTGGGAACCCTGGGGCAGACACACGGTACCGGTGGCGGGCCAACACCCGGACACCGGTACCAGAAGGAGTATCGTCAGGCTTCTTTCACAAACAGGTAGCCTTTGCTCCGGACGGTCTTGATTCTGCGGGGATGGATCGGATCATCACCAATCTTGGGACGGATCCGGGAAACCCGGACGTCGATGGAGCGATCCTGGCCATCGTACTCAATGCCGCGCAGGGCGGTGAAGATCTCCTCCCTGCTCAACACCCGGCCGGCATTGCTGGCCAACAGCCAGAGCAGGTCGAATTCGGCACTGGTCAGATCGATACTTTCATCATTCAGCCAGGCTTCCCGCATGGACCGGTCGACCACCAGGTCATTGAACTGCAGGCGGGCCGGCTCTTCGCCATTCACCTCGCCCCCCTGGCCCTGGGCGTTTTCAGTCACCCGGCGCAACATGGCGCGGATACGGGCCAGCAGCACACGGGGCTTCACCGGTTTGCTGACGTAGTCGTCCGCACCCATTTCCAGGCCCAGGACCTGATCCAGGTCATCGGTACGCGCGGTCAGCATGATAATCGGGCCGGAATACTGCGGGCGAACACGGCGACAGATCGACAGGCCGTCCTCCCCGGGCAACATCAGATCCAGCACCACCAGGTCCGGCTGCTCACTGCGGATACGTTCCACGGCCGCGCCGCCATGAGTTTCGAGGCCGACCGTCAAACCATTGCTCTCGAGGTATTCGCGGGTCAGCTCAGCCAGTCGTTCGTCGTCCTCGACGATGAGAATTCGCCAACTTTCGTTTGTTTGTTCCACGCCATCCATCTCTGGTTTTGTTGTTCCGGTTTCAGGTGATTCTCTGATCCTGACGATACAGGCAACCTGCTGTAACAGCAATTATACATGCTATTCAGAAATATACATGGAACCACCCATCCGTTACAGCCCGTGACACAGGTCTCACCTTCCTGTCGTCTGTCACAGAGACGTCACCGGGCGGTCACCGATGTGTCACACCGCATTCATAGGCTGATCCTTAAATGGAAACAAAAGAGACCATGCCATGACTGCACAAACCGCGAGAGCCCCACGCAGCGCCCGCCGCCTGAAAACCGACGTGACTCGTTGCCCCGAGCAGATCCGGGCCGCCCAGCAGCTTCGGTACCGGGTGTTTTCCGAGGAGTATGGCAGCGATCTGGGCGCGGAAACCCCGGGCATCGACGCCGACGCCTTTGACGCAGCCTGCGATCACCTGGTTGTCACCGACACCGAAACCGGCGAAATGGTTGCCACCACACGGGTTCTGCACCAGTCCAGGACACGCCGTGTCGGCGGCTTCTATTCCGCCGGCGAATTCGACCTCACCGCACTCGAACAGCTTCCGGGCACGGTGGCGGAACTGGGGCGTACCTGCGTTCACCCGGATTACCGGAACGGCGCTACCATCAGCCTGTTGTGGGCCGCCGTGGCCGAATACCTGGTGGCGCATGGTGTTGACTACCTGATTGGCTGCGCCAGCATCAGTATGTCCGACGGTGGCCTGAAAGCCTGGCGGATTGCCCGGCACCTCCAGGAGCAATACCTGGCGGACGACGCCTTCCGGGTGACCCCACTCCGGGAACTGCCCCACCTCACTCACACCAGCGCCAGTGACCGTCCGGTGGATGTGCCGGCACTGATCCGGGCGTATATGCGACTGGGAGCCCGTGTGTGTGGCGAGCCCTGCTGGGATCCGGATTTCCGGTGCGCCGACCTGCTGGTGCTGCTGGAAGTGAACCGGTTAGCCGACCGCTACAGCCGACATTTCCTGCGCCGGGCTTCCTGAACCGGCCGGTCCGACGCTACTGACGGAGTCGAGAAATGGAATGGATACGGCTAGCGACCCGGCTGACGGCCTTCGCCCTGTTCCTGCTGGCGACGGGGCTGCTGGCGCTGACCCTGCTGCTCACGGAACGGGTCACCGGTACTCTCATCGACCGCACTCCCTGGGCCCGGCGCTGCTTTCGCTGGGCCTGCCGGTGTCTTGGGCTGGACGTGCGCGTTCACGGCGTGCCCCGGGAGCAGCGGGCACTGTTCGTCTGCAACCACATCAGTTGGTCGGACATCCCGATTCTGGGCAGCCTCATGCCGATACGGTTTCTGTCCAAAGCGGAAGTGGGCCAGTGGCCGGTAATCGGTTGGCTGGCGCGCCAGGCCGGCACTCTGTTCATCCGCCGGGGCGGCGGACAGGCGCGGCAGGTGCGAACACGCATCAGCCAGGCCCTGGCGACCGGCGAATCGGTACTGATCTTTCCGGAAGGGACCACCAGTGCCGGCCTGACGGTCCTGCCTTTCCATGGCCTGTTGCTGCAGGCCACCAGCGAGGCCGGCGCCGCCATCCAGCCAGTCACCATCAGCTACCGGCGTAACAGCCGCCCGGACCACCTGGCGCCGTTCGTGGGCGAGGACAGATTCGAGCAGCATCTGTTGCGGATGCTCCGGCAACCCGCTGCGCAAGTGGATGTGCTGTTCCACGACCCGGTGGCGACCTGCCCGGGTACCGCCACAGCGGAACTGACAGCGCAACTGCAACACACGGTACTGAATGGCCTGAAGTGTATCCAGGCAGGGGAACGGGACACGGGCCCACGGAACCCGCCGGTCAGAACAGAGGGCGACCCTGGGCGACTTCGTCTTCGGTGGCTTCGCGCCGGCCGACGATTTCAAGATCAAAATACAGGGTGAAACCCGCCAGCGGGTGATTGGCATCCACCTTGACCAGGTTACCGTCAATGCTCACCACCTGAACGATCTGGGCTTCATCGCCGGTATTGGTCTGAAATTTCATCCCGATCTGCAGGTTTTCGATGCCCTCGAACAGTGAGCGAGGAACCTTGCGCACCAGTTCCGGCTTATGCTCGCCGTAGGCCATGGCCGGAGGCACCGTCACTTCCAGGCAATCCCCCACATTACGGTCTTTCACCGCCTGCTGGATGCCTTCGATGATATCCGGGCTACCGTAGAGAAAGTGCAGTGGTTCGCTGCCTTCGGAAGTGTCCACCAGTTCGCCGACCTTGTTCTTCAATACGTAGTGAACCGTAAAAACATCAGGTGTTGCTTGTGAAGCATCCATCAGACTGTTGAGTTTCCTGTATCCGGAGGGGTTTCAAGCTGTTGCAAGCCGTGAATGACCAGGCGCCGGTCCAGGGCCTCCCGCAGCCCCGAGGGCTTGTCGAGACCCATTCGCTCCAGGAGCGCTTCGTACTGGCCGTCCTCGTCCGTGGCTCGCATGGCTTGCCAAAGGGTCGCCAGTTTACCACGACGAGTGGAGGTTGCGGCCTTCAGTGTTTTAAGGGCTTTCCCTAACGTCAGTTCCTCATCGGTAAAATCCCGCCCGAACGGAAAGGCGGGGAACAGATCCCCGTCTCCGGTTGCCGCGATGGCACGCCGGACAGCATCCGGTGTGTTGTTGCACCAGCTCTCCGGCAACCGGAACGACGCGTCCACCTTGCCGGCTTTCTGGGCCTTTCGAAGCAGCTCCTGCTGGAACCGGGAATCCGCAATCCGGATCAGGCGAAGGTAAACCTGCTCGTCGGGCTGCCCCCGCACATCGGCAATGCCGTATTCGGTGATCACAATATCCCGCAGGTGGCGGGGAATGGTGCAGTGGCCGTAACTGAAGACAATGTTGGACACCACCTCGCCACGGGATTTGCGGGTACTGCGGAGTGACAGAACTGAACGGCCATCCGGTAATTCATGGGCCATGGCCACAAAGTTGTACTGGCCACCCACGCCACTGACCACACGGCCGTCTTCCAGCCCGTCGGACACGGCGGCGCCATTAAGTGTGACCATCATGGCGGAGTTGATGAACCGACCATGGGCCCGCTGGGCCACTTTCAGGCGCTGGTTGCCAAACCGGTGATCGTAAAGGTGATTGATAAAATTGACGCTGGTCATGCAGATGCGGTCTCGCTGCTCGTCTGACAGCGACCGCAAAGCCTCGTAGAAACGCTCGGGGCCGAGAAAAAATCCGCCGTGCATGACCACACCACCCCGTAGACGGTCTCCCAGCGCCAGCGCTTCGATGGCTTCCCTCGCCTCGCTGTCGTCGAGATCGGCGTCAATGGAACGCTCACCCACCCGGAGGCGCCCGCCCTTGAACTCCACCGAATCCCGCAGGATGCCCAGGCTCAGCAGCCAGTCCACATCCCTGGCCCGTAGCGGAGAATCAATCAACCGTTCCCGTCGCAACACATCGAGGGTCGCCAGGCTCACCTGCTCGGTGATCTTCCCGGTATTGATCAGCGCCTGCAGATCGGCGTGGTCATACACCTCCCGCCTCAGAATGCCGGCTTCCATCAGGGACAGAAAGCCGTCGACCATCATTTCGCTGCAACCATAGAGCCCGCGGTCGAATGGCCCCGTACCGCCAAGAACCGTAGCCAGCGGAAAATGCCCGGCCACCCCGAGATGATCGAACATCGCCTGCCAGTCGCCGTTATGCCGGTGCCGCAGAATAGCACTGTACACCAGCGCGGTCCCCAGTGAGCCAATGCCCACCTGGAGGGTACCACCATCCTTCAGCAGGGTACTGGCGTAAAAACCGATCAGGTGGTCTTCCGGGCTAATGGCCATCTGGGGCGCGGAAAACAACGGGTAATCCGAGGCAGGGTGCCCGAGCACAACATCAAACCGCGCCTCTTCAATGGCGGCATGGTGGCCCATCCACGGCAACTGACCGTTCAGTTCCGCCACCAGGGCCACCGGCGTTCCGGCGGCTTCCCGGTCCCGCAACAGCGGGATCAGATCCAGGGTCAGGTCCGGATTACAGCTCAGGCTGACCATGCCCTGCGCCTCGTGCTGGTTACCGGGCGCCACGGCCTGGGCAACCACGTTCACCCCAAGATCCATCAGATCCCGCACCGCATGGGTGTAATTGGTGCACACATAGTGGCGCTGCTGTGGACGATTGTGGAGGTAGCTGCCGGCTTTGAAAAAGAACTCCGACACCTGAACATTGTCTGGCAGACAGTTACCCGCTGCATCGCGGGCATAGGCAAGTTCCGGTATACGGCCGTACAACCGTTCGGAAAATGGCCCCATGAAGCGCTGCTCCAGAGAGGATCCCCCCCTGGGGGCAAGCAACGACAGCGCGGTGAAAATGTGCAACTGAATGCCCGGATCGTCCTTGGCCCGCTGGTACAGCGCGTTTACGAAACGCACGGGTTTGCCCAGGCCAAGTGGTAACCCCAGCGTGATGTGTTTGCCAACCCGTTGAATCACTTCTTCTACACAGGCGTCCACATCGCTTAAACGCTGCCCGCTCTGTTCCGACATTGTCCGACTCCTTGTTGGCCCATCCACCGGTTGTACACGGCGGATGATCACACGACGCCAGGCCACAGGCAATGCGCCAAATCAGGATTCAGGCAGTCTGGTGAGACAGGATCAAACGACAGGAGGAAGGTTTGTGCGCGGCCGGAGCCGAATCAGAAATTCCACTTGAGATTCAGGCAGGCGCCTTCTTCAAGCAGGGCAATACCGTGATCAGGTTGAGCAGGTTCGGATGCGTAGTGTTTGCCCCCGCTCCGGGAACGGCTGAGTGACAGGCTCAGCAGGCGTGACCCGATTTCAGTGAAGGCTTCAGAACTGTCTTCTTCGAAATCGCCGGACATGCGTTCCTGGAGTTCATAGATCTCCTGGGCCGACATGGTCTCGCCCACGTCATCAAACGGGCGCTCAGCCGCTTCGGCGCGAACCACGAAAGCGACCAGATTGAGTGCGAGCAGGGCAACGAAGATTCGAATAATCATGACTCAGACAGTGACCTTTAACCGGACAGCGAGTTTACGGATACCTAAGGCTAAAGTCTAATGATTGAGCGGCTGAAAGATGTGATTTCGCACACAAATACGCCGCTTTTTTGTCACAGGATCACCGTCTTTTTGTCAAAAAATAATCCCCGATATGTCTGAATGTAACCAGCCGGACCCCGCCCTTGCGGCGGGGACCCCTTCCGGGCTCAGGGACAGGGGTAGGTAAACTCCTGGTGAATGCCCTCAATGGCCTCCAGTACCTCGGTGCTGAGGGTCAGGTCGGCCGAACCGAGATTCTCGCGCAACTGGTCCATGGTGGTGGCACCGATGATGTTACTGGTCACAAAACTGCGACTGTTGACGTAGGCCAGTGCCATCTGCACCGGAGAGAGCCCATGGCTGCGAGCCAGCTCGACATAGGCGCGGGTAGCATCCGCGCCCCGGCCACTGGTGTACCGGCTGAAGCGCTCGTACAGCGTGAGCCGGGCTTTCTCCGGCCAGGTGTCGCCCAGGTATTTGCCCGACAGCATGCCAAACGCCAGCGGCGAATACGCCAGCAGCCCGGCCTGCTCCCGGTGAGCAATTTCCGCCGAGCCAACCTCGAAGGACCGGTTCAGCAGGTTGTAGGGGTTCTGCACACTGGCCACCCGGGGCCAGCTCTTTTCCCGGGCCAGCCGCAGGTACTCCATAATGCCCCAGGGGGTTTCATTGGACAGTCCTATGTGGCGGACCTTACCCTCCCTGACCAGTTCATCGAGGGCGGCCAGCGTTTCCTCGATGGGGGTGAAGTCCTCGTCGGGGTTATGAACATAACCGAGCTTGCCGAAGAAGTTGGTGCTCCGGTCCGGCCAGTGCACCTGATAAAGATCGATGTAGTCTGTCTGCAGGCGCCGGAGACTGGCGTCGCAGGCCTCCCGGATGTGGGCCCGGGTCAGGCGCGGGCCATTGCGCAGGTAACTCAGCCCGTTACCCGGCCCGGCCACTTTGGAGGCAATGACCAGGTCGTCCCGGCGGCCGCGCCGGGCCAGCCAGTTGCCCAGGTAGGTTTCCGTCAAGCCCTGGGTTTCCGGTCTCGGCGGTACCGGATACATTTCGGCGGCATCAATGAAGTTCACGCCTTCGGCAATGGCGTAATCCAGTTGCTCGAACGCCTCCTGTTCGGTGTTTTGTTCGCCCCAGGTCATGGTGCCGAGGCAAATCAGCGTTACATCAATATCTGTCGTTCCGAGCTTGCGTGTTTGCATACTGTCTCCGATGTGATTCGGTGAACGGGTAAAGGGAATGTCACGGGACTGTCGCCTGACTGTCATGCCGACTTTTCATAGTGGAGGCATGTCCGAGGAACCACAGGAAACACCGTGACCGAGACCATGCAGGCCAATCGGCGTCCCCAACACATTACCATTGTTTCCGAAACTTTTCCGCCGGAAATCAATGGCGTGGCCAACACCCTCAGACAGCTCTGCCAGGGGCTGATGCAGCGTGGGCACCGCATCACCGTAATCCGGCCGCGCCAGCAGCACGAGGCGGAAGGCAAGGTGGCGGCGGCGGGACAGGGCCTGTTTACCCAGGAACATGTGGTCACCGGCCTGCCCCTGCCCGGCTACGCCGATCTTCGCCTCGGGCTGGTGCGCAGTGCAACCCTGAAAGCCCTGTGGCAGGCCGACCGCCCGGATGCCATCTACATTGCCACCCAGGGCCCGCTGGGGGTCAGCGCTGTATCGGCGGCACGGCGACTGGGCGTACCCGTGAGTTCCGGTTTCCATACCAATTTTCATCACTACAGCCGGTACTATGGCGCCGGTTCGCTGGAACGACTGCTCTGCCTGTATGGCCGATGGTTTCATAACCGCACCGCGATCACCCTCGTGCCCACCCGGTCCATGCAACGAACTGTCCGGGCCATGGGCATTACCCACTCCGGCCTCTGGGGGCGCGGTGTTGACTGTAACCGGTTCACGCCGCACAAACGGGATCCGGGGCTTCGAGCCGCCTGGGGGCTACAACCCAATGAGCGCGCCGTGCTTTACGTAGGGCGGCTGGCACCGGAAAAAAACCTGCGCATGGCGGTCGCCTGCTTTGAGAGGATTCGCGGCTTGCACCCTCAGGCGCGGTTTGTCCTCGTGGGGGATGGCCCCCTGCGCCGGCAACTGGCCGAGCGGCACCCGCACTATATCTTCTGCGGCACCCAACGCGGGGAGGATCTGGCGCGCCATTACGCCTCCGGCGACCTGTTCCTGTTCCCCAGCAAGACCGACACCTTCGGCAATGTCGTGCTGGAAGCCATGGCCAGTGGACTTGGCGTGGTGGCATTTGACGACGCCGCCGCCGGGGAGCACATCCGCCACGAGGAAAACGGCATGATCGCGCCCCTGGACTGCAACGACACGTTTATCGACAGCGCGCTCCGGCTCGCGGACCAGCCCAGCCTGCTCAACCGGGTCCGGGCCCAGGCGCGACTGGATGCCCTGGAACAAAACTGGGGTACGCAGGTCGAACAGTTCGAAAATCTGATACTCAGCCAGCCCGCCAAGGGGGAATATCATGCCATCGCCAAGCAAAGCGTCCCGCTTCTTTGAACTGGCCGACCAGCGGGAGTTTGCCTTCTGCCAGTCGATCAACCGCAGCGTCCGCTTCCGCCCGGTCCTGGATTATTTTCGGGTGGTCAGCCGCCTGGGTGATGGCTGGTTGTGGTATGCCCTGATTCTCTCACTGCCCCTGCTCTCCCCAGATCAGGGGCCGGGGCTGGCACTGCTGATGGCGATCACCGGGCTCACCTGCACGCTCTCGTACAAGCTCCTGAAAAAACACCTGATCCGCGAGCGGCCGTTCATTTCGTTTCCGTCCATAAACTGCGCCACGCCCCCGCTCGATCGTTACAGCTTTCCCTCGGGACACACGCTGCACGCCATGTGCTTCCAGATCATGCTGGCCATGACCGAGCCGACGCTTGCCCTGGTCATCCTGCCATTCACGCTGAGTGTCGCGGCCTCCCGGGTGGTACTCGGGCTTCACTATCCCAGCGACGTCGCCGCCGGCGCGGTCATCGGTGGCCTGATCGGCGGCCTCTCCGTCACTCTGTTCCACGGCACCGCACTGGCCATGCTCGCGGGCTGATGTCAGTCAAACAGCCGCAGTTGGGTGACCGGCGCATCGTCGTTCCGAAAGCGCACGCCCAGCCCCAGCAGCCGGACCGGCCGTTCACGGTTGGTGACCAGCTCGGTCAGTAGTGGCAGGTAATCCTCCAGAACCGGTTCCCGAACCTGCTCCCGGACCCGCTCCAGCGTATGGGTGGAAAAATCGCTGTACCGGATCTTGATAAACAGTTTATGGATCGGCTTCTGGCGCGCCTTGCGGGACAACCGCAGGTTCAGGTCCGCCACCAGCGATGCCATGACCGTCTCACAGGCCGCCATATCCGGCAGGTCCTGGGAGAAGGTTCTCTCCACACTGACCGATTTGGCAATCCGCGACACCACCACTGGCCGGTCGTCCCGGCCATGGGCCATTTCATGCAGCCGGTACCCCTGCTTGCCGAACCGGTCAATCAGTACTTCCGCCCCAAGGGCCTGCATGTCGCCGCAGGTCTGAACCCCCAGCGCGTGCAGTTTCGACGCCGTCACCTGCCCAACGCCGAAGAGCTTCTCAACGGGTAATGCCCGTACAAACTCCGCCACATCCCCGGGCTGGATCACAAACAACCCGTCGGGCTTTTCCCAGTCACTGGCAATCTTGGCGAGAAATTTGTTGGGGGCGACGCCGGCGGAGATGGTAATGCCGACTTCCTGGCGAACCCGCTCACGGAGATAGCGGGCCATCAGGGTGGCACTGCCTTTGTGATCGGGAACATCAGACACGTCCAGAAAAGCTTCATCGAGGGACAGCGGTTCCACCAGATCGGTCAGTTCCCGCAGAATCGCCATCACCTGCTGTGAGACCGCCCGGTAACGGGCCATATCCGGCGGCACCGTCACCAGGCCCGGGCACAGACGCCTGGCCTCACTGCCCGGCATGGCTGAGCGGACTCCGAAGGCGCGCGCCCGGTAATTGCACGTTGTCACCACGCCACGGCCGCCGTCACCCCCGACCGCCAGCGGCACATCCCGCAGGCTCGGGTCGTCCCGCATTTCCACGGCCGCGTAGAAGCAGTCACAATCCACGTGGATGATCTTGCGTTGTGGCATAATCCGGGAGCTCGCGTCGACATTCTGTACATTTATACAGCCTTGTATCTTAAGCTAACATACAGAGAATGTCAGGAATCCCGATAACCGGCGTGCAAACCACTGCGAGGCCCCCATGAGCAACCCTATTCCCGAGTCCGAACGTACTGAAATCGAAGCAGCCGCATTCCGCCGGCTGGTCAAACACCTGCGTGACAACAGTGAGGTGGAGAACATCGACCTGATGAACCTGGCCGGTTTCTGCCGAAACTGCCTGTCCAAATGGTATCGGGCCGAAGCTGACGAACGGGGATTCGAGATTTCCGATCCCCAGGCCCGGGAGGAAATCTACGGCATGCCCTACGAGGAATGGAAGGCACAGCACCAGACGGGTCCCAAGCAGGATCACAATCCATGAACGATGCGGCCGCCTCCGGAGTAACCCAGAGCTTTCAGCTGAAAAGCGCCAGCGTCTCCATGACCGCACTGGAGCTCTACTATTTCGACGACGGTGAGTTCGAGGACGTACTGCGCGACAAGATCAGCCAGGCGCCGGGATTCTTCAAGGACACCCCGCTGATCATCAGCCTGGAGAAATACCAGGGGCTGGACAGCGAACTCGATTTCTTCAAAATCATCGGTACCTGCCGGCGCAACCACATCCACGTGATCGGCGTGCGGGGCGGCAATGAAGACCAGCGCCGGCTGGCCCGCGGCGCAGCCCTGGCGCTGCTGCCCGGCAGCGGCCAGAGAGACCGGGCTCATGAAACCGACCAGCCCGCCACTGGAGATGCAGAGCCCGCCGGCACCCCGACCCCTTCGGCCAGCCCAAATGATCCGCCCCCGGCCCGCATCATCAGCCAGCCCGTCCGCTCCGGCCAGCAAATCCATGCCCCGGAGGGGGATCTGGTCATCCTGGCGCCGGTTCAGGCCGGTGCCGAAGTGCTCGCGGCAGGCAACATCCATGTTTATGGCCCATTACGGGGCCGGGCGCTGGCCGGTATTCACGGTGCGGAATCCGCGCGAATATTTTGCCAGTCCCTGGAGGCGGAGCTTGTGTCCATCGCCGGACACTATAAAATCTCCGAAGATCTTCAGGACAATGGCTGGAAAAGCGCTGTGCAGATCCAGCTCAGGGACGACCTGCTGGTGGTGACGCCACTGGACAAGGCCTGACACTGGGAATGAACACAATAATTTGACCGGATCATTCGGCAGACACGACGAATCCACCGAGAAACAGGAACAGAACCTTGGCTAGAATCATTGTCGTTACCTCAGGAAAAGGCGGCGTTGGTAAAACCACCACCAGCGCTTCAATCAGTACCGGCCTCGCCAAGCGGGGCCACAAAACCGTTGTTATCGATTTTGACGTGGGCCTGCGCAACCTTGATCTGATCATGAACTGCGAGCGCCGCGTGGTGTATGACTTTGTCAACGTGATCCAGGGCGAAGCGTCACTGAACCAGGCGCTCATCCGGGACAAGCGGGTCAACACGCTATACATCCTCCCGGCGTCCCAGACCCGGGAAAAAGAAGCCCTGACCAAGGAAGGCGTTGAAAAAGTCATTAACGAACTGTCCGAAACGTTCGACTACATCGTCTGCGACTCCCCCGCCGGCATTGAGCACGGCGCCATGATGGCCCTGTACTACGCCGACGAGGCCGTGGTGGTCACCAACCCGGAAGTTTCTTCGGTACGGGACTCGGATCGCATCCTGGGCATTCTGCAGAGTAAGTCCCGACGGGCCGAAATGAGCCAGGACCCGGTGAAGGAACACCTGCTGCTCACCCGTTACAACCCCTCACGGGTGGAGCGGGGCGAGATGCTGTCAGTGGCGGACGTCGAGGAAATCCTTGCCATTCCGCTGCTGGGCGTGATCCCGGAAAGCCAGATTGTACTGAACGCGTCCAACCAGGGCGTGCCGGTTATTCTGGAAGAGGACAGCGATGCCGGCCAGGCTTATGACGACGCGGTCGCACGGCTACTGGGGGAGGAGCGGGAACACCGCTTCATGACCGCCCAGAAGAAAGGCTTTTTCTCACGGATGTTCAAGGGAGGCTAAGGGATGAGTTTCCTGGATTACTTCAAAGGCAAAAAAAGCAACCGATCGGCCAGCGTGGCCAAAGAGCGTCTGCAGATCATCGTCGCCCACGAGCGTGGCCAGCGTGATCAACCGGATTACCTGCCCCAGTTGCAACAGGAACTGCTGGCAGTGATTCGCAAGTACGTTCAGATCAGCGATGACATGGTTCAGGTGGAAGTGGACCGCAACGAGAGCTGTTCAGTGCTGGAGCTGAATGTCACCCTACCCGAACGGTGAGCCCGGAGAAGCGGGAAAGGGTGAACCTGGTTCACAATCTCCCGCTTCCACCGCCAGCGAGATGCCAACCCCATGCTAGACTCGGCGCACCATCGTCTGGAAGTCTGATCCTATGAGAATGACCAACACCCGAGGCTGGGGTTTGGCCGCGTTTGCCAGCGCTGTTGTCTGTGCCCTGCTGGTGTCGGCCATGGCGGTCTCGACCGCCAGAGCGGAGTTGCCACCGGAAACCAGTGACGCCTGGAGCCTGCGCAAGGAAGCCAACGGCGTACGTGTGTACACCATGGAGTTGCCCGGCTCCAGCTTTCAGGCGTTCAAGGCCGTGACCGAACTCGACGTTCCCATCGAGAACGTGATGGCGGTCATGGTCAATCCGCAGTCCTGTGTCGAGTGGGTCTACAACTGCATCGAATCCGGGGCGTTCGGCCAGGGCACGTTTGCCGACCGCTACGCCTATTCCGTCAACGATATGCCATGGCCGGTGACCGACCGCGACTACGTCCTGCGTATCCGTACCCGGGGTGACCAGGCCAGCGGTGAAGTGGTCATGGATTTGAACGCCACGCCCAACCAGCGGAAAGAAACCCCCGGCCATATTCGTGTTGACCAGTCCGACACCCTCTACCGGTTCATTCCCGACGGCGACAAAACCCGGATGATCTGGCTTCAGCACACCGACCCCAACGGCTCCTTGCCCGGTTGGCTGGTGAACACCCTGCTGGTGGACATTCCCGTTCGCTCCATGCAAGCGCTCGAGCGTGTCGCCCGCAAGGACCGGTATCAGGGTTTCGAGCTGGTTTACGGCGCCGGCGGCGAGCTGGAAAATGTGCGTCCGCCGAAACGCTGACGGGATGACGCATCCCCTGTAACGGACTAAGCTTTGGTAAAAGGATTCAAGAGACAGGCCCGACTCAATGACCGTTCTCGCTTACGAGATCATGACCCCCAGCATCAAAGCCGTCCCCCAATCCTGGACCATGGATCGCTTGGCCCGATTCCTGACCGACAACGAAATCACGGGCAGCCCGGTCACCGACGACACCGGTGAGATCGTTGGCATTGCCACCCTCAAGGACATTACCGAGTTCCGCTGGAACGGCCACCGGTCCGGCGCCGACAAGCAGCTGACACCGGAAGAGCAGCAGGAAGCCCGACACCTGCGCCTGGTGATTTTCGAGGAAATGGGCCGGGTACCGGTGGAGGTGCGGGATATTATGACGCCCAGTGTTTTATCGGTTGACGAGCAGACGCCGGTGGGCGACATTGCCCATATCATGATGCGCGAACACCTACACCGTATCTTTGTCACCAGGGAGTCAAAAATTACCGGAATTATAACCACTTACGATATGCTGAAGCTGATCTCGGACAAGGAACTCACGCAACGCTGTGCCCGTAACGACTGAGCCACCAAAGAGGTAGCGCCACCTATGCCCAGAGCACCGCAAGCTCGCCGTAAAATGTACGTCCTCGACACCAACGTCCTGATTCACGACCCGAACGCCCTCCTCAATTTCGAAGAACACGATGTCATCATTCCGATGACGGTCCTGGAAGAGCTCGACAGCCTCAAGTCCGGCAAGCAGGCCGTGGCCGCCGACTGCCGTCAGGCCATCCGCAACATCGACAAACTGCTGGGCGACGCCAGCCCGAAGGACATTGAGAAAGGCGTCCCGATTGTTCGTGGCAAAAAAGCCGCGCCCCTCGGGACCCTGTCGATCCTGATGAGTACCGGCGACAGCGGCAACCATTCGTTGCCGGAACACCTGAACGACAACAAGATTATCAACACCCTGGCGGCCCTTCAGAACCGGCACAAGTCCCGCGATATTATCCTGGTCAGTAAAGACATCAACATGCGCCTGAAGGCCCGGGGGTTTGGTGTTGAGGCCCAGGATTACCACAACGATCAGCTTTTGGACGACATTGATCTGCTGCCCAAGGGCTACAAGGAGTTCCCCAAGTCCTTCTGGGACAACATCGCCAAAGTAGAAACCGTCCAGCGCGAAGGTGTCACCGAACATATTCTGAAGCGGGAAGGTGACCTGGCCCGGCTGAATATCAACGAGTTTGTGGTGGACGAAATGGGCTTCGTCGGCAAGGTGGTGGACCTGAGCGACGACCAGTTGGTGATCCAGGACCTGCACCAGAACGATCTGATGAATGAAGAGGTCTGGGGGCTGGTCCCCCGAGATATATACCAGGCCCTGGCGCTGAATCTGCTGCTCGATCCGGACACCCACCTGGTCAACCTGACCGGCTCCGCCGGTTCCGGTAAAACCATCCTGGCCCTGGCCGCCTGCATCGAGATGACCGTCGCCAGCAAGCTGTACAAGCGCATCATTGCCACCCGTTCCACCCAGGGTCTGGATGAGGATATCGGCTTCCTGCCCGGCACCGAAGCGGAGAAAATGGAGCCCTGGCTGGGCGCCATCGTCGACAACCTGGAAGCGCTGCACGAGGACGACGAGAACATGACCGCCAGCGTGGATTACATCCTCAGCAAGGTGCCCCTGCACTTCAAGTCCATGAACTACATCCGTGGCCGCAGCTTCCAGCACAGCCTGATTATCATCGACGAGTCCCAGAACCTGACCCCGCACCAGATCAAGACCATCATTACCCGGGCCGGCAACGGCTCCAAGGTGATCTGCCTGGGCAACCTGGCGCAGATCGATACGCCCTACCTCAGCGCCCTGAGTTCCGGCCTGACCTACATGACCGAGCGCTTCAAGGGCTTCCGGCACGGTGGCCACATTCATCTGCAGGGGGTTCCGCGCTCGGTGCTGGCGGAGTTTGCCGAAGCCAATCTCTGAGCCTGCGCAATGAGCCCGGGGTCAGAACGATCATTCTGACCCCTTTTTCACGCTGACCCCGCCTTGAAAACGCCCCCTCAATCCTTGAACTGGGCCTTGTCCAGCCCGTGCTTCTTCATCTTGTCGTACAGGGTTTTCCGGGCAATGCCCAGTTGCACCATGGTGTCCTTGATACTGCCGTGGCAGGCATTCAGGGCACTGATGATGGTGGAGCGTTCGAAGCCGTCCATCATTTCGGTCAGGGTCTGCCGGCCGGCAACGTTGTCGGGGCCGGCTGGCTCATTCTCTTCCAGGGCTGCCGGCCCCAGCAGCACGTAGCGCTCAGCGAGGTTTCGCAATTCACGGACATTGCCCGGCCAGGTGTGTTGCATCAGGCGGGCGGCCTGGCCGGCCCCCAGAGGGATACTTTCCCGGTCGTAACGGGCGGCGGCAATCAGTACGAAGTGGTGAAACAGCATCGGGATGTCGTCCTTGCGTTCCCGCAGGGCCGGGATATCCACTTTCACCACGTTCAACCGGTAATAAAGGTCTGAGCGGAACTCACCCTCGTCACTGAGTTTTTTCAGGTCTGACTTGGTGGCGGCGATGATCCGGACATCCACTTCCTGCACCTGGTTACTGCCAAGGCGCTCCACTCGCTGCTCTTCCAGCACCCGCAGCAGTTTCACCTGCAATGACAGCGGCATGCTTTCCACCTCATCCAGGAACAGAGTCCCCCTGTGGGCGTGCTCGATTTTACCGATACGGCGTTTATCGGCCCCGGTAAAGGCACCGGCCTCATGGCCGAAAAGCTCGCTCTCGATCAGGTTTTCCGGCACTGCGCCACAGTTGATGGCAACAAAGTTATGGGCACCTCGGGGACTGTTTTCATGGATGTAACGGGCCAGTGCATCCTTGCCCGAGCCGGTCTCGCCATGGAGCAGAATATTGGCGGAAATATCCAGAATGGGGTCGATGGTCGCCATCACTTTCTGCATGGATGGCGAATCACCAAGAATACGCGGCCCCGGCCGGGCCAGGTGTTTCAATTGCGCCTTCAGGCGGCGGTTTTCAAGGGCGAGCTGACGTTTTTCCAGGGCGTGACGCAGCAGCTCAATCAGCTCATCGTGATCAAACGGTTTCTCGATAAAATCATAGGCCCCCTGCTGCATGGCAGTAACCGCAGTACTGATATCGCCCTGGCCGGTGAGAATAATCACCGGGATGGCATCGTCCACGGCCCGGATGGCCTCCAGCATGTCCAGCCCATCCATTTCCGGCATGTTGTAGTCGCACAACACAACGCCGTTATAGTCCGGGGAAATGCTCTCAAGCCCGCTCTGGGCATCGGCGAAACATCGGATTGGCAGGTCTTCCAGGGTCAGGGTCTGGGCGATGGCCTGGCGAATGTGCGGGTCATCATCCACAAAAATTACCGAAGGTTCTGTCATTCCCTTGTCTCCCGCTTTTTCAGGGTTAATACAAACTCCGCCCCCGGACCGTCCGTCCGGTTATGGCCGGTCAGCCGGCCTCCGAGCGCGTCCACAATCTGCCGTGAAATCGACAGGCCCAGGCCCAGCCCCTGCTTGACGGATTTCGTGGTAAAAAACGGCTCGAACACCTGCTCGGTATTACCCGGCAGGCCGGAGCCGTTATCACGCACGGTGCAGCACCAGTTCTGATCACCGTCGGTGATATCAATGGTGATTTCCGGCGTCTCCAGCCCTTCCACCGCCTGGACGGCGTTGGCCAGCAGGTTCACCATCACCTGCTCGATCCGGATCAGATCGCCGTGGCACTGGACTGGCGCCGGCGGACGGCGCCAGTGAATCCGGATACTCGAACTGTTCTGCTGCGCGGTGATGATCTTGAGAGCCGCATCCACGGCCAGCCGGAAATCAACAATGGCAGGCGGCCCCTCCGATTTGCGGGCAAACACTTTGAACTGCCGGGTAAGCTCCGCCATCTTGTCACACAGGCTGACGATCTCGCGAAGGTTGGCGTCCACCATCTCACCCGCGCCCTTCTCGAGAAAGCGCCGGCTGTTGCGGGCGTAAGTCTGGATCGCGGTCAGCGGCTGGTTCATTTCGTGGTTCAGGCCAGCCGACATTTGCCCCAGCACCGCCAGCTTGGCAGCCTGGATCAGCTCCTGCTGGGTCTCGCGCAACTCGTTCTGGGTGCGCTCGCGTTCGTGGACTTCTGCCAGCAGTTGCCGATTCGAACGCTCGAGATCTACTGTCCGCTCGGCAACTCTGCGTTCCAACTGCTCGCCACGAAGCGCCAGTTCCGCTTCACGGCGATAGCGCTCGCGCAGATATAGCCAGGTAAGCAGACCACCAAAGAAAATAACCACTCCACCAGTGACAAATCCAAGCCGGGTCCAGAGCACAGGCCGGGTACTCACCATAACCTGCAAAGCCCAGTCAAGCCTCGGCAGAGGGGTTCTGATACTCAGGTATTCCCGGGAACTGCCGTCTTCCAAAACCCGGATCTTGCCAGACTGCGCAGACAATCCGAAGGGCTTTTCCAGCACTTCAAAATCAATAGGACGCAACGCGCGGTCAGGGTACCTTCGGCGGGAAGCCTCACCGGGCCCTTCGGCTTCCGGGCCATTAAAATCCCGGTACAACCAACTCGGCTTGCTGGCCAGAAAACTGATACCGGCCTGATCCAGCACCACCATTTCTGCCTCCTGCAGTGATGCAGGCCGGTGCCATTGGGATTCCAGTTCATGTACCAGGACCTTCACTGCAATCACACCCAGTATGGCACCACGGTCGTTACGCACGGGATGGGAAAAGTACAGGCCACGAACGCCCGACATGGAACCCAGCGCAAAGTAGATAGCCGAATCGCCGGTTTCCATGGCATCACTGAAATAGGGCCGGAAATGGTAACTCTGGCCCACAAAACTGTCGGCCTGAAGGTAGTTACTGGCCGCGATGGTCAGCCCGGTGGTATCCAGCAGATACACATCGGAGCTGCCAACAATGGTCGCCATCCGCTGCATTTCCTCATTCGCCTGCAGGATAATGCCGGTGTCATCAGGAGAACTCAGGGCCGCTTCCAGCAACGGGTGCTCGGCCATCAGTTCGGGGATAGGCAGATAACGATTCAGCTCATTGGCAACCAGTTGGCGGTAACGGAAGGACTCCTCCAGACTTTCCTGTTCCACCTGCCGATAACCGGCCCAACCTCCCAGCGTCCAGGACACCAGGAGGGTAAGGCCGAAAATAAGAAACGCGCCAATCCGGTAGGACATAAACCCGGTTCCTGAAAAAACCGCTAGCGTAGCGTCCGGAACCGGGCAGGACAACCGTGCAATGGCACCATTGCCCTGCCCTTCACGGGATCAGGCCACCGCAGGTGCCAGGCGCAGCCTGCGCTGGCGCTGGACCAGGAACGAGATCACCGCCAGGGCGACACCGGCCACATCCGTCCACAGGCCGCCTTCGATCATCAGCAGTGCCGAGACAATCAGCATGATGCGCACCGGCCAGGGGGCTCTGATCTGGCCAAACCAGCCCAGCACACCACCAGACAGCAGGTACACCCCGAAGGTGGCCGTCACCAGGGCACGGGCGATGGTGAACCAGTCCCCTTCCATCAACAGCGCGCTGTTGTAGAAGAACATGAACGGCACGATGAACGCCGCAATGCCGATCCGGAACGACGCCACCGAGGTTTCCATGGCATTGGCTCCGGAAATACCCGCCGCCGCATAGGATGCCAGGGCAACCGGCGGCGTAATGGCCGATACCACCGCGAAGTAGAACACGAAGAAGTGCGCCGTGAGCGGCTCAATCCCCAGTTGCACCAGGCCCGGCGCCACCACCGATGCGGCCACGGCATAGGCCGCCGTGGTGGGCATTCCCATGCCCAGCAGGATGGAAATGAACATGGCGAAAATCAGCGCCAGCAAATGGCTGGCCTCGGCGACATCCAGCAACAACACCGAGAACCGGGCACCAACACCGGTGAGTGAAATCACACCCACGATGATACCCGCTGCCGCACAAACGACGATAATCTGAATTGCCATTACGGAAGCAATATCCAGCGCCCGCAAAATGGCGCGTATCCCCATCTTGTTGGGTGTTAACCAGCTCACTACCGCAGCGGATACCGTAGCCAGCGTACCGGCACGAATCACCGAATACCCCTGGAACAGGGCGTAGATCAGGATGATGATGGGAATAAACAGATAAACCTGCTTGATCAGCTTGCGAAGCTTCGGCAGTTCGTCCTCACGCATACCGCGCATGCCCAGTTTCGCGGCCTCGAAGTCCACCATAAAGTAGACTGACGCAAAATACAGAATCGCGGGAATAACGGCCGCAATGGCAATTTCGGTATAAGGAATACCGGTAATCTCCGCCATAATGAACGCGCCGGCGCCCATGATCGGCGGCATGATCTGCCCACCGGTAGACGCTGCTGCCTCCACGGCTCCTGCCGATTTCTTGGAGTAACCCACTTTCTTCATTAGCGGGATGGTCAGTGAACCGGTGGAAACCACGTTACCGGCACTGGTGCCATTGATCATGCCCATAAGGCCGGAAGCGAAGATTGCCACCTTGGCCGGGCCACCCCGGGAACGACCAGCGGCCGCAAAGGCAAAATTGACGAAATAATCACCAACTTTGGAGGCCTGCAGAAAGGCTGCAAAGATGATAAAGAGAATAATATAGGTAGACGACACCGCCGTTGTGGGGCCAAGTATCCCGGCGCCAGTATACACCTGACTGAAAAAGCGTTTGACTGACATCCCCGGATACCCGAGAAAGCCCGGCAAATAGGGCCCGGCAAACACATAGGCCAGAAAAATCAGGGCAATCACCACCAGAGCCATCCCCGCAACACGGCGGGTCAATTCCAGAATCAGTGCGCTACCCGCCACGGCGGCAAACGATATGCCCACCGGTGCAAAAGGAGTGCCCGTAGACATGCGGATGCTGGTGTCAAAAACAATGACCAGATAAGTGGCAACAGATACAGAGCAGACCATCAGCACCAGATCCGGCAAACTGAACCGGGAGCGTTCTCGCTGGTGAAACCAGCTCGCAACAATACCGACAGCAGTTGCCGCTATCAGGGGCCAACCGAAATGCCACGTCTCAAGCGCCACGTCAATTCTGCGGGCACCTTCCTGAAGAAGATAGTGAAAGGTAGCCGCCTGATAAAGCGAATACAGTGCCGGCAATAACGCCAGGCTGGCAAGCCAGGTGGTCCAGCGGTGCCGGGAGTCATCGTCTTCGGCCTGCACAAACCGGGCACCGGCATACAACATAAAACCGAGAAACAACGCACCGGCCACGTGAATAATCCGGTACGACCAACTTTCAATAGGTGCAACGTTCAGCGTGAACAGATGAAATGATGAATAGGCAATGGTCAGGACAGTAACCAGCTTCAGAAGCCCGCCACTAAACAGCCGACGATTCGCCTCAACCGGTTCTTCATCAACATTATGCGCCAGTATATGATCGTCATCCTGGAGAACCTCGGGAGACGACGTGCTTGGTGATTGATCAGACATGTTCGAACCTGCAAACAAAGAGGCCGGGGAATGTTACCCGACTCAGGGGGCTGGAAAGCCCCCTGAGTCAGCACGTTTATGGATGGATCTGGTTCTCAGGGATTTCGAAGCCATTCTCGTTGAACCAACGAGCAGCACCGGGATGCCACGGCAGCACCTTGTTAAACGTGTAGTTTTCCGGAATGGTTGTTTCAGCCGCCTTGTGAATGGATACCATGCGATCATTATTCTCCATGGTCAGCTTGACCGCCTCATAAACCAGGCTGTCCGGTGCTTCACAGTTAGCGATAGCGAAGTTCCACATGGAAACCACATTGGAAGGCTCTTCCAGTGACTGGTAAGTGCTTGCTGGAATAACAAACTCCGATACCGGGAACGATTCTGTTATCGTCTTGATCTGCTCGTCAGTCATACCAATGATGTTGACGTCTGTCTGAACTTCCAACTGACTAACAGCGGGAATTGGAATACCAGCGGCAAAGGCAATGACATCAATCAGACCATCCTGCAACTGTGTGCCAAGATCAGTCCAGCTTCCGTTGTGGCGTTCGAACTTAACACCGAGTGTTTCCATCATGCGCGGGAAGTAGGTGTCTGAAGTAGAGCCCGCCGGACCAAAACCAATGCTGGCACCATCCGGAATTTCATCAATTGAGGTAATGCCTGAATCCGTCAGCGTTGTGATGGAGAACGGCGTCTCATACATAGGGAATATGGCGCAGACATTATCCATCTGAAGGCCGGGTGCCAACGGACTGTTGCCTTCCAGCGACTCTCTGGCCGGGCCCATGGTGGTGAGACCAAAAATCAGTTCACCAGTGTGCACCAGGGCCATGTTCTGAACCGGGCCACCGGTAATTTCGGCGCCGCCGGATATGCCCAGTTCGTCTGCTACGAAATTGGCCCAGCCAGAACCATAGGCGAAGTAGGTGCCGCCCTGGCTTGCCGTACCTACGGTAAAGTTGTCCGGCCAGCCTTCACGATCCTGGGCGGCAACCGGATTGGCCACAACCAGGGTAGAAGCGAACGCTGCCGCCATGACGAGTTGGGTTTTCATAAAAGAATGCTCCCCGTTTCATTTTGTTTGTTTGGGTTCTCGACGTCGCCCGGCAAGGGCGCCGTTGGTTCAAGAAATAGCAAAGACCAGACCAGTTTCAAAAACTTCTTTAAAAACAAACTACTTTTGAAATAATCGGACAACATTTGCCTGCAAATGGGTGAAAACCCACCCATTAAAATTCTGTAATGGGTGGGATGTGACACTGAAGTTTAGACGGGGTTGGGGGATTGCATGGGGAAAATGGAGAGCCGTTCCTGCCCTGATGGCTAATCAGTGCTCTCAATGGCTCTCAGGATTGCCAAATCGTTAAATGGCTTGCTGAAATATTCAGTTTTCTCAAAATATTGCCGTATGCCCGCTGGGAGTTTGAGGTATTTCTTTTTCAGCACCCATGTTTCCTTACCAAATACCAGGGCCTTTATATTCTGTACGATTTTTCCCGCACTACCAGAAACATCAGCCCCTTCAAGTACGACGATGGCGTATGCCAGCTCAGACAACTCAGGCTTTTCGCAAGTTTCGGCAACCAGCGCGCCTCGGGTTATCAAAAAATTTCTCAAGTCATCGATGTTGTAACCACGTAAGTGGTCAATCACTGATTCATCAGGTAAAGATCGGTTCGCGGCTAACTTTCCACAACGCTCGACCGCTTCCCAGAACTGGCGTTGTTCATATGACAAGCCGGCCCTGGTTCGCTGTATTTGAGCCACCTTGGATATTGTTTTTCTCACGATAGGCTGGATTTTGCTCATTGACTGAGCGAACAGAACCCAATTAGTGGAGTGAACGTTGTAGGTTACCTGCCCTGCGTTATTGCCAAGAAATATGGTTGTTAACACCCCCGCAGGCAACAGAATCTCAAGCATATTGCCATTGCGTTGGGCTTTCCGGATAGCTTCTAACGCCTATTTGTCCTCGGAGTCTAACTTTAAGCCTGAAATAGTTGGGCAATCCATGCGCCTTCTCCTTTCCTTTTTTAGTTCGGACCAGATAGTAACCAGCGACTCGCCAATGAGCAATAGAACCATCGCAGCCCTGACATTGCAGGGTTGGGACGATATTTAAGCCCCAGCGTCAATACTAGTTTTTGACTCCAACAATCAGTGGTTCATCCCCGCGAGCGCGAGGGGCGCGACGAAGGCCACGGCCGAATACTTGAGCGAGGTCGAGTTTCAATCCACGCGCCCGCGAGGGGCGCGACGGGGCCCGCTTACACCGAAGCGTACCGAATGCGGTGTTTCAATCCACGCGCCCGCGAGGGGCGCGACACAGGTTCGCGCCTACGAAGTATGCCAATGCCAGTTTCAATCCACGCGCCCGCGAGGGGCGCGACGCCCAGCAAATGGGGCGCCCACTGGAAAACAGCTAGTTTCAATCCACGCGCCCGCGAGGGGCGCGACCTGACGATTAAACGTAATATAACTGGCGACCCCGCGCCCGCGAGGGGCGCGACCCCAGTGCGTCCGCCAGCCCATCACGGCCAGACTTGTTTCAATCCACGCGCCCGCGAGGGGCGCGACGCAGAGATCCACCAAGTGCGCTACCGGCTGGCCTGGTTTCAATCCACGCGCCCGCGAGGGGCGCGACCTTTTGAAACCCCGGCTTTCAGTCCCGCTCGCCCTGTTTCAATCCACGCGCCCGCGAGGGGCGCGACTCTGGCGTCTTCTTCCGTTCGCGGCGATTCCGGCGTTTCAATCCACGCGCCCGCGAGGGGCGCGACGTTACAAAACTGGTGACACTCCCGCTGTGGAAATGGTTTCAATCCACGCGCCCGCGAGGGGCGCGACGATCGTTGTGGGCGTTGTTATCAGCATGGTTAAGTTTCAATCCACGCGCCCGCGAGGGGCGCGACATGAGTGCGGAACATGGTTTAACGCCCGAGACTGGTTTCAATCCACGCGCCCGCGAGGGGCGCGACCACTGCCCAGCTGCTGCCGTTTTCGATGACGAGAGTTTCAATCCACGCGCCCGCGAGGGGCGCGACTGCCCTCAATCTCCTTGAAGGGCCAGGAGCACTCGTTTCAATCCACGCGCCCGCGAGGGGCGCGACCTGTTTCGAGCGGCACATATCCACGCTTGGCGAGGTTTCAATCCACGCGCCCGCGAGGGGCGCGACGAAGCCGATCTTCTTGCAGAATGCTGCGGTGCTGGTTTCAATCCACGCGCCCGCGAGGGGCGCGACATGTACGGCCTTCGCTTAGCCAGCTCGTCATCGCTGTTTCAATCCACGCGCCCGCGAGGGGCGCGACGCGGCTGCTGCCTGAACCGCTGTCTTGTCACTGGTTTCAATCCACGCGCCCGCGAGGGGCGCGACGTTCATCTCCCGTTGGTTTGTCGTTGCCCTCGCTGTTTCAATCCACGCGCCCGCGAGGGGCGCGACTCAGATCACGCAAGAGCAGCGACAGAGGATTATCGTTTCAATCCACGCGCCCGCGAGGGGCGCGACTACCGGATACCCTGGTCGGTCGTAAGTCCCGCGTGTTTCAATCCACGCGCCCGCGAGGGGCGCGACAGGAGGCGTTCCAGTGGATCCAGGAATTCACTAAGTTTCAATCCACGCGCCCGCGAGGGGCGCGACGCCGCACCGGCAGTTATACCCATTCGGTGGCATGTTTCAATCCACGCGCCCGCGAGGGGCGCGACAGGTTATGCTCCTCCCGGACCATGTCCGCATAGCTGTTTCAATCCACGCGCCCGCGAGGGGCGCGACGGAAGTACGCGACCCCGGGCCTGTAGGTTGGAGAGTTTCAATCCACGCGCCCGCGAGGGGCGCGACACGGGTCGGCAATGACGTTCACGGTTCCATAAGTGTTTCAATCCACGCGCCCGCGAGGGGCGCGACAGCACGGAGAGGCCTGCAGTACTCGCCCTACAAGGTTTCAATCCACGCGCCCGCGAGGGGCGCGACAGGGCAAGCATTCAGGCCGGGCCCCAATGAATCGGTTTCAATCCACGCGCCCGCGAGGGGCGCGACTGGCTTCCCCGGTGACGGTCTGCGTGGTGTTGGTGTTTCAATCCACGCGCCCGCGAGGGGCGCGACCTGGTTGCCGGTGACGGTCACGGGGTTGACCTTGTTTCAATCCACGCGCCCGCGAGGGGCGCGACGGGATTGAGGTAACCACCAGGTCAACAGATTCAGTTTCAATCCACGCGCCCGCGAGGGGCGCGACGACAAGGGGCTGGAATGGCTGGCCCAGGAATTCGTTTCAATCCACGCGCCCGCGAGGGGCGCGACCATCTACGACTACGAACATCACATTCAGCTCGGCGTTTCAATCCACGCGCCCGCGAGGGGCGCGACTGTATTCTTCAGGTTGCTATCCCAAGGATAGGAGTTTCAATCCACGCGCCCGCGAGGGGCGCGACGCAGCCACCAGCACAGAAGGAGGCAACCGGTGATGTTTCAATCCACGCGCCCGCGAGGGGCGCGACGTGGATCAACAGACCAGCCACCCCTATCCAGAAAGTTTCAATCCACGCGCCCGCGAGGGGCGCGACGGTGCTCAATGTGCCCCTCGGCCACACCACCAGGTTTCAATCCACGCGCCCGCGAGGGGCGCGACTTCGCTGATCCAAATACTGCGACCAGTACTGCAAGTTTCAATCCACGCGCCCGCGAGGGGCGCGACCGTACCCTTGGCCACGACCGTTACGCGCTTCCAGTTTCAATCCACGCGCCCGCGAGGGGCGCGACGGGACGTTAACTGGGAGATCCCTGATGCTATTTGTTTCAATCCACGCGCCCGCGAGGGGCGCGACATATTGTCCGGCGTTGATGGTCTGTGGGTAGAGGTTTCAATCCACGCGCCCGCGAGGGGCGCGACCTCTTGAACCCTTCATCAAGGCTCATCTCGAGCGAGTTTCAATCCACGCGCCCGCGAGGGGCGCGACTTAAGGCGATCTCACACATGACGCGCATGGCTGAGTTTCAATCCACGCGCCCGCGAGGGGCGCGACGACAGACCCCGGCAATCGCATTGCACTTGGCATTGTTTCAATCCACGCGCCCGCGAGGGGCGCGACGTCTTGGATGCGCCTGGTTGGTTGTGATTTCCGTGTTTCAATCCACGCGCCCGCGAGGGGCGCGACGACGTCATCGAAAAACGCGACGACCGTCTTCAGGGTTTCAATCCACGCGCCCGCGAGGGGCGCGACCCAAGACGGTAACATTAAGGGACTCAGGCGGGGCAGTTTCAATCCACGCGCCCGCGAGGGGCGCGACCTCTGGTCCAAGTCCAGAACTTTGAGAAACACCAGTTTCAATCCACGCGCCCGCGAGGGGCGCGACCAAATCTCAATTCTGGGTGCGCAGCTACCGTCAGGTTTCAATCCACGCGCCCGCGAGGGGCGCGACCTGACCGCCAAACATCGCCTCATATTCCTGGTCAGTTTCAATCCACGCGCCCGCGAGGGGCGCGACTTTGACGAGGTTATGAGCGCTGTTCCGGACGACATGTTTCAATCCACGCGCCCGCGAGGGGCGCGACCGCTTTATCCTAACTCATTGACCCACAGGCGCCAAAACGACTATTTCCGCTACCCACAATAACGTTGAGTCCTGCATACCCTCACATTATGCCTGCCAAACAAAAAAGCCAGGCACCACAATGGCCCCGGCCTTTCGCTAACATCCCGTGTTTTTAATGAGCACTACCGGTTAGCACGTTCAAAGAATCATCGCATCCCGGAATATATCTGGCGCTGGTTTGGCGCCATGATGTTCAATTCGGTTTTTCCAGTTTTTACCCAGCTTATAGAATCTCAAGCTGTCCTTTTTCTCATCGTAAAGGCTTAGCAACCGGTCCTTGAAAAAAGTCCATTGGGCCGGGTCTACCTCACACTCGAAAACCGAATATTGAACTCTCACTCCATAATCCAGACAAGCTTTGGCCACTCGCCTCAAACGGGCTGGCCCGCCAGCGTCTTCGAGAGAAATATCGTATGTAACCAAAACCATCATGGCGGGATTCCTATCGGAGCACACACGGTGGGTAACGTTCCAGATCGTTTCTCAAATGCCGGGCAAGCAACATTGCTTGCAAGTGCGGAATGATTCCTATCGGCACTTTCTCCTTGAGAAACGGATGCATCACTTCCTGCTGTTTTCGTTCCTGATAGGCCACCAACAACTGTTTACGCGCATCGTCAGACATTCTGACAGCACCCGAAGACTCCGTAATAAAGTCAGAGGCTTTCAGTTGTCTCCGGTTGATCAGGCTCAATACAAGTCTGTCCGCTAACCAGGGCCGAAATTCCTCCAGCAGATCCTGAGAAAGGCTGTCCCTACCTGGCCGATCCGCGTGCAAAAAACCGACTTGGGGATCAAGGCCCACGCCGTTCAAGGCCGCACTGATATCCTGTCCGAGAATGGCATAAACGAACGACAAAAGCGCATTGACCGGATCACGGGGTGGACGACGATTGCGACCAGAAAACGGAAAATCATTTCTCAGATTCTCATTAATAAGTTCTTCGAAAACCGAAAAATAAGTGGCTGCCGCGTCTCCCTCAATACCCCGAAGCGAATCCAGATTATCCACGTATCGCGCCAACCGGATGGATGCCGCCAAATGTTTTACAGCACGTTCCACCGAATCCAACACTCCATGATTGCGCTGGTGGCGTAACAGGACATTTCTCGCGCCGACCAGCTTCGCTGCCACCAGTGAACGTGCAATTTCCAGTGCTGTATTACTATCGGCATGATATTGCGCTCTCCGGAGCAATACGTTCCCGGCTTTTTTGCCCTGCAACCGCCCGTAGAAACGGCCGTACTCCGTGAAGAAGGCCAGATTTACACCCTTCTCACCACAAAACCCCATTAACGCCGGCGAGACCAAAACATTACCAAAGCAGAACAGACCGGATACCGAGTGAATCGGAACCTGCATCAGTTTCTGGCGCTCATGCTCAATGACAATGGTTTCCCGCTCCTTGTGAACATAAGCGCCCTGACGGGTGACATACAGACTGTTCTGAAGTTTTTTCACTGTGTTTCCCCGTCGTCGAACAGGCCATCGACATAATGGGCGCTTCGGTCTCTGCCCAACAGTTTTGGATTACATAGATCGAACAGGGAACATGCGTCACACTTTTTCTCATATACCGCCTTGGGAGTCTTGCCACTGGTAAGAAGCTGGCGAACATCCGCAATCACCTGCCGGGTCTCGTCTCGCAATTGGCCAGTGAAAGGAACATCATCCCGGTGGCGGGTTTGCCAATACCACAGCGCCCCCGATTCCACGTGCCGACCACTCATTTCTTCCAGGCATAGTCCCTGGGCGCAAAGCTGAATCCGGTCCCAATTGTCTTTCTTCGGCTTACCTCTTTTGTATTCCACGGGCTTCATAGCCATGGTGGCCAAGTCGATTTCGACGAGGTCTAACTTACCGGTTATCCCAAGCGACTCCGCACTGACGAGAACGCCACGCTCATACCGAATCCCTTTACGGGTTTCCGGGTCTCCCCTGTCCACCCTCTGATGCAACACCTGCCCCTGCGCCGTCAGCCAGTTCTCTGCCCACACCTGTTCATTGTGAATAAGGGCACATTGCCTCGGGCAGAAGGCATAGTGCTGCAATGCAGAAAGTGGAATCAGCTTTTCGTCCTGCATGCGCGCTGGGTCTCCATCAGGCGGCGAACTGAATCACCTCTACCTCGTGGTTCAGTTTTACCGCTTCCTCTGCCATCGCCAAAATCTGCACGGAACTCTCCTCACCCAGATAATACTCACCGCAACTCTCACAGATCTCGGCGGGTACTTTCTTGACAACGATAGTCGTTTCTCCGGGTGTCATTGTGACGGTTGTGTTGCCATGGTGGGTTTCACCCTGTTTGCAGATCAGGCATTTCATTCGGGCTCTTACTCCAAAATCTTTTGAAGCGTTACCCCTTTCGGCAACCCAGACTCATCTATAGCTACGCTGTAGTCTTTAAAGCTGCGGGCTGGCCCACCGTTTACGCGGTTGATTTCAATGAGGTCGAAGAGCTTACGGGCCGGGGCATTACCGATCGCGCTTTCATGCTTGAATACATACAATCCACACGGCGACATTTCTCCCCTGCTCGCTGACCGATCATGATCCAGCATGTTTACTAGGGACTCCCACAGCAAACCCAAATCTTCTTCGCCAAAACCCGTTTGTTTGGCAAGGCTTGCGGATACATAGCCGTGGCATCGGTACAACCCATAAGGAATGGTAAATTTCCTGCCCATGGTCCGATTATCACCACTCTGCTTTTCTGCTTCTTTTTCAGTCGCCACCGCCATTCTGGTGATGCTGTGCTCTGCGCTCACGACCGGCTCGACACTGCGTGCGAAATTAATCTGCACCGGGCCACGAACTTGTCCGGCGTTAATCTCGGTTGACATAACCGCACCAAAAGTCCGGATGTCAAAAAAGTTCCCACACATCCAGCCCGTGACTTTTTTCGCGTCTTCCTCTTTCTTCGGCAACTTCTTGGATTCAGGTTTTAGATCATATGCCTTGTAAGCTTTTTCATGGTTCCGGTTCAGGACCGCTTTTTCCTTTACATAGATGTCGAAAGGCGGCTCCTCGGATTTGACCATGCCAACATAATTACGAATCTTCCGCTTCAGGCAAACATCGGTAACCAACCCCTGCCCGGTTTCCGCATCAACACGTGGCAGATTACCAGCGTCGGGGTCACCATTGGGATTTCCGTCTTTTACATCAAACAAGAAAACAAACTCATAACGGTTATCAAGGCTCATGCTGTTTCTCCTTCAGCAGCGGTGGTTTCAGTTTTTGTGTAAAGCGCCTGGCGCTGGTGGTAGTAGCCGATGGCAAACAGTCCCTGGTCTTCCAGGTTGAGGTGAGGTGGAAACTCGCCAATATCGGACATGATGTCCGATATTCTGCGCTGGGCCGCATTTCGCCAGGACGGATTTTCAAGCTTTTTCAGGTGGTGCGTGTGCAGGCGCATCAAGGTTCCGAAAACCGATTTTGGCGAGCAGCTCGCACTACTGTAGTAACGATCACGAATTGTAGAATTAAGATTGGGGTTCGCGTCCTGCTGAAGCTTTTCGAGGACGGCAAACAGGCTACCCAACAGATATCCGATTCGCTTTTCTGAGGGATTGTGGGACACGGATAACTCCTTTTCTGGTGTTCTGTTATATCGCGCCTGCCTGTTGAGGCTGGCCTTGATAAGTGCGGCTCGACAGAAAGAGACTTCGCCTTTTTCCGCTTTAATTCTCTTTATGACTGCTTGCAGGGCGCTCGCAGGAAGCGGTAGCCCGGAGAGGATCGCCCTGACTGTCTCCCCGACGAGGTGGGGTGGCATATTTTTATCCTCTCCAAGCAGCGCAGTGCTTCGCAGAAGGGCTTTCACTGAGGGATATTCGAGCTCCCCATACTTCACTATCTGAATATCGTTGAACCATTGAGCCAGTCGCTCTGAGAACTCCTCAACCGTGCCGGTATGCCAGAAACGAACAGCGATACGAGATGCGTTTGGGGCTAATCCAAGGATATAAAAACGTTGGGTCCCGTCTGGCTGTATGTAGGCCCCGTTGTGCAAAGCCTCAAACAACGCTTTGACCGTTTTCACGCCCTTATCTGGATTGTCTGGCGGGGGCCCACCAAACAAGATCGGAAGAGCAGTATCGAGAAAAGAGTCTTTCTCAGACCAGCAAATCGCCACCGTCTCGTGAAATTTGAAGCGATTAGGTGATCCATATCGTAGTAAGTGGTTCAGGGCTGTCGTATATTCAAAAACGACCTTTTCACTCACCGGAAAATTCAAACCCTGACTTTTTCCATGAGAGGAGAATGCCGGGCTTTCGCCATCATTGATCGCACATAACGGTTCAGGTTTTTTGTTTATTCCCGAAACCCTTCCGTGCAAGCGAGCAATCGGCCCGCGCTCTCCGGAGACTAAACAAATACCATCTGACTCATCCGCCGCGATGCTCTGTTCACACCACTCCT
The DNA here is from genome assembly GCF_946886895.1 of uncultured Marinobacter sp. The sequence goes on along the minus strand of NZ_CAMPJO010000002.1, from coordinate 144,672 downwards.
TGACAGATGGGGACTGGCAAACCAGAAACGGCTCATCAGCCAGCTTGAACGTTAGATTGCATCCTTTTATTTTCAAGATCTCCTGCCATTCAGGTGAGGATTTAACCTTTTCCTTTTCGGACTGATTCGACAGAAACTTCCGAACCGCAGATACGCTTGCATCGTCCGGGATCTCATCATGAATTTGCTTTATCTTATGGATAAATGCTTCGTGTTGACGCGAAGCCATTAACGCATCTTTTTCGCTGGGCTCCGCATCAGGTTTATCCACCTTTGGCTGTCCCAATACATAACCGAAGTGATCCCACAGTGGGTATGCCGTCTCATAAGACTTCGCTCCACTCCGCCCTTTCCCATGAGGAACGACGAACATTTGAGCCCGGAGTTTGTCTCCTTCGCTACGATCCCGTGTGTCGGTGAGTTGGACGAAACGGCCGTCTTGATCAATGACAATCAGAAAAGGAATTTCCTTTTCCTCAAATCCGATGGGTGCCAGTTGATCCTGCTTCCGATGATAGTATTCAGTCAGTGCCTGAAGAATCATCCTCGCACCTCGCTACTGGTTTTAGCCGGCACATCTACCACTCCGTTTTCCAGACTCGCGTTGAAAAACAGGGGAGCAGGAGCCTTGGGATCACTGTAATCCAAGTCATAAAGCGTCCAGCCCAGATTGCGACTCTCGGAAATCGCTGCGGCGGATGGTGTTGATTCGTCAACCAGCGTGAAGTCACAGCTAAATTCCCGACAACCAAGATAGGGCTGGTTGAAGCATTGCCCCTTTTCTGCCCTGCGCCGGAACATATCTGCAAACTTCGCAGCGGAATCCTCAGGACCGGCCTGATTTGTCATCTGAAATTCACCATGGAGCCGATAAGCCACATCTTTCAAAAACAATCCGGCCCGCTGTTTCCGTTCTTCTTCCACGTAAATGCCCAACTGCCCGACACCTTTTTTCATCGCAGTCTGGGCATTCCGGGCTAAGGTGATGGCGCCAACCTCATTCCGGCGCAAGTTAATCCACTTGATCGGCTTCAGGACTTCGATTCGGGTAATCCGCCACTCAATAGCAGGCTTCCATAGAATGGCCTCAAAGATGGCCCTCGCGGCAGACGGTGTAATGACGTCGTAGCTGACCCGCTCAACCTTCATTTCCGGTCGCGTGAAGCACGCAAATTCGCCTGATACTTCAATACAAAAGCCCACGGTTTTTCCCTCTATCGCTTTTAACTGATGATCATTCTTTCTGCACCGAACAACGCGTCCGGTGGCTGAATGCCCCATAGTCTGTCGTAGTGACTCTGCTCAACCACAAATTGTCCCGCCTTGGGATATAACGCGCCTGCGGCCTCCAGCTTTTTGGCAAAAGATTCCGGCAAGGTGACACTGAAACGCTGCAATTTTCGATAGATCCATTTGGCGGAACTGTCGGAATCCAAGACCTCCAACCATGAATGAATGGGGCTTTCATCGAGCCCGTCCGGGCAGTAGGGCACGACGACACCAATGCCGTTATCGTCAATGAGTCGAAATTGTTCCGCAGCCTTGCGGAAGGAAATATCTAGGGCAGGATCGGTTGTCTGTTCCGCCTTGAGCAAGTCGCATATCTGGTATCTGTCGCGATTGCCCTTGCGATTAAGCTCGCTAAAGTAGCGCCGGATACTTTCAGGGCTCAATGGGTCGTCCAACAGACCGGCTTTGAGCAATGTCAGTGTGGTTTGTTCGCCCTGCCTGAGAAATCCAGGTGGTGCTGGCTGCTCTGGCAAAAAGACTTCAACTCTCCCGAAGCCATCCAGCCTATCTTCCCTGTTACAACGTCCTGCTGATTGAGCAATAGAATCAAGCCCTGCCATAGCCCGGTACACCACTGGGAAGTCGACATCGACACCAGCTTCTATCAATTGCGTACTGATTACACGCAGAGGTCTGTCGTCCCCGTTTCTCCGGGCATCCAGTCGCTGTCGGATGTGTGAAATAATAGCCGAGCGATGTTCGGCACACATATTCGCCGACAGGTGAATATTGTTGCCATCATCCGCCAGCCGACCGAACAGGTCTCGCGCATTATTTCTTGTGTTGACGATCACCAGTACGCAAGGCTCATTGCCCACCAAATCGCTGAGCGCGTCCCAGCTTGTGGGACCGGCATCCAGAGACGGCATATTGATTGACACCCGCTTCAACGCTTGCGCAAGTTCAGACGGAGCCGGAACAATTTCTCTGATGTTGCCCAGCCCCTGCTGCTCAATACGATCAAAGGCATCTCTCTGTTCGCCCAGTTCCGGTTGGGTAGCGGTACACAGAACCCAGGTGACGCCGAAATACTCGGTCATCTGGCGCATAGCCTGGGTAATCGGCTTATGAAAATCTCTCGGCAACTGCTGTGCTTCGTCAAGCACAATCACGGAGTTGACCAGATTATGCAGTTTCCGACACTTGCTGGTTCGTGACGCAAACATAGACTGAAAAAGCTGGACATTGGTGGTCACAATCAGCGGAGCATCCCAGTTCTCGGTTGCCAGCCGGGAACGAGTTGTCTCAGCGGAGGGCGCCACGTCAAGGTTGCTATGGTGTTCGAGAACGGCATCTTCGCCGAGTATGTCCCGGAATACTTTGGCGTTCTGCTCGATAATACTGGTGAAAGGAATGGCATAAACAATCCGGGTTTTACCGAATTTTTCGGCATGACGCATTGCAAAGGCCAGACTTGAAAGGGTTTTTCCACCGCCGGTCGGCACCGTCAGGCTGAAAATACCCGGCTCAAGCTCTGCTGTCGAAAGACAGCTATCAAGGATCGAGCCCCTTATCTCATTCAATGGGTTCGGTTCGGCAGCATTTCGAAAATTATCCATGTGCCGGAAGAACAAGTCAGAAATAGTACCGAGTGTCACATCAGTGCATCGTTTTTCGGCTTTTCCCGGGGACATGTATTGTTCGGTATCCAGAAAATCCGCATCCACCAGGCATGAAAAGATTAGCCTTATCCAAAGATTGATAGCATCGGGATCTTTCGCAGCATCTGGGATGGCGGGCATCTCACCGACCAGAATATCCGTGGGGATATCTTCCAAAAGTGATTCAAGGTATTCGGTTTTGGACTCTTGAAGGCGAAAACTCAACGCTCCGCGTCCTCCGATCCAATCCGGCAATCCGGCATGATGCCCGGAAATAATGTACGCCAGGATGTGACCGAACACCGGTCCAAACTTTTCCACCGCATGAGTTGCACCGGCGGTCGAGTGTGTCACCCGACCGGAGCCCTGTTCAACGTGGGCGTTTTCTCTGTCGTATCCGGTCTGATCGCGGATATACTTCTGAAACGGGTCACGATACTTTCCAAGGTCATGCCAAAGCCCCGCCAGGGAACCCCATCCTTCGGAACCAAAGCGGCTCGCACTGTTTGCCGCCAACCGGGATACATCCCTGAGGTGATCTTCCAGGGAATGCGGAACATTCCAAGTGCCGTCATCGTTCTGTTTGGCGTGTGCTATATATTCCTTTAACAAACCTTTTCCACCTTCAAATTGTTGGCCTGATCAACACTCTAAACCCAAGACTGACCCAACTGCTGCACCACTGATTAAATTATCAGTACATCCCCGCCATCCTCCGTATCCTCAAAACCACCTCCTCCCGGAGTTCCGGCGGCCCGAGCACTTCCACGTCCGCCCCGTATCGCAGCACTTCCATGGCCAGTTCCCGCTCATCGGAGTAGGGAACTTTCAGGTGGTAGCCATCGTCCTTTTGCTCGCCCATCTGATCGGGGTGCCAGGTTTCGTCCGCCACCCACTCCGCTGCATGGTGGGAAAATCTGAGGTGCGCCGTGCCCTTTGGGCCGCCACCGAAAATGCCGAAGCTGGCGTAGGCGAATCCGTCCAGTTCCTTTATCGGAATTTGCTGCGACGGCGTTTCTTCCGCCTGCGGTTGGGAAATTCGGTCCAGTGAGAACAGGCGAAGGGCCTGGGCATCGCAGCAAAGCGCCAGCAGATACCAGTTGGATCGGTAGTGCAGTAAGCGTTGCGGATGAACCCGGCGGGGTTTGCGGCCGGTTCCGCTGCGGGCGCTGTAGGTAAAAGTCAGCTGTTTACCCGCCAGTGTCGCTTCCGCCACCGGGTCGAAAATCTGGTGCGGGGCCATGCGGGCCTGGATGGGTTGTATCTGGATGCGCTCACTGACTCGTTCGGCGGCGTGCCCGGATTCGCCCAGCAGGCGCCGGATTTTTTCCTTCAATGGCGCCAGCCGGCTGGTCATCATTCCGGGTTGCACGTTTTCCAGTAGCTGCTCGCACGCCAGCAGTGCGTAGAGCTCGGCGGGGTTCATCCAGAACCCTGGCAGTTCGAAGGCGGGCGAATCCGGGGCGTAACGATGGCCGTTATGATCCCGGCAATACTCCAGGGGCGCTCCGAGTGAGTCCCTCAGGAACTCGAAATCCCGGGTAATGGTGTTCCGGCTGGCTTCCAGTTCCTCCATAAACACCCGCATGGGCACGGGATGGCGGGCATTACGGAGCAGATCATGAATCTTGTAGATGCGGTCAAAACGGGTCACAGCGGCTCCATGCCAGGGTTTATTCGCTTACTACTCACCTCCCAAGCTTAGAGACTGTCGTGCAAAACGCCAGTTTTCAGGTTGCCAATCACCACCGCCCCTGCAATGTGGCTACTATCCTGCGGCTGTCGGCCCTGTCCCGGTGTTCGCACAGGTAAATGCCCTGCCAGGTGCCCAGGGTAAGATGGCCATGGTGGACCGGTAAGGTCAGCGAGGGGCCGATCAGGACACTCTTGATGTGGGCCGGCATGTCGTCCGGCCCTTCCGTGGTGTGTTCGTAGTGCGGCGCGTTTTCCGGCACCATCACGTTGAAGTGGCGCTCCAGATCACCGCGCACATCCGGGTCAGCGTTTTCATTGATCGCCAGCGAGGCGGAGGTGTGCTGGATAAACAGGTGCAGCAGGCCCACTTCGCAGTTGGCGAGGTCCGGCGCCTGAGCCAACACCTCGTTGGTGACCAGGTGAAAGCCCCGGGGCAACGGGGCCAGTTCGATAAAGGTCTGATTCCAGATCATGGCTAACCTCGTGCTTATTTCTGCCGGTCGTCCCAGGGATGGACAGGCACGACATCGTCGCCCACGTCCCCCTCGTAGCTGCTGCGGAAATAATCCATGGCCTTCTCCGCTTCACTGAGCTCATCGAACCGGGCGATGTGGTAGATGGCTTCCCCTTCGTTCACCAGAGGCAGGTTATTGACGCAGATAACGATGCCGGAGCAGGGAGAGAGCACCGCGGTTTCGGACTCACCAAAAGGGTCCGCCACCATGGCCAGTTTCTGGCCTTTGCGTACCTTCTGGCCCAGGCTTGCCACTGGGCGCATGATGCCATCTGTGTCGGTTCTCACCCACTGTGAGTTAGCGGCGGTTTCCGAGCGCTTTCTCGGTGCTTTCGGGCCTTTCTTGGCAGGGATCATTTCCAGTTCCCGCATCACCCGGATCACCCCTTTCACGCCGCTGGAAATCACCACGTCGTCGAACCGCAGGGCTTCACCACCCTCGAAGGTGACGACGGGAATATCCTGGGAATCAGCGTAGGCGCGCAGGCTGCCCTCTCGCAAGCCGGCATTGATAATGATCGGTGCGCCGAAGGCCTCCGCCATGCGGGTAGTCTCCGGGTTTTTCAGTTCCGCCCGGATCTGCGGCAGGTTGAAGCGGTGGATGGCGCCAGTGTGCAGGTCAATGATGTGGGTGACCTTTTCCATGATCTGCGTGCGCAGCAGATAGGCAATACGACCGCCCAGGGAGCCGGTTTCGCTGCCGGGGAAGCACCGGTTCAGGTCCCGTCGGTCCGGCAGGTAGCGGGTGCGTTGCACGAATCCGAAAATGTTGACGATGGGCACCGCCACCAGGGTGCCGCGCAAGTGCCGCAGGGCGGAATTGGTCAGTACCCGCCGGACGATTTCCACACCGTTGATCTCGTCGCCGTGAATGGCACCACACACCATCAGTACCGGCCCGTCCCGGCGGCCATGCACCACCTCTACCGGGATATGCAGTGGCGTGTGGGTGTAGAGTTTGGCCACGGGTACTTCAATGGTCTGGCGGGTACCGGCCCTGACCTGGGTACCGGCAAAGTCAAACGGCGCTCGGGCCATGTTCTAGCCTCTCCCCTTGGTCCGGGTTTTCCAGGGTTGCTGGTTCTTTTCTATCCAGCTCACAATCATGCCAGCCACGTTCTTGCCGGTGGCGTTTTCAATACCCTCGAGGCCGGGCGAGGAATTGACTTCCATCACCAGTGGCCCGCGACTGGAGCGCAACAAATCCACACCCGCCACATTCAGGCCCATAGCCTTGGCCGCGGTAATAGCCGTGCGGCGCTCCTCCGGCGTAATCCGGATCAACGAGGCGGTGCCACCCCGGTGCAGGTTGGAGCGGAACTCGCCCTCGGCACCCTGGCGCTTCATGGCGGCAATCACCTTGTCGCCAATCACAAAGCAGCGGATATCCGCACCGCCGGCTTCCTTGATAAATTCCTGCACCAGAATGTCGGCTTTCAGGCCCATGAAGGCCTCAATCACACTTTCGGCCGCCTTTCGGGTTTCCGCCAGCACCACACCAATGCCCTGGGTGCCCTGCAGCAGCTTGATCACTACCGGCGCACCACCCACCATTTTCAGCAGCTCGGGCACGTTATCCGGCTTATTGGCAAACCCGGTTACTGGCATGCCAACACCTTTTCGGGCCAGCAACTGCAAGGAGCGCAACTTGTCCCTTGACCGGGTAATGGCGACCGACTCGTTCACCGGGAACACGCCCATCATCTCAAACTGACGCAGTACCGCCGTGCCATAGAAAGTGACCGACGCGCCGATTCGTGGGATCACCACATCAAAGTTCTCGAGAACTTCCTCATGGTAATGAATCTGGGGGTTGGCCGAGGTGATGTTCATGGAGCAGTGCAGGCAATCAATCACCTTCACTTCATGACCACGGTTAATGCCCTCCTCGACCAGCCGACGGGTTGAGTAGAGATGGCGATTCCGTGACAGTACCGCTATTTTCATGTATCGATCCTCAGGGCCGGCTCACCGGCAAGATAGGAAGCTTCAGGATAAATGGTGGTACGCCCCGCCATGGCGGTGCGCCCCAGCAACATCCGGAACCGCATGGAGTCCCGGTTGGTCAGTGTCATCTCAATGGGCCAGCGCTGGTCGCCGATCACCAGCGTGGTGGCGATTACCAGGCGTAGCTCTTTGTGCCCGCCAGAATCCGAGACGTTCCGCTCGTCCAGCACTTTGGCATCGCATTCGATCACCTGGTGCAAATCGTTCTGTACCGGGTGAACCCAGAACCGCACCCGCCGTTCCCCGTTGTCCGTATAGGGCTCCGTCCGGAAGGTGTGCAGGCAGGAGGTACGGGCTCCGGTATCTATCTTGGCCTTGATACGGCCGATATCCAGATCGGGTAACGCAACCCACTCGCGCCAGCCCAGGCGGACCTTGTTGTCAGCGGGGACCGGCAAGATGGTTTTAATGGTGTCAGCGGTCTTTGTCGACATCCGGGGCGTCCTTTTTAGTCATGGCTTCCGGCCCTAACAATTGCACCCGGAAGGGCTCTGAGTGGCTACCGGCGTAAACACTGGTATGGGGGAACGGTATCTCGATACCCTCCCGGTCCAGGGCTTTCTTGATGGCCACCATAATGCCACTGCGCCCCTCCAGTACACGGTCTTTCGGGACCCAGAAGGAAAACTGGACATCCACCGAGGACGGACCAAAGGCGGTCACCAGCACAAAGGGTTTCGGCTCTTCCAGACAGGCGGGGTTCTTTTCCGCCAGGTCCAGCAACAGTGCCTCCACTTTTTCCACATCCTCAGCGTAGGCAATCCCCACCGTCAGGTCGAGCCGGCGAATGGGAAACCGGGACCGGTTCACCACCCGGGTCTTGATCAGGGTTTCGTTGGGAATGCGCACGTACAGGTTGTCTGGTGTGCGCAGTTTTACGCTCAGCATGTCGATGCCGATGACTTCGCCCAAGGTGGCGTCTACCTCGATAAAGTCGCCGATCTCAAAGGGCTTTTCAACCAGCAGGAATAACCCGCTGATCATGTTGGACGCGGAGGTTTGCGAGGCAAAGCCAATGGCGACGGTAAGAATACCGGCGGCGCCCAACACCACATCCAGTGAGAACCCGGCTTCCCGCAGCGCCGCAACGCTGAACAGCAAAACGATGACGTAGAACACCAGCCGCCGCACCATGAGGGTGTGGTGGCGGGAACTGCGCTGGGCCATGAACCGGGATGCACTGCGGGCCGCCAGGGAGCCCAGGAAAAGCCCCAGCACCAGCAGGAAGGCCGAGTTGATCCACTGCCCCCAGGCGATATCGGTCCACACCTGCATGACACCGGTTTCGATTTGTTCCAGCAAAGGTCTGACTCCCCAGGCTCAGGATTAACCAAACATTCTGTCGAAGGCACGGACTAACCGGCCGCGGGACGTTTTCTCGCGGGCCGGTGCGATGGGCCGGCAATCACCCGCCGCAGGCAGAAGCGATGCATCCACATGCAGGCTGGCCGAGTTCATGTCCGTTTCAATCGCCACCGTGACCCCCGGCGTCCACAACTGGCCCCGCTGATTCCGGTGCAGCGAGAGCAGCGGCGTTGGCAGGCTGAAGCGCTCCAGTAGCAAGGCCTCATTACGGCGATTGATAATGGTAACCGGGGTAACCACACGCCAGGGCCGCTTGGGCACTGCTTCCAGAACCAGGCGGGCATAGCTGGACGACGAGTAGCACAGTTCCCCCTCCATGGTGTTCCGACCCACCCAGGTGAGCGACGGCGTTACCAGGGGGATTTCGGTGAGCACACGCTGGCTCTCCCCGACACAGACCTTCATCCACACCGTGGTACCCACATAAATGGTGCAGCGCCCCCCGCCGGGGATGGTCAGCGGCTGATAGGGCCGGATCACCGTCGGCAGGCTCGCCATCGCGGGTTGAAAAGTCACCGTTGAGGCCCCTGGCTCACGAACGAACCGTTGCAGGGGCACGGACGACGATGGCAGCACGTGGCCAATGGCTTCCAGCCAGTTCGTGGAGCCGCCGTCCTGCTCCAGGGTTTCGTGACGGATCTGCCACTCCAGATCCAGCAACGTGACCCAGAGCCGGACATGGCCCAACTGATGGAACTGGGTCTGGCCGGAGTTCAGGGTGTAGGGCTGGGCCCAGACGCCGTCCCGGCCACCTTCAGTGTCATATTCCATGCCGGACACGAATCTCCCTCACGGCTGCGATAACGTTGCGGTAACTATAATCCAATCAGGGACTGTCAGCGAATATCCAAGTCAGTGATTTTATTGGCACAGCGGCCTGTAATTACCCCTACGCCCCAGGATCGGAAGCGAAACACCCAATGACACAACTGGTATGGTTCAGAAACGATCTGCGGATCGCCGACAACCCGGCCCTCACGGCCGCCTGCGAGAACCCCGGCACCGTTCGGGCCTGCTTTATCCTCACTCCAGACCAATGGCAGGAGCACGACTGGTCGCCGGCCCGCGTGCAGTTTGTGATTGCCCACGCCAACGCCCTGTCCGGGGAGTTGGCCAGGCTGGGCATACCGCTGTCTTTTATTCAGGCCGAACGCTTTGAGGACAGCCTCCGTAAACTGCAGAACCACTGCACCGAACTGGGTGTGGAAACGCTTCACTTTAACGAAGAATACGGCGTGAACGAGCGCAGACGCGACAAAACCATCAAGCGCCGCCTTGATGACATCAACATCCGCGTTTGCAAATACCGCGACCAGACCGTGGCACCGGTGGGCGAAATCCTCACCCAGCAGCACGAGCCCTACTCGGTATTTACACCCTTCTCAAGGCGCTGGCGCAGTTGGATCGACGAAACCCGACCGGGCCTGCTCCCGGTTCCAAAAGCCAGGGGCGGCGCCGTTATCCCGGAAAAGATCGACACCATCCCCGACGCCTTCCGGAACGCACCGCCCCCCCTGGTCCCCACCGGCGAACACGCTGCCCACGACCAGCTCGAGCGCTTCCTGGAAGAACGCGGAGGTGACTACAAGGCACAACGGGACTTCCCGGCCATCGACGGCACCAGCCAGCTCTCCCCCTACCTGGCAAACGGCGTACTGTCTGGCCGCCAATGCCTGCTGGCCGCGCAACAGGCCCAGGGCATGGGCGGTAACCAGGAAGGCCTGGTGACCTGGATCAACGAAATCGCCTGGCGGGATTTCTACATCAACATCCTGTACCACTACCCACGAACCAGCATGCACCGGGCCTTCAAGCCGGAAACCGAAGCCCTGGCATGGAACCCGCCCGGTGAGCCTTTCGAAGCCTGGAAAACCGGCAACACCGGCGTCCCCATCGTCGACGCCGCCATGCGCCAGCTCAACCAGACCGGCTGGATGCACAACCGCCTGCGCATGATCACCGCCATGTACCTGACCAAAAACCTGTTCATCGACTGGCGCCTGGGTGAGGCCTGGTTCATGTCACGGCTGGTGGACGGCTTCCTCGCTTCCAACAACGGCGGCTGGCAATGGAGCGCCTCCACCGGCACCGACGCCGCGCCCTACTTCCGGGTTTTCAACCCGGTCACCCAGAGCGAGCGCTTCGACCCCGACGGCGACTTCATCCGCCATTGGGTCCCGGAACTGGCCAGGCTGGACAACAAGCGGATTCACGATCCCGGAGCGAAAGGAGGGGTTATCCCGAAGGGTTATCCGAGACAGATCGTTGATCTGAAGGAAAGCAGGAAGGACGCCATCGCCAGATTTCAGGCGTTAAAGAATTAACGAAACAACAGAGCGGGCCGCATCCCCAAGGTCAGATCAAGAATTCGGACGCCGGGTTTACTTTGAGCAAACCGGACAGGAAGGATCGCGAGCCAGCTTCATTTCCCGCCACTGCATCGCCCAGGCATCCAGAATCAACAACCGGCCAACCAACGGCGTACCAACGCCGGAAAGCACCTTGATCGCCTCCATGGCCTGGGCCGCGCCGATCATGCCCACAATCGGCGCGATCACACCGGCCTCCGAACAGGTTAAATCCTCATTGCCCTGCTCCGGGTACAGACAGTGGTAACAGGGACTGTGCGCCTGCCGGCTGTCATACACCGAAAGCTGCCCCTCACCCCGAATGGCGGCACCGGATACCAGCGGCACCCCGGCCGCCACACACGCCCGGTTCAGCGCAAACCGGGTATTGAAATTATCGGTGCAATCCACCACCAGGCTGGCTTCCTCTACCTGCCGCGCCAGCTCATCCCCCTCAAGGCGCTGATTCAGCGCCGTCACGGAAACCAGCGGATTAATCCGTCGCACCCGGGAGGCCAGCGCCTCGGCCTTGGATTCGCCCAACTGGCCGTGGTCAAAGCCGACCTGCCGTTGCAGGTTGGCCAGCTCAATTACATCGTCATCCACCAGCGTCAGGTGCCCCACCCCGGCCGCGCCCAGATACAACGCCACCGGACACCCCAGCCCGCCGGCGCCGGTCACCAGCACCCGGGCACTCTTCAGCCGTTCCTGGCCGGCGATATCAAACCGGGGCATCAGGATCTGCCGGCTGTATCGCAACAGTTCTTCGTCACTGAGCATCGAAACCTCCCGCTGTCTGTTGGTCGCTAACGGTCGCCGGCCACTGGCCCAGCGTCGTCCGGTCCCTCCGGCCGTAGTCCTGCAGGCTCCGGACCCCGGAAAATCCGCGCTGGCGGAACAGGGCGGCCACCGCGCGGGCCTGGACATAGCCGTGCTCAACCAGCAACCAGCCGCCGGCCCCGAGCCAGCCCGGAGCCTGAGCCACAATCTGCCTCAGATCATCCAGACCATCCCGCCCGGAAACCAGCGCCGAGGCTGGTTCAAACCGGACGTCGCCCTCATTCAGGTGTCCATCGCCACTGGCAATATAGGGCGGATTGGACACAATCAGATCATAGCGGGCCGGCGCCAGGCCAGAAAACCAGGTACTGGCCACCACCTCCACACGCAACCCCAGCGCCCCGGCGTTATGCCGGGCCAGAGCGACCGCCTCGTCCACGCAGTCACAGGCCGTGATCTGCCAGCCCGGCTGCTCGCTGGCCAGCGCCAGAGCAATGGCGCCGGTGCCGGTGCCCAGGTCCAGCACCCGGGCGTCACCCGGCAAGGGCAGCGCCAGGGCGGCTTCCACCAGGCACTCGGTATCCGGGCGCGGGATCAGCGTAGAACGGCTGACCCGCAGGGGCAGCGACCAGAACTCCTGATGGCCCAGCAGATACGCCACCGGCGTACCGGCGGCGCGCTCGGCAACCAGCGCCCCGAAGGCCTCGGCCTGGGCCGGGGTCATCGTCCGCTCCGGCCAGGCCCGGAAATGGGTGCGACTGAGCCCGGTCAGGTGGCTCAGCAGCAGTTCCGCGTCCAGCCTCGGGCTGTCGCCGGCAATCCGGGCAGCCGCCCACTGCAACAGCGCGTCACAGGTCAGTGGAGGGTTACTGGTCATCGGCGAGCGAGGCAAGCAACTCGGCCTGGTGTTCCTGCTGGAGCGGCACGGCCACGGCATCCAAGTCACCGGAAATCACTTCGTCGAGTTTGTACAGGGTCAGGTTGATGCGGTGATCCGTCACCCGGCCCTGGGGAAAGTTGTAGGTCCGGATCCGCTCAGACCGGTCACCACTGCCCACCAGGCTTTTCCGGGTCTCGGATATGGATTTCTGCTGTCGTTCGGTTTCCGCGTTCTGCAGCCGGGAGGCCAGCAGACTCATGGCCTTCGCACGGTTCTTGTGCTGTGAGCGTTCTTCCTGGCACTCCACCACAATACCGGTGGGCAGATGGGTAATCCGGATTGCGGAGTCGGTCTTGTTGACGTGCTGGCCGCCGGCGCCGGACGACCGGAAGGTATCGACACGCAGATCCGCCTTGCTGATCTCAATCGCCTCTGCCTCGTCCGCTTCCGGCATCACCGCCACGGTACAGGCCGAGGTGTGGATGCGGCCCTGGGACTCGGTCTCCGGTACACGCTGCACCCGGTGAGCACCGGATTCGAACTTCAGCGTACCGTATACGCCGTCCCCGGCCACCCGGGCAATCAGCTCCTTGTAGCCCCCGTGCTCACCGTCGCTCTCGCTGAGCACTTCTATCTGCCAGCGGCGGCGCTCGGCATAGCGGCTGTACATCCGGAACAGGTCGCCGGCGAAAATCGCGGCCTCGTCGCCACCGGTGCCAGCGCGGATTTCCAGGAACACGTTCTTGCCGTCATTGGGGTCTTTCGGCAGCATCAGGCGCTGCAACTCCTCATCCAGTTCGGCATTCTTGTGTTCGGCAGAACGCTGCTCGTCTTCCGCCATCGCGCGCATGTCGGCGTCGCCATCGCTCGCCAGCTCTCTGGCTTCCTTTATATCCTCCAGGGACTGTCGCCAGGCCTGAAAGCACTGAACAATGGGCTCAATTTCCGCAAATTCCCGGGACAGGTCCCGGAATTTGTCCTGCTGGGCAATGATAGAGGCATCACTGAGCAACGCGCTGACCTCCTCGAAGCGATCTACAAGCTGCTCGAGGCGGGACTGAATCGATGGTTTCATAGGTTTTCCGGGGTGGTCGTGGTATCCGCGTCCAGGGCATCCAGCTGGTGTAATTCCCGCAGCCACTCGGTGACCTCGGCCCGCCCTTGGGTTGTGGCTTTGCGCACCTGAACCGAGGGTTCGTGCAGAAGTTTGTTGGTCAGGCCCCGGGCCAGACCGCGCAACACGGTTTCCGGGTCTGTGCCGTTGCGCAGGGCACGCAGGGCTTTCTCGGTTTCCGCGTCGCGCAGCACTTCGGCCCGCTGGCGGAACTGTTTGAGCGTGGACACCGCATCCAGGGCACGCAGTTGATTCAGGAATTCCTGAACGCCACTGGCCACCAGATTCTCCGCCTCCCGGGCCGCGCCTTCCCGGGAACGGATGTTCTCCTCGATCACCTGGCGGAGATCGTCCACGGTGTACAGATACACGTCCGCCAGCGACGCCACTTCGGGCTCAATATCCCGGGGCACGGCGATGTCCACCATGAAATACGGGCGATGTTTGCGCTTTTTCAGGGCCCGCTCGACCGCGCCTTTGCCAAGAATGGGTAAGGGGCTGGCGGTGGAAGAGATGACAATATCCACTTCGGCCAGGTGATCCGGAATTTCCGACAGCAGGATGCCCTTGCCACCCCGCGCCCCGGCAAGGGCCTGCGCCCGTTCCAGGGTACGGTTGGCCACCAGGAAGTCCTGCACGCCGGCATCAGCCAGATGACGGGCCACCAGTTCAATGGTTTTTCCGGCACCAATCAGCAAGGCCTTGTTGCGGGACATGTCGGCAAAAATATGGTGCGCCATGCTCACCGCGGCATAGGCCACCGAGACCGGGTTCTCGCCAATCGCGGTCTGGGTGCGTACCCGCTTGGCCACCGAAAAGCTGTGCTCAAACAGCCGGGACAGGAAGGAACCGCTCGCCCCGTGTTCCCGCGCCATCGAATAGGCTTCCTTCAACTGGCCGAGAATCTGCGGTTCGCCCAGCACCATGGAGTCCAGGCCCGCAGCCACTCGCATCATGTGGCGCACGGCGTCGGCATCCCGGTGTACGTAGAGCACCTCTTCCAGCTCGGCGGATTCCAGGTCATGAAAGCCCGCCAGCCAGCGCAACACCATGGGTGCGCAGTCGTCATCACCGGCCAGGTAGAGTTCGGTCCGGTTACAGGTGGACAGGATGGCGGCTTCGCTGGCACCCGAGGTCGCCCGCAGCTCGGCAAAGGCTTCAGCCATGCGCTCAGGCGTGAACGCCACCCGCTCCCGCATCTCCACGGGCGCGGTTCGGTGATTGATTCCCAGGGTGATCAATGCCATAGGGTGGTTGATTAACCTTTTGCCGATGAACGGAGCGAGCGCGCACTTACTTTACGCCATTTTAACGATCAGAACCCCCTGCTGCCACCCATAACCTCCGACGCTTCGGGAACTGCGGACAGGTTGGGCAAGATCAGACGCTTATGCCATTATAGGAACCTGACTATTTCTTATGGGTTGTCGACAGATCACGGGAAGTTGCATGCAAACATCCGCACCGTTTTTGATTACCTGCCTGCTTGGCCTCTCTCTGGCCGGCTGCGCAGGCTTCACCGGCACCGGGCAAACCACCGCCCCCGAAAAACCCACGACTGCCGACGCACAGTCCCAACAAGCAACCCCCGAAGACACCCCGGTTGAATACCGCGATTTTGAGCCCGAAACCCTGTACCTCCTGACATCCGCCGAAATCGCCGCCCAGCGCGGCCGGTACGACGTAACGCTGGTCAACTACATGAAGGCCGCGAAACAGTCCCGGGATCTCGGTGTGATCGAGCGGGCCATGCGTATCGCCCAGTCGCTGAATGGCGATAACGCCCAGCGGCAACTGGCGGAGCTGTGGCTCGATGTGGATCCGGACAGTCTCCAGGCCCACCGCATATCCGCCATACTGGCGGTAAAGCGCAACCAACTGGAAACCGCCCTTGGTCACATGGAAAAAATCATGGACCTGGGCGGCGATGCCGATTTTGACAGCCTGGCCGCCATGGCCGGCAACCTGCCTGCGGAGCATCAGCAGGAGTTGCTGTCCCTGTACCACCAGATGGCAGGGCGCCACCCCAATACGCCGGAGCTGGAGTACAGTATTGCCCTGCTGCTGAAGGTGACCGGCCAGCCCGCGAAGGCCCTGGCGCGCCTGGAGCCGTTACTGGACGAACAGCCCAACTTTCAGCCCGCCATCATCCTCAAAGGCGATCTGCTGTTCCAACTGGGCAAGAAGCGGGAAGCCCTGGATCATCTGATGGTTAACACCCGGCGCTTTCCGGGTAACCGGCCGATGGGCACACTCTACGGCCGGATGCTGATCAGCGAAGGCGAGCTGCAGGCTGCCCAGGACGAATTCAAACGGCTGGTGCAGCGCTACCCGGACACCCCCGGGCTGCGACTGTCCCACGCCCTGGTGGCCCTGGAGAATGATCAGATCGAGCTGGCCCGGGAAGAACTGACCCGGCTGGTGGAGCAGGGGCATCACGCCGACGAAGCCAACTACTACCTGGGCCGGATCGCCGATCAGGCCGGCAACACCAAGCAGGCCATCGGCTATTACCAGAGCGTGGAGCGGGGTAACTACTACTTTCCTGCCCTGGCCCGGGCCAGCGCCCTGCTGGCAGCCGATAACCGCCTGGACGAAGCCCTGGACAACATTCGCGCCCTGCGCGGCGCCAATCCCGGCCAGGCCGAGAACTTCTGGTTGCTGGAAGTTAACCTGTTGCTGGATCAGAACCGGCAACAGGCCGCACTGACGACCGCCACCAAGGCACTGGAGGCCTTTCCGGGCAACATTGAAATCCGCTACGCCCGGGCCATGCTCTACGATGCCCTCGACCAGCCGGCGAAGGCCGAGAGCGATCTCAAGCAGATTGTTCAGCAGTCTCCGGACAACGCCGTGGCCCTGAACGCCCTCGGCTACATCCTGACCACCCGCACCGATCGGCTGGAAGAGGCCCGTGGCTACATCGAACGCGCCCTGCGGCTGGACCCGGACAACCCCGCCATCCTCGACAGCATGGGCTGGGTCCTGTTCCGGGAAGGCCGACTGAAACCCGCCCTTGAATATCTGGCGCGGGCCTGGGACGCCTTCCCCGATCCGGAAGTGGCCGCCCATTACGGCGAAGCCCTGTGGATGAGCGGCGCTGAAGAGCAGGCCCGCGTCATCTGGCGCAAAGGCCTCGAACAGGACGCCGACCATGAAGTCCTGCGGGAAACCATTGACCGACTGACCACCGATGGAGCGCTGTAATGAGCCGGTTGTTCCGCATCCTGGCCAGCCTGGCGCTGATGGCGTCTCTTGGCGCCTGCACCACCATCCAGGTTGACCCGCTGCCGCAGGGCATGACCGACCAGCCGCCGGCGGACTGGAGCAAACGCGCCGCCCGGCTCACTCAGTTCAACCATTGGCAGCTTTCCGGGAAGCTGGCGGTTCGCCAGCCCTCCGACAGTGGCACCGCCATCATCAACCACTGGATTCAGGACGGTGAGGCCTATGATCTGGCCCTGTCGTCATCCTTTATGGGCATGGGCAGTACACGACTGAAAGGCGTGCCCGGTTTTATCGAGCTGACACTGCCAAACGGTGAAACCTATCGGTCCGGGGAACCCGACGCTCTGGTGGAAGCCGCCACCGGCTGGCAACTACCGCTTGATGAACTGGTCTGGTGGGTGCGTGGCCTGCCAGCGCCCGGTGGCGACTTCCGGCTGCTGTTTGATGGCACCGGCAATCTCGCCATGATCCGGCAGGCGGGCTGGGAAATTCGCTACGACCGCTGGCGGCCCTTCCTCACCGACTACCCGCCACTGCCGGCCCGGATCACCGCCCTGAAAGGCGACAAACGGGTACGCCTGGTCGTTGCCGACTGGCAGGAACAGGCACCGTGATCAGCCTGACCCTTCCCTCTCCGGCCAAGCTGAACCTGTTTCTGCACATCGTGGGGCGCCGGCAGGATGGCTACCATGAGCTACAGACCCTGTTCCAGTTCCTGGACCACGGGGACGACCTCACCTTTACCCTCACCCCCAACCAGCCTGGCGTCCGGCTCGCTGGCTCCATGGCGGGGGTGGCGGACAACGACAACCTGATCCTCCGCGCCGCCAGAGCCCTGGCGGAGTGGGCCACTGACAACCCGCCCGGAGTCACCATCAGCGTCACCAAGCGCCTGCCCATGGGCGGTGGGCTGGGTGGCGGCAGCTCCAATGCCGCCACCACCCTGCTCGGCCTCAATCATCTCTGGCAACTGGGCCTGGGCGAGGAGGAACTGGCGGCCATCGGGCTGAGGCTCGGCGCCGACGTACCGGTGTTTGTCCGGGGCTTCGCGGCCTTCGGTGAAGGGGTCGGAGAGCGCCTGCAACCGGCCTCACCACCGGAAGACTGGTTTTTGGTTCTAAAACCGGCCTGCGATATAAACACAGGTAAGATTTTTTCCGAGCAAGGGTTGACAAGGGATACCCCTAGAATCAAAATAGCGCCCGCTTTTGAGGGAGACGCCTCGAGGTACCGAAACGACTGTGAGGATGTAGTTCGCAAACTGTATCCTGAGGTTAACCGGAGCCTGGACTGGCTCGCACAATTCGGACCTGCAAGATTAACCGGAACCGGGGCTTGCATATTTGGACGTTTCCCGACAGAATCCGCAGCCCGGATCATCTGGGAAAGCAAACCCTCCGGCGTCACGGGGTTCGTAGCTAAAGGGGTGAACATTTCGCCTCTACACAAAAAGCTAACAGAGCTGAAATGATGCCAAAAAAGCACGATACTGGGGTGTCGCCAAGTGGTAAGGCAACGGGTTTTGATCCCGTCATGCGCAGGTTCGAATCCTGCCACCCCAGCCACCTTTCTCCCGCTTCTTCTGAATCAACCGCCGATACCGAGAAGGATGCCATCGTGTCCAAACTGATGATTTTTGCCGGCAACGCCAACCCGGAACTTGCCAAGGCCATCGCCCAGAAACTTCACATTCCCATGGGTCAGGCCACGGTAGGCCGCTTCAGCGACGGCGAAACCACCGTCGAGATCAATGAGAATGTCCGTGGCCATGATGTCTTCATCATTCAGCCCACCTGTTACCCCACCAACGATAACCTGATGGAACTGATCGTGATGGCCGATGCACTTCGCCGTGCCTCCGCAACACGTGTCACCGCCGTTATCCCTTACTATGGATACGCCCGTCAGGATCGCCGTGTACGCTCTACCCGCGTGGCCATCAGCGCCAAAGTGGTTGCCGACATGATTTCCAGCATCGGTGTTGACCGCGTTCTGACCGTCGACCTGCACGCCGATCAGATTCAGGGCTTCTTTGATATCCCGGTCGACAACATTTACGCCACGCCGGTGATGCTCGAAGACATCTTCAAGCAGCGTTTCGAGAACTTCGTGGTCGTTTCCCCGGATGTTGGCGGCGTGGTTCGTGCCCGGGCCGTGGCCAAGCGCCTGGACGATGCCGACCTGGCCATCATCGACAAACGTCGCCCGAAGGCGAACGTGTCCCAGGTCATGCACATCATCGGTGACGTGAGAGACAAAACCTGCATCCTGGTGGACGACATCATCGATACCGCAGGCACCCTGTGCAAAGCGGCCAACGCCCTGAAAGAACATGGCGCCGCCCGTGTCGTGGCGTACATCACCCACCCGGTTCTCTCCGGTCCGGCTATTGACAACATCAATGCCTCCCAACTGGACGAACTGGTGGTGTGCGACACCATCCCGGTGAGTGACAAAGCGAAAAACTGTGATAGAATCCGCGTCCTCGGAATGGCCGGACTGCTGGCGGAGTCCATTCGACGCGTCAGCAACGAAGAGTCCATCAGCGCCATGTTCGAGAACGTCTGAACGGATATTAATCAGGCGTTACAAGCAGTTACCGGGTCGGGAGCCTAAACAGGCTCCCGACTCTTTTAGTCAGCCGGGAAATCCGGCTTTTCAGAAACATCACCTGATCCAACGCCTGGTCGCGGGCAGTTCAGGTGACGATTGAGGTTAATACCATGTCTCAGGAATTTGTTATCGAAGCATTTCCTCGCGACGATCAGGGGAGAGGTGCGAGCCGCCGCCTGCGTCGTGAAGAGCGTAAAATTCCGGCCATCATCTATGGTGGCGGGAAAGACGCTACGCCGGTTGCCATCTGGCACAACGAGCTGAAAAAGGCGCTGGAAAACGAAGCCTTCTTCTCTCACGTTCTGACCGTTGAGCTGAACGGCAAGAAAGAAAGCGTGATCCTCAAGGATCTGCAGCGTCACCCGTACAAGCCTACCCTGACCCACGCTGACTTCCTGCGTGTTGACAAGGATCACGAGATTCACGTGAACGTGCCGCTGCACTTCATGAACGAAGAGAGCGCGCCGGCCATCAAACTGCAGGGTGGCGTAGCAAACCACCAGATCACGGAAGTGGAAGTGATCTGTCTGCCGCAGAACCTGCCTGAGTTCATCGAAGTGGATATGGCCACTGTCGAAATGGACCAGGTGGTCCACCTGAGCGACCTGAAACTGCCGAAAGGCGTCAAGGTTGCGGCTCTGCTGCAGGGCGAAGATCACGACCTGCCTGTTGTGGCTATCCACAAGCCGCGCGGTGCCAAGGTTGATGACGCCGAAAACGGCGAAGAAGGTGAAGAAGGCGAAGACAAGGAGTAATCGCTCCTGTACTTATAAGGGCAATGGCGGATGGCACAGGATATCCTCATGGTGGTCGGTCTGGGTAATCCCGGAGCCGACTATGAGAATACCCGTCATAACGCCGGCGCCCTGTTCGTCGAAGCTCTGGCCCGCTCTACGGGCCAGACGCTCCGCCCCGAAAAGAAGTACCATGGGCTCTACGCCCGCATTCAGTGGCAGGGCCTGGACCTGCATCTGCTGAATCCCTCCACGTTCATGAACCGCAGCGGCCTGGCCATCAAGGCACTGGCGGATTTCTTCAAGATTCAGCCCCAACAGATACTGGTTGCCCACGACGACCTCGACCTGCCACCGGGTACTGCCAAGCTCAAAAAAGGTGGCGGCCACGGGGGCCACAACGGTCTGCGGGACAGCATTGCCCATCTGGGCACCAACGACTTTCAAAGACTTCGCATTGGCATTGGCCACCCTGGCGACAGCCGCAAGGTGACCGGTTATGTTCTAGGCCGCCTGGGCAAGCAGGAAACCGAAGAACTGAACGCCGTCATTGATGAAATTATCCGGGTACTGCCCGATGCGGCCAGCGGCAAACTCTCCGCCGCCATGAATCGCTTGCACAGTTTCAAACCGGTATAATCCGCGCAAACTTTCCAGCACCAGCAGAGGCATTCCATGGGATTTAACTGCGGCATCGTCGGCCTTCCCAACGTCGGCAAATCCACCCTGTTCAACGCACTGACCAAGGCCGGCATCGGCGCGGAAAACTTCCCGTTTTGTACCATCGAGCCCAACGCCGGTGTGGTGGCCATGCCCGACCCCCGCCTGAACAAGCTCGCCGAAATCGTGAAGCCGGAAAAGGTCGTGGCAACCACGATGGAATTCGTCGATATCGCGGGCCTCGTGGCAGGCGCCTCCAAAGGCGAAGGCCTGGGCAACCAGTTCCTGGCCAACATCCGCCAGACCGATGCCATCGCCCACGTTGTGCGCTGCTTCGACGACAGCAACGTCATCCACGTGGCCAACAAGATTGACCCGGCGTCCGACATTGACGTCATCAACACCGAACTCGCCCTGGCGGACATGGACACCGTGGAGAAAGCCATCAAACGGGTCCAGCGCGTGGCCAAGAGTGGCGACAAGACCGCCAAGGCGCAACTGGAGATATTCGAGCGCCTGCTGCCGGTACTGAACGAAGGCAAGCCCGTGCGCGGCATGGGGCTCGACAAGGACGAGATGGCGCTGATCCGTGAGCTGTGCCTGCTCACCGTCAAACCCACCATGTATATCGCCAACGTGGATGAGAACGGCTTCGAGAATAACCCCTACCTAGACCAGGTGCGGGAAATTGCCGAGGCTGAGAATGCAGTCGTTGTGCCGATCTGCAACAAGATGGAAGCGGAAATCGCAGAATTGGAAGACGATGAAAAAGCCATTTTCCTGGAAGAAATGGGCATGGACGAGCCCGGCCTGGACCGGGTAATCCGCGGTGGCTACCGTCTGCTGGACCTGCAAACCTACTTCACCGCCGGGGTAAAGGAAGTGCGCGCCTGGACCGTTCGGGTGGGCGCCACCGCGCCCCAGGCGGCCGGCGTGATCCACACCGATTTCGAACGCGGGTTTATCCGCGCGGAAGTGGTCAGCTACGACGATTTCGTACAATACAACGGCGAAGCCGGCGCCAAGGATGCCGGCAAGTGGCGCCTGGAAGGCAAGGACTACATCGTAAAGGACGGCGACGTTATTCACTTCCGGTTTAACGTTTAATGAACCGGCAATCGGGCGCCTTTGGGCGGGCGATCGATGTGGGGGCAGTTCTCACACAGCGCCAGATCCGGCAGCCGGTAACGGATACAGCACTGGCGGCGTTGGCGCAGGGGTGAAGGGCCGGCCGCCCGTTCCACATAGCGCACTGGACTGGACATGGGGTTCCGGCTGCCATCTGGACGACGCTTCCACTCAATCAGGTGCTCTCCGTCCGCGAGCAGGTCTGCCGGTAGCCCAAGACCGGCCATCGCCCGAACCAGCCATTCCACGTAGTTGGCGGCGTTATTCCACAGCACCTTTCGAGACAGCTTCACTTGCAGGCTCCAACCCTCAATGAGTGGCTCGAAGTTACCCTCCAGGAGCTCCCGGAAACGGTCAAAGGGGTCCGCCGGTCTGGTTGCAAACGGCTCGCCCTCATGGGGTATCCGGAAGGCTTCTGGCAGGCCCTCATCCCCCAGGATGACTTCGAGCCTGTCCAGACCCACGGGCAACTCGTGCCCCAGCACCAGGTTTGCCGCCACCGTTGGCACAATCAGCTTCACGAAATACATCCGGGACCACTGGGAAACCAGTGCCCGCCGGTCATCGCCAGGCTGAAACCGGCGATACTGTTCCAGCATCCGGGCCAGCCCCTCAGTAGTGATCAGATCCCGGGCGGGAAAAGCCTCCCTGGGATCGTCTGGCAGAACCAGTACATCGCGATAAGACTCAAAATCCCCGACAAACAGCGGAGCAAGGGCGCGAATGCTCATTGAACAGGTAACTCATCAACGTTGGGAAAGCAGGACACAGGAGCCGGATAACCTATCGCGCACTGCCCAAAGAAGCATTCCAGATCTTCCCTGATACCCCGGGCGGATGGGCTCGGCCATCTGCAAATAATAATCGATCACATATAAGCATAATTAGCATTTATATTTCAAGGCTCGTCCTGAATATATACGGAGACCCTGGGGGAAGGAAAATCCAAAAAACTGAAAACATCGCTGATGCGGCACGTATTTATAAGTTATTGTTTAAAAAAGAATTGATAACAGAACGGCCATTACCGACAAGGATTGGATGGCTCGGGCTGGACAACAGCCCCTTGACAGCCCCCACCCCCAACCATAAGATACGCGCCGCTTCCATTGGTGAAGTGACGGCAAGGTAGCTCAGTTGGTTAGAGCACAGCACTCATAATGCTGGGGTCGGCGGTTCGACTCCGCCCCTTGCTACCAGTATTCCGAAAAGCCCGACTCGAAAGAGCCGGGCTTTTCTGCTTCCGGCGGTCGGCAAACCGCCCTCACCCATGCCCACCGGACGTTGACAGCACGTTCAGGATCACCACACCGGCTACGATCAGTGCCATACCCAGCATCCCCCAGGCATCCAGTTTCTGGCCAAACACCAGCCAGCCGGCCAGGGCCACCAGCAGAATGCCCAGCCCAGCCCATATGGCGTAGGCGGTGCCTATCGGGATACTTCTCAGGGCCAGCGCCAGCAGGTAGAACGCCACGCTGTAACCGATCACCACAATCAGTGACGGCCACAGCCGGGTGAATCCATCGCTGGCCTTGAGAAACGACGTCGCCACCACTTCGGCCACAATAGCCAGTGCCAGATAGACCCAGTTAACCATCAAACCTCTCCATCAAACCTCTCCATTAAACCCCTCCATCAGCTCTCTCCAGCCCACCTCTGCACGCGTTTCATCAAATCTGGCGGAGGGCTGAACGCAGTTCCGAGCCCGACCAGCGTCGCCGGCTGAGTTCGCATTCATGCACCAGCGCCACCAGCCGGGCGTTGACTGGCGCCAGCCTACCCACCTGCTCAGCCAGTCGCACCACTTCGCCGTTGATCCAGTCCACCTCGGTGGGCCGCCCGGCTTCCAGGTCCTCCCACATGGACGAGCGGGCAATGGGGTCGATGGCCAGCATTCTGGCCGCCAGGCGCCTGAACAGCCAGTCCGGCGTTCGCATCACCCGTGGGATCCATGCCATGGGCAAGGCGGTCAGCCTGACCGTCTGTACGCCTGCCGCCGCCAGCAACGCCAGGGTTTCCTCCTGGGCCATGGCCAGGCACTGGCGGTAGTCCCGCTGTTGCAGCTCTGCCAGCAGGGGCACACCGGAGAGCGCGTTGATCGGGTTGTTGAGATTCAGGAGCAGCTTGGACCAGAGCACCGAGCGCATGTCGTCTCGCAGCTCCAGGGGCAGCCCGGCATTCTCGAAATACGGCAGAACCTCGGCCAGCCCGGGGTGGCGGGCGCACATCAGGTGGCCCTCGGTACCATGGTGAAAGTGCCCTGGGGACTTCTGCAACACGTTGAACGGAATCATCCCCGGCAGCACCTGGGCGCCCGGCAATGCCGCCTGCAGGCGTTCGGCGTTGGAGACACCGTTTTGCAGGCTGATCACGGGAACACCTGCGGGCAGCCAGGGCGCCAACTGCCGACCCGCATCGACCGTCGCCGCGGACTTTACGCAGACCAGCACCAGGTCGGCGTTGGCGGCCACCTCCGGGCCGGTGACGTACTGGCCGTCGTTCAATTGAACCTGATGGTGGAATCCCCGGTAGTCCGTGACCACCAGCGGCGTTTCCGCCAGAGTAGTCGCCAGACGCGGCCGGCCAACCATCACCACGTCTGCCCCCGCCGACAGCAGTCGTCCTCCCACGTAGCAGCCAACACTGCCGGCACCCACTATCACAATCCGGGGTGAAGTCTTGTTATTGGTCATCGTGCGCTCCCGTGTCAATGTGGAAAGATTGTATAGGAACCGACCGGCAACCGGAGAATCCGGGCCTACACTTCTCTTGAATCCCTCTCCAGTCCCTCTCACATCCGGCGGGCTGTGCCATACTCGCTGACTGGAACCCCCGACAATAACCAACCAGCAAGGACCGTTGTTATGAAACCGGAAACCCTGGCCCTGCATGCGGGCTTCAAGAGCGACCCAACCACCCGGGCCGCCACCACGCCGATCTATCAGACCACCTCGTACACCTTTGACGATACCCAGCACGGTGCGGATCTGTTTGACCTGAAGGTTCAGGGCAACATCTATACTCGCATCATGAACCCCACCAATGCCGTGCTGGAAGAGCGAATGGCGGCACTGGAAGGCGGCGTTGGTGCCCTGGCCGTGGCTTCGGGCATGGCGGCGATCACCTATGCCCTGCAAACCATCTGCAAGGTCGGCAACAACCTCGTCAGTACCAGCCAACTGTACGGTGGCACCTATAACCTGTTTGCCCATTCCCTGCCAAACCAGGGTATTGACTGTCGTATGGTGCCGCACGACGATTTCGACGCCGTGGAACAGGCCATTGATGAAAACACCCGCGTGCTGTTCTGCGAGTCCATCGGTAACCCGGCGGGCAATGTGGTGGACATCCAACGCTGGGCCGAGATTGCCCACCGCCACGGCATTCCGCTGATGGTGGACAACACGGTGGCCACCCCGTTCCTGTGCCGGCCGTTTGATCACGGCGCCGATATCGTCGTGCACTCGCTCACCAAGTACATTGGCGGGGGTGGTGGTGGATTCCGGCAAGTTCGACTGGAAAGCCAGCGCCGCCAAGTTTCCGATGCTGAACGAGCCGGACCCGTCCTACCATGGCGTGGTCTACACCGATGCCCTGGGCCCGGCCGCGTTCATCGGCCGCTGCCGGGTGGTTCCCCTGCGCAACACCGGCGCCGCCCTGGCGCCCTTCAATGCCTTCCTGATCATGCAGGGCCTGGAAACCCTGGGGCTGCGCATGGAGCGCCACTGTGAGAACGCGGAGAAAGTTGCCAACTTCCTTCAGCGGCACCCGGCGGTGGAATGGGTCAACTACGCCACCCTGGCCGACAGCCCTTACAAGGCCACCTGCGACAAAATCTGCGGCGGCAAGGCCTCCGGTATACTGAGCTTTGGCATTCAGGGCGGCCGGGAAGCCGGCGCCCGGTTTATTGATGCGCTGGATATGGTCCTGCGCCTGGTGAACATCGGGGATGCCAAATCCCTGGCCTGCCACCCGGCCACCACAACCCACCGCCAACTGAACCCGGACGAGCTGAAGAGCGCGGGCGTGAGCGAGGATCTGGTGCGCCTGTCCATCGGCATCGAACACGTTGACGATATCATCGCCGACATCACCCAGGCACTGGACGCCGCCCGGGTTTGACCAAGGTCAACGGGTACGACGAAAGTCGTGCCCGTTACCCCCGTGATTGCCCCTATCTGCCTTGTAACTACCCTGCCCGCCCTTTACTCTTTAGTATTCCCGCAGTCTTAATGAGAGTCCGGTTGCAATGAGCGACACCGCAAAACCCCGCATTACCAGTGGTTCCAAATTCCGTAACGAGCACGGCTTTTCCGCCATCAAGGATGGCGTCAAGCGGTCATCGACGCAGGAAGCCACGCCGGTCGCGCGCAAGCCCAAATGGCTGCGGGCCCGCATGCCGGGGGGCGAACGCTATGAGGCCGTGCGCAAGAACGTGAGCGAGCATCGCCTGAGCACCGTGTGCCAGGAGTCCCACTGCCCCAACATCGGGGAGTGCTGGACCGCCGGTACGGCCACCATCATGGTGATGGGCTCGGTGTGTACCCGGGCCTGCAAGTTCTGCGCGGTGGACACCGGCAACCCGAAGGGCTGGCTGGATCATGAGGAACCCGAGAACACCGCCAAATCCGTGGAACTGATGGGGCTGCGCTACATCGTGCTGACCTCCGTCGACCGGGACGACCTGGACGATGGCGGTGCTGCCCACTATGCCGCCTGCGTGGCCGCCATCAAGCAGCGCACACCCGAAGTGGCCGTGGAGGCCCTGACCCCGGATTTTGATGCGGTGATGCCTCACGTTGAGAAAGTGGTCGATTCCGGCCTTGATGTCTTTGCCCAGAATGTCGAGACCGTCAAGCGACTGACCCGCCGGGTCCGGGACCCGCGCGCGGGCTATGAAAAAACCCTGAGCGTACTCGCCCACGCCAAGCAACACCGGCCAGACGTACTCACCAAAACCAGCCTGATGCTGGGCCTGGGTGAAACCGAGGACGAAATCCTGGAAACCATGGACGACCTCCGCGCCATTGGCGTTGACATCCTCACCCTCGGCCAGTACCTGCGCCCCACCCCGAACCACCTCCCGGTTGAACGCTACGTCACCCCGGAGGAGTTCAACCATTTCCGGGATATCGGACTGGAGAAGGGCTTTATGGAAGTCCCCTCCGGCCCGATGGTGCGCTCCAGTTACCGCGCCGACAAGGTGTTCGACAAAAACAACCTCGGCCTGGCCGTGCCGAACGTACCGCAAAGCAGCAACGCCATGCAGATTCCGGTGAAGGCCATCGACTGATCGATCCCGGGCGACGCGTCGTCCAGGGTCACGGTTCACCGAGGTTTGTGGCACACTCTGCACTCGTTTCATCAGCAGAGTAGTGTTCCATGAATCGCCTTCGCGCCCTGTATGACCGACTGATCCTGCCCCATCCTCTGATCATCCTGGCAGTATTTGCTGTATTGCTGGTACTGACTGCGGTGAAATTCGATCAGTTCCGGCTCGACGCCTCCGCCGAATCCCTGGTGCTGGAAAACGATAAATCCCTGGAGCAGTACCGTCAGGTAAACCGCCGGTTCACCACCTCGGACGACTTTCTGGTGGTGACCTACACGCCAGACGGCGAGCTGTTCTCCAAACAGGGCCTGGCGCGCTTGAGGGCACTGAGAGACGAGCTCCAGGCCTTGGAGGCCGTGGGCTCGACCAACAGCATCCTCAGTGTGCCACTGCTGCACAGCCCGGATCTGACGCTGGATACCGTGGACAGCGCGACCAAAACCCTGGACCAACATGATGTCGCGGCGGAAACCGCCCGCAAGGCGCTCCTGAACAACCCGCTCTACCCCAACCTGCTGATCAGTGAAGATGGCCGCACCACGGCGATCCAGGTGAACCTGCCGACACCCGATCGTTATTTTGAATTACTGAGGAAACGTAACGACCTGCAGGATAAGGCCGACGCCGGCAAAGCGTCTGAGGCGGAGCTGGCGGAGCTGGAACAGGCAAAGCAGGCATTCATCGCCTTCACCGAAACCCTCGGCGAAGAGCGCGATACCACCATCCGAAACGTCCGGTCGATTCTGGATCAGTACCGGGACCACGCCACTCTCCACCTGGGCGGGGTACCCATGATCGTGGCCGACATGATCCGCTTCATTGAGAGCGACCTCTCCACCTTCGGTATCGGCGTACTGGCGTTTCTGGTACTGACGCTGGCCATCATCTTCCGTCAATGGCGCTGGGTGCTGGTGCCCATGCTCTGTTGCAGCTTTACGGTGTGGCTGATGATCGGGGTCCTGGGCTGGGCGCAATGGCCGGTCACCGTAATTTCCTCCAATTTCATCTCGCTGCTGCTGATCATGACCCTGTCGCTAACCATTCACCTGATCGTACGCTACCGGGAATTCCAGCACGACGAACCGGACGCCAGCCCGAAGGAAACCCTGCGCAACACGGTGATGGCCATGATCAAGCCCTGCTTCTACATGGCCATCACCACCATCGTCGCTTTCGGCTCCCTGACCTTCAGCGGTATCCGCCCGGTGATCGACTTCGGCTGGATGATGACCCTTGGGCTGACCGTTGCCTTCCTGATCACCTTTATCGTCTTCCCGGCACTGCTGAGTCTGCTGCCACCACCCCGGGACAGCCGTGTCAGTTCTGACCGGATCGCCTTCACCGATGCCTTTGCCCGTTTCACCGAACGGTTTGGCAACACGGTTCTGGTGGGATCTGCCGTCATCGCCGCGCTGTGCGTGATCGGCATCAGCAAGCTGACCGTGGAGAACAGCTTTATTGATTACTTCAAGCCGTCCACGGAGATTCACCAGGGCATGATCACCATCGACAACCGGCTGGGCGGTACCACGCCACTGGACCTGGTGATCACGGATGATCAGCTCCCCGAAGGCGCCGCCAGTGACGGGGACCCGTTCGCCAGCAGTTGCGATCCCTTTGTGGAGGATTGCGGCGGTGCCGGCGAGTACCGGGACACCTGGTATACCTATCAGAAAATGAACCGACTGGAGCAGGTGCACCACTATCTGGACAGCCTGCCCGAGACCGGCAAAGTGCTGTCGATCAACACCACGCTGGAAATCCTGGCGAAAGTCAATGAGGGAGAGCCCCTGGATGCGTTGGAACTGGCCTTTGTGCCGGCTGCGGTACCGGATGATCTGAAAGGTGTGCTGCTGACGCCGTATATCTCCGAAGAACACGACCAGGCCCGTTTCAGCATCCGCGTTCTGGAGACCCTGCCCGATCTGGACCGGCAGCAACTGCTGGACGGGATTCGCCATCACCTGACGACCGAGCTGGGTTACAAACCAGACCAGATCATGCTCTCGGGCATGATGGTGATGTACAACAACATGCTGCAGAGTCTGTTCGATTCACAGATCAAGACCATTGGCGTGGTGTTCCTGGCCATCATGGCCATGTTCCTGTTGTTGTTCCGGTCTTTGAAACTGGCCCTGATTGGCATCGCCCCTAATCTGATCGCGGCCGGCTCGGTCCTGGGCCTCATGGGCTGGCTGGGCATTCCTCTGGATATGATGACCATCACCGTCGCTGCCATTACGATCGGCATCGCCGTGGACGACACTATCCACTACATCCATCGGTTCAAAACGGAATTCGCCAAAGACCGCGACTACCTGGCGACCATGCATCGCTGCCATCGCAGCATCGGCCAGGCCATGTTCTATACGTCTCTGACCATCATATCGGGGTTCTCGATTCTGGTGCTCTCCAACTTCATTCCCACCCTCTACTTCGGGTTGTTTACCGGGTTTGCCATGTTCATGGCCTTGCTGGGCGCGCTGACGCTGCTACCAAGGCTGATTGTGCAGGTGAAGCCTTTCGGGGCGGGTACTGAAGGGTAACGGGAAGGGAAATCCGGGGCTGCGCTGAGGCAGCCCCGGCGGGCAGGATTATTTCTCGCCTTTCGGCGCCTGCATCTGTTGCTGCTGCATCATCTGGCGCTGTTGCTGCATCTGCTGCTGCATCTGCTTCATGCGCTTGTCCAGCTCGTCGCGCTGCTCCTGGGTAAACACACTGTCGACCTTCGCCTGCATCAGTGTGGACAGCGCCGCTATTTCGCCGGTCAGGTCACCCAGCTTCTCGGCATTGTCGCGAATCGCCTCTTCGTCATAGTCCGGCTTGATCTCGGCCTGGATCTGCTGTTGGAGCGCCTGCGCTTCCTGGCGCAGCTTGCCGATCTTGGATTGCATGTCTTCAAGAATGCCGCGAATCTCGGTCTGCTGCTTGTCAGAAAGGCCCACCATCCTGGCCAGTTGATCCACCTGGTCCGGCTGGCCTCCCGAGGCCTGTTGCGCCAGCGCAGGGGCAGACAGACTCAGGGCAACCAATGCAGTACCAAAGAGTTTTACCAGCTTCATAACGTTCTCCGTTAACGGGGTGGCCAATGTCCTGACAACCACCGCAATTCATTGATTTTGAGGTTCAGGCCCACACCCTAAAGCATCCGGGCCGGATATTTCATCCCGACCTCCCTACTTTTTGTACACATATCACAACCAGGCTGCTCCAGCCCGCCACACACGTGGATTCAAACAAATGTGAAAGTTTGGTCATTCCCCTTCATAATGGCGCCGTTTAACCACCGGCGGAGTAGACGAGATGGCGATTAACTGGTTTCCCGGGCACATGCACAAGGCCCGCAAGGAGATCAAACAGGTCATGCCGACGATGGACCTTATTATCGAGGTGCTGGATGCCCGCATCCCCTTCAGCAGCGAAAATCCGCTGGTGCCGGCCCTGCGTGGCGAAACGCCCCTGATCCGGGTTCTCAACAAGCGGGATCTGGCTGATCCGGAGATCACCGGGCTGTGGCAACCCTGGCTGGAGAAAGAACGCGGGGTGCGCACCATCACCCTCAGCCACAATCAGCGCAGCGAAGCCTTGGGCATCCTGAAGCTGGCCGAGGATATGACCCCCAATCACGACCGCCAGAAAAGCGCCTTGCGAGTGATGATTCTGGGCATTCCCAACGTCGGCAAATCCACCCTGATCAACACCCTGGCCGGGCGCCCCGCCGCGAAGACCGGCAACGAACCGGCGGTCACCCGGGCCCAGCAGGCGATCAAGCTGCCTGACAACATCCTGCTCTACGACACGCCCGGTTTCCTGTGGCCCAAACTGTCCCCGGAAGCCTGCGGTTATCGCCTCGCGATCACGGGCGCCATCCGCAGTTCAGTGCTGGATTTTGGAGACATCGCCCTGTTTGAGGCCGATTACCTGCTGCAGGCCTACCCCGAACTGGTCAGGGCACGCTATGGCTTCGAGACGTTGCCACCGGACGGGCTGGCGCTGATGGACGCCATTGCCGCCAAACGCCGGTTTTTCGCGAAGGGTGGCGTTCCGGACCTGAACAAGGTCTCTGAGGTGCTGCTCAACGAGTTTCGCGCCGGCACCCTGGGCCGCATTTCTCTGGAAACGCCGGACATGGTCGAACGGGAACGCCAGGAAGCCGCCACGGCCGACGCCGGGAAAGCTGCCCGGCCCTAATGCCCCTGAACCCGGGGCCCACGGTGGCTGCCCTGGGCATGGGGAACGGGCAGGCCCAGTTTGGCGGCAAATTCGATACTGACGAAGATTGGCCCGATCAGCAGGAACACCAGGTCCTCCACGAAGGACGGTTTCTTGCCTTCGACCTTGTGGCCATAGACCTGCAGCACCCAGGCTGCGACCCAGGTAATCAGACTGACCCAGAACAGCGACCAGCCGGCCGCGAGAATGGCCTGAATAATAACCGCAGACACCGCAAACCAGCCCGCCATCAACACCAACACACCCAGGGACAGGCGCAGGTAGACAATACCCGACAACACCGCCAGTACCGTCGCCCCATTCACCCACTCGCCGGCGGCGCCGGCAAGCCCGAGCCAACTGCCAATGGGCACCAGCCACAGCAAGCCCAGCGTCGAGATCAGAATGGCCGGCACACAGAGGATGTGAACCCACTGGTTAAACGGGTTCTGATGGCTGTCGCCGTAATCACTGAGAAATTCGGGCAGGGTGCGCATGGAGTATCTCCTTATTCTTGTGTTTGATGAACGTCAGTATACCAGCCGCTCGCCCTATCGTCCTTGCACATGACGACCGCCCCTGACAAAGGTCAAATATCACCGGGGACGCAAAGCGCCTACACTGTAGGTAAGCTCACTGATCGAACGACCCGTCACTGACACGGGCCATAAAGGAGGAACGTATGAGACGCGTTGTCGTCACTGGTATGGGCATTGTGTCCTGCCTCGGAAATACCCTGGATGACGTCCGGAACAGCCTGCAGAACGGAACCTCCGGTATCCGCTTCAACCAGACCTACAAAGACATGGGCTTTCGCAGCCAGATCGCAGGCTCGCCGGATGTCGACACATCGGTCATTGATCGCAAGGTCCGGCGGTTCATGGGGCCCTCCGCCATGTACAGCTACCTGTCCATGGAGCAGGCTATCGCCCAGGCGGGCCTGACCGAAGACCTGATTTCCAATGACCGCACCGGCCTGATCGCCGGCTCCGGCGGCTCCTCCTGCTCGAGCCAGGTGGAAGCCACGGACATCATGCGCGAGAAAGGCGTCAAGCGGATTGGGCCCTATATGGTGCCCCGCATCATGACCAGCACCGTGTCTGCCTGCCTGGCGACCGCCTACCGGATACGCGGTGTGAACTACTCCATGTCATCCGCCTGTGCCACTAGCGCCCACTGCATCGGCCATGGCATGGAGCAAATCCAGTCCGGCAAGCAGGACATCGTATTTGCCGGGGGCGGTGAAGAGGAAGACTGGAGTCTCACCATGATGTTCGACGCCATGGGCGCCCTGTCCACCAAATACAACGACGCTCCCGAGACGGCCTCACGCCCGTTCGACAGTGGCCGTGACGGATTTGTGATCGCCGGTGGCGGCGGGATGGTGGTACTTGAGGAACTGGAGCACGCCAGAAAACGCGGCGCCACAATCATCGCGGAACTGACCGGCTACGGTGCCACGTCCGATGGCTACGATATGGTTGCCCCGTCTGGCGAAGGTGCCCAGCGGTGCATGAAGCAGGCCATGGCTACCATTCGGGGCGAGATCGGCTACATCAATGCCCACGGAACCAGCACGCCCGTTGGCGATGTTGCCGAAATGGGGGCGGTAAAAAACACCTTTGGCAGCAACATTCCGCCGATTTCGTCCACCAAATCGCTGTCCGGGCACTCCCTGGGCGCAGCGGGCGTGCAGGAGGCCATTTATTCCCTGCTGATGCTCCAGCACGGCTTTATCGCCGGCACCAAAAACCTGGCCAATGTCGACGAAAAGATCACCGACATGCCACTGGTGGGCCCGGATAGCCGTGAGGCACGCCTGAGCACCGTGATGTCAAACAGCTTTGGCTTTGGTGGCACCAACGCTTCGCTGGTGTTTGAGACACTCTGACAGGCGCCTGTTTTTCTGGCGACTGGCAGCGCCCTGGTCGGCCTACGGGGCCGGTTCGCTGGCCACTTCCCGGCCATTGCTTTTTTTCAGCGTTGCCAGCTCGTCAACCAGGCCCGAGCGCCAGGGCTGTTGCTTGATACCAAAAGTGTTGCGGATCTTGGTGCAGATCAGGGTGGTGTTCACGGGTTCCATCAGCGCCCAGTCGGGCACCTCATCGACAATACGGATACCTTCGGGAATCCCCGGAAGTCCGGTAATCGCCAGGCCCAGTTCGTACAGGTTGATCTCCTCGGCACCGGCGTACTGATAGGTGCCCCACACTTCGGCACCGCAATCCAGCTGCTGGATCACCGCCGTCATCACCCGCGCCAGATCCCGCACGGACACCGGCTGGCCCCGGCAACGGCCTGGCAGCGACAGGGTCTCGTTGGTCCGGGTGCTGGCCTGTAGCTTGCGGATGAAACGGGCCAGACTCCACCCCGTTCGCAGGATGATATGCCTGGGCAACAGGGTGCGCAGGGCCTGCTCACACTCCCACTGCCAGTTGCCCAGTTCATTGACCGGTTGGCCCGGGTTGGAGGTGATATAGCCGCTTTGCTTCCGACCATCGAACACATAGCAGGACGACAGCTGCAACATGGCCATGTCCCGTTCGCGGGCAAACCCGGCCATGGCGACCGGTAGCGAAAATGCCGCTTTGTGGGTGCCTTCGGGGTCGCACTCCGCCACCTCTGGATCCGCCAACCAGAGCGCATTCACGATCAGGTCGGTATCCTCGGGGATCCAGTCCTCCAAAGCATCCAGATCGGCATTGACAGGGTCACTGACCAGCAGTGGGCTGACCTGTAGTGAGGTGTCCCGGAGGCGCTCAAGCAATACTTTTCCCAGCGGGCCGTAATCGTGTACAACAAGCACATGCACGAGGATTCAATGCCTCCGGATATAACAGATGTGACGGAATGCGTGGTCCGGTCTGGCCAATGGCTTCCCGCGACCGGTCTCTACAATGGACGCTGCCTGATCCGGCGACGGGCCAATGCTTTGTCATCTCTTTCAAGAGCATACATCAACAGGAACTCTCATGCTGAAACAACAGAGCCACATCGTGGCGCCCATTCCCGATGAGCTGCGCACCCGCGCCCTGACCACCGTGGCTGAACTCCGCGAACGCGGCAAGGCCGACAAGGAAGCCATCGACAAGCTCTTCGAGCTGATTGTCGAGATGACCGACCAGGGCCTCGACTTCTTCTTCCTGGAGCCCCTGAGGCGGCTGAATGCCGGCAGTATGATGATGGGCATGGCCAGGATGGGCATCAGCAGTATGCTCAAAGGCAGCAAAATGGTCGTCCACAAGGTCCTGAAAAAACTGGATGATCGCAGCCTCGCTGCCATTCTCGACTTTATCGAGGAAATCATTCACGAACCGGAATCCGCCTGAGACCGTCCGGCTATCGGTATTCCCTCGGGACCCGGGCGGTGATGCCGGTGAGCAGTTCGTAGGCGATGGTGCCGGCGCATCGGGCCACGTCATCCACCCCCACGGTTCTGCCCCAAAGCTCCACGAGATCGCCTTCCCGGGCCCCGGGCGCGTTGGTCAGGTCCACGGCCAGCATGTCCATGGAGACCCGGCCAATCAGACGGATACGCTGGCCATTGATTGCCGCCGGCGTATCCGTACCAGCGTGACGCGGATAACCATCGCCGTAGCCAATCGCCACCATACCCATACGGGTCTCGCGCTCAGCCACAAAGGAGGCACCGTAACCCACCGACTCGCCGGCCTGGAGCGTACGGATCGTCATCAAGGGCGCTTCCAGGGTCATCACCGGCTGCAGGCCCAGTTCAGGGCCGGTCTGTCCAATCACCGGAGACCCTCCGTAGAGCATGATACCAGGGCGACTCCAGTCATACAGCGGCTGGCCCGGCAGAAAGTGGGCAGCGGAATTGCCCACGCTTTTCATCAGATCCGGCCAGGCCGCCGTTGCGGCCTCGAAGACTGCCGTCTGTTCGGCGGTCATGGGGCTGCCGGTATCATCGGCACAGGCAAAATGCGTAACGAACCCCAGCAAGCCGGCCCTCCCGCCGCCGACCGCCAGGGTCTCCACTACCGATGGCAGGGTATCCGGCCGGAATCCCAGGCGATTCATCCCGGTATTCACCTTCAACCAGAAAGCCGGGCGGGCCTGCCCGCGGACCAGCCAATCCAGCTGTTGCCGGCTGTGCAAAACCGGCTCGAACCCCTGGTGTTCACAGTCGGCCAGATCCCCACGGGCATGCACCCCCTGAAGCAGAACCACTGCCTGCGACAGACCAGCCTCGCGGATAGCCAACGCTTCCTCCAGGCAGGCGACCGCAAACTTGGGCGCATCATCCGCCAGCGCCCGGGCCACCTGCCGGATACCATGGCCATAGCCGTCGGCCTTGACCACCGCCATCGACCGCGCCGCACCAGCACGTGCCCGGGCGGTCTGGAAATTCCGGCGCAGGGCCGCCAAGTCAATTCGGGCGACAGTGGCGCGTGGCATTAATAATCCCCGCCGTAGTCGCCATAGTTGCCGTGGGCCAGATCCTCGAACTTGGTGTATTTGCCAATGAAGGCCAGCCGCAGGGTGCCGATCGGACCATTCCGCTGCTTGCCGATAATGATCTCGGCAATGCCTTTGTCCGGAGTATCCTCGTTATAGACCTCATCCCGGTACACGAACATGATGACGTCGGCATCCTGCTCGATGGCGCCGGACTCCCGG
Source organism: uncultured Marinobacter sp. (assembly GCF_946886895.1). The sequence goes on along the minus strand of NZ_CAMPJO010000002.1, from coordinate 108,530 downwards.
AGGTCCGAGTTGACCGGCCGCTTGTTGGGACGCTGCTCCAGGCTCCGGTTCAGCTGGGACAGGGCAACCACCGGACAACTGAGCTCCTTGGCGAGCCCCTTGAGCGAGCGGGAAATCTCGGAGATCTCCGCGGTTCGGCCCTCGGTGTTGCCAGGCACCCTCATCAGCTGTAGGTAGTCGACCATGATCAGGCCCAGCTTGCCGTCATTTTCCCGGGCAATGCGTCGGGCCCGGGAACGCATTTCCGTGGGGCTGAGGCCGGGGGTGTCATCAATATACAGGGGTTTGTCTTTCAGCAGGCTGACTGCAGACGTCAGTCGGGGCCAGTCATCCTCTTCGAGCCGGCCACTCCGGACCCGGGTCTGATCAATCCGGCCCAGGGACGACAACATCCGCATCGCCAGGGCGTCGGCGGGCATTTCCATACTGAACACCAGCACCGGGGTGCCAGTACTGATCAACGCATTCTCGACAATGTTCATGGCAAAGGTGGTCTTACCCATGGAGGGCCGACCGGCCACGATAATCAGGTCCGCAGGCTGCATGCCGGAGGTCTGCTCATCCAGGTCCTTGAACCCGGTGGTGAGGCCCGTGGTCCGTTCTCCGGACTCAAACAGCTCTTCAATCCGGCTCAGGGCCTTGGTCAGGATCGGGTTGATGGCCTGTGGCCCGGAGCCTTCCTTGACGCGGGATTCCGCAATCTTGAAAACGCTCCGCTCGGCCTCATCCAGCACCTCGGAACTGGTACGCCCCAGCGGGTTGAACGCGGAATCGGCGATCTGGCCGGACACCTCAACCAGGCTTCGTAATATCGAACGCTCCCGGACAATATCGGCGTAAGCCCGGATATTGGCAGCCCCCGGAGTTTTTTCCGCCAGTTCCGCCAGGTACGACAGCCCACCGGCGTCCTCAATATCACCCGCCCTTTCCAGAAACTCAGCGAGGGTAACCACATCCAGTGGTTCACTTTCACTGGCCAGCCGCTCCACGGCGCCGAAGATCAGACGGTGATCCTGCCGGTAAAAATCGACGGCCGAAATGACTTCGGAGATTTCATCAAACCGCCGGTTGTCCAGCATCAGACCACCCAGTACCGCCTGCTCAGCTTCCACAGAATGAGGAGGCACCTTGATACGACTGGTTTCCGGATCAGCACTTGCGGGCTTCAGATTGGGCTTGGCCATGAACACATCTTCAGTTGGACGTCAGAACCACCACAGTTTAAGCGACCTGTCGCAGCATTGGGAGAGCGTTAACGGAACGTAACAGCATACCAGAAAGCAACAGGCCCGAAAGCCGCATGACGCGGATCGGGCCTGTTGGATCAGCCGACTGCCTACCTTACGGCGACATCGGCCACCGGGGTATTACCGAAACCGGGAGACCCGGTCGTTTCCAGCAGAAACGAATTACTCGGCAACCACCGTCAGTTTGATCGTTACTTCAACGTCTGAGTGCAGTTGGAGCTCGATATCGTACTCGCCGGTGGCGCGCAGCGGGCCTTCCGGAAGACGAACTTCGCTCTTCTCAACGTCGGTACCCGCGGCAGTGATGGCATCAGCGATGTCACGCACACCAATGGAACCGAACAGCTTGCCTTCCTCACCCGCTTTGGAGCTGATGGTGAAGGCTGCACCCTCGAGAGCCTCGGCACGGGCCTGGGCAGCGGCCAATTTCTCGGCTGCGGCTTTCTCAAGCTCGGCACGACGCTCTTCGAACGCCTTGATGTTTGCTTCAGTGGCAGGCGCAGCCTTGCCAAACGGAAGCAGGTAATTACGACCGTAACCGGCCTTGACCTTTACCTTGTCACCCAGGGAGCCAAGGTTTGCAACTTTCTCGAGCAGAATAACTTCCATCTCGTTAACCTCTTCGTGCTTTATTCAGCCGGGCCGGCGGGTTTGATTCGCCCCCGGATATCCAGCCAGCTATCCACAAAAGCCAGAACCACTAACAGAATCAGCAGACTTGGGCCCAGCAGAACCATGGCGATATAGAACATCACCAGCCACTGGGTACTCAGTTGTTTACGACCCACAATGCCGTGAACCAGCGCCAGACCGGCCAGAGCCAGCGGCGTACCCGCCGACCACACCAGCAGCATGGAGTTCAGCCCGAGAAACGGGCCCACCACCATGGTGATGGCGCACACGGCAGAAGCCGCGGGCGACAACCGCAGGGTATGGAATTCCTTGCGGAATCCGCCGGGGTTGTAAAGCCCCGCCTGCCAGGCTCTCGCCAGCATGGTCATGCCCACACCCGTTGCCAGGTAGGTGCCCGCCATGCTGGCGTTCATGGTGTCCCGTATTACCTGCTCGAGATCGTCTCCGAGCGTTCGGGCCACATCGGCATTGTACTGTTCGTAAAAACTGACCCCGGCACGGACCAGCTCGTCCAGCAGGCCGGGGTACACCACAGGCAACATCAGCCCTGTGATGATCGCCAGAAAGCTCCCTCCGAGAAGGGCTCTTTCCCAGGACAGCGTGGCTCTGATGATCGACGCCACCAGCATCACTTGCAGCAACACTGCCAGGGCCGTCGGGTCTCGCCCGAACAACCCCCAGCCGAGTGCCGGGAGCAATGCCCAGAGGCCGATATTCAACCCCTGCCGGATGCCCAACCTGAGAATAACCAGGCCGACAACCGCTGCGCCAATCCAGAACAGCAACGGTACCGCAGTCGTGAATGCAGCAACCCCGCCGGCCTGCAGGGGACCGCGCATTACATACTGTGCCAGTGCACGCATGGTCCCAAGTCCTGTCAATCTGTTACTTAGTTATCGTGGCTGTCCGAGTACGGCAGCAGTGCCAGGTAGCGGGCGCGCTTGATAGCGGTAGCCAGCTGACGCTGATAACGTGCTTTGGTGCCGGTGATGCGGCTGGGCACGATTTTGCCGGTTTCAGTGATGTAGCCTTTCAGGGTGTCCAGATCCTTGTAATCGATCTCTTTAACACCTTCTGCCGTGAAGCGGCAGAACTTGCGACGTCTGAAAAAACGAGCCATAACGTAACTCCTCAACTCCGGTTAATTACTCTTCTTCGTCCTGGGTCTCGGCCTTCTCACGATCCTGACGGTCGTCAGATTCAGCGGAACGGCGCGGACGGTCATCTCCGCCGGAACGACGGTCCTCACGGGACTCGGCGGCTTTCATCGGAGACATATCGGTAACGGATTCATCGCGACGCAGAATCAGGTCACGGATGATGGCATCGTTAAACCGGAAGTTGTGAGTCAGCTCGTCCATCGCGGCCTGTGAACATTCAATGTTCATCAGTACGTAATGGGCTTTGTGAATCTTGTTGATCGGGTAGGCCAGGTGACGACGGCCCCAATCTTCCAGGCGATGTACCTTGCCGCCATCTTCGGTGATGACGCTGGTATAACGCTCGATCATCGCGGGCACCTGCTCGCTCTGATCCGGGTGTACCATAAACACGATTTCGTAGTGACGCATGAGTTCTCCCTACGGTTTCAACAGCCTCCCTTCAGCAAACCCGCACAATACGCGCCGGCCGCCGAACGTGGAAGCAAGGAGGTGACAGCCAGGCTGCCGGTTTCGTTTTGCTTTCTCGATAAGGCTTTACAGGAAGGCCTGATCAAAAGCGCGATTCTGGATCGCCGTTGTCCAGGCAATACAAAATCTCCCCACAAAAAAGGGGAGACGTATTCTAGGCGGGTAAGGCCCTCTGTGCAAGGGTTAACCAAGACGTTGGCGCAAGGCCTCATAAAGGCAGACGCCCGTGGCCACCGACACATTCAGACTGTCCACGTGCCCCTGCATGGGAATGTTGATCAACTGGTCGCAATGCTCGCGGGTCAGGCGGCGCATGCCCTTGCCCTCAGCCCCCATCACCAGGGCCACTGGTCCGGTGAAGTCCGCCTGGTAAAGCGTCGCATTCGCCTCGCCCGCCGTGCCAATCAGCCAGACCCCCTGGTCTTTCAGGACCCTGAGGAAGCGGGCCAGGTTGGTCACGCGCACAAACGGGACGGTTTCGGCGGCACCACAGGCCACCTTGCGGGCGACAGGGGTCAGCGACGCCGATTTATCCTTGGGCACAATAACGGCCTGTATGCCCACCGCATCCGCCGTGCGCATACAGGCCCCCAGGTTGTGGGGGTCGGTAACGCCATCCAGCACCAGCAGAAAGGGCGACTGATCGCTGCCGGAAAGCTGGGCCAGGAGGTCGTCCTCGGTCCACTCCCGGCTTTCACTGACCGATGCCACGATACCCTGATGGACGCCTGCGACACGCTCGTCAAGCTCCTTCCGGTGTACCACCTTCCAGCGCACACCGAGGCCGTCAAGGGCATCGGTAATGCCTTTTACCCGCTTGTCCTGTCGACCGGTCTGAATCCAGACCTGCTGCAAACGCTCCGGTTCGCGCTTGAGGACTGCCTCAACCGCGTGCCAGCCAAACACATACTCTCCGGACACTGAGGAGCCTTCCTGTTACTTGCGAGGTTTACGTTTTTTGCCGGCCTTGCCCTTATCCAGCGACAGCTTTGCAGCCTGAGCAATCAACTCTTCCCTGGCGGACAGGGGCTCGCCTTCTTTACGCGCTGCCGGCTTTTCGGCAGTGGTGGAAGACGACGCCGGGCGTTTGCGCGCCGGCTTCCGGGACGAATCACCAGGTTTCTCCGAGTTCCGGCCCGAACCCTCGCGGGCGCCGGCTTTTCCGCCACTGCCACCCCGTTTGCCCTGACCCTTGCTCTTACCTTTCCCCCGGTCATCCTTCCCCGGAACCTCAAGCGCATCCCGGTCCGCCTGACGGTGGACTGGCTCGCTGATCAGCTCCAGATCTATCTTACGATCCTCCATGCCTACACGAACCACCTTCACCCGAACCTCGTCACCCAGGCGGAAGCTCATGGCCGTGCGCTCGCCAATCAGCCGATGCTTGGCGGCGTCGTGGTGGAAATAGTCGCCGCTCAGAGTGGAGACGTGCACCAGCCCTTCAATATAGACACCCGACAATTCCACGAAGAAGCCAAAGGGCACCACGGCCGCGATCACACCGTCGAACTCCTCGCCGACATGGTCGCTGAGGTACTCACACTTCAGCCATGCCATGACATCCCGGGTCGCATCGTCCGCCCGGCGCTCGGCCATGGATGTGTGCTCACCCAGCTGCTGCATGCGGGCGAAATCGTAGGGGTATTGCGCCAGTTCCGGGTCCGGCTTCGGGGGCGTGACAATATCCTTGGATGTCGGGGCACCGTGCACCACGGACTTTATCGCCCGGTGGGCAATCAGGTCCGGATAACGCCGGATCGGCGAGGTGAAGTGGGCGTAGCCCGCAAATCCCAGGCCAAAGTGCCCCCCCTCTTCCGGGCTGTACACCGCCTGGCTGAGTGAGCGCAGCATCACCGTCTGGATCACGTTGGCGTCGGAGCGGTCTGCGATACTGCTGAGCAGCGCCTGGTAATCCGCCGACGTGGGCGAATCACCACCGCCGAGCTGCAAACCAAGCTCCCCGAGGAACAGGCGAACCGCATTCAGGCGCTCTTCCGACGGACCATCGTGCACCCGGTAAAGGGCAGGCAGCTTGTGTTTCTTGAGGAAACGGGCGGTGGCCACGTTGGCACACAGCATGCACTCTTCGATAATCTTGTGGGCATCGTTGCGGCGAACCGGGACGATTTCCTCAATCTTGCGATCGGCGTCAAAGACGATTTTGGTTTCGGTGGTTTCAAAATCGATCGCGCCGCGCTCGGTTCTGGCTTTGCGCAGCAACTGGTACAGCCCGTACAGGTTATGCAGTTGGGGCAACACATGGGCGTACTGCTCGCACAGCCGATAGCCCTGCTCCGTGTCCGGCCGCTCCAGCATGTCGCTTACCTTGTTGTAGGTAAGCCGGGCGTGGCTGTACATCACCGCCTGATAGAACTGATAACTGCTGATGTTCCCGGCCGCGCTGATGGTCATATCCGCTACCATGCACAGACGATCCACGCCCGGATTCAGGGAACACAGGCCATTGGACAGCTTCTCCGGCAGCATGGGCACCACATGATCGGGAAAATACACAGACGTGCTTCGATTCACCGCCTCTTCGTCCAGCGGCGTTCCGGGCCGGACGTAATGGGACACATCGGCAATGGCCACCAACAGGCGGTAGCCACCCCGGGGCCGGGGTTCGCAATACACCGCGTCGTCAAAATCACGGGCGGTTTCGTCATCAATGGTCACCAACCGGAGGTTGCGGATATCAACCCGGTTCTGTTTGTCCTTTTCCGTGACCTCTTCCGGAATCTGCGCGGCCTGCTCACCAACGGCCGGCGGCCAGCTGTGGGGAATGTCGTAGCTGCGAATGGCCACATCAATCTCCATCCCCGGCGCCATGTGCTCGCCCAGCACCTCGACCACCTTACCCAGGGGCTGGGTGCGCACGGTCGGCTGACGAACGATATCCACCACCACATACTGGCCATGGCGAGCATCGCCGCAGTTTTCCGCGGGGATCAGCACTTCGTGATTGATCCGGGCGTTTTCCGGAACCACAAAGCTGATGCCGCTTTCCTGAAAAAAGCGACCTACGGTCTGGCTGGTGCGGTATTCCAGCACCTCCACGATAACCCCTTCCCGCCGTCCGCGGTCGTCAACACGATCCACCCGGGCGGCGACGCGGTCGCCGTGAAACACCTGGCGCATCTGACGCGCCGTCAGGAACAGATCGCTGCCGCCATCGTCCGGGATCAGAAAACCGAAACCATCCTTATGCCCCACAACCCGGCCGGCAACCAGCTCGGCCTCCTCAAGGGGCAGGTAGGCGCCCCGGCGGTTACAGATCATCTGGCCGTCACGGCACATGGCTATCAGCCGGCGCCGCAAGGCCTCAATGCCTTCCGGCGACGTCTGCCCCAGCTCCTGGCACAGGGTTTCGTGAGTCGCGGGTGCGCCACGCTCCTTGAGGTGTTCGAGAATGAATTCCCGGCTCTGGATCGGGTTATCGTACTTTTCTGCCTCGCGACTGGCGTGCGGGTCCCGGTCTGCCTTTTTCCTGGAAACCATTGGTGTCCTTGTCCTGATGCTGCCCCCTGTTACCGGGCGGCGTGATTGAGTTTGCTGACGAGTATAACGCCCACCCCGCACAACTGCCTAACCGCAGGGAAAATATAAGCATAAATACGGTCGGACGTTTTTTGAAAAAAACGTTTGACAGCCATTTGCGGAATTATTAAAGTACGCGCCATCGGTTGAGCGACAACAACAACCGTTGGCAGAAAGGCTCGGTTTTTCAAGACACTATGAGCTGAACTGCAAATCACCTGCCGAGGTGGTGAAATTGGTAGACACGCTAGCTTCAGGTGCTAGTGGGGGCAACCCCGTGGAGGTTCAAGTCCTCTCCTCGGCACCACTTCTTCCCTCAGGAAGTGGTCTGATCCCAAAATTCCCTACGAAAAGCCCAAAAAAGCCCAGGCATCAAAATGACCGCCGGCCGCTGACTAGCGCGCCTCAGGCTGCCATTGCCGTTTCCTACTCCAGCAATCCGATAAGATAGTCCGACAGGTTCTGGTAGCCATAACTCACCCGGGCGTAGACGCCAGACGGCACATTCTCGAACTCCCGACCGCAACGACGCTCGCCCCCATACCCTTTGAGATAGGCCTGGGCGATAAGGTTTTCCGCACCCTCCTGCAGAGCCGGGCTGTTCGCATCGGGGTAATACAGAACCCATTCGAAGTCACCCCCGGAGTCCACTCTGCCGAGACTGGCGGTCACAGGGTCGAGAAACCCGAAACGCAGGGGGCGGTTCAGTCCGTTGCGTCGGTCGAGCTCCAGGGCGAGCCCGGTAAACCCGGTTGGCTGGGGCTCGTAACCGGTGAACAGATAGGGCTGGATAGCGGTTACCGCCTGGCCGACACTGACGGCCTCCGGGTCAGGAGTGCAGGTTTCCACCGGCCCGGTAAACGTCAGGGCAGCCTGTTCGACGCCCTCCTCCAGGAGGCGATAACCCGGGAAGCCGGGCTCTGCGTTGAGGGTGGCGGGAATCAGTGAGCGGGTCACGACACCACCGGCCCGTGGAATTTCGGCAACCAGCGCCTCCAGATGACCGTCCTGCATTGACCAGCTGTAGGTTATTTCCGGATTACCACCAAGCTCAGAGGACCCCGCCTGAACGCCTTCGTGATCGTGGCAGGTGGTTGTGGTTTCAAAATAGATGCGGCGATTCTGCCAATCAAAGAGCAGGCGTTCGTCGACGCCGGCGATGCCGTAACTAACCGCGCTTTGCGGGGACAACGACGCTGCCGGCAGCCACTGCGTGTCCAGCCGGGCAGGGTAACCACTGACGCCAACCAACCTCGCGAGCTCCGGCAGCGATGGCGCCAGGCATCCCTCGGCGCTGACCGACATCAGACGGCCATCTTCCGCATAATCAAACATCAGATGCGCGGAAACCGCCAGATCTGACCGGTTGGCCGGCAGGGTATCGGTTCTTTCCGGTTCGGCGTACACCCTCTGGCTGGTCAGCAACATCGGGTCACTCAGCGCCAGCGGCACGTCCGGGAGTACCAGGGCATCCGGGTCCACATTGGCGTAGTTGCCCTGCGCGGCGGTATCCACCACGGCAATCACCTCGTCAGCATTCTGCACCAGGGAAATACCCAGCAGGAAGGCCGCCTGGGGACTGAGGTACCGCTCTGTGCCCTCACTGTCATTAGCCGACAGCGCGGCATTGTAGGCATCGGGTATCTGGCTGGCCATGAAGCGGGCAAGGGCCCGGGCGTAGGCATGGGCACGATCATCTCCGGCCAGCACGTAATCCTTGAGCAGGTTCATGCCGGCCAGACTTGTCGCCAGAGCGCCGGACGACTCCGGCAGCGATCCCAGGCCAGCCAGACCGCGGTAGCGCGCCAGGGTGGTCAGCGGTGTGATGTTGCGGACCCCGGCACTCGCGGACATCAGGTAAGCCCGGGCAACCGCCAGATCACCGGCGCCGGTCTCCTCCAGGGTTTTTCCCGGCAGGGCCACGGCGTATAGCGGATAGTTCCTCGGGTCGATATCCGGCCCCACCGCCGGGTCGAGTGCCAGGCCAGACACGTCCAGCGAAAACACCCCACCCGGTCCGCTCATGGCTGTCGGCTCACCGCCCGGCAGGGTAATCGTCCGACCCGAGGACAATTCGAGTTCCACCGCCCCGCCGGTGTACTGGCTGTCGCCGTCCATATCCAGCCAGACCCGGGCATGATTCAGGTAGCCGTCGATCACCTTGCCGGTGTAGGGCGACGACGCGCTGTAGCCAACGCCATCAAAATCCCGGCCATCCACGGGCAGCTCATCGGACTCCTTGCCGCATCCGGCGAGGGCGAGGGCGAGGGTGGAGACCGTAATACAGAAGCAAATGAAGCGTTTCATCGCAGCAGCCGTTCATTCTTGTCAGAGGTTATGCCGCTACTTTAGGGGATGTCGCCAGAGGAGACCTTGATAGGTTTGGCAATTTGTAAAGTTTGGTAACCGATCACCCCACCCCCCTCGGTCAGGGGGCGGGCCGAATCACCGGATGCCGGTTCAGAACGAACGGGCGACGATTTCTTTCATGATTTCGTTGGTACCCGCATAGATACGCTGAACCCGGGAATCCGCCCAGGCCCGGGCAATGGGATACTCCCACATGTAGCCATACCCCCCGTGGAGCTGAACGCATTCATCCATGACCTTACACTGCAGGTCCGTGGTGAGCTGCTTGAGCATGGCAGCGGTGGGAATATCCAGCTTTTTATCCAGGTGCAGCTCCAGGCACCGGTCGGTGAACACCCTCGCCGCGGTGATCTCCGCTTTCAGCTCCGCCAGCTTGAACCGGGTATTCTGGAAGGCGATGACCGGCTTGCCAAAGGCCTTGCGCTCCTTGACGTAATCCAGTGTCCACTGCCACGCCGCCTCGGCGGCGGCCACCGCTGACAGTGCCACCTGCAGGCGCTCGGCCGGCAGTTCCTGCATCAACTGGAAAAACCCCTGCCCTTCCATGGAGCCCAGCAGGTGCGTTGCCGGAACCTTCACATCCTGGAAGAACAACTCGGAGGTGTCCTGGGCTTTCATCCCCACCTTGTTCAGGTTCTGCCCCTTCTGGAATCCTTCCCAGGCGGTTTCCACCAGCAACAGGCTGGTGCCCTTGGCGCCTTCCTTCGGATCGGTTTTGGCAACCACGATCACCAGATCCGCCAGCTGGCCATTGGTGATAAAGGTTTTTGAGCCATTCAGGAGGTAGTGATCGCCGGTTTTGACGGCGGTGGTCTTGACGCCCTGCAGATCAGAGCCGGCACCGGGCTCGGTCATGGCGATGGCGGTAATCATTTCACCAGAGGCCATCTTCGGCAGGTAGTGCTGTTTCTGTTCTTCAGAGCCGTAATTCAGGATGTATGGGGCCACGATATCGGAATGCAGACCCCAGCCGATGCCAGACAGCCCGGCCCGGGAAATTTCCTCCATTACTACAGCACTGTAACGGAAATCCGCCCCGACTCCGCCGTATTCCTCCGGCATGGTCGGGCACAGGAAACCCAACTCACCAGCCTTCAGCCACAATTCCCGGCTGACCTGACCGTCTTTCTCCCACTGGTCGTGGTAGGGCGCGGCCTCTTGCTCCAGGAATTTTCGGACGGAATCGCGAAAGCCGTCGAGATCGGCGTCAAAAAGCGTACGTGGAATCATGGGTAACCTCGGTGAATGCCTGTGTTGTGATTGGTATTCACCAAGTCTCGGTGTGTGGCCGGTTTTGCTCAATGATGAAAACCATCAATCGGGCTGGCCAAAACCATCGCCGGCGAGGTATCAGCCCGGGCGCTTGCCTTCCGCCCGGGCCTGTCCCCAACGGGGCATCAGGTCCTGAGGAATATCCAGATGGTCAAGGAGACGAGCGACAATAAAGTCCACCAGGTCCTGCACCGACTCCGGCTTGTGATAGAAGCCCGGGCTGGCAGGCAGGATCACCGCACCCATGCGGGTCAGTGTCAGCATGTTCTGCAAGTGCACCTCCGAGAACGGTGCTTCCCGGGGCACCAGGATCAGCGGCCGACGCTCCTTCAGCGCCACATCCCCGGCCCGCTCGATCAGGTTATTGCTGGCACCGGTGGCCAGCGCGGAGAGGGTGCCGGTACTGCAGGGGCAGATCACCAGCGGCGCCTTTTCCCCGGACCCGGAGGCCGGCGGTGCAAACCAGTCCTCGCGGCCGAATACCCGAATCTGCCCGGGCTCCGCTCGGGTATAGGCGGTAAAGGTTTCCATCATGGCCGGCGGCGTGCCGGGCAGCTTCAGGTCGGTTTCCGTGGCGATCACCACCTGGGCCGCCTTGCTGACCATGACATTCACCTGACAGCCCGCCGCCACCAGGCACTGCAACAGCCGCAACCCATACTGGGCGCCGGAGGCCCCGGTAAACGCCAGATTGATGGTGCGGGATGTGCCGTGGTCTTCGGTCATGTTGTCTGCCTGCGCTCAAGTTCGGCAATCAGCTTGCCATGAATGCCGCCGAAGCCGCCGTTGCTCATGATCACAATATGGCCACGCCCGGGCAGTTCCGCCAGTACGCCGTCGATCAGCGCCTGAACGGTGGATTCGACACGGTGCCGGGCCGAGCCGGGGTGGCCGTCGTGCCAGGCAGCCACGAGGGTAGGTAGCCAGTCCAGCTCATTAAGGTTGGCCCACAATACCTGGTCGGCAGCGTCGGCGCTCGGCAGCAGGGTTTGCTGGTGAGCGCCCTGCCTCATGGTATTGGACCGGGGCTCAATCAGCGCCAGGATCGGCTCCTCACCCACCTGATGGCGCAAACCCTCCAGTGTTGTGGCGATGGCGGTAGGGTGATGGGCAAAGTCATCGTACACCTTCACGCCCCCCACTTCGGCCAGGAGCTCCATCCGTCGTTTGACGCCAGAGAACCGGCTCAGGGCCGCAACCGCGTGATCCGGCGTCACGCCAACGTGCCTGGCTGCCGCAATGGCGGACAGGGCATTACGGACGTTGTGCCGGCCGGTCTGGCTCCAGCTCACCGTGGCCACGGGCTGCTCATGATGGACGACCATGAAACGACTGCCATCGTCTGCCAGCAGTTCCGCCCGCCAGTCGGCCATGCGCGGGGTTTCGCTGCCAATGGCGGTATCCTGCACCGGGCTCCAGCAGCCCAGGTTGAGCGCGCTATCCAGATGGGTATCGACCGCTGGCCGGATAATCAGCCCCTGGGAGGGCACCGTCCGGACCAGATGATGGACCTGTCGCTCAATGGCCTCGACATTGTCGAATATGTCGGCGTGGTCGAACTCCAGGTTGTTCAGGATCAGCGTGTGGGGCCGGTAATGAATGAACTTGGAGCGCTTGTCAAAGAAGGCGCTGTCGTACTCGTCGGCTTCAATAACAAAAAAATCACTATTCCCCAGGCGGGCCGACACCGGGAAATCCCTGGGCACGCCACCCACCAGGTACCCCGGTTCGAATCCGGCCTGCTCCAGAATCCACAACAGCATCGCGGTGGTGGTGGTTTTGCCGTGGGTTCCGGCCACTGCCAGCACCCAGCGATGACGCAACACCTCGCGGGCCAGCCATTCGGGGCCGGACATGTAATCGATGTTGCGGTTCAGAACCGCCTCAACCTCGGCATTGCCCCGGGACATGGCGTTGCCGATCAGTACCAGGTCCGGCTTTGGCTCCAGATTCTCCGGGCGGTAACCTTCCACAAGGCCAATGCCCTGGGCTTCCAACTGGGTGCTCATGGGCGGGTAAACGCCCTGATCGGAGCCGGTTACGGTATGGCCCAGCTCTCGGGCCAGCACCGCCAGGCTGCCCATAAAGGTGCCGCAGATTCCCAGGATATGAATGTGCATTCGGCGTCCGCTCTGTTGATTGAAACCCGACAAGCCTCCCGTATCCGCCCCGGGCCGTCAAGAGCCCGGCCATCCGCAAAGCTGCTCATGAAAATCGGCGGCGATTGGCGTATCATCTGCGCCATTATCGAACCAGCAGGAGGCTCCAGCCCGAGATGGCCATCAAGAACGCATTCTACGCCCAGTCCGGCGGTGTTACCGCCGTCATTAACGCCAGCGCCTGCGGGCTGATCCAGACCGCCCGCAAGCACCCGGACAAAATCGGTAAGGTCTACGCCGGGCGCAATGGCATTATCGGGGCCCTGAAAGAGGAACTGATCGATACCAGCCATGAAAGCGACGACGCCATCCAGGCGCTGATCCACACCCCGGGGGGCGCCTTCGGCTCCTGCCGCCACAAGCTGAAGAACATTTCCGAGAACCGTCGCGAATACGAGCGCCTGATTGAAGTGTTCCAGGCTCACGATATCGGCTATTTCTTCTACAACGGCGGCGGGGATTCCCAGGACACCGCCTACAAGGTTTCGCAGATTGCCGACAAGATGGGCTACCCCATTACCTGCATCGGCGTTCCCAAGACCGTGGACAATGACCTGCCCTTTACCGACTGCTGCCCGGGGTTCGGCTCGGTGGCCAAGTACATCGCCACCTCCACCCTGGAAGCCAGCCTGGACATCAAATCCATGTGTGAAACCTCCACCAAGGTCTTCATCCTTGAAGTGATGGGCCGCCACGCAGGTTGGATTGCGGCATCCGGTGGCCTGGCCGGCCAGGGTGAAGGCGAACCCCCACACATTATCCTGTTCCCGGAAATACCGTTTGACCGGGAGACCTTCCTGGCTCGGGTCGATCACTGCGTGAAAGAGTATGGCTACTGCGTGGTGGTGGCCTCGGAGGGCGCCCAGTACGAAGACGGCCGCTTTCTCGCCGACGCCGGCGCCAAGGACGCTTTCGGCCACACCCAACTGGGCGGCGTTGCGCCGGCGCTGGCCAACATGGTCCGGCAGGCCCTGGGTCACAAATATCACTGGGCGGTCGCCGATTACCTCCAGCGCAGCGCCCGGCACATTGCCTCAGCCACCGATGTGGAACAGGCCTACGCCGTTGGCCGGGCAGCCGTGGAAATGGCAATCGACGGCAAGCAGGCCCTGATGCCGACCATCGTGCGGGAACAGGCCAAACCCTACCGCTGGAAGATCGGAGAAGCCCCGCTCAGCGAGGTGGCCAATCAGGAAAAGAAGATGCCCATTCACTACATCACGGACGATGGCTTTGGCATTACCCAGGATTGCCGCGATTATCTGGAGCCGCTGATTTACGGGGAGAGCTTTCCGCCCTTCGACAACGGCCTGCCCCGGGTGGCCAGGCTGAAAAACCAACTTGTTGAGAAAAAGCTGAAGACCGAATTCAGGCTTTGAGCTCACGCACGTAAGTGCGGAACTGATCAAACCCGCCGACATACCGGTCGCCGACAAGGATCTGCGGCACGGTATGCACCGGCTGGCCGATTCTGGCCGCAATGTCCTGCTTGCTCATGTTCTGCTCAATCATATCGATCCAGCGGTAGGGAATGTTTCTGGTCTCACACAGATTCTTTGCCATCAGACAGAATCCGCAACTTGCACGACCGTATATGGTCACCTGGTCCATAAAAAATCTCCCGAGAGCAGTGTTATCCGATGGCGGAACACGGGGGTTGTTGAATGGTCCCAATCTTGGCACGGCGTGCCATGATTGAAAATTGAAGCTTTGAATGACGGCCATAGTCTGACCGGGAACAGTCGGCATGGCCATGGTGTTTACAGCGTGGTGATCAGGTTTTCAGACGACTCAGCTCCCGCTCCAGCACCTGAACCTGGCCATCCAGGGTCTGGCCACTGCCCTTGACCCGGCGAGCCAGCTCCCGGAGATCGCTGGCCGCATCGCCGATCTGAGTCAGGTTGCGGTTGATTTCCTCACTGACGGAACTCTGCTCCTCGGCAGCCGTGGCCACCTGGGTTACATGTTCGACGATGGTGCTGATGCGATCCACCACGGTCGCCAGCGAATGATCGGCTTCCCGGGTGCCTTCCACCGCCGAATTGGCCCGGCCGACACCGGCCTGGATGACGGAAACCGCGCCGTTGACGTCCTGCTTCAGGCCATCAATCATCTCGCTGATTTCATCCGTGGATTGCCGGGTACGGGAGGCGAGCGTGCGAACCTCGTCGGCAACCACGGCAAAGCCGCGGCCCTGCTCACCCGCCCGGGCCGCCTCGATAGCCGCGTTCAGCGCCAGCAGGTTGGTCTGCTCGGCAACGCCACGAATCACATCGAGAATACGGTTGATATCCTCGCTCCGACTGGCGACATGGCCGATGGCGGTGCTGGCCTGATTCATCTCATTGGACACCGCACCCACTTCGTCAACGGCGGCGGTCAGGGCACCCTGGGTAAAACGAATACCGTCCTGGGCCATACGGGCATTCTCGGCCGCCTCACCGGCAAACCCGGCAACCTCCCCGGCCGCCGCGGACATTTCATTCATGGCGGTGACCACGCTGTCGATGTCCTGCTGCTGACGCCCGGTCTGCTCATCGGTCTCAACCGCAATGCGACCGACATCCGTCGCCTGCTCCTGCACCCGGGCGTTGACGCCTTTCAGATCACTGATCATTTCCCGCAGGCGTCCCAGGAAGGCATTGAAGCCACCGGCCAGATCAATCAGCTCGGCGTGGGTATCGATAGTCAGTTCCCGGGTCAGGTCTCCCTCGGCACTGGCCAGATTCTGCATACGGTCGCGGATCTGGTTCAGCGGTCGGGTCACCGAACGCACCAGCACCACCAGCACCGCAATCGCCAGTAACACCACCGTGATTCCGACCACCGTCTGTCGTGTGGCCGTGGCCGCGACTTCCTCCGACAACATGCCGGTAATGCCAGCCACCTGGGCCAGCGCCGCCGCCCGGGGCAACTCGATCAGCAACGACCACTCGGTGTCCGGCAGATTGATGTCGACCGGGTAGGACACCGCCAGTGTCTCGCCGTTGTCGAACGTACGATCCCCCTGGTGCAGACCGGCCAGCTCATCCGCCAGATCCGGCAGCGCTTCCTGTAAGGGTCGGCCCAGATGTTCCTGATAGTGACTGGAGGCGGCGATCAGCCCCTTCTTGCTCAGCAGCGTCACCCGCGACTGGCCCTCAAACAACTGTTGGCTGACCGTGGCGATGGTCTTCTGCAGCGTGGACAGGTTGATGTCCGCCCCCACCACGCCGGCGAAAGCGCCATCGTCGAGAATCGGGACCACCAGGCTGGTCATCAGCTCGGAATAGCCTTCCTCAATTTCGTATTCATAGGGCTCCATAATGCAGGGCTTCAGCGTATCCCGGGAGCAGAGGTACCATTCGGCTTCGCGAATGCCGAATTCGTTGCGCTGGTCCAGGTACTTGGTCGCCGGATCTTCCGTACGGCTGAACACAACCTCGCCCTCGGGATCCCGGTAGTAATAAATCTCCAGGGTACCCTCATCACTGCTGTGGTCTTCCACCCCACCGGTAAAGTAACGATCCTGACCATCGTAGGCATCGGGCTCAAACTGGGCATACAGGGAGCTCAGCCCCTTCTGTTCCGCCAGCACTGCACCAATGGTTTCCTGCAGGGCACTGCGGCTGATACGCCCGGAACTGTCGGACCGGATATTCCGCGTAATCACGTTACGAACCACTTCCGGCGTGCGAAAGGCCGTGGCGAACTGGCCGCTGACCAGCTCGCCGTATTTGCCGGCAGTGGCGCTGAGCTGATCCATGACAATCCCCTTGACCGTATCCCGGGTCTGCGCCGTTAGCCGGTGTTCCATATCCCCCAGGGAAAGCTGGGCAGTCACCACAATACTGACTCCCATGACCAGAAGCAGGGCAACCACCAGGGCATAAAGTTTGAAGCGAAGGGATAACTGTTTCATGCTGTGACGCAACCTGTGGGAGTTGGGAATGGGATATCGCACATATTCTGGAACAAGGAGTCCTGGGTGACCTACCTCACGCTGTTCCTGACCGCTTTCGCCGCCGCCACCATACTGCCCGCCTATTCGGAAATTCTGCTGGGCACCCTGGTAACCCAAGGCTATTCGCACCTGTGGCTATGGTTTTGGGCCACCCTGGGCAATACCCTGGGCTCCGTTGTTAATGGGGTTATCGGCCGGCAAGTGGATCGCTTTAAGGATAAACGCTGGTTTCCGGTGACGGAACTGCAGCTTCACAAGGCCCGGAACCGCTTCAACCGGTTCGGGCAGTGGTCGCTGTTGCTGGGCTGGCTGCCCCTGGGCGGCGACGCGCTGACCCTGGTGGGTGGCATCATGCGCGTGCCGTGGCTCAACTTCATCGTGCTGGTCGCGATTGGCAAAGGCCTGCGTTATGCCTTTGTGCTCTGGCTTGTCGCGGAGGTATCGGGCGTGTCATCGCCGTAGAGATACTTCCTCAACAACGGCTCACCGTTGAACTCCGAATGCAGCACGGCAATAAAGGTATACACCCCGATCAGCTTACGGTTCAGGAACACAAACTCCTTGGGTGGCACCCGGAAGTAGCGGCTGATCGCGGAGCGGGCAGCCTGCCTAGCCACCCGTGACGGCAGGTCACTCTGCTTCCAGCGATACTGGCCCTGGCTGTTCACTGCGTATTCCGGCCAGGAAGCAGAGTCGCCCGACAGCGGCTCCAGTACCGACATACACACCGAGCCGAAGGTTTCCAGCACCTCCTGCGGCCATTCGCGACTCATGAAGCGCAGCTCCACACCACCTTCGATCACCGCATGCAGGTCGTTTTCGTAGGAGGCACGGATCATCTGAATCACCGGTGCCAGAAAGGCATTCGTGTAGGACTGCACTGCGCCAAAATCCAGCAGCACGATACGGTCGGTGTCGGGATCCTCACCTTCCTCACCGGCAATGCGGATACGGTAGTTGCCAAAGTTCGGGTCGGTCTGCATTTCACCCCAGACAAACAGTTCCCGGAAGAACAGTTCCAGGGCCGCCTCGCCCAGCGCACTGCGGCGCTCCAGGGGCAGGGCCCTGACCGCCGGAGCGCTCACCGAGTGGCCGTGCTCGTAGGTGGAGGCAATGACGTGAGCGGACGAATATTCCGGCAGCACCCGCGGCACGATGAAGCGCGGATCGGAAGCCAGCATCCGCCGGAACTTTTCCGTGGTTTCGGCCTCCAGACGGTAGTCCACCTCCCGGTGCATCATATTCCGGACCTCCTCGAGCCAGTCATTGAACTCCGGCCCGAAACTCACCAGCCGGGCCACTTTCAGCAACTGGGCCACGGCACTGAGATCGCTGTCCACCGCATCGGCCACGCCCGGGTATTGCACCTTCAGCACCAGCTCCAGGCCATCGCTGACGCGCTGGGCCCGGTGCACCTGGCCCAGCGAGGCGGCGGCAATGGGCTCGGGATCGATCACCAGCTCCGCCAACCGGTCACTCCCCAGTTCCGATTGCAGCACCCGCTCAATGGCCGGCCATGCCAGGGACGCTGTCTGATCCTCCAGGGTATGGAGCGCCTCCGTGACTTCCGCCGGCAAGAAATGTTCGCCATACAGCGCCATAACCTGGCCTATTTTGACAACGCTGCCCTTGAGCTGCCCCAGCTCATCCACCAGGAACCGGGCCTGGCTGGACAACATGGCACGGTGGCGCTCATCTCGCTTTTCACGACTGCTGAACCAGTTGGTCGCCATATGGGATGCCATACGCGTGCCCGCGAACAGGCCGGCCCGGGTCAGGCTTAACCTGCGCTCAAAGCTACCGGTTTTGATACGGGAGACCGACGTTCTTGATCGTCTGGATGGCATGAAAAACCTGTTCGGACCGGAAAATTTCACCGAGTTCGGCGGCATACCCCATTATACGGACTCATTCGCCATCGGGCCTAACCCAGGCGCCCCTCCGGCGCCGGCCTGCGGGCCAATGCGCCCGCGCGGGCGCCGGGATACATCTGTCATCGGCGCCTGGTTACGATTCTATACAGTTTCTCTCCGGGGAATCAGATTATCATAAAGTCGATTCACTGGATTTTCAGCGATTATCACAACAATAAGCCATGATTATGTCGCAAATCGCACACAATACGCAGCTTCCGGAGCTGTCCCAGTACCGGGTAAAAGGTGAAATCCCGGTGCCCGTCCTCATTAACTGGCTGACTCTCGCGGCCGTCCCATTGCTGTGTTTTTTTGCCTGGCGCTCGAGTCTGCGCGGCGACCCGGTTACCCCACCCCTGCTGCTGACCTTTGGCGCCCTGCTGGCCGTCAATTTGCTTCTGTATCTGCTTACCGGCCAGAAAACGCTCCAACGGCGGGGCTTTATTACCCTGATTACCGCACTGTTCACTTACCTCGCCGTACAGGCAGTGGAAGACGGTTCAGCGATCATCTGGCTGTTTGCCTACCCCCCGATCATTTTCTATATCAGTGAGTCCCGGGTCGGCGTCATTGCCTGCTCAGGGGGTTTCGCCGGTGTGGTACTGCTCTTCAGCCCGCTTGGTGACACGATTTTCAACGCGCCCTACACCACAAGCTTCCGGCTCACCATGGTGGCGGTGCTGGCGTTCGAAATGGCGACCTGCTACATCCTTGACCAGAGCCGCAGGCGTAGCAAGCTGGGCCTGCTGAAGTTGGCGGCCGACTTTGAATTTGCGGCCAAGCACGACGCCCTGACCGGGCTGGCAAACCGTCGGGAAGCCCTGGGACAACTGGATAGCGAGTACCAGCGCTTCCTCAGAAACGGCCGGCCTTTTTCGGTGCTGTTGCTCGACATCGACCTGTTCAAGAGCGTGAATGACAGCCACGGTCATCACGTCGGTGACGCGTTGATTGTTCTGGTGGCAACCACCTTACGGGAGCAGAGTCGCAAGGTGGATACCCTTGCGCGCTGGGGTGGTGAGGAATACCTGGTGTTACTGCCGGAAACCGACTCGGGTGAAGCCCTCAAGACCGCCAACCGGATTCGGGAGGCCATTGCCGCCAAATCCGTGACCACGGAACGGGTCACCGTGAGGGCCACAGTCAGCCTGGGCGTCGCCAGCATTCACGCTCAGGAATCCATCGACCGTTTGCTCCAGCGGGCCGACGAAGCTCTGTATCGCGCAAAAACCCTGGGCAGGAACCGCGCCTGCCGTTACGAGGCCGGGCCCGCTGCCTGACTTTCCCAGCCCCGCAGCCACGTTACCTGGCTATCACCAAGCCCGCCCAGCAAGTGGGTAGCCAGCCGGTGCTCGATATCAGACACCTCGACGCCCGGCGCGAAATCGGCCACCTGGCAGATCGGCATGCCAGCGTAACCACAGGGATTAATACGGGCGAAGGGCTCCAGGTCCATAGCGACATTCAGGGCCAGCCCATGGAACGAGCACCCGCGCCTGACCCGGAGCCCCAGCGAGGCAATCTTGGCCCCTGCCACATACACTCCGGGCGCATCCCGCCGGGGTGCCGCCACGATATCGCGCTCTGCCAGCGTCCGGACAATGCCCTGCTCGATGATGTCGACGAGGGTGCGCACACCCAGCTTGCGACGCGACAGATCGACCATCAGGTAAACCACCAACTGGCCCGGGCCGTGATAGGTTACCTGCCCTCCCCGGTCGACCGGAATCACCGGAATATCGCCAGGTGCCAGGATATGCTCGGCCTTACCGGCCTGCCCCTGGGTATAGACCCGGGGATGCTGCAGGCACCAGAGTTCGTCCGCCGACGCGTCATCCCGGCTGGCGGTGAAAGCCTTCATAGCCTCCCAGGTTTCCAGGTAGGGCTGCTCACCCAGTGAGCGAATAATCAGGTCCGGCATCGGCGTTACAGCACCATGTGCACACGGCCACTGGCCTTGAGGTCTTCAAACAGGGCCTTGAGCTGGGCCTCACCCGTGGCAACGATGGTCAGTTGAACCGATGAAAACCGCCCCTTGCTGCTCTCATTGACCGAAATATCGGATTCCGATAGCCCCGGCGCGTGCTGCTCAACGACCGCCGCCACAAAGTCAGTGAAGTCCGGTGCCGCATCGCCGATGACCTTGATCACATAGTCACAGGGAAACTCGATTTTTGGTGCTTTCGGCTCACTCATGCCGCGTTACTCCCGGGGACCTGGGTCGCCCTCACTGAAACAACTGAAAGAAAAACAGCTTGATGGCATCCCATATACGCTTGAAGAAGCCGCCCTCGGGGACATCGGTGAGTGCCAGCACCGGCTGGTCAACCAGAACCTCACCGTTCAGCGAAACCTTCACACGCCCCAGCTCGTCGCCCACCTTGATGGGTGCCTTGATCACCGAATCAAGGTCCACCGTCGATTCAAGGCTGCTGCGGGAGCCACGCGGAATGGTGACGTAGACATCGTCGATCAGACCAATGGACAGCTGATCGGCTTTACCGCCCCACACACGGGCCTCCACCAGCTCTTCGCCGGTACTGAACAAACGCTCGCTGGTGTAGTAACGGAAGCCGTAGTTCAGCATTTTCTGAACTTCCTGAGCCCGGGCCTGAGTACTGCTGGTGCCCATGACCACGGCAATAAAACGGGTGCCCTCCCGTTCAGCGGACGCCACCAGACAGTAGCCTGCCGCCTCGGTATGACCGGTTTTCAGGCCGTCGACGGTGTCGTCACGCCACAGCAGGCTGTTGCGGTTCGGTTGGCGGATGTTGTTATACGTGAAGTGCTTCTGGGCATAGAGCCCGTAGTTTTCCGGGTAATGATTGATAATGGCCCGGGCGAGAATGGCCAGATCGTAGGCCGTTGAGAAATGCCCTTCAGCAGGCAGACCGGTGGCGTTCTGGAACCGGGTATCCTTCATGCCAAGAATCTCGGCCTGCTGGTTCATGATATCCACGAAGGCCCCTTCACTACCCGCTATGAACTCGGCCAGAGCAACCGAGGCATCGTTACCGGACTGGATGATCACCCCCTTGAGCAGGTCCGCCACCGAAACACTGGTGCCCTCACGAACAAAGGTCCTTGATCCTCCGGTTTTCCAGGCGTTGACACTGATCGGCACCATGTCCGACATGGATATACGGCCCTCATCCAGCTCCCGCTCCACAATGTACGCCGTCATCATTTTGGTCAGGCTGGCGGGGGGGAGCCGCTCATGGCTGTTCTCCTCCATGAGGATTCGGCCACTCTTGGGATCCATCAGGACATAGGAACTGCCGGCGATCTGAGGTGGCGACGGGATCAGTATCGCCTGGGACATGACTTTGCCTGACAGCGCGAGCGTCAGCACAAAGACCGTAAAGAGGGTGCGAAACACAGAGTTTAAAGCCATAGGTCCATTCATTCGTCGGAGGTGTATTTTGTCATGGTTCGGGTAATCAGTGGGTATCGGTCAGGACGATGGATCGGGCAAAACCCCGAGCCTCGAGCACATCCTGTGTCTGTCGTGCGGTCGTCTCGTCCTGAAACGGTCCGACCTGCACCCGGTGGTAGCGTCCCGATGCGGTATCGATCGCGCGTACTCTCATCGGGTCTTCCAGCACAGCCCTTGCGCGATTGAGTAACGCCTCGGCCGGGTCACGGGTACTGAACGAACCTAACTGGACAAACAGGGCCCGATCACCACTCGCCTCATCGCCACTGACCGCGACGGAGCTGTCTGGTTCCGTTGCGCCGTTGCCCGGCACAAAGGGTTTGCCGGCAAGGAACATTCTGCCATCGGGTCTAACGGTAATGGCAGCAACTGCCACCCGCGCCGTGCCACGGGACTGATAACCCAGCTTCTTCGCCGCCGCGTAGGACAGGTCGATCAGGCGATCACCATGAAAGGGTCCGCGATCATTGACCCGGACAATAACCGAGCGGCCATTGTCCAGGCTGGTTACCCGAACATAGCTGGGAATTCTCAGGGATTTGTGCGCGGCCGTCATCTGATACATATCAAACACTTCACCGTTGGAAGTTTTATGGCCGTGGAATTTTTCGCCATACCAGCTTGCGGTACCGCGGGCCACGTATCCGTCGTTACTGGCAAGCACCCGGTACTGCTTGCCCCAGACAGAATACGGCGATTTGTTTCCCGCCCGTTTCGGCGGCTCATAGCGCGGCGTCGCATTTTCCAGGCCAGAGGCGTCAAAGTGGCCATCGGGGGCGCGATCCTGGCTCAGGGTATATCGTGACGAGTGGTTGGTGTCCGGCGCTGAGGCACACCCACCCAGGGTCAGGGCAACAACAGCCAGTATCCAAACAGGTGACAATGTGGCACTCACAGCCGGGACATCCTCCACGCTCATAGCTGCCACGGGACCCCCGCAGCATTAACAACCGGTATTGTAGCGGGTTCCGTGCCGTGATCTCCATTACCCCACGGACAGAATCGGCCCGGCGGTCGGTCAGGCACTGATCATCCGGCGATGCGTATGAATGGACATCAGCACCCCGAATGCCGCCATCAGCGTGACACTCGAGGTTCCACCATAGGAAATCAGTGGCAGAGGCACTCCCACAATCGGCAACAGGCCACTCACCATGCCAATGTTAACGAAAACGTAGATAAAGAAGGTCATGGTCAGCGCACCCGCCAGCAGACGGCTGAATGAATCCTGAGCCGTGACCGCAATATACAGGCAACGCAGAATGATCAGAAAATACATGGTGAGCAACACCAACATGCCAATAAATCCGAATTCCTCGGCAAGAACCGCCACGATAAAGTCCGTATGGCTCTCCGGCAGGAACTCCAGGTGCGACTGGGTACCTTCCAGCCAACCCTTGCCATCGATACCCCCCGAGCCAATAGCGGTTTTCGACTGGATAATATTCCAGCCAGCGCCGAGTGGGTCGCTCTGCGGGTCCAGCAACGTCAGCACCCGTTGTTTCTGGTAATCGCGCATCACGAAAAACCACATCAGCGGCGCGGCGACGGAGACCATGGCGACAAACGCGCTGATCAGTTTCCAACTCATGCCGGCGAAAAACACCACGAACAGGCCGGCCATGCCAACCAGCAGCGACGTGCCCAGATCCGGCTGCCTTATGATCAGCACCATGGGCACCAGTACCAGAGCAAGACCGACTGCAATCCTGGACAGGCTCGGCGGCAAAAAATGCCGGGACAGATACCAGGCCACCGCCATCGGCACCACCAGTTTCATCAGTTCGGAAGGCTGGAATCGCGGCAGCCCCGGCAGACCCAGCCATCGCTGGGCACCTTTGGCCCCGATGCCGACCAGTAATACCGCCACCAGGGACCCCAGGCCAGCGATGTAAAGCCAGGGCGCCCAGCGGCGGAACACATTGGGATCAAGCTGGGCGAAAACTATCATCACCACGAACGCGATGACCAGGCGAACCCCCTGGGCCTCAACCACGTCAATATTGCGATCTGCTCCGCTGTACAACACGAACAGGCCGCCAGACACCAGAACGAACAGCAGAAATAACAGAATGGGATCCAGGTGCAAGGTGGCCCAGATGCCCCGGGGGCGCCCCAGCGGATTGGATGCCGTGGCGTCGAGCACGTCGCGTATGGCCATTACTGAGCCTCCCCGGTCGGGATCTGGGTAATCAGGGCGTCGCCCTGGAGTTCGGGGAAATCCTCCAGCCAGGCATCAAACAGCGCCCGCGCCACCGGAGCAGCGGTACCACTGCCGCTGCCGCCATTTTCCACAATCACGGCGACGGCGATCCGGGGATCTTTCACCGGCGCAAAACCAACAAACAGGGCATGGTCACGCAGACGTTCACGAATTTCATCGGCGTCGTATTCCTCACCTTCGTCCAGGCTGAATACCTGGGCGGTTCCGGTTTTACCAGCCATCCGGTAACTGGCACCGCGAGCAGCACCCCGGGCGGTGCCCTTTGGACCTTCCATCACACCGGCCATGGCCTCGACCACAAACTCCCAGTCGCTTGGGTCCTTGAGTCGCATCGGTTCGTGGGTCTGATCGGGCAGGTATTCGGCAACCGGGGTATCCCCCTTGACATCCTTGAGCAATCGGGGTTCCACCCAGCGGCCGCGGTTGGCGATCAGCGCCGTCGCGGTGGCCAACTGAAGCGGCGTCGCCAGCATGAAGCCCTGACCAATCCCCAGGTTGACCGAATCTCCCGGATACCATGGGGCGTTGCGCATCGCCCGCTTCCATTCCCGGGACGGCAGCAGACCATTCTGGGCACCAGCGACGTCCAGTGCGGCATTCTCACCAAAGCCAAAGCGGGAGAGGTAGTCCGACATGGTATCCACACCCATTTTGACGGCCATTTCATAAAAATAAGTGTCGCAGGATTCGACAATCGCATCGTTCAGATCCACCCAACCGTGGCCACCAAGCTTCCAGTCACGCCAGAGCCGCCCGGATTCCTTCAGGCGAAAATAGCCCGGATCCCAGATGGTGTAGTCCCGCGTGGTGGCCCCACTGTCCAGAGCCGCAATCGCGAGCATGGGCTTCAGTGTCGAGCCGGGCGGGTACTGGCCCCGGAGCGCTCTATTGAACAGCGGCTTGTCGGGACTTTCGCTCAGATCCCGGTAGTCCTTGACGCTTATCCCGGTGACAAACTTGTTGGCGTCGAAGCCAGGCACGCTGGCCAGGGCCAGAATTCCCCCGGTTTTCGGCTCAATCGCGACAATGGCGCCACGGCGCCCGTCGAGCAGCTCGTGGGCCCGTTGCTGTAAACGCAGGTCCAGGTGCAGCTGCAAATCCTCTCCCGGCACCGGATTTTCCCGCTCGAGCACCCTCAGGGTTCGCCCCCGGGCATTGGTTTCAACGTGCTGATACCCGACCTCGCCATGCAAGAGCGACTCGTAGAATCGCTCGATACCCGACTTGCCGATATAGTTGGTGCCAGCGTAGTTAACCGGATCAATGCGCTGCAACTCGTCGCGGTTGATGCGCCCCACAAACCCCAGAACATGGGCCGTCAGCTCGCTGTGGGGATAGTAACGGACCAATTCAGCCTCCACTTCCACACCGGGCAGCTCATGGCGATGCACCGCCAGACGGGCGATCTCTGCTTCGGTCAGATCGTAACGAAGGGGAATCTTCTGAAACGGGCGGCGTGGTTCCTGCAGGCGGCGGCGAAAGCGCTCAAGATCTTCTTTGGAGATATCCAGGATTCCGCCTAACTGGTCGAGTGTATCCTCCATGCCGTCTACCCGTTCAGGCACCAGGGTAACGCTGAAGACCGGACGGTTCTCGGCGAGCAGGATATTGTTCCTGTCGTACACCAGTCCCCGAGTCGGCGGCACTGACTGCACCTGTACGCGGTTCTTGTCGGAAATGGTGGTGTAGATTTCGTGCTCAATCACCTGCAATTGATACATGCGACCAATCAGCACAAAAAAAAGCAGCAACACAAACACCAGCATAACCGTGGCCCGGCGCTGGAACAGACGACGCTCGGCTGCAGTATCCTTGAACTCACCCCACGGCATGCACGCCCCCTAGGCCCGGTGGTACGGGTGGTTACGGGTGATGGTCCAGGCCCGGTAAAGTTGTTCCGCAAGCAGGATGCGCACCAACGGATGAGGCAGAGTCAGCGCGGACAGCGACCACTGGGCATCAGCCCGGTCGCGGCAGGCCCGGGCCAGACCGTCAGGGCCGCCGACCAGAAAGCTGACATCCTGGCCACCCTGCTGCCACAGTTCGAGCTGACTCGCCAGTTCCTCAGTCGACCAGGGTCGGCCACCCACTTCCAGCGCGATCACACGGTCTCTGGAACCGACGGCTGTAAGGATCGCGTCGCTTTCTCTCTGCATCAGTCGGGAAATATCCGGATTCTTGCCGCGGTGGGCCATGGCAATTTCCACCATCTCGAGCGGCAATTCCGGTGGCATACGGCGTGCGTAATCGTGATACCCGGCACTGACCCAGTCGGGCATCTTCTGCCCCACACAGATCAGACGTAGCTTCATGGCCTACTCGCTGCCCGCAACGCCAAGGTCCGGAGCGTCCCGCCAGAACCGCTCCAGATCATAGAACTCCCGGGTCGCGGGCATCATCACGTGGACCACAACGTCACCCAGATCCACCAGGATCCAGTCACTGGCTGTGGCACCCTCCACATTACCGGCCCGAACACCCTTTTCTTTCGCTTGAACCACCACCGAGTCGGCCAGGGATTTGACGTGACGATTGGAGGTTCCGGATGCCAGAACCATGAAATCGGTGACGCTGGTGCGGTCACGTACATCGATCACACTGACATCCTGTGCTTTCACATCTTCAAGCGCGCTTACGACCAGATCTTTCAGTTGCTCTGCCTGCATAATTACCCTGTTGTACGGGCGTGGGCCCCTGTGGCCACCCGAATAGTCATATTCGACGGGATTGTATCACTAAAAGTTCCTGGCGGGGCAGGCACCGTACAGCCCCAGCCGCCGAATTTCGAACCAGACCGGATCGGGCATCAGATAACGGGGGGAGCGGCCATCGGCGATTCGCTCACGGATGGCCGTCGCGGAGATGTCCAGCAGCGGTGGGGCCAGCTCGAGAATGTATCCGGCGGGGCGGTCAGACAGGGCGGAACCGGCCTCAACCCGGCGTTTGGCCAGTAGCCTGGCCGGCACGCTATCCGGCGCCAGGGGCGGGCCCGGGCGGCGGACAACCACGATATGGGCCAGGTCTGGAATGCACTGCCACTCCCGCCAGCGATCAAAGCCGGCGAAGGCGTCGGTGCCCACCACCATGACCAGCGGCGCATCCGCTCCCAGCTCCGACCGCAACTGCCTCAGCGTGTCGGCCGTGTAGGAAGCCCCGGCCCGGCGCAGTTCCCGGTCATCCAGGCACAGCTGTGGCTCACCGGCGATGGCCAGTTCCAGCAACCGGAGCCGCTGCCCGGAGGTGGCTCCGGTATCACCCCGATGCGGCGGTATATGGCAGGGCACCAGGCTGACCCGGTCAACCGCCAATCGGTCACACAGTTCCAGGGCTAGCCGCAGGTGGCCGTGATGTACCGGATCGAAGGTGCCGCCATAGATGACATGCATGGGCATCAGGTCCGGATATGGCCGTCGCCAAACACCACGTACTTCTGCGATGTCAGCCCTTCCAGGCCTACCGGCCCCCGGGCATGAATCTTGTCGGTGGAGATGCCGATCTCGGCACCCAGGCCATACTCGAAACCGTCGGCAAATCGCGTCGATGCATTCACCATCACCGACGCGGAGTCCACCTCGGTGATAAACCGGCGCGCACGGGTGTAATTCTCGGTCACAATGCTGTCCGTATGCTGGGAGCTGTAGCGATTGATGTGCTCGATGGCACCATCCAGACCGTCCACCACCCGCACTGCCAGCACCGGCGCCAGGTATTCCGCCTGCCAGTCCGCCTCGTTGGCCACGACGGCCTCTGGCACGATTGCCCGGGTCTGCTCACAGCCCCGCAATTCAACACCCTTTTCGATAAACGCCCCCGCCAGCAGCGGCAGGATATCCGCGGCAATCTCCCGATCCACCAGCAGGGTTTCCATGGTATTGCAGGTGCCATAGCGGTGAGTTTTGGCGTTGACGGCAATATTCAGCGCCTTTTCCGGATCGGCATGGCTGTCCACATACACATGGCAGACACCGTCCAGATGCTTGATCACCGGTACCCGGGCGTCGCGGCTGATGCGCTCGATCAGGCCCTTTCCGCCCCGGGGCACAATCACATCCACATACCGGGGCATGGTGATCAGCTCACCCACCGCCGCCCGGTCCGTGGTTTTCACCACCTGCACCGCGAATTCCGGCAAACCGGCCGCCGCCAGCCCCTCGCCCAGGCACCGGGCAATGGCCTGATTGGAGTGGATGGCTTCGGAACCGCCCCGCAAGATCGTGGCATTGCCGGACTTCAGGCACAGGCTGGCTGCCTCAACCGTGACATTGGGGCGGGACTCGTAAATGATACCGATAACACCCAGCGGCACGCGCATTTTGCCGACCTGAATGCCGGATGGGCGGTAGGTCAACCCGGTAATCTCGCCGATCGGATCCGGCAACGCAGCCACCTGACGCAGGCCCTCGATCATGGCATCGATCCGGGCGGGGGTCAGCTCCAGACGGTCCAGCATGGCCGCATCAAGACCGCTCTCACGCCCGGTCGCCAGATCCTGCTGGTTGGCAACCGACAATGTCTCCCGGGCGGCGTCCAGGGCCTCCGCCGTTGCCAGTAGCGCCCGGTTCCGCACCAACGTGGTCGAGCGGGCGACCAGGCTTGCTGCCGCCCGGGCCTGTTGCCCTACGTCCGCCATGTAAGCTGCAATATCCATCCGGTTACCTTATGGTTGTACACATCAAATTCAGTCGTCAGGGCCTAACTTTACCTTTCCCGTTTCAAGTACGCACCCCAAACAGATATTATACCGCTGCGGAACGAAGGGAACTTCTCACAAAGGATGGACACCATGGCCCAGATGGCCGAAAAATTCCTGCTAAGCCGATTGTCACGAGCGGGCTTTGGCGCCCTGGCCACCGTGGCCGTGTTGTGCGCCCTGCTCGGACAGCCACTGGCGGCTGCCACAGCGGCGGCGGCTGCGGGCGCGGTCATTTCCGGGCGTACTTTTCATGCCAACCGGCAGCTCGCACCCTGGCCAAAAATTCAGCGTCTGTTCTTCATCGCTCTGCTGCTGGTTCTGCTGACCAGCTTCTGGACCGGCCCCTGGGCACTCAGCCATTGGCTGTATGCCATCCCGCTGGCCGCCTTCGCCCTGCTACCCCAAAGCGTCGCTGCACTGGTCACAGCTGCGATCACCCTGCTGGCGGTGGCGGCAACACAGTGGGCGGAAGGCCTGGCCGAACGCCACCAGATGATCAGCGCCTTCCTGTTAACCGTGATGCTGTGCGCGCTGTTGGTGTTTCTGCGCGACTACAAAACCCGGCAACTGGCGCCTCTGAGGCGAACCGACGAGCTGACCCAGGCCGCCAGCCGTGAGTACCTGTCCGCCGATCTGCACAAGGAGATCCAGCGCAGTGAACGCGAGGGTACCGATATGTCAATTATCATGATCGGGCTCGATACCCACCTCAGCGATAACGATCCGGATGAGGATATCCGCTCGATCCTGCCTCGCATCGGTCGCTATCTGCACTCACAAATCCGCGATTTTGATACCTACTACCGGGTCGCCGACCTGCAGTTGCTGGTGATCCTGCCGGGCATCCGGACCCGGGACGCAATAACCCGCGCCGAAACCATTCGCAAAGGCCTGGGTACGCTACTGGAATCCCACGGTATGAAGCTGACCGTCAGTACCGGCATCGCCGGGCTCAATATCGGAGACGACGCCGACAGCCTGCAACACAGCGCCGCCAACGCCCTGCGCCGCGCCCAGCAACAGGGCGGTAACCGGTCCCAGGCCTACAGCGCCTGGAATCACCCCTCGTCCGGCTCCAAACCGGCCAGCGCCCCCCGCCCCGAAGGACCCGGATCATGACCGAGACCCGGCTGAGAACCTGGACCCACAGCATTGGCTACGGCCTGGCAACGCTGTTTATTTTCGCCATGGCCCTGCAGAACCTGAGGTATGGCTTTTACGACCTGTTCTACCTGGCCACCGGGATGGCATTCCTGACCCTGGCGGGAGCCGTTTACACGTTCATTTGCCGGCGCCAGCAACTGTCAGCACCGGGGCACCTGATTCTCCTGTGTGGCCTGAACAGTGGTCTGCTCGCCGCCTTCCTGACACTGGAAACCACCGCGATCAGCCACTGGGCCATGCCCTTGCTGGTACTCAACCTGCTCATTCTGCCCCTGCGCCAGGGCGTGGCGCTGTCCACGATTCTGCTGGTGCCCATGTCCGTGGGCCTGTTCGTCCAGCAAACGCCCACCGACGCCCTGCTGGCGGTGTCAGGCCTGGTGATCCTGCTGGTACTGGCGGCGCTGTACATCTGGCAGTATGACCATATGGCCCAGTCAGCGGAGGATCTGGCAATCACCGATCCGGTGACGGGCGCCCACAACGCCCGCTTTCTGGACGAGACCCTGCAGAAGGAAATCAGCCGTGCCATTGCCACCGGGCACCCGCTATCGGTGATCAACCTGACCATTGACTACGCGGATGAGGCTGCGGACCTCCACGGGAAGGCCGGCGTTCAAACCCTGTTCTGCGACATGACCCAGCACCTGTTCGGCGTGATTCGCGCCGGCGATACCCTTTACACGCTGAATAACGCCGAATTTTTCCTGATCCTGCCCTTTACCCCGGAAGAAGGGGTGCGCGTGATCGCAGAGCGGATTCGGCGGACCATCGCCGAGCACCAGTGGCCAGTGATCGGCACCGCCACCGTCAGCCTGGGGTGCACCTCCCGGGGTACCGGCGACACCCGCACTGACACACTCCGGAAACGAGCCCACCTGGCGATGGAAGAAGCCCGTCGGCGACGCACGGATTCCGTCTGGTTCAGTCCGGGAGAAACCATCCAGACATGAGTGCAGACTGGCTCACCGACCTGACAGCCTGGCTCAACCTGAATCCAGGGTGGCTTGCCGGGGCCCTGTTCCTGGCGGCGTTTGTCGAATCCCTTGCTATTGCTGGCATGTTTGTTCCGGGCGTGGCCATTCTGTTTGCGGTAGCGGCACTGGCCGGACAAGCCCAGTTGCCGTTATCCGAAGCCTTGCTGAGTGCCGGGCTGGGCGCCATCGCTGGCGACACCATCAGCTTTGCCCTTGGCCGCCTTCTGCAAGGCCGGTTGACCAGCCTCTGGCCCTTCAGTCGGTACCCGCAACTGATTACCCGAGGGGAGCGTTTTTTCCTGCGCCATGGCGGCAAAAGTGTGGTTATCGGCCGATTTGTCGGGCCGGTACGCCCGATCATCCCGATGATTGCCGGCGCCCTGCTGATGCCCTGGCCGCGCTTCCTGACGTTCAACATTGCCTCTGCCATTGGCTGGGCTCCCGCGTATATTCTCCCGGGATTTCTGGTGGGCAGCACTCTGGCGTCCGAGCTCCGGTTGCCACCTTACTTTTACGGCGTCATCGGAATCAGCCTCGGCGCGCTACTGGCGGTATACCTGCTGCTCATTCGAGTCCAGGCCGGTCTCGGCGAAGGCGGCTGGCTCTATCTGAAGGTCAAACAGGCACTGGCCAGGTACGAGGCCAGTCATCGCTTCTGGCGCCTGTACTCCAGTGAAAGACCGGCTCAGGCCGGTGAGTTCCCACTCGCGTCGTTCACACTCGCGCTGGGCGCCTCCGGTCTGTTCCTGCTCTGGAGTCAGCTGGCAGTTCACATGCCCTGGCTGGATGCCTTCGACACCACCGTCCTGCTCTGGTTTGGCGAACTCCGGCACCCCATGATGGACGGTCCTGCGATTGCCGCCACGCTACTCGGCGATCCTCCGGTCCTGCTGGCCGCAGCGGGCCTGGCAATATTGGTGCTGGCATTCCGGGGCTACTACGCAGCGGCCCTGCACGTTCTGCTGGCGGGCGCCCTCACGGTGTTTCTGGTGTCGCTGATGAAGTTTTCGTTCGGCGTTGACCGCCCTGACCTGGTGGTTAATCCACCCGAGTCCGGCGCCTTTCCCAGCGGCCATGCGGCCGGCATCACGGTCTTCGTCACCCTGCTGGCCAGTTTCGTGGCCGGAGAATCCCACTTCCGCAACCGCTGGCAAAGCTACGTACTGCTGTCGCTGCCGCTGGTCCCGGTCGCGGTAAGCCGTCTTTACCTGGGGGTGCACTGGTTCAGTGATGTGGTCGGCGGGGTGCTGCTGGGGCTCGCCATCACCGGCTGGGTTCGGGCAAGCTACAGCCGGTTCGACCGGGTTCCCCTGGCGCTGGAGCCGGTGACCCTGTCGGCAGCCGTCGCCTGGCTGGCATTCTGCGCCGGTTACCTGATGCTGGAGTGGTCAGAGGCAGTCCGGGTCTACGCGGCTGCCTGACATCTCATCCGCCGCCTTCCAGGGCTTCCAGCAACTCCTGCAGCCGGGCCAGTCGTTCAAGGGGGTCCTGAAGCTCCAGCAACCGCTGCTTTTCCTGCTTGTCCAGGGGCAGTAGCTCGGTCAGTCGCCAGCCCACGTCGCGGGCATCGTCATAGTCCACCGCCATGCCAAGATCACGGACCACCGGATGGCGGAACAGGGCACGCAGCACCGACGGCAGCTCGTGGAAGCGTTCGGGGACATGACTGCGGGCCTCGTCAGCCAGCCGTTCGGTCTCGCCCAGATGAAGTCCGTCCTCCTGCTGCCAGCGTCGGGTAATTGCCACTTTCGCCTCACCCTCCACCGTAATACCCAGCAAGCCATTCTCCAGTTGCTGAAAATCTATAATCCGCACCTGCGTTCCAGTGTCGAAGAAAGACGCGGCTCGCCCGGCTTCGCCTCCTTCCCGGAGCAACACCACCACAAACCCCCGGTCATCCTTCAGGCACTGCTTCAGCATGTCGATGTAGCGAGGCTCAAAGAGCTGCAGGGGTATCCGTCCCCGGGGCAGGATAATGGAATTCAGTGGAAACAGGGGTACAGTCATAGCGGACAAATTCACCGGTGTTGGAGTATGAAAGGGCGCCTGTCACAGGCACTCATCGTATCGACAGCAACTGCTGGACCTCGTCTACCCGCGCCCGGGCCTCGGTCAGAAGCTGCAGACTGCGGGAAGCATTCAGTTCCAGTTCGCCAAGCCGGCGATAGGCCGGCACCTGATCGAACGGCGGCAGCTCGGCGTTCTGGCTGGTTCCGATCATCGAATGCATTTGCGCCACGATCACCACGTCCACCAGTTGTGGGGCATCTTCGCGGCACTCGAAGGACCAGTCTTCGGCGTGGCGAACCGCGTCCAGAAACGGGGCCGGGAACGACCAGCTTTCCAGCACCGCCGTGCCCACATCGGCCCGCAGTTCGCCGATCACATGCCGGAGGTTGGCCGGATCCGCAAACAGATTGATGTGGTGTTCGGCCTGAACCAGTATCGGCACCACGCCAATATCATGCAGCAGGCCCGCCAGCAGTGCCTCCTCCGGATTCAAGTTGGTGGCATGGTCCGCCAGAACCCAGGCCAGGGCGGCAACCTCACGGGAATGACGCCACAGCCCCTCCATCTCTTTCTGAAGGCTGGCCTGCCGGCTTTTGAACACCTCCCGCATGGAAAACACCGTCACCAGTTGCCGGGTGGTTCTCATGCCCAGCCGAACCACCGCTTCCCGGACGTTCCGGACATCGCTGAAGCCCCGGTAAAGCGGGCTATTGCAGGCCCGCACCAGCTTCGCCGCCATCGCCGGGTCCGCCGACACGGCACTGGCCACCTGAGCGGCCGTGGATTCCTCCCGGTCTACCGCCCGACGAACCTTCCAGGCCACGTCCGGAACGCTGGGCAGCTTCAGCTGATTCGAACGGAGCTCGGCGTAGAACTCCATTAACAGGTGATGCTCCTCGGTTTCACCATCATCGGCGCTCTCACCGGAATCCATTTCAACCTGGGCCACCGGCGCAGAACGCAGCAGCTGGTTCAGAATGTCCTGTTCAACCACCAGAAATTCACAGGGCTTCACCGCCGTCACGTCATACATTCGCGGTTGCAGACGGGCGATGGGTGTCAGGGCCTTCTCGGTTTCCGCCTCAACCACCGACTTACGGCCATCCACCGACTCCAGCTCGACCTTGCCGGACACCAGGAAAAAATCAAGACCGTCCCGGACCCCGCGCTGCACCACCCGCTGGCCCGGGCTGTGGGTTCGCCGTTCCGCACGGCTGGCCAGCAGCACCAGTTGATCGTCCGTCAGTCGATTGAGGGGCTGAAATTCTTTCAGCCGGCGTAAAGGCAGGCTGTCCTGGCCAGCCATAGGCAGGCTCCTTTTCGGTTAGCATCTCTGTTACTCATTGTAAGCGCGCACCCGTAAAACAACCATGCGCCTGGAGTCTAATCTGGTATCCTCTATGGCTCACAACACGGCTCACAACACCCCGTTAGCCACCCGTAACAGGACAGAGAGACCAGAACACCATGCCTCAGTATCGTTCGCGGACATCCACCGCAGGCCGCAACATGGCCGGCGCCCGTGCCCTCTGGCGCGCCACCGGTATGAAAGACGAAGATTTTGGCAAGCCGATTATTGCGGTCGCCAACTCCTTTACCCAGTTCGTGCCCGGCCACGTTCATCTGAAGGACCTGGGGCAACTGGTGTGCCGTGAAATCGAAGCTGCCGGCGGCGTGGCCAAGGAATTCAATACCATCGCGGTCGACGACGGCATCGCCATGGGGCACGACGGCATGCTCTATTCCCTGCCATCCCGGGAAATCATTGCCGATTCGGTTGAGTACATGGTGAACGCCCACTGCGCCGACGCCCTGGTCTGCATTTCCAACTGTGACAAGATCACCCCAGGCATGTTGATGGCCGCCATGCGCCTGAATATTCCCACCATTTTCGTCTCCGGTGGCCCCATGGAAGCGGGCAAGACCAAACTGTCGGAACACAAGCTCGACCTGGTCGATGCCATGGTCATCGCCGCCGACCCCAACGCCGACGACGAAACCGTCGCCGAATACGAGCGCAGCGCCTGCCCCACCTGTGGCTCCTGCTCCGGGATGTTCACTGCCAACTCCATGAACTGCCTGACCGAGGCCATCGGCCTGGCGCTGCCCGGCAATGGCTCGTTGCTGGCCACTCACGCCAATCGTGAACAGCTGTTTCTCAAGGCCGGTCGCCAGATTGTGGAGAATGCCAGACGCTATTACGAAGACGACGACGCCAGCGTACTGCCCTTGAGCATCGCCTCGATGGCGGCGTTCGAGAACGCCATGGTCATGGACATCGCCATGGGCGGTTCAACCAACACCATTCTGCACCTGCTGGCCGCCGCCCAGGAAGGTAATGTCCCGTTTACCCTGAACGAGATCGACCAACTGTCCCGCCGGGTGCCGCAACTGTGCAAAGTGGCGCCC
The DNA here is from genome assembly GCF_946886895.1 of uncultured Marinobacter sp. Next base: position 72,915 of record NZ_CAMPJO010000002.1, on the reverse strand, counting down.
AATTCACCCAAATATCACATGGAAGACGTTCATCGTGCCGGCGGCATCATGGGCATCCTGGGAGAATTGGAACGGGGCGGCCTGATCAACACCGACCTGCCCACGGTGCACAGTAAAACCATGCACGAAGCCCTGGAAACCTGGGACATCATGCGCTCGCCACCCCCTGCCGTGGTTGAGTTCTATAAGGCCGGGCCCGCCGGTATTCCAACCCAGACCGCCTTTTCCCAGAGCACCCGATGGCCATCGCTGGACGGTGACCGGGAAACCGGCTGCATCCGCTCGGTTGAGAATGCCTACAGCGCCGAAGGCGGGCTCGCGGTACTGTACGGCAACATTGCCCAGGACGGCTGTGTCGTCAAAACCGCCGGCGTCGATGAAAGCATCTACGTGTTCGAGGGCAAGGCCCGGGTATTCGAGAGCCAGGATTCCGCCGTGGCCGGAATCCTCAGCGACGAGGTCAACGCGGGCGACGTGGTGATCATTCGTTACGAGGGCCCCAAGGGTGGACCAGGCATGCAGGAAATGCTCTATCCCACCAGTTACCTGAAATCAAAAGGCCTGGGCAAGGATTGCGCCCTGCTCACCGATGGACGCTTCTCCGGCGGCACCTCAGGCCTGTCGATCGGCCACGCCTCCCCGGAGGCCGCCGCTGGCGGTGCCATCGGGCTGATCGAAAACGGCGATATCATTCGCATTGACATCCCCAACCGCGCCATCAACGTGGAACTGGACCAGTCTGAGCTGAACCGCCGCCGGGAGGCCCGGGACGCCAAAGGCTGGACACCGGAGCTGCCCCGGGATCGCAAGGTATCCGCCGCCCTGAAGGCCTATGCCCTGCTGGCCACCAGTGCCGACAAAGGCGCGGTCAGGGATCTCAGCAAGCTCGACTGACGTCATCCCACGGACACAAAAAAGCCCGCCCAGAATCTCTGGCGGGCTTTTTTGTATCTGGGCGGGGCGGTCAGAACAGCGACCAGCCACCATCCTCTTCTTCCTCGATCGCGTCTTCACCCGTTGGCTCAGTGTTTTCCTGAGCCGGTGCGGTCGTGCTCGCCGGGGAGGCAGATTGCTCACCGGAAGTGGCCGGCTGGGCGGCCGCGGCCACCTGAACCGGCACCATGCCCAGCGCCTTTTTGGTCTCCTCGTTCAGAATACCCGTGGCCTTGAGACCCTGGTCTTTCTGAAACTGCGTTAACGCCTGGCGCGTTGCGTCTCCCATATCCGGACTGACGTTGGTGACGTCATATCCAGCACCGTACAGCGCATTTTTCAGCGCAACGGTTTCATCCGCCGCGTGGGCTGCAGACACGACGCCCAGCAGCCCGGCCAGGCCGGCCAGGCCGGCGGCCAGCAAAACGCGACGCCGGGTTCCGGATTGTGTTTTTGTGCTACTCACCTGCTCTGCTCCTGATACCTTGCCGATACCTGTTTCTTGTTTATTTTGTGGTGCCTATCCCCACAGGCTGAGGCAAACAGGAAAAAGTCTACCATACTTTAGTCTTGTGTCGCCCTAACCGGCATCTGATCCGTCACTGAACTCCCGGATAAAGATGCCCCAGAATGCTATGAACAACGCGGCAACCAAAGGCCCCATCACGAAGCCGTTCACGCCAAACATTACAATGCCTCCGAGCGTGGACAACAACACAATGTAATCCGGCAATTTGGTGTCCCGCCCAACCAGCAAGGGCCGAAGCAGGTTATCGGCCAGGCCGATCACCACCACCCCGAACGTGGTCAGAATCAGCGCCGACGCCACCTCGCCAACGGCGGCCAGATAAATGGCCGTCGGCACCCAGACCAGCGCCGCGCCCACCGCCGGAATCAGGGACACCACCGCCATCACCACGCCCCATAGCAACGCGCCGGTAATGCCCAGTATCCAGAATATCAGCCCACCCAGGGCCCCCTGAATGATCGCGATCAGCAGGTTACCTTTCACCGTTGCCCGGGTAACCTCGGCGAATTTGGCGAACAGCAACCGTTCCCGCTCATCCCCCAGCGGCAGCGCCCGGATCAGCAACTCAATCAGCTTCGAGCCATCCCTCAGCAGGAAAAACGCCAGGTACACCATCAAGGCAAGGCCGAGGAAAAACTGAAACGTGTTCTGGCCGAATCCGAGGGCCTGTTTGGCGAGAAACTGACTGCCGCCCACAAACACACTGACAGCCCGGTCCCGCAACTCGGCAAAACTGATATCGAATTGCGCCAGGAAGGCCTGAATGGCCGGGAATGACTGGTTTACCTGGTCAATATACTCCCCCGGGCGAATGTCCCCATTCTGTATCTGCTGGTACAGGGACACACCCTCGGCAACGAGGGATGTCACCAGAATCAGAACCGGGATGACCACGATAATCAGGCAAAAGATCAGGGTAATCAACGCATTCAGGTTCGGCCGCTCACCCAGCCGGCGCACCAGAAGTTGCTGCACCGGATGGAAAATCAGGGCAATGGCCACGGCCCAGAAGATTGGGCCAAAGAACGGCTTCAACAGGAACACGAAGGCCAGAGACACCCCGACCAGCAAAGCAAGAAAAGTCCGTGTTTCAAGTTTCGCGTACATAATCCTTAACAACCCCCGGAATAAGTGACAGGGCTTAGCCTACCACGGTCCGTGGTCACTGTAGCCCTCTTCGAGTTATAGTGATCGGTTAACGATCAGCCAGAAAACAGGTCATGTTGTTGGAACTGGAAAGCTTTAGTATCGAAACGGCGCTGGACGCAGCGACCGAACTGCGCCGGGTGCTGGCCGCAAGAACCCATCGCCGCAAGGTTATGGGGCAGGAGGTGTTGGTACCTGGGCAGTTGGGTGAGGCGCTGCAACTGCCACGCATCATCAGCCGGCTCCAGAGCAAGCAGCAGCGGCAACGGGATCAGGGCCTGGACGATTTTCAGGAGCTCTGGCCAACGCTTTCCCCAATGACCCGGGAAAAAGTGCTTGATGCCCTCGGGTGGTACGACCCGAAGGAACTGAACTGGGACGACAAACGCTCCAACCGACGGCCACTGGTTGATCCGGACAGCTGACACGAACAGCATGTCAGCCCTGTCTTTGAATTGTCACCTTGTGACCCTATGTTGGACTATCAGGAGGATATCTATGACTGAACAACCACCTTATCAGGCCATTCTTGCCGAAGGCAGCGCGGTCCCGACCCTGCAGTGCGGCCACTGTCGCTCAATCCTGTCCCGCGCCCGGATCTTCCGGAATGAGAGAGACAACCAGCAGGCCATCCAATGCAAAACCATTGGCCTGTGTTCCGCCGACGACTGCGGCGCCGTCAACTGCTGCGACGAGGCCCTGTCGCGGATTGAAGACCCGGAGCGCCTGCTCAGCCTGGCATCCTGATTCAATCCGGCAACGCACTGTTACGCAACTCAAACACACAAAGTTTCCATCTGATTTATCCTGATGATCGACGATTGTCGAAGGCGGCTTCCAGACCCGAACCTCCCGGCAATCACGCTACCAATCAGTCAGGACAGTCGATGGCATGCGTATTCTGAGAACCGATGAAGCCCGCTTCGCAGGCCTTCCGGACTACCCCTTTGCTCCTCAGTACCTTGATGTGGCCGCCGGTCTCCGGATGCACTACGTCGATGAGGGGCCCGAGGGCGCGTCGCCGGTGTTGATGCTGCACGGCGAACCGTCGTGGTCCTATCTGTACCGTCACATGATTCCGTTGGTTGCAGCCGCCGGCCACCGGGTTCTGGCGCCGGACCTGATCGGTTTCGGCAAATCCGACAAACCGGCGTCGGTAGACGACTACAGCTACGAGCGCCACATGGCCTGGTTGACCTCCTGGCTGGAAGCACTGGATCTGCGGGACATTACCCTGGTGTGCCAGAACTGGGGTTCACTGCTGGGATTACGGCTGGCGGCGGAACACCCCCGGCGCTTCCGGCGTATCATCGTGGGCAATGGCATGCTGCCAACCGGCGACACACCGGTACCGACGGTTTTCACGCTGTGGAAGGCCTTTGCTACTCACAGCCCCTGGTTTCCCATCGGGCGCATCGTACAACTGGGCACCGAGCGTACCCTGAGCCGGCGTGAACTCGCGGCCTATGAGGCACCGTTCCCGACCGCGGACTTCAAGGCAGGCGCCCGGGCATTTCCCAAACTGGTTCCGGTGTCCCCTTCCGATCCGGCGAGCGCCGCCAACAGGGCAGCCTGGAAAGTACTGGAAGCCTGGAACAAGCCGTTTATCACCTGCTTCAGCAGTGGCGACCCGATTACCCGTGGCGGTGACCGGTACATGCAGCGCCGCATCCCCGGCGCCCATGGCCAGCCCCACATCACCCTGCGCGGCGGCCACTTCCTGCAGGAGGACTCACCGGACGATTTCGCCCGCATGATCAACGACGCCCTGAAGTCAGAGGCAGCGGCCTGAGGCAGGCCGCTCAGGACTGATGCTTGGGCTGGTAACTGCCCGCATCGACCCGGGGCCGGTCAGACTCCGCCTCAGCCAGCGGCTGACACTCCTCCAGGCTCGCCAGGGAGCGACGGGTCAGCCTCTGATACTCCTCCGTTCCTTTCGCCTTCCACGCGATCTCACGTTCACTCAGGGTGCGCAACACTTTTGCCGGCGTACCCACAATCAGCGACGCCGGCTCGCACTGAAAGCCGGCTTTCACCAGGGCGCCGGCGCCGACGATGGAGCGCGGGGCGATCACCGCTTCGTCCATGACCACGGCGTTCATGCCAATCATCGCATCTTCGCCGACAATGCAGCCGTGAAGGATTGCGCCGTGCCCCACATGGCCGTTTTTCTCAATCACCGTATCCATGCCGGGAAAGGCATGCATCACGCAGTTATCCTGAATATTCGAACCTTCCTTTAACACTACCCGGCCGAAATCACCCCGCAGTGACGCCGCCGGCCCCACGTAACAATCGGGGCCAATCCAGACATCACCGATCAGCACGGCCGTCGGATGAACATAAGCGGACGGGTGAACAACGGGAATAACGCCTTCTATACTGTAACTGGGCATAACGCGCTCCTGGGCAAACGGACCCGGACCTGAGAACGGTCAAAACATGGGACCCGAAAATTGATTTTTATCCATTTTTTGTATCACATTATCCTATTCAGACCGTTTTATCATGCCCGTAAATCAGAAATAACCCACAAAACGTCCGTGAAAATCAGAATCATTTCAGACGTAAAAGTAATTTTTACAATTATTTCAATGACTTAAAAATAAACGCCACCGACTCACGCAAAAGCGATACAAAACTGGTCACTCACAATCATTGACGAGTATCAATTCTAAGATATACTCATTTTCCACAATCGATAGCGCCGTACCGGTCCAAGACGCCATCCAAGCTATCCCTCAACACAAACAACAGGACTCTACCGCCATGACTCAGCCGAGCATTCTTCTTGAAATCAATCAGGGCGTGGCTCTGCTCACCCTGAACCGTCCGGACAACCTGAACAGTTTCAATGTCGAAATGCACGAACGCATGCGCGATGCCATCAGCACCGTGCGCACGGATGAGTCTGTCCGGGTACTGGTGATGACCGGCGCAGGCCGGGGCTTTTGCGCCGGGCAGGATCTTTCCGACCGCAGCGTATCCCCGGATCAGACCATGCCGGATCTGGGCGCCTCCCTGGAGAACTACTACAACCCGCTGATGCGCAGCCTGCGGGACCTGCCCATGCCGGTCCTCTGTGCCGTGAACGGTGTCGCCGCCGGCGCTGGCGCCAATATCGCCCTGGCCTGCGACATCACCCTGGCGGCCCGCTCCGCCAATTTTGTTCAGGCCTTCTGCAAGCTGGGCCTGGTGCCCGACTCCGGCGGCACCTGGACCCTGCCCCGTGTGGCCGGCATGGCCCGGGCCAAAGGCATGGCCTTGTTGGGCGACAAGATCAGCGCCGAGCAGGCCGAAAACTGGGGCATGATCTGGCGCTGCGTGGACAACGAGCAGTTGATGGAAGAAACCATGAAACTGGCCCGCCATTTCGCCACCCAACCCACCAAGGGCCTTGCCCTGATCAAGCGCGCGCTGCACGCCAGTGCCGGCAATACCTTTGAAGAACAGATCAACCTGGAACGGGACCTTCAGCGCATGGCCGGACAGACCGAGGACTACCGCGAAGGCGTTGCCGCCTTCCTGGAAAAGCGCACGCCGAACTTCAAGGGGAAATAAGCCATGCCGGCACTGGACCCCAAAATCAGAGTTGCCGCCCTCGGCGCCGGCATGAAAAAGCCCGAGCGCCGGGTGGCAATGCACTTTTTCAATCCGGCGCCCCTGATGGCACTGGTGGAAGTGGTGATGGGCCTGGCCATCAGCAAAGCCGTGGCCGTGGCCGACACCGTGCACGCCAAGGCAACGGCCTGGGGTAAGAAACCGGTCTACGCCACCTCAACGCCGGGCTTTATCGTGAACCGGGTCGCCCGCCCGTTTTACGCAGAAAGCCTGCGTCTGCTGCAGGAACAGGCCACCGATGCGGCAACGCTGGATGCCATCGTCCGCGAAGCTGGCCAGTTCCCCATGGGCGCCTTTGAGCTGGCCGATCTGATCGACCACGACATCAACTACGCCGTGACCAACTCGGTGTTCAATTCCTACTTTCAGAACAGCTACGCAGAGGATCGCTATCGCCCTGCCCTGCTGCTCCGAAAGAACGCATTTGCACAGAAGGGGTTTTATTCATGAGCGAGATGGACCCACAAACACTCGCCGAGGCGTGCGCAAAAGCCATGTTCGCCCGGGACCGGGCCAGCCAGAACCTGGGCATGAGCATTGAGTCCGTTGCACCCGGTAAGGCCATACTGACCATGACCGTCACCGGCGACATGATCCAGGGCCACGGCTCCTGCCACGGCGGCTACCTGTTCACCCTGGCCGATTCCGCGTTTGCCTTTGCCTGTAACAGCTACGATCGGGCCACCGTGGCCTCTGGTTGCAGCATTGATTACATGTACGGCGCCAAGGAAGGCGATCGGCTGACCGCCACCGCCGAGGAGCAGGCCCGGGGCGGCCGCACCGGCGTTTACGACATCACATTAACCAACCAGGACGGCCGCAAGGTTGCCCTGTTCCGGGGCCGCTCCTACGAGGTTCGTGGCACCGTACGCCATTCGGAGGAAACTGCATGAGCACCGACACTTCCCTTAAAAACGCCTACATCGTCGATGCCATCCGCACCCCCATCGGTCGGTACGGCGGTGCCCTGTCCGCTGTTCGCGCAGATGACCTGGGCGCCATCCCCATCAAGGCGCTGACCGAACGTCACCCGGATCTGGACTGGTCGAAAATCGACGACGTGCTTTATGGCTGCGCTAACCAGGCAGGTGAAGACAACCGCGACGTGGCCCGCATGTCGCTGCTGCTGGCCGGCCTGCCGGTGGACGTACCAGGCAGCACCATCAACCGCCTGTGCGGTTCCGGCATGGACGCGGTCGGCAGTGCTGCCCGGGCAATCCGGACTGGCGAGACCCAGTTGATGATTGCCGGCGGCGTCGAGTCCATGTCACGGGCCCCGTTCGTGATGGGCAAGGCCGAGTCCGCGTTCAGCCGCAAGGCGGAGATTTTCGACACCACCATCGGCTGGCGCTTTGTAAACCCGCTACTGAAAAAGCAGTACGGCATCGACTCCATGCCGGAAACGGCCGAGAACGTCGCAGCCGACTTCGGCATTTCCCGGGAAGACCAGGATGCCTTCGCCCTGCGCAGCCAGCAGCGCACGGCTGCTGCCCAGAAAGAAGGACGGCTGGCCAAAGAAATCACCCCGGTGACCATCCTCCGCCGCAAACAGGATCCGCTGGTGGTGGATACCGACGAGCACCCCCGGGAAACCAGCCTTGAAAAGCTGGCCTCGCTGCCAACCCCGTTCCGTGAAAACGGCACGGTGACCGCCGGCAATGCCTCCGGTGTCAACGATGGCGCCTGCGCCCTGCTGCTGGCCGGAGCCGATGCTCTCAAGCGATACAATCTCAAACCCCGCGCCCGGATTGTTGCCATGGCCACCGCCGGCGTCGAACCACGCATCATGGGTTTTGGTCCTGCACCGGCCACCCGAAAGGTTCTGGCCACCGCAGGTCTTGAGCTGGCTGATATGGACGTGATTGAACTGAATGAAGCCTTCGCTGCGCAGGCTCTCGCAGTCACCCGCGACCTCGGGCTGCCGGACGACGCCGAACACGTGAACCCGAACGGCGGCGCCATTGCCCTGGGCCACCCCCTGGGCATGAGCGGCGCACGACTGGTGACCACGGCCCTGAATGAACTGGAGCGTCGTCACGCTGCCGGCCGGAAGGCGCAGTACGCCCTCTGCACCATGTGCATCGGCGTTGGCCAGGGCATTGCCATCATTATTGAACGGACGGATGCGGTGGCCTGACGCCACCGCTCGAGCCAGAACACCACCGTACAAGAACAACGCAGGACAGAATTATGAGCCTACCACTTCGCAAACTTGGCAAACTCGACCGGATGGAGACCGCCAGCATTGACGAGCTCCGCCACGAACAGCTGCAGCGCCTGCGCTGGAGCCTGATCCACGCCTACACCAACGTGCCGTTCTACCGGAAGGCGTTTGACAATATCGGCCTCAAGCCGATGGACATCAACTCTCTGGAAGGCCTGGCCAAGTTACCGTTCACCACCAAGGCAGATCTTCGCGACAACTACCCGTTCGGCATGTTTGCCACGCCCATGTCCGACGTCGTCCGGGTGCACGCCTCCAGCGGCACCACCGGCAAGCCAACCGTTGTCGGTTACACCCAGGGAGACATCGACACCTGGGCCGATGTGGTCGCCCGCTCCATCCGGGCTGGTGGTGGTCACGCTGGCGACAAGGTGCACGTGGCCTATGGCTACGGCCTGTTCACGGGCGGTCTTGGTGCCCATTACGGTGCTGAGCGACTCGGATGTACCGTGATTCCCATGTCCGGCGGTCAGACAGAGAAACAAGTACAGCTGATCAAGGACTTCGAGCCCGACATCATCATGGTCACGCCGTCCTACATGCTGAACATCGCCGACGAAATGGAACGCCAGGGCATCGACCCCCACAAGCTGCCCCTGCGTCTGGGCATTTTCGGCGCGGAGCCCTGGACCAACGCCATGCGCACCGAAATCGAAGAGCGGCTCGGCATCCAGGCCCTGGACATCTATGGCCTGTCCGAGGTTATGGGCCCGGGCGTGGGCATGGAGTGCATCGAAACCAAGGATGGCCCCACCATCTGGGAAGACCATTTCTATCCGGAAATCATTAATCCGGAAACCGGTGAAGTGCTGCCTGATGGCGAGTACGGTGAACTGGTGTTCACCTCGCTGACCAAGGTCGCCCTGCCGATTCTTCGCTACCGCACCCGGGATCTCACCCGCTTGCTGCCGGGTACCGCCCGGCCCATGCGCCGGATCGACAAGATTACCGGCCGTAGTGACGACATGCTGATCATTCGCGGCGTGAACGTGTTCCCGAGTCAGATCGAGGAGCAGGTGCTTAAATGTGACGCCCTGGCCCCGCACTATGAGATTGAGGTTTACAAGGAAGGCAGCCTGGACTGTGTGGATATCCGGACCGAGCTGAAACCCGGCGCGCCCGACAGCGCGGAAAGCCGCGCCGCGGCGGCCAAAGAACTGGCCCACCACATCAAGTCCTACATTGGCATCAGCACCCGCATCGAGGTGATGGAACCCAACCGCCTGGCCCGCTCCGAGGGCAAGGCCAAGCGTGTGTTTGACCGCCGAAACAAATAAGTCCGCATAACCCACAGGGAGCCAGTCCGCAGACACTGCGGCTGGCTCCCTGGCCCTTGCCTGTCCGCCGGCACCCAAAATGACCGATTTAATTTTACTCTGCTCTCAATGATCTCGATAGCATTCATGCACGTATCATATTTTTTATTATTAATATCAGATATATAATACGTATCGTTGAACATTTTAGACATAACATGACACACAAAGACAAATCTTGATATTTATTCAGTATCATATAATATGAAGTTAATGGCCTTCAGTCGTTCCTGAGGGCATCGCTGTTCACGGATAGCAGAACGACAAGCCCGATCCGGAGGTATTTGTTTATGTACGCCCAGCTCGTTGAAACTGGCGCCAAGCGCCTGAAGACCAAAGAAGAGATGTCGCCTGAAGAGCGCGAGTTTCAGGAAAAGGTCGACGCCGAAACCAAGATCGAACCCAAGAACTGGATGCCTGAAGGCTACCGCAAGACCCTGGTTCGCCAGATCTCCCAGCACGCCCACTCCGAAGTGGTCGGCATGCTGCCGGAAGGCAACTGGGTGACCCGCGCCCCCACCCTGAAACGCAAACTCCAGCTGATGGCCAAGATCCAGGATGAGGCCGGTCATGGCCTGTACCTCTACAGCGCCATGGAAACCCTGGGCGCGGACCGCGATGAAGAGATCGAGAAGCTGCATCAGGGTAAAGCCAAATATTCCAGCATCTTCAACTACCCGACCCTGAACTGGGCCGACATGGGCGCCGTTGGCTGGCTGGTGGATGGCGCCGCCATCGTCAACCAGGTGGTGCTGCAGCGCACCTCCTACGGCCCCTACTCCCGCGCCATGATACGTATCTGCAAGGAAGAGAGTTTCCACCAGCGTCAGGGTTACCAGATCCTGCTGGACATGATGCGTGAAGGTACCGACGAGCAGAAAGCCATGGTGCAGGACGCGATCAACCGTCTGTGGTGGCCATCCCTGATGATGTTCGGCCCGCACGATGACGAGTCCCCGAACTCCCAGCAGTCCCTGGCCTGGAAGATCAAGCGCAAGAGCAACGACGAACTGCGCCAGATGTTCATTGACCAGACGGTGCCGCAGCTTGAATTCCTGGGCTGCACCGCGCCCGATCCGGACCTGAAATGGAATGAAGAACGTGGCCATTACGATTTCGGTGAGATCAACTGGCAGGAATTCTACGACGTTCTCAAGGGCAACGGCCCCTGCAACCGCGAGCGCATCAACACTCGCAAGAAAGCTATTGATGAGGGCGCCTGGGTTCGCAAAGCGGCCGTCGCCTATGCCGAAAAACAAAAACAGCGCACCCAAGCCGCTTGATACTGGAGGAATACAACATGTCTGAATGGCGCCTTTACGAAGTCTTCGTACGCTCCAAGCACGGCCTGAACCACAAACACGTGGGCAGCGTGCATGCGGCTGACAATGAAATGGCCATGGAAAACGCCCGTGACCTGTACACACGCCGCAGCGAGGGCGTAAGCATCTGGGTCGTGCCCTCCGACACCATCACGGCCTCCGCCTCCGATGAAAAGGAAGTGCTTTTCGATCCGTCGGAAGACAAGGTTTACCGGCATGCTTCCTTCTACAAGCTGCCCGATGAAGTCGGACACATGTAAGGAGCAGTATCAATGACACAAACAGAAGCATTACAGGAATACCTCCTGCGTCTGGCAGACTCCGACATGATCCTGGGCCAGCGCCTGTGCGAGTTGTGTGGCAAGGCCCCCGCCCTTGAGGAAGAGATGGCACTGATGAACGTTGCCCTCGACCTGGTCGGTCAGGCCCGCAACTGGTACGAATACGCCGCCGAGCTGATGGATGATGGCCGCGATGCGGACAAGCTGGCGTTCCGCCGGGATGCCCACGACTACCGCAACCTGCTGCTCACCGAACAGCCCAACGAGGACTACGCGGTCACTATGGGCCGTCAGTTCTTCTTCGACGTGTGGCACTATTTCACGCTCAGGAGCCTGACCGAATCCAGCGACGAGCGTATTGCCGGCATCGCCGCCAAGGCTCTGAAAGAGGCCACTTATCACCTGCGTCGGTCCTCTGAATGGATCAAGCGTCTGGGCGATGGCACCGAAGAGAGCCACCAACGCATGCAGGATGCGGTGGATATCCTCTGGCGCTTTACCGGAGAGCTGATCACTCCGGACGACACTGATCGCTTGATGGCCGAGGCGGGCATTGGCCCGGATCCGGACCAGTTGGCCAAAGACTGGCGCGGCATGGTCAACGAGGTGCTCACCCAGGCCACCCTGACACCGGGTGCCGACGACGCCTGGATGTACATGGGCGGCAAGCACGGCGAACACACTGAACACCTCGGTTTTATTCTGGCGGAAATGCAGTTTCTGCAGAGGGCCTATCCCGATGCCTCAACCTGGTGATTCAGACAGCCGGTCAGCCGTCGATATCCTGATTGCCAGCGACCGGGTGCCGGCCAACGCCCGCCCCGATCTGCTGACAGAAGACGACATCTGGGCACTGCTTGAAGAGGTGAAAGACCCGGAAGTGCCGGCGGTTAGCGTCGTGGAACTCGGTATTGTTCGTGCCGTGCGTTGGGATGGAAAAGAGCTGTCCATTGACGTAACCCCGACCTACTCCGGCTGCCCAGCCACCGAGTTGATAGAGGAACTGATCACCGAAGCCCTGCGTGCCGCGGGCTTCCGGGACCCGAAAATCAACCAGGTGCTGACCCCGGCCTGGACCACCGACTGGATCACAGACGAAGGCAAAGAGAAGCTTCGGGCTTTCGGAATCGCACCGCCCGAGGGCAGCGCCAGCAAAATGAGCCTGCTCGGGGAACCCGATGTTATCGCCTGCCCCCTTTGTGGCAGCGAGGACACCGAGCGGGTCAGCGAATTCGGATCCACCGCCTGCAAAGCCCTTTACCGTTGCAGGGAATGCCTCGAGCCCTTCGACTATTTCAAATGCATCTAGAGCCGATACGATCATGAACAAATTTTACTCACTGCCCCTCAAAGAGGTCAGAGCTGAAACAAGAAACGCCGTATCACTTGCCTTTGACCTGCCCGACGACCTGGCAGACAAATTCCGCTACAAGCAGGGCCAACACCTGATTGTCCGGACCAAAATGGATGGTGAGGAAGTTCGCCGCTCCTACTCGATCTGCCGCAGCGTCAACGATCAGGAACTGCGCATCGCGGTCAAGCAGGTACCCGGCGGCCGTTTCTCCACGTATGCCAATGAGCAGCTGAAGCCCGGCCATACGCTGGACGTTATGCCGCCCCAGGGCCATTTTTCCATCGATCTTGATCCCGCGCGGGAAGGCAACTACCTGGCGGTCGCCGCTGGCAGTGGTATTACCCCGATCCTGTCGATCGTGAAGACCACCCTGGAGACCGAGCCAAAGAGTGAAGTCACCCTGTTCTACGGCAACAAGGCCACCAGCAGCACCATGTTCCGGGATGAACTCCAGGACCTGAAAAACGAATACATGGCCCGGCTGAACCTGGTGTACCTCTTCACTCGCGAGGAACAGGACATCGATCTGTACAACGGGCGCCTCGACCACGACAAATGCGATGCCCTGTTTGATCACTGGATCGATGCGAAGGCGCTCACCGCCGCCTTCATCTGCGGTCCCCAGTTGATGACAGAAGACGTAAGGGACTCTCTGCTTCGCCATGGCATGGAGAAAAGCAGGATCCATTTCGAACTGTTCACACCGGTCGGTGGTGCACCCCAGCCCCGAAAGGACAGGGATCCCGCCCACGTGGATCCGCAGTCCATCAGCGAAGTGACCGTTATCGCCGATGGCCGCTCCCTGACCTTCCCGCTGGTGCGCGACACCAAGAGCATCCTCGATGCCGGCAATGAGGAGGGCGCCGATCTGCCGTACTCCTGCAAGGCCGGTGTGTGCTCCACCTGCCGCGCCAAAGTGGTGGAAGGCGAAGTGGAAATGGACCAGAACTTTGCTCTGGAGGATTACGAGGTCGAAGCCGGCTACGTGCTGTCCTGCCAGTGTTATCCGATCAGCGACAAGGTGGTTCTGGACTACGACGAGATGTAGTTTCCGCGCCATCAACCAGACACGAGCAAGGCAAGTCCCACAGAAGCGGGACTTGCCTTGGCGTTTCAGAAACGAATGGAGTTTCCCATGTCAGTCCTGAAAAGTTTCATTGCCGGCCAGTGGGTCGGTGAGAAGGCCGCCAAGGCGCTGCCCAGCGCCGTGAATGGCGAGATCGTCGCCCATACCCACGACGACACCCTTGATTTCAAAGAAGCCGTCGACTACGGCCGCAACGTTGGCGGCAAGAACCTGATGGCCATGGATTTCCAGGAGCGCGCCCTGGCCCTGAAGGCCATGGCGATGTATCTCCAGGAACACAAGAAAGAGCTGTATGCCCTCTCGATGCACACCGGTTCCACCAAAGGTGATAACGGCATTGATATCGATGGTGGCTTCGGCACCCTGTTCTCCTACGCCAGCATGGGCCGGCGCGAGCTGCCTTCCGGTAATGTGGTGCATGAGGGCCCGGTAACGCCCCTGGGCAAGAACAACCATTTTGCCGGCACCCATATCCTGGTCCCCCGCGGTGGTATTGCGGTACACATTGATGCCTACAACTTCCCGGTGTGGGGTATGCTGGAGAAGTTCGCGCCCACCTTCCTGGCGGGCATGCCCTCCATTGTGAAGCCCGCCACCTCCACCTGCTACGTGACCGAACTGGCGGTTCGCCTGATGCAGGCCTCCGGCGTGCTTCCTGAAGGCAGCCTGCAGTTGATCATCGGCAGCACCGGTGACCTGTTTGACCACCTCGAAGAGCAGGATGTGGTCACTTTCACCGGATCCGCCGCAACCGCCCGCAAACTCAGGAATCACCCGAATATCATCAATCGTTCGATTCCGTTCAACGCTGAGGCCGATTCCCTGAACAGTGCCATTCTGGCGCCGGATGTCACGCCGGAGCACGAAGAATTCGACATCTTTGTGAAGGAAATACGCCGCGAGATGACCGCCAAGGCCGGTCAGAAGTGTACCGCCATTCGTCGTATCCTGGTGCCGAAAGAGCAGGTTGGCGCGGTCTGCGACAAGCTGAAAGAGCAGCTCTCCAAGGTCACCGTGGGCAATCCTTCGGTAGAAGGCGTTCGGATGGGCGCCCTGGCCTCCATCGACCAACTTGAAGACGTAAAAACCAACATCCAGGAACTGCTGAAAACCAGCGAACTGGTCCTCGGTGGCGACGGCAGCTTTAAACCAACCGGCGAAGGCACCGAGAAAGGTGCGTTCATCGAACCACATCTGCTGGTGTGCCGGAATCCGGAAAACGGTTGTGGTGCCCACGATATCGAGGCGTTTGGCCCGGTTGCCACCGTGATCCCCTACGACACCATCGAAGATGCGGTTGAGCTGTGCTCCAAAGGCCGGGGATCACTGGTTACCACCCTGACCACCCGCGACCCCGCCATTGCCGGCAGGATTGCGCCACTGCTGGCGGCCTTCCATGGCCGTCTGCACCTGCTGGATGCAGAAGCCGCGAAGGAATCCACCGGCCACGGCTCACCCCTGCCCATGCTCAAGCACGGCGGTCCGGGCCGCGCTGGTGGCGGCGAAGAGCTCGGCGGTATCCGCGCAGTACATCATTACCTGCAGAGAACAGCGATCCAGGGCTCCCCGACCATGCTGGCCGCAGTCACCCGCGAGTACGTGCGCGGCGCCAACCTGATCGAAACCGAGGTGCATCCGTTCCGTCGCCACTTCGAGGACCTGCAGATCAACGAATCGCTGCTGACGCACCGGCGCACCGTCACCGAAGCCGACATCGTCAACTTCGGCTGTCTGTCCGGTGATCACTTCTACATGCACTTTGATGAAATTGCGGCGCGGGACTCCCAGTTCGGCAAGCGCATTGCCCATGGCTACTTTGTGCTTTCCGCGGCGGCCGGCCTGTTCGTTTATCCGGGTGAAGGCCCGGTGCTGGCGAACTACGGCCTGGATACCCTGCGCTTTATCGAGCCGGTGGCCCCGGGCGACACCATCCGGGCGCGCCTGACCTGCAAGCGCAAGATCGATCAGGGCCGGACCTCTCCCGACGGACACCCTCAGGGTGTGGTGGTCTGGGATGTTCAGGTTACCAACCAGAACGACGAGCTGGTTGCGAGCTACGACATCCTGACACTGGTTGCCAAAAGGCCCGAGTAATACCGGGCTTGCCAGACCTTCTCCCTGTCTTGGACCCCAGGGAGAAGGTCACAGGCAAATAAAAGGGGGACAGGTTTAACGACCTGCCCCCCTTTTATTTGTGCCTGTAACTTCGACCAATTACATACCCAGATAGGCCTCACGCACCTTCTCATTGCTGAGCAGTTCACGGCCAGTGCCTTCTATAACCACCCTTCCGGTTTCCAGCACATAACCACGGTCTGCCAAAGCCAATGCCTGTGACGCATTCTGTTCGACCAGGAAGATGGTAATACCCTCCTCCTTCAGCTCTTTGACGATATTGAAAATCTCTTCGATGATCAGCGGCGCCAGGCCCATGCTGGGCTCGTCCAGAAGCAGCAGCCGTGGTTTGGCCATCAAGGCCCGGCCCATGGCCAGCATTTGCTGTTGGCCGCCGGACAGCTCGCCCGCCAGGTTATGGCGTTTCTGGCGCAGGATCGGGAACCTGGTGTACATGCGCTCCAGATCGTCCATCACCTCGGGCGTCTTGCCACGGGTGTAGGCACCGAGCAGCAGATTGTCATGGACACTGAGATCCTTGAACACCTGCCGGCCCTCGGGCACTTGCACGATGCCATTGGCGACTCGCTGGTCGGCACTCACCTTCGCCAGATCCTTGCCCTCGAAGGTTATCGAGCCCCGGTCTGTGGGCTGCAATCCGGAGATGGTCATCAGCAGGGTGGATTTACCGGCACCGTTGGCGCCCACCAGCGAGACAATCTCGCCGCTGTTGATGCGAACATCAATATCGTGCAGGGCTTCAATCTGGCCGTAGGAGGTTGCCAGCCCCTTGATGGACAGCATTTCCTGCTGGGCGTGGGGCGCGGTGACCCGATCCGTATGTCTGAGACCCAGCCCGCCAAACCGTTCCGGGGTATAGCTGACAATCTGGTGGCGCAACTCCCGGAATTCTTCCCGGACCCGCTCACCGAACAACGGATCGTTTTCCACGTCCCGCGCTTCGATGATCTGCTGCCAGTCCTCCTCGGTCAGGAGCTTCCGGGCCCTCGGGATAACCACGCCCTCTTCCTTGCGGATGTGCTTGCGCAAGGCCTCGGTAAAACGTGCAAGGGCATGACTGAACGCCTCGCGCCCTTGCGGCCAGTTCTCCATGCAACCGGCCAGCAACTGGCGCAACTCCAGCAGCTTTTCGTGGCCGATGACGTAGCCCCTGGCCAGCTTTTCCAGCAATGGCGCCGACTCCGGGGATTTTTCCCCGAGCCGTTTGTAGAGCTCGATGTCCGTGGGCGTGCTGTGTACCCGCCGGGAGAAATGCTGGATATAGTCAAAAATGGTGCTGAACAGCCGTTCGTCCGGCCGCTGCTCGTTCACGTTCATATCGCTGAGGAGCTGGTCCAGCAGATCCAGGATCCGCCACAGCGCCTGATGTTCCTGAACAATAATCCGGACGGCCTGCTCGCTGCGTGACTGGGCAGGCGCCATTTCAGTGTGTTGCTCGTTCATGTGAAATGTCTCCCTGCTCAGCCACCCAGATAGGCGGCGATAACGTCCGGATTCTGACGGATTTCACCGGGCGTACCCTCGGCCAGAACACGACCGTAGTTCAGCACCAGCAACCGGTCGGATATGCCCATCACCAGTTTCATGTCGTGCTCAACCAGCATCACGGTGATGCCCTGGTCCGCAATTTTCCGGATCAGCTCTTCCAGTGCCGCTGTTTCGACAGCGTTCAGACCCGCTGCTGGCTCGTCCAGCAGGATAACCTTGGGTTCAGCCGCCAGGGCCCGGGCAATTTCCAGCCGCTTGAGCGCTCCGTAGGACATCGCCGAGGCTTCTGTGTCGAGATACTGGCCGCAACCAACATACTCCATCAGTTCGGCGGCCCGCTTACGGGCGGCCTCCTCATTACGACGCAGAGACGGTAACCGGAACAGCGTGGTAAACAGACTGCTCCTGAGCTGCAGGTGACGACCCAGCATAACGTTCTCAATGGCGGTCATGTTCATACAGATCTGCATCTGCTGGAAGGTCCGGCACATTCCCCGTTCCGCCAGCTGGTTCGGCTCCAGCCGGGCGGTACTTTCGCCGTTCAGCAGAATTTCCCCCTTGGTCGGGGTGTAGAGGCCGGTGATCAGGTTGAACAGGGTGGTTTTGCCGGCCCCGTTGGGGCCAATCACCGAAAAGACCTGCCCGGTTTCAACCGCAAAGCTGACGCCCTCAACCGCATGAACGCCACCAAAGGCCTTATCGAGGCCTTTCACTTCCACCAGTGCGGTCATGCCTCACCTCCCGCTTTCCTGCGCATCCTTTTGGAGATCACCGCGGTCAGGGTCGGAAGCAGGCCCCTGGGCATGAAGATCATGGTGAGCATCAGAATCAGGCCGAACATAACCGTTTCGAGTTCCTGGAAATCCGCCAGCACCTGGGGCAGCAGCTTCAGCACCACCGCGCCCAGAATCACGCCGAAGGTGGAGCCCATGCCGCCCAGAACGACCATGGTGATAAAGAGAATGGAGAATTCAAAGCTCGCCACCGCCGGCGTGATAAAGCCCTGAAAGTGGGCGTACAGGCTGCCCATAATGCTGGCATAGATCGCGGAGATCACGAACACGAGGCTTTTGTATTTTGCGGTGTTCACGCCCACCACGCTGGCCGCCACTTCCGAGCCTTTCACGGAACGCAGCGCCCGGCCAATGGGCGATTCAATCAGGTTCAGGGCGAACCAGACAGCCAGCAGAAGGACCACGCTGGCCAGGATATACCAGGCCTGAACGCCGGAAATCTCCAACCCGAACAGTGAATACCGGCCAAAGGCACTGAGCTCCCAGCCGAAGATTTCAAACGCCGGAACCGGCATGCCGTCGGGACCACCGGTCAGGGCCCGCTCGTTGTTGAGAATGATGGCAATGATAAAACCCACCGCCAGCGTTGCCATGGACAGGTAGTGCCCTTTCAGGCGCAGGATCGGGCGACCCACCACCCAGGCGATAAAGCCTACGACAACGGCGCCAACGACCAATGCCGGCACCGACGACCAGCCGTAAGTCCCCGTGGCAATACCGGTGAAATAGGCACCGAGGCCAAAGAACCCGGCATGGCCCAGGCTGATCTGACCGGCAAAGCCGACCAGCAGGTTCAGACCGACTACCGTCGCGGCAATAATGGCCATCTGGATGACCAGTTCATAATGGAACGGGTTGCCCAGGAAAACCGGAAGAATCATCAGAATGAGTGCGAGAATCACCAACCCCCGCAGTCGGGACTGCATAAACCGGTTCAGCATCAGACGCGCTCCACGACTTTGGCACCAAACAACCCGCGCGGCATGAAGAACAACACCAGCAGAATCATGGAAAACGCCACCGCATCCTTGTAATCGGACGAGATATAACCGGCCGCCATGGCTTCAACGATGCCAAGGGCGAGGCCACCGACAACGGCACCCACGCCGCTGCCAAGGCCACCGATGGCCGCCGCGACGAAGCCTTTGAGGCCAAGGATGATGCCGATATCGTAAGACGTGAAGGTAATGGGAGCCACGACAATTCCGGCAACCGAACCCAGCAGCGCAGACACCATAAACGCCAGCATCAGCACCATCTGGGTGCGGATACCAACAAGGCGCGCCGCTTCCTTGTTCATGGATGTCGCCAGGATCGCCTTGCCGATCAGCGTTTTGGTGAAGAACACCACCAGGGCGATGACCAGCACCGCACCGACGCCCAGAACCCAGAGGCTCTGACTGTTGAGCACGGCGCCGAATACCTCAATCGGCTCACTGGAGCTGAAGTTCTGCAACACATGATATTGCTTGCCCCAGACAAGCTGGGCGACACCACGAATGAAGATCGACGCACCGATGGTAATAATAATCAGGGTAACTACGTCGGCCTGCTTGGCCGGTGCAATCGCCAGGCGCTGAAGCGCAACCCCCAGGAGGCCGGCCAGGACAACGGCAAGCACAACCGCCAGAATCATGGGTACGCCCATGGCCGTCAGGGAAACCGTGGCCATGCCTCCGATCATCAGGAATTCACCCTGGGCAAAGTTGATGACGTGGTTGGCGTTGTAGATGAGGGTAAAACCGAGGGCTATCAGGGCGTAGGTCGCGCCGATAGTAATCCCGGTGAACAGGTACTGTAGGAATTCTGCGAGCATAGCGGTGGTTCCGGTCGAACATCGGCTGGCGGCCTGCCCGGGCAGGCCGCCAGCCGAGAGACTGGTTAAAGGGGCATCAGTTGATCAGTTTCCAGTCGCCGTTCTGGACTTCCAGCATGCGGAAGGAATCTGCCTCCAGGCCGTTGTGGTCAGTCGGTGACATATTGAATTCACCAGTCACACCCACGTAACCCTTGATGTTTTCCAGAGCCTCGCGAACCGCCTCGGGATCGGTTGAGCCCGCTTCTTCAATGGCCCGGACCGCCAGCATCAGGCCGTCATAGGCGTAGGCACCAAAGGTTGACACCTTGGAGTCCCAGCGTGCTTCGTACTCAGCCTTGTAGGTCTGAACCACGTCTTTCTGGGGGTCATCCGCTGGCAGTGAGTCCGGAACCAGCAG
Organism: uncultured Marinobacter sp.; assembly: GCF_946886895.1. Next base: position 52,468 of record NZ_CAMPJO010000002.1, on the reverse strand, counting down.
CGGTGATGCCGGCAACCGAAGCCCTTCAGCGGCCGAGCCAGCCAGCTCCAGGAAGCTGTCAGAAGCGACACCATGGGACTGATAGAACGGCAGCTCAATTCCCAGTTGATCGTAGTTTCGGGTCACAATGGCGGGCCCCTGGCCAAAACCGAAGTTCAGAACCGCTTCCACGCCCTTTGTGTTACGGATATTGGTCAACTGGGCGGTCATGTCTGTATCAGATGCGCTGTAGGTCTCATCGGCAAGCACTTCAATCCCCATCTGCTCGGCCACTTCCAGGGTCTGGGTGCGGCCGGAGCTGCCGAAACCACCGGTGCCGGAGATCAGGCCGATTTTGGTGATACCGCGATCCTTCATGTCCGCAAGAATACGCTTCGCGGCCATGCGGTCAGACTGGGGTGTCTTGAAGACCCATTTTTTCACCGGGGTGGTGATAACCACGGCACCCGCCAGGGATATGAAGGGAACCTTCGCCTGCTCAATCAGTGGCACCGCCGCCATGGTGGCGCCCGTGGTGCTGCCACCGACAATAATATCGACCTGATCGGAGCGAATCAGGCGGCTGGCAAAATTGCGGGCAGACGAGGCATTGCCAGCGTCGTCGTAATGGATCAGCTCCAGCGGGCGACCAAGCACACCGCCTTCTTCATTGATTTTTTCCACGTACATTTCAAGCGTTTTCAGCTCAGGGTCGCCAAGGAAGGACGCCGGACCTGTCACAGACAGGAACGAACCGATTTTGATGGGCTCAGCCGCCTGGGTACTCATCATCATGAGGCCGGCAACTGCAACCGCTGCGCATTTACCTGCGCGACGCATCATTGTATTAAACATTGTTTTTGTTCTCCCGAATTGTGCAGGGGCTTGAATGTGTTTTTGTGTCTTCGCCCGGTAAAATTCGATACCGTTGACGAACATCAAATGAAGTTATTGTATCATAAGTTCTGTGTCAACCGATTTCAGGGAGTCTGACTGGCACTTGTTAAGCAAAGCTGAGACTGAGGCAACACGCCAGAACAGCGGCCAGAAAGACAAACCTTTACCTGACACGCAAGACCCGCATAATACGGGCATCGTGTTTCATTGATTCTTGTGAGCGAACCCAGGCCCATGACTGCAAAAAGCCAGCTCGAACTGCTCGTCAAAAACTTCCAGAAGAAGCGGCCACTCCGGGCCGGCTCTCTCATCATTACCATCTATGGCGACGCCATCGTACCCCGCGGCGGCAATGTCTGGCTTGGCAGCCTGATGAAACTGGTGGAGCCCATGGGCATCAGCCAGCGGCTGGTTCGCACCTCGGTGTACCGCCTGGTTCAGGAATCCTGGCTGCAAACCGAAAAGGTCGGGCGCTGCAGTTATTACAGCCTGACCGGCCCCGGGCTGCGCCGGTTCGAGCAGGCGTTTCAGCACGTTTACAATCTTGATACCGAGGAATGGAGCGGAAGCTGGTGCCTGGTGTACCTGAACCAGCTGTCGCCGGAGCTTCGCCAGAAAGTCCGGGAAGAACTGAAGTGGCTCAGTTTCGGCAGCATGGCGCCGGGGCTGATGGAGCACCCCAGGTTTACCCGCAGCGAACTGATGCCGATGCTGCAGGAATGGGGCGCCCTGGACGATACCATCGTGATGCAGACCCTGCCCATGGAGCAGAAAAGCCCCAGGGCACTTCGCCTGCAGGTCCGTGAGAGCTGGAACCTGGATGAGCTTGGCGGTCGATACCGACGCTTCCTCGCGCAATTCCGTCCGCTGTGGCGTGAACTGCAGTCCGACGATACCCTCAGCCCGGAAGAGTGCCTGATTCTCCGGGTTCTGCTGATTCACGAGTATCGCAAGATTCTGCTGCGTGACCCCCTGCTGCCCGACGAACTGCTGCCGGGTGACTGGGAAGGCCGCAGCGCCAAGCAGCTTTGCCGCAATCTGTACCGCAAAATTCATGTGCGCGCCGAGCAATGGCTGGACGACACCCTGGAGAATGCCTCCGGCCCTCTGCCAGGGCCGGGCGACAAGTTCTACAAGCGTTTCGGGGGACTGCGGGATTCAGGCACCGTCACCGACGCCGTGGCCGAAATAGAATAACCGCGCCCGAGGCCAGCTATTCAGGAGACGGAGCCGGGGTGGGCGCGCCCTGCTCCCGCTGTTCCGCCTTGCGCGCCAGATGCAGCACCACGACACCAAGGGCCATCACAACCAGGGTAAGCCACAGGCCGTTGGTGTAATTGCCCTCCACATCGGCCAGATAGCCGACCACCGCCGGCGCCAACATCTGGGCGATGCCATAGCTGAAGGTCAGCCGACTCATGGGCCGGGATGGATTCTCGGGGAACACCCGCCCCACCATCGCCAGCATCATACTGACAATACCGATGAAGCTGGCGCCATAAATCACTGCGCTAAGCATCACGCTGGCCATGCTGGTATTAACGATCAGCATCAGAATGCTCACGGCGTTGAGTGTGTACGCCAGATACAGCGCCAGCCATTGCCCCCACCGGCGCGAGAACACATCCCAGAGCCAGCAGGCGGGTGTCGCGGCAAGGCCGGCGATAAGCCAGATCAGCCAGCCGTGACCACTGAGCTCCGGCATGGACTCGGCAATGGCCACCAGGAACGTCGCCGTCACCACATAGCCGACCCCGGCACAGAAATAGGCCAATTGCAGAATTCGGATAAACCGGCTCCGCTCAGCTCCGGCAGCACCAGCTCCGGTCCTCGGCAAGGCGTAGGCCCGGTAATCCGGCATCCAGCGCCAGGCAGGCACCAGCAATACCAGCGCAACCAGCCCGTAAATCACCCATTGCTGGTCCCAGGTAAACGGGTCCTTGATCAGTTGAGCCACCACGGCGGTCAGGACAATCCCGAGCCCGATGCCCGAGAAGAACACCCCAAGCTCGGATTTCTGGTTGTTCCTGATAAGCCAGCTCATCAGCAGCCCGGCACCCAGTAACATACCTGCCGACGTGCTCAGCCCGGAGACAAAGCGCAACACGAACCATAACCACATATTGGTGGTGTACCCCATGAGGACCGTCGAAACCACCGCAACCACCAGCCCGAGCTGATACAACCTTACTTTGAGGCCAAGATCGCTGATCCGGGTGATCACGAGTGCACCGGTGAGATAGCCGGCGTAATTCACCGTTGCCAGCATACCCACCACGGATTTGCTCAGCCCCAGCGCCGCCACCATTTCCGGGATCATCGGTGTGTAGGAGAACCGGGCAATACCCACCATGACGACAACCGAGATTACGCTGGCCACTAACACTTTTACTGTTTCTATGGGTTTCACGGGGTTTCCTCTGCTCATCATCGATTTGCACCCGTCACCATAGCCCGTTCCGGACCCGATCAGGGGAAATGCATACAATTAACCGAAAATCGTGCCTATCAAATATCGACCAAATCGACTAGTATAAGGGCGAATAACGCATTGCCCTGCAATGCATCTCCTCTCCCGAATTCCGAGTAACTTAATGTCTGAATTGTCCTTTGCCGAACTGGGGCTTGATCCAGCCGTACTTGAAGCTGTGTCCGCCGTTGGCTATGAAACCCCATCACCGATCCAGGCTCAGGCAATCCCTGCGCTACTCGCTGGCAACCATCTGTTGGGCGTGGCCCAGACAGGTACCGGTAAAACGGCCGCCTTTGCGCTGCCCCTGCTGAGCCGAATTGACGCCTCTGTCACCGAGCCCCAGATTCTGGTGCTGGCGCCGACACGCGAGCTGGCCATCCAGGTGGCCGAGGCCTTTACCACCTACGCCAGCAAGTTTCGCAACTTCCATGTGCTGCCAATTTACGGCGGCCAGGATTTCTACCCCCAGATCAAGGGCCTTCGCCGTGGCGCCCAGGTGATCGTGGGCACGCCGGGCCGTATGTTGGACCACCTCCGTAAGGGCACCCTGAAGCTGGACAGCCTGAAAGCACTGGTTCTGGACGAAGCCGACGAAATGCTTCGCATGGGCTTTATCGATGACGTAGAGGCCATTCTCTCGAAGACGCCGGAGAACTGCCAGCGCGCTCTGTTCTCGGCCACCATGCCGCCACAGATCAAAAAAGTAGCCCAGACTTACCTGCGCAACGCCACTGAGGTTCGCATCGAAAGCGAAACCCGCACGGTTGAGCGCATTTCCCAGTTTGTTCTGCCGGTATACGCCGAGCGCAAACTGGACGCCCTGACCCGAATCCTTGAAGTGGAGCCGTTCGACGCCTCCATCATTTTCGTGCGCACCAAGGCGGAAACCACGTTGCTGGCAGAGAAACTCTCCGCCCGGGGCCACGCGGTGGCGCCGCTGAATGGCGATCTGAATCAGCGCCAGCGTGAGCAGACCGTGGAAGACCTCAAGCGCGGCAAGAAAGACATCATCGTGGCTACCGACGTAGCCGCCCGCGGTCTGGATGTCCCTCGGATCACTCACGTGATCAACTATGACGTACCCTACGATACCGAGGCCTACATTCATCGCGTTGGCCGTACCGGCCGCGCCGGACGTGACGGCAAGGCAATTCTGCTGGTCACGCCCCGGGAGCGCAGCTGGTTGCGCACGCTTGAGCGGGCCACCAATTCGCCGATGGAGTCCTACCAACTGCCCTCGCCCGTCGAGCTCAAGAAGATGCGCGAACAGCAGTTTGAAACGCAGCTGCTGGGTTTCGCCGAGGATGGCAAGCTGGCAAAAGCGATGTCGCTGCTGGATGAGATCGCCGAGCGCAATGAGATGGACACGGCAATGGTAGCCGGTGCTCTGGCCTGCTGGCTGGAGGCATCCCAACCCGGCTCGCTGCCGCTGGAGCAGCCAGAAGCGCTGCCGGAGATTTCAGCCAGCGCGCCGCCGCGCCGAGACCGCCAGGGTGGCCGCCCGGGCGGTAAACCCGGGTACAAGCCCGGCTTCAAGAAAGGCCCCAAGGGCCGTGGCGGCCCTGGCCCGAAGGGCAAGCCCCCCGGTAAAGGCGGCAAACCGGCGGGCAAGCGTCCGCCCCGTCAGGCCGACGCCAAGCGCTGATAGACGACGAAGCTGTAGTCGTAAGGGTTGTTATCGGACGCGGAAAAATCCTCCCGTCCGATTTCTTCCCACTCATCCCAGTTCACTTCCGGAAAAAACGCATCCCCATCCACTTCCGCGTGCACCTGGGTGATGTACATGCGGTCGACCATCGGCAGCGCCTCGGCGTAGATCTGCCCGCCCCCGATGATCATCACCTCGTCGCCGCCTTCGAGTTCCGCCTGAGCTTCGGCTTTTACCACCGCTTCCTGTAATGACGTCGCCGCCACGGTCCCCGCTGGCGCTTCCCAGGCATGGTTCCGGGAAACCACCACGTTCATCCGCCCCGGCAACGGCCGACCAATGGAATCCCAGGTTTTTCTGCCCATGATGATGGGCTTACCCATGGTGGCCTGCTTGAAATAGCGAAGATCGCCTGGCAGGTACCACGGCAAGTTGTTGTTCCGGCCGATGACCCGGTTCCGGGACATGGCGACTATTAAGGCTTTTCTCATATTTTGTCCTCAGATTTGGGCGTTCGGATTCAGGGGCTGCTGACTTGGGGGCTGCAAGAGGGCGGGGTTACCTCTCCAAAAAACGCCTCAAGGCATCCATGCGCGGCTTGGGCTCCGCCATCCATGGCTCCGCACATTTTTGGAGAGGTAACCCCGCCCTCTTGCGATTCGGCCACTCAAACAGCCTGCCCGAGTCATCTTTTCCAACTCTTTCGTTCAACCTTGCATCAAACCGCTGACAGCTATCCAACTGAGATTTTTCGATCTGCATTCTCTGCAGTTAGAGCGCAGAGCATCGGGTGGGGTGTTCCGAAAATGTGCGGAGCCATGGATGGCGGAGCCAAGCGTACACGGACGTATTCAAAGCGTTTTTCGGAACACCCCACCCGATGCTCTGCCACCACCAAACCAAGCGGACCGCAAACCCAGGCAGAGGGTCAAATCGCAATAGGCGCCTTAATCCCGGGATAAGGCTCATACCCCTCAAACTCGAAGTCTTCCAGTTCGTACTCGAAGATACTCGCCGGCTTGCGCTTGATGACGAGATTCGGCAACGCCCGTGGCTCACGCTTTAGTTGCTCAAAGACAATGTCATCGGTCAGGTGGTTCTGGTACAGGTGGCAGTCGCCGAACGTATGCACAAACTCGCCAACTTCCAGATCACACTGCTGGGCGATCATGTGCGTCAGCAAGGCGTAAGACGCAATGTTGAACGGCACCCCCAGGAACAGGTCGGCGCTGCGTTGGTACAGCTGGCAGGACAGCTTGCCGCCGGCGACATAGAACTGGAACAGACAGTGGCAGGGTGCCAGCGCCATGCGGCCCTGGCGGACATTGTCCTGTGGGCCGATGGATTCGTCGGGCAGTTCCGCCGGGTTCCAGGCAGACACGATCAGGCGGCGGGAATTGGGCTTGGTGCGGATCTGTTCGATGACGTCGCTGATCTGGTCAACCACGTTGCCATCGGGGCACTGCCAGCTGCGCCACTGCTTGCCGTAGATAGGGCCCAGGTCGCCGTTTTCGAGTGCCCACTCGTTCCAGATGGAGACCTTGCGTTCTTCCAGCCAGGTGTTGTCGGTGGAGCCACGCAGGAACCAGAGCAGTTCATAAATAATGCTGCGCAGGTGGATCTTCTTGGTGGTGACCAGCGGGAACCCGTGCTGCAGGTTAAAGCGGATCTGGCGCCCGAACACGGAACGGGTGCCCACGCCGGTGCGGTCACCCTTGTCGAACCCGTTGTCGACCACATCCTGCATCAGATCGAGATAGGCTTTCATTCGGCACTCCTCCGATAGGCAACAAGCATCAGGGTGGCGCCCGCGATAATCATCGGGAAGGAAAGCACCTGCCCCATAGTCAGCCAGTTGAACGCCAGGTAGCCCAACTGTGCGTCGGGCTGGCGAACAAATTCCACCAGGAAACGAAAGATACCGTAGCAGACAAGAAACAGGCCAGACACGGCCATGCGCGGGCGGGGTTTGGCGGAGAACCACCACAGAATGATAAACAGCGCCACGCCCTCCAGGGCAAACTGGTAGAGCTGGGACGGATGTCGGACCAGGGAATCCGGAGCGGTGCGGAAGACCATACCCCAGGGCACATCAGTGGGCTTGCCCCAGAGTTCGCCGTTAATGAAATTACCAATCCGGCCGGCCCCCAGGCCCACAGGCACGAGCGGCGCCACGAAATCGGCGATCCGCCAGAACCCGGTATCGACTTTTAGACCGTACCACCACATGGCAAACATCACGCCGAGTAGCCCGCCATGAAACGACATGCCACCTTCCCAGACCCGGAACAGCCACAGCGGATCTGCCAGGAAGGCATCAAAGTTGTAGAAAATAACGTAGCCGAAACGGCCACCGAGAATCACGCCCAGGGCCAGATAAAACAGCAGGTCACCCATTTGCTCTTCGGTAATGGGCGACCAGGGCTTACGGGCCCGGAGGCGGCCAAGCCACCATCCGGCCAGGAATCCCACCAGGTATGTTAATCCGTACCAGTGAATCTTTAGGGGGCCGATGGCAATGGCCACCGGGTCAATCTGGGGATGCTGAAGCATCGACAACCTCTCAGCTCAGAAGAAAACGAAGTCCCACCAGCAACAGCATGATGGCAAAGATACGCTTGAGCGCCCGGGCTTCCAGCCGGTGGGACAGATTGGCGCCAACCCGGGCAAACAGCACGCTGGTCAGAATGATACCCACCATCGCCGGCAGGTAAATAAAGCCGGCGCTATACGCGGGCAGCACCGGGTTTTGCCATCCGGTCCAGACATTGCCGAGCGCGCCGGCAAGGGCAATCGGCAGCCCACAGGCGGCCGACGTACCCACGGCCTGTTGCATCCGGACATTGCACCAGCTCAGAAACGGAACCGTCAGGGTACCACCGCCTATGCCAAAAATGGCCGACGCCCAGCCAATACCTCCGCCAGCCACGCGAAGGCCCGGTGGGCCCGGTACACCACGGCCGGGCTCAGGCTCGAATCCGGTGAACATTTTCAGGGCGACAACGATCACAAACCCGCCGATAACCACTTCGAGCTCGGGGCCGCTCAGGAAGGAGGCGGTCCAGGCGCCCGCCACGGCCCCCACCACGATCCCGGCAGACATGGGGCGAAACAGGTCCCATCGTACGGCATCGTGTGAATCGTGTGAGCGGATGGAACTCAGCGAGGTGAACACAATCGTGGCCAGGGATGTACCCACCGCCAGATGGGCCGCAATGTCCGGGCTGATTCCCTGCAGCCCGAAAATAAAGATCAGCGCCGGCACGATAACCAGACCACCACCAATGCCAAACAGGCCCGCCAGGGTGCCAGCCAGGGCTCCGAGGGCAAGATACAGCGCAAAAACGGACACCAGACTCATCAGCCAATCACACACGCGGGAAAATCAGGCTGGTATGATACACACCGTCACTGGCAAGTTCATTACCTGCTCGTTCATCAACCCGGGGAGTCCCACCGCCATGTGCCTGATTGCGTTTGCCCTTGGCCAGAACAGCCACTTTCCGCTGGTACTGGCCGCCAACCGGGATGAGTTCTACCAACGGCCGACTGCGCCCATGGCGTGGTGGACGACCGAGGCGAACACCGAGGTGCTGTCTGGTCGCGACCAGCGCTCCGGTGGCACCTGGCTGGCGGTTACCCGGGATGGCCGGATCAGCGCCGTCACCAACGTCCGGGAGGGCTCTCCCGAGGCCGGCAGGGTCAGCCGTGGTGAGCTGCCCTTGCGGGCATTGCAGGAGCCGGAAGCCCGGTTGCAGCAGTCGCTGGTGGATAACCCCGACCGCTACGCCGGATTCAATCTGGTCTCGCTTTCCGGCCCCGGAGGCTGGTATTTCAGTAACCGGGACGCCCATCCCGGTCGACAGGTCCACAAGGGCACCTACGGCCTGAGCAATCACCTGCTGCAAACGCCCTGGCCCAAGCTGGTGCGCTTACGGGACGCTCTGGGTCAGGCGGTCGCAACCACCAGCGGATCCCAGGACGAACTGCACCGCACCCTGACAACCCTGTTGCAGGACCCGACCCCGGCGCCCGACCACCTGCTGCCAGACACCGGCGTGCCCCGGGAGACTGAACGATTCCTGTCCTCTGTCTTCATTGCCGGCGACCAGTACGGCACCCGCGCCACCACGGTGGTCAGCATCACCCATGACCACCGTATCCAGGTGACTGAACAGGCCTGGGAGCCCGGAGGTGTACAGGGTGAATTCCGGCGATTTCACTGGCAGCGGTAGCTTTCAAGCTCTGGTATAATCCGCGAAATTTCGCCACCCATTCGGAGGGCCACAGATGGCCGGTGAACAAGGCGCCACATCCATTGCCGATTTCGAGAAATCCCTCGACGAACTGGAAAAGCTGGTTCGCGACCTGGAGCAGGGTGAGCTGTCGCTTGAGCAATCACTAACGGCGTTCGAACGGGGCGTAAAACTGACCCGTGAGTGCCAGCAGGCCCTCAAAAGTGCCGAGCAACGCGTCGAGCAACTGGTGCAGAACAGTGACGGCACCCTGGAAACCCGCCCCTTTACGGAAGACGACAGCGACTGATGACCAACCCGAACCAATCGGCGGTCGATTTTCTCGACACCTGCCGGGCCCGCGTCGATGTCGAGCTTGAACGGTGCCTTGACCGGCCGGCCGCCTCTACACGGCTGCTGGACGCCATGCGCTACAGCGTTCTGGGCGGCGGCAAGCGAATTCGGCCGGCCCTGTGCCTGGCGGCAGCCCGGGCCGTGGGCCAGTCCGGCGAGGAAGCGTTGACGCCCGCCTGTGCGGTGGAACTGATTCACGCCTATTCCCTGATTCACGACGACCTGCCCGCCATGGATGACGATGATCTGCGCCGGGGCCGGGCCACCACCCATATTGCGTTTGACGAGGCCACCGCGATCCTGGCGGGCGATGCCCTGCAGGCGCTGGCCTTCGGCTTGCTGGCCGAAGCGCCGGGCCTGGCGCCGGCAACCCGGCTGGCGATGGTTCAGGAACTGTCGGGAGCCAGCGGGCAGAGTGGCATGGTCGGCGGCCAGGCCATTGATCTGGAGTCGGTCGGCAAAACCCTGTCGCTCAACCAGCTGGAAACCATGCATCGGCAGAAAACCGGCGCGTTGATTGAAGCCAGTGTGCGCATGGGCGCCCTGACAGCGCCGGACATCCGCCCACAGGACCTGGGCGCACTGACCCGTTACGCCGAAGCCCTGGGGCTGGCCTTCCAGGTACAGGACGACCTGCTGGATATCGAAGGGGACACCAGCGTTATTGGCAAGCCCAGGGGCTCCGATGCCGCCCGTTCGAAGCCCACCTACCCGTCCCTTCTGGGTATCGACGGAGCCCGGGAGCATCTCTCGGCCCTGCTTTCCTGCGCACTGGAAAGCCTGGAAGGTTTCGGCTCCGAGGCACAGTCCCTGCGCGCCATGGCGGATTACGTGGTGGCAAGAACCCATTGAATCCCGGCGTCACGAAGGCGCACACTGGCACGATACAAACTCGCATTTCTGGCCACGCACGTGTGAAACAGGCCCGCCTGTTCCCCTATAATGTCAGCCAGATGCCGAACATTCCGGAAAAGACCCGAGCAGATGCAGGACACTTATATTTTCAAGGAAATTCCCGCCAACCGGCCCCAAACCCCGCTGCTGGACCGGATCGATTCGCCCGACCAGCTCCGGGAACTGCCGGCTGAGCAGCTGACACGGCTGGCACGGGAACTCAGGGCGTTCCTGCTCTGGTCCGTGGGCCAGACCGGTGGCCACTTCGGGGCCGGCCTGGGTGTACTGGAGCTGACCGTCGCCCTGCATTACGTCTTCAAAACCCCGGAGGATCGCCTGGTCTGGGACGTGGGCCACCAGGCCTACCCCCACAAGATTCTGACCGGTCGCCGTGAGCAGATGGGCAGCATCCGCCGCAAGGGCGGTCTGGCCGGTTTCCCGAAACGCGCCGAAAGCCCCTACGACACGTTTGGTGTCGGGCACTCGAGCACGTCCATCAGTGCCGCGCTGGGTATGGCGGTAGCCGCCAGGCTGCAAGGCACGGGCCGCAAGAGTATCGCGGTCATCGGCGACGGCGCGATGACTGCCGGCATGGCCTTCGAGGCCCTGAACCACGCCGGGCACCTGCACGCGGACATGCTGGTCATTCTGAACGACAACGACATGTCGATTTCCCGTAACGTGGGCGGCCTGTCGAACTATTTTGCCAAGCTGCTTGCCAGCCGAACCTACAACCAGGTGCGCGACAGCAGTAAAAAAGTGCTGCAGGGTGCCCCGCAGCTGATGGCGCTGGCCAGGAAGACCGAAGAGCATTTCAAGGGCATGATTGCGCCGGGCACGCTGTTCGAGGAACTGGGCTTCAACTATATCGGCCCCATTGATGGCCACGACCTGCCGTTGCTGGTCGACACGCTGGAGAATATCCGCGAGCTGGAAGGCCCCCAGTTCCTTCATGTGGTGACCACCAAGGGCAAGGGCTTCGCGCCCGCGGAGGCGGATCCGATTGGTTATCACGCCATCAACAAGATTGAGCCAGTGCCACCCAGCAAGCCGGAACCCATCAAGTCCACGCCGAAAAGCCCGAAATACGCCAATGTCTTTGGCCAGTGGCTGTGCGACTCGGCCGAGGCGGACGACCGGGTGGTAGGCATTACACCGGCCATGTGCGAAGGGTCGGATTTGTTGGCGTTTTCACAACGGTTCCCCGAGCGCTATTTCGATGTCGCCATCGCCGAGCAACACGCCGTCACCCTGGCTGCCGGTCTCGCCTGCGACGGTGCGAAACCGGTGGTCGCCATCTACTCCACGTTTCTGCAGCGCGCCTATGACCAACTGATCCACGACGTTGCTATCCAGAACCTGGATGTCCTGTTCGCCATTGACCGGGCCGGGCTGGTGGGGGAAGACGGGCCCACCCATGCCGGTGCCTTCGACATCAGCTACCTTCGCTGCATCCCCAACATGGTGGTGATGACCCCCTCTGATGAAAACGAAACCCGCCAGTTACTGCAGACGGGCATGCTGTACGAAGGCCCGGCAGCCGTCCGTTACCCCCGGGGGACCGGCCCCGGCGCCGAGATTCATCAGCAGTTGATCCCCCTGGCCATCGGCAAGGGGCGGCGAGTCCGTGAGGGAAATGGCATTGCCATTCTGAATTTTGGCACCCTGCTGGGCCCGGCCCTGGCGGCGGCGGAAGCATTGGGCGCCACGGTAGCCGACATGCGGTTCGTCAAACCTCTGGATGAAGGCCTGGTACTGGCACTGGCGGAACAGCACGAACTGCTGGTCACCCTGGAAGAAAATGTGGTCGCCGGCGGCGCCGGCAGCGCTGTGGCCGAGTGTCTTAACGTCCGGGAAGTGTCCATGCCGCTGTTGCAACTCGGCCTTCCCGACACCTTTATCGACCATGGCAAACACGGTGAGCTGCTGAGCGGCTGTGGCCTGGACGCCACAGGTATTACCAGGGCCATTCGCGAGCGCATGGAACGCCTGCAGCATCAACGCCTGACGGCCGTCAAGTAACCAACCCGGCCCCGGGATCAGGCCTCGGGGTCATCGTCCTGGTGGGTTTCGAACCAGTGGCCGAGTTTGCTTTGCTTGGTGTTGAGGTAACTTTCATTGTGCGGATTGCGCCCCACATGCAAAGGCACTCTTTCCGCAATTTCAATGCCGTAAGAGGTCAGCGCCTTGACCTTGCGGGGATTGTTGGTCATTAACCGCAGGCTCTTGATGCCCAGGTGCTCCAGCATATCCTTACACATGCTGTAGTCGCGCAGGTCGGCCGCAAAACCAAGCCGCTCATTGGCCTCAACGGTATCCGCTCCCTGATCCTGCAAATGATAGGCGCGGATCTTGTTCAGCAATCCAATTCCCCGACCTTCCTGGCGCAGGTAAATCAAAATGCCCCGGCCCTCGCGGGCAATACTGCGCAACGCCTCTTCCAACTGATAGCCGCAATCGCAGCGCATGCTATACAGGGCATCGCCCGTCAGACATTCGGAATGCGTCCGGGCCAGCATGGGTTCGTCGCTGTCCAGCGCCCCGAGAGTCAGGGCGATATGCTCTTTGCCAGTGTCCGGTTCCTCGAACCCGTGCATATCAAACACCCCGAACGGAGTCGGTAACCGGCAGGTCTGGATGTAACGAACAGCCACTGTGTGTCCTCGTGGTTCAGTCAATCGGGCCGCGCATTCTATCACGGGCGGGTCAGCTTGGCGTAGTCTCGACACGTACGGCCTCCGGTAATGTGGCTCCACCAGATCGGACTCCGGCGGGGTGCAGTACCGGGATGTACGAGCCGCGCAGCGACCCAGATCAGGCCTCGCCGGCGCGCCAGTGACCACTGCGACCACCACGCTTTTCGAGCAGGCGCACCGCGCTGATCTCCATACCCCGATCCACCGCCTTGCACATATCGTACAGGGTCAGCGCGGCAACGCTGGCCGCAGTGAGGGCCTCCATTTCCACCCCCGTCTGCCCGGACAGCTTGCAGCGGGTAAGGATATGTACGGAGGCGCCATCGCTGCCCGCGGTCAGCTCCACCTTGACCGACGTGAGGTTCAGGGAATGGCAGAGCGGAATCAGTTCGTGGGTTTTCTTGGCGGCCATGATGCCGGCGATCCGGGCCACCGCCAGCACATCCCCTTTGGGGTGCCTGCCATCGACAATCATGGCCAGGGTGGCCGGTGCCATACGAATGGTGGCCTCCGCACGGGCTTCGCGCTCGGTGACGGCCTTGTCCGTCACATCCACCATGCGGGCCTCGCCCTTGTCGTCGAGATGGGTCAACTTGCTCATGGATTCTCCAGGTACACCTTGAAATGAAATTGCAGACCGGCACCACCATCAGCCTATCAGAGATGGCGCCCGGCCATGCTGACATTGATCAGACCGGTGACCACCAGAAACGGATGCCTGCGATACCCTGGCCACCCGCCTGGCGCGCCTGGGACACCTGCTGCGGGCCAAGCCCGCCCAGGCCATAAACCGGGACCGGTGCCCGAGACACCAATTCCCGGAACATCGACCACCCCATGGCCGGTTGTTCCGGGTGGGTCGCAGTGGGCTGGACTGGCCCGAGCGTGACGTAGTCTGCCCCGAGGGCGACCGCGTGAGCAAGCTGAGCGGCGTTATGACAGGACACACCCAGCCAGGCATCGACGGGCAGGGGGCGGCGGGTGAGCCGTTCCGCTTCGCGCCAGGGCAGGTGCAGCCCCCGGGCGCCGGGAATCTGAAAAAACCGGTCCGACGCGCCGTGCAGAAGCAGATCGGCCCTCGCACTCTCACAGGCTGGCAGAACCGCCCCGGCCAGTGCCAGGTAATCGGCTTCGGTCAGTTCCGGGGCCCGGAGCAGCACTAACGGCAACGGTTGGCGGGCCAGCGCGGACTTCAGGTCACCCAGACCCTGGCCTACGTCTTGAATATCACCGGTAATGGCCAGCAGTCCCGGCAGATTCAAGGCCCGGATAATCGGCCGGTTCGCCACCGGGAACTCACTGTCCCGCAGTTGCTCTGGCCATAGCCACTCCACCGACTGCCCCTCACGCCCCACGGCATCTCCGTAAGCAGAGCGGGTGCGCCAGACGTCGAGAAATACCCGCTTGTCGCCGTAATCATGGCGAACCCCGATGACCGGTTCCAGTGACGCCTCGGGCACACTCAGCCCGGTTTCCTCTTCGATCTCCCGCACCAACGCGGCCTGAACCGTCTCCCCGGGCTCGACCTTGCCGCCCGGAAACTCCAGCAGCCCGCCCTGATGAACATGATCCGGGCGTCGGGCAATCAGCACCCGACCATCACGGATGATCACCGCCACGGCCACGTGAATATCACGGACACCGGTTTCCTGGGCTGTCATGGTCAGGTGCGGTATTCCGCGTTGATGGTGACGTAATCGTGGGAGAAGTCACAGGTCCACACCGTCTCGGTGGTGTCCCCCCGCTTGAGGTCAATGGTGATGGTGATCTCTTCTCGATTCATCACAGCCTGGCCACGGGCTTCGGAGTAATCGTCTGCGCGCCCGCCGTTGCGTACGAGGCAGACATCCCCCAAGTGGATTTCCAGGGCATCAAGGTCCAGTCCATCGACACCAGCCCGGCCAACGGCCGCCAGAATACGTCCCCAATTGGGATCCGAGGCAAACAGCGCGGTTTTGACCAGCGGCGAGTGGGCGACGGTATAGGCCACATCCAGAGCTTCCTGCTGCCCGTCTGCTCCCCGGACCTCTATGGTGACAAACTTGGTGGCGCCTTCACCGTCTCGCACAATGGCGTGGGCCAGGTCCAGGTACACCTGCTGAAGTGCGACGCGTAACTCAGGCAGAAGCGGGCTGTCGAGGGTAATTTCCGGACCGGAATACTGGCCGCTGGCGATCAGCATGCAGGCATCGTTGGTGGACGTATCACCGTCAATGGTAATACGGTTGAAGGAATTCTCGCCGAGCTCGGACGCGAGCATCTGCAGGGCGTCGGGAGCAATACGGGCGTCGGTGGCGATAAAACCCAACATGGTCGCCATGTTTGGCCGGATCATGCCCGCGCCCTTGCTGATGCCGGAGATTGTCACGGTATGCCCGCCCAGGCTTACCTGACGGGAGGCGCCCTTGGGGCGTGTATCCGTGGTCATGATGCCGCGGGCCGCTTCGTCCCAGCGGTTTTCAGCGGTATTGGCCAGGGCCTCGGGAAGGGCGTCGACTATCTTCTGAACCGGCAACGGCTCGCCAATGACCCCGGTTGAAAAAGGCAGGATTTCGGTGGTGCTGACACCTGCGTGTCTGGCCAGCGCCTCGCAGCAGGCATTGGCATCGACCATACCCCGCTTGCCGGTACCCGCGTTGGCGTTGCCGGTATTGATCAACAGAAACCGGGGGGCGCCCTGCGCCAGGTGCTGGCGACTCAGGGTGACCGGGGCCGCGCAAAACTGATTCCGGGTAAAGATTCCGGCAACCCGGCTCTGCGGTGCCAACTCAAAGACCACCACATCCTTGCGTCCGGGTTTCTTGATGCCCGCGCTGGCGATGCCAAGTTTAACGCCAGCAACCGGGAAAAAATCGGGTAACGTACCGGGACCTACCGCCATCCTGCCTCTCCTCTTGTGTTCAGGCCCGAACCGGCCACATAAAACAGAAAAACCCGCAGCCTGATGCCATCAGAGTGCGGGCGTAGCAACGCTCACTGGCACCTGGCAGCGGTTAGCTGACCTTGCCGTGGCATTGCTTGTATTTCTTGCCGGAGCCGCAGGGGCAGGGTTCGTTCCGGCCCACTTTGCGCTCCTGTCGGACAAAGGTCTCCGGGGTAGCCGGCTGCTGCGCGCCCTGGCCATCATTATCGCGCTGGCTCTCGGCGGTGGCGCTGGTCTGGTCGTGCCGCATGCGGGCACGGGCCAGTTCCTGCTCAAGCTCCTGCTTGCGCCGGCGCTCGACCTCTTCCATCTCTTCCCGGCTCTGCACCCGCACGTGGCACAGCACCCGGGTCACATCACGCTTCATGGTGTCCAGCATGGTTTCAAACAGGTTGAAGGCCTCACGCTTGTATTCCTGCTTGGGATTCTTCTGGGCATACCCGCGCAGGTGAATACCCCGGCGCAGGTGATCCATGTTCGACAGATGCTCTTTCCAGAGGGTGTCGAGCACCTGCAGGAACACCTGCTTCTCGAATTTGCGCATGGCCTCAGCGCCGGCAATCTCTTCCTTGGCCTCGTAGGCGGCCACGATCTCGTCCAGGATTTTCTGGCGCAGGCTTTCCTCGTACAGTTTGTTGTCTTCTTCCAGCCAGGTCTGGATAGGCAGGTCGATGGCCATTTCAGACTGAAGCTGGGTTTCCAGGCCCGCGATATCCCATTGCTCCGGCATGCTCTGGGGCGGAATATACTCGCTGACCAGGGTATCCACCACATCTTCCCGGACCGTCTTTACCATGTCCGAGATGTCGTTGGACAACATCACCTCGTTTCGCTGATCGTAGATGACGGTACGCTGGTCGTTGGCAACGTCATCGTATTCCAGCAGCGTCTTACGCATGTCGAAGTTGCGGCCTTCCACCTTGCGCTGAGACTTTTCAATGGCATTGGTGACCATCCGGTGCTCGATGGCTTCACCCTTCTTCATGCCCATGGCCTGCATCAGGCTCTTGACCCGGTCCGGCGCGAAGATACGCATCAGGTTATCTTCCAGAGACAGGAAGAAACGGGACGACCCCGGGTCACCCTGACGACCAGCGCGACCACGCAGCTGGTTATCAATCCGGCGGGATTCATGGCGCTCGGTACCGATAATGTGCAAGCCGCCTGCGTCCAGCACCTGATTGTGGCGCTCGGTCCACTCGGCCTTCAGCCGTGCCACCTCTTCTTCCGACGGGTTGTCCATAGCCGCCACTTCGTGTTCCCAGTTACCGCCCAGCACAATGTCGGTTCCCCGACCCGCCATATTGGTGGCGATGGTCACCGCACCAGGGCGGCCAGCCTGGGCAATGATATGGGCTTCGGACTCGTGTTGCTTGGCGTTCAGAATCTTGTGGTCGATCCGCGACTTCTTCAGCAGCATGGACAACAGTTCCGACGCTTCAATAGACGCGGTACCCACCAGGATGGGCCGCCCCTCCGCGGTCACGTCCTTGATTTCGTCAATGATGGCGTGGAATTTTTCTTCCTGGGTCAGATACACCAGGTCGTTGTAGTCGATCCGCTGAATCGGCTTGTTGGGCGGGATGACGACCACGTCAAGGCCATAGATCTGGCGGAATTCGAACGCCTCGGTATCGGCGGTACCGGTCATGCCGGCGAGCTTGTCGTACAGTCGGAAATAGTTCTGGAAGGTGGTCGAGGCCAGGGTCTGACTTTCCGCCTGGATCTTCACGCCCTCTTTGGCTTCGACCGCCTGGTGCAGACCCTCACTCCAGCGCCGGCCCGGCATGGTCCGGCCAGTGTGTTCATCCACGATGACGACCTGGCCACCCTGAATAATGTAGTCCACGTCTTTCTGGAACAAGTGGTGGGCACGCAGCGCCGAGTGCACATGATGCAGCAGGCTGAGATTGGCCGCCGAGTACAGACTCTCGCCGTCTTCAAGCAGGCCACGGCTCAGCAGCAGCTCTTCGACCCGTTCATGGCCGGCCTCGGTAAGTTCGACCTGACGGGATTTTTCGTCAATGGTGAAATCACCACTGGGCTCGCCTTCTTCGCTCACCTCGCCTTCTTCCAGGCTTGGGATCAACTCGTTGATAGCCTGATACAGCTTCGAGCTGTCTTCCGCCGCACCGGAAATAATCAGTGGCGTGCGGGCTTCATCGATCAGGATGGAGTCAACCTCGTCCACAATGGCGTAATACAGACCCCGCTGAACCTTGTCCTCGGTACTGAACGCCATGTTGTCGCGAAGATAGTCGAAGCCGAACTCGTTGTTGGTGCCGTAGGTGATATCCGCCTGATACGCCTGGCGCTTGTCTTCAGGTGCTTGCCCGGCGACAACCACCCCCACCTGGAGCCCGAGGAACCGGTAGAGCTTGCCCATCCATTCGGCGTCACGGCTGGCCAGATAATCGTTTACCGTGACCACGTGCACGCCCTTACCGGGTAGCGCATTGAGATAGACCGACGCCGTCGCCACCAGGGTCTTGCCTTCACCGGTTTTCATTTCGGCGATACGCCCTTCATGGAGAGTAATGGCACCGATCATCTGAACATCGTAATGACGCATGCCCATGACTCGGCGCCCCGCCTCACGCACCGTGGCAAAAGCCTCCGGGAGCAGTGCATCCAGAGTTTCACCTTCGTCAAGACGACGGCGAAACTCGACCGTCTTGCCTTGCAGCTCGGAGTCGGACAGGTTGCCAAATTGCTCTTCAAGCTCATTGATGCGCATAACGGTTTTGCGCATTCTCTTGATTTCCCTGGCGTTTTTACTGCCGAACATCTTCGTTGCAAGCTTCGTGAACATAGACCACTGCTTCTTTGATTAAACGGAGGAAGCCGGCATTCTAACCTTATTTTGTAACAGGACAAAAGGCAGAGCGCACACCGGCGCGGTTTGGTGCGACAACACGGGGATAAGAACGGAAGCAAGAGCGCATCGGCGCGCTCCCGGGGGGCATTTCCGGTTAACGGTCAGACCGTGCAATATATTTTACCGGATCCTTTGAGCGACCATTAGCCAGAACCTCAAAGTGCACGTGGGGGCCTGTGGAGCGCCCGGTACTTCCCATCAGGGCGATCACCTGCCCTTTCTGGACAACATCGCCGACTTTCACCTTGACAGCCTTGGCGTGGCCGTAGCGGGTAACGAGGCCATCGCCATGATCAATTTCCACCAGGTTGCCATAACCGTAGCGCTCGCCTGCCCAGGTTACGACGCCGCCGGCCACCGCAATGATATCGCTGCCTTCCTTGCCCGCCAGATCGACGCCGTCGTGCCAGGTGCGCTTACCGGTAAACGGATCGGAACGGTAACCGTACTTTGATGACAACCAGCCCCAGGTAATGGGGCGGCCTTCCACATAACGCTCTTCTTCCAGTTTCTGACGCGACGCCAGCTTGTCGAGCAGGCGCAACTGTTGTTCCCGGTCGGCCAACTGAGTTTCCATTCTTTCAATCATTGCGATCAGGCCGGGTGCCGTAAAGGATTCACGGGAGCTCTTGCCTTCCGGACCACCCACCGCCGCAGGCTCATCGAAATTGAACTCTTCACTGGCAACCAGGCCGTTCTCGACAAAGCGCTGACCCAAAGCATCCAGGCGCAATAACCGACCCTGCATCTCGCCAAGGCGGAGGGTAAGCGCATCAATCTGCTGCTGGGTTTCCAGCCTCACCTGGGCCAGGGTCTGCTGTTGCTCGGCCAATCTGGCCTGCCAGCGACTGACCAGCTCAGAGGGTGTTGGCTCAGCCGCTTCCATCCGGTTGACAGCCACCTGATAGCCAGACCATCCGGCTCCCGTCAACATCGCCAGCGCACACACAACAAGGCCGACGACCGCCGGCAGATTCAGTGGCAGCACTCGCGACTTACCGTGGTGCCTGCCCACAAGAATAATGTTCATATTATCATCTGGTTTCATCGATGAGCCGCAACCGTGTCCTGTAGTGTTGCGACCCGGAAAAATTCCGAGTGGGTCTGCCCTCCTTAGCAACAACTACGTACTGAAAAATCGTAGCGCCCGGTAGACATACTCATTTACGACAATGTAAAACGAGTGTCATGCTGGTGCTACGCACAAACCGTGCCGAAGTGTAACCAATCGTAAACGGAGCCGTCGAGAAAAACCGCCCCATGAAGCCGAAAAATGAGCAAAAAATAACCCTTGGGAAGCTCGGCGGCGCACCGGTACTGAAAGAACTGGTGGCTAAAGCCGAGCATCACCAGCAAGCCGAGGCGCAGGTACTGGCGTCACTGCCGCCCGCCTTGGCCGAGGGCACACGCTTCGTCAGTTGCCACGAGGGAGAGATTGTGTTGTCGGCGGAGAGCGCCGGCAAGGCCAGTCAGATCCGCTTCCGCCAGCATGAAATCATGGAAAAGCTCCGGGAAAACGAACTCTTTCGTTTCGTCTGGAAGCTGAAGGTAAAGGTAGTGCCCCCCCGGTTCCGGGAGCAGGCGCCATTCAGAAAGATGCCGCTCAGCAAAGAAAATGCCCGGCTTCTCGAAGAAGAAGCCGGGCACACGAAGGATAAAAAACTACGCGAGGTTCTCGAAAAACTCGCAAGCCACGTCCGGGATTAAAGCCTCCTGCTTTAACCCTGGGCCGCCAGCACAGGTTTCATATAAGAGATGGGCGCGGTCGCCTCGTCATCGAAGGTAACCACTTCCCAGGCATCTTCTTCCGCCTTGAGCTTGCGCAGCAGCTTATTGTTCAGATCGTGACCGGACTTGATGCCGCGGAACTCACCGATCAGGCTGTTGCCCAGCAGATACAGGTCACCAATGGCGTCCAGTACCTTGTGCTTGACGAACTCGTCATCGTAACGAAGACCGTCTTCGTTCAGAATCTTGTAGTCGTCAACCACGATCGCGTTATCCACACTGCCACCCAGCGCCAGGTTCATGGCGCGCAGCTTCTCGATGTCACGCATGAAACCGAAGGTCCGCGCGCGGCTGACTTCCTTCACGAAAGACGTGCTTGAGAAGTCGACAGTGGCGGTCTGGGCGCGGCCCTTGAAGACCGGGTGATCGAAATCAATCCCGAAGCTGACCTTGAAGCCTTCGAACGGCAGGAAGGTTGCCTTCTTGTCGCCCTCTTCCAGAGTCACTTCTCGCTTGATGCGGATAAATCGCTTGGCAGCGTCCTGTTCGGCAATGCCGGCGGACTGCAGCAGGAACACGAACGGACCGGCCGAGCCATCCATAATCGGCACTTCCGACGCGCTGAGCTCCACAAAGCAGTTATCGATACCGAGACCAGCCATGGCTGACAGCAGATGTTCCACTGTGGCCACACGGACACCGTCTTTTACCAGCGTCGTGGACAGCATGGTCTCACCCACATTTTCCGCGCAGGCACGAATCTCGACCACAGGGTCCAGATCGGTCCGCCGGAAGATGATGCCCGAATCTACCGGCGCCGGCTTCAGGGTAAGATACACTTTCTCCCCCGAGTGCAGGCCAACGCCAGTAGCACGGATAGTGTTTTTTAGTGTCCGTTGTCTGATCATCGGTTCATCATTCCGTCACAAAATGTCGCTATTCTGGGCAAAAATCTGCCCGGAGAATACCAGAAAGTTAGACTGAGTACCATTTAACCAACCCGGCTTTGCATCAACTTTACAATAAGCCTACGTTCGGTCATCAGCCCACGTTGTCACCGGCCATTCGGTTCCTTTTTTCGCGGAAAATCCGCGACCGGATCACACCTGTGAGAGATTATCAGTCAGCCTGGCGCCGGAGGAATGCGGGAATATCGAGATAGTCGACGCCCTGCTCCTCGCTTTCTTTGCTCTGGTCGATGGCCACGTTGCCGCGGGATACTGCCCGCCGACGCAGAACTGCGGGCCGGTCCAACTGGTTGTAATCGGTTTTGCCGTCCAGTGTGCGGGTGTTATCCACCACCTTGGTCGGCTTCTCGCGATCGCCTCCCAGGCCCGTGGCCACCACGGTTACCTTCAGCTCGTCCGTCATTTCCGGATCAATCACGGTACCGACCACCACGGTTGCGGAGTCAGACGCAAACTCACGCACAATGTCGCCAACCTCGGAGAATTCGCCCAGGTTGAGGTCCATGCCCGCCGTGATGTTGACCAGGATACCCTTGGCGCCCTGCAGGTTGATGTCTTCCAGCAGCGGGCTGCGGATTGCCGCTTCGGCAGCTTCTCGGGCTCGGTTTTCGCCGGTGGCCCGGGCCGTCCCCATCATCGCCATGCCCATTTCGGACATCACGGTTTTCACGTCGGCAAAGTCGACGTTGATCATGCCGTTGCGGGTAATCAGATCAGCAATGCCCTGAACCGCGCCGAGCAGAACGTCGTTGGCGGCTGCAAAGGCATCCAGCAGGCTGGTTTTCTTGCCCATCACTGCCAACAGCTTTTCGTTGGGGATGGTGATCAGGGAGTCAACACTCTCTTCGAGTTCCCTCAGCCCGCTTTCGGCGACGCTCATGCGCTTGCCACCCTCGAACATGAACGGCTTGGTAACGACCGCCACGGTAAGGATGCCCAGCTCCCTGGCCACTTCGGCCACTACCGGAGCAGCGCCGGTTCCCGTGCCACCGCCCATGCCGGCGGTAATGAAAACCATATCGGCGCCCTTGATCGCCTCGGCAATACGATCACGATCTTCCAGGGCGGACTGGCGACCGACCTCCGGATTGGCGCCAGCCCCCAGACCCTTGGTGATGTTGCCGCCCAGTTGAATGATCTGGCGCGCGTCCATATCAGTCAGTGCCTGAGCATCGGTGTTGGCGCAGATGAATTCCACACCTTCGATGTCGCTGTTGAGCATATGACGAACGGCGTTACCGCCGCCTCCGCCTACACCAACGACTTTAATGACAGCGTTTTGCTGGACATTATCGACGAGTTCAAACATTTCCCCTACTCCTTCGTGCTGTTTTACAGCCTTTTCGCAGGCTGTTTGTTCGAGATTGTGTTTTCGAGATACCTTCGTTTACTGCACTCCCGGCACCGTCAGAAATGACCGGTAAACCAGGCTTTCATGCGCTCAAACAGCGAGGGTGCATCTTCACCCTTGAGCGCGGGTGTCCGCCCCAGATCCATCTGGCGGAACCCGTGAATCAACAACCCGACGCCCGTGGCGTAGATGGGGTTGTTAACAACCTCCGTCATGCCAGAGACAGCCTGCGGACAGGCCAGCCGTACCGGCATGTGGAAGATTTCCTCGGCCAGCTCCACCACGCCCTCCATGGTGGAGGAGCCGCCTGTAATCACGATGCCCGCCGGAATCAGATCCTCGAACCCGGAGCGCCGGAGTTCCGACTGCACCAGGGTGAACAATTCCTCGTAACGGGGCTCGACCACTTCGGCCAGGGCCTGCCGGGACAGATCCCGGGGCGCGCGATCACCGACGCTTGGCACCTTGATGGTTTCGTCGGCGCCGGCCAGCTGTGTCAGTGCGCAGGCATACTTGATCTTGATTTCCTCGGCGTTCTGCGTTGGTGTTCGCAGTGCCATGGCAATGTCATTGGTCACCTGATCCCCGGCAATCGGAATGACCGCGGTGTGACGAATGGCGCCACCGGTGAACACGGCGATATCGGTGGTTCCGCCACCGACATCCACGACACAGACACCCAGTTCTTTCTCGTCTTCGGTGAGAATGGCGTGGCTCGACGCCAATTGCTCCAGAATGATGTCATCCACATCCAGACCACAGCGACGAACACACTTCTCAATGTTCTGGGCGGCGTTGACCGCACAAGTCACCAGGTGAACCTTGGCCTCCAGCCGCACGCCAGACATACCCATGGGTTCCTTGATGCCCTCCTGGCTGTCGATCACGAACTCCTGGGGCAGGATGTGCAGGATTTTCTGGTCGGCCGGAATCGCCACGGCCTGGGCGGCATCGATAACCCGGTCAATGTCCGCCTGGGTGACCTCCCGGTCGCGAATGGCAACGATGCCATGGGAGTTGAGGCTCTTGATGTGGCTTCCGGCAATCCCGGCGTAAACCGAGTGAATTCGGCAGCCCGCCATCAATTCCGCCTCTTCCACGGCGCGCTGGATTGCCTGCACGGTGGTTTCGATGTTAACCACGACACCCCGCTTCAGGCCCCGGGACGGATGAGAGCCAATGCCCACCACCTCAATGGTGCCGTCCATCTTGCGCTTGCCGACAATCGCCACCACTTTCGAGGTTCCGATATCGAGGCCGACGATCATGTTTTCCGTTTCAACCGATGACATGTGTTCCACCAAACCGTAGGTCTGAATTGTGTGTTGCTATGATTTCGGGCCGGAAGTGGCCTTCGCCTGCTTCCATTGCACCGCCACCCCGTTGGTGTAGCGGGCATCAACCCGAGTGACTTCGTCCGACCGTGAGGCAAGCCGGCTTTCGTATACCGTGATAAACCGCTCAAACCGCTGCTCCACCTGGTCCCGCCCCAGAACCACTTCAATGCCGTTGGTCAGCCGCAGGGTCCAGGCGCCCCGGTGTTCCAGTGCCAGCCCCGCAAATCCGAGACCGTGACTAACCAGTGTCTTATTCATGGCCTGCGCCATATTGATGACATCCCGGACCCGCTCATCGGGCCCCGCCAGCCGGGGTAGCCCACCAGCCACTTCCGGGTTACGCGGGGCGAACAATTCACCATTGCGGCTCACCAGCCGGCCATCGCTCCAATAGGCCAATGGCTTTTTCTCACGGATATCGATGGCCAGGCGATCCGGCCAGACCCGGCGTACCGCGGCCGACTCGACCCAGGGGCGTTGCTCGAGGCTTGCCTTGATCTCCGACAGGTCCGAGGAAAAGAAACTCTTGCCAATCCAGTTGCTGGCGTGACGTTCGATGGCAACCTTGCTGTCGCCGGCAAACTCCCCATGCACATCAATCGCCAGAATCTGTTGATCCATGGCAGCCAACACCTTGCCGGTGCCCCAGGGCACCAGCGCTGCCAGCAGCACAATGGCCGCCCCCATACCCACCTGGAGCCATGGCACGGCGGCAAGCACCGCTTTCAACACGCCAAACCGGTTCCGCTCCGGCCCCAGGGTGGTTGCCCCCCGCCGCCGCGGGGGATCGGACGGTACCGCCCGACTCCGGATCAGCACAGTGTCAAACATCCGCTCCCTCCAGGGTGTCCTCGAGAATCCGGACCACCAGTTCTTCGAAACTGATACCCGCTGCCTTTGCCGCCATCGGCACCAGACTGTGATCGGTCATACCGGGCACGGTGTTGACCTCCAGCAACCAGAAGCCCCCCCGGGCATCCTGCATGATGTCGACACGCCCCCAGGTACGGCAGCCAACCACACGGAAGGCATCCAGGGCCAGTTGCTGCAGCCGCAGCTCATCCTCAGGCGCCAGGCCACAGGGAATCCGGTAGCGGGTGTCGTCAGCCAGGTATTTGGCGTCGTAGTCATAGAACACGTGATCCGTGCTCAGGCCGATGGCCGGCAAGGCCTGATCCTGCAGCAGGCTCACGGTGAATTCCGGGCCTTCAATCCACTCTTCCACCAGAACCAGCGGATCCAGTGCAGCCGCGGCCTCATAGGCTTCCGCCAGTTCCGCCGCCGTGGTGACCTTGCGAATGCCAATACTCGACCCTTCCCGGGACGGCTTCACACTCAGTGGCGGCGCCAGTTCCTGAACAATCCGTGCCGCCTGACCGGTGGCCGACATGGTCCGGAACTTTGGCGTGGGCAACGCACAGCCCTCGAACACGTACTTGGTTCTCAGCTTGTCCATCGCCAGGGCCGAAGCCATCATTTCACTGCCGGTGTAGGGAATGCCGGCCTGTGACAAAATCGCCTGCAGGGTACCGTCTTCTCCTCCCCGGCCATGCAGCGCTATGAACACCCGGTCGAAATCCGGGTCTTCCACGGTCTTCAGCAGACAACCACGGACATCGATGGCAAAGGCGTCCACACCGGCCGACAGCAGCGCCGCCAGCACGGCCTTGCCGCTCTTCAACGACACGTCACGCTCGGCGGAATCACCGCCCATAAATACCGCAACACGCCCCAGGGCCCGAACCATGTCCGGTTCGGCCTGATAGGCCTGTGGTTCGACAGGATGCAGTTCACTCACCTGAAATCACTCCCGCTGCCGCCAACCGGGCAGCCACACCGCCAATATCACCGGCGCCCTGGGTTATCAGCAGATCGCCATCCTGCAGCACATTGGCCAGCAGGCTCTCGATTTCATTGTTGTCTTCCACGAACACCGGCTCAACCGTGCCCCGCTGCCGAATGCTCCGACACAACGCCCGGCCGTCAGCCCCCGGGATGGCCGGCTCGCCTGCGGAATAGACATCCATCAACAACAGCACGTCGACCTCCGACAGAACCCGGACGAAATCCTCGTAAAGGTCCCGGGTGCGAGTAAACCGGTGGGGCTGATAGAGCATGACCAACCGGCGGTCGGGCCAGGCATCGTTGGCCGCGCGAATCACCGCCTCAACTTCTGTGGGATGGTGGCCATAGTCGTCCACCAGCGTGACGGTGCCCTTCGGCGTCTTGTAATCGCCGTACACCTGGAACCGACGGCCGACACCGGCAAACCCGGCAAGACCCTGACAGATCGCGGCATCGTCCACGCCCTCGTCGGTCGCCACCGCGATCGCCGCCAGGGCATTAAGAACGTTGTGGCGGCCCGGCATTTTCAACGCCACGGAAAGATCGGTGCGCCCCCCGGGGCGTTTCACGACGAAGTGAGTACGCAGGCCGTCCGACGCAATGTTTTCCGCCCGGTAATCCGCCTCCGGGTTGTCGATGCCATAGGTGATGATCGCCCGGGAAATCCGGGGGATAATCTCCCGCACGTAGCCATCATCCACACACATCACCGCGACACCGTAAAATGGCAGGTTATGGAGGAAGTCCACGAAGGTCTGTTTGAGTTTCTCGACGTCGCCGCCGTAGGTTTCCATGTGGTCCGCTTCAATATTGGTGACCACTGAAATCACCGGCGTAAGGTGCAGGAACGACGCATCACTTTCGTCCGCTTCCGCCACCAGGTACCGGGAGCCGCCCAGTTGCGCGTTGGTGCCGGCGCTATTGAGTTTGCCCCCGATGACAAAGGTGGGGTCCAGCCCGGCTTCCCCCAGCACCGACGCAATCAGGCTGGTGGTGGTGGTTTTGCCATGGGTTCCTGCGACCGCAATACCGTGCCGGTAGCGCATGATCTCGGCGAGCATCTCGGCTCGGGGCACGATGGGGACCCGACGGCTCCGGGCCGAGACGACTTCCGGGTTATCCGACGCCACCGCGGACGAGACCACCACCACGTCGGCGCTGGCACTGTTCTGTTTCCGGTGTCCGATCTGCACCTCGACGCCCATGGCCTTGAGCCGATCCGTAACGGCGCCCTCTTTCAGGTCCGACCCCGACACGTCATAGCCCTGGTTCTTGAGCACTTCGGCAATGCCGCTCATGCCGGCCCCGCCGATTCCGACAAAGTGAATATGGCGGATCCGGCGCATTTCCGGCACTTGATAGACCAGCGGCGGATTGGTTGCATCAGCCATGGGCGGCCTCCAGACAATAATTCACGACTCTCTCCGTTGCATCGGGGCGAGCCAGCGTTCTCGCTGCCTGCGCCATGTTCATAACCCGGGCACGATCTTTTGCCAGATCACCCAGGGTCTCTGCCAGTACGGCGGGAGTCAGCCGCGACTGGGGAATCAGTAATGCGGCCCCGGCGTTTACCATCTGCTGGCCGTTGCGGGTCTGGTGATCGTCCACTGCGTGCGGATACGGCACCAGCACCGCGCCAATGCCGGCGGCGCACAGTTCCGACACCGTCAATGCTCCGGCCCGGCAAAGCACGACATCCGCCCATTGATAGGCTTCGGCCATATCCCGGATAAAAGGCTCAATTCGGGCATCCACACCCTGCTGCTCATAGGCCGACCGGGCCGCTTCCAGATTTTTTTCGCCGCACTGGTGCCTCACCTCCGGCCGCTCCGACTCAGGCAGCAGAGCCAGTGCTTCGGGCAACTGATCATTAAACACCCGGGCCCCGAGACTGCCTCCCACCACCAGCAGGCGCAAAGCGCCGCCACGGCCGGCCATACGCTGCCCGGGTTCCTGCAGCGTGGCCAGGTCACCCCGCACCGGATTTCCGGTACACCGGGTAACCACGTCTGAACCAAAGCTACCGGGGAACGCCTCCAGTACCGTAGCCGCGAAGCGCACAAGAAGCCGGTTGGTCAGCCCGGCGACGGCATTCTGTTCATGAATCACCAATGGCGTGCGCGTCAGCCAGGCAGCCAAACCACCCGGGCCCGTCACGAACCCGCCCATGCCCACCACGCAATCCGGACGAATCCGACGCAAAACGGTATAGGCCTCACCGAGCGCGCGCATCAGGCGGAAGGGTGCCGCGAACAGGGCCAGCTTGCCCTTGCCACGGAGACCGGAAATATGAATCAGCGAAAGCGCAATATCGGTGCCTTCAATCAATCGCTGCTCCATTCCGCCACTGGCACCCAGCCAGTGCACCTCGTGCCCTCTCGCCTGAAGTGCTCGTGCGGTGGCCAGGGCCGGGAAAACATGGCCACCGGTACCTCCTGCCATCATCAGGAAACGGCGCGGGCTAGTCATAGGCTGCTCCCCCGCGCTGTTTTGGCGCGGTCGACTCCCGGCTGCGTTTCTCCTTGTCCAGCCGTTCCATTTCCACCCGGGCCAGAACGCCCAGGCAAATAGACATGATCATCAGACTTGAGCCACCGTAACTGACCAGCGGCAGGGTCAGCCCCTTGGTCGGCAACAGGCCGGTGCTGACCGCCATGTTGATGCCGGCCTGCAGGCCCACCAGCAGGCTGATCCCATAGGCATAGCAGGCGGCGAACGGCATCTCGGCCTTTTCCGCCCTGCGCGCGATCACAAAACCGGCGACCACCAGGACTGTGAACAGGCCGAGTACCAGTAATGAGCCGACCAGCCCGAACTCCTCGGCGATAATGGCGAAGATGAAATCGGTGTGGGCCTCTGGCAGATAAAACAACTTCTGCACCGAGTTCCCCAGCCCGACACCCGTCCATTCCCCCTGGCCGAAGGCAATCAATGACTGGGTGAGCTGGTAACCGGTGTTGAACTGGTCCTTCCAGGGATCCAGATAGCTGACGACCCGCTTCAGGCGGTATGGCTGGGTAACGATCAGCAGGGCCCCGATCACCACCAGCACCGCGATCAGCGGCACGAACCGGCTTAGCCGGACCCCGCTCAGGAAAATCATGCCCGCGGCTGCGGTGACCAGCACGACCGTGGCTCCGAAATCGGGCTGAATAACCAGCAGTACCGAGGCCACACCCAGTACCACCAGCGGTTTCAGGAACCCCGCCCAGGTATTCAGCAGCTCCTCCCGCCGACGCACCACATAACCGGCGAGATAGGCAATAAGACACAGCTTGGCCACCTCGGACACCTGGACGTTAAACAGCCCGAACGGGATCCAGCGTGTGGATCCATTAACCGTGCGCCCCAGCGGAGTCAGTACCAGGATCAGCGACAGCAGACCAATTCCCAGCAGCAGCCAACCACTGCGCTCCCACCAGGAGATTGGTACGTTCGCAGCGACCAGGGCCAGCGTGGCGCCCATAACCGCAAACACCAGTTGCCGGATCACGTAGTGGTAGCTGTTCCCCATGGTTTCCGCCGCCATGTCCATGGACGCGGACGAGATCATCACCACGCCTATCACCAGCAGGGCCGCGGCACTGATCACCAGCATTGGCAACGGTTGAATCTGGCCCAGCCATTGCCGCCGGTTCGGAGTCGAAACGCCCGCCTGCATCACAGCGCCTCCACCAGGGTCCGGAACTGATCTCCGCGATCGCCATAATCGCGGAACATGTCAAAACTGGCACAGGCGGGAGACAGCACAACACGATCTCCAGCCTCGGCTACCGCCGCCGCCTCGGATACCGCCGCCGCCAGCGAGCTGGCGTGGCGAACCATAACCTGCCCCCCGAGTGCACCGGCTATCTGTCCGGCATCGCGGCCAATCAGCACCACGCACCGGCAATGCAACATGGCCGGCGCCTGCAACGCGGCAAAGTCCGCCCCCTTGCCATCGCCTCCGGCAATCAGAACCACTTTGCCGTGATCCGGCACCAGGCTTTCAATCGCCGCCACAGTGGCACCCACGTTGGTGCCCTTGGAATCGTTGATGTAGTCCACGCCATCCAGGTGACGAACGAACTCACAGCGGTGGGGAAGACCCCGGAATGCCCGGGCGACCTGCAACATCGCATCCATCGGCAAACCCACCGCGTGGCCAAGGGCCAGCGCCGCCATCACATTGCTGATGTTGTGGCGACCCATCAACCGAAGATCGCTGGCCCGTATCAGATTGTCGAAGCCGAACGTTATCCAGGCTCCCTCATCATCATCCCGGGTACTGAAGGTCTCCGGATTCACACGATGAAAGCCGAAACACAGGAACCTCAGGGTATCCCTGGCCATCGGTGTGCTCAGGGCATCGTCCAGATTCACGATGGCATTCCTGCAACCGCGGAATATGCGCTGTTTGGCCTGAAAATACGCCATCTTGTTGACGTAACGGTCCATGTGATCATCACTGACATTCAGCACCGTCGCGGCCTCGGCGTTGAGTTCCCGGGTGGTCTCCAACTGAAAGCTCGACAGCTCCAGAACATAGAGATCCGCGCCTTGTCCCAGCAGGTCAAGGGCGGGGGTGCCGATATTACCCCCCACCTGTACCTGGCGGCCGGCGGCCCGTGCCATCTCGCCGACCAGTGTGGTCACTGTGGTCTTGCCATTGGAGCCGGTGATGGCAATGACCGGCGCATCGGCGGCTTCGGCAAACAGATCGATATCACCACGGATCTGCGCACCGCCTTTGGCCGCTTCCGCAATGGCCGGCTCGGCGATGCTGATGCCCGGGCTGACCACCAGCTCGTTGAAGCCGGCAAACAGCTCGGCGTCGAAGCGGCCAAGGTACACCGGAAGGTCTGGCCAACGAGCCTTTAATTCATCCAGGCCCGGCGGCGTCATTCGGCTGTCCGCCACCGACACATCCCGGCCCTGTTCGGACAGATAGCGCACGCAGGAAAGCCCGGTTTTACCGAGCCCTACCACCAATGTGCGACGATCCGAAACAATGACACTCATAATCGATGCAACGCCCTATCGTATTTTCAGACTGGCAATGCCAATCAGAACCAGAACCACGGTAATCACCCAGAACCGGACAATAACGCGCGGCTCCGGCCAGCCCTTGAGCTCAAAATGATGATGCAGGGGCGCCATGCGAAATATCCGGCGCCCTGTCAGCCGGAATGACGCGACCTGCAGAATCACGGATATCGTCTCCATGACAAACACACCGCCCATGATGAACAGCACGATTTCCTGGCGAACGATGACGGCCACAACACCAAGCGCGGCACCGAGCGCCAGCGCACCCACGTCGCCCATGAAGACCTGTGCCGGGTAGGTGTTGAACCAGAGAAATCCAAGCCCGGCGCCGACCAGGGCGCCGCAGAACACAATCAGCTCACCAGTGCCCGGCAGGTGCGGTATCAACAGATAATTGGCGAACTGGGCGTGGCCGGAGACATAGGCGAATATACCCAGGGCACCCGCCACCATAACGGTGGGCATAATAGCCAGGCCATCAAGGCCATCGGTCAGATTCACCGCATTGCTGCTGCCAACAACCACGAAATAGCTCAGCAGGATGAACAGTACCGGGCCCAGAGTCAGTGACACCTCTTTGACAAAAGGCACGTACAGCGAGGTCTCTTGCGGCAACGCGGAGCTGAAGTACAGCACGATTGCCGCAGACGCACCGACCACCGACTGCCAGAAGTACTTCCAGCGCCCCGGAAGACCCCGCGGGTTGCGTTCAACCACCTTGCGATAGTCATCAACCCAGCCAATGGCACCGAACAGCAGTGTGACCAGAAGAGTGACCCAGACATAGCGGTTACCGAGGTCCGCCCACAGCAGCGTGCTGATGCCAATAGCCACCAGAATCAACGCCCCACCCATGGTGGGTGTGCCCGCTTTGCTCAGATGGGTTTGCGGACCGTCGTCGCGAACCGCCTGGCCAATCTGATACTGGCTCAGTTTGCGAATCATGACCGGGCCGATGATCAGGGAAATCAGCAACGCCGTCAGCGTACCCAGAATCCCGCGCAGGGTGAGGTACTGAAACATCGTCAGCGCCGAAAAATATTGTGATAGAACCTCTGTCAGCCAGAGCAGCATGCGTTATTCACCTTTGTTTTAATTCCCTCCACCACGCGTTCCATGGCAGAACTGCGAGAACCTTTCACCAGCACGGTCACCGGAGCACCTTTATGCCGGAGGATCGTATCAACCGCCTCTTCGTGTGACTGGCAGGACGTTGCCGCAGGGCCAAAGCCTTCGACATAACCCCGACAGCCGTCACCAACCGTCAGCAGATGTTCAATGCCCTCCTGGCGCGCGCATTCCCCCACTTCCCGATGCAAAGCATCCGCCTCGGCACCCAGCTCTGCCATGGCACCCAACACTGCCACGCGCAGGCCCGGCCGCTCCGACAACACCCGCAAAGCCGCTTTCATGGAAGCGGGATTGGCGTTGTAGCTGTCATCAATGACCGTCAACTCCGGAGACAACGTCAGCATCTGCAGGCGGCCATTCACCGGTTGCACCGCAGACAGGCCTTCAACGATGGCGGTATCGGAGGCGCCCAGATCCCGCGCTGCCGCCATCGCCAACAGGGCGTTGGTGACATTGTGCTCACCCTCAAGGGCCAGGCTGACCGTGCAACCCCAGCCATTCGGTCCGGTAACCCGCATGTGCCAACCACCGGTTTTCGCCCGTTCGGCGACAACGCCGTAATCCGCCTCCGGATGAGCCTGCCGGCTGACACTCACCACTCGTCGTTCACCCGCCCGTGCGCGCCAGCGCCCAAACGCCGGATCATCGCGGTTCAATACCACCAGGCCACCCTCGACGACGCCTTCAATGATTTCCCCTTTGGCCTCGACAATGTTGTCGTAACTGCCAAACCCTTCGAGGTGTGCCTGCCCGGCATTGGTCAATATCGCCACCTGGGGACGGGTCATGGCTACGGTATGTGCAATTTCGCCGAGACCGCTGGCGCCCAGTTCGATCACGCCAAAACGGTGCTCCGGGGAAAGGCCGAACAGGGTCAGGGGCACCCCGATGTGGTTATTCAGATTGCCCCTGGTTGAGAGCGTTGGGCCCATCCGGGACAGGGCAGCAGCCACCATCTCTTTGACGGTGGTCTTGCCACTGCTGCCGGTAATCGCAACCAGCGGGGCCGGACATTCGCGACGGTTCGCCTCGGCCAGTCGGGCGAGGGCCTCCAGCGTATCAGCCACAACCAGTTGAGGCAGTACAAGGGTGTCGTCGGGCACGTCCACCACGGCACCGCAGGCGCCTCGTTCAAGCGCTGCGCCGAGGAATCGGTGACCATCGAAGTGCTCACCACGCAGCGCGACGAACAACTGCCCTTTTTCGAGGGACCGGGTGTCTGTGGATACACCCTCAACCCGATAACGCTCCAGGTTGTTCGTGGCAGACTGCGCCTGGGTCCAGCGCAGGGCCTCCGCCAGCGAGAACGACCGCATCATGCCACACCCCCATTCAGGTTCAGGGCGTGCCGAACCTGCTCGGCGTCGTTGAACGGCATTTTCTGACCGGCGATTTCCTGGTATGCCTCATGCCCTTTTCCGGCCACCAACACCAGGTCATCCATGGTCGCTGAACGGATGGCTTCCTGAATGGCCTGACCACGATCGTGGATCACCGTCGCCCGTTCGGGGCCGGAGAATCCGGCCAGTATGTCCCGGGCAATAGCCGCCGGATGTTCGCTCCGGGGATTGTCATCGGTCACGATGATGACGTCAGCCAGCTTCTCGGCTTCCCGGGCCATGTCCGGCCGTTTGCCGCTGTCACGATCGCCGCCGCAGCCGAACACGCAAATCAGCCGGCCCGCCACGTGGGGGCGCAGTGCCGCCAGCGCATTCGCCAGCGCATCGGGCGTGTGCGCATAATCGACGACAACCCGTACGCCGCGGTCACTACTGAACCGTTCCAGGCGACCCGGTGGTGGGGCCAGCCTGGCCACTGCCTGCTGCACTCGTTCAACCGGCACCCCCAGGGTCAGGACGGTGGCCATGGCGGCCAGTACATTGCTGGCGTTAAAACTGCCCATCAGGGGAACCGAGAGTGCGAACCGGCCCCACTGCCCATCGACCGTTGCCTGGAAGCCTTCGTCAGTCGGTTGGAAAGCCGCCAGCCAGAGCTCGGTCTGGGCCTCATGGAGGCTGTATCGCACCCGGTCGCACTTACCTTCCAACTGGCCGTATAGCTGGCGACCGAAGGGGTCGTCGAAATTGATGACCGAAAAATGCAGCTCTTCGCGCTTAAAGAGGCGGGCCTTGGCATCGCCATAGGCTGCCATGGTGCCGTGATAATCGAGATGGTCGCGGGTCAGGTTGGTGAACACGGCGCCGGTCATTGTCAGGTGATCAACGCGCCCCTGATCAAGGGCGTGGGACGACACCTCCATGGCTGCGGCCCGGCCGCCCTGGGCAATGATGCGCGACAGTACGCGATTAACCTGAACCACGTCGGGCGTCGTATGGCTGGCCGCCTGCAGTGCGTCGGGCATGCCATAGCCAAGCGTGCCGAGAACACCACAAGGGGTGCCCGTTTCTTTCAACAATCGGGCAATGTATTGGCTGACCGAGGTTTTGCCATTGGTCCCCGTCACCCCGACAAGGCGCAGACGCTGGGATGGATGCTCAAAGAACCGGTCGGCAATCCTGCCCAGCAGCCCCCGAAGCCCCACGACTGGCACGACCAGTGCCCCCTGACGCTCCGAACATTCCGCCGCAACCGGGGAATCCAGCAACACAACCGTCGCCCCGGCGGAAATCGCTTGTCCGATGTAGTGGTCCGACGGTGTCCGGACACCGGCCAGGGCAACAAATGCATCGCCGGCGGTCACTTCCCGACTATCGGTTTTAAGGCCATGAATGGTGACGTCGAACACCGAAGGCACCGCAACGATGCCTTGCAACAACGTGCTGACTGATGTGATGCACATAGTATTACCCCCGCGCTCCGGTCGTCCTGACTGAGGTTTTCGCCTCGCCGACTTCCAGTTCAGGTTTCACATTCAACAGTCGCAGTGCGCCACTCATGACCCGGGCGAATACCGGCGCGGCGACTTCGCCCCCGTAATACTCTCCGGATTGCGGCGCATCAACGGCCACAACAGTCACGATCCTTGGATTATCAATGGGGGCCATGCCTGCAAAAATTGCCTTGTACTGGCTATCCAGATAGCCATGCTCACCCACCAGATGCACCGTGCCGGTCTTGCCGCCAGCCGTATACAAACCGGGCTGGGCCCTGGTGCCGGTTCCCCGAGTAACCACCTGCCTCAACATGGAGCGCACCTCCCGGGTAACCTTCTCGGAGAGCACTCGGTGGCCTTTGGGTTCCGCGTCCAATTTGAGCAGACTTAATGGGTAACGGATACCGCCATTCGCCAACACCATGTAGGCCTGTGCCAATTGCAAGGCATTCACGCTCACACCGTAACCGTAGGACAGTGTTGCCTCCTGTACGGGACTCCATTGCGGAGGTGCGGGCAGAACTCCCACCGCCTCACCCGGAAACCCGATGCCCGTGGGCTGACCGATGCCGACCCGGGCATACAGGTCGCGAATCACGTCACCACCCAATTCGGTGGCAATCTTGCTGATCCCCACATTGCTGGATTTGACGATGATATCGGTAAGGCTCAGCACGCCGTAGTTCCGGTGATCCCGAATGGTATACTGCCCGAACCTGCGGTAACCGGGCGAGGTGTCGATGGTTTCACCTTCGGAAAACTTGCCAGACTCCAACGCCGCTGCCATTGAGATGGGCTTCATGGTGGAACCGGGCTCAAACAGGTCCGTGATGGCCTTATTGCGCAAATTCTCTGTCGCCAGTTGACTACGATCATTGGGGTTGTATGAACCCTGATTTACCATGGCGAGCACCTCTCCGGTGTCAACGTCGAGCATGACCAGTGTGCCACCCCGAGCATTGTGAGCACTGACTACCGCCTTGAGTTCCCGATACGCAAGGTATTGCAGCCGCAAATCGATGCTCAGTTCCAGGTTGTGGCCGGGACTGGCTTCACGAATCAGCGCCAGGTCCTTGATCACTCTTCCCCGATTGTCTTTCAGGACACGTTTTCGGCCGGATTCCCCCGACAACCAGGAGTTGTAGGCAAGCTCAATGCCCTCCTGGCCACGCTGATCTATGTTGGTGATACCCACCACGTGAGCGGTTACTTCACCGGCCGGGTAATAGCGGCGGTACTCAAGCCTCGAGTAGATCCCCGGGATATCGAGAGCCATGACCCGGGCGGCCAGCCCCGGCTGTATTTTCCGGCTAACATAAATGAATTCCCGCCCGGCGTAGTCACGAAGCCGCTGTCGCAAATGCGCTTCGCTGATATCCAGCAGTCGCGAAAGATTCGTTAGACGGGGCTCGTCCGGAGAGGTTTCCGATGGGTTGGCCCAGATGGTCTGAACCGGCGTACTGACCGCGAGAGGTTCGCCGTAGCGATCCGTAATAACGCCTCGATGGGCATCAATGGTCTCCACGCGAATGGTTCGCACATCACCCTGCTCCCGGAGAAACTCATTATCCACGACTTGTAGATCCACCAGACGCCAGGCCAGCACAGACACAACGACCAGAAACACACCCAGCACAGAGCCATAGCGCCAGGCCCCGAGGCCTGCCACCAATCGCTGGCGCCATGTTCTAGCTGGTTGCTGACCGGACAATGAGACCACCCTGTTCGTTGTTGTTATCAGTAACTATTGAGTAACTCGCGGCGACATTATCGGCACAAGCACAATGTCTTCACGGCCCGGCACCACCATGTTGAAGCGCTGCGCAGCCAGCGTTTCAACACGGCCATAAGCACCGAGAGCACTTTCCTCAAGCAGCAACTGACTCCATACTCGCTGGTACCTGTCACGCTCTGCCTGCAACTCGGACAACGTGTTGAACAGCTCTCGGTTCTCGTGTGCGCTAACCACCACGCCTAGGGACGAGGCTACCAGCACCAACACCAGTGCAAGCGTTATCAGAACCGGTTTTTGCCGGGTCGCGTCAAACACCTGCCATGAAATTCGCACGGCCGTGGCGACGCCTTCCTTCACCTTTGCCTTGTTCAGCTTTGCCGGACGGACCGACGGTTCTATTGCTACCGCGCCCATGGTTATTCGCTCCCCTGCGATGTCTTCTTGTGATTGGTGCGTTCCAACACCCGCATAACCGCACTGCGGGCACGAACATTGTCAGTTACTTCGCTGGCACCAGCCTTGCTTGCCTTGCCAATCAGCCGGAAATCAGAGGCTTCCTGCTCGGCGGTCACGGGTATGCCTTTCGGCAGCTTCGGTCCTCGAGCCAGGTCTCTCATAAAACGTTTAACCAGCCGGTCTTCCAGTGAATGAAAGCTGATCACCACCAGCCTGCCACCGGGTACAAGACTGTGACTCGCCGCCAGCAGGCCAGCCTCCAGGTCTTCCAGCTCCCGGTTTATAAAGATCCGGATGGCCTGGAAGGTTCGGGTGGCCGGATGTTTGTGCTTCTCTTTTTTGGGCACCGCCTCGCTGACCAGTTCCGCCAACTGGCGGGTTGTCTCTATCGGCGTTTCCTGCCGGCGCTCAACCACCAGACGCGCAATACGGCGAGAGAATCGCTCTTCGCCGTATTGAAAAATCACATTGGCAATGTCCCGCTCTTCCGCCTGAGCCAGCCATTCCGCTGCACTTGGCGCCTGTTGCGGGTTCATCCGCATATCCAGCGGCCCATCCCGCATGAAACTGAACCCCCGGGACGCATCGTCCAGTTGTGGCGATGACACGCCCAGGTCCAGCAGTACGCCGGTAACGTGCGACCAGGACTCCCGGGCCACCGCCTCACCCAAGTCCGCAAAGGATCCGTGAAAGTAGCTGAATCGCTGATCCGAGGCCGCAAGCGCCTGCGCCACGGTGATCGCCTCCGGATCCTTGTCGATACCAAGCAACCGGCCATCCGATTCCAGGCGCCCCAGGATCAAACGGCTGTGTCCTCCGCGCCCGAAGGTGCCATCAATGTATTGGCCGGCAGGATCCGTCACCAGATAATCGACCGCCGAGTCCAGAAGCACCGAACGATGGGCAAATGCGCCATCCGGCCCCTGGCGGAGGTCCGAGATCATAACGACAATGCCTCCATCTCGGGGGGCATCTCGTCATCGCCGGAGGACTCGTCGAGCCAGGCAAACCAGCGCTCTTCGCTCCACAGCTCCAGCTTTTTACCCTGGCCAATCAGCATCAGTTTTTTTTCCAGATGGGCATAACTCCGTAATGTCGGCGGCACGAGGATGCGCCCTGCGGAGTCCATTTCCATGGGCGCTGCATTACCAAGCACCAATCGCTGCAGCCGCCGTGCGGCCTTGTTCATATTCGGCAGGGCCTCGATTTTCGGCCTCAGCGTCTCCCACTCCGGCTCCGGGTAAACCAGCAGGCATCGCTCTTCATCGGCGTTTGCCGTCAACACAATGCGGCCGCCACAAGTCTGCGCGAGTCCTTCGCGCACCTTGGCGGGGATCGCAAGGCGACCCTTCACATCCATATTGATGGCATGACTGCCGAGAAAATTGCTCATTTACACCGTCTCTGGGGGTTTGAAAACCACAAAAAACCACTACAAACCACTTTTTACCACTTCTGCACACTATAGAAACACGCAATACACAATGCAAGCGCCGCAAACGGCGTCGCACCTGCGAAAGTTCCTTTTATGACAACAAGTTACGGGCAATGATTTGAGGAGACGGTGACATTACGAAAAAGAAAAGAAGGAAAATCAATCACCTGCAAAAAGGTGTGAAGAAGGCAAGTGAGGTTTAAGATTTTTTGGCTATAAAAGACATCTTTTGAGAAGGATGCAGATCACAAGGGGAGGGAAGGAATAAAGCGAGCTCGCCGATAAGCCGGGTTCTGTCTTGGACAGTCATTCATCTAGGGCCTGCGTCACCACAGGCCTCAAGCAACCTACCCGAATCCAGCGCGGGCCACGCCATTGGATTCCTATTTGGTCTTGCTCCAGGTGGGGTTTACCATGCCGTGAACTGTTGCCAGCCACGCGGTGCGCTCTTACCGCACCGTTTCACCCTTACCGGCGCCCGAAGGCGCTTAGGCGGTCTGCTCTCTGCTGCACTTTCCGTCGGCTCGCGCCGCCCAGGCGTTACCTGGCACCTTGCCCTATGGAGCCCGGACTTTCCTCCCCCGGTAATACCGGCGGCGACTGTCTGGCGAGCTCGGTCGAGACGATACTCCTGCGCTGTACACCATGCAAGCAAAACCGCCGACCGAAGCTCAGCTCTCCTTCAACGCCAGCGCCCGCTGGTACAGCTCGTTCTTCGGGCGCCCCGTCAGCTCCGCCGCCAGCCGGGCCACCTTTTTAACCGGCAACTCTGCCATTAACAGGCAAATGAGCCTGTCGAGATCCAGAGCGCCGGAATCCGCACCACCAGGTGTCGGCGACGCACCTCGCACCATCACCACGAACTCACCCCGGGCGCCATGGGGGTCAGCCTCGAGCTGCTCGAGCACGACACTCACCGGCCCGTCGTAGAAAGTCTCGAACGTTTTGGTCAGTTCCCGCCCCAATACCACGTCGCGGTCCGGCCCCAACACCTCCGCAATGTCTGAGACAGCGCTGAGAATCCGGTGAGGGGATTCATAGAATACCAGCGTGGACGTTTCTAACGACAACTCGTCAAGCACCGCCCGACGCCCGGAACGTTTGGCAGGCAAAAATCCGGCAAAGAGGAAGCGGTCCGTCGGCAGACCGGCGGCGCTCAGCCCCGCAATCAGCGCACAAGGACCGGGGATCGGGCTCACCCGCATTCCCTGAGCCCGGGCCTCCCTGACCAGTATATAGCCAGGATCGGAGATCAACGGTGTACCGGCATCCGAAATCAGGGCAACATCCCGCCCCGCCTCCAGCTCGGCGAGGATACGGTTCGCCTTGTCCCTTTCATTGTGATCGTGAAGTGCAATCAGTGGCTTGTGTATCCCGAGGTGCTGAAGCAGCCGGCCGCTGTGCCGGGTATCTTCCGCTGCAACCACGGCTACTTTTGCCAGCACCGTACTGGCCCTGGCGGACATATCCTCCAGATTACCGATGGGGGTCGCCACGATATACAGCGTTCCTTTCCGATCCGGACATGGACTGGCAGGCGTGGCTGATTCATTCTTATCCGATTGCAAAATGGGCACCTCATGCGCGTGACCGCGCCAGAATGACAGCAACGTCATGTGAATTGGGTCCGGAGCTGTTAAACTTGCCACCGTCAGATCGGCGCCACAAGCCCAATCATCCGGAGTATACAGAGCCTGCCATGACCAAGAACCGCCTTAACGTTCGAGCCCTGGCCTTCACGGCAACCCTGGCCCTGCTGGTGTCAGGTTGTGCCAGCGTAAACCTGCAATCACATGTTGCCCAGACGCCAGCGCAGGCGCTGGAGCTGGCGACACAGGAATCCGACCGGGAAACCGCGCAGCGTTACCTGCTGCGCATGGCCAACCGATTCCAGGAACGGGGCGACCACAGAGAAGCCCGAACACTACTGCAAAGCCCGCAGTTAGCGCAACCGCTCCCCCCGGTCGAGGCCCAGGCGCGCCTCCTGGCCATGGCCAGTGCGACCCATCTGCAAGACACCGACTGGGCCCGTGCGATTACCAACGGGTTGCCCCTCGACAGCTTCATCAATTATGGCCCGGATCTGGTCAGCAGGGCTGGTAATCTGCAGGCCGGGACCTTTGCCCTTGCCGGCGACCGGTATGCCGCCGCCATGACCCTGATGCTACTCGCCCAGACAGATACCAGCGCCGACCCACAAGTGCTCCACGACCGCATCTGGGCGCTACTCAAGGCGGTGCCGGATGCGAAGCTGTCCTCGGCGGGCAGCGAGGCCATTGGCTATGAGGTACAGGGCTGGCTGGAGCTTGCCGGAAGCGTACGGGCATCAGAACTCGATATCGACGATCAGGGCCGGGTAATCCGCCGCTGGCAGAACAACTGGCCGGGTCACCCGGCGGCCCAGGTGCTGCCGTCAGAGCTCCGGCTCATTGCCGGACTCGCCGACAGCCGGCCAGAGACCATTGCCCTGGCGCTGCCCCTGAAAGGCCCGCTGTCAACAGCAAGCAAAGCGATTCGCAACGGTTTCCTTGCGGCGTATTATCAGGATGACTCGGTTGATCACAGCAAGACCGACATCCGGATCATCGACTCGTCAGCCAAACCCTTCGACGAGCTCTACAGGGAACTGTCAACGGGAGCGATTGACCTGATTGTCGGCCCACTCGAAAAAGAGGCACTGGCCAGCCTGGCCACTATGAACACCCTGCCTGTCCCGACACTGGGCCTGAATTACCTGCCCGCGGGCAGCAGAGTTCCGGAGGGCCTGTACCAGTTCGGACTGTCTGCGGAAGACGAGGCCCGACAGATCGCGGATCGGCTCGCCATCAAGGGAATTGACCAGGTGCTGGTCCTGATCCCTCAGGGGCAGTGGGGCGATCGGGTTGAGACGGCGCTGCTGGAACGCCTGAGCGCGAACGGCGCCGTTGCTCTGGACATTGAGCGGTTTTTCCCGGAGGACAACCTGCGGGCTGTCACCGCTGACCTGCTGGGCATAACCGTTTCTCGGGATCGTGCTATCCAGGTGGAGCGCACCATCGGCCTGGATGTTGAGTTCGAGCCCAGGCGCCGACAGGACGCCCAGGCCATTGTCATGGTGGCAGAACCAACCATCGCCCGTCAGTTCAAGCCCCTGTTCGCCTTCTATTACGGTGGCGACCTACCGGTCTATTCCCCCTCCATCGTCTATGAAGGTACACCCGACCCCGCCCGGGATCGTGACCTGAACGATGTCATATTTACCGACATCCCCTGGGTTCTTGATGACCAGAACGAGCTTCGCCGGGAGGCATCCCAGGTGCTCGCGGGCACTCGGGGCCAACTTGGGCGACTGTTCGCCATGGGAGCCGATGCCTGGCAACTGAGCAAGCGTCTCCCATTACTCAGACAAGTGGACACCGCGTCCATCAGCGGCCAGACCGGCGTGCTCACCATGACGCGCGCCGGCAGCATCCATCGCGAGCAACTGTGGGCACAATTCAGAAACGGGGTACCGGAGCGGTTGCCAAAGATTGAAATGGCGCCCGCTGAGGAGCGCTCCGGCGTGGAGTCAGGCGGCACCAGAGTCCTCAACTAGTTTTCCCGATAACAGGAGTCGTGGGGTCATGGACGGCCGGAAATCCCTGGGTAATCACTTTGAAGGCGTGGCCGCACGCTACCTCACCAGTCGCGGTATCCGGATACTGGAACGCAATGTGTACAATCGGGGCGGTGAAATCGACCTGATCGGGCAGGAGAATGACACCCTCGTCTTCTTCGAGGTGCGGTACCGGGGCGAGGGCAGCCTGGCGACTCCGGCGGAATC
The DNA here is from genome assembly GCF_946886895.1 of uncultured Marinobacter sp. The sequence continues at coordinate 9,842 of NZ_CAMPJO010000002.1, read as the reverse complement.
CGTCACTTTTCCCAAGCAGCGACGATTACTCAAAGCCGCGTCTTACTACCTTCACCGGCACGGACTGTGGAACTGCAACAGCAGGATTGATGTGGTTGCCATCAGCCCGGGAACCGTTAAAAAATACCGCGTACAATGGATAAAAAATGCAATTCAGGCGGGGTTCTGACTCTCAATGACCGACACCGAGCACCAGATAAACCAGTGGTTTGCCAACCATATGGAACAGACTGCCCAGGCGGCCAGCCACGTGGGCCCAGCCATCGAAGAGGTGGCCGATGCCTTTGTCAGTGCCCTGCTCCATGATGGCAAAATCATCACCTGCGCCAACGGGAACGCCAACATTCTGGCCCAGTATTTCTGCACTGCGCTACTCAATCGCTTTGAGCATGACCGGCCGGCACTGCCCGCCATTAATCTTGGAGCCGATGCCACCACCTACTCCGCTATCTGTCGGGACAACCGCTTCAACGACACCTTTTCACGACAGGTTCGAGCCATCGGCAAACCCGGGGACCTGCTATTCGTCATTGTCGACGATGGCCACAAGGCCAACCTGATCCAGGCCATACAGGCGGCCCACGACCGCGAGATGAGCGTGGTTGTACTCAGCGCCCGGGAAAAATCCGACATTACCTCTCTTATGCATCCCGAAGACCACGAGATTGCCCTCAACAACCTGTCCCCTGCCGAGGCGACACCGCTGCTTCTGTTGATCCTGAACGCACTGTGTAGTCTGCTCGACAGCAAACTTTTCGGAGGATAGAAAAAAGCCAGCGATGGCTGGCTTTTTTCGGAGTATCGGGTTATTACTTAACCACTTTCAGCGTCGGCCGACCAGAGGGCCGGTCCTCCGTGCCTCCGGAGTGTGGTGGGCTGTCGCGATCCGTGCCCGAGCCCTCGGGATCCGGCGACCCCGGCTCACTGCCAAACACCATCCCCTCACCGTTTTCCTTGGCGTAGATTGCCATTACCGCCTGCAGCGGAATAAACACCTGCATGGGCACACCACCAAACCTGGCGCTGAACTCAAGGGCACCGTTGCCGATCACCAGCCCCCGCACAGCTCCCGGGCTGATATTGAGTACAATCTGACCATTGGCCACATGCTCGGTGGGAACCTGCACACCCTGCACTCCAGCATCCACCACGATGTAAGGCGTACAGTCGTTATCCAGCACCCACTCATTGAAGGCTCTGACCAGATAAGGACGACTGGACGTCATGGTAATCTTGTTATCAGGCACTACCTTTCTCCTGACCCGAATGACGGATCCCGGGAAACTCAGCTGCGAATATCTTCTTCCAGGTCTGAAAGGCTTGCCTTGAAACCTTCCCGACTGAAAATGTTCTCCATGTATTTCTGCAATGGCTTCGCCTGCTTGTCATTCAGATCAATACCCAGGGCCGGCAACCGCCAGAGAATCGGAGCAATGCAGCAATCCACAATGGTGAACTCCTCGGAGAGGAAAAAGGGCATTTCTCCAAACAGAGGCGCGGTAGCCAAAAGACTTTCGCGCAACTCTTTCCGGGCAGCCTCAGAGGCCTTGGCATTCGGCTGGGACAGAATCTGATCCACAAGGCCACACCAGTCTTTCTGAATTCTGTGGATCATCAGACGACTGTTGGCACGCGCTACCGGGTACACCGGCAACAACGGGGGATGAGGAAACCGCTCATCAAGGTATTCCATCATAATGTTGGGCTCATAGAGCACCAGATCACGATCAACCAACGTCGGCAGGGCATTGTACGGGTTCAGATCGGCCAGCTCCGACGGAGGATTGTCCGGATCCACATCAACTACATCAACGGTAACACCCTTCTCTGCCAGGACAATACGCACCCTGTGGCTGTAGTGGCTGGCGGGATCCGAGAAAAACGTCATTGATGACCGTTTGGTCACAACGCCCATAGAACTACCTCACGAGTAAACAAACCGAAATGATCCTGGAAAAACGCAAAAATCCAGCGGGCCGGTTAATGCCCGCTGGAACTCAGGGACGTAAATTATACCCTATTTCTCAGTGTACGTCCTTCCAGTACTCACGATTGAGCAGATAGGCGAAGATAAAGAAGATCGCCACAAAGATCAGCACGAAAATACCAAGGCGCTCACGCTCCACCCGTACCGGGTCCGCCATGTAGGACATGAAGTTGGTCAGGTCATACATGGCCTGGTCAAACTCGGCGGCGGTCATGCTGCCCTCAATCGCATATTCCGGGCAAACGTCCTCATTGTTGATGTTGCCACTGAGCGGGTCAATGCTCGGCTCGACCCCGATATTAGGCTTGACCGCACAGAGCCCCTGAAGCCCGACCATAACGTGAGGCATACCCACGTTCGGGAAGACAACGTTGTTTACCCCAAGCGGACGGCTCTCATCCTTGTAAAAACCCCGAAGATACGAGTAAACCCAGGATTCACCGCGCAGACGGGTCTCCAGGGTCAGATCGGGCGGCGGAGCACCAAACCAGTCAGCAGCCATGTCTTTGTTCATGGCATTCTTCATCAGCTCGCCGACTTTGGCACCGGTAAAGATCAGATTCTCCTCATACAGCTCAACTGGGATATCGAGATCGTCAGCCACCCGCTTGTAACGGGCGTACTCCATGGAGTGACACCCCATGCAGTAGTTGGTGAACAAGGTCACGCCCCGTTGCAAGGACGCCTTGTTGGTATGGTCCGTCTCGATATGATCAAGATGGACCGCCCCACCGGCCGCCAAACCAAGTGCAGGCAGGACCGCGATGAAAAGACCAAAAATCAGCTTTCTCATTATCCTGTCACCCTCTCTGGCACTGGCTTGGTTTTCTCCATACGCGTGTAGAACGGCATGAGAATGAAGTAGAGGAAGTAGAGCACTGTCAAAATCTGAGCAACGGTGGTACGCCCTGCCGTTGCCGGCACCAGCCCGAGATAACCCAGAACCACAAAGCTGACCACGAAGATTGCCAGTGCAATCCGGCTCAGCCAGCCCTTGTACCGCATGGAACGTACAGGCGAGCGGTCGAGCCACGGCAGCACGAACAGGATGGCAATGGCACCACCCATCACGACCACACCCCAGAACTTGGCAGGCAGTCCGAACAGATCCACCGTCACCGCCCGCAACATGGCGTAGAATGGCGTGAAGTACCACACCGGCGCGATATGCTCAGGCGTTTTCAGCGGGTTGGCGGGCTCGAAGTTCGGCTTCTCGATGAACAGGCCACCCATTTCCGGAAAGTAGAACACGACAACGAAAAAGATGAAGAAGAACACGCCGACGCCCAGCAGGTCGTGCACGGTGTAATACGGGTGAAAGGGTATACCGTCTTTCGGAATACCGTTTTCATTCTTGTTCTTCTTGATATCAATGCCATCCGGGTTATTCGAGCCCACTTCGTGCAATGCCAGGATGTGCAGCACCACCAGCCCCAGAAGCACAATCGGCAGCGCCACCACATGCAGGGCAAAGAAGCGGTTCAGGGTAATACCGGAAATCAGATAGTCACCACGGATCCACAGGGACAGGTCTTCACCAATCACCGGAATGGCACCAAACAGGTTAACGATAACCTGAGCGCCCCAATAGGACATCTGCCCCCACGGCAGCAGGTAGCCCATAAAGGCTTCTGCCATCAACACCAGGTAAATCAGCATGCCGAAGAGCCAGATCAGTTCACGCGGTTTCTGGTAAGAGCCGTACATCAAACCACGGAACATGTGGAGATACACCACAATGAAGAACGCAGAGGCGCCCGTGGAATGCAGGTAGCGAAGCAGCCATCCCCACTGTACATCACGCATGATGTACTGGACCGAGGCAAAGGCACCCTCGGCCGTTGGGTTGTAACTCATGGTCAGCCAGATACCGGTCACCAACTGATTCACCAGAACCAGCATCGCAAGCGACCCGAAAAAGTACCACATGTTGAAATTCTTCGGCGCGTAATACTTGCCGACATGCTTGTTCCACGCATCAACGATGGGCAGACGCTCGTCAACCCAATTAATCAGCTTTTGCATTACGCTGCCTCCGGGTCAAGACCAATGGTCATCGTCACCTCATCGTCGTAACGATAGGGAGGAACCACCAGATTTAGGGGAGCAGGCTGCGCCTCGAAAACCCGGCCGGCGAGATCGTACTTGGAACCATGACACGGACAGAAAAGACCACCGAGCCAGTCCTCACCAAGATCCGCCGGCGCCACTTCCGGACGGTAGGAAGGCACACATCCCAGATGAGTACAAATTCCGACCAGAACCGCGTATTCGGGCTTCAGCGCTCGATAGATGCCATCAATATAAGGTGGCTGCTGGGGGGCCTGGGACTGGGGATCTTTGACTTCTTCGTTGAGCTTTTCAATGTTTTCCAGCATGGTTTCTGTCCGGCGGATAATCCATACCGGCTGCCCCCGCCATTCGACGGTAATCTGCTGACCCGGTTCAATCTTGCTGATGTTGACGGTTACCGGTGCACCTGCTGCTTCCGCTTTGGCGCTGGGATTCCAGGACGCCACAAAAGGAACTGCCGCACCGACGACGCCGACACCACCAACCACGGACGTAGCACCGATCAGAAACCGGCGCCGGCCTTGGCTCACGTCGCCATTACTCATTATGGTTTTCTCCCATCAGGCGATGTCACAGCCCGCCGAACAGCCGGCAATGCGCATCTTATAAGGACTTCACAACCCAAAAGTGTAAGCGCCCAAATGGTAATGAAATTACCCGGGGCTTACAAGTCAGAAAGCCGCCAGTGGCGCCCGAGGCCTGCCAGAGGTCAATTTTACGGAGCAGCCAGAAGGCATAAAAAAACCCGGCCACCAGGGACCGGGTTTTCGAGCTCTGCACCAGCGTGATTAACGCTTGGAGTACTGAGGACGCTTACGCGCCTTGCGCAGACCCACTTTCTTCCGCTCCACTTCGCGAGCATCGCGCGTCACGTAACCTGCTTTACGCAGGGACGGACGAAGCGTTTCGTCATAATCCATCAGGGCGCGGGTCAGACCATGGCGAATGGCGCCTGCCTGGCCACTGATACCACCACCTTTTACCGTGATGTTGATATCAAAGCGATCCGTGGACTCAGCCACAACCAGCGGCTGGCGCACGATCATGCGCAGGGTCTCGCGACCAAAAAAATCTTCGATCGTACGACCGTTGATGGAGATGTTACCGCTTCCCGGCTTGATGAACACCCGAGCCGTGGATGTCTTGCGGCGACCAGTACCGTAATTTTGTGCTACAGACATATCCGCCTTCCGTTAAATGTCGAGTTCTTTGGGCTGCTGGGCTGCATGGGGATGCTCAGCGCCGGCATAGATTTTCAGCTTCTTGAACATGGCACGACCAAGCGGGCCCTTCGGAAGCATGCCTTTGACAGACTTCTGAATAATTTGCTCGGGCGCCTTGTCTACCAGCTTCTCGAAGTTGATAGACTTGATACCACCCGGAAAGCCGGTGTGACTGTAGTACATCTTGTCAGATGCCTTATTGCCGGTAACCCGCACCTGGCCTGCATTGATCACAACAATGTAATCGCCAGTGTCTACATGAGGGGTGTACTCAGGCTTATGTTTGCCCCGCAGACGAAGGGCGATTTCGGTTGACAGACGACCCAGCGTCTTGCCGGCTGCGTCTACAACGTACCAGTCACGTTTGACAGTTTCTGGTTTCGCACTCAGAGTCTTCATTGATTCCGCCTTGAACGCTATATAAGAAACGTTAAAAACCACCGCCGGTAAATGCATGGCATCCGGTGGAGGCTCTGTACCTGTTTGTTTGGTCGGCAGTGACACTGTTCGGGGCTGAGACAGCGACATCGCCTTGAAAAGCCAGGGCGCGAAGTATACTCGAACGATCCCGGAATGCCAACCCCGCACATCGGTGTTTCGCTATTCCCTTACCTCACCGGGATCCATCCTGTACAGCGCCATTGTGTTGCGCCAGAGCGAGCATGCCAGCGCTTCTGCCGGTAGCGACCGGAGGGCTGCCAGCGCCTCCAGTATCTGGCCCAGATAGACGGGTGAGTTCTGCCCGGGCTCCACTCCCACGGGTGCCATGTCCGGAGCATCGGTTTCCAGCACCAGGGCATCCAGGGGCAACCGGGCAACCGCATCTCGCGTTTTGTGGGCTCCGGGGCGGGTAATAACACCACCCACGCCAATAGAACACCCGAGGTCGACCAGCTTTGCAGCCTGCTCATAGCTGCCAGAAAAACCATGCACCAATGCCCTACCATGCCAATCCAGTCGTCTCAGCGCGCCATGAATATCATCGTGGGTTTTCACCGAATGGATTACCAGCGGGTAGTCCAGCTCGCGGGCCAGGGTCACCTGAGCTTCAAACCAGGGCCACTGGTTCGCCAGGTCACCCGCAAGGCGATCAAGACCACATTCGCCCAGGGCGATGCACTTATCCGGCCGATTGCGCAGCAACCGCTCCAGAAGAGACAGGTCTTCCTGAGTGTGCTCACCCACAAACCAGGGGTGGATGCCCAGGCAGTAGAAGATCCCCTCATGAGCCAGTGCGGCACCCCGAACTCTCCGCCAGTCTGCCTGTCGTACACCGGGTATAACGAGCCCGGATAGGCCAGCCTTCCGGGCAGCCTCCCACTCTTGCTCCCGACAGCCATCGAACCGGGGAAAATCAAAATGGCAATGGGCATCGATCAGTCGCACATCCACCTCAGGCGAAACCCGCTCAGTGCTCCCGGGTCTTATGGAACTGAACATCCGGGTAGCGCTCCCGTGCAAGGTTCAGATTTACCATGGTCGGTGCGATGTAAGCCAACCGCTCGCTTCCATCAAGGGCAAGGTTATCATTGTTCTTGCGCTGGAACTCATCCAGCTTGCGCTCGTCACTGGCGGTCACCCAGCGCGCGGTTGCTACATTGATCGGTTCATACACCGCCTCAACCTTGTATTCGCTCTTGAGGCGACTGACCACCACATCGAACTGCAGCACACCCACGGCACCAACAATCAGGTCATTGTTACGCAAGGGCCGGAACACCTGTACAGCGCCCTCTTCAGAGAGCTGGATCAACCCCTTCTGCAGTTGCTTGGCCTTGAGTGGATCCTTCAGCCGGATACGACGGAACAGCTCAGGCGCGAAATTCGGTATGCCCGTAAACTTCATGTCGTCGCCGGCGGTAAAGGTGTCGCCCAGCTGGATTGTGCCATGGTTGTGCAAACCGATGATATCGCCGGCAAAGGCCTCCTCGGCGTGCTCACGATCCCCCGCCATGAAAGTCAGTGCATCCGAGAATCGCACTTCTTTGCCAATACGGACATGGCGGGCCTTCATGCCCTGGGAGTACTGACCGGACACGATCCGTAAAAAAGCGACCCGATCCCGGTGCTGGGGATCCATGTTTGCCTGGATTTTGAAGACGAAACCCGAAAACCCTTCGTCCCTCGGCGCCACCAATCGCTGATCTGTCTCCCGAGCTTGCGGTTCCGGCGCCCATTTCACAAGGCCATCCAGCATATGATCGACACCGAAGTTACCTAACGCAGTGCCAAAGAATACCGGCGTCAGGGTGCCTGCCAGAAAGGCCTCCTGGTCAAACTCATGGGAAGCACCTTTCACGAGTTCGATTTCGTCACGCAGATCATCGGCGTAGGCACCAATGGCCGCATCCAGATCCGGATTATCCAGACCCTTGATCACCCGCTCTTCCTGAATCGTGTGCCCTCGCCCGGTCTGATAAAGAATGATCTCGTCGCGCAGCAGGTGATACACGCCCTTGAAACTCTTGCCCATGCCAATAGGCCAGGTAATGGGTGCGCATGCAATTTTCAGCACACCCTCTACCTCGTCCATCAGCTCCACCGGATCCCGGGTATCGCGGTCAAGTTTGTTCATAAAGGTCAGAATCGGCGTGTCCCGCAGGCGGGTTACCTCCATCAGCTTGATCGTTCGCTCCTCGACCCCCTTGGCACTGTCGATCACCATCAGGCAGGAGTCTACCGCTGTCAGAGTGCGGTAGGTATCTTCAGAAAAGTCCTCGTGACCCGGCGTGTCCAGCAGGTTAACCAGCTTGCCACCGTAGGGAAACTGCATCACCGAGGTGGTTACCGAGATTCCCCGCTCCTTTTCCATCTCCATCCAGTCGGATTTTGCGTGCTGACCGGATTTCTTACCTTTTACGGTGCCAGCTTTCTGTATCGCCTGGCCGAACAGCAACACCTTCTCGGTGATGGTGGTTTTACCGGCGTCCGGGTGCGAAATGATCGCAAATGTGCGGCGTTTGGCCACTTCCTGGGAGAGGTTAGACATAATCGATAACAGTCCGAATAAAATGTAGGAAAAGCGCGCTATTGTAAGGGCTAAGCGTTAATTTCGCGAACGCAAGCCGGTCAGCGCTGGAACGCCAGAGCCATCACCCGGGCATCTTCCCGCCCGGATACGGCAGGGTAGTACTCTGGCCGCCGACCGATTTCCTCGAAGCCCTCCGCCCGATAGAGGCCACAGGCAATATCGTTGCTCTCGCGAACCTCGAGAATTACCCTCGCCATCCCCTCACGGACGGCCTCAGCCAGCAAAAACCGCAACAACTGGCGGCCCGCGCCTTTGCCTCTGCAGCCTGGCTGAACACACAAGTTCAGCAAATGGGCCTCGTCCGCCAGATACGCCACCACCGCATAGCCGGCGAGGGCACCGCCACGGACGACGCCAGACAGGCGATAATTGCTTCTGAAGCAGTCCGCAAAAACAGACTCCGACCAGGGGTGCGAATAGCCCTGGCGTTCGATAGCAAGAACCTGCGGCAGATCATCGATAACCAGGGGGCGAATAAGAAGGTCGGCCCTTAAGACGTGGCGATACCGTTCCGAATTTTGCATCATGGTGTGATCAGGGGCTTCAAGTTACGCCAGAGTTCCCGTTTGAGTGGGGGATTACCTGCCAACTCGGTGAGTGAATGGCCAAACTGTACCGCCAGAGATCCCGGGACCGCTTGCGAGAACCACGGTCTCTCCCCAAATGGCGTCCCATCCGGGGAAACGCCCAGAACAATCAGGTCCTTCGCCCTCACCCCGGCAAAGACCCCCTTCAGAACCGGCACGAGATCAGACAGGGCACTGCCGGGTACCAATTGGTTATTGAACACGGGCCAACACACCGGGCCAAAGGACTGAATGTGCTGCTCTCCGAGACTTTTCAGGATGTTGAGCGCAAGCGCCTCCTGCAACCGTAGGCTGGCGTCGGAGGATATATTGGCCATCAGCGCGAAACGTTCCCCTGACCAAACCCGCAAATTGAGGTCCGGAACCGCCTCATCCGATAAGTCAGGCAGAGGAGAAATCGATGCATCCGCCTCCACAGGCCGCTTCGGCTTGTTGCTGTCACCGTCATACTCCGAGGTATCGGCGACGGATCCTGGCTCCATAAGCGCCTGTAACCGCGCTAATTGTTCAGTGCCGGGATGAGCCGAAGACGCCATTTTCGGGCGTGACACAGCCGCCGGGGCCCGATTGGGCGCTACCGATGCAACCGCCTCGAAATTTTCCCGGGATTGGGCGGGCGGAAAGCTGAATTCCGGACTGGGCGCAGCACCAGGCAGCGGCTCTCGTGCGTACCATAAACGCACCCCGGCCAAGCCAAGATAAAACTGCCTTTCCACTTCAGATCCAGTCATTCAGATATCCGCCACCCGAGAGGGTTGCCGGACGCCTCCCGTGCCGATCACGTTGGGCGCTTCAATCATCGTACTCTCCATCGGAATAACCCAGAGGTATGGTCTGCGCGAAAGTATATCATTGATTACCTGGGTCGCACCGAGGCCATAAGCGAGGCTCCCTGCAAAAACCTCGTGGCAATAAAAAACCCCAGTATCGGTTGATACTGG
>NZ_CAMPJO010000001.1 GCF_946886895.1 uncultured Marinobacter sp. | reverse complement strand
TTTCATAAGCCAGAGTGTAGCACATTGTGTGCTTTATGTACTCAGCAGCTAACGCTTAGGTAACCGGCGCCGGAGCGCAAGCGAAGGGAACCAAAAGCGGCACGCTTTTGGCGTCCGGTTGACCGCCTGGTTATGGCCTCGCATGCCGAGCCACCGTATGAATGACATACTTCCCGCAAGCCAAACTAATGACAAGAATTAGCAAAATTTGGATGGCGAAGTTCGCACCAACATACCACCAGTATTCGCGAGATACTTCGTTCTCAGCCGCGATCAGACGGTCTGAGAACTCGGGAGACTGCATCAATGCATTGGCTTCTTCTCGGGAAATCTCTGCTATCGACCGACCATCCAGTGCCAATTCAACAGTCTCTTTCTTTATGTGCTTTGCCAGTGCCTCGCCAAAAGATCCGCCGAGTACGCTGACAAAGACCGCCAGTATGAGGCTGGCAAAAATGGATAGATAAACCTTCGTTTTCACTCGACGTCCTTGTGGCCATAACATTTGTATATGAGTCGCCAAGACCACTTTGCCCGCGACCGATATCTCAATTCGAATATCTCCAAAAACTAGGCAAAAAACCCCGCCAGGTCAATAAGTTCCGAATATTTTCCTAACCACCGCCCCGGGCATAAACGATCAAAGCGACTACTATCCCCATCCGGAGCCTCACCTCCAAATTTATGATTTAAAAAGAAAAAAATAAGAATTATTGAACCCTGCAGAAATCATGGTCGCAACGACCATTTTTCCAGTGTTTGCTGAAGTATTCGCATGAGAAAGGCACAAAAAAAGCGCCGTACTCAAAGAGCAGGGCGCTTTTTTCAGTAAAGGCGGGCTTACGCTTTCGGCCCGGCCTCCACAATCGCGTCGGAAACATCAAACTTCTTGAAGTTTTCCACGAACTGGCCAATCAGTTCGGCGGCCTTGGCGTCGTAGTCTTCCTTGCTGGCCCAGGTATTGCGCGGGTTCAGCAGGTTGTTGTCTACGCCTGGCACGTCTACCGGCACGTTCAGGTTCAGGGTGGGCAGGTGCTCGGTTTCGGCGTTGTCCAGGTCGCCATTCTGGATGGCGGCGATGATGCCACGGGTGGTGGGGATGCTGAAGCGCTCGCCCTCGCCGTAGGCGCCGCCGGTCCAGCCGGTGTTAACCAGGAAGACCTTGCTGCCAAACTCGTCCATGCGCTTCATTAGCAGCTCGGCGTAAACGCCGGCCGGGCGCGGGAAGAAGGGGGCGCCGAAGCAGGTGGAGAAGGTGGCTTTCAGCTTGGAAGACGAGCCCATTTCAGTGGAGCCCACCAGTGCGGTGTAGCCACTGAGGAAGTGGTAGGCCGCGGCTTCCTTGCTGAGGATAGACACGGGCGGCAGTACGCCGGTCATGTCGCAGGTCAGGAAGACAATGTGAGACGGCTCGCCGGCGCGGTTTTCAATCACGCGCTTCTCAACGTGCTCCAGCGGGTAGGCGCAGCGGGAGTTTTCGGTGAGGGAAACGTCGGTGTAGTCCGGCTCGCGGGTTTCCGGGTCGATGGTGACGTTTTCAACGATGGCACCGAAGCGGATGGCGTCCCAGATGATGGGTTCGTTTTTCTGGCTCAGGTCGATGCACTTGGCGTAGCAGCCACCTTCGATGTTGAACACGGTACCGGGGCCCCAGCCGTGCTCGTCGTCGCCGATCAGGAAGCGATCCGGGTCGGCGGAGAGGGTGGTTTTACCGGTGCCGGAGAGGCCGAAGAACAGGCAGGTTTCGCCATCTTCGCCCACGTTGGCGGAGCAGTGCATGGGCAGCACGTCTTTTTCCGGCAGCAGGAAGTTCTGCACGGAGAACATGGCCTTTTTCATTTCGCCGGCGTAGTGCATGCCGGCCAGCAGTACTTTGCGCTTGGCAAAGTTGATGATTACGCAGCCGTTGCTGTTGGTGCCGTCACGCTCGGGCACGCACTCGAAGTTGGCGGCGTTGAGAATCTGCCACTCCTGCTTGTCGGCCGGGTTGTAGCTGTCCGGACGGATAAACAGGGTGCGGCCGAACAGGTTCTGCCAGGCGGTTTCCGTGGTCATTTTCACCGGCAGGTAGTGCTCGGGATCCGAGCCTACGTGAACCTGGGACACAAAACGGTCCTGTTCGGTGATGTAGGCTTCAACGCGATCCCAGAGGGCGTCGAACTTGTCGGCATCGAATGGACGGTTGATCGGCCCCCAGTGGATGTCGTCGACGGTGCTCGGTTCCTCGACGATAAAACGGTCCTTGGGTGACCGGCCGGTACGCTCGCCGGTCTTCACGACCAGTGATCCGTTGGAAGCCAGCTGGCCTTCGTTACGTGCCAGTGCCAGCTCGACCAGTCGTGCTGTACTCAGATCATTATAAGTGTTGCTCACTTCGACCTCGCCCTCAGGGTGTCTTCGTGACCATCCAGAGCCGCCCCCCAAAAATTGACGGAAATCTGAACAATCGGGTCAATTCAGGCGCGCTATTATGCCAGAGACGCCGGTAAAAAACGACTGCCCCGGAAGCCGCGCGGTGACTGGCTTCCGGGCGAATTAAGAACCTGTTCAGTGTAGCGTATGGCCGGTGAAAAGATGATCAATATCATTCCTATCGAAGCGATAGTGTGCGTGGCAGAACTGGCAGTCCATGTCGATGGGTCCCTGCTCATCCAGGATGCTGTAGCACTCGTCCCGGCCGATGGCTTCCAGGGCGCCCAGGGTTCGCTCCCGGGAACAGCTGCAGCGAAAGGCCACGGGTTCGGCGTCGAACAGGCGCACGGTTTCTTCGTGGAACAGCCGGTGCAGCACGGTTTCGCTGTCCAGTTCGAGCAACTCGGCGGCTTCCACGGTGCGGGCGAGGTGGTTAACCCGGTCCCACAGGTCGTCATCGGTCTCGGTGGCGCCAGGCAGGCGCTGTAGCATCAGGCCGGCCGCCCCCTGCTCATCGGCAAACAGGAACAGGCTGGTGGGAATCTGTTCTGAGCGTTCGAAGTACTCTTCCAGGCAGCCCGCCAGGGTGTTCTGTTCCCGGGGGACCACGCCCTGGTAACGATTGCCCCGGTTCGGTGTGATGGTGATGGCCATGCGGCCTTCGCCCAGCATGTCGTGGAAGAGCTCTTCGCTGACGGCGTGTTCATCGTACCGTGCCAGGCCGCGGATGAAGCGGTCGTGGCTGCACTCCGCCATCAGGGTGCGCAGTGATCCCTCGCCCTGGGCCTGCAATGACAGGGTGCCCTCGAATTTCAGCGTGCTGCTCATCAGTACGCTGGCCACCAGGGCCTCGCCCAGCAGGCCGCGAACGGAATCCGGGTAGGGCGCCTGGCCGCCGATTTCCTGGTAGCTTTCGCCCAGCTGTACCCAGGCTCCCCGCACCTGGCTGTGTTCGAAGATAAAGCGTTGAAACTGGTCACGGGATGCCATGGGTAATCTCCTGAAACTGACTTGGGTAATCGGTAGGCGCCGGCCTGTTGCGGGTGGCCGGTCGGATGCGTTTGGTTCAGAGGCCGTTCTGTTCCCGGAACCGCTGGATATCGCGGCGATCTTTCTTGGAAGGCCGTCGGGCCGGGGGCAACTGGGCGGCCTGCATGGTCTTGCGTTGCCAGGCCATCTCTTCCCGCTTTTTCACGCTGTCTTCGGTCTCGTGGTAGAGCTTTTGGGCTTCCGGCGCCCCACGGCGGCGATCGCTGATGTCGTCGACAATCACGATTTTTTCCTGCCAGCCCAGGCGCAGGGTCAGCCTGGCGCCGGTTTCCACCAGCCGACCGGGCTTACAGCGCTGGCTGTTGTAGTGCACTTTGCCACCTTCGATGGCTTCCTTGGCCAGGGAGCGGGTTTTGTAGAAACGCGCGGCCCAGAGCCATTTGTCGAGTCTTACACGTTGGTCGTCAGCGGTGGATGCCGTCATGTCTCCTCACCTGATGGGCGTATACCCGGATTATAGCGCTCTCAACCGGCGGATGGCAGGGGGCGCTGTTGTTGCAGCGTGGGCAGGATTTCATCGAAATGATGGATGCAGGGAATCTCGGGGTGCCGGTCGCGGGCGGTTTGCGTACTGTCTGGCGCCAGCACGCCGAGGCACTGGCCGATGCCGGCCTGGCGGGCACTTTCCAGCACCGGGAAGCTGTCGTCCACCATCAGTGTGGTGTCGGCACGGTAAGGCGCGAGGGTCTGTAAATCCTGCCAGAAGGCCGGTTCTTCCTTGGCCTTGCCAAGCTGGTGGCTGGAGACAATGCCGTCCACGTGCTGGTCCAGGCCGGTGCGCCGGAGTTTGAGGGCCAGCGGGTCCGGGTGGCAGTTGGTGACGATCACCGAGCGCAGCCCGGCCTGCCGCAGTGCGCCGAGGAACGCTGCCACATGGGGCCGGTAGCCAATGCGATCACTCACTTCCGCCTTGAGGCCGGTGATGTCCACTTGCAGCCGGTCGCTCCAGTAATCGGTGCAGTACCAGTTGAGTGAACCACGTTCGGCCATGATCATCGGGATCAGGGTGTTTTTGGCGTCTTCGGGGGTCAGGTCGAATTGCTCGGCGTAGCGCCGGGGCAGGTGCTCCAGCCAGAAATGGTTGTCGAAGTGCAGATCCAGCAGTGTTCCGTCCATATCCAGGAACACGGTATCGAGAGATGACCAATCAATCATAAACGCAAACAGCCCGGGTGAATTTCCCTCAGGCTGACGCAGTTTCGCGGCCTTGGCAAGCCGGGAAACTACGGAGGCCAGCCACCGGCGGAATCAGTTGCCGGTGGTCTGCACGGTCTCTGGTTTGCGACCGACCCGGGTGCAACCGAGGCACCGGACGAAGGTGGCCTTGGCCGGGCCCATAACCAGGACTTCACCGGCCTCGTCGGCATTGCCGCCCAGCAGCGAGAAGGGCAGCGAGACCAGATACACGGCACTGCCGACAATGGTGGTGGCCAGCAGTACCGGGCGCACAAAGATGGCGTCGCCGGTCATGGCGAGGGCAGTGGGGCTTTCATCGACGGCACGTGCGTGACCGACGGACGAAAACGCCAGCAGGCAGGCGGCCACAGTGGCTACCAGGGTGCGAGAAATCTTGCGGGTCATTGCTTTGTCTCCTGAGCTTCGTGGCCCTGTTGATACGGCTTTTGGAGGAAGCCGGTACCCGGATCGTCATCATTGGTGACGTCTTTATTGTATAGCCTGGGCATTAGTGCTCTGTTAACTATGAATCATATTTGCGCATTTTCAAACGATTTTTCGTTGCATTGTGTACCGGTTACCCGCCACTCAGCGCTGGCACCGGGGGCAGTAAACGGTGGATCGGTTGCTCATCCGTATCTCTTTCAGTACGGCGTTGCACGCCCGGCAGGGTTCGCCGGCTCGTCCGTACACCAGCAGGGACTGGGCGAAGTACCCGGGCTGGCCATCGCTGTTCACAAAATCCCGCAATGTGGTGCCGCCCATTAATATGGCGGCGCTGAGCGTTTCCACGATCGCTTCGGCCAGTCGGTGGTATCGGTCCAGGCTGATGCGTCCGGCCTTACGCCGTGGATGAATGCCGGCTTTGAACAGCGCTTCGTTGGCGTAGATGTTGCCAACACCCACCACCACGTGGTTATCCATAATGAAGGACTTTACCGGGGTGTTCCGGCCCCGGGAGAGCCGATACAGCCGGGGGCCGCTGAAGTCCGGAGACAGGGGTTCCGGGCCCAGGGCGTGGATCAGCGGGTGATCCGCCGCCGATTCGGACCACAGCCAGCATCCGAAACGGCGCGGATCATTGAAACGGACGCGGATACCGGATTCAAGGGCCAGTTCGATGTGATCGTGGGTCAGCAGCGGCGCATTGTCGGTTATAATCCGGAGGCTGCCAGACATGCCCAAGTGAATAATCACCGTGCCCTGATCAAGATTCAGGAACAGGTATTTCGCGCGCCGGTCAATACTGCGTATCACCTGGCCCTCGAGCCTGGCGGCCAGATCGTCCGGAACGGGCCAGCGCAGCTTGCCATTGCGCACCGTAACTCGCTGAATGGTCTGGCCCTCGCAGTGGGGAGCGATACCCCGGCGGGTGGTTTCAACTTCGGGTAGCTCAGGCACTCGGGGGCCTCCGGTAAAAAATAAGTGTAATCGGTAACAAAATTGCATCCAAAGGCGGTTGTTGTGGCTTACAGCTGTACGCTAAAGTGGCTGTGTTGGCCTTGCGCCATAGCTTATGATTTGAGGATTCCTTATGTGGTTTAACGGTCTTCTGGACCTGTCGGTGATGCAACTGATTCTGGTTGCCCTGGGTATGACCCACATCACTATTGTCAGTGTAACGCTCTACCTGCATCGCCATTCGGCCCACAATTCGCTGGACCTGCACCCGGTGCTCAAGCATTTCTTCCGGTTCTGGCTCTGGCTTACCACGGCCCAGAATACCAAGGAATGGACCGCAATCCATCGCAAGCACCACGCCAAATGCGAAACCGAGGAAGACCCTCACAGCCCGGTGATTCTCGGTATCCGGAAGGTCCTGTTCCAGGGCGCGGAGCTCTACGCGGAGTCGGCGACGCCGGAAACCCTGGAGCGTTATGGCCAGCGCACGCCGGAAGACTGGATTGAGCGCAACGTCTACAGCCGCTATAAAATGCTGGGTATTGCCCTGCTGGCGGTCATCGACCTGGCCCTGTTTGGCGTGCACGGTATCTGGATCTGGGCGGTCCAGATGATGTGGATCCCCGTTTGGGCGGCCGGCGTTGTCAACGGCATTGGCCACTGGTTTGGCTATCGCAACTTCGAGTGCGCCGATAATGCCCGCAATATTTCCCCGCTGGGCTTGCTGATCGGCGGTGAGGAGTTGCACAACAACCATCACACCTACCCGAATTCCTCGAAGCTGTCCCGGCGCTGGTTTGAAGTGGATATCGGCTGGGGTTATATCCGTCTGTTCCAGCTGTTCGGGCTGGCCAAGCCGAAAGGGTACCGCCCGATTGCCCATCACGTACCCGGCAAGCTCGATGTCGACGTGGAAACCGTTCAGGCCATCGCCAATAACCGGTTTGATATCATGCGCCAGTACCGGAAGCGGGTCATGGAGCCGGTGTTGCGCCAGCAGAAAGCGCTGATGGACGATGAAATCCGCCCCCGGTACCGCAATCTGAAGCAGTTGCTGTCCCGTGAGGTGACGTTGATTCAGCCCACCGAGAAGGAAACCCTGGAAACGGTGCTCGAGCGTCACGCCGTACTGCGTCAGATCTACGAGAAGAGCCATGAACTGCAGGCTCTCTGGCGCCAGCGGGGCCTCAAACCCCAGGATAAGCTCAACGCGCTGATGGACTGGTGCCGGGACGCGGAAGCCAGTGGCATTCGCTACCTGGAGGAGTTTGCCGCCC
The DNA here is from genome assembly GCF_946886895.1 of uncultured Marinobacter sp. Next base: position 600,293 of record NZ_CAMPJO010000001.1, on the reverse strand, counting down.
ACCTGCGGGCGTATTCACTGCGGCCCTCGGCCTGACCGGAGATCGAATGCGGGGCCAGACGAATTTTCCATCTGGCCCCGTTTTCATTCGGCGACGCGGAACAGGCAATAGCTGACCTGCCCCGCGCTTTTCTGGCGGTGCAGGTGCCAGCTGGCCGGCACGGCCGGAGTCGGAATCTCGCTTTCGTGCTCCACGTAAACCCAACCCCCGGGTTTGATCCAGGCCTGCTGGTCCAGTAACGGAAACAAGCGCTCCAGCCAGCCCTGGCGGAACGGCGGGTCCATGAAGACCACGTCAAACGGCGGCCGGCTGCGCTGCGACAGGTAGCTTTCAGCGCCCGCGCACACGACATCCCCCCGTTCGGATTTCAGCAGCCTGAGATTATCCCGGAGGGCCCGGGCCAGGGCCGGCGTGTGGTCTACCAGGGTGGCGCTGGCCGCGCCCCGGGAGAGTGCCTCCAGGCCGAGCGCCCCGGAGCCGGCAAAGAGATCCAGGCAGTCGCGGCCGGCCAGGTGAAAGGAGAGCCAGTTGAACAGGGTCTCCCGGGTGCGGGCCGGTGTCGGGCGAACGTCGCCGGCGTCTGGAAAGCGCAGTTTCCGGCTGCGCCAGTCGCCGCCAATAATGCGCAGTTCGCCGGTGCCTTCCTGGCCCCGGGCCGGTCCGCTACCGGATGTTGGCCGGGCGTTACCGGATAGGCTCCGGCTTGCGGGTTTTCGGCGCGCCATGTCTGCAACTCCAGGAACGTGTCTGTTTCGGGGTGTCTGGCGGCATATTACCGGAAACCGCGGCTGGCGTGATAATCCGCACAGCCCTCACTTCATCGGGACAGTCTGCTAGAATGTCGGCTTTATTTGTCCCGCCCATTCAGACTGATGGTATGACTTTATGACGGCAGAGTGGATTTCAATCGGCCTACTGGCTCTTCTCGTGTTCCTGTTTGTGCTGGATATTGCCGGTAACCGGAGCCGCGCACCAAAGCCCCGACCGGTACCGCAACACAAACCGGAGATCGCGAAAGGGCCGGCACCGGAGCCGGACTCTGCCCCGAGCGAGGCGCCGGCTGCCGTCGAGCCCCCGGCCGCGCCAGCGCCCGAACCGGAAAAAACACCCGAGCCTGAGCCCGAGCCGCAAGTCAGCGTGTTCGAGCGCATCCGGCAGGGCCTGGGCAAAACCCGGGCGAGCCTGACCGGCGGCATGTCGGACCTGTTCTCCCTGAGCAAGAAAATCGATGAGGACCTGCTGGAAGATATCGAGACCGCCCTTCTCATGGCCGATGTCGGGGTGACTGCCACGTCCGAGATCATCAACTCCCTGACTGACAAGCTTGAACGCAACCAGCTCAAGGACGGCGAGGCGTTGCGCAAGGCTCTGAGAGAGAATTTGCACGGTCTGCTGAAAGACGTGACCAAACCCCTTGAGGTGGATGCCGGCAAGGCGCCCTATGTGATCCTGATGGTGGGGGTTAACGGCGTGGGCAAAACCACGACCATCGGCAAGCTCACCAAAAAGCTCCAGAATGAGGGCAAATCGGTCATGCTGGCGGCGGGTGATACCTTCCGTGCCGCCGCTGTGGAACAACTGCAGGTGTGGGGTGAACGGAATAACGTCCCCGTGGTGGCGCAGCATACCGGCGCGGACAGTGCCTCGGTGATTTTCGACGCCATCCAGTCGGCCCAGTCCCGTGGTGTGGACGTGGTGATCGCCGATACCGCGGGCCGGCTGCAGAACAAGGACAACCTGATGAACGAACTGGAGAAGGTTGTCCGGGTCATGAAAAAGCTGGATGACACCGCTCCCCACGAGGTGATGCTGGTGCTGGACGCTGGCACCGGCCAGAATGCCCTGAGCCAGGCCCAGGTGTTCCAGCAGGCGGTTGGCGTGAGCGGTATTACCTTAACGAAACTGGACGGCACCGCCAAAGGCGGTATTGTGTTTGCCATCGCCCGTCAGTTGCAGTTGCCCATTCGCTTTATTGGTGTCGGTGAGCAGGTGGATGATCTGCGCAGTTTCGATGCTGAAACCTTTGTGGATGCGTTGTTTGACTAATCACCGGCTTTACCGGAGCAGTTGCCGATCATGATCGAGTTCCGCCAGGTCACCAAGCGTTATGACAGTGATCATACCGCCCTGCGTCAGGTGAACTTTCACCTGAATCGCGGTGAACTGGCCTTCCTCACGGGGCATTCCGGCGCCGGCAAGAGTACCCTCCTGAAGCTGATCATGGTGATGGAACGGCCCAGTGCCGGCGAGGTCGTGGTGGGGGGCCAGGTTCTGAATCGTCTGCCCCGGCGGCAGATCCCTTACATTCGCCGTCATATTGGCGTGGTGTTCCAGAATCACCAGTTGCTGTTTGACCGCACGGTCTTCGATAACGTGGCCATGCCGCTTGAGGTGATGGGTGCTTCGCCGCGGGATGTGGGCCGGCGGGTGCGGGCGGCCCTGGACAAGGTGGGTCTGCTGCGCAAGGAAAAGATGAACCCGCTGCAGCTTTCCGGTGGTGAACAGCAACGGGTCGGCATTGCCCGCGCGGTGGTCAACAAGCCCCCGGTGCTGCTGGCTGATGAGCCGACGGGTAACCTGGATCCCGCCCTGTCCGCCGACATCATGAATCTGTTCGGGCAGTTCAGTCAGGTTGGGGTCACCGTGCTCATCGCCACTCACGACATTGCCCTGATCGACGAAATGGGGCGACGCACCCTGAATCTGGATCATGGCCGGCTGGTGGCGGGCGGAGGTACCGGTGGCCACTGACCCGTCCCGCAAACCCGACGCCGCCCGGGGCGCCAGAACCGCCCGCTCGCCGTGGCGTGAGCAGGCGGAATCCTGGCTTACCCATCACCGGAAGGTGGCCCGGGACAGCGCCCGGCGGTTGTGGCGCACCCCGGTTGCCAGCCTGATGACCTGGACGGTCATGGGTGTGGCCCTGGCGTTGCCGGTGGCGTTGCTCCTGTTGCTGACCAGTCTTCAGGGTGTCAGCGCCGGCTGGGAGAGCAGTGCCCGGGTGACTGCCTATCTGAACCTCGATGTGTCGCTGGAGAAGGCCAGGGGGCTGGCCGACGACATCCGCGCTGATGGCCGGGTGTCGGCCCTGGAGCTGGTGGATCGTGAGCAGGCACTGGCGGAGTTTCGGGCCTCGTCTGGCCTGGAGGATGCGCTGGACTACCTGCAAGGCAACCCGTTGCCCCACACGCTGTTGGTCACGCCCGAGGAGAGCGCCCGTTCGGCTGATGGCGTTCAGGGGCTGGTGCAGTTTGTCGGGGGCCTGGACGGCGTGGAACGGGTTCAGGTGGATCTGGGCTGGCTGCAGCGCCTGAACGCCATGACCGACCTGCTGGCCCGGGCGGTATGGGTGCTGGCCGTTCTGCTGGCCTCGGCGGTGGTGCTGGTGATTGGCAACACCGTTCGGCTGGCCATTGAAAGCCGGCGCGATGAAATACTGGTGGCGAAACTGGTGGGCGGTACGGATGCTTTCGTACGGCGGCCGTTTCTCTATACCGGTGCCTGGTTCGGTCTCGGCGGTGGCGTGGTGGCCTGGGTGTTGCTGCAGCTATCGCTGTGGTGGCTGAGCGGCCCCATTGAGCGGCTGGCAGGGTTGTATCGCAGCGACTTTTCGCTCAACGGATTGAGTGTGGATGGTGCCCTGGCGTTGATTATTGTCGCGATGCTGCTAGGCTGGCTGGGCGCCTGGGTAGCCGTCAAGCGTCATCTGGATGACATCGAGCCGGGTGACGTGGCGGGCGGATAATGATCCGGATTACGGAAAAACCGTATTGAAGGGCGGGCGTTGCTGACGTAGCTTCATTGCCAGTAACGTGCGCGATGGCGAATTGTTCAGATGGTTGATATTGAACGTTTTATTGAACATTTCGGGAATTTTTCAGGTACTTGGCGGTCTGAGAAGACGTTGGTATAGTTAACGACGGTCAGGTTCGGAGGTTAAAGCATGGGTACGAGTTTACAGCTGGTTGACAGACTGGTTCCGGGTGCCAATCTCGAGTCTTATATTCAGGCTGCGAGCCGCATTCCGGTACTCACCGTGGATGAAGAGCGGGAACTGGCTGAACGGCTTCACTACGACGGCGACGTGGATGCCGCCCGCCATCTGGTGTTGTCGCACCTGCGCTTTGTGATCCATATTGCCCGCAGTTATTCCGGGTATGGCCTGGCTCAGGCGGATCTGATCCAGGAAGGTAACGTCGGCCTGATGAAGGCCGTAAAGCGGTTCAATCCCGAGTATGGCGTGCGTCTGGTATCGTTCGCGGTGCACTGGATCAAGGCCGAGATTCACGAGTTCATCCTGCGCAACTGGCGCATTGTGAAGGTGGCCACCACCAAGGCCCAGCGCAAGCTGTTTTTCAATCTGCGCAGCCAGAAGAAGAAGCTGGCGTGGCTCAGCCATGACGAGCTGAACGCGGTGGCGGAGGATTTGGGTGTCGCGCCCAAGGTGGTCCGGGAGATGGAGGGCCGGCTGGCCTCCCAGGATACGGCGTTCGATGGTCCGATGGACGATGACGACGACAACGCCTATCAGGCGCCGTCGTATTATCTGGAAGACGCCCGCAGTAATCCGGCCACCCAGTTGGAAAATGCTGACTGGTCAGATGATTCCAATAGCCGTCTGATGCAGGCCCTGGAACAGCTGGATGAGCGTAGCCAGGATATCCTGCGCGAGCGCTGGTTGTCTGAAAGCAAGTCGACGCTGCATGAGCTGGCGGACCGGTATGGTGTGTCTGCTGAGCGCATTCGTCAGCTTGAGAAGAATGCGATGAAGAAGATTCGCTTGCAGATGTCTGAGGTCGCCTGATTTATCGGCTAGACTTTACTGACTACGCCATTAAGAACGCCACCACCGGTTCCGGTTGGTGGCGTTTTTGTTTGTACAATCGAAAGATCATACCTTGGGGGCAGAAGCGATTGGGTGGGCCTTTCCAAAACACGCTGTGAATACGTCCCTGTACGCTCGGCTCCGCCATCCATGGCTCCGCACGGTTTTGGAAAGGCCCACCCAATCACTTCTCGAACCTCTGTGTAAGGGCCTTAAAAATGACGACCACGCTTCCCCACATCGCGTTTCTTGGCATCGGTTTAATGGGTGCTCCCATGGCCCGCAACCTTCTGAACGCAGGCTTTCCGATGACCCTGTGGAACCGGACAGCCAGCAAATGTGAACCGTTTGCCTCTGAGGCAACGGTTGCGAAGTCTCCGGCGGAGGCGGTTGCTAACGCCGATGTGGTGATCACTATGCTGGAGAACAGCGATGTGGTGGAGCAGGTGATGGTGGCGCAGGGTGCGATTGGCGCTCTGAAACCGGGTGCGTTGGTGATTGATATGAGCTCGGTTCAGCCTTCGGTGGCGCGGCGCCACGGGGCCCTGGCAGGGGAGCAGGGGGCGGGTTATGTGGATGCGCCGGTCTCTGGTGGCACGGTGGGCGCCGCTGAGGCTCGTCTGAGCATCATGGCGGGTGGTTCGGAGGCGGATGTTGATCGGGCCCGGCCGGTGTTCGAGGCATTGGGCAAGTGCACGAGGATTGGTCCGGTGGGTTCCGGCCAGTTGGCGAAGCTGGCTAATCAGGCGATTGTCGGGATCACCATCGGCGCGGTGTCTGAGGCGTTGTTGCTCGCTGCGAAGGGCGGGGCGGATCCGGCGGCGGTGCGGGAGGCCCTGCTGGGCGGGTTTGCCGGTAGCCGGATTCTGGAGTTGCATGGGCAGCGGATGATTGACCGGGATTTTGCACCCGGGGCGCCGGCGCGGATCCAGCTCAAGGATATGCGGATGATTCTGGATGAGGCCCGGGCGGAGGGGTTAACGTTACCGCTGGCCCAGCAGACTCATAATGAATACCTGTCGCTGGTGGCCAATGGCCACAGTGATGTGGACCACAGCGGTTTGTTGCTGGAGCTGGAGCATCTGAATGGTGCGTTGCTTGGTTCCCTTGGCCGTGGCCCGAAGGAGTAGCAACAAGGTGCCGGCACGAATCGGGTGCCGGGAAAATTAACTTTTCGAATGTTTTTGCGACCATTGACCGAAAGGGAGATGACGGCTGGGTAAGCGCCAGGTACTGGCCTGCCGGCACTACGGCAACGAGTGATGCATGGTGGCCGGCCCGGAATTGACCGTCGCCATAGGCGACACCCTCTTACAAGATGGTAACTGGCCGGTGCCCCGAGTTCTTCGTACCCTTGTGGTTAATGTAATCTGTAATCGGGAGGAGCTCCGGTGAAAGCGCTGGTAATCGAAGACGATCAGGATGTAGCAAACTACCTCGTCAAGGGGCTGAAGGAATCCGATTTCGTGGTGGATCATGCTGCCGATGGTAAGGAAGGCATGATGATGGCAGCCAGTGAAGATTACGACATCATGATTGTGGATCGTATGCTGCCGGGTATGGACGGTTTGTCCATCATCAAGACCGTTCGGGCCACGGGTAATCAGGTGCCGGTGCTGATCCTGAGCGCACTGGGCGATGTGGACGACCGGGTGGAAGGCCTCCGTGGCGGTGGCGATGACTACCTGACCAAGCCGTTTTCTTTCACGGAGTTGTTGGCTCGAATCGAGTCCCTGGTGCGGCGGAACCGGCAGTCCGCGGAAACCGAGACCGTACTGCGGGTGGCGGATCTGGAAATGGATCTGCTGGCCCGGACCGTCAAGCGTGCGGGCCAGAATATCGACGTGCAGCCCCGTGAGTTCCGGTTGCTGGAGTACCTGATGCGCAACGCTGGCCAGGTGGTCACCCGGACGATGCTGCTGGAAAAGGTCTGGGACTACCATTTCGACCCGCAAACCAACGTGATTGATGTGCACATCAGCCGGTTGCGGGCGAAGATCGACAAGGAATTCGAAACCCCACTGCTGCAGACCATACGGGGTGCGGGATACATGTTACGTGAAACTGCTTAGCCAGCTCCGGACGTCATCGTTCCAGCTCGCTTTGCTGTACATGGTGGTCTTCGCCACTTCGGTCTTTCTGTTACTGGCCTTTATCTACTGGCGCACGGCGGGCTTCATGACCGCCCAGACCGATGAAACCATTGAAGCGGAAATCGCGGGCCTGGCGGAGCAGTACCGCAGCCGTGGCGTAAACGGGCTGATCACCATTATCCGCGAGCGGGTGGCCCGGGATCCCAACGCCAAATCCATTTACCTGCTGACCACCGAAGACTTCGTCAAACTGGCCGGGAATATTGAAACCTGGCCGGAGGGCAGTCGCTCCGAGAGTGGCTGGATCAACTTCACCCTGGACAAATCCGTGGGCTGGACAGGCGACGAGCGCCTGGCGAGAGCGCGGATTTTCGAGGTTCAGGGTGGCCTCCGGTTGCTGGTGGGCCGGGATGTCGACGAGCTCACCAATCTGAAGCGGGTGATTGAGACCGCCATCAACTGGGGCATGGGGATCACCCTTGCGCTTGCCCTGTTGGGTGGCTTTCTGATGAGCCGCAGCACTACGCGGCGCATCGAAGTCATCAACCATACCTCCCGACGCATTATGAACGGTCATTTGTCACTGCGGATTCCCACCCGGGGAACCGACGACGATTTTGACCAATTGGCGGAAAATCTCAATCAGATGCTGGACCGGATCGTGTACCTGATGGAAGGTATACGCCATGTCTCCGACAGCATTGCCCACGACCTTCGTACACCCCTGACCCGGCTGCGGAATCAGCTTGAGAACACGCTGATGTCGGTGGACAACGACGAAGCCCGGGAGCAGGCCGGACGCGCTGTCGCGGAGGCAGACCAGCTCCTGGCCACATTCAATGCCCTGTTGCGCATCGCCCGGCTGGAAACCCGGGGCAATACAGCGGATATGAAGCCGGTCTCCCTGGATCAACTGGTCACGGACGCTTGTGAGCTTTACGAAGCGCTGTCGGAAGACAAGGAGCAGATGTTTGAGCAGTCCCTGGCCAGTGAAGTCATGATAGAAGGGGATCGGGACCTGCTGTTCCAGATGGTCAGCAACCTGATCGATAACGCCATCAAGTACACGCCGGAGCGCGGCGTCATCGGGGTCGCCGTCCGGAAGGAGGGCATTGAGGCCATTTTCGAAGTGCGGGATAGCGGCATCGGTATCCCGGACGAGGAAAAAGACCAGGTCTTCCAGCGTTTCTATCGAGTCGGCAAGAGCCGGTCCCTGCCTGGTAATGGCCTGGGGCTGAGCCTGGTGAGCGCAGTGACGGAGATTCACCAGGGCCGGATTGAGTTGAGTGATACCTACCCGGGCAAGCAACCGCCGGGGCTCACCGTTGCCGTGTGCATGCCGGCCTACAACCCGGCGCGCAAACGTATCCGGACGGCCCAGACAGATGCCTCCGGTGAGCCTGTCGGAAGTGACACCCGTGCCCCGGTGGACCCGACTGGCCGCGCCTCTCTGGACTCGACTGAGAGTAGCGACGTCAAATAGACGGTCTCGCCTCAGTGGCTGGCGCGAAGCCGGCTGAACCTGCTGAGCAAGGCGTCGGCGCGGGATTCAACATGCTGGGCTAGGCCCTCAACCTGGGAGCGGCGGCGGTTCACCCGAACCTGGATGCTGTCCCACTCTCCTTCAAGGTGCTTCTGTTCGGCCATCAGAAACGCCGCAATGTTGTGACGGTTCAGCTTGCCGGTAATGCCGTATTGTTCCAGTCGATAACCCAGGGTATCGACGCCTTCCAGTGCCATGTTCACCAGCTGTTTCCGGTTCATATCGTGACCTCTGTCGCGGGAAAAGTTGTGTCTCAATGAGGGTGAACGCTAAGCCCGGCGCCTAGAGTGTGCAACCTAATTCCGCGCTTCGTCACCCAGGCTGGTGCCCACCCGTCGCGCGTCCTTCCCTGACCAAAAGGTAATTGCGTGGACACGCCGTGGTAATGCCCCATGTGGATAATGAATTCTGTAGAAGTGGAAGCAGGTAGTTAAGACTGCTTGCTTCTCCCTCCAGCACAGCGCTAGCCTTAACCCCGTTTTTACGGGGTTTTTTTATGTCCTGTATTGGCACTCCCAACGCTGACAAAGGATTTTCCCACGGCATGAGCAATACGGCAGGTCAGGGCGGGCATCGCCCCCGATATATTACCCCCGAGGGCGAACAGGTCCTGCGGGAAGAACTTCAGTTCCTCTGGAAGCAGAAACGGCCGGAAGTGACCCAGGCCGTACGGGAGGCCGCGGCCCAGGGGGATCGTTCGGAGAATGCCGAGTACATCTATGGCAAGAAGCAGTTGCGTGAAATCGACCGGCGGATCCGGTTCCTGAGCAAGCGGCTGGAAGAACTGACGGTAGTGGACCGGCTGCCGGATGACCGTGAAAAGGTGTTCTTTGGTGCCTGGGTGACGGTGGAAAACGAGGAGGGTGAAGAACAGACCTACCGGCTGGTAGGGGCCGACGAGTTTGACCTGAACAAGGGCTACCTGAGTATCAATTCACCCATGGCGCGGGCCCTGATTGGCAAACGCCTGGACGACGACGTCAGTGTCCGGACGCCGGAGGGCTGGACATCGGTCGTGGTGACGGCCATTCATTACGGCTCGGCGCCGGCAGACAAGTGAAAAGCGTCACAGAATCGTCGTCCGGGCAGGTAATCCGTCAACATTGACGATAGACTGATCAAAAATTGTCATGTTGTTTGTTGGCACGGATTGGTTGATAGCCTGGGGCCTGGTGATGGAAAGCAAGTCGGAAACGTCAAACACAGGGAGTGTGACTCGGCGCACAGCCATGGGCGCCGCCTGCCTATTGGCGGCACTGGCGTCGCCGATGACCATTGCCCAGGGTAACGCCTCGGGCGAACCTGCCGAACAGGCATTCGACTACGAGGAACGGTCGACCCTTCACACCATTCCCCTGCGCTCGATTGAAGAAGAGGTGCTCGCCAATACCGTCATTGAGGGTGGCCTGGCGGCACCGGCCGCGGGTGTGCCCGTCCAGCCCCGGGGCGATGACGATTTTTACCTGGACCCCCTGGCCCTACAGCCGAATGATCCGCGTACCGACCTCGGCCGCTCGGAAATTCCCGTCGATATCCGCTTCAGCAACCCCAAGTCCATTCCCGGGCAGACGCACAGTAATAACTACGTGATTCGCCTGCCCGAGAACCGTACCTACGATGCCCTCAATGTCAACATGACGGGCCGTTAAAACGACGGGTCTCAGGCTGCGGCCGAGCCCGCATCCGTCAGGGCTGCAACGCCCAGCACCTCATCGTAGAAAAAAGTGAGAGCCTGGCTGGCCTGGTTCAGGCGTGCCCTGGATACCTGGATTCGATTGCCCAGATAGGCCAGAAACTGTTGCCGGTCTTCGTTGGCGAGCGCTTCCGGGGATTTCAGGTTGTGAAACAGCACGAACCGGCTGATCCAGTGCAGGTATGTCTGCTCGGCCCGGTGGTTCAGTTCACGCTTGCGAATGGCGTCGGTCACGCGGCCGACAAGGCCTGGCTGGGACTGCTCCAGCGCTTCGGTAATGTCCATGGATAAGGCTTCCCGTTGACTTGTTGTTGTTATATTGGGCGCATCTTATGACAATCGCTTGAACGACGCGAAATTTTTGCACCGGCGACTTGTCCGGTCCGGAGCGAGACGCCGGACCAGTCAGTTCATGGTCGTTACTTGAGCGAGTTAAGCTTGTCGACGTACTGCTGCATGGCCTCGTCACTGGACATGCCTTTGAGGGCTTCCCAGGCGTCGTACTTGGCGCGGCCGACAAAGTCCATCATGCCCGGGCGCTTGCCGGAGACATCCCCTTCCGTGGCCTGCTTGTACAGGGCGTAGAACGCCAGTTTCATCTCATTGGACGGTTTGAAGTCGCCCTCGGCGGTCTGAATGTAGTTAACCGCGTCATCGAATTGGGTCTTCAGGTCGCTCATATGGATCTCCTTGTGGTGTGGTCGCGCCTCCGGTGAGGGTGTGGCCGAGTATAGTCACAGTGTGCCCCGCCGTCATTGGCCGGCCGTGCCTTTGCTCCGACAAATGGGATATTGACCACGGCCGCCCGTTTTGTATCGGGCGCCTCTGGCAAAACTTTGCCTGGGTGCACATTATTGCGAATTGCTGGCCAGTTTTTGCTTGAGAAACCCGAGTGACCTGTGTACAGTTTTCACCGTTGCGCACCAGGACGGTGTGCACCAGGGATTGAACAACTGCAAATGATTTGCACAGGGAGCAACGCATGTCTTCAAAAGACGGTTCCGTCGCGCCGAAAGAGCGCATCAATATCAAGTATGTCCCCGCCACTGGCGACCAGCAGGCTGAAACCGAACTGCCACTGAAAATGTTTGTGGTTGGCGATTTCAAGGGGCACGCCGAAGAAACCCCCATCGAAGAGCGTAAGGCCATTTCCGTCGACAAGAACAACTTCCGTTCTGTCATGAAAGAAGCCGGTCTCACCCTCTCCACCTCTGTCTCCAATCAGTTGGAAGATAACGCCGACGACTTGCCGGTGAATCTCGAATTCCAGACCCTGGACGACTTCTCTCCGGACAGCATCGCCCGTCAGGTACCTGAACTGAAAAAGCTGATCGAACTGAGGGAGGCGCTCGTTGCCCTCAAGGGTCCGCTGGGCAACGTGCCTTCGTTCCGGTCCAAGCTGCAGGAACTGCTGGACAACGACGAGGCAAGGGACAAGCTGTTGGCCGAACTGGAACTGGCCACCGACGGCGAGTAACGGTAGCCGGCGAATACGCCCGGTTTCCCAATTCTATTTTCAAAACGTACTGAAGGGATGTGGTATGTCTGATACTGCTGCGCAGCAATCTGCTGCCTCCGAATCCGTCGCAGAAGGCTCTTTGCTGGACCAGGTCATGGCCAACAGCCGTATGGCCCCGGCCGATGAGGGCTACGATGTGGCTCGCAAAGGGGTGGCGACATTTATTGCCAACCTGCTGAAAAGCGATGAAAAAGGCCAGCCGGTCAACAAGGCGCTGGTGGACCAGATGGTGGTGGAGCTGGATCGCAAGATCAGTTCACAGATGGATGAAATCCTGCACGCGCCCAAGCTGCAGGAACTGGAATCCTCCTGGCGTGGCCTGAAGCTGATGGTCGATCGCACCGACTTCCGCGAAAACATCAAGGTGGATATCCTCCACGCCACCAAAACCGAGTTGCTGGAAGATTTCGAGTTTGCCCCCGATGTCACCCAGACGGGCTTTTACAAACACATCTATTCCACCGAGTACGGCCAGTTTGGCGGTGAGCCCGTGGGTGCCGTGGTCGGCAACTATGCGTTTACGCCGTCGACCCCGGACATGAAGCTGCTCCAGTATGTGTCCTCCGTGGGCGCCATGGCCCACGCCCCGTTCCTGTCCTCCGTTGCGCCGTCGTTCTTCGGTGTCGACAGCTACCAGGAACTGCCCGCCATCAAGGAACTGAAAGCCGTCTTCGAAGGCCCGAAATACGCCAAGTGGCGCTCCCTGCGGGAATCCGAAGACGCCCGCTACCTGGGGCTGGCATCGCCCCGGTTCCTGCTGCGGGTGCCTTACGATCCCACGGAAAACCCGGTTCGAAGCTTCAACTACAAGGAAGAAGTTTCCGGCGACCATGAGCACTACCTGTGGGGCAACACCGCCTACCTGCTGGCCACGCGGCTGACCGAAAGCTTCGCCAAGTACCGCTGGTGCCCGAACATCATCGGCCCGCAGAGTGGTGGTGCCGTGGAAGACCTGCCGGTGCACACCTTTGAATCCTTCGGCCAATTGGAAGCCAAGATTCCGACCGAGGTGCTGATCACCGACCGTCGTGAATACGAGATGGCCGACGAAGGCTTCATCGCCCTGACCATGCGCAAAGGCAGCGACAACGCGGCCTTCTTCTCCGCCAACTCGGTGCAAAAGCCCAAGCAGTTCCCGAACACCAAGGAAGGCAAGGAAGCGGAAACCAACTACAAGTTGGGCACGCAACTGCCTTACATGATGATCGTGAACCGCCTGGCCCACTACATCAAAGTGCTGCAGCGGGAACAGATCGGCTCCTGGAAAGAACGCCAGGATCTGGAGCGGGAACTGAACACCTGGATCCGCCAGTACGTGGCCGACCAGGAAAACCCGCCGGCCGAGGTTCGCAGCCGTCGCCCCCTGCGCGCGGCGCAGGTCACCGTGTCTGATGTGGAAGGTGATCCGGGCTGGTACCAGGTGTCCCTGGCCGTGCGCCCTCACTTCAAGTACATGGGCGCCAACTTCGAGCTGTCACTGGTTGGCCGACTGGACAAGGATTAATCCGTGTTCAATCACCCGGCCAGCGACGGATCGCAGGCCGGCACCGGCAGCCTGTTCGAACGACTGGAACAGGCCGCCGCGCCGGCTGGCCAGAGCATGGGGGAAGCTTCCCACGTTGTTGAATCCATCAAGCGCCATCTGGTCCGGCTGCTGAATGCCCACCCGGGCAACAGTGCCAGCGTGCCGGACCTGGGGTTACTGGATTTCAACGACGCCACGCTCGGCACTCACGATCTGAGCGTTCAGATCCGCGGCGCGATCCGGCAGTGCATCGAGAAGTTTGAGCCAAGAGTGAAGCGGGTGGATGTCGTCAACCTGCCCCAGGGACCGGATCCGCTGCAGTTGCGGTTTCAGGTGACGGTCTACCTGCGCGTTGGTTCGGAAGACGATAAGACGACCATCGATTTGTTATTGGACGACAAGCGCTACTATCGAGTGATGTAGCGGGCAAGGATGAGAGGGGGAGGGGGATGCTTTTCTGGCGGGAATAAAGGTGTCTGAGCGCAGCGAGTTCTTTTTCCCAGAAGAAAAGCATCCCCCTCCCCCTCGGAGCCAGACTGGTGCAGTAGTTATGAAGTTGAACCGATTCTACAGGGACGAGTTAAGTTTTCTCAGGCTTCAGGGCCGGGAATTCGCGGATGCCCATCCGCAGTTGACCCGATTCCTGTCTGAGCAAAGCACCGATCCGGACGTTGAGCGACTGCTGGAAGGCTTTGCGTTTCTCACCGGAAAACTCCGCGAAAAAGTCGAGGATGAGTTCCCGGAAATCACTCACTCGCTGCTGAACATGCTGTGGCCGAACTATCTGCGGCCATTGCCCAGCTGCACCATCATGCGGTTTGATCCGCAGTTACATTCCATCAGCGAACGCCAGCGGGTGGAGCGGCATACCGAGATCAAAAGCCGGCCTTTGGGCGACGTTACCCGGCAGACCCAATGCCGCTTCCGTACCTGCCGGGCGGTGGATGTGTTCCCGGTGAGCGTTGCGGCGGCCCATGCCGAACACTCACGTGAAGTATCGTCTGTCACCGTGGACCTTGCGCTGCATACCGATCAGCCGCTGTCGACGTTGGGCATGGAGAGTTTGCGGTTTTACCTGGGCGGCGAGAGTCACATTGCGGAAACCCTGTTCCTCTGGCTGAACCATTACCTCGATCGGATTGAACTGGTGGTTGGCGAATCCGTCTACCGTCTGCCGGCCTCGCTGCTGCAGCCGGTTGGTTTCGGCAATGACGAAGCGCTGCTGCCGTACCCCAAGAACGCTTACCCGGGGTACCGTATTTTGCAGGAGTACCTCAGCTTCCCCGAGGCGTTTCGGTTCGTCGATATCCATGGTCTCGGCCAGCGGCTGCCGGCGGTGCAGGCGGACGAGATCAGCCTGCGCTTCCACTTCAGCCGCATTCTGCCGCCGGATGCCAAAGTGCGGGCAGACAATTTTCAGCTCTACTGCGCACCAGCGGTGAATCTGTTCACCCACGAAGCGGAGCCGGTGGACCTCAACGGCCGCCAGACCGAGTACCGGATCTCGCCTTCCAGCCGGTCCCCGGACCACTACGAAGTGTTCAGTATTGAGCAGGTGGAAGGCTGGCTTGAGGGGCGGTCCGGGCGGGGTGAGCCGCGCATCTATACCGCATTTGAAAGCTTTCAGCATGAAGTGGAACGGGACCGGGGCCGCACCGCCCTGTATTACCGGGTTCGGGCCCGGGACAGCGTTCGTGGCGACGGCTTCGATCATTACATGTCGTTTGTGCGCGGTGACGAGTCGGAGTGTCTGAGCCGCCAGGAAGCGATCTCGCTGACCCTCACCTGCACCAACCGGCAACTGCCGGGCCAGTTGGCGGTTGGCGAAATCTGCATGGCGACCGAGAGCACACCGGCCTTCGCCACGTTCAGCAACATCACCCGGCCCACGGCCACCCTGAGGCCGACTCTGGACGGGAGCCTGCTGTGGACCCTGATTTCCAATCTGTCCCTGAACTACCTGTCCATGCTGGACGTGGACGCCCTGCGTACGGTGCTGCGGGTGTACGACTTCCGGGCGCTGGTGGACAGGCAGGCGGAGCGGGTGTCCCAGAAGCGGCTGGCGGGGATTTCGAGCATCGAAACCTCGCCGGTGGATCGCATGGTGCGGGGGTTGCCGGTGCGCGGTATCCGCTCGGTGCTGAAGCTCGATCAACAGGCCTTCGCCTCGGAAGGCGATCTTTACCTGTTCGGAACTGTGCTTAGCCAGTTCTTTGCACTTTACGCCAGTATCAACGCTTTTCACCAACTGGAAGTGGTGAATACCGACAATCAGGAACGATACACATGGACGTTACAGCAAGGTCAGCAACCGCTGATGTAGCCGAGCTGCAACCCGTTCTGGGCAATGCGCGGCGATACAGTTTTTTCCAGTTGGTGGATCTGATTCACCGGCACCATGGCGACGATCTCGAGCGGAACAGCGACGATCAGCCCCGGCAGGAGCGCATTCGCTTCTCAGCCTCGGCCAGCCTGGGTTTTCCTGGCAGTGACGTGGTTTCGGCCCTGTCGCCGGAACACGAGCACGCGCCCTATCAGATGGAAGTCAGCTTTCTGGGCCTGCACGGCTCCCAGTCACCGCTGCCGGGCTATTACCTGGAAGACCTGGCCTGGGAAGCGGGCCAGAATCTGGGGGTGCGCCGGCACTTTCTGGACTTCTTCAATCACCGGCTGGTGACCCTGTTTCATCGGGCCTGGCGCAAGTACCGCTACTACGTGCGCTTCCAGCCCGGTGCCTCGGACGGGTTTTCCGAGCTGGTGTTCGCCCTGGTGGGGTTGGGCGATAGCCGGCTGCGGGAAGCAACGCCGGTGAACTGGTCGAAAATGCTGGCCTACTCGGGGCTGATGGCCGGCCGCAGCCGGTCGCCGGAGGTCGTCAGCGGCATTGTTGGCCACTGTTTTGATCTGGACGACGTCAGCATCGAACAGTGGGTGCTGCGCAAGGTCCGCATTGCCGAGGATCAGCAGACCCGGTTGGGACACGCCAATGCCAGTCTGGGTAACGACACGCTGATCGGGGCCGCGGTTCGTGATCGCAGCGGCAAGTTTATCCTGCGCCTGCGTAATCTCAGCCGCCAGCGGTTCGCGGATTTCCTGCCCAATGGGCGGGATCACCAGCGCCTGGTCAAGCTGGTGGAATTCACCACCCGGGAACAGCTGGCCTATGACCTGGAATTACAGATGCGCCCGAAAGACATCCGCCCCATGCAGTTGGGGGAGGATGTCCGCCTGGGCTGGAACTCTTTTGTAACGCCGGACAAGGCGCGTCGTCGCCCGGCGGTCAGACTTCAGATACGCCGGTAAACCGGGCAGGAGCCAATCATGGATGAACCATCAGCAGTCAGCCTGAAACTGACGGTGACCAACCCGACCACCACCCGGGGCGGCGCCAGCATCGAACACCGTTTCGGCCCCAGGGGCGGCTCCATCGGGACCGCCGCCAACGATACCTGGCGGTTGTCGGCACAGCGTACGGGCGCGGTTGCCGGCCACGCCGAAATCCGGTTCCTGGACGGTGGCTTCTGCCTGATCGACCGCAGCGGCAGAACCTACATCAACAGTGCCAGTCAGCCCGTGGGGCGGGGCCGCAGGGCCCGCCTGAACCATGGCGATACCGTCAGTATTGGCCGCTTCCGCATCCGTGCCGAACTGGCGGCTGCCAATCCGGAGGCGACGCCTGATGAGCTTCCGGTCGCCGACGATCACAGTCTGGTGGATGTGACCGAAGGAGAGCTCCACCGGGCCAGGGCGCGGGGCATTGTCGCCACCGAACCCCTGGAGGTGCTGGCGCCGGCGGCCGGGGAAGCAATCAGTGACGACCCGATGTCGCTGTGGCCCGCCGGCGATCCCGAGAACACCGCTGAGGAAGACACGTTAATGGCGAGCGAGCCGTCCTGGTTTGCCGCTGCCGCTGGCGTAACCGATGAATACCGGGAAAACCGCGATGTTGCAGTGGGTTTGCCGGTCCAACAGGGAGAACGCAACAGAATGTCTGAGCCACGCACCACCGCAGCCCATCGGGAGGCCAGTCCGGACCAGAGCCGCAAGCACATCAGCGGGGCTCCGCTGATGCGGGGAATGGAGACCGAGCTGGCCTTTGAGGACAGCGACGACATGAGGGTGTTTCTCGAGGAGGCGGGGCAAACCCTGAAGGCCACCGTGGAGGGTTTGCTGGCCCTGCACCAGGGTGAAGACAGCCGACATCAGGCCCTGCGCACTCGCTTGCAGCCCATCGAAGACAACCCCTTGCGCCTGGGAGACGGCTACGCGCAAACCGTGCAAACCCTGTTCGCCAGCGAGCGCAGCCCGGTGCACCTGTCCGCACCAGCCGCCGTGCGGGAAAGTCTGCAGAGCCTGAATCACCATCAGTTGGCCACCCGCGCTGCCATCCGCGAGGCCCTGGAAGCCATTCTGCATGCCTTCTCTCCGGAAGCCCTGTTACGCCGCTTCCACGGTTATCGCCGGGGGCTCCAGCAGCATGAGGATGAAGGTCGCTGGGCCTGGGATATGTATCAGCATTATTACCGGGAACTGAAGTCCAGTCGTCAGCAGGGTTTCGAGCGCCTGTTCCAGGAGGTGTTCGACCAGGCTTACGACCAACATCTGCGTCAACTACAAAGGGAGAACCTGTTGTGAAAACCTGCAAATGGAGTTTGCTGGCGATTGTTCTTGTGCTGGCCGGATGCAGCACCCCGTACAACGCGGTCACCAAAACCGCCAAGGTGATCTGGGACCCGGATATTCCTGTGGGCTACCCGGAAGACCTGCCCAGCCGCGTGGGGCTGACCATGGTGGCGGAGCCGGATGTGAACCCGAATGAATCACTGGCGCCCACACCGATCGCCTTTCAGGTCATCGAAATGCGCGACAGTTCGCTGCTGATGGCGGGCGATTTCGACCAGTTGCTGAATAATCTAGAAGATGCCCTGGGTCAGAATTACGTGGATCACAGCGATTACTCCCTGGTGCCGGGCCAGTTCAAGTTCATCGAGCCGTTTGAAATCAGTGAGGACACCCGGTTTATCGGTGTGATCGCCTTTTACGCCTACCCGAACCTCTCCCAGTGGAAAAAGGTGGTGAAGGTGGACCCCATTGGCGGTCGCTACAACCTGCTGGTCAACCTGCGTGAGCGGGAAGTTCAACTCAAGCATTCGGATGACACCTGATGGCGGTAACCAATCGAGTGGTCTGGAGTGATGGTCTGTTTATCAAACCCCAGCACTTCCAGCAACAACAACGGTATCTGGAGCACCAGATTAACGAGCGGGCCCTGGCCGTTTCCGATTTCCTGTATGGCTTCAGCGACCTGGAACTGAACGCCGAGTACCTGAGCTTTGGCCGGGTGGGCCTGGTGCGGGCCACCGGCCTGTTCCCGGACGGTACCCGGTTTAACCTGCCCCAGGACGATGCCATGCCGGAGCCCCTGGAAATCACGGACGCCTCGGTCGCCAATCAGGTGGTGTACCTGGCCCTGCCGTTGGGCAGCGACAGCCTGGCTGAAGTGGAATGGCCGGAGACGCCGGTGGCCGGCCGATTCCGGGCCCAGAGCACCGAGATCCGGGACCTGCACTCCGTGGATGGCGATGCCCACACCATTGATGTCGCCCGGGTGGCCCCCCGGCTGATGCTGGAGCGGGAAGACCGCAGCGCCTATGCCGCGCTGGCGATAGGCAGGATTCTGGAGAAGCGACCGGACGGCAGCCTGGTGATGGATACTAACTTCATGCCGACGATGCTGAGCGTGCGTTCGGCCCCTCGACTGCAACGTTTCGTCGGGGAAATGGCGGGGCTGATGCGCGAACGTGCGCGTAACATCGCGGAACGCGTTGGCGCCCCTGGGCAAGGCGGGGTGGCCGACGTCGCTGACTTCATGCTGCTGCAGATGCTGAATCGGGCCCATCCCCGGTTCCTGCACCTGGCTCGCCTGCGGCAACTGCACCCGGAGCGACTGTACGAGGCCCTGCTGGAACTGTGCGGAGAACTGGTGACCTTCACCGAGGAAGGCCGCCTGCCACGGGAATACGGCGCCTATGATCATGACCTGCCAGAAGATTGCTTCACGCCGCTGATGCAGGTGTTGAGGCAATCCCTCAGCACGGTGCTGGAGCCACGGGCGCTGGCCATCCAGTTGCAGGAACGCCAGTACGGCCTGACGGTGGCACCGGTACAGGACGGCCAGTTGATTCGCGACGCCGAGTTCATTCTGGCGGTGAAAGCGGACATGCCCCTGGACGACCTGCGCAAGCAGTTTACCCAGCAGTGCAAGGTTGCCTCGGTGGAAAAAATCCGGGACCTCATCAGCCTGCAATTGCCGGGCATACCGTTGTCGGCACTGCCGGTTGCGCCCCGGCAGTTACCCTATCACGCCGGGTTCGTGTATTTCCGGCTGGACGACCAGAGCCAGGCCTGGCAGATGCTCGACAACGCCAGCGGCTTTGCCTTCCATGTGGCCGGCAGTTTCCCCGGCATGGAAATGCAGTTCTGGGCAATCAGGAGCTAGATCATGGCAGATGCACAGGTAATGGATTTACCCAACGGCGGCAGGCAGTCCGGCAGCAGTGCATTCAGTGAACTGATGTTTGCCGACGAGTCCGGTCGGAATGATGTGCCTGGGCGGGAGTTCAGCGATGAGCCGTTTCGGCTCCGGGGTATGGAAGACAATCGGTTGATTGACGCCGCCACGCCTCTGCTGGGCTTGGTGATTCGGGTGCGCCGGCTGGCGGATTTCCGGAGTGTGGAACATCTCTATCAGCGGGTGGTGGATGACGTGTCAGCCATCGACCGGGAACTGGTGGAGCAGGGCTACGAACGGCCCACCGTCGTCGCCTATCGTTACGTGCTTTGCGCGTTCATCGATGAAGCGGTGTTAGGCACGGATTGGGGGGCGCACAGCGTCTGGTCCCAGCACTCGCTGCTGTCCCGTTTTCATAACGAAACCTGGGGTGGCGAAAAGGTATTTGCCATCCTGGCGCGGATGGAAAAGGAGCCGGACCGGTACCGGGACATGCTGTCGTTTATCTACCTGTGCCTGTGCCTCGGATTTGAGGGGCGCTACAAGGTGATGGACAACGGACGGGATGAGTATGAACAGATTGTCCGTGGCCTTCACGAACAATTGAAGACCCTGCGAGCCGAGCCGGAGCCGGCCACGCTGGCCGATGCGCAGGCCAACGTGACACCGGCCAGAAACCGGTTGCGCAATGGCCTGCCCATCTGGGGCATCGGTGGGCTGTTCATCGCCGCCATGGCCGGAATATACACCCTCTACAACATGGCGCTGGAAGATCGCATCAGGGATGTGCTCAGCGTTCTGGAACAACTGCCGAAATAAGGATATCACTGTGATTCGGGTAGAACTGCCGGCGCTGATCGGGCGCCTCAACGACATCTGCCGCCAGGGGCTGGAAGCCTCGGCGGCCTTATGCATCAGCCGTCAGGGCGCGGAAATTACGCCGGCCCACCTGCTGTTCAAATTGCTGGAGACTCCGTTTTCCGACGTGCGCCAGATTCTCGAACAGGCCGGGATCAACCACCTGGAATTCCAGCCGTTGGTGGGCGACAGCCTCAATGGCGAGCCCCAGACCGCGGAGCCCTATCCCTCCTTCTCGCCGCTGCTGGTGGACCTGCTGCAGGACGCCTGGTTGCTGGCCTCCACCGAGCTGGGCCATCGGGAGCTGCGTTCCGGGGCGATCTTCCTGGCCCTGCTGTTGAACGCGGATCGTTATCTGATGCCCCGGGTCAGCCAGCCACTTCGGGATATCAACCGGGAGCAGTTGCGTCGGCAGTTCGATGCGCTCACCGCCGGGTCCACTGAACGGCCCGAGCTGGACGCTGGCGAGGCGCCGCCACGGTTGGCGGAAACCGACCTGGACCCACTCAAGCGATACGCCACCGACTTCACCAAACTGGCGCGGGAAGACAAACTCGACCCGGTAGTGTGCCGGGACGCCGAAATTGACCAGATGATTGATATCCTCTGCCGCCGTCGCAAGAACAACCCCATCGTGGTGGGTGACGCCGGCGTGGGTAAAAGCGCCGTGGTGGAAGGCCTGGCCCTGCGCATTGTCAGCGGCGCGGTGCCCGAGCGGCTGCATGGGGTAGAACTGTGGACCCTCGACATGGGTGCCCTGCAGGCCGGAGCGTCAGTGAAAGGTGAATTCGAGAAGCGCCTGAAAGGCGTCATTGAAGCCGTCAAAGGCTCCGCCACCCCGATTATCCTGTTCATCGACGAAGCCCACACCCTCATCGGTGCCGGCAACAGCGAGGGCGGCTCCGACGCCGCCAATCTGCTCAAGCCCGCCCTGGCTCGAGGCGAGCTGCGCACTATCGCGGCGACTACCTGGCGCGAGTACAAGAAATACTTCGAAAAAGACCCGGCCCTGAGCCGCCGGTTCCAGCCGGTGGCCCTCGATGAGCCGACTCCAGACGAAGCCGTCCACATCCTCCGTGGCCTGCGTACCGTCTACGAAAAGGCTCATCACGTGCTGATCGCCGACAGCGCCCTGAAAGCTGCCGCCGACATGTCCGCTCGTTACCTGGCCGGTCGCCAGTTGCCGGACAAAGCCATCGACGTGCTGGACACCGCCTGCGCCCGGGTCAGCCTCAACCTCAGCACCCCGCCGCGCCGCCTCAGCCACGTGCGCAGCGAGCTGCACCAACTGGCCATGGAGCAGGGCCTGCTCAGCCGCGAACACACCCTGGGCCAGAGCGTGGACGCCGATCGGGAAAGCGAACTGGACGCCCGGATCACCGCGCTCAAAGAAGAAGCCGCCGGGCTGGAGCAAAGCTGGAACGACCAGCGCGAACTGGTTACCCAACTCGTAGAGATCCGCGAACGGCTGCTGGCCGGCGAAGAAAACGCTGAGCCATCGCTCGACGATCAGCCGGAAGCCGTCAACGAAGAGTGCCCGGACCTGAAAAGCAAAGCCGCCGCCATCGAACAGGAACTGCTGGAGCTGCAGGCCGACGAACCTCTGGTTCACGCCCGGGTGGACGCCCGCCAGGTCGCGGAAGTTATCGCCGACTGGACCGGCATCCCGGTCAACCGCATGACCACCGACGAACTGGAAAAAATCACCCATCTGCCGTCGTACCTGCAGGCCCATATCAAAGGCCAGGATACCGCCATCGACTGCCTGCACCAGCACCTGCTCACCGCCCGCGCCGACCTCCGCCGCCCGGGCCGCCCCATGGGCGCCTTCCTGCTGGTCGGCCCCAGCGGCGTCGGCAAAACCGAAACCGTGGTACAACTGTCTGAACTGCTCTACGGCGGCCGCCAGTTCCTCACCACCATCAACATGTCCGAATACCAGGAGAAGCACACCGTCTCCCGACTGATCGGCTCGCCCCCGGGCTATGTTGGCTTCGGCGAAGGCGGCATACTCACCGAAGCCATCCGCCAGAAACCCTATTCCGTGGTCCTTCTCGACGAAGTCGAAAAAGCCCACCCGGAAGTCCTCAACCTGTTCTACCAGGCCTTCGACAAGGGCGAACTGGCCGACGGCGAAGGCCGCCTGATCGACTGCAAAAACGTGGTGTTCTTCCTCACCTCCAACCTCGGCTACCAGACCATCGTCCGCTACGCCGAATCCCCGGGCAGCCTCGAAGAAGCCCTGTACCCGGAACTGGCCAACTTCTTCAAACCAGCCCTGCTGGCCCGAATGGAAGTGGTGCCCTACCTGCCGCTGGGCGAAGACACCCTCAACCGCATCGTCGGCGACAAACTCCAGCGGCTGGCGGACCAGATCAAAGCCCGTTACCACACTGACGTGGTGCTGGAAGACGGCCTGGTGGAAGCCATTCGCAGCCGAGCGACACGAAGTGAAAACGGCGCCCGGATGCTGGAGTCGATCATCGAAGGCGAGCTGCTGCCGCCGGTGTCGCTGGCGCTGCTGGAAAAGTTGGCAGCGAGGGAGCCGGTTAAAACGGTGACGCTCGGATTATATGAAAATCGATTCGTAGGAACCGTTGTCTGAAGCAACTAAGACGTAGCGTAGCCTGCGGGGTGGCTTTCCAAAACCCTGCGGAGCCATGGATGGCGGAGCGGAGCGTACAAGGATGTATTCACAGCGTGTTTTGGAAAGCCACCTCGCAGGTTGCGCGGTCGGCGAACTCCATAAAAACCCGATAGGGAATAAAAAAATGGGACGGATGCAGATGGAACTGCACACCGGCATCGACCTGGCGGTGGCACTGATCCGACAGGACAACCTGCCGGCATTGCTGAAAACCGCCACGGCGCAGCTGAAAAACACCTTCGGCCTCACCCGCTGCTGGGCGCTGGAACTCGACCTCAGTGGCCGAACCCTGCACTGTAGCGAACTCGCCGAACTGGGTGAATTCGACTGCGGCGATTTCAGCCACCCCTTTGCCCACGTGCTGCAATCAGGCGCCCCCCGGGAACTCACCAGGGCCGCCAGCTACCGCCTCGATCACACCGGCTTTCAGGCCCTCTTTGACGCCAGCGACCGACCCCGATCCCTGTGGCTCGAACCCCTGAAGGGCGACGACGGCCGCACCCTCGGCATCCTCGTCCTGTGTCGCGACGAGCCGGACTGGCACGGCATCACCGGCCAGCCGCTATACAACGGCCTCAAACAGCTGCTCATCCATCAATGGATAACCCAGTTGCAGAGCCGCGACCAGGTCTGGCAACGCCGACTGCTCAAGCGCTCCCTGGATCACCTCCACGATGCGGAAACCATCCGCCAGCGTTGTGAACAGCTGGCCCGGACCCTGGTGGGCGCTTCCGACGCCACGACCGCGCTCAGGGCGCAGATTGTGCGCGCCGCCAGCAGCCGGCTTTCGGTCCTGGTTCAGGGCGAAACCGGCTGTGGCAAAGACGTGGTGGCCCGGGGCATCCACGAACTGTCCGACCGAGCCGAGGGACCTTTGGTGGTGGTCAATTGCGCTGCCATTCCGGACACCCTGCTGGAAAGCGAACTGTTCGGCCACACCAAAGGCGCATTTTCCGGAGCCGATCAGAACAAGGAGGGCCTGCTTGCCCAGGCCAACGGCGGCACCCTGTTCCTGGACGAAATCGGTGATATGCCCATGGCGCTGCAGTCCAAGCTGTTGCGGGTACTGGAAAGCCGGCAGTTCCGGCCACTGGGTGCCCGGGAGGAGCGACACTCCGACTTCCGGCTGGTAGCGGCCACCCATCAGCCCCTTCAAACCGGCATAGAGCAGGGCAGTTTCCGGCGCGATTTATTCTACCGTCTCAGTCAGTTTCCCCTGCGCATCACGCCCCTGCGGGAGCGACCAGAGGACCTGGAGTCACTCAGCCGCTACTTCATCCGGTTGTACACCGAGCGTGAGGGCGCTGGCCCCATGGGCATCAGCAGTCACGCCCTGCATCTGCTGGCGAGCTATGAGTTCCCGGGCAATGTCCGGGAACTGCGCAACATTATTGAACTGGCCTGCCTGCAGACGCCGGCCGGCGATGACATCCAGCCTGAAATGCTCCGGCTCGACGACCTGTTTGCCGAACACCCCGCAGATGTCTCGGCCCATTGGCCAGCATTGGACCCGGCCATCCCCGGGCTGCCGGCGACCGGCGACATCCGGGACCTGAAAGCGGCCTCCCAGGCGTTCGAAGCGGCGATTATCCGTGAACGCCTGCATCAATACGGTGGCAACCGTGCACAGGCGGCCGACAGTCTCGGGTTGCCCAAACGCACCCTCGCGCACAAGTGCCTCAAGTATCAGGTAACCGACGTATGAAACACCCGCAACACAGAGCTCTGGCGCAGGGACTCCTCGGCCTTTTCCTGGCGGCCTGTCTGGCGCCTGTGGCAGCCGGCCCCCTGGAGGACGCCCGGGATTGCACCAGTGAGCCCCGCAGGCTCGAGCGCCTGGCCTGCTTTGATCAGGTGTTCGGCACACCGGTAGCAGAGCCCGTGCCGGGCCGGATTGCACCCGATGCCCGTCGTTCCGAGCGTTGGCGGCAGGCGTTCGCCCAGGCCGGGGCCAACGGGCAGGACGATGTGGTCTACCGGGATACTGCCCATGCCGCTGGCCATCTGGTGACCGTGCCGGCCCTTGGCGTGCAGCCGCCCAGGCCGCTGCTGACCCTGCAGTGCCAGAACAACATTACCGAGCTCACATTGATGCTGCCGAGCCCGCTGGGTGCCGAACGCGTGGCCGTCGGTTTTGGCCGGGAGCGGGCGGTCTGGCGGGTTCGCGACAACGGCTATGTGCTCAGTGGCGGTCGGGGGCTGCCCGCTATTCGCACAGTACGGCAGTGGGCCGCCGGGTCGGATCTCCGGATCGACTCGGCGGAAAGTGAGATTAACGGACTGGTTTTTGACCTGTCGGGTTTTGCCGACGCCATTCGCCCCCTCCGTAAAGCCTGTGGCTGGTGAGAAAAGGATAAGGAACGAGATGCAGGTTATAGAGCAACATCCGTACGCGGCCCAAGTGGTGGGAGCGCTGCCGGGCGAGTCCGCCGTGGGCGAGGCGCTGGGTGATGATGCCACCCTGGAGTTTCTGGAAAACGAAGTGATGAAAGTGGGCTCGCTGGCCCACACCGATATTGACTGGGACAAGGTGGAAAAAGAGTCCCTGAAGATACTCTCCGACCGCAGTAAAGATCTGAAAGTACTCGGCTTTCTTCTGGTTGCCCTGCAGCGACGTGGCGATGGTGAGCGATTTGCGCTCTCCCTGTACCTGTTGAGCCAGGTTCTCGATGCCTGGTGGGATGCCGCCTGGCCTTACCCCGGCGATAAAGGCAAACGTGCCCGCAAAATGATGTTTACCCAGATGTTGCAGCGGGCCGGCAAGGGCGTGGAAGGGTTGTCTTTCGATGGCAGCATGGGCGATGGCCGGGACTTCTGCCTGGCCACACTGGCCCGGCTGATGGAGCAGGCAAAAAACCAGGAGTTGCCCGACGATAGCCTGTTTGACCTGAAACGTGCCGTGCAGGCGCTGCCAGCGACCAGCGGCACAGAGACCGCGAATTCGGCACCGGCCACGCCGGCTCCTGCGGCGACTGCCGGCGACACCGGATCGACAAATCCGGCGCTGGCCCCGTCGCTCGGGACCCTGGCCCTCGACCCAGGCAACGAACGGGCGACCCGGCAAAGCCTGTTGAAGGTCGCGGAGCTGCTGACCGAGGCCGAGCCGGACCGGCCCCTGGGCTATCAGATGCGCCGCTATGCGATCTGGCACACCATCGCCACCGTGCCTCCCACCCGGGATGGCACCCGGACCGATCTGGCGGCGGTCAGTGCGGATCGGGTGGCGGACTATCACGAAGCGCTGGCGAAGTCGCCGGATCTGGCGTTGTGGCAACGCATTGAGCAGAGCCTGTCCGTCAGCCCGTTCTGGCTCGATGGCCACTGGCTCAGCGCCAGCGTCGCCTCCGCGCTCGGATACGGGGCCTGTGCCGAGGCCATCCGGGCCGCGGTGCGTCAGTTTGTGGAAAAGCTGCCGGCGCTCACCGACCTGACCTTCAACGACGGCACGCCGTTTCTGACACCGGACGCGGAAGGCTGGCTCTGGTCGGCACCCGCGAACGGAGGTACCGGGGGCGGTGTCAGCCCCTGGGAGCGGGCCGCTGACAAAGCGCGGGAACTGGTGTCGCAGAAGCGGCTGGCGGAGGCGATGCAGCTGATGGAAGAGGGCTTGGCCGAGGCCCGGGAGCCGAGGGATCAATTTTACTGGCGGCTCGCCAGCGCCCGGGTGCTCAAGGATGCCGGCCTGAAAAGCCTGGCTTCCCAGCAGATCCGGGATCTGCAGCAGCAGGTGAGCGAGCTGAGCCTGACGGACTGGGAGCCAAGCCTGATCAAACAACTGGAAAGACAGGCTTGATCGTACTTTTTACCACGGATTAACAGCAGGAATGGATACCATGTGGAGACACGCATTACTCATTGGCCGCCGGCTTCTGCCGTACCTACGTAGCGCCAGCCAGGTTGTCCTGGTGCTGGGACTGATTGCGCTGGTAGTGGCCACCTGGTGGTTGGGGCCCCGCTGGGAAATCGACGGCGAATTCCCCCTGGCTTCCTGGCAAACCCGGGCACTGATTACGCTGGGCGTGGTATTGGTTATGGCCATGATGTGGGGCATGGTGCTGGCGCGCCGGTTGCGAAAAGTGAATGTGGCCAAGGCCGAGGAGCAGCGGGAACAGGAAGACCCGATTCTGCCCTTGGAGCGCAAGCAGCAGCGCTTGCTGGATCGCCAGTTGGCGGCCTTGAAAAGTAACCTTCCCGGGCGCAAGGGCGTATACCGGCTGCCCTGGTACCTGGTGATGGGGCTGGAAGACGCCGGGAAAACAAGCCTGATCCAGCGTTCTGGCCAGACCTACACCCTGACCAACGTCACCCGCAACCATCGAGCGGACCGCAACGCCTTCGGTTTTGACTGGTGGATCGGTGATGAGGGTGTACTGATCGATCCGGATGGTGAATTGCTCAGCCAGAACCAGGGCGAGGGCGCCTCTTCGGATCTGCAGCAGCGGCTCTGGAGCCATTTTATCCAGTGGCTTGAGCGCAACCGGCCACAGCGACCACTGAACGGCGTGGTGCTGGCGGTGGATCTCGCCAGCCTCAGCACCGCGAGCGCGGAACAGCGGCAGGCCCAGGCCATTCTTCTGCGTACCCGGCTGCGAGAACTGATGGAGCAGATTGGCTCCCGGTTGCCGGTGTATGTGTCGTTCACCAAGATGGACCTGCTTTACGGATTCGGGCCCTTTGTGGCCACCCTGAGCAAACAGGAGAAAGAGCAGGCCCTGGGCTTTACCTTTGAGCTGGAGAGCGGGCTGGATCACGATGACTGGCTGACTGAATTTTCCGAGCGCTTTGCCGGCCTCGTAGCCCGGCTCGGTGACCGACTGCCCGATGTCCTGGCCAATACCCGGGAGGCCGAAGAACGGGCCGCCGCCTACTCGTTTACCCGGCAACTGGCGGGGCTCGGGCCGGTGCTGGAACAGTTCCTCACCGACCTGCTCTCGGCTGACGCGTTTTCCACCCCGGCGCTGGTGCGCGGCACCTACTTTACCTCGGTGTTTCAGGAGGGTGTGCCGGAAGACGCCTTCGTTACCGCCGCCGCTGCCAATTACGACGTTGCGGCTCCGATTCAGCCCGCCCAGCGTGCCGGCCAGTCTGCGAGCCTGTTTACCCGGGCGCTGTTCCCCGGGGTGATCTATCCGGAGGCCGGCCTGGCCGGCGACAATCGGCGAGTGATTCGCAGCCGGCAACGCCGGGTAGCGGTGGCTGCGGTGCTGGCCGTGTGCGCCGGTGCCGGCATGACCGCCGGCTGGCAGCATTACTTCATCAAGAACGCCGAGGCCGCCACCGCTGTGGAAACACGGGTTCAGCGCTTCCTCACCAACTGGCGACCGGTGGGGTACGAGCCGGATGTGACCGGCCGCAACCTGCTACAACCGCTGGATGAATTGCGGGAGGCCACCCTGGCGTTTGGTGATCATCGTAAACAGTGGCCCCTGGTCAGCGATATGGGGCTGTACCAGGGCCATAAAGTTGGCCCGGAAGTGGAAGCGTCGTACCTCGATATGCTGGCTTACCAATACCTTCCGGCGCTGATGTTCGGAGTGATGGGCGAGATGGGTCGCACGCCTGAAGACAGCATGGCGCGACTGGACCATCTGCGGGTGCTGCGAATGCTTTACGACGCCAGTGGCCGGCGTACCGATATCGTCGCGAACTACATGCGGGACTACTGGCAACAGGCGTTCCCGGGCCAGCGTGATATGCAGGAGCGCCTGATGGCGCATCTTGAGTACGCGATGGCAAAAACGGACCTGGCCCGGCTGGCGAACAATGGTGATGTCACCGCCGATATGGCGCTGGCACCGTTCCGCAGCAGCGTGCAGTGGGCCCAGCATGAGCTTGGGCGTATTCCGACACCAGAGCGGGTCTATCGGGATCTGGAAACCGAGGCCAACCGGGAGTTCCGGGCGCCACTGGACATTGCCCGTGCTTC
This sequence comes from uncultured Marinobacter sp., assembly GCF_946886895.1. The sequence continues at coordinate 571,153 of NZ_CAMPJO010000001.1, read as the reverse complement.
CGGGCCGGCGTTCAGTGCGGTGTTTACCCGGGTGGACGAGTTTGGCGAGCCGTTGGCCGACACCCCGGCAGCCGAGCAGGACCCCTTGAACGTGCCGGCACTGCTGACCCGGGAAGGGCTGGAGAAATGGTTCCTCCGGGAGTCCGGGTCGGTGACTGAGTTGGCGTTGATCGACGCCTGGGTTCTGGGACGCCGGGAGGACGTCAACTTCAGCGAGGCGGACGAGGCAGAACTCCGGAGCAGCCTGCAAACCCTGTACGCCGAACATTACGCCGACGCCTGGCGTTCAGTGCTTGGCGGCGTGGACATTCACCGGTTTGAGGATCTCAATCACGGCGTTCGATTGCTGGAAAGCCTGACCAGCGGCCATGAGCCTCTGGCTCAGTTGCTCGGGCTGGTTCGCCAGAATACCCGGCTAATACCCTCGGCCGAGGGCGAGTCTGCCGCGGCCCGGGAATTGCTTGAGCAGTCGTCGCACTTCCGTATGCTCAAGGAAATCGAGCGACAGTTCGCGGACCTGAACCAGCTCACCCGCAAACAGGGTGATCAGCCCAGTGGCCTGGACCAGATCATGGTGGTGGTGGGCGAGCTGCACGAATACATGCGCAATATCCAGGAAGCCCCGGATATGGGCAAGGCTGCACTGAGTGCCGCCCGGGCACGCATGGGCCTGCAGGGCGCCGACCCGATTTTCACCCTCAAACGGATGGCTGATAACCAGCCCCAGCCCCTGAACCGGTTGCTGAACCGGCTGGCCACCGAAAGCTGGCGCGTGGTGCTGGACCAGGCCGTGGCCCAACTGGAGCGGCAGTGGTACCAGGAAGTGTACCAGCCGTTCCAGCAGAACCTGGCCCGGCATTACCCGTTCAACCCGGACGCCGGGCGCGATGTGGCGCTGCAGGATTTTGAGCGGTTCTTCGCTCCCGATGGGGTGCTGGAAACCTTTTACAAAGAGAACCTGAAACTGTTCCTTGAGGATCATCCGGAGCAGGTGGGCGATGCCCGCCGGGCCGGGTTGGTTCGCGGCGATGTTCTGGCGTCCCTGGAAAAAGCCGACAAGATTCGCCGGGCCTACTTTACCCGCAGCGGCACACTGGACGTGGAGTTTTCCCTGGAGCCCCTGAACCTGTCTGCCAACAAACGCCGAAGCGTGATAAATGTGGACGGGCAACTGGTGGAATTCAGCCACGGACCGGGCCAGAGCATCCCGCTGGTGTGGCCCAACACCCTGAGGGATTCGGTGGAAAGCCGGATTACCCTGGTACCAGTCCAGGTCAACCGGTCGCCGCGCAGCCTTTCCGAGAACGGTCCGTGGGCCCTGTTCCGGCTGCTGGACAAGGCCGACATCACGGGGGTCAGCAGCAGCGCCATTGATGTCCGCTTCCAGGTGGATGATGGCAGCATGCGCTATCGCCTGCATGCCGCCAGCAACACCAACCCGTTCACACAGGAATTACTGGCGGGGTACCGTTTACCCCGCAGCTTGTATTAGACTAGGGTCGCTCTGGTGGAGGCGGAATGTTTTCACCAGAGCCATGACTTCGTACAGGATGGTGCGAAGTTCCCGACATTCTTTCTTCTTCAGGGACCGAAGACATGCCCCAGGCAAGCGGACTGCAGTTCACCGCCACCATTGGCGAATTCCCCTCTGATCACTTCTCCGTTGTCGGCTTTGCGCTGACTGAACGGCTGTCCGAGCTGTTCCACGGCCGCCTTGAGCTGGCCAGTACCGACCCGTCGGTGGCGGCGCCGGACATTCTGGAACAGCCGGTGGACCTCGTGGTCTGGCAGGACGGCACCCCGCTTCGCCGTTTTACCGGCGTGGTCCGCGAATTCGCCCGCGGCGACACCGGCCACCGCCGCACCCGCTATGAGGTGCTCATCCAGCCCCCGCTCTGGCGCCTGGGCCTGATGCACAACAGCCGCATCTTCCAGACGCAACGCACCGACGCCATCGTGCGCACCCTGCTCGAAGAGCGGGGCGTTATCGATACGGTGTTCGACCTGAAACGCCCCCCGCAAGAGCGGGAATACTGCGTGCAGCACCGGGAAAGCGACCTGGCCTTTGTGGAGCGCCTGGCCGCCGAGGAAGGCTGGCACTACCGCTACCAGCACGGAGCGGTGGAGGGCAGCGAACCCCCGGCCCTGGTGTTTGCCGACCACCACGGCGATGCCCCGACCCTGGCCCCGGCCACCTGCAACACCAAAGCCGGCGGCAGCACCCGACAGCCCTGTGTCTACCGCTTCCGCTACCAGGAACGGGTCAGCGTGGCCTCGGTGGCCCTCAAGGACTACACCTTCAAAAACCCCGCCTACGCCCTGATGCACCAACAGGCCGGGGCCGGGCTGTCGCACCGGGAGGATTACCAGCACTACGACTACCCGGGCCGCTTCAAACAGGACGCCAGTGGCCAACCCTTCACCGAAACCCGGCTGGACGCCCTGCGCAACGACGCCAGCACCGCCAACGGCGAGAGCAACCGCCCGGACTTCACCCCCGGTGCCAAGGTTGCCCTGACCGACCACGACAGCGACCCCCTCAACCGGGACTGGCTGCTCACCGCCATCACCCACACCGGCACTCAGCCCCAGGCGTTGGAAGAAGAGGGCGGCAGTGAGCCGACCACCTATCGCAACCACTTCAACGCCATTCCGGCGGACAAGACCTGGCGCCCGATCTGCAACCACCGCCCCATCATGGACGGCCCCCAGATGGCCATCGTCACCGGCCCGGAAGGCGAAGAGATCCACTGCGACCAGTACGGCCGGGTAAAGGTGCGGTTTCCCTGGGACCGATACTCAAAGAACGACGAACACTCAAGCGCCTGGCTCCGGGTCAGCCAGGGCTGGGCCGGTGGCCAGTATGGCTTTACGGCCTTGCCCAGGATTGGCCACGAAGTCATCGTCTCCTTTCTGGACGGCGACCCGGACCAGCCGATCATCACCGGAAGAACCTACCATGCCACCAACACGCCACCGTACGCGCTGCCGGAGCACAAAACCCGCACCACCCTGAAAACCAAGACCCACAAAGGGGAGGGCAGCAACGAACTGCGGTTTGAGGACGAAGCGGATCAGGAACAGATCTACGTTCACGCCCAGAAGGACCTGGACCTGCTCACTGAACACAACCGCACCGAAGTGATTAAAAACGACAGTCACCGAACGGTGGAGAACCACGCTTTCAGCCACACCAAAGGCGACAGCCACCACACGGTGGACGGCGAGAAGCGTGATAAAACCGGCAAAGACCACAGCTTCACGGTGTCGGGCACCCTACACCTGAAGGCCGGCACCGCCTGGCTCAGCGACTCCGGCACCGAACTGCACATCAAAGCCGGCCAGAAAGTCGTCATCGAAGCGGGTGCCGAAATCACCCTCAAGGCCGGCGGCAGCTTTGTGAAAATCGATCCCAGTGGCGTCGCCATGGGTGGCGCGGCCATCAAAATGAACGCCGGTGGATCGCCGGGCAAGGGCAGTGGACAGAAGGTGCAGGTGCCGGAGATGCCGGGGTTGGTGGAGAAAGCCGGGGTTATTAAGGCAGCTCCTGAAAAGTTGCCGGAGTCACCTCAGCGCCCCATGGCCACGGCAGACCAGATACGCGCTATCAGAAATGCCGCGAACCAGGGTAAGGGAATTTGTCAGGTCTGCTCACCAGAATCACAAGGGGCGATCTGATGGTTAATCTGGTGGGCCTTCCAGACTCAGGAAACACCTTCCTCCTCATCGATGGCGCAAAGGTAAACGATGTATCTCAGGCTATTTACCGTGAAGAATTGAGCCCTCGTTGCGATGTGCTTTACCGAAAAACTGAACTCGCCGATTTGTCGGAAGTATCACCCTGGCTGGTGGAAACACGTTTAACTAGCGCACTGGTGCAGAGGTGTTTTGATGAGTGGAAGCCTCTGGGCGTCGCTATCATCTTACAGGCCGATTGTCAGTTTGATGAGGTTTTGGAGTACCTGCGCGGATTACTGACGGCTCAACTGGCTACGGGTGATGGCGTGGTTTTTCGGTTCTATGATCCCGAAATCGCGCGGCATCTGTTGAAACAGGATAGGTCTGGTGAAGATACGAGGCGCCTGATGGGGCCTTGCCGTGCAGTGGCCATTCAGGATCGTCGTACCGGTGAGTGGGAATGTTTTTACAACGACCAGCCATCAAGTGAGCGGCAGAACGAGGTGTTCAATATTCGGGAGGAACATCAGGCTGCCATGGAAAGAGCGGCGGAACGAACAGCCCTCAGGAAACTCGAGCTTCACACTGTCAGCTATTTTCCTCATTTGCTTCAGCAATCTGACGCAAACGGGCAGGATTGGAAGGCGGTTTCTGCATTGATGGATGCCGCAAAAACACGAGGGCTGTACAGCACCCGCGATATTGCCCTGTATATCAATATTATCGGCTGGCTTGGGCATAATGCGTTTGAAGATAGCGATGTGCTGAATTTGTGGGAAGAGAATTCCACCACACCGGGAAAAGCCATAGCGCGAATTGCAGAATTCGCTGAGAAAAAGTCAACGGAGGGACTGGTCCATGGGTAGCGCCAACAGCTCAGCGTTTTTACAGGGTGCTGATGACGTCGATTCAGCCGCACAGGTGTGTCCGCTCCAGCTCAAAACCGTTGCGTTGTATCCGGTTCGCTGGGCGATCAGTCAGGAGGAGGTTGCTCTGCCAGCCAACTTTCGCCCACCCTCCGTCGCACTTGAAAACACCCATTATTGTGTTCGTAAACTGACTACCGGTTGGGTGTATATGTTTTCCGAAGTCTTTGGGACGCTGCATGAATACCGAGTCAATGAGCAAGGCCTGATAACCGAAGTACAACCTGGTGTGAACTCGGTACTTCTTCCAGGTGCTGATGCGCAAAGTGCTTTACCCGCCATACATCACCCGGCGGAAGGGAAGGTGCTTCTGAAATTCGTGCAGCATCGATGGACTGCGCGGCTGCAGGAACTGGTACGAACCGATACGCAAGCCCGTGAAGAGCATATGCACTCGTTCGACTTGAGAGGGCTACCAGAAAGGCGTGAAGACGTTAATATCAGCGAAACCGAAACCATAAATGGCGTGGTTGAGGACTTTCGACCAGAGCCAATGGATTTCGAGTGGAGTCTCACGGATTTTGCACAGGGAATCAGTGAGCCGGATTTGCAGGGGCAGTGTAAAAAAGAAACTGAATTTTCGTACTGCGTAGCTCTTGAGGATGAAATTGGCATCACCTCCGAGCTGGGCCAACTGCATGCCCTTCATGTAAATCTGATCATGAATTATGCGGAGGAGAATTCATACGCCTACACCACCTCCCAGATGGTGGACGCACTTATCGCTCGTGAGGCCAGCAAGAAAGAGTCGGATGAAGACCAGCAGGAAGTCGCCGAGGAGCTGAAAGAACGAATTCGTTCAAGGGAAAAAGACGCCTTCGTTGAAAGCTACCACAAGCAGCTGGAAGAGTATGACCAGGCCCGCGCATTGATATTCGATGATTGGAAGCGCTGGATTGACTCCGACCAGTTAGCCAGGAAACTGGAGTTCAACGACTGTTACTGCGCGGAGGGGTTTGAGGCGGTCGAGCAGGAACTGGCCGATATACTGGACGGCTATGTCAGTGCGGAAAAGGGCAAGGAAGACGCCGAAACGTGGCTGGCTGCGGATGAAGGCGAAGCCGGTACAGTCGGGAACATGATAAAAACCACACTGTTCCTGGCATCCGCCACTAACGGCATTGCCCAGAAACTGAAAGACCTCCCCGGCTTTGACTATGGCAGCCTGAAGATTGTAGACAGCATATTCGATATGCCGGCGTATGTGCACGTTAGCACGGCTACGGAAACGCTGATGTTGGAGTTTGCCGCTCCCGCCGCAAAGATGGGGACTTGGGCGAAAGACTCTCAAACCTGGCCGCAGTGGAAAAAGTGGATCAAGGCCGTCCAGAAACGCTATGCCATAGATGTTCACCGGCAGGGAATAACCCTGAATACCGCGACGGACCTGCTCACGGCGGTCCACCGCAAATCACTGGAAGCCGCTGGCCATAACCTGTCTGAACTAACAATGACGCCCCTGGCCGCCGGCATGGCGGATGCAAGGGTCCGGAGCTACCTGAACAGAACCCTGATTGACGTATTCCACCTGACCCCGGACTTCAAGGACAATCCCTTCGGCTGGCTTCATACACGGCTGGATCCGGTGGTTGAAAGCATCAAGCAGCACCGGGGCAAGTTCATTGGGGCCGTCACCTTTTTTCACGCGATTAACGTGGCAAGCCTGTTTTCCGGGCTGGAAAAAACCCAACAGGATGTGATGCTGGGCGATCGATCCGTCATCGACCGGTGGGGATACTTTGCATCTGGCCTGTGGAGTATCGGCGAAGGCGTGGTCAACCTCAGCGGGCTGCTGGTCAGGGAGGAACACGCCAGGGCCCTGGAGGCGAACCTGTCAGTAGCTAGGGCCAGGGTGTCGGTGGCTCTTAGCGGAGCAAAAGCTGTTCGAGTAGTGTCTAAAGGTACAAAATTCATCGCGAGAGCGGCTGTTAAGTACCTTCCCTATGTAGGTGTTTTGCTCACAATAGGTTTGGAAGGTCAGAGGGGCTACAGGGCTTTGAACACGGGCCATTCCACGATGGTGGCCCTGTCCGGGGTTCAGATTGGGCTGAGCATCGGTATCACTTATTTGGCTTCTCTGGCAGTGGTGGGTGCGGTTACCGGGGCAGGTGTGGCTGTTGTGCTCGTGGTGGGTGCGGTTTTGATTGCGGTGTCGTTTGTCGTCAGCATGGTCCAGCTATACATCGCCTGGTCCCGGATCGAGGATTTCCTGTCACTGTCCTTCTGGGGCAATGCGCCTACGTTGCGTTACTGGGATGAACAGTCCAGGCCATCGAGCGCGGAACTGCTGGAGGAAAGCCGAACCGTTATTTCTCAGGATGAGGGCGTCGATGTCAGGCGTTATTTTGAAGCGGAACTGGATGCGTTTTATTACATGCTGTTTTCTCCGATTGTGCGGGTGACCGAGCACATCGGTCGGCATTGGGATATAAACCGGGGTGAGCATCAGGTCATGTCGGAAATGACCTCCTTTGTGGTGTATTTGCCGGGTTATAGTGAAGGAACCTGCACGTGTTCCATCAAGCTGTTCGAGGTGGACACGAGCTGGTTTGCGAAAGATGAACCGAGAGATATCACAGACTTGTTTTACAGGATGAAGCATTTAGACGCCTCCGCTGAGGGTGTTCTATATCGGTTTGACCACTATAACCACAACAAGTGTGACCAGCTTGAGATGCTGATTAAGTACGAGAAGGACGGCCGCAAAGTCACGGGTGAAAACGGACTCCGTATTATCCTGAATGGAAACGATGTAGAGGAATTGGGTGTCGATGAAAGACTCGCCTTTGAAGTGTGATTTCCCGGAAACGGACCTGGAACAAGAGCTGGAAAAAAAGCTGTACCGCACTCATGGTGCTCGGCTTGCCAGCCCACCGGCCCGGAAAGTGGTGGATGTGTCCGATTCCTCGGAGGACATGGAGTATGGTGTCGCCTACTTCAGCGAAAGGTTCATGGACATTCGTTCGGCCTTCTTGATCTTTAGGCGGTTCCAATTGTCTGTCATAAATCTGTTCATGGCAGTAGTGCTGGCGTTGGGCTGGATTGTTAGCCTGTTCTATTCGAAGGCATTGCTGGCGGTATTGGTCGCTTTCGGGCCCGTTTGGGTAGCCATCTACCTGTTCGAGATCTTCTTCCCCCTCACACTGCCGGTCCGGATCGACCGGAAGGGGGGGGTTGTCTACGCAGGGCACCGGGGCACCTTTTACCGGATCCCTTGGGACGAGCTGGAAGTAACTTTTTCCTACAACTGGCAATATTTGGGCTCCGGTGTTGTGTGGGAACGGCAGTACTACGCCCAGTTGTTCATGCGGGAAAAGCATTACTTTTGCGGGAAGCCCCCCAAGATGCCCCTACAACGCAAGAAGATCTCTTCCGGGTTCAAGGAAGAGGATATGTATCGGAAATGGAATTTTATTGTCAGGTACTACAACGAAGGGGTCGTTGAAGAAGACGCTGACAACCTTGTTATGGCTAATTATGACTCATATCGTAAAGACATACCCTCTAAGTCAATGGCGGCACGTATCGTCGACACTTTATTATTAATCCTCTTTATGCCAACCATGTATTGGTGGAAGTTTACTCCCTTTAAATACAAGTGGCCGAAGGAAATCGAAGCCATTTTCGGGAAGATTAATTACTACTGACTTAATGCATTGGGGTCTGACCCCAATGTTCGAACCATTGCCAGAAAATCGGGCACCATCCGTCAAGGCATTGAAAACGACTTCGACGAGCAGCGTCAGTCAATCAACTTCATGATCGGCAAGTCGCAGTTATCAGACTTTGTGCCGCAATCGGACTATGAGCGCGTTGAAACCAGTTACCGGGTAAAAAGCCTTTCGTTGACCTTTACGGTTGACGTATGGCACCGAGATGCGCAGGAATACCAGAGTCAGGAAGTGACTCATACGATGGAGGATCTGGACGTTGAGTGGCAGCGATAATCAATCAGACTCGATGAGTGAGTATTATGAGACAGCTTTTCGCTCTGACTTGATTCCAAGGCAAAAACCTTTGGAAAATCCGGGAGGATTTGCAAAGGCCTTGGAAGGTGGCGACCTGGTTGAACGTTTGGGTTGGGCGAATTTTGCTGGTTTAAATATCCATGTGAGTCCGAACTCAGCTGAAACCTATCAACAACGTGCATCTGGACTCGGCAGGAAAAATTTGGCCGGGCCCGCATGGACTCATCAAAAAAAACCGACCGATTTTATAAAAACTCGTTGGCAGCTTTTATTAATGTTGGCTGGTGGCTTCGCCGACGTATTTTTATTTAAGTTTTGGCTTTTCTGTACGTTTGCTACGTTTTTAATTGTTGTATTAAAAACTGACATTGTCAGCGGATTGGTGCATGGCACTTTTCCGATCTTTGCCGTTGTGTGCCTCCACCTATTCTTCCGCTACCCCTTCACCTGGTTCCTCGAGCGCAACCCCGACTTCATCGTTAAAGACCTGGGCTGCGGCTTCTTCCGCCCCACCGGCATGGTCAAATTCCGCACCTGGCGTGAAGAAACCTTCGAGGCGCCGTTTATCGAGTTCGACCCTTACATTTCTTACCACGTCCAACCCAAAGGGCCGGTCAGCTATAAGCTACAGCTTCGCCACCGCTACAGCGGCTGGCAGACGGCGGTTGCCGAGGTGCACAGCACGCAGAAAGTGGAACTCTACGCTCACTGGGATGAACTCCAGCGCTACATGGATGTCAGCCAGCCACTGCCGGATATCCCGGCCCTCGAACCCTACCGCCACCTGGATCCCACCACCGCCGAGTACGACGCAGCGGGCAAACGCCAACGCCCCGCCGACTACTGGGCCACGCTGGACCTGGAATGGTGGGAAAAAGAGGGCTACCCCGCCCACATGGACAAAATCCGGAATTTCCCATGGCACACGCTGGAGGACCAGATGCAATACAGCGTGCCGAATCTGAACGAGGCGACGATGGCGTAGAACTCACTGGGGTCAGACCCCGTGACATTTCGTCCGTTCAAATGCATTGGGGTCTGACCCCAATGTTCGACGGGCAGAACCAGTCAATCAACTTCATGATCGGCAAGTCCCAGCTATCTGACTTTACGCCGCAATCGGACTATGAGCGAGTTGAAACCCGTTACCGGGTAAGAAGCCTTTCGCTGACCTTTACGGTTGACGTATGGCAGCGAGGCGCAGGGGAATACGAGAGTCAGGAAGTGACTCATACGATGGAGGATCTGGACGTTGAGTGGCAGCGATAATCAATCAGACTCGATGAGTGAGTATTGGGAAACAGCTTTTCGGTCTGACTCGATTCCAAAGCAAAAGTCTCTGGAAGATCCGGGCGGATTTGCAAAGGCCTTGGAAGGTGGTGACTTGGTTGAGCGTTTGGGCTGGGCGAATTACGCGGATTTGGATATTCATGTCAGACCGAACTCCGTTGAGACGTACCAAAACCGTGCCTCTGGACGCGATAAACGAGAGTTGGCGGGACCTGCGTGGACACATCGGCAAAAGCCTGCCGAATTTATAAAAACTCGCTGGCAGCTCCTATTGATGTTTGCGGGAGCAATGGCCGACTATCAAATTTTCGGTTTTTTCATGGCTTGTTCTTTCGCCGCGTTTATTTTTGGTGCTGTGAAAGAAGGATTTATTCTGGCTATTCAGCACGGAACTTGGCCAATGATTGGCTTGGCAGTAATGCACATCTTCTTCCGCTACCCCTTCACCTGGTTCCTCGAGCGTAACCCCGATTTCATCGTTAAAGACCTGGGCTGCGGCTTCTTCCGCCCCACCGGCATGGTCAAATTCCGCACCTGGCGTGAAGAAACCTTCGAGGCGCCGTTTATCGAGTTCGACCCTTACATTTCTTACCACGTCCAACCCAAAGGGCCGGTCAGCTATAAGCTACAGCTTCGCCACCGCTACAGCGGCTGGCAGACGGCGGTTGCCGAGGTGCACAGCACGCAGAAAGTGGAACTCTACGCTCACTGGGATGAACTCCAGCGCTACATGGATGTCAGCCAGCCACTGCCGGATATCCCGGCCCTCGAACCCTACCGCCACCTGGATCCCACCACCGCCGAGTACGACGCAGCGGGCAAACGCCAACGCCCCGCCGACTACTGGGCCACGCTGGACCTGGAATGGTGGGAAAAAGAGGGCTACCCCGCCCACATGGACAAAATCCGGAATTTCCCATGGCACACGCTGGAGGACCAGATGCAATACAGCGTGCCGAATCTGAACGAGGCGACGATGGCGTAGAACTCACTGGGGTCAGACCCCGTGACATTTCGTCCGTTCAAATGCATTGGGGTCTGACCCCAATGTTCGACGGGCAGAACCAGTCAATCAACTTCATGATCGGCAAGTCCCAGCTATCTGACTTTACGCCGCAATCGGACTATGAGCGAGTTGAAACCCGTTACCGGGTAAGAAGCCTTTCGCTGACCTTTACGGTTGACGTATGGCAGCGAGGCGCAGGGGAATACGAGAGTCAGGAAGTGACTCATACGATGGAGGATCTGGACGTTGAATGGCATCGATAATCAATCAGAGATGATGAGTGATTACCCCAAGACGGCTTTTCGGTCCGACTCGATTCCAAAGCAAAGATCTCTGGAAGATTCAGGTGGATTTGCAAAGGCACTGGAAGGTGGCGACCTAGTCGAGCGCTTGGGTTGGGCGAACTACGCGGGTTTGGATATTCATGTCACCCCGAGCTCAGCCGAAACCTACCAAAAGCGTTCATCCGGATGCGAAGAACGAAATTTAGCTGGACCTTCGTGGACTCATCAGCAAAAACCTGCCGAGTTTATTAAAACTCGCTGGCAATTATTATTTATGTTGGCCGGGTCTTTCGCAGACTATGGAATGCTCAAATGGCTTCTTAGCCTGAGCCTGGGCGGTGGAATTTTTTACGCGCTCATTCATGGCACCACGCATTTCATTTTCTTTCTAAAATTGACCGGAATTATTGTCGGCCTCCACCTCTTTTTCCGCTACCCCTTCACCTGGTTCCTCGAGCATAACCCCGATTTCATCGTTAAAGACCTGGGCTGCGGCTTCTTCCGCCCCACCGGCATGGTCAAATTCCGCACCTGGCGTGAAGAAACCTTCGAGGCGCCGTTTATCGAGTTCGACCCTTACATTTCTTACCACGTCCAACCCAAAGGGCCGGTCAGCTATAAGCTACAGCTTCGCCACCGCTACAGCGGCTGGCAGACGGCGGTTGCCGAGGTGCACAGCACGCAGAAAGTGGAACTCTACGCTCACTGGGATGAACTCCAGCGCTACATGGATGTCAGCCAGCCACTGCCGGATATCCCGGCCCTCGAACCCTACCGCCACCTGGATCCCACCACCGCCGAGTACGACGCAGCGGGCAAACGCCAACGCCCCGCCGACTACTGGGCCACGCTGGACCTGGAATGGTGGGAAAAAGAGGGCTACCCCGCCCACATGGACAAAATCCGGAATTTCCCATGGCACACGCTGGAGGACCAGATGCAGTACAGCGTACCGAATCTGAACGAGGCAACGATGGCGTAGGCCTCAATGATCTGGCTGATAGGCGAAACGGAGTTATCAGGCTTTACGCCACCATCGGATTATGGAAGGACGGCCGGAAAGTCACGGGTAAAACGGGCCTGGAGCAACAGTTGGAAAAGAGGCTCCGCCGCATCCATGGTGCGCGACTCGCCAGCCCCCGTACTACTGGCGCAACATGAGCGAGGAAGATTACGAAGCCTACAAACGCCGCAACCGGACAGATTTGGTGAACCGCTTATTTTAAGCAAAGGAACTGCTATGCCCATGCCCCCTCGATTATTCCTGTCGGTGCCTCTGCTGGTGCTGGTTTCGCTATGGCTCTCCCCAGCCGTTTGGGCGGAACCACCAAAGCTCGCACTGGCCAACGTCTATCAAGAAGGCATGCCGCTTGAGGGCTACTGGGTCAGCGAAAAGCTTGACGGTGTGCGTGCCTACTGGACCGGCGAGCGGTTCCTGTCCCGGGGCGGTCATGAGTACCGGGCGCCGCACTGGTTTACCGAGGGGTTTCCCGAACGGCCTCTGGACGGAGAGCTGTGGATGGGGCGGGGCACATTTGCCGAGCTGTCGGGGGCGGTGCGTAAGGCCAGGCCGGTGGATGCGGACTGGCGCAGGATCCGCTTCATGGCGTTTGATCTGCCGATGGCGGTGCCGTTTGAAGAGCGCCTGGTGCGGCTTCGGGCCTTGGTGGAAGGTGTAGGTTCACCGTTTCTGGCGGTGGTGGAGCAGCGTCGGGCCACCACCCACGAGGCCCTGATGCGGCAACTCGATGCGGTTGTCGATGCTGGCGGGGAGGGCCTGATGTTACGGTTGGGCCGTAGTGACCATCAGACCGGGCGTACCGACGATCTGCTGAAGGTGAAGCAGTACGATGACGATGAGGCCGTAGTGATCCGCCTCCTGCCGGGCGAGGGCAAATACCGGGGGTTGATGGGCTCGCTGCTGGTGGAATGGGAGGACGGCCGGCGGTTCCGGATCGGCACCGGATTCAGCGATGCCGAGCGGGCGTCGCCACCGCCGCCGGGTACCACAATCACTTTCAAGCATTATGGCTACACCGCCACGGGGTTGCCGCGCTTTGCCAGTTTTCTGCGGATACGGGACGATGAGCCGGTTAGCCGCCATCCATGAGCGTGGTGTCCGGTCTTGAAAACGTCATCCCGTGGTAACCCCGTCTGTGGATACTGAGTGAGCAGTATCATTCATTTCACAAGGAGCCGGTTATGAAGTTACGCACGTTCGCGAGCATTCTGGTGTGCTCACTCACCCTGATGTCTGCTTTTCTGTCATCCGCCCATGCCTCACCGGGCAAGGGATCCGATGGTCACTGGGTGCCGCCGGGGCTGGAAGAATGGAAAGATAGTCCGCCGCATGCCTGGCGTGGGCACGGGTCGCGCAAGGCGGCTGTACAGATCGGGCCGCGGCCGTTCTGGCTGGTGGCGGACATGGATGAGGGGCCATTGAAGGAGCGGTTGCAGTCGTGCAACGCTCGTCATCTCAAGAGGTCTGAGTTCTCCATTGGTCACCGGGGTGCGCCGATGCAGTTCCCCGAGCACACGCTGGAATCCTATGTGGCTGCAGCCCGGATGGGGGCGGGCATCGTCGAGTGTGACGTCGCCTTCACCAAGGACCGGGAGCTGGTGTGTCGGCACGCCCAGAACGACCTTCATACCACCACCAACATCGTGGCGATACCCGAGTTGAACGCCAAGTGCACCCAGCCATTCGTGCCGGCCGATCCGGCCACGGGTACCCCGGCACAGGCCGAGTGCCGCACCCGCGATATCACTCTGGCTGAGTTCAAGACCCTGAAAGGCAAGATGGATGCGTTCAACCCAATGGCGACCACGCCGGAGGACTATCTGGCCGGCACCGCCGACTGGCGTACGGATCTTTACGCCAGCCGGGGCACGCTGCTGACCCATCGGGAGAGTATTGAGCTGTTCAGGGCGCTGGGCGTGAAGTTTACCCCGGAGCTGAAATCACCGGTGGTCGATATGCCGTTTGAAGGCGACTACAGCCAGCAGGACTATGCCCGCCAGATGATTCAGGATTACATCGATGCCGGGGTGAATCCGAGGGATGTCTGGCCCCAGTCCTTCAGTCTGGATGATGTGCTCTTCTGGGTGAACGAAACACCGCGTTTCGGTCGCCAGGCGGTATTCCTTGATCAGGCCGAGATCACGCCGGAGAACTCGTCGCTGGCGTATATGGAAAGCCTGAAAGCCCGGGGCGTGAACATTCTGGCGCCGGCGCTCTGGAAAATGCTGACCCTCGACAGCTATGGCGAGATGGTTCCGTCAGAGTACGCGGAGAATGCCCGCACCGCTGGTCTCGACATGATTGCGTGGACGGTGGAGCGCAGTGGCCCGCTGGCAAACGGAGGCGGGTGGTATTACCAGACCGTCACCGACGCGATCAATAACGACGGTGACGTGTTCAAGGTCATTGACGTGCTGGCGCGGGACGTGGGTGTTATCGGTATCTTCTCGGACTGGCCGGCGACGACAACTTTCTACGCCCATTGCATGAACGCGGGATGACGAAATCGTAGTCCGGTTTTAACCCCCATGATGCGTTTCTCCGGTTAGGGTGAGTCCATGCAATCGCAATGCATTACCGGCGATTGCCCAAGGTAACAATGGACACCTAACGGACGATGAGGAACGCGTTATGAACTACAAAGCTGGATTTGCCTGTGCCACGGTTCTGACGGCTACTGCCATGACGGCACCCACGGTCTGGGCTCAGGATGCGGTTGACCGTGATCAGTCAGGCCCGTACATCAGCGGCAGCTATGGCGGCTACAAGGCCCATGGTGGCCAGTTCGAGGATGAGAACGATCTGTTCGGGGTGGCCCTTGGCTACCAGTTCAACTCCTTCTTTGCCCTGGAAGCGGAATACATCGATTTTGGCAATTTCGGTGAAGATAACGTGGACGGGCAGCTCAAAGGGGTTGGCCTGGGCGCCGTTGGTCGTCTGCCACTGACCGACAGCTTCGGGGTGTACGGCAAGGCCGGTGCCTTCGCTTCGGCGTTTGATGTCGATGCGTTCAATGAAAGCGAGACCTATGACGAGGTGACGCCTTTTGTGGGCGCCGGCGTGGATTTCCGGGTAACGCCGCAGTTGACGGCGTTCGCGGAGTACAACCGCTATAGCGTCGAAGTTGATGAGGAGGACTTCAACGGCCAGGTGACCAACGGCGGGCCAGAGTTCGACACCGGCCGGGTGGGCCTGAAATACCAGTTCTGAGGAGCCAGACAGGGCGCAGCAGCAACAGGCTGCGCCCCCTTCCTTTCTGTACGCTTACTGCACGTTTTCCAGCTCGCCGAACCGGTCCGCGAACAGTGCCGATGACAGGTAGCGTTCGGCGGAGTCCGGCAGCACCACAACGATATTCTTGCCCTTGTGTTCCGGCTGTTTGCTGACCCTGACCGCCGCGACGACGGCGGCCCCACAGGAAATACCGCACAGAATCCCTTCCTCCTGCATCAGCCGGTGAGTCATGGCCATGGCATCGTCATTGGACACCGCTTCCACCTGGTCCACCAGATCCAGGTCCAGGTTCTTGGGCACGAAGCCGGCGCCGAGTCCCTGGATCTTGTGCGGAGATGGCTTGGGGTCTTCACCCCGCATCACCTGGGCGATCACCGGCGAGTCCGTCGGCTCCACCGCCACGGTGGTGATGGCCTTGCCCCGGGTGGTCTTGATGTAGCGCGAGACGCCGGTCAGGGTGCCGCCGGTGCCGACCCCCGAGACAAAGATATCCACCGCGCCGTCGGTGTCGTTCCAGATCTCCGGTCCCGTGGTGTCTTCATGAATTCGCGGGTTGGCAGGGTTCTGGAACTGCTGGGGCAGGAAGTGGTTGTCCGGGTCCGAGGCGAAGATTTCCTCGGCCTTGGCGATCGCGCCCGGCATACCCTTCGCCGGCTCGGTGAGCACCAGTTCCGCACCCATGGCTTTCAGCACCTTGCGCCGCTCCAGGCTCATGGAAGCGGGCATGGTCAGTACCAGTTTGTAGCCCCGTGCGGCAGCGACAAAGGCAAGTGCAATACCGGTGTTACCGCTGGTGGGTTCGACGATGGTCATGCCGGGCTTCAGGGTGCCCCGCTTTTCGGCATCCCAGATCATCGCGGCGCCAATCCGGCACTTCACGGAGTACGCCGGGTTCCGGCCCTCGATCTTGGCCCAGATGGTGGCGCCCTCGTTTACCCGGTTCAGCCGCACCAGTGGGGTGTTGCCGATTGAAAGAGAGTTGTCCTCGTAAATTCGTGCCATGGTGGTCTCCTTGTCGTTTCTTTTTAGTCTGGTTCCAGTCTAGTTGCTGACGGTGCGCCCTGTGTAGTCGGAAAAATCCGGTTTGGTGGGGCGGTGCTGGTCGTCGGTCATGTATGCCGAGGTCAGGATGAATTCGGCTGTGGCCCGGTTGCAGGCCACCGGGATGTTCCAGAGGGCGGCAATCCGTAGCAACGCCTTGATGTCGGGATCGTGGGGCTGGGGTTCCAGCGGATCCCAGAAGAACACCAGCAGGTCGATTTCACCCTCGGCGATCTTGGCGCCGATCTGTTGGTCACCGCCCAGAGGACCACTGAGCAGGCAATGAACATCGTCCCGCTCCAGGTTTTCGCGCAGTAACCGGCCGGTGGTGCCGGTGGCGTAGAGGGTCAGTGCGGCAAAACGGGTGCGATTGTCGGTAACCCACTCCACCAGTTCCTTTTTCTTGTTGTCGTGGGCCACCAAAGCAACGGATTTCACAGCCATCTGAGGTAAAGTCTCCCTATCAAGGTGTTATGAATAACGATCAGTGTTTCACACGCTGGCAAAGGACGGAATAGGGAAGAAGGTTATGACCGATGCGGTATCGATAGACTGGCAGGCAACACCGGCGGCGCTCTGGCGCCGTCACCGGTCCGGGCTCAGGCCCATTCGGCGGCTGGATCCGGTGCAATGGCACCAACTGACCGGCATTGAACGTCAGCAACAGGCCCTGGCCCGCAATACCGAACGTTTTCTGGCGGCGGAGCCCTCCAACAACGCGCTGCTCTGGGGCTCCCGGGGCACCGGCAAGTCGTCTCTGGTCAAGGCGCTGCTGAACCGCTACCGGGATCAGGGCCTGCGGATGATCGAGGTGGACAAGGACGATCTGGTGAACCTGCCGGAAATCGTTGATGATATCTGCGATCTGCCCTACCGGTTCGTGATCTTCTGTGACGACCTGTCGTTCGATGTCGGGGAGTCGGGCTACAAAGCGCTCAAGAGTGTGCTGGAAGGCTCCCTTGAGTTGCCACCGGACAATGTCCGGGTATACGCCACCTCCAACCGCCGCCACCTGATGCCGGAATTCATGTCGGACAATCTCAAGAGCGACATGCGGGAGGGCGAGCTGCACCCGGCGGAAGCCATTGAAGAGCAGGTGTCGCTGGCGGATCGCTTCGGTCTGCAGCTGTCGTTTTACCCGTTTTCCCAGCAGGTGTATCTGCAGGCGGTAGACGCCCTGTTTCCCGTGGTGGCCGATCGGGACAGCCTGCACCAGGAGGCCATCCGTTTTGCCACCGGCAAGGGCGTGCGCAATGGCCGTACTGCTCAGCAATTCTACCGGCAGTTTGCCGGCGATGCGGGCAAGGGCCCGGAGTGAATGGCCTACTGCCGCTTGGCCATCCGGATAAAGTGGTGGTGCACGACGCGCACGCCGAGAAACACCAGCACCATCACCACCGGAATGGCCACGCCCAGAACCAGGGATTTGTTGAAGTCGAAACCGGCCTGGTACACCGAGTCCAGGCCCAGTTTGAGTAGCCCGATCAGGTAGTAGGTGATGGCCACCACCGAGAAGCCTTCCACCGTGTGCTGCATCATCAATTGAATTTTGGAGCGCCGGTCCATGGAGGTGAGCAGTTGCTGATTCTGGCTCTGGATGGCCAGCTCGACCCGGGTGCGCATCATGTCCGAGGCCCGGTCCACCCGCCGTGACAGGTCCTCGAGGCGATCACTCACCGACTCGCAGGTTTTCACCGCCGGCGTCAGTCGTCGGGTCATGAACTCGGTCAGCGTCAGGTGGCCGGACAATTCGTCCTCCCGGAGCGCTTCCAGCCGGCTCAGCACCAGGCGGTGGTAGGCCCGGGTGGCCGAAAACCGGAAGGTGGTGTGAGCGCGGAAGGCTTCGATCCTGGAAGCAATGCCGGTGAGCTGGGCCAGCAGGGCCGGTTCGTTCACGTCCTGGTTATCGGCCAGCGTCTGGGTAATGATCGCCAGTTTCTGGTCCATCTCGTTGAGCGCCGGAGTGATTTCCCGGGCCACGGGCAGGGCCAGCAGCGACATCAGCCGGTAGGTCTCGATTT
Organism: uncultured Marinobacter sp.; assembly: GCF_946886895.1. The sequence goes on along the minus strand of NZ_CAMPJO010000001.1, from coordinate 552,684 downwards.
CCATCAGGCGCTGGGTCAGCCGCCCAAGCTGGCTGTCGGACATGTGCCGGTTCATTACCATGAATCGCCCGAACCCGTCGCTGTGCAGGCGAAATGTGCCCCAGACCCGGGCGGCGCCTTCCTGGGGGCTGCTGCCCACCAACCTCAGACCTTCGAAATGCCGGCGCACGTAGTTCAGGTCGCCATCGGTGCCATTGGCCGAGGGTCGGATTTCGAGGTGAAAAGCCGCTACCACGGTGCCCGCCAGTTGCTCAAGCCAGCCCTCCGGCAGGGGCGTCAGGCCGGTCTCGGCAAACGGCGCCTGGTCGCTGGCTGCCAGGTTGATGAAGGTGTAGGAGGCAAATTCCATGTGCATCTCCCGCCGCACCCGCAGGCTGCCGAAGGTATGTTCGAAGCACCCGGTTTCCTGTTCCGGCTCGGGGTAGCCCAGCCGCCGATGCAGGGACTGCAAATGGTGAAATTGCTGACGGCGCTGCTCCGGCGTGGTGAGCACCGCAATCTGGGTGACCCGGGCGGGTGTCGGCAGCACCTGGAACGGCCGTGAGTGCAGCTCGTTATAGAGGTCGTTCCGGAGCGGATGGATGTCCAGGGAGGCCAGCGGTGCGGTCACGGGTCGGGTGTCCTGTCATTAGGGTTCGGCTGTCGGGATGATAACGCGGAACCGCACGCCGTCAATGCCACCTTGGGCGTGATTGCCAGCCTCCACCCGGCTGCCGTGGTAGTCGGCAATCAGTCTGACAATCAGCAGGCCCTGGCCGAGATGGCCTTCTTCGCGGCCCTCACGGAGTGACACAAACGGGCTGAATATATCCGTGCCCGGCTGGGCCGGCAGGGCGGGGCCCTGGTTGAAGACGCTCAGGCAAAGCCCGGATGGGCTTTTTTCCAGGCTCAGTTCGATCAGGCCGTTGTCGGGAGCGAAGTCCCGGGCGTTATCCACCAGCTTGTCCAGAAGCTGCACCATCAGTTCCGGCGACCCCGTTACCAGCAGTCCGGACGCCGGGCCCGAGTAGCGGATCCGGTGGTGGCTATCGAGGGCCTGATAGGCGGCGGTCGCCTGGGCGACCACGTCGGCCAGGTCAAAGCGCTCCTTGTCCGCGTGATCGAAGCTCTGCTCAAGCCGGGCCGCTTCGCTCATGCCATTGAGAATCTGGCTCAGGCGGTCGGTGGCGGTGGCTGCCCGCTCCAGGTACTGGCGCCGTTCGTCCTCACTGGCGCTGTGGGCCAGGTTCTCCAGAGAGGAGCGCACCACGGCCACCGGGGTTTTCAGTTCATGGGAGAGCCGCCGGGAGAAGCTTTCCAGGTATCGGTTATAGCCGTGGAGCCGGTCTGTCATGTGGCTGAAGTGCCGGTGTAACTGGCCCAGTTCATCCCGGGCACCCACGGGCGGCAGGGCAGCCACAATGCGGCCGTCGTCATCCACGCTGGCACTGACCGCGCGTTGCAGCCGGGTGATGCGCCAGGACAGCCAACTGGCGTACCCCAGCAACACCAGGGTCAGGCTCACAATGATCAGGACGCTGCGGGCGATGACCGAACCCAGGGTTGTGCCGGACAGCGTCAGCAACTGGTCCAGGGACTGTTCCAGGATCAGGGTGCGGCCGCCGAAGACCGGTTCGGTGGTCATCAGCCAGATGCTGTCATCGTCATGGCGAACCAGGCCATCCGGGGGCAGGCTTGCGCTGTCAATCCGGTGAGATCCGGTGTCGATCACCGTCGGTTCCGGCTGATACCACTGGATCAGGGCCCGCAAGGCATTCAGGCTGATCTGTTCGGTGACTTGCAGGGCGCTGAGGTCGTCAAAATCGAGATTCGGCCTATGGTCGGGGGCGGCCTGCCGGGCGATGACCCAGCCAGCAGGTTCGATCAGCCGAACCTGCTGGCCCTGGTCCATGCCCGGCAACAGTTGCCGCTCCAGGGTTGGCAGGGTGCTGACCAGAACCGGTAACGGATCGGTGGGGGTGGCAAGCGACATCGGGCCGGATTCCTGCCATTGAACGCCGAAGCCCAGCCGGTTGTGGGCCGATGGGTAGGGCAACTGGAGCTCCAGTTGCCAGCCGTTACCGACCGACTGCCAGTACCCGCTGACCCGATAGTCCGGCGTCAGCGCCTGTCCGGTGACGGCATACACCTGCCCTGGTGCCGGTGTGCGGATCAGCCAGGATTGCGTCGGGCTGGCCTCACCCAGGCCAGTGTCTGGCTGCAGCCAGAGCGTTAGCCGGTCGTGGGGTTGGGCCGGATCGCCTGGGTTGTAGAACCGGGCCTGGCGATGAGTAACCCGAATCAGCAGGTAAAGGTGGCGGCGGTCCGAGGCCGCCTGCCAGAGCAGATCCGGTTGTCCGGGTGCCGGGGGCTGGCCGGTGCTTTGCCAGGGCTGGAACTGATGCTCTTCATCGTAACCCGGCCAGTCGTCGTGGTACCCGTCGAGTTTGATGGCGCCGTCCAGGCTCTGGACAAACATGACCGGTGTGTCCGGTGTCACCGGAGCCTGACCGATCAGGTGATCACCAGCGGTTTGCGCCAGCCGTTCGGCCTGGTCCCGCAGGTGCTGCAGGGCCTGCTGGCGCAGTGCGTCGTCCAGCTCCAGGACAAACTGCAGGCCGGCCCAGGGAATCAGCAGCATCAGCAGGCTGGCCAGAAACAGTTGCCGCTTGAGGGTCAAGGCTCACACCTCATGGGCGTTCCAGCGATAGCCCATGCCGTAGGCGGTCTGAATGCCCTCAAAGCCCGGGTCCAGCTCGCTGAATTTACGCCGCAGGCGCTTGATGTGGGAAGTCACGGTGTTGTCGTCCAATACGGTGCTGGCGGATTCCATGAGCTGTTCCCGGCTGCGGACGTGGCCCGGGTGGCGGACCAGGGCATGGAGCATCCAGAATTCGGTCACGGTCAGATCCACCGGCGTCCCGTTCCAGGCGGCGGTCATCCGGTCCACATTGAGACTGAGCCGGCCCCGTTTCAGGACCTCATCCGGCTTCTGAAGCGCCTCGGCCCAGGCGTCGGCCCGGCGCAGCAGGGCGGTTACCCGGGCCAGCAGGTGGTCCATGCTCATGTCCTTGGTGACATAGTCGTCGGCGCCCAGCCTCAGCCCGTGCACGGAATCAATGTCGCTGTCTCGGGCCGTCAGGAACAGGATCGGAAGCGTGGGAGACAGTGAGCGGATGTCCTGGCACAGGGCGAAGCCGCCTTCCGGCTCGTCGCCCAGGCCAACGTCAATAATCGCCAGATCGGGCAGGGCCTGTCGCAGTACCTGCCAGGCTGCGGCCCGGTCACCATAGGCGGATACCTGATAGCCACGGCGCTCAAAGGCAGCGCGGTAGTTATCACGAATGGCGGGCTCGTCTTCGATCAGGACAATGTGCTTTTTCATGGGTTCGGCGGATTCCGTGGCCGGTGAGTCTCTATTTAACCACGGCGGGCTCTGAGAACAAGGGCGGTGGCGGGTGTTGCCACAATTCATCATTTTTCAGGGCAGGAATGCCCGGTTCTGACACGGGAGATCCTGTTCGGGTTGCTGAAATGGCGGCGTTTCGTTTGATCATGCAGCCAAAGGAACCCGTCATGATGCTTTCTACGTCGATATTGAGGCTCAAGGCCTCGGCTTTTGCGCCCTCGCCGAAGGGGCTGCGCTCCCGGCGCCGTGCTCTGAACCAGAATGCCCGGATCGGGCGCCTGATGGAAGGAGTCAGCCTGTGGCTGGCTGTCTTGCTGATGCTGTTTGTCCATCCCCTGTACGCCGAGGCCATGCCCGCCAGTGACGACACCGCAGGCATGCTGCACCTCGTTGATGGCCAGGGGCAATGGCAGGCACCGGCCCTGGCGCTGGACAGTGAGTTCGATATCCGGGTGACCGGGCTGATCGCCGACACCCGGCTGGTCCGTCGGTTCCGCAACACCAGCGACCAGTGGCAGGAGGGCGTATTCGTGTTTCCACTGCCTGAGAAGGCCAGTGTCTATGGCCTGACGCTGACAGTAGGCGAGCGGACCATCGTCGGTAAGGTTCAGCCCAGAGCCGAAGCCAGGCAGACCTATCAGAAGGCCCGGGACGCCGGGCATCACGCCGTCAATGTCGAGCAGCAGCGGCCAAACCTGTTCACCACCCGGGTCGCAAACATCCCGCCCGGGGAAACGGTGTCGGTGGAACTGAATTACCAGCAGCCGGTGCGGTACCAGGCCGGTGTGTTTGAGCTCAGCCTGCCAACCACGCTGACGCCCCGGTATATGCCCGGTGCGCCGTTGGTGGACGAGCCGGGCCGTTGGCAGGCGGGGTGGGCGATACCGACGTCGGCGGTCGCCGATGCCGGTGCCATCAGCCCGTTTACGGTTACGGAAGGGGGCGTCGCGGCGGGCAGCCACCGGGCATCGATCACTCTGGCCATTGATGCCGGGTTGCCGCTGGCCACGGTTTCCAGCCCGACCCATCAACTGCAGACTTCCCATAATGGCCAGACTGTCACGGTCCGGCCCGAGCATGGCGACATCCTGATGAACCGGGATCTGGTGGTCCGCTGGCAGCCCCTGGCCGGGCGGGAACCCACTGCGGCGGTATTCCACCAGAACTGGCAGGGTGAGGATTACCTGATGGCGATGGTGTTGCCCGGCAAGGCCGGCAAGATGGATTTGCCCCGGGAACTGGTGTTTGTAATTGATACCTCCGGCTCCATGGCCGGAGACTCCATTCGTCAGGCCCGGGAGGCGCTGCTGCGAGGGTTGCAGACTCTGTCGCCGCAGGACCGTTTTAACGTGATTCAGTTCAACAGCCAGACCCACGCCCTGTTCATGGCACCAGTCCCGGCCAGCGGCAACAACCTTGCCCGTGCCCGGCGGTATGTGGCCGGGTTACAGGCCGATGGCGGTACCGAGATGGCCCCGGCTCTGGCCCTGGCACTGGAGGCGAACCGTCAGGAGGAGGAAGCCTCGCCAAGAGTGCACCAGGTGGTGTTTATTACCGATGGAGCGGTAGGCAACGAAGCCGCACTGTTCGGGCAGATCCGGCAACAGCTGGGTGATCAGCGGCTGTTTACCGTGGGCATTGGTTCCGCACCCAATCGCCACTTCATGCGGGAAGCCGCCCGTTGGGGACGAGGCACCTACACCGCCATACAGGATCCGGCGGACGTCAGCGGGCCGCTGAATACCCTGTTTCGGGCCATGGAGTCGCCTGTGTTGACCGACATTGAAGCGCGCTGGCCGGGGCAGGCTGCCGAAACCGAAAGCTTTCCCGCCCGGCCGGGAGACCTGTTTCAGGGCGAGCCGCTGATTCAGGTGGTGCGGGGCGTGCCAGCGATGGGAATCTTCCGGGTGTCTGGGCGCCTGCCCGGAGGCGAATCCTGGCAACAAACGCTGGATCTCCAGCAGGCCAGCGCCGGAACCGGACTGCATCGCCACTGGGCACGGGAGAAAATGGACAGCCTGCTGGACCAGGCAACGGTTGGTGGTGAGGCGGTCGATAAGGCCCGGATAACCGAGCTGGCGGTACGCCATGGCCTGATGTCGCCTTACACCAGTTTTGTGGCGGTGGATACTGCGCCGGCCCGCAACGCCGATACCCGGCTGCACACCGAGTCTGTACCCACCCTGCTGCCAGCCGGCAGCCAGCCGGGTATGCTGCGTTACCCGCAGACGGCGACCGTCGCTCCACTGCTGACCGCGCTGGGGCTGGTGGGGCTGATGTTTTCCATGGCCATGGTGTTGCTGCAACGGAGGGCGTGGTCATGAACCGACTGTTGGCGTTGCTACTGACCAGTTCCGCCACCCTGCTGGTGTTCGGCCTGTGGATCCCGCTCAAGGCGGTGCTGGCCCAGGAACTTCTGGCCATGGCCTGGGCCGAGAGCCAGGCCCGGCAGGTGGACACCCGCCCCTGGCCCTGGGCCGATACCTGGCCGGTGGCCCGGCTGGCGCTGCCGGGCCTGAATGAGTCGATGATTGTCCTGGCGGGCACTCACGGCGAGAGCCTGGCCTTCGGCCCCGGCCTGTTGACCGGAGGTGAGGATCGCCAGGCCGCGGTGATCATCGCCGGTCATCGGGACACGCACTTCCGCGCCCTGAGAAATCTCCGGTCCGGAAGCCCGCTGCAGCTCCAGGGCCGCGATGGCCAGTGGCGGCGCTATCAGGTGCGGGCGACGCGGGTTGTGGACAGCCGGGTTGCCATGATCGATACCCGGAACCTGGCGGATGGCACCCTGCTGCTGGTGACTTGCTACCCTTTCGACAGCATCGATGCCGGCGGGCCGTTGCGGTATGTCGTGGAAGCGCGGCTTGAGACGCCGGCCAGCCCCGCCCGCCGGGTGGAACAAATTGACACTGTTGCCGGCCTATAGGGTTGGCGTACACTTGTACGCCATTGATTCACTACCGGATTGTGTTGCATGGGTGCTGTTCGAAAATTGCTGGCCTGGCTGAGTGTGCCGGTGATCTGTCTGTTGATCTTGGTATTGTATATCGCTCGGCCGTTCAATCCCGATAACAACCGCCTGCTGGGCCGGAGTGTCGCCAGGGTCGGACGGGCACTTCTAGGCATGGAGCGCCCCCTGGAAGGCCGTGAAAACATGCCCACCGACCGGCCGACGGTGGTGATCGCCAATCACCAGCACAACGACGACTTGTTCGTGATGGGGGACTTGTTGCCACCCCGTACCGTCACGGTGGGTAAATTGTCGCTGGTCTGGATACCCGGATTTGGCCAGGTGTTCTGGCTGGGTGGCAACGTGATTCTTAACCGGGCGCGCTCGCACAAGGCGGTCGCGGCGATGCAGGCCACCAGCAATGCCATCCGCCAGGATCGCAAAAGCCTGTGGGTGTTCCCGGAAGGTACCCGAAGCCGGGGCCGGGGTCTGCAGAGTTTCAAAAAAGGCGCCTTCCATACCGCCGTTGCCGCCGGCGCCCCGATTACCATGGTCTGTGCCAGCCAGTACCAGGACAAAACCCTGGGTTACACCGGCCGCCGCGAACCCGTGGCCATACGCATTCTCCCGCCCGTGGAAACCGAAGGGCTAACCAGTGCCGACATCCCCGAGTTGATGGCCCGGTGCCATCAGCAGATGGCCGAAACCATCGCGAAGCTTTGATCTGCTGCCCCAGGTCTCCCGGAACTGCTTGAAGCACCAGCGAAAACAGGGCAGTCTTTGCGGGTCTGGACGCTTTGTTCAATAACCCACAGGGAGAGCCAGGATGAACCTGATTCTGTTTCTGATAATTGGTGGTGTTGCCGGCTGGCTGGCCGGTCTGATCATGAAGGGCCGGGGGTTTGGCGTACTGGCCAACATCGGTATTGGTATTGTTGGTTCGTTTATTGGTGGCTTTATATTCCGCTTGTTGGGCCTCGCCGCCCAGGGTGCGGTGGGTGAGTTGGTAACCGCCACCGTCGGTGCGGTGTTGTTGCTGGCTGTTGTCGCCAAGATCAAGAAGGGCTGACGATGATCGTACCGGTAACCGGTGTATTTGCCGCCGTCACGGGCATTCTGTTGCTGGTCCTGTCGCTGCAGGTGGTCAAGTTCCGCCTGAAGTACAGGAAGGGGTTGGGGGTGACGGACGACGTGGACTTCCAGGCCGCCGTCCGGGCCCACGCCAACCTGGTGGAGTACGCCCCGCTGGCCCTGATCATGATCGGTATCGCCGAGCTGAACGGGGTACCCGGTGGCCTGATCTATTGGGTGGGTATGGCGCTGGTGGTCGGCCGCGTTCTTCATGCCTGGGGCATGATCAATGGCCGTGGCCGGCCGCACAAGGCACGGATGATCGGTATTCTGCTGACCTGGCTGGCGATACTGGCCGCGGCGGTACTGCTGTTATGGAATCTCTGGCAGGTGTACGGCACTTACTGACTGGGCGTTCCGGAGCGAGGCCCGTGGGCCCCGCTCCGGAACGGGTCAGCATGCCTGTTGGTGAATCGGTGGAGCCATGGGTGTGGGGCCGTCTTCCGGGCCGGGCATCGGGTCCCGGGATGTCGACGGGCCAAGCGGCCAACCGGTAGGCGGCTTGCCTCGGGTTGTTGAGCGGCTGGTGATCAAACCGGCGGCGGCTCTGGCAATCAGCTCCGGGTTATCCAGTACGAGTACGGTCATTTTCGGTATCCTTGTTTCCAGTGTCCGGTTTTTCTTGTTATTCCCCCGCACTATTGGCGGAAGCGGGAATAACGACAATTGGCGAATGGTCGATAAAACCTCTGCCGACCCTCATCGCACAGGGACTATTTGAGCGCGAAAAGATGACGCCGCTGTGGTAGAAAACAGAATTTCAGGGACAGATTGTGATGAAGTGTGACCGCCGATGTTGATTATTCCTGCTGAAAACACCGTTAACTGGAAACGCCCGCCCTGGGTCACCCTCGGATTGATGCTGGCCTGTGTGCTGGTCTTCCTGTTTTATCAGGGCGACGACAGCCAAACGCTGGAACAGGCCGTGGCACAGTACCTGGAAGCCGATCTGCAGGCGCTGGAAGCACCGGCCTACGAGGATTACCTGGAACGGCAAATCCAGTTTGAAGGCCGGGACGACCTCGCATTGGACCTGCAGCAGTTCCAGCAACTACAGGCGGAGGATGAACCGTTCTGGCTGGCCATCAGCCTGCTCATGGACCGGGAGTTCTACCAGTACCTGAGAGAAAACCAGGAGGTGATCTGGACACCGGCGGAGCGGGCGTTCTGGTTATCCGAAAGGGGCGCCATCGAAGAAACCTATATCCAGAAGCTGAGTGCCCATCAACTGGGCCTGATACCCGCCGAACTGTCCCTGTACACCCTGATTACTTACCAGTTCCTGCACGGGGGCTGGGGGCACATTATCGGCAACCTGGTGTTTCTGTTCCTGCTCGGGTTTACCGTTGAAAAAGCCCTGGGCCCCGGCCGCTTCCTGGTTGCCTACCTGGTGTGTGGTGCGCTGTCCGGCCTGGTGTTCACGGCCTTTTCCCAGGGCAGCCCTATCCCCCTGGTGGGTGCTTCCGGTTCAATCTCCGGCCTGATGGGCATGTATGTGGCCCTCTACGGGTTGCAGAAAATCCGGTTCTTCTATTTTCTGGGCGTGTACTTCAACTATTTCAGGGCTCCGGCGCTGGCGCTGCTGCCGGTCTGGCTCGGCAAGGAAATCTACGACTACTGGTTTGCCGGCGCCACCGGCATAGCCTACATGGCCCACGCCGGCGGCCTGCTGGCAGGCGCCGGGCTGGTGTGGCTGTTGGGCAAAAGCTGGCTGCAGGTGCGGGAGGAGTTTTACGAGCCCGAGGAAAGTGAGCAGGACGCCCGCTTCACCACCGGCTATGCCCAGGCCATGGCCAGCCTTGGCCGCATGGAATTCGACCTCGCCCGTCGCCAGTTTGAAGCCCTGCGCGAGCACTACCCGGACCGGCCGATTCTGCTTGAGCACCTGTACCATCTCGCCAAGCTCCGACCGGAGTTGCCCGAGTACCGGGAGCGCGCCCGGGAACTGATGAGGGAGGCACTGAGCCGGCAGCAGCCGGAGCAGATGGTCGCAGTCTGGCAGGAGTACCTGGGTAAAGGCGAGAGCCACCAGCCGCTGACCGCCGACGACCACAACCGGGTTCTGTTCGCCAGCCTGAAACAGCACGATCTCAAAGTCGCGGAGAAGGCGTTCGAACGGCTTCGCAGTGCCGGTGACCCGTTGCTCACCACCGAAGCCTGCCGCCTGCTGGCGGAAGAATTCGAGAAACGGCAGATGGCACCGAAAGCCCGTCATTACCGGCAGTGGTTACAAGCGGGCTGACTCAATGTTTGGGGGCGAGTGGTCAGAGCTTCTTTCCAAAACCGTGCGGAGCCATGGATGGCGGAGCCGAGCGTACAGGGACGTATTCACAGCGTGTTTTGGAAAGAAGCTCTGACCACTTGCCCTACTCCTGCGCTGAAAACGACGCCTTAGGCCCCTTCAGCGGCTCACGGTTCTCCGCCTGTGTCAGGTAAACGGCCATCTGCTCGTGCAGCGGGTGGTGCACACAACGCTTCTGAATAAAGGTCAGGAAGGCCGTCGCTTTTTCCCATTGGCTGAGGCCGTTGGCGAGCGCCTGGGCCACCAACAGGTAGGCTGGGGCCAGTTGTTCGCTGTCCGGGAAGCGTTTGTGGAAATCCTGCAATACCCGCAGGGCTGGCTTGAACTGCCCCCGGTGGTACAGGGTGCGGCCGCAGCGCAGTGCCAGGTCCGGATCGTCCAGACGGAATGTCGGCTCTGCCCGTTGCAGCGTTTCCAGAAGCGACGCCATGCCATCGCCATCATTGCGATCGGCCAGCCAGCCCAGCAGGCGTAGGTGGTAGCGATAGAGTTCGGCCACATCATTGCGGGCGCTCAGCAGCTGATAGAGCTGGCCAATTCTCAGCGCGTTGTCCCGGTCGCGCTTCAGGGCTTCCTTGAGCATGCTCTGCACCCGGTCGTAATTGCCATCCTTCAGGTTCATGTCGATATCAGCATCAAACCGTGCGGTGCGGTCACGCTGGTGCATGTCCTGGCCGGCGGTCTCGTCCTGGAGGTCAGAGGCGAAGCCCAGCTCTTCCTGGTACTGAAACAGCAGGTAGCCCAGCATGTGGAACAGGATGAGGGTGAAGGTACTGTTGAGGAAGCCGGCCAGTGGCTGGGAAACCCAGAATGGAAAGTGGCTCAGGGCAAAGTCCTGGGCGGCCCCGGAGGCCAGGATCAGCAGGATCAGGTAGCCGTAGAGCAGGAAGTAGGGCGTACCGATGCGGGAGATCAGCATCGCCAGGTTCATCGGGTTCACGGCGGCGCCGACCGAGCGCTCCATGGCCAGTACCATGATGCTGGCTGGCAGCGCCAGCACCACGAACGCGGTGGCAAGCATCATCATCAGCGGTCCGCCGAGCATCGCGGCGGTGGTGACCAGGGCGCCCATCAGCACAAACACCAGCAACTGCAGGATCACAATATCGAAGCCGCTGCCGGTGAAGGCTACCGCAACCGGAGGGGGTTTCAGGTGGCCTTCGGCGGTGTGGTTGATCACGGCATAGGTGTATTTGAACAGCGCCAGGGCCAGCACCAGCCAGATCACCAGGCCGATCAGGTTGGCCGGCACCACCAACGGAACCAGGGTGCAAATGGCAATGACCATCAGCGGGTCGCCGTGGAACGGGTAGCGGAAAAACGCGCCCAGGCGATTCCAGAAGGGCACCACTTCGGTGGCTGCCCCCAGGTAACGCATGGCCTTGCTGCAATGGGGGCAGAGCGCCCGGCGAGCCCGGTGGTCGGCATCGGGCATGCAACGGCTGCAGTAGTGGTACTGGCAGTCGCCGCAATGCCACTTGGCGGGTTCGCCCGGATGGTAATGGCAGTCGTGTTTCACAGCGAATGGCTATCCTGGTCCGTCAGAAAAATCGAGGGCCCATAATGCCAGATGTCACGGGCAACCGCAGCTAAACCGTTAACAGGCTGACGCCTACCGATATTCACCACGCGAATCCCGAACATTCACCAACTCGCGGTTGAACTCTGGTTAATCGGTGCAATAGTTATAGGTACTTGCACATCGCGGATCCGTGCATCAGCCTGTGATTCTCACGGCTAGCCCCGGACACGCCTGTCGGAATGCGCGGATAGCCACGAAACAGGAGGCCACATGTCCAACGAACGTCTCAGCAAAGACAGCCTGAACACCCTTTCAAGCCTGGAGGCAGACGGCAAGACCTTCCATTATTACAGCCTGCCCAAGGCGGCGGATTCTCTCGGCGACCTGAGCCGCCTGCCGTTCTCCCTGAAAGTGTTGCTGGAGAACCTGCTGCGCAATGAAGATGGCACCACGGTAGAGAGGAGTCACATCGACGCCATGGTGCAATGGTTGAAAGACCGCCATTCCGAGACTGAAATCCAGTTCCGGCCCGCCCGGGTGCTGATGCAGGATTTCACCGGCGTGCCCGGTGTGGTCGACCTCGCCGCCATGCGTGAAGCAGTGAAGTCCGCCGGTAAGGACCCGGCCATGATCAACCCTCTGTCACCAGTGGATCTGGTCATTGACCACTCGGTGATGGTGGACAGGTTCGGCGATGCGTCCTCGTTCAAGGACAATGTGACCATTGAAATGGAACGCAACCAGGAGCGTTACGAGTTCCTGCGCTGGGGCCAGCAGGCCTTCGACAATTTCCGGGTGGTGCCGCCGGGTACCGGTATCTGCCATCAGGTGAATCTGGAGTACCTGGGCAAGACCGTGTGGCAGAAAGAACAGGACGGCAAGACCATTGCCTATCCCGACACGTTGGTGGGCACGGACTCCCACACGACGATGATCAATGGCCTCGGTATTCTGGGCTGGGGTGTCGGTGGCATCGAAGCCGAAGCCGCCATGCTTGGTCAACCGGTCTCCATGCTGATTCCGGAAGTGGTGGGCTTCAAGATCTCTGGCAAGCTCCGCGAGGGTATCACTGCCACGGATCTGGTGCTTACGGTGACGGAAATGCTGCGCAAGAAAGGCGTGGTGGGCAAGTTCGTCGAGTTCTATGGCGACGGCCTGAAAGACATGCCCGTCGCGGACCGGGCCACCATTGCCAACATGGCTCCGGAATACGGTGCCACCTGTGGCTTCTTCCCGGTCGACGAGCAGACCATCAAGTACATGAGTCTGACCGGCCGCGAAGAGGAACAGCTTGCGCTGGTGGAAGCCTACGCCAAGGCCCAGGGGTTGTGGCGCGAGCCGGGCCACGAACCCGTCTATACCGACACCCTGGAACTGGACATGGGCGATGTCGAAGCCAGTCTGGCCGGTCCAAAGCGCCCCCAGGACCGGGTGGCCCTGAAAAACATGAAGGCCTCTTTTGAACTGTTGATGGAAACTGCCGAAGGTTCGGCCGATGAGAGCCGGGAGGCCAATCTGGAGTCCGAAGGCGGCCAGACCGCCGTCGGAGTAGACGACAGCTATAAGCATCATGCCAGCCAACCGCTGGAGATGAATGGCGAGAAAAGCCGGCTGGATCCGGGGGCCGTGGTGATTGCCGCGATCACCTCGTGCACCAACACCTCCAACCCCAGCGTGATGATGGCCGCGGGTCTGATTGCCCAGAAAGCCGTGGCGAAAGGTTTGAGAACCAAGCCCTGGGTCAAGACTTCACTGGCCCCGGGTTCCAAGGTGGTGACTGACTACCTGAGAGTGGGCGGCTTCCAGGACGATCTGGATAAACTGGGCTTCAACCTGGTGGGTTACGGCTGCACCACCTGTATTGGCAACTCCGGCCCGCTGCCGGATGCGGTCGAGAAGGCCATCGACGATGGCAATCTGACGGTGGCCTCGGTGCTCTCCGGTAACCGCAATTTTGAGGGCCGGGTGCATCCTCTGGTGAAAACCAACTGGCTGGCCTCGCCGCCCCTGGTGGTGGCGTACGCACTGGCCGGTAACGTCCGTCTGGACCTGTTGAAAGAGCCCCTGGGCACCGATAGTGATGGCAGCCCGGTGTACCTGAAAGACCTCTGGCCCAGCCAGCAGGAGATTGCCGAGGCCGTCGAGAAGGTGAAAACCGACATGTTCCACAAGGAGTATGCGGAAGTCTTTGACGGCGACGCCACCTGGAAGTCTATCAAGGTGCCGGAAAGCAAGGTGTACGAATGGTCCGACAAGTCCACCTACATCCAGCATCCACCCTTCTTCCAGGGTCTGAAAGAAGAGCCGGATGCCATTGAAGACATCCGGGACGCAAACATTCTCGCGCTGCTTGGCGACTCGGTCACCACAGACCATATTTCTCCGGCCGGGTCCTTCAAAGCGGACAGTCCGGCGGGCAAATACCTTCAGGAGCACGGTGTGGAGCCGAAGGACTTCAACTCCTATGGCTCCCGGAGGGGGAATCACGAAGTGATGATGCGGGGTACCTTCGCCAACGTGCGCATCAGGAACGAGATGCTCGACGATGTCGAAGGCGGCTTCACCAAATTCGTGCCCACCGGCGAGCAGATGGCCATTTACGATGCCGCCATGAAGTATCAGGAGCAGGGCACACCGCTGGTGGTCATCGCCGGCAAGGAATACGGTACCGGCTCCAGCCGGGACTGGGCCGCCAAGGGCACCCGCCTGTTGGGCGTGAGGGCCGTGGTGGCGGAATCCTACGAGCGCATTCACCGCTCCAACCTGATCGGTATGGGCGTGATGCCGCTGCAATTCCCGGAAGGCACGGATCGCAAGAGCCTGAAGCTGACCGGTGAGGAAACCATCAGCATCGAGGGGCTGTCCGGCGATATCAAACCCGGCCAGACCCTGACCATGACGGTCACTTACAAGGACGGCTCGACGGAGACCTGCGATCTGAAATCACGGATTGATACCGCCAACGAGGCGGTGTATTACCAGCATGGCGGCATCCTGCATTATGTGGTGCGGGAGATGCTGAAGTCGGCCTGATGGCTCTGACAGGGCCGTGAGAAGGGTCTAAAGGGGGTTGGATGAGAGCTTCATCTGACCCCCGGATTCTCGCATCCCGGTGCCTTGTCCCCCCGTTTTAAGGTAAGCTGGCGACCTTTTCCGATAACCTGCTGAACGACGACAAGGTGCCATGGCTGACTCCTCCCGTGATGAACTCAAAGCCAAGCTCAACCTCGAAACCTCTCGCATTCACTGGCACGAACTGCAGACCTACTACGCCCGTGGCAATATAGTCCGGGTGGCACCGGAGCTGGATCTGCTGGAGGTGGCGTCGGAACTGACCGCGGACAATAAGACCCGCTTTCAGCAATGGATGTCCGGAGACCAGGTGGGCGAGGTGCCGGCCGATCTGGCCCGGGCCTGGTATGAGCGAAACGCTGAGCTCTGGGCCGTGGTGGTTGCACCCTGGGTGCTGGTCCAGGACCGTTCCGGACACCTGCTGCATTGATGTTTGCCTGTTGTACCGGTGTTTGGGGGTGTGGTGAGTGTGGGAAGTGACGCCTGACCCCCTCGCCGTTCCGTTTCTTTTTTCGCTATCCTGAGGCCGCCATGCTGACTGGTGCATTGCTGATTCTGGCCCCTCTGTTCCTGGGCTTTGCCGTCGCGGTGGAAAACCGACGCCTGGTCACGGTTATCCACGTGACGGTGGAGGCCCTGGTGTACTTCATCCTCGCGTTGCTTGGTCTTGGCCTGGGCCAGATGGAGGGGTTGGCGAGTCAACTGGGGGCCATGGCTACCCAGGTTCTGGCCCTGGTGGTGGTGTTGTTCCTGACCAACATGCTGGGCCTCTGGCTGTTTCATCGCTGGCAACCGAT
The DNA here is from genome assembly GCF_946886895.1 of uncultured Marinobacter sp. Next base: position 537,522 of record NZ_CAMPJO010000001.1, on the reverse strand, counting down.
GGCGCCGGACACCGGGCATGAGGGTCAGAAGCCGGGTTATCGGCGCCTGTTCCTGGCGGGGCTCAAGCCCCTGCTGGCGGTCCTGGCCGGGCTTCTGGCCGGCTATTTTCTGCTGCCGGATCTGCCCATGGCGGAGCAGGTGGCCACCTGGGCACTGATGCTGCTGTTGTTCCTGATCGGTCTGCAGCTTCGCAATGCCGGGCTTTCCCTGCGCAAGCTGCTGATGAACCGGCAAGGGCTGGGCATTGCCCTGGCGCTGGCGGTCAGTTCGCTGCTCGGCGGCGTGGTCCTGATTCCGGTGCTGGCGCTACCCTGGCACGATGTGCTGGCCCTGGCGTCCGGATTTGGCTGGTATTCGCTCTCGGGGATCGTGGTCGGTGAGGCCCTGGGGCCGGCCTGGGGTGGCGTGGCGTTTCTGAACGACGTGATCCGCGAAATGGTGGCACTGGCCATTATCCCGGTGCTGATTGCCACCCGTCCCGCCATGGCTATCGGCTACGGCGGCGCCACCGCCATGGACTTCACCCTACCGGTGATCCGCAGCAGTGGTGGCCTGGGCTGTGTGCCGGTTGCTATCGCTTCGGGTTTTCTGCTGTCATTTCTGTCGCCGGTGTTGATGGGCGTCTTCCTGTCACTGGGCTGAAGGACCGTCAGGAGCGCGCCCGATCATGAATGCGTGAAAAAGGTCCGCAGACTGTTGTGATAGGTCGTAGCAATCACCTCGCCCAGAGACAGGTCTTTCACCTCGGCGATCTTCTCGGCGACAAAGGGCAGGTAAAACGGCGCGTTTTCCTTACCGCGATAAGGGACCGGGGTCAGGAACGGTGAGTCGGTTTCCAGCAGGATCTGGTCGATGGGCGCCATGCGCACGATGTCCCGCACGTTCTCCGCCTTGTTGAAGGTGGTGATGCCATTAAAACCCAGACACCAGCCCTGATCCAGGGCATAGCGGGCAAGGCCCGGGCCGGAAGTGAAACTGTGGATCACGCCCCGGCGCTTTAGGGACGCTTCGAATTCGCCCAGAATGGCAATGGTGTCTTCATCCGCCTCCCGGCTGTGAATAACCACCGGCCGGTCGGTATCGCAGGCGATTTGCAGCTGACGCCGGAACACCTGTCGCTGCACGTCCCGGTCGGCGTTGTCGTAGAAGTAATCCAGCCCGATCTCGCCGACCGCCACAATCTTGTCGTCTCCGGCGTGGGCCCGGATCTCCGCTTCCACCGCATCGGAGTAGCTCTCGGCGTCATGGGGGTGAATCCCCTGCGTGCCGTAGACCCAGGGCGCAACCTGGCTTAGCTCACGGACCCGGGCCAGGTTGTCCGGGGACACCGCAATGGTGATCACTTTCTCGATGTTCACAGCCCGGGCCTGCGCCAGGGTGTCCTCCAGGGGGCGATCCTTGAGGTAATCCAGATGGCAGTGGGTCTCGATGATCGGGTGATCAAATACGGGAATCTCGCGACGTTTTTTACTCATTGCCAGGTACTACACTCCATCGCAACCCACGTTGTGGCTGCTATTCTGAGAATTTGGTCAGGCAAGTCTATCAGCTTGTTCGATTGTTGACCTGTATTACCTTGATAGGCGGTTGTCGGAAGCGTCAGGAACGTTTAAAGGGCTGTCCGCCGGAAACGGCGCAAAGGGAACGAAACGGAGAGGCACATGCACATAGTTGTTGTCGGTGGCGGCGTGGTGGGAATGACCACGGCTTATGAGCTCAATCGTCGAGGTCACCAGATTACGGTGCTGGAGCGCCATGGCATCGCCGGAAACGAAACCAGCAAGGCCAATGCGGCCCAACGTTCCTACGGGGTGGTGTATCCGTGGGCGGACCCGGCCATGGTGTTCAAGGCCGTGCCCTGGCTCTTCAAACAGGACGGCCCCCTGAAACTGCGCATGCCGCCTTCCGTGGAAACACTCCGATTCATCTTTGCCACGTTGCGTTACGCCTGGTCTCCGGGCCTGTTCGGCCTGAACCGGCGGGCCATGCTGCGCCTCGGCATCCACAGCCGGGACCGCTTTCTGGCCCTGGAACAGGAACTGAACCTGCCGTTTGACGGTGGCCACCAGGGGCTGCTGCATCTGGCCAGTACACCGGAAGCCCTGGAAGGCTACCGGGCTACCCACGAGTTACTGACCGAGCTGGGCATCCCTTCCCGTTTGCTCACGCCGGAGCAGGTTCGTGAGACCGAACCGGGCATGGTCGGTAACGGCCCGCTCTACGGTGCTCTCAGTTATGACACCGACGGCACCGGCGACTGTCACCTGTTCTCCCGGGAACTGGCGAACGCCTGCGAAGGAAACGGCGTGACGGTGCGCTACAACGTGGAAGCCAAGAAACTGATTGCCGATGAGCACAAGGTTGATGCCATCACCCTCAGAACCGCCGATGGCGCCATGGAAACCCTGCACGCCGACGCCTTTGTGATCAGCGCCGGTTGCTGGTCAAACCACCTTGTGAAGCCACTGGGGCTGGAACTGCCAATCTATCCGGTCAAGGGCTACAGCATCACGGTTCCCCTCAAAGACCCGGAGCGCGGTCCGGCTTCGACCATCCACGACGACAACTACAAAGTCGTATCGACCCGTTTGGGCAACCGCCTGCGGGCGACGGGCTTCGTCGAACTGGCGGATTTCAATCGCGACATTCCTGCCGCGCGGCTGGCGACGATCCGGAAGTCCGTGGAATCCCGGTTTCCCGGTTGCGCCGATCTCGACGCGGCGGAAACCTGGACCGGTTTTCGCCCGATGACGCCGGACGGCCCGGCGATTATCGGTCGTGGCCCACGAGACAACCTTTATCTGAATACCGGCCACGGAACGTTTGGGTGGACGTTATCGGCAGGTAGTGCAGACCTCATCGCCCAGGTGATCGAAGGGCAGGAGCCATCTGTCTGCCTGGACGCCTTCCGACCAGGCCGTTTTGGGGAGTAGGCCCGCGAAAGCCGATGCGCCACCTAAGGCCCGGGCTTGTCCGTCCGGCTCTTCCTCCCCACTAAAACGCGCTCAATGTTCGAACAGAGGGTATGAACAAACCCGATATCCCGTTCAGTCAGCAGGGGCAGCCGCTCAAAAACCCATTGGGACAGTTTCCCCTCAGGCGGTGTATTCAGCTCCGGCAGCAACGTTTCAAGCCGGCCCCGGAGCGCTCCAAGACGATTGCTGTCGGCGTATTCGGTTTGGGTCTCGGCGGCTGCCGCAAGCCCGGACAGCTCCCAGGCGTAGAGCATGACGGACTGGGCGAGGTTCAGGGAGGGGTAGGCCACTTTCATGGGAATGCCGGTCAGCAGGTCGCACAGTGCCAGCTCCTCATTGGACAACCCGCGATCTTCCCGGCCGAACACCAGGGCAGCAGTCGCGACGGAAGCGCCCTTACTGGCCAACGCCTCCCGTAATTGGCCGGGGGCATGCCAGTGCTGCCGCTGGTGCCGGGGCTTGGCGGAGGTGCCCATCAGCAGGTCTACGGAGTTTCGAACCGCAGCCAGATCGGGGAAAATGCGCGCACTATCGAGGATATGATCGCTGCCATGGGCCAGCCAGTGGGCTTCCGGGCGGGTGTGCAGGTCGGAGTTGACCAGCCAGAGCTCGCCGAAGCCCATGGTGCACAGGGCACGGGCGGCCGCGCCGACATTTTCCGGAACCTTGGGTTCAACCAAAACAAAGGCCAGTTGCATGACATTACCTCCGGCGGCGAGTTTACACCACGGCGCAGAATCTTTTTACCCGCACTGGCAGCGGCTGAACGACTGGCTGGTGCAGCATCGTGAGTTCTGGCAGCCGGCGCCCTTCATGGAGCCGGAACCCGCCTGGACCCGGCGTTATCCTGAGCTGGCCGCCACGGTATCGGCGCTTTCCGACAGCGACGGCGAGCACCTGGACGAGGCCCCGGAGCAACTGGCGGGTCTGGCCTCCGGATGGGTACCGTCGCTGGCAGATTACGCGGCACTGGTTCAGGTGCCTCAGCTATCGCCCTCTGAAGAAAACGTCGCCACGGCGACACTTCCGGAAGTCCGGGCGACCGATATGCCTGGCCGCAAGCGGCTCCAGGCCGGCGCTTTTGCGGCGTCCCTGGCACCCCTGGAACATCCGGCCCTGGACTGGTGTTGCGGCAAGGGGCATCTGTCGCGGACGCTGGCACCGGCCTGTCCGGGCGGAGTTCAGGGTTATGAGTGGAATCCGGAACTGGTTCGCGACGGCAATCGACTTGCCCGACAGTTCGGGGACCGGGTGTCGATTTCCTGCCAGGATGTCATGGCGCCGGAGCCGGAGCTGGCGCTCCCGGAAAACCGGCACGGTGTTGCTCTGCACGCCTGCGGGGATCTGCACCGGCAACTCCTGCGTCGGGGCAGCGACGCCGCTCTGCCAAGGCTGAGCGTGTCGCCCTGCTGTTACCACCTGACCAACCAGGAAATATACCGACCCCTGTCAGAGCGGGCGGCGGGCCACGATAACCTCCTTCAACCAAGCCGGAACGACTTGCGCCTGGCGGTTCAGGAGACTGTCACCGCGCCGGCGAGGGTGCGTGAGCAAACACGGAAGACGAGCCAGTGGCGACTGGCGTTTGATGGTCTTCAGCGCCACTTGCGAGGGTGCGACGAGTATCTTCCGGTGCCTTCCCATCCGGCCAGACTGGTGAATGAAGGGTTTCCGGCGTTCTGTCGCTGGGCGGCGGATAAGAAGCACCTTGAGTTGCCCGGAAATACGGACTTCGACGCCTGGCTGGCTGTTGGTGCGCAGCGGCTGGCGCAGGTTCGCCGCCATGAGCTGGTGCGGCACCTGTTCCGCAGGCCCCTCGAACTGTGGCTGGTGCTGGATTACTCGGTGTTTCTGGAAGAGCAGGGCTATCGGGTCCGCCTGGGCCAGTTCTGCGACCGGGCCCTGACACCCCGCAACCTGCTGGTCGACGCAATCCGGATGCCGTGAAAACAGGAAAGGCGCCCGGAGGCGCCTTTCCTGATACGGGCCGGGGTTTCTGGCGTTAGCGACGCACCTGGATGCGCGCCTCAACCCGGCGGTTGGCGGCACGGCCCTGGGCCGTGTCGTTGGACGCCACCGGCTGGGCTTCACCATAGCCGACCGCACTCACCCGGTCCGGGTCAACACCCAGGGGGCCGGTGAGCCTGGCGGCCACGGCTTCGGCACGACGCTGGGACAGGAACCGGTTGTAACCTGCCTCGCCCCGACTGTCGGAATGGCCGGCGATCTCCACAATGGTCTCCGGATTGGCCTGCATGAAGTCTGCAACCCGGCGGATTTCGTTATCGTAGGCGTTACCGATCACCGAGCTGTTGGTCGGGAACTGCACTTCAATGGTGAAGGTCTGGATGGTCTCGGTGACCCCTTCGCAGCCGTTGGCATCGACATCGGCACCGGCGGTGGTGCCCGGGCATTCATCGCTGCTGTTGGCCACGCCGTCGTTGTCGCTGTCCAGCTCACAGCCCCGGGCGTTCACCTCAACATTTTGCGCTGTGCCAGGGCAGGCGTCGCGGGCATCGGCCACGGCGTCCATGTCGGCATCGGGTTCGCAACCGCTGGCGTCCACGATGCGCTCTGCCAGCGTCGCCGGGCACTGGTCGCGACTGTCGACGACACCGTCATTGTCGGTGTCCTTCGGCCTGGTGACCGTGGATTGCGCCACGGTGCGGGTGAACGCGAAACTGATGCCCAGGGAGACCTGGGTATCGAAGGTGCTTTCGTCGATGCCGTGGAATTCCCGCAGATCACCCCTTAGCGAGACCGCGTCACTGATGTTGTAGCGGAAACCGGTACCCACGTTGACCCGGGTTTCATCATGGTTGGTGCCCGCAGTGCGGGGCCCGCCGGCATCTTCCAGGCCGAATTCGGCATGGCCGGCGCCCAGGGAGACGTACGGGTTCCAGGCCTCGTCCGGGCCGGCAAAGTAGTAAGTGCCATCTACCCGGACTTCATCGAATTGCGACGATCCATCCACGTACTTCCGGTCCGCATTGGCCCGGGAATAGACGGCTTCCACCGCCCAGTTCGGCTGGAACCGGTACTCGACGCCGATGCCGAAGGTGCCGGATTCGCTCAGGTCCCGCTGGTCACCAAACAGCTGGAAACCGGCGAACGGGTTCAGATAGATGGTTTCCTGGCGATCCGCCAGGGCGGGGGTTGTCAGGGTGGTTGCGATGGCGGCCATCGCGAGTGGGCGCATGATGTTCATGCTGAACCTCCTGTTCGTTATCGTTTTGAGTGTCGCTCGGGTAAGGCACTGATGTCAGGGTCTTACGCGGAATTTAGGCTAATAGTTCAGAAAAAACAAAGAACCATGGCAAAAGTTACCGATGAGTAACCTGGTGCCTGGCGGATTTTGTGACCACCATCATACGAGGTTGGCCACCCGCCCGTGCCGTCCGGTCAGGCCAGAGTGGTGAAATACAGGTGTGCGCTCTTTTTACTGAAATTGAGCCGCTCACCGCTGTCAAAATGAACCTCGAACGATGCGCCATCTTCGGCCACGACCGAGCCTGGCCCTAAAACGGCGTGACTTACACGCGGATGGTGCCAGAGCGGTTCCATGGAACTTCCGGCCGTCGCCGCCTGGCCTTCGAGTGTGACACCTTCCCGCTCGGCGTAACGCTGGCTGATCGGCGTGACCGGAGAGCCGAGCCGGATTGCACTGTCCTGTGCGGGGCTTCGTGTGTCCAGCCATTGCCCGAACTCGTCCGCAAGCCCGAAACAGCACTCTTCCATAAACCGGCTGGGGCCCTGATCCCCGTCCAGGTGCGGTTGCCGGCTGGCCGGGCGGGTGATCAGGTGAAGGTGCTGGCGGGTGCGTGTCATCGCGACATACAGCAGTCGCCGCTCACTCTCCAGAAACGCCCGGGCATCCTCCTGGGGTCGGGGACTGTAGGGCAGGTACTTCTCCTGCAAACCGGGAATGATCACCGTGGGCCATTCCAGCCCCTTGGTACGGTGAATGGTCGACAACAGCACACCACCTTCCTGCTTCTCGCCCGCCTGCTGCTTCAGGGCCTTCAGATGCGCCAGGGCCCCCTCGGCATCGACATCCAGGCTTCTCAGGTACTGCCGGAAACCCTGCACGGTATCGATCCGTTCTTCAGCGCTGTCGTGGGTCAGGGCCAGGCTCCGGATGCCCTCGTAGAGATCGGTATGTTCCGCGTAAACACTGATCAGCCCGGCCACCGGCCCGGCGTAGCTGCGCAGCTGAGCCAGCACCTCGCCCAGCTTGCGCAGTTTGCGGGCCGCCATCGGTGCCAGGGCGTCAAAGTCCATCGCCAGCAGCCGCTCGTGCCAGCCACCGCTAAAGCCAGCCAGAAACCGCGCCAGCTGCTCCAGCTCCGGCTCCTTGAGACCGACATGGGGAAACCGCAACAACTGCCGGGCCAGCTCCAGCCGATCCTCGTCCGGCAGATTGTCCAGCTTGCCGGTGACCACCACCAGCAACGCGGTAATCGCCTGCACTTCCCGGCTGAACAGTGCCCCCTTGCCGGCATCGATCCGGTAGGGAACCTGCCGCGCCAGCAGCTTCAGCTCAATCGGCACACTCTGGCTCCACACCCGGAACAGAATCGCGGTACCGGCCAAAGCGGCTTCAGACTGGCCTTGCAGAACCTGCAGCACCGTATCGGCATCGCTCTCCACCCGATGCAGGGTAATGTCCGTATGTGGGGTGGAGGGATGGGAATGACACAACACATCCTTGCGTCCGGTGTTGTGGCAGATCAGGTGATTCGCCAGCAACGCCACCCGATGCCCATAGCGAAACGTGTAACTCAGCGTCTGCTCCAGTGGGCTCTCAAATTCATCACTGAACCGTTTGAGAATAAACTCGGGCTTCGCCCCCCGAAACTCATAGATCGTCTGGTCCGGATCCCCCACCACCGTCACCCGGGCCCGGTCCCCGGCCACATAGCGCAGCAACAGGTGCTGGATCTCATTGGTATCCTGGTACTCATCCACCAGAATCAGATCCATCTTGTTCCCCACCAGCCGCTGCAAGGGCGGATTCTGATGGATCGCCATCACCGGCTCATACAGCATATCCGCATAACTGATCCGCCCCTGGCCCTTACGCCACTGCTCAAAACTGTGGAACAGATCGATCAGATACTTGTGCTTGTCCGAATACCCCAACTCCTCAAACACAACCTCCGCCGGCGACAGCGTCGTCTTCACCAGATCAATAAACCCCGTTGCCGTCTCCACAAAATCCTTCTTGCTGCGCCGGATCTCATCGGCCAGATCCTCCGGCGCCAACCGCCGCGTCAGCTGCCAGGCCTGAAAACTGATCTCCTGATCCGTCAGAACCTTCTCCGAAAACCCCGGCAGATACCCCTCCCGGACAAACCGCTTGTAAAGCCGAAACCCCATCGCGTGATACGTCCGGACCTCCGGCAGCGCCAGCCCACTCTGACTGCCCACCTCCTGCAACTTCCGCTCAAAATCCACCCGGGCACTGCGATTGAACATCAACACCAGCATCCGATCCGGATCATGCCCCTGTTCCAGCAGATACCGAATCCGCCAGGCCAGCGTCGACGTCTTGCCACTCCCGGCCACAGCGGTAATCACCGCGTGCTCATAGCCGGCGGTAATAATCGCCCGCTGCTCATCGGTGAGGTAATCCGGAAGGTGAGAGGTATCAGAAATTTGGGGTTCAGTCGGCATGGCCGGTATTGTAGCGGGCTGCTGGCAGTGCTGATACCGGTCCCGCATAATTGAAACCGGTCTTTGTGTCCGTTGGACTATAACTCCCAACTTACTGCCCCCGAAACTGGAAGGTTGAAAAAATGGAAATATTTGAATCGATAAACGTCCTGGGCGAAAAGCTGGAAGCCTGCGGCAAAGACCCGGTGACCGGCTTCTACCGCGATGGCTGCTGCAACGTTGGCCCCGATGACCTCGGCCTCCACGCCGTCTGCACCGTCGTCACCGACGAATTTCTCGAATTCTCCAAAGCCCGCGGCAACGACCTCAGCACCCCAAGGCCCGAATTCGGCTTTGAAGGCCTCAAGCCCGGTGACAACTGGTGCCTGTGCGCCGCTCGCTGGCAGGAAGCTTTTGAAGCTGGCTGCGCGCCGAGAGTACGCCTGCGGGCCACTCACCAGGCGGCCCTCGAGCATTGCAACCTGCAAGACCTCAAAACCAGCGGCGTGGACCTCAGTTAATGGCCAGCGGGCCAGAGCCACGGGCTGCGGCCAGCGTCACCGACTGGCGTGCCCTCCAGGCCCGCCTCCGTCAGCGTGGCGAGCGCAGACTGGTCCTGCTCGAAGGCGAGCGCACCAGCGCCATGGCCTGGCTACGGCGCCACTTGCCTGAACTCGACGCCGACAACGGCCTCTGGACCGGGCCCGCGGACCAATGCCCGGACAACCGGCTGACTGCCATCCAGCCCTCAAGTCACCGATCCTGGCTGGGCCGGGAACTGTCCGTTATCGTCTGGGACGGTTGGCAGGGCAACCCACCCGACGCCTTGGCGGCGCTCTCGGGAACTCTGCAGGCCGGCGGCCTGCTGTTCTGGCTGATGCCACCCCTGGAGCAGTGGCCGATTTTTTCGGATCCGGACTACGCCCGAACCGGCCTGGACCAGGCCCGGGAACATCCGTTTGCTGCCCGCCTGGCGCGGAAACTGGCCGCCGATCCCGACGTGATCCGGGTATCACCGGACCACCCGTGCCCGTTACCCCCGCTCCGGCTACCGGCACCGCAGACCGCCTTTACCGTCGCCACCACGGCTGACCAGCAAGCGTTGGTCCAGGCGCTGGTCCAGTTCGGCCTGGGGCGCCGGCGCCGGCCCCTGGTGGTGACCGCAGATCGGGGCCGGGGGAAATCCGCCGCCCTTGGCCTGGCGGCGGCCGAATTACTGACGCAGGGCCGACGCCAGATACTGGTGACCGCACCCACGCCGGACAATGTCGATACCCTGTTCCGCCACGCGCGGGAGGCTCTCGCCTCCCGGCTTGCCGATGCCCCCGGCCCGGAGACTGGGCATCGGGAACTGCGAACCACCGACGGTGCCAGCCTCCGGTTTCTGGCCCTGGCCGACCTGCTTGCCGACCGGCCGGCGGCGGAAGTGGTGATGGTCGATGAGGCCGCCGCCATACCAGCCCAGACCCTGAAAGCCATTCTTCTGGGCTGGCCGCGGGTCGCCTATGCCACCACCGTGCATGGATACGAAGGGGCCGGGCGCGGCTTTGCCATTCGCTTTCGCGAGGTACTGGAGCACCACACCCCCCATTGGCAGTCGCGGACGCTGACGACACCGATTCGCTGGATCGATGGCGACCCCCTGGAGCGCCTGGTGTCCGACCTGTTCCTGCTCGCTGCCAACAGCCCGAACGAATCGCCGGCGAGCCCCGACACGGGGCCTGTGACCATCGAACCCTGGCAACCGGCGACCGCCACCGACACCGAACTGGCCGAGGCCTTCGCGATCCTGGTGGACGCCCATTACCGGACCACGCCGGCAGACCTCCGGCAATGGCTGGACGACCCGCAGAACCGGAGCTGGCGGGCAAGGATGGGTAACACCACCGTGGGCCTGCTCTGGGCGGCCCGGGAAGGCGGTCTCGAGGCTGGTCTGGCGGAACAGGTGACCCTGGGCACACGGCGCCTGCGTGGGCACCTGCTCCCCCAGTCGCTGGCCAGCCACAGCGGTTTCCCGGAGGCGGCGCGCCAGCGCTGTTTGCGAGTGGTCCGGGTCGCCGTGGTGCCGGAGGCGCGGCGCCTGGGCGTGGGGCGTCGGTTGGTGCGGGCCGCTGAACGCTCGGTCGCGGACGAGGGGCTCGACAGCCTGGGCACCAGCTTTGGTGGCAGTACGGAATTGCTGGCCTTCTGGCAGTCGTGCGGTCTGCCACTGGTGCGAATCGGCCTGCGCCGGGAAGCCAGCAGTGGCGAATACCCGCTGCAGATGCTGAAAGGCTGTACCGACTCCGGCCAGACCCTGGTTCATCGGTTGCGACATCGGCTGGCCAGGCACTGGCTGACGCTGGTGCCACTGAACTGGCCAACACTGGCCCCCCGGCTGCTGTCGGCGCTCACCTCCGATCTGCCGCCATTGGCGGAGCCGACCGAGGACGATGTCCGGGATCTGCGCAGTTTCTCCGAGGGCCACCGGGGTTTCCGCCTGATGGTGCCGGTGCTGCGAGAGCTGAGCCTGGCTCCCGGGGTGATGTCCTGGCTGAGTGCGCAGCCGGACGCCGAGCTGTGGTGCCGGTCGGTACTGCAGGGTCAGTCCTGGGCCGAGTTGCAACGTCTGGGCCTGAGCCAGGGACAGCGTGAAGGCGAGGACCGGCTTCGGGCCATGGCGCGGGAACTTCTGCACAACGGCCCCGAGTTGTGAACCGCTCGATTTAATTGTCATCGCGGGGTGCCCAGAATAGGCCCACACAATCCCACTGAGATTTATGCTATGGCCAAGGGATCCGGCTTTTCCTGCTCCGCAATGGTTCTGTTGATGGCGTTTCTGCCGCTCGTCAGCGGGTGTGCCTCGGCGCCATCGCCCGCCAACCTCCAGCCCAGGACCACCACGGTATCGGCAACGCCCCTGATGGCCGCTGCGGCCCGGGGTGATATTGAAGAAGTCACGCGCCTCAGCGAATCCGGGGCACCGCTCAATAGCCTGACCGAAAATGGCACACCGCTGATGGCTGCCGTGCGCGCCGGGGAAGACCGGGTGGTGTGGTATCTGCTGTCCCGGGGGGCCGATGCCGATCTGGCCGGAGATCCGGGGGTGACACCCCTGATGGAGGCTGCGGGCCAGGGTGACCGCCGGCTGGTGCAACTGTTGCTGGCGGCCGACGCTGACGTCAACGCCCGGGACCGGTCCGGGTACACGCCGGTGATGCGGGCGGCAGAGCAGGGCCACCTGTCGGTGGTGAACGTGTTACTGGCCGCGGGGGCCAACGTTAATGTCAGCCAGGGCGGCGAGTCCCTGCTGATGAAGATCGTTGCCAGTGGTGACCTGCTCACCGCCGAGATGCTGCTGGCGGCCGGAGCCGATGTCAATCATCGGGCATCGGATGGCTCCACCGCGCTGAGCGTGGCCCGGAGCCATAACAACCGGGACCTGGAAATGCTGCTGATCCAGGCGGGTGCCGAGTTCTGAGCGGAGTCAGCCGAGTTGCATCGGGTCGGTGTCGTCGGTCCACTCGGGCTTGAAATGGGCCATCACCACGTCGTCGGGAACGTCGGCGACGCCGGGGAAGGTCCATACCGGTTGATCCTTGTCCACCAGCCGCGCCCGGACGCCTTCGGCGAGGTCCGGCCGACGGGTGCAGGCCTGCGCCATGGCTAGTTCCATACGAAACACATCCTTCAGTGACATTTGCTGGGCTTTCCGGAGCTGGGTCCAGACCAGCCAGGCCGACACCGGGCAGCCTTCGCGCAGGTTGGCCATACCGGCGTTCCACCATTCGCTGTCGAACTCCGCAGACAGGAGTTGATCGACAATGTCCGGTAACTGGTCACCGGCGCTGAGCCGGGCGATGTCCTGCTCGTGACGGGCCAGGTGGCTTTCCGGCAGGGCGCGATAGTCAGGCCCCGGCATCTGGTTCAACAACCGGAACAGCCGGTTGTCATCGGCGGCTGGCTGGCCGGTCCAGCGTTCCTCTTGCAACCGGGCGGGCAGACGCTCCCGGTCTTCCGATGACCAGGCCATATCCGCCAGCCCCACGCGCAAACTGTCGGATACGTTCAGCCGGGCACCGGTCAGGCCCATGAACAGGCCCAGGCGCCCGGGTAGCCGGTTCAGAAACCAGCTGGCGCCCACGTCCGGGAACAGCCCGATGGAAATTTCCGGCATCGCCAGAGTGACATCCGGCGTCACCAGACGGTAGCGGCAGCCGGATAGCAGGCCCAGCCCACCGCCCATCACCACACCATGGGCGAGCCCGACAACGGGCTTCGGAAAACGGTGCAGGGTGTAGTCGAGCCGGTATTCCCGGGTAAAGAAGCGCGAGGCGGCGGCCGGGTCGCCCCCGGTCAGCGAGTTGTAGAGCGTCCGGAGGTTGCCACCGGCACAGAAGGCGCGGTCACCGGCACCCCGAATCACCACCAGGCAGATGCGCTGATCCCGGGCCCAGCCATCCAGCGTCGCCTGGGCCTGCTCGATCATGGCCTCGGTGAGGGCGTTCAGGCTGGCGGGGGCGTTCAGGGTTAACAGGCCAAGGTAGCCTTCACGGCAGGGAAGTTCCTGAACCTCTATGGACATCTGGCTGGTCTCCGGAGAGTGGATCTAATCTGCGACAAGGTACTGTTCGTACATTCAGGCGTCGGCAAATAAGCCATTGACGCCCGGAACGGCTCTGATGCCTTGATCTATCGCATTTGTGCAACCGCATCACTGTGCTATAAGTTCTGACCAGTTTACTGACCGGCTTCGATCACCGGTAGGCCAATCAAAAAACGATGATGAGAGGGTAATAACAATGCGTCTGAAACACTACGCCATAGCAGGACTTTTTGCGATCAGCGCCGCCACGCCCATGGTTGCCTCCGCTGCCGATGTGGCGGCTGGTAAGGCCAAGGCCGCGGTATGCGCCGCGTGCCACGGTGCCAATGGCATCTCCCAGATCCCGACCTATCCCAACCTGGCGGGCCAGAAAGAGCAGTACCTGGTTCTGGCACTGAAAGCCTACCGAGACAAACAGCGTACCGGTGGCCAGGCCGCCATCATGCAGGGCCAGGCGGCGGCCCTGAGTGACACCGACATTGCCAACCTGGCGGCGTACTACGCAAGTCTTCCGGCGGGCGGCAAGTAACCCGACCCGTTGTCAGTTGAGTGGCCGATGCCGCTCAACTGACGATCCGGTAGCTCGGCCGGTAGGCCGATGAACCAGGCAGTTTCATCCGGTTCTGGGCCACAAACTGTTCGAGCATGGCTTCCAGCGGTTTGATCAGGCTCGGATCCCCGGCGATCTCGAAGGGCCCTTTGGCCTGCACCTGGCGGATACCCCCTTCCTTCACGTTACCCGCAACAATGCCACTGAAGGCCTTGCGCAGATTGGCGGCAATCAGGTGTACGGGCTGGTCACGATGCAGCTCCAGGGCCCGCATGTTCTCGTGGTTGGGTTCGAACGGCAACTGGAACACCGGATCGATTTTCAGCATCCAGTTGAAGTAGTAGGCGTCCTGCATGGCCCGGCGGAAGGTTTCCACCTCTTTCATGCCCTTCTTCATGGTTTGCGCCACCCGCACCGGGTCGTCGATGATGATCTCGTACTTGCTGGCGGCTGCGTCGCCCAGGGCGTTGCGGATGAACTTGTCGATCATCTCAAAGTAGTCGGCGTTCTCTTGTTCTCCGGTGAAGACCACCGGGAAGGGCAGATCGGCGTTGTCCGGGTGCAACAGGATCCCCAGCAGGTAGAGAATTTCCTCGGCCGTGCCGACACCCCCCGGGAACACGATCACGCCATGGCCGCAACGTACGAAGGCCTCCAGGCGCTTTTCAATATCCGGCATGATCACCAGCTCGTTAACAATCGGATTCGGCGCTTCGGCGCCGATGATGCCGGGCTCGGTGATACCGATGTACCGGCCGTTCCTGACCCGTTGCTTGGCGTGGCCGATGGTGGCGCCTTTCATTGGCCCCTTCATGGCGCCCGGCCCGCAGCCGGTGCAGATGCTCAGCGCCCGGAGCCCGAGCTGGTGCCCGATTTCCTTGCTGTACTGGTACTCGTCCTGGCTGATCGAGTGGCCGCCCCAGCACACCACCAGATCGGGCAGGCGACCTGCCTCCAGCACTTTGGCATTGCGCAGGATGTGGAATACGTAGTTGGTGAGATCCTCGGGGTCGTCCCGGCGAAAGCCGGCGGCGGTTTGCGGGATGGAGTGGGAATAGACAATGTCCCGCAATACTGAAAACAGGTGTTCCCGGATGGCCCTGAGCATTTCGCCATCCACGAAGGCGTGGGCCGGCGCATTGATCAATTCCAGTTTGAGCCCCCGGGGCTGTGGCACCAGGCGGACATCGAAGTCGGCGTGGGCCTCCATCAGGCTTTTACAGTCGTCGGCTTCCACTCCGGTGTTCAGCACCGCCAGGGCACACTGGCGGAACAGCCGGTACAGACCGCCTTCGCTGCGGTCCTTCAGGCGGTTAACTTCGTGGTTGGACAGAATTTCCAGGCTGCCCTCGGGCGAGACCAGGGCGTTGATGGTGGGTTCGGTCATGAACAGTGAAGCTCCTGAATGTTTCGGCAATGCCCGATTTTGAGGCACAGAGTCAAAACGTTACACTAAGTGCTTTCCCGATCATACGCCACCCGATGAAACTCCGATTTATGAAACTGCTGATTCGCCCCGCCCAGGAAGTTGCCATCAAAAGCAAACCCGTCCGCCGCCAGCAGATGCGCCATCTGCGGCAGAACATTCGCAAGTTGCTGGCCCGCCTCGACCACGACATTCGGGTGGACGGCAGCTGGGACCGGGTCGACGTTGAGGTTCCCGACGACCGGGGCCTGTCCGGCCCGGTGCTTGACGCCCTGCAGCGTATTCCCGGTATTTCCACCATCCAGGAAATCGGTGTGTTCCCGTTTGTGGATCTGGAGGATGTGGCCGAGAAAGCCGTGCAGGCGTTTGCCGACCGGCTGAACGGCAGAACCTTTGCGGTGCGGGCCCGGCGCCACGGCGAGCACGATTTCCGGTCCATTGATCTGGAGCGCAGCGTCGGGGCAGCCCTGATGCAGGCCTCCTCGGCCCGTGGTGTGAACCTGCGTGAACCGGACGTGGAGGTGCGCATTGAGGTCCGTGACGAGCAGTTCCACATTGCCCATCGCAAGCACCGGGGCACGGGTGGCTATCCCCTGGGCAGTGTTGAAAATGTGATGACCCTGGTATCCGGTGGTTATGACTCCTCGGTAGCGGCTTATCTGATGCTGCGCCGGGGGCTCCGGAGCCATTACCTGTTCTTCAATCTGGGAGGTGTCGCTCACGAAGTTGGGGTGCGGCAGGTGGTGCACTACCTCTGGGACCGTTACGGCGCTTCGCACAACGCCAGGTTTATCTCTGTTCCGTTTGAGGGCGTGGTGGCCGAGATCATGCGCTCAGTGAGCCATCGCCACTGGGGGGTGATCCTGAAGCGCCAGATGCTCCGGGCCGCCGCTGAAATCGCGAAGCACAACAACGTGGCCGGCCTGGTTACCGGCGATGCCGTGGCCCAGGTTTCCAGCCAGACCCTGACCAACCTGAACGTGGTCGACCGTGCCAGCGATGAGGTGGTGATGCGGCCCCTGATCGCCATGGACAAGGAGTCCATCATCCAGATTGCGAGGGATATCGGCACGGAGCCGTTTGCCCGCACCATGCCGGAGTATTGCGGTGTGATTTCCCGGAAGCCGGCCACCCGCGCAAAGCTGTACCGGGTGGAGGCAGACGAGGCACTGATGGACCCGACCGTGCTCGCTGGCGCCATCGAGGCCCGGGAGGAAACCCCGGTGGACCGGTTGCTGGAAAGCACGGTAACGCCCGAAGATGTGGAGCTGGTCCAGACCCCGGGTGTCGATGACGTGATTATCGATGTCCGCCACCCCCACGAGGGCGAGCAGTCGCCGCTGAAACTGACCAGCAACGAAATCCTGCAGATTCCGTTCTACGAACTCAGGCAGCAATTGGCGGCCTTACCCGACAATCGCCAGTACCTGCTCTACTGCGACCGGGGCACCATGAGCCGGCTGCACGCCGGCCATCTGCGGGCAGAAGGGCGCGACAACATCAAGGTGTACGCACCGGGCGCCTGAGTCTGTAGCGCTTGAGGAGCGCCCTCAGCCTCAGGAAAAGCCTTTAGCCCTCGAACCCCCGCACGAACTGCTGGACATTCTCGTTGAGGGTGTCCAGGTCATAGCCGCCTTCCTGCACCACCAGTGTGGGCAGGCCAAGCTGGCGGATGTGGGTGCTGAGCCGCTGGAACCCCTCCGACGACACCGATACCTTGGCCTGGGGGTCATTCTTGTAGATATCGAACCCCAGGGTGAGGATCATGGCATCCGGCTGGAACAGCTTGATGGCCGCCAGCGCCTCGTCCAGTTTGTTGAAGAAATCCACTTCCGATGAACCGTGGGGCATGGGCAAATTGATGTTGTAGCCAAAACCCTCACCCTCACCGCGTTCGTTCTCATACCCGGTCACGACTGGGTAGAAATTGGTGGGATCGCCGTGGATGGAGATATAGAGCACATCGCTGCGATTGTAGAAAATTTCCTGAATGCCCTGGCCGTGATGCATATCGGTGTCCAGGATTACGATGCGGGGAAACCGGGCCTTCATATGCTCGGCGGCAATGGCGGCGTTGTTGAGATAGCAGAATCCGCCGGCGGCGTCCCTACGGGCGTGGTGCCCGGGTGGGCGACAAACGGCGTATGAGGTCCGGTCCCCGGCGATCAGGGCATCGGCCGCACCCAGCGCGGACTGGGCCGACCAGTAGGCGGCATGCCAGGTGTTCTCGCCAATCGGGCAACTGCCATCCGCCTGGTAGCGGGCGGCTTCCGCGAGAATGCCGGTAAGGTGATTGGGAGCGCGGACAAAAATATTGGAAATGACTTCATCGCCCCAGTCGCCCATGGCCTTCCAGCGCCGGTGGGCAGACTCCAGAAAACGCAGGTAGCCCAGATCGTGCACGTTGGAAATCGGGCCGGCGCCCTGGTCCGCCGGCTGCAGCACGGAAATACCCATTTCCTTCAGGCCTTCCAGCATCTGCCCGGTGCGGTCCGGTACCTCCTGGGGCTGGCGCATCTGACCCCGGGTAAAATAGGTCTTCGGGATGTGCTGATCCTGAGCGGGGTGGAAAAACGCTTTCATGGTCCGGCCTCCTGAGTGTGTGACTCTCCGAGTATAGGCGCAGTCGGAGCCTGGTCAAAAGCCTGCCCTTGACTTTACAGGCATGGATACAACATCCACTATGAAAGACATGAATCAGTGACGCAACCAAGACACCCGACACATCGCCCTGTGACAGGGCTGAGCGAACCATAGAAGAGGAGCCGAGATGATCAAGTCACCCCTGCTGGAAAACATGACTGGCTACATCGGCGGTCGCTGGACGGACAACGCCCACGGCAACACCTTTGATGTTTATAACCCGGCCACGGGCGAGGTGATTGCCAAAGCGGCCTCCATGTCCGAAGAGGAGGTCAAGGCGGCCGTGGCGGCGGGCAAGTCCGCACTGCGGCTGACCAGCCCCTATACCATCGAAACCCGCCGCAAATGGTTGGAAGACATCCGGGACGCCCTCAAGGCCAACAAGGAAGAGGTCGGCCGGATTCTCTGCATGGAGCACGGCAAACCCCTGCAGGAAGCCCAGGGAGAGGTGGATTACGCCGCCGGATTCTTCGACTACTGCTCCAAGCACATCCAGGCCCTGGACGCCCACACCATCCCGGAAAAGCCCAAGGACTGCACCTGGACCGTTCATTACCGGCCCATCGGCGTGGCCGGGCTGATCACGCCCTGGAACTTCCCCATCGGCATGATCGCCAAGAAGCTATCCGCTGCACTCGCAGCGGGTTGCCCGTCGGTGATTAAACCAGCCAGCGAAACGCCGCTGACCATGATTGCCCTGTTCAGTCTGATGGAAAAACACACGGATTTGCCGGATGGCATGGTTAATCTCGTGATGGGCAAGGCCAGCGTGATCGGCAAGGTGTTGTGTGAAAGCCCGGACGTGCCCATGCTCAGCTTCACCGGTTCCACCGAAGTGGGCCGCAAGCTGATTGTCGACACCGCCGAGCAGGTCAAGAAACTGGCCCTGGAGCTGGGTGGCAACGCGCCGTTTATCGTCTTCGACGATGCCGACCTGGACGCCGCCGCCGACAACCTGATCGCCAACAAATTCCGCGGCGGCGGCCAGACCTGTGTCTGCGCCAACCGCGTTTTCGTGCATGAGAAAGTGGCCGACGCCTTCGGCGAGAAACTCGCCGAGCGGGTGAACAGAATGAAGGCCGGCGACGGCATCAACGGTGATGTCGATATCGGCCCGCTGATCAACAAGGCCGGATTCGACAAGGTGAAACGTCACCTTGAAGATGCGCTCGAAAAAGGTGCCAAACTGGTCGCAGGCAAGCAGCCGGGCGAACTCGGCGACGGCCTGTTCTTCCCGCCTACGGTGGTTCATGGCGTGAACCGGGACATGTGCTGCTACCAGGAAGAAACCTTCGGCCCGCTGGTGCCCATGGCTCTGTTCCGCACTGAAGAGGAAGTGATTGAAGCGGGCAATGACACCGAGTTCGGCCTGGCGTCGTATGTGTTCACCGGTGATGCGGAGCGCGCCCAGCGTGTTGCCGCCGGCCTGCGTTTCGGCCACTGCGGCTGGAACACCGGCACCGGCCCGACACCGGAAGCGCCCTTCGGTGGCATGAAGGCCTCCGGCATCGGCCGTGAAGGCGGTCTGGAAGGTCTGTTTGAGTTTGTAGAAGCTCAGACAGTTCCCAGAGGCTTCTAGAAAAGCCCTCATCTTTGGGGGTGTCGCACGGGGGAGGTTCCCCTTCAGGACACGCTACGAGCACATCCATGTGCGCTTGGCTGTGGCCATCCATGGCCACAGACAGTCCTGAAGGGGAACCTCCCCCGCGCTCTTTCCAATTCAGGAGTGGGCTTTCGAGTAATTTAGGCTCAGCTTCTGTAGGTCGGATTAGCAAAGCGTAATCCGACAACCGACCCCAACGTATCCCCACCCGGCAAACCCGCTTTTCTCCTGTTATAATCAAACTCCTGTTTATTTAACCAGTAGCGAACCGATTTTATGGACGTCTCTCACATCATCGATCCCCTTAATGATGCCCAGCGGGAAGCTGTCACCGCCCAGAATGACCACCTGTTGGTTCTGGCCGGCGCGGGCAGTGGCAAAACCCGGGTACTGGTTCATCGGATCGCCTGGCTGATGACAGTGGATCGGGTGCCCCCCACCGGCATCCTGGCGGTAACCTTCACCAACAAGGCCGCCAAGGAGATGCGCTATCGTATTGAACAGATGATGGACATCCCGGCCCGGGGCCTCTGGTTCGGTACCTTTCACGGGATTGCCCACCGCCTGCTGCGTTCGCACTGTCAGGACGCCGGCTTGCCGGAGAACTTCCAGGTGCTGGACAGCGACGACCAGCTGCGCCTGGTCAAGCGGGTGATGCGGGAAAACCAGATCGACGAGAGCAAGTGGCCGCCGAAACAGGCCCAGTGGTTTATCAACAGCCAGAAAGACGAGGGTCTGCGGGCCGACCATATCCAGGAGAACCCGGGCGACCACTTCCTGTCCACCATGCTGAAAATCTACCGCCAGTACGAAACACTCTGCCAGCAGGGTGGCCTGG
Source organism: uncultured Marinobacter sp. (assembly GCF_946886895.1). The sequence continues at coordinate 517,246 of NZ_CAMPJO010000001.1, read as the reverse complement.
TGGATTTTGGCGAACTGCTGCTCCGCTCCCACGAACTCTGGCTGCATCGGCCCGAGTTGCTGGCCCACTACCAGAGCCGGTTCCAGCACATCCTGGTGGACGAGTTCCAGGACACCAACACCATTCAATACGCCTGGCTGCGGGTACTGGCCAGTAACCGGGTGCCCATGACGGTGGTGGGGGACGACGATCAGTCCATTTACGGCTGGCGGGGTGCCAAGGTCGAGAACATCCAGCAATATCAGCGGGACTTCCCCAATGCCCGGTTGGTGCGCCTGGAGCAGAACTACCGCTCGACCCAGATGATCCTGAAAGGGGCCAACGCCGTGATCGCCAACAACCAGGGCCGGCTGGGCAAGGAACTCTGGACCGACGGCCCGGAGGGCGAACCGATCAGCCTGTACGCGGCCTTCAACGAACAGGACGAAGCCAACTACATCGCCGACAGCATCTCCGCCTGGGTGCAGGACGGCAACCTGCGCAGTGAATCGGCGATACTCTACCGCTCCAACGCCCAGTCACGGGTACTGGAAGAATCCCTGATGCGCCAGGGCATTCCCTACCGGGTTTATGGTGGCCTGCGCTTCTATGATCGCCAGGAAATCCGCAATGCCCTGGCGTACCTGCGCCTGGTGCAGTATCGCCGGGACGACGCCGCGTTCGAGCGGGTGGTCAACCTCCCGCCCCGGGGCATTGGCGCCAAGAGCCTGGCGGAGCTTCGGGAATACGCCACGGAACAGAGCATTTCCCTGTGGGAATCCGCCGAGCGCCTGTTGGAAGCCGGGCAGGTAAAAGGCCGCGCCAAAACCGGTCTGCAGTCGTTCATCGGGATCATCGAAAAGCTGTCTGACATGGCGGGCGACGCGTCCCTTCACGGCTTGATGAAGCAGACGATTGAAGACAGTGGCCTGAAAGACTACCACGCCAGCGAAAAGGGCGAGAAAGGCCAGGCCCGGGTGGAGAACCTGGAGGAACTGGTCAACGCGCTTTCCGATTTTGAAGTGGAAGACGGCGTCGACCCGCTGGCGGAATTCATCGCCCAGGCGGCCCTGGATGCCGGCGAATCCCAGGCGGAAGACCATGAAGACAGCGTTCAGTTGATGACCTTGCACTCCGCCAAGGGGCTGGAATTTCCGCTGGTGTTCCTGGCGGGCGTGGAAGAAGGCCTGTTCCCCCACGGCATGTCCCTGGAAGAACCGGGCCGGATGGAAGAGGAGCGCCGCCTGGCCTACGTGGGCATTACCCGCGCCATGAAAAAGCTGGTACTCACTTACGCCGAATCCCGCCGCCTGTATGGCCAGGAAAAGTTCAACGCGCTGTCCCGTTTCGTACGTGAAATCCCCGGCGACTGCCTGCAGGAAGTCCGCTTGCGCAACACCGTCACCCGCCCGGCCATGGTGGCACGGCCCAACGAAAGCCTGTTCAGCCAGGATTCCGCACAGCAGTCCGGCTTCAGCCTGGGGCAGCGGGTGCACCACCCGAAGTTTGGCGAAGGCATTGTGATGAATTCCGAGGGCACTGGGCACCATACGCGGGTGCAGGTGAACTTTGACGAGGGTGCCAAGTGGCTGGTTTTGGCGTATGCGCCTCTGGAGGCCTGCTAGTTTTGGGGGTGGCAGCCTCAAAAATGCTTTCGAGGTTTCCTCTGTAGCTCGGGGCAAGGGTTGGGAGTCTCTTCCCAAAACTGTGCGGAGCCATGGATGGCGGAGCCCAAGCGTCACAGGGACGTGCCGCAAGGAGCGTGTTTTGGGAAGAGACTCCCAATCCTTGCCTTCTCCGAAGTCTGCCTGACACTTGCTTTACCCAAACCTTAAAGCCAGCCCTTGCGCTTGAAATACCAGTAAGGCGCAAACGCCGCAGCCACCATCAGCCCCAAGGCCGCCGGATAACCCGCCAGCCATTCCAGCTCGGGCATATGCTGAAAGTTCATGCCATAAATGCTGGCAATCAGCGTAGGCGGCAGAAACACCACCGCGGCAATCGAGAAAATCTTGATAATCTGATTCTGCTCAATGTTGATGAACCCCTGCGTAGAGTCCATCAGAAAGTTGATTTTATCGAACAGAAACGTCGTGTGAGACATCAGCGTCTCAATATCCCGGTTGATCTCCCGCAACGTCTCCTGCAAGTCTCCCTGCCGGCGCAGATGGCGCAACAGGAACGACAGATTGCGCTGGGTATCCATCAGGCACAGGCGGGTCTTGCCATTGCTGTCCTCCAGACGGGCCAGGCGATTGATGGCCTCGTCCAGTTCCGCATCCTCGTCTTCCAGCACCAGGTAGCTGACCTCTTCAAGCTGGCGGTGCAGATCTTCCAGGCCGTCGGCGTGGTTTTCCACTTTCTGCTCCAGCAGCGTCACCAGCAGTTCCGCCGGGTCGCCGGCTTCCACCTGGCCGCGCCGGGCGCGCATGCGCAGCAGCCGGAAATCCGCCAATTCATCCTCCCGCATGGTGATCAGGCAGTTGCGCTGAAGAATGCAGGCCACCGAGACCGTGCTGTGGCGGCCATCGCTCTGGGTCAGGAACAGCGAGTGCACGTGAACGCCTGCCTGATCCACAAAGCAGCGGGCCGAGGCCTCGATCTCCTCAACGTCGTCGAATTCGGGGATGTCGGTTTTCAGCAGGCCCTGCAAGACCTGCCGTTCTTCCTCGGTGGGCTCCTGGGCATCGATCCAGTCCGCTTCCTGATGGCGGGTGAGGATATCGGCGTCCGGAATATCCAGTTCGTTGATCAGGCCATCCACAATCTTGAAAAATCTGAGCATAAACCGGCTCCTACCTCAGCGAATGAAAGGTGTGCCCTGAGTTTAGTGCATCAACAACACATAAATGACAATGGCGAGGAGGATGCGGTAGATCACGTACGGCCACATGCCCACTGTGTTGAGCCATTTCAGGAAGAAATGGATGGCGGTGATGGCCATGATAAAGGAGGTGACGCCGCCGATCAGGAAGCCGGTCCAGTCCACCACGGTCTCGGACGCGGCCACTTCCAGCAATTTAACGGCCGATGCCAGTGTCGTGATCGGGATTGCGAGCAGGAAGGAAAAGCGGGACGCAGCCTCGCGGCTCAGGCCCAGCAGCAGGCCGGCGGTGATGGTGGCGCCGGAGCGGGAAGTGCCGGGTACCAACGCCAGGGCCTGGGCGCAGCCGACCAGCAGGGCGTCTTTCCAGGTCAGGGAATCCAGTGGCCGGCCCTTGTTGGGGCGCCAGTCCGCCCAGCCCAGCAGCAGACCAAACAGCAGGGTGGTGGCGAAAATAATGTCCACGGATCGGAGCTCGTTGTCGATCAAATCGAGCAGGGCGAGGCCGGCGAGGCCAGCGGGAATGGTGCCGATCACCAGAAACCAGGCCAGGTTGCCGCGGCCGATGAACCGTCGCTGGGCCAGCGATTGCAGGCCGTCCCGGGTCAGGCCCAGCACGTCGGAGCGAAAATACAGAACCACCGCGAGCAAGGTGCCCACGTGAACGGCAAGGTCAAAGCCCACGCCCTGGTCGGTCCAGTCGAAGATGGCCGGCGTCAGGATCAGGTGAGCGGAGCTGGAAATGGGCAGGAATTCGGTCAACCCTTGCAGGATGCCGAGGAAAAAAGCCTGAAAAAAATCCATGGTGTTCCGTCCGTCTGGCGGAGAGCCTGTCTCTCCATACTGATTAGCGGGCGATGGTATCAGGCGGTGACCGGGCTGAACAGGCGCCCGGTCACGCGCCGATGAGCAGCCCGCCGCCGGCCATGACGATCACCACGGCCCAGGCTGACAACTTCCACACGCTGAGCAACAGAAAGCCGGTGAGCGCCAGGGCGAAGTCCTGTGGGCCCAGAATCGCGCTGGTCCAGACTGGCTGGTAGAGTGCGGCTCCCAGAATGCCGACCACGGCGGCATTGGCGCCGCGCATCAGGGCCTGTGCGCTTTCCCAGCGCCGGAAGTTGTTCCAGCGGGGCAGCACCGCGACGAGCAGAAGCAGTCCAGGCAGGAAGATCATTACCAGGGCCATGGCCGCCCACCGCCAGGGTGCCGTTGGTTCCAGGACTGCGCCCAGATAGGCGGAGAAGGTAAACAGTGGCCCCGGAATCGCCTGGGCGGCCCCGTAGCCGGTAAGAAACTGGTCCGGGGTGATCCAGCCAGTCTGAACAACTTCGGCCTCCAGCAAGGGCAGTATCACATGGCCACCGCCGAACACCAGGGCGCCGGTCCGGTAGAAGGCATCCATCATTTCGGTCAGGTTGGAAGGTGCCAGCCACGCCAGCAGTGGCAAGCCCAGCAGCAGTACCGTGAAGAAAAACGCCGCCCAGCGGCCAGCCCGGTCGGACACGGAAAGCCGGGAATGGCCGGGGTCCGTGCCGTTGTGCTTCCTGCAAAACAGGAGGCCAGCCACGGCACCGATCACCATGGCCGAGACCTGGCTCAGAGCGCCTCCGGCCAGTATGACCAGCAGAACTGCGACCAGGGCGATGCCGGCCCGTTGCCGGTCGGGGCACAGGTTCCGGGCCATACCCGAGACAGCGTGCGCGACAATCGCGACGGCCGCCACTTTCAGGCCGTGAATGATGCCCTGGCTGACCGGCCCGTCCAGCAGGCTGGCGCTCAGCGCAAAGGCAACCAGAACGAAGGCCGATGGCAGGGTAAAAGCGGCCCAGGCGGCCGCTGCGCCCCAGCCGCCCCCGCGCATCATACCGATAGCAAAGCCGACCTGGCTGCTGGCCGGACCAGGCAGGAACTGGCAGAGCGCCACGAGATCGGCATAATCCTGTTCTGACAGCCAGCGGCGCCGGACGACAAACTGATGGTGGAAATAACCCAGATGGGCTGCAGGTCCTCCGAAGGAGGTCAGGCCCAGAGCCAGGAAGGCCACAAAGATTTCCCGGATGCGTCTGGGCGGAACAGGTTCGGCAGGCATGTCAGGCTCCTGTGAGCAGGGGGATTCAGGCCGGGAAACGGTCCCGGGTATTATTGGCGAGGCGCACCAGTGCCAGCATCAGCGGCACTTCCACCAGTACGCCGACGACGGCAGCGAGGGCCGCACCGGAATGCAGGCCGAACAGGGCGATGGCGGCCGCTACGGCCAGTTCGAAGAAATTGCTGGCGCCGATCATGGCGCCAGGTGCCGCGATGCAGTGGCGTACATTCCAGAGCCTGGCCCAGCCATAGGCCAGGAAGAAGATCAGGAAGGTCTGCACGATCAGTGGGATGGCTATCAGAAGAATGTGGAGGGGGTTGTTCAGTATGACGTCGCCCTGGAAGGCAAACAGCAACACCAGGGTAACAATCAGGGCTCCAGGCGTGACCGGGCTCAGGCGTTTCATGAACACGTCGTCGTACCAGCGCTGCCCGTGCCGGGCGATGAGTGTGCGGCGGGTCAGATAGCCGGCGGTCAGCGGTATCACGATATACAGCACCACTGACAGAAGCACCGTATCCCAGGGGACCTGAATGTCGGAAATACCGAGCAGGAACACGACAATCGGCGCGAAGGCAAAGAGCATGATGAGGTCGTTCAGGGACACCTGCACCAGGGTATAGGCGGCATCGCCTTTGGTGAGGTGGCTCCAGACAAACACCATGGCCGTGCAGGGTGCGGCACCCAGCAGAATGGCCCCTGCCAGATACTCACTGGCCAGTTGCGGGGCAATCAGGGGCTCGAATACCACCATCAGGAAAAACCAGGCAATGGCAAACATGGTGAACGGCTTGATCAGCCAGTTTACGATGGTGGTAATCGCCAGGCCCTTTGGCTCATTTCTGACACCCACCACCGCGCTGAAATCAATTTGAGCCATCATTGGAAAAATCATCGCCCAGATCAGTATGGCGATGGGGATGGAGACCTGGGCGTACTCGAAGCGGGACAGAGTTGCCGGTACCGAGGGTGCCAACTGGCCCAGTGCCACGCCCGCGATGATGGCCAGGGCCACCCAGGCCGACAGATACCTGCCGAACAGGTCCATGCCACCGCTGGTGCCTTCGGTTTGACTGACGTCTGTCATGTTACTCACGGTTAAACCCTCATATGGACCGCTGATTGACGCGTTTTGATACGGCCTCGGCACTTTCTACCCGTTCAGAGTAGCGGTCGGTCAGGTAATCGCTGCGACCCCGTATCAGCAGGGTGAATTTAACCAGTTCCTCCATAACGTCCACGATCCGGTTGTAAAAGGGCGAGGGTTTCATTCGGTCATTGTCATCAAATTCCATAAACGCCTTGGGTACCGAGGACTGGTTAGGGATGGTCACCATCCGCATCCAGCGGCCGAGCACCCTCAACTGGTTTACGGCGTTGAAGGACTGTGAGCCACCGCATACCTGCATCACGGCCAGGGTCTTGCCCTGGGTAGGGCGCATGCCGCCGATGGAGAGGGGAATCCAGTCGATCTGGGTTTTCATGATGCCGGTCATGGCGCCATGGCGCTCCGGCGAACACCACACCATGCCTTCAGACCATTCCGCCAGTTCCCGCAATTCCCGAACCTTCGGGTGCGATGCGTCTTCGGCATCGGCCAGGGGCAGGCCGCGCGGATTAAAGACGCGTGTCTCTGCGCCCATGGCTTCCAGCAAGCGGGCGGCTTCTTCAACGGCAAGGCGGCTGAATGAGCGTTCCCGCAGGGAGCCGTAGAGCAACAGAATGCGCGGGGAATGTGACGATCGTTGTTCGGCAAACACCTTTTCTGTCGACGGCGGGCTGAATTGTTCCCGGTCGATATTAGGAAGATCCTCAAGGCTTACTGTCATGAAATTGTCTCTTTACTCGTGAAAAACTTGAGACTAGTATGCACTAAAATAAATATGCATAAAATAGTATATGCGAGGAAATGGATATGAAGCGCCGGGTCTTGTTTGTCTGCACCGCCAACAGCGCGCGATCTCTGATGGCCGAAGCCTTGCTGCGGGAAATGGCCGGTGACCAGTTTGAAGTGGCCAGTGCGGGCACCCAGCCCGAAAAGCCCCACCCGATGGCTATTCAGGTTCTTGAGGAAGCGGGCTATTCGGTGGACGGACTGCATAGTAAGCCGCTGGCCGATCTGGAAGGTGAACACTGGGATTACGTGATTACCCTTTGCGAAAAAGCATCGCAGGAGTGCGGAACCGTGTGCCAGCCGGCTCAGCAGATTGCCTGGGATTTTCCCGATCCGGTGCCGGCAGGACGTCACGCCACTTTCGCGCTGACACTGAAAGAAATTCGTGAGCGCATTGGCCTGTTCACCCTGGTGCACCGCAAACAGACTGGCATGAAACCGGAAAACTTCGACCCGGTGTCGATATTCAAAGCCCTTGGTGACGAACTGCGCCTGGCCGCGCTGATGCTGATTCGGGAACAGAAAAAGCTGTGTGTCTGCGAGCTGACAGAAGCCCTGGATATCCCTCAGCCCAAGGCCAGCCGCCATCTGGCCACTCTTCGAGACGCAGGGTTGCTGGACACCGAGCGCCAGGGCCAGTGGGTTTACTATTCCCTGAGCCCGCGATTGCCGCACTGGTTGTTGCGGGTACTGGACGAAACGTCCGAAGGCAATCCAACCCTGATCAAGACCGAACTCGAACGGCTTGCAGCCATGACTGACAGGCCCGTTGTCAGGTTTATTTGACGGTTAGTTAAAACATCAACCTGCCCCCTCGCTTTTGCACGGAGTCAGAGTCAACAGGAGTAAAACATGAGCAAGATAAAGGTCGGCATTAATGGATTTGGCCGCATTGGCCGCCTGGCGCTGCGCGCTGCCTGGGGCTGGCCGGATATGGAATTTGTCGCCATTAACGACCCCGGTGCCGACGCCGCCACCCTGGCGCACCTGCTGAATTTCGACAGTGTCCATGGCCGTTGGAACTTTGAGGCGGGCGCCGACGGCGACGACATGGTGATCGAAGGCCGGCGCATCCGCGTCACCCGCAACAAGGCGATTGGCGATACCGACTGGTCGGGTTGTGATCTGGTGATTGAAGCCAGCGGCATCAACAAAACCGTGAAGGTGCTGCAGGGCTATCTGGATCAGGGCGTGAAGCGGGTAGTTGTGACTGCACCGGTGAAGGAGTCCGGGGCGAAGAACATCACCATGGGTGTGAACGAAGAGGTGTTCGACCCGGCCAATGACCGTATCGTAACCGCGGCCTCATGCACCACTAACTGCCTGGCACCTGTCGTGAAGGTTATCCACGAGAAACTGGGCATCAAGCACGGCTCCATCACCACCATTCACAGCCTGACCAACACCCAGACTATTCTCGATGCGCCCCACAAGGATCCGCGTCGGGCCCGGGCCTGCGGCAGTTCTCTGATCCCGACCACCACCGGCTCCGCCACGGCAATCATCGAGATTTTCCCGGAACTGAAAGGCCGGCTGGATGGCCATGCGGTGCGGATTCCGCTGACCAATGCGTCTTTGACTGACTGTGTGTTTGAGGTGGAGAAAGCCACGGACCGTGACACCGTGAACCAACTGCTGAAAGAAACGGCCGAAGGCGAACTCAAAGGCATTCTGGGCTATGAAGAACGCCCGCTGGTGTCCATTGATTACAAGACCGACCCACGCTCGTCCATCGTCGATGCCCTGTCCACCATGGTGGTCAACGGCACCCAGGTGAAAATCTACGCCTGGTACGACAACGAGTGGGGCTACGCCAACCGCACCGCCGAACTGGCGCGCAAGGTCGGGTCTGCCTGATATGAGCGCTGCCATCCGCCAGTACCTGGTCATTACCGGCAACTACTGGGCCTTCACGCTGACGGACGGGGCCCTGCGGATGCTGGTGGTATTGCATTTCCACCAGCTCGGCTATTCGCCGCTGGAAATCGCGCTGCTGTTTATCTTCTATGAGTTCTTCGGGGTGGTAACCAACCTGGTTGGGGGTTACCTGGGGGCCCGCTGGGGTCTGAACCGTACCATGAACATCGGGTTGTTCCTGCAGATAGCCGCGCTGGCCATGCTGGCGGTACCGGCGGCGATGCTGACCGTGCCCTGGGTGATGGCCGCGCAGGCGATATCCGGCATTGCCAAGGATCTGAACAAGATGTCCGCCAAGAGCGGCATCAAACTGCTGGTGCCGGATGAGCGACAAGGAACCCTGTATAAATGGGTGGCGATTCTGACCGGCTCCAAGAATACCCTGAAAGGGGTGGGTTTCTTCCTCGGTGGCGTGCTGCTGATGGCGGCAGGCTTCAAGGGTGCGGTGATTATTATGGCCGTGGCTCTCGGCCTGGTCTGGCTGGCCAGCCTGTTCCTGCTCGGGCAGGATCTGGGTAAGAGCAAGGCAAAGCCGAAATTCAGTGAGATCCTGTCCAAGAGCCGGGCCATCAACGTGCTGTCTGCCGCCCGGATGTTTCTGTTCGGTGCCCGGGATGTGTGGTTTGTGGTGGCGCTGCCGGTTTACCTGCATACCGTGTTTGGCTGGGATTTCTGGAAAGTGGGTGGCTTCATGGCCACCTGGATTATCGGTTATGGTTTTATCCAGACCATTGCGCCGAAAATCACCGGCACGATGGAAGGCAGGCAGCCGGCGGTGCTCTGGGCCGCTGCCCTGGCCCTGGTGCCCGCCGCCATTGCCGCTGGCCTGACGGTGGGCTGGTCACCCCAGTTGGTGGTGATTGGTGGATTACTGCTGTTTGGCGTACTGTTCGCCATCAACTCCTCCCTGCACAGCTACCTGATTGTCAGCTACGCCCGGGCCGATGGCGCCTCCCTGGATGTGGGCTTCTACTACATGTCCAATGCCGCCGGCCGGTTGCTGGGCACCCTTCTGTCCGGCTGGGTCTATCAGGCCTATGGCCTCGCAGCGTGCCTGTGGATTTCGGCGCTGCTGGTGACGGTGGCAGCCCTGATGTCGGTTCTGTTGCCGGACCGGCGGCAGGCCACTGTTTAAGCCGAAAGCAACCAAAGTCGCATGGGCTCCACCGGTTTCGCCGGTATAGTCTTGTTACGACATCCCCGAAAAGACAATAACAATGATTGAATTGCTGCGTCGTTACCCCTTGCCGGCCATCGTCGTGGCCCAGTTGTTCGGCACCTCGCTCTGGTTCAGCATTAACGGCGTGTGGCTGTCGTTTTCCCGGGAACTGGGCCTGAACGAATCCGATCTGGGGCAGTTGACCCTGGCGGTCCAGGCCGGCTTTATTGCCGGCACCCTGACCCTCGCCATGACGGGCCTGGCGGACCGGTTCGGTGCCAGCCGGATTTTCCTGGTCGCCAGCCTGTTGGGGGCCCTGACCAACGCCGGTTTTGTGCTGGCGGCGAACCAGGCGCTCCCGGGCCTCCTGCTGCGCTTCGCCACGGGGCTCTGCCTTGCCGGTATCTACCCGCTCGGGATGAAGCTGGTCATCGCCTGGACTCCTCGATACGCCGGTTCCGCCCTGGCCTGGCTGGTGGGCATGCTGACACTGGGTACCGCCCTGCCGCACCTCATGCGCGGTGCCACGCTGGGCCTGCCCTGGGAGTGGTCGTTGCTGGGGGCCTCCCTGTTGGCGGTGGTGGGTGGTGGCCTGGTGTTTCTGCTGGGCGACGGCCCGCACCTGCCTGCCAGCAGCGGGCCGGTGCCGCTTCGCCAGGGTCTGGCGGCTCTCAGGGTACCGAGGTTCCGGGCGGTGGCCGGTGGCTACTTCGGCCACATGTGGGAACTCTACGCCTTCTGGACGCTGACGCCGCTGCTTGTGGCCCGGGAGCTGGACCGGCTGGGCGCGCCGGACGCACTGATCTCCTGGCTGGCGTTTGCCATTATCGGGATCGGGGCCGCGGGCTGTGTGCTTGGCGGGGCACTGAGCCGCAGCAAGGGCAGCGAATGGGTGGCGCGGTACGCGCTGACAACCTCCGGCCTGATCTGCCTGGGCTATCCGTGGCTGGCGGGGTTTTCACCGGTGTTACTGATGGTCCTGTTGCTTGTCTGGGGCCTGAGCGTGGTCGCCGACTCGCCACAGTTTTCAGCCCTGGCGGCGGCCGCCGCGCCCCGGGAATCGGTGGGCTCGTCACTGGCGGTGATGAACGCCGTGGGTTTCGGGCTGACCCTGCCGGCCATCTGGCTGACCAGCGGCTTGTGGGATGAACTCGGGGCCTGGGTGTCGTTGCTGCTGGTGCCCGGGCCGGTGTTCGGGCTCTGGTCGCTGGCCCGGGGCAAACCACCGACCGGTTCCGTCTGAGTTGCAAGCTGCTATGCTCTGGGGCAGAGAGCCGCAACCGGGAAGGTGCACAGGAACGCGACATGGCCTATTTCAGCAAGCATTATCACAACCCCGGTACCGCGCCCGGTACCCTGATCGCTCCGGGTGACGGCAGGCGACCGGTGAATCTGCACCTCATTGATTATAGCGAGGAACACGTAGAGGAGGTCAGCCTGGCCGATGCGGCGGACTGCCGGGATTATCTTGAGAAAGAGTCAAAAACCTGGATCCAGGTGAACGGCCAGGCCGACCCGGACACCCTGCGCAACCTCGGTGACCTGTTCGATTTGCACGACCTGGCTCTGGAGGATGTACTCAACACCGGCCAGCGACCGAAGCTCGAGCTCTATGACGACCAGCTCTTTATCATTGCCGCCATGCCCCTTTTTGACGGTGAGAACCTGGAGGTGGTCCAGATCAGCCTGTTTGTCGGTCACAACTATCTCATCTGCCTGTGCCCGCTGGATGAAGATCCGTTCGAGCCGGTGCGTAAGCGTATGCGCCAGCCCAACAACCGGCGGTTTGCGACCCGGCAGATCGACTATCTGCTCTATGCGTTGCTGGATTTGATCACCGATTCGGCGTTTCCCGTGCTTGAGCAGTTTGGCTACCAGCTCGAGGAAATGGAAACGGAATTGCTCGAGAATCCGAACCAGCGAATCCTGACCCAGATTCACGGTCTCAAACGCGAGTTGCTGCTGCTCCGTCGGGTGCTCTGGCCACAGCGGGAAATGCTGACCAGCCTGATGCGCACCGATGACCCGTTAATCACCGCCGACACCCAGGTTTATGTCCGGGACTGCCACGACCACAGCGTACAGATTATCGAACTGCTGGAAAGCTTTCGGGAAATGGCGACCAGCATGCTCGATATCTACCTCTCCAGCATCAGCCAGCGCACCAACGAAACCATGCGGGTGCTGACCATCATTGCCACCATTTTCATCCCGCTGACCTTTGTGGTGGGTGTCTACGGCATGAACTTCGAGCACCCTGACAGCCCGTGGGCGATGCCGGAGCTGGGCTGGTACTTCGGGTACCCCATGGTTTGGGGTGTTATGATTGCGATCACCTCAGGCTTGTTGTGGTTTTTCAAGCGCAGGGGATGGATGTAGCGGGCACAGGCGGTAAGAGTAGCAAGCATGCCCCTCCGACTGGATAGAGGGAAACGTGAAAGAGACACTCGCGCTTCAGGGCAACTCACCCAGAATACTGCTGTTATCGGGCTACGATGCCGCCAGCCACAAACGCTGGCGGGACCAGCTCACCGGCATGTTCAGTGATTACCACTGGCATACCCTGGCACTGCCGCCCCGCTTTTTTCGCTGGCGTATTCGCGGCAATCCGCTGACCTGGCTGAACGAGCCGGCCCTGCAGGAGCGTTGGGATCTGGTCATCGCAACGTCCATGGTGGACTGGCCTCACTCCGGGGCATCCATCCCCACCTGGCCCGGACGCCCTGTGTGCTGTACATGCACGAGAACCAGTTTGCCTTTCCGGTGTCTGGCAAACAGAGGTCCAGTGTCGAGCCTCAGATGGTGAATCTGTACAGCGCCATTTCGGCGGACTGTGTGGTGTTCAACAGCGCCTGGAACCAGGACAGTTTTCTTGATGGTGCCCGGGACTTTCTCAATCAGATGCCCGATGGCGTGCCGGATGGATTGATTGCCAGCCTGAGGGCAAAATCGCTTATGATCCCGGTACCCATTGAAGACCGGCTGTTTGCGGAGCGACAAACCACTCCGGACTGGCGTTGCCCGCATCTGCTGTGGAATCACCGCTGGGAATACGACAAGGGGCCGGAGCGTCTGTTGAAGCTGCTGCAGGTTCTGGACCAGCGTGGACTGCCGTTCCGGTTGAGTGTGGTGGGCGAACGGTTCCGCAACCATCCGAAGGCCTTCGGCCGGATTCATGACCAGTTCGCCGATCAGATCGAGCAGTGGGGATTCCTGGCGGGCGTCGGTGCTTGCTGGCCAGTATCAGGCTTTGTTTAACAGACGTATTCCGCACGGAGTGAGGTGTTACGAAATCTGCTCCGGAACCTCCCGGATACGGCCATGTTCATCGATGGCCACGTACACAAAGCGTCCTTCGGTGACCTTGCGGGGGTGTCTGGCCGACCGGTCCAGTGTCCAGACCTCCACGTTGATCTTCATGGAGCTGCGGCCAATGTCCACCAGCTCACAGTAACAGCCGACCTGGGAGCCGACTCGCAACGGCGAGAGGAATTCCATGCCGTCCATGGCCACGGTGGCATTGCGCCCCTGGGAGATTCGGCCGGCCATGGTGGCGGCGGCGATGTCCATCTGTTTGACCAGCCAGCCGGCGAATACATCCCCGTTGGCATTGGTGTCGGCCGGGAGTGGGATAATCTGAAGCGTCAGTTCGCCCCTGGGTGTGGGCTTGTCATCGTCGTACGTGGTCATGGAACTCTGCCTTTTACTGCATCTGGAGTTGTTTTACCCCGCATGTTAACGGGCTTTGGCGGGTCTGCAAGAAAATTTGGACGCGGGCGGCTATATTTCAGTGGTTGTCACAAAGTTGTCACAGAGCGCCATTAGTCTGCACACATCGGTAAACAGATCCGACACAACGTCCAAACCAAATAATGGAGACTCGACGTGATGAAACTGAACAAAGCCCTTGCTCTGACCGCCCTGGCGGGCTCCATGGCCGCCTTGTCCGCGCCGGCCATGGCCCGCGACACCATCAGCATTGTAGGTTCTTCCACAGTTTATCCGTTTGCCACTGTGGTGGCCGAGCGTTTCGGTACCAAGACCGACTTCCCGACCCCGAAACTGGAATCCACCGGTTCCGGCGGTGGTATGAAGCTGTTCTGCCAGGGCATCGGTACCCAGCACCCGGACATCACCAACGCGTCGCGTCGCATGAAAGCCTCTGAATACGATCTGTGCATGAATAACGGCGTGACCGACATCACGGAATTCCGCATTGGTTCCGATGGCATCGTCATCGCCAGCTCAGACAAGGCGCAGAACCTGGAACTGACGCTGGAACAGCTGTTCCTGGCCCTGGGCAAGGAAGTACCCGATCCGAAGAACGAGAACAAGCTGATTCCGAATCCTTACAAAAAGTGGAGCGAGATCGATTCAGATCTGCCAAATGTGGCAATCCGCGTGATGGGCCCGCCCCCGACTTCCGGTACCCGTGACTCGTTCAACGAACTGGCCCTGCAGGGTGGTTGTGAAGACCTGCCGGCGGTTGCCGACATGAGCGAGGACGACATGGAAGCGATTTGCCAGAGTGTTCGTGAAGACGGCGCCTTCATCGAAGCCGGTGAAAACGACAACCTGATCGTGCAGAAACTGATCGACGATGCTGAAATGTACGGCGTGTTCGGTTACAGCTTCCTGGAAGAAAACGCGGATCGTTTGCAGGCGGCGACTCTGGATGGCGTTGAGCCGACCGCTGAGGCGATTGCCACTGATAAGTATCCGGTTGCCCGCTCAATGTTTTTCTACGTCAAGAAAGCGCACGTTGGCGTGATCCCCGGCATCAAGGAATACGTTGAGGAATTTGTCAGCCCGGCGGCTATGGGCCAGAACGGCTACCTGAAGAGTGTCGGTCTGATTGTCCCGACTCGTGATGCCCTGATGGACCTTCAGGACAAGGCGGCGAACATGCCGAACCTGAAGAAAGACGAGCTGATGTAAACGCCGTACACCGGCGAGACTTGCAAAGGGTGCGTCCTGCAAGGGACGCACCCTTTGTTGGTAGCAGGCATCAAGTGCGATTGTATTGGTGAAGCTTTACACTTGGTGCCCAACTGACGCGTTAAACAGGAAACTTCATGCAACCGGCCAACCTTCTGTTACTGACCGTTGTGCTCGCGCTGGTGGCCTACGGGCTTGGCTATGCCCGCTCACGGTCCCTGGCCATGCCCATGGGTGGCATACGGCATCTCAAGTCCCTCCCGTTTTACTACGGTGCCCGGGCGGCACTCTGGTGTGGCATCCCGGCCTTGCTGGTGCTGGCGGCCTGGGCGGCGTTTGAAGGTAAGGTTATTCAGATTCTGGTGATCGGGTCCCTGCCTCCGGAGATGATCCCGACCGGTGAGGGGGCGGCCAGCCTGTTGGTCAGCAAGATCAGTAACGTGGCCAGCGGTGCCCTGCCACCGGGCTTCGTGGAGGCGCCCATTGTCGAGGCGGCGGAACGGCTGAAAGCCCTGCGCGAGCAAAGCCGGCTGTACATGAGTGCGCTGGTGGTCTCGGTGGCGGTGCTGGCCGGGTTCCTGGGCTGGCTGCGGATCCGGCCACGGCTCAATGCCCGCGTCCAGGTTGAATCGATCCTGAAGTGGCTGTTCTTCGCCTGCGCGGCCCTGGCGGTTCTGACCACCGCTGGCATCATTTTCTCGGTGGCCTTCGAGACCATCCGGTTTTTTGAGCAGGTCTCGTTTTTCGAGTTCTTCTTCGGCACCACCTGGAGCCCGCAAACGGCATTGAGAGCCGACCAGGTCGCCGCCGAAGGCGCCTTCGGCATGATTCCGCTGTTTACCGGTACCTTGTTGATCTCGGCCATTGCCATGGTGGTGGCGGTACCGGTGGGGCTGCTGTCGGCCATTTACCTGTCGGAGTACGCCAGCAGGCGGGTACGCAGCACCGTGAAGCCACTGCTCGAAATGCTGGCGGGCATCCCGACCGTGGTTTACGGCTTCTTCGCCGCCCTCACGGTGGCGCCCTTCATCAGCGACCTGGCGGCCTCCCTGGGTATCGACGCCTCGTCCCAGAGTGCGCTGGCCGCTGGCGGGGTGATGGGGATCATGATCATTCCGTTTGTGTCGTCACTGTCTGACGATGTCATCAATGCGGTCCCCCAGACCCTGCGCGACGGCTCCCTGGCCCTGGGCGCGACCCAGTCAGAAACCATGAAAAAGGTCATTTTCCCGGCTGCACTCCCGGGCATTATGGGGGGCATATTGCTGGCGGTCTCCCGGGCCATCGGGGAGACCATGATCGTGGTCATGGCCGCCGGGCTGGCGGCGAACCTCACCGCCAACCCGCTGGAAACCGTGACCACCGTAACGGTCCAGATCGTTACCCTGCTCACCGGTGACCAGGAATTCGACAGTGCCAAGACCCTTGCTGCGTTTGCCCTGGGCGCCATGCTCTTCCTGGCGACCCTGGTGCTGAACGTGGTGGCCCTGAAAATTGTCCGCAAATACCGGGAACAGTATGACTGATCAACGTTCGCAGGCGGAGGCCATCCGCCAGTCGCTCAAGCGCCGTTACCGCAAGGAGCGCCGCTTCCGTGCCTACGGCATCCTGGCCATCGCCATTGCTTTGTCCGCGCTGGTGGTGCTGTTCGCAGACATTATCGGCAAGGGTTATACCGGCTTCATCAAGACCACCATCACCATGGAGGTGGAGCTTGACGGGGAAATGATGTACCTGGAGGACGCCACCGACGAGCGCCAGCTCAAGATGGCGGATTTCGCGGAGCCGCTGGTGCAGGCATTGATCAGGGAGATCCCGGGGGCGACCGAGGCGGACCGGGATGCGGTTCGTGATCTCATCAACCCCTATGCGTCGATTACCCTGCGTGATGCCCTGCAAACGCACCCGGACTGGCTGGGCACCACCCGGACCATGACCTTCCTGTCGCACACCGATGTGGATGTTTATGTGAAACACGCCGGTGACGATGCCTATTCCATCAAACTCAGCGAACAGCAACAGGCCTGGGTGGACCAGTTGCTGGAGCGGGGCGTGATCGATACCGCCTTCAACGATGTGTTCTTCAGCGGCGGCGACTCCCGGGACCCCTCCAAGGCGGGTATTCTCGGCGCCATCGTGGGCTCACTGCTGACCATGTTCGTCACCCTGATCCTGTCGTTCCCGATCGGGGTGGCGGCGGCCATCTACCTGGAGGAGTTCGCGCCCCAGAACAGGCTCACCGACTTCATCGAAGTGAACATCAACAACCTGGCGGCGGTACCCTCGATCATTTTTGGTCTGCTGGGCCTGGCGGTGTTCATCAACCTGTTCGGCATGCCCCGGTCAGTGCCGGCGGTGGGTGGCCTGGTGCTGACCCTGATGACCCTGCCCACCATCATTATTTCCAGCCGGGCGGCCATCAAAAGCGTACCACCGTCCATTCGTGAGGCAGCGGAGGGCATTGGCGCCTCCAAAATGCAGGTGGTCCTGCACCACGTGCTGCCGCTGGCGATGCCGGGCATGCTCACCGGTTCGATCATCGGCATGGCCCAGGCCCTCGGTGAAACCGCGCCGCTGCTGCTGATCGGCATGGTGGCGTTTATTGTCGATGTGCCAGAGGGCTTTTTCGATGCCGCCACGGTGTTGCCGGTGCAGGTGTTCCTGTGGGCAGGCAGCCCGGAACTGGCCTTTATTGAACGCGCGTCGGCCGCCATTATGGTGTTGCTGGCCTTCCTGATCAGTATGAATGCATTGGCCATCTGGCTTCGTAAACGCCTTGAGCGCCGGTGGTAAGGAGAATCACGATGAATACCATGAACTCAACCATGACCAGTGAAGCCAGTCAGCAGACAGACGAGGTTGCCGTGCCCGTGCCGGAAGACAAACCTGCGGAAACCATAATTGAAGAAGGCAAGACCGTTGGCAAGCCCTACACGGACGATCCCAAATTCAAGCTCCGCAATGTAGAGGTGTTCTACGGCCAGGACCGGGCCATCAAGGACATCAGCCTGGACATCGCGCGTAACGAAGTGATTGCCTTTATCGGGCCGTCTGGCTGTGGCAAGTCCACCTTCCTGCGTTGTCTCAACCGGATGAACGACAGCATTGATATCTGCCGGATCAAAGGCCAGCTGATGCTGGACGACGAGGATATCTACCACTCGAAACGGGATGTGGTGGAGCTTCGGGCCCGGGTGGGCATGGTGTTCCAGAAGCCCAACCCCTTCCCCAAATCCATATACGATAACGTGGCCTACGGCCCGCGCATTCACGGTCTGGCCAATCGCAAATCGGATCTGGACGAGATTGTCGAGAACAGCCTGCGCAAGGCCGGCCTGTGGGACGAGGCCAAGGATCGCCTGGACGCCACCGCAACGGGTATGTCCGGTGGCCAGCAGCAGCGGCTGTGCATTGCCCGGGCCATCGCGGTCAGCCCGGAGGTGGTCTTGATGGACGAACCCTGCTCCGCCCTGGACCCGATCGCCACGGCCCGGGTTGAAGAGCTGATTGCCGAACTCTCGGAGAGCTACACTATTGTTATCGTAACGCACTCGATGCAGCAGGCGGCCCGGGTATCCCACCGCACGGCCTACTTCCACCTGGGACACCTGGTGGAAGTGAACGAGACCAACAAGGTATTCACCTCGCCGGAACATCAGTTGACCGAATCCTACATCACCGGTCGCTTTGGCTGATTCCGGATCTGAGACACAGTGGAGAAAGACAGTATGCCTACCAAGAAGGACGACGTTTACGGGGATCATATCTCCCACAAGTTCAATGACGAACTGACCGAGCTGAAGCAGCAGTTTCTGGAAATGGGCGGCATGGTCGAAGCCCAGGTTGAGAATGCCATCCAGGCCCTGGTGGATGGCGATGGTCACATGGCCGACGAGATCCGCGCCAACGACAAGAAAGTCGACCGGATGGAAATCGAGATTGATGAGGAAGCGACTCTGATCATCGCCCGCCGCCAGCCCACGGCCCGGGATCTGCGCCTGGTGATCTCGGTGATCAAGATGGTGGCGGACCTGGAGCGGGTTGGCGATGAGGCCAAGAAGATTGCCAAGCTGGCGATCAAACTGACCGAAGAAGGCCAGGCCCCTCGCGGTTACGTGGAGGTACGCCACATCGGCACCCACGTGCTGAGCATGTTGCACGATGCCCTGGATGCCTTTGCCCGGCTGGATTCCGAGCAGGCGTTGCGGATCATGAAGGAAGACAAGCGGGTCGACGAGGAGTATCAGGCGGCGGCCCGGACGTTGCTCACTTTCATGATGGAAGATACCCGCAATATTTCACGGTGCATGTCGGTGATGTGGGTGCTTCGGGCTCTCGAGCGGGTGGGGGATCATGCCTGTAACATTGCCGAGAACGTGATTTTCATGGTCAAAGGCGAAGATGTTCGCCATACGCCGGTGGAAGAGGCTGAAAGAGTGGTTGGCCGCTAATTGACCAGGCTTTGGGGGAGGGCCGGCGTGTGGTAAGGCTTTCCGGGACACGCTCGAGCCGTCCGTGGTCGCTTGGCTTTCGCCATCCGTGGCGAAAGACAGTCCCGGAAAGCCTTACCACACGCCGTCCAGTCAAAGCTGGTAGTTAGGCCAACTTGGGAACTGCCAAAGATAATTGAGCCTTGGCGGGCAGTAGCACCCAGGTTTGAGCAAGTGGGCCGGTAGTGCTGTTTGGGACTATCTTTCGCCATGGATGGCGAAAGCTAAGCGCGCATGGATGCCTTGAGCGTGTCCCAAACAGCACTACCGGCCCGCTTGCCTCCCCCAAGGCAAAAAAATCAGGCTTGTTTCATCTTGTCGGTATAAGGCGGCCACCCCAGCGGCTTGCCGGCCAGCACATGCAGGTGGATGTGAAACACCGTCTGCCCGGAATTCTCGCCGCAGTTCATCACTACCCGGTAGCCGTCATCTGCGAATCCCTTTTCCCGGGCAATCTTCGCGGCCACCAGATACAGGTGCCCCACCAGTTCGCGGTCGTCTTCCGTCAGGTCATTGATGGTGGCGATGGCCCTCTTCGGAATCACCAGAAAATGCACGGGCGCCTGGGGGTTGATGTCAGTGAACGCCAGGCTGATGTCGTCCTCGTAAATAATGTCGGCGGGAATGTCCCGGTTGATGATTTTGGTGAATATCGTCTCTGACATAATGGCTCCTTCATTGGTTTCGGGTTCTGGAACGCTTAAATCCGGTGCAGCCCGGGCAGTCGCTCGGCAAGCAGTTTGACGGGGACCGGCAGGTCATCGTCCAGGCCCATGGCGTAGCGGGCCACCTGATTGCGGGCGAAGGGCAGGGCGCGGGCTGCGCCGAGGCCCAGGTTGCGCAGCAAGTGAACGGGCGGGATGCGGTTGCTGAACAGATGATAGAACGCGTCCATGGCCAGCATCATCCGGCGGTTGGCCGGGCGGCGCAGGTGTTCGTACTGGTTCAGCCATGTCGGGTTGGCCAGGTCGTCGCCGGCTCGCCGGGCTTCTTTCAACAGGCCCTGCAGGCAGCGGGCGTCCTGGAATCCCAGGTTCACGCCCTGGCCGGCGAGGGGGTTAATGGTATGGGCGGCGTCGCCGGTCAGTACCACCCGGCCCGAGACATAGTGCCTGGCGTGCTGGCGGGCAATGGGGAAGCTGGCCCGGGCTTCAATGTGGGTTAGTTGTGGCAGGGCCGATGGAAACCCGCGCTGGATTTCCGCCATCAGCTCATGGTGACCAAGGGCTTTCAGCCGCGCCAGTTCCTGTGGTGTGTCGTACCACACCAGGGACGCCCAGCTCTCGCCCGGGTGGTCGGCGCCGGCACTGTGCAATGGCAGGAAGGCCCTGGGGCCGGAGGGGTGGAAACCCTGCCAGGTGATGTCCTCCACCGCGCCCTGGTAGCGAACCGATATCACCATGGCCTGCTGGCCATACTGGTCCCGGGAAATGCCGATGCCGGCCAGGTCGCGCACCCGGGACTGGGCGCCATCCGCCCCTACGACCAGAGCTGCCGAGAGCTCACTGCCGTTGTCCAGTCTTACTGTGGCCCCTTCATGATCCTGGCTCAGGGAGACCACGTCATGACCGGCGTAAAGAGTGACCGAGGGCTCCGCCTCTGCCACCTGCCAGAGGGCTTGCTGGGTCACGGTGTTTTCCACGATATGGCCAAGGTGCGGGGCATTCAGGTGGGCGGCATCGAATTCCACTTCCGTCAATTTGCTCGGAATAAGACGGATCAGGGGATGGCGGGTTTCGTCCCAGACTGCCAGCCGGCGGTAGGGGGTGGCCCGCATGGCCTGTATCGGGGCCCAGGCGCCCAGGCTGTGGAGGTAGCGTTCGCTGCCGGCGCTGAGGGCGGAGACCCGGATATCCGGGCTGGCGTCGGGGCGAAAGGCGGGCGCCGGCGCGCGATCAACCACCGCAACACGGAAGCGGTTCTGGCCGAGTCCGGAGGCGAGGGCAGCACCGACCATGCCGGCACCGACAATCACAACATCAAAAGCGTTCGTCATAACGGGTTCCTGTCTGATGCCCCCAGTTTACGCGATGACGGCGGCCGGACAAGAGACCAGGATCAAGCCGGCCTAAAAGCCGTCAATACCCTGCGATACCGGAGACCCGTTGTTTGGTGGCGTCGTCCGGCCGGCGGCGGCCTTTGACCAGCCAGGCCGGTTTCTGGGCCCCTGGTTTGGTAAAACCCTGGCTAAGGACCATCGGCTGCACCAGGGTCAGGAAGTCCGGTGTCTTCATGTGCACGGATTCCGTATGGCTGCCGGCGGCGAAGGCCAGTTCGGGCTGTTCGGTCAGGGCTTCGGCGCAATAGACCGTCATGTCGAACAGGTTGCCAAACGGGGGCATGGCGCCCACTTCGCAATCCGGGAAGCGGTCCTGAAATTCCTGCTCGTCGGCCAGGTCGACAAAATCGGTATCCAGTATCCGGGACAGCCTGTCCCAGCGAATACGCCAGGTCGCTGGCATCACCAGCATGGCCATTTTGCCGTCCAGTTCGATGATCACGGTTTTGACGACACGGTCGCCGGCAATTTTTACGTGGTGGGCCAGTTCCTGGGCGGTATACGCCGGGGGATGGGAGAGGCACATGTATTCAACATCTGCCTCGTCGAGGAATTCCTTCAACTGCTGTACCGGCATAGTGACAACCTCCTACCAGCAATGACAGCGTTCCGGAGTCAGGCGTTGCGGCGGTGTCTGACCCCGACGGCCTGGCGGGGTCCGGAAACCCCGCCATTAATGGTCAGCTTAGTTGAGGTTACGCAGTTTGCGAGTAACCGGATGTATCCGTGCGAACCGGTTCACTCGTGTTTATAGAGATGAACATCGCGCTGCGGGAAGGGAATGGTGATGCCCTCCTTGTCGAATGCCTTTTTCACGCGCTCGTGCATGTCCCAGTACACCGGCCAGAGGTCGTCGGTTTTGGTCCAGGGCCGGACAATGATGTTGACGGAGTTGTCGCCCAGGGAGCCCACGGAAATTCTCGGTTCCGGCTCGGGCAGCACTCGCTCATCCTCGTTCAGCAACTGTTTGATCACGGCCCGGGCCTTGTCGATGTCGTCGCCGTAGGCAATGCCGAAGGTCATGTCGCAGCGCCGGGTGTCGTAGTAGCTGACGTTGACCAGGGTGGCGTTGGACAGGCTGCCGTTGGGGATCACGATGCGACGGTTGTCGAAGGTGTTCACGATGGTATAGAGAATGGAGATTTCCGCGACCGCACCGAGGTATCCCTGGGCTTCAATGGTGTCGCCCACCTTGAACGGCTTGAAGATCAGGATCAGGACCCCGCCGGCAAAGTTGCCCAGGCTGCCCTGAAGTGCGAGCCCGATCGCCAGGCCGGCGGCACCAATAATGGCAATGAACGAGGTGGTGGCAATACCGACCATGGAGGCGACGGAGATGAACAGCAGAATCTTGAGGATTGCGCCGATCAGGCCACAGAGGAATTTGTTGAGCGTTGGGTCTTTCTTGCCCAGTTTGTTGTCGAGCACGCCGACAAACCGGTTGATCAGCCAGAGACCAACCACCAGGGTGATGATGGCCAGTACCACTTTCGGGGCGTAGGTCATGATCAGGGCAATGGCCTGGTCCATCAGTTCTGCAGCACGGCCTTCCGCGCCGAATAGGTCTTCCATTGGGGAGCTCCTTGTTTTATAGCTTTCGATCAGTGAGTGACAGGCGAATCAGTCCATTCTGAACGCGACCGGCTTCGGCTATTCCTTATATAGCAGACTATGTTGTCACGGGTACATGACAGGCCGGATCCCGTGGCACAGGGTCTCTACGCAGCCCGGTCTGATTTGGCCCAGTCGAGAAGGGTCTCGGGGCCTCCCCGGACAAGTATCCGACCCTGCTTCTGGCTGAGCTGATAATCGTACATGGGGTCGTAGTAGTCCTCGAGCAGCGACCGGATCCAGGCCTCGTGGCCGGACAGTTCGCCGTTTGCATGCTGGCTTGCCAGGGCCTGCTCCATCAGCAGGCGTAACTGCTGGTGGCGTTCTCCACCCAGCCGCTTGCGGATCCGGTCGAGGGCGCTGAGCAGGTAGTCCCGGAAGTTGAGCCAGCCAGCGTCGGCGCCGTCGCGACGGGCGTAGTCGGCGGCCATGCCTTCGACATAATCCTGCCGGATAATGGCGATCCGTTCGTCCATGGGCTGTTCAAGAACCAGCAGCGGTGCTTCGGCCATTCGTTCGCGGAGCCGCTCGGGCAGCGCGCAGCGGCCCACCAGGCGGCTTTCGTCTTCCAGGTAGATCGGCCCGCCGACCCGGTGGTGGGCCTTGAGCATGGCAACGGCCAGACGATTCTCGAAATCGATCTGGGCCGGCTGGGGTGTTACCTGCCGCCCGAAGCTGGAGCCCCGGTGGTTGGCCAGTCCTTCCAGATCCACCGGGTTGGGCAATTGCTGCAGTACCCGGGTTTTTCCGGTACCGGTCCGACCGCTGACAATACGGAACTGGCCGGATTCGATTCGCTGCTCAAGGCTGTCGATCAGAAACCGGCGCAGGGCCTTGTAACCGCCTTTGACCAGTGGGTAGTTGATGCCGGCGTCCCGGATCCACTGTTGGGTGAGCCGTGAGCGCAGGCCGCCACGAAAACAGAACAGATAGCCATCCGGGTGGCGGGCGGCGAACCGCTTCCAGGCCTCGGTGCGCTGAGCCCGGATATCGCCGGAGACCAGCTGGTGGCCCAGTTCAATGGCCTTGTCCTGACCTTTTTCCTTGTAGCAGATGCCAACCCGGTGACGTTCGTCATCGTTCATCAGCGGGGCGTTTTCCGCGCAGGGAAAACTGCCCTTGCTGTATTCCACTGGTGCCCGGACATCCAGTAACGGGACATCGTTGAGGAACAGGGACAGGTAGTCGTCGGTATCGGGTCTGCTTGCCATGTCAGCGTGTAACCGGAGATCAAAATGAGGCGGCAGTATAGCGGGTTTGCTGTTTTTCTGCTTGTGGTGGCCGGTTCTCCGGCCCGGTGCGTGGCAATCGCAGGCAAAAAAAAAGGGCGACCCTGAGGTCACCCTTTCTCGGAACAGGTCGGCGCATCCCTGCGCATGCAGCAACAGCCGTGTTGCAAAATCCCTGGGCCGCTCCCTGGTGCCGGCATCCGAGCCGGCTATCCGAATAGTTATCCCTTAAGCGAGGCGTCCATGTGTCCATGCCTCTCCCTGCAATCCTTGCCGGGGTGCCTCCGTTGCGTCGTCCAGATCCCTGTCAATCCCTGACGAGAACAATATACCAATCGGACTTTGACAAACATGTGAACCTTGCACGGTATTGGGCCTAAGGTTTTGGGGATGGCTAAAATAATGCAGTTTTATCAGTAAGTTGGAACCATGGGGAGGGCGTTCCCGGATGCTCGCGTACGCAATCTCACCACAAGGTCTCACGCTTTTGTGAGAGATTTCCTACAAGGATTCGGGCGAATTTCGCAAATTCGATTTGCCGGCATTTTTGACACCCGGCCACGGCAGCAGGCCAATGGCAATGCCGGCGCCGTCCGCGGCCAGGTCGGCCAGGGAAAAATCCCGGTAGGGCAGACTGGCCTGGACCAGCTCGATGGCAAAACCAAAACCCAGCAGGGTCGGGGCAAACCACAGAGCCCGGAGCTCGGGCCAGGCCAGCCGGGTGAGGAGAGTCAGCTCGATAAAGGCCAGAAGATGGTTGATTTTGTCACTGGGTGACGACGGGATCGGATAGTCGGTATTGGTGGTGGCCAGAAACCCGATAACGATCACGGAAATCAGCAGCGCCAGGCGCCAGAGCCCCCGGGTTCGCAGCAGCGTGGTCAGTTTCCGTTTTAATACTGTCATCCGCGGTGTTCCTGAGTGTTGGCGGGCTGTGGGAACGTGTTCAACATGATATGCTTTGCGCCCCGTCATTGTCATTGAAGCGGAGGTCCGGCCAGCGATGCTCAAGGGTAACTTTTTTCGTGGACTCGGCTATCTGGGGGAGGGATTCCGCCTGATTCGTCAGCCCGGGCTGCGCCTGTTCGTGATCATCCCACTGTTCATCAACATCCTGCTGTTTGGCCTGCTCGCTTTTTTCCTCGGTGAACTGTTCGCCGGTCTGGTGGCCGCGGCCATGGCCTGGCTGCCGGACTGGGCCTGGTTGCAGGCGCTGGACTGGCTGTTCTGGATTCTCTATGGCGCCGTCATTCTCCTGATGCTGGCCTACGGCTTCGTGATCATCGCCAACCTGATCGGCTCCCCGTTTTATGGCTACCTTTCCGAGCTGACGGAAAAACACCTGACCGGCCAGGAGGTTACTACGGAAGACGGCTGGGCATCGATCATCAAGGATATCCCCCGTGCGCTCTGGCGCGAAGTCCAGAAAATCACCTACTACCTGCCCAGGGCCATCGGTCTGTTCGCGATTGGCCTGATTCCGGTGGTGAATCTGGTCGCGGCGGTGCTCTGGTTCCTGTTCAACAGTTGGATGATGGCGCTGCAGTACGTGGATTACCCGGCCGATAACCACAAGGTCAGTTTTCCGGCCCTGCGCCGGTTGCTGGGCAATACCCGGCTGTCGGCCATGGGCTTTGGCCTGCCCGTGGCGCTGGCGGCCATGGTGCCGGTGCTGAACCTGTTCGTGGTGCCGGCAGCGGTGTGTGGTGCCACCGCCTACTGGGTGCGTGAAAACGGCGCAACCCGTCAATAATTGCTCTGGAGGTTTCTTGGATACATCGGAATTTGTTATTGGTCAACGCTGGGTCAGTCACAGCGATACCGCCCTCGGCCTGGGCATCGTTACGGACCTGTCTGGCCGGCGGGTCACCCTGGGGTTTCCGGCCGCCGATGAGGAACGCACCTACGCCATCGATAACGCGCCCCTGTCCAGGATCATTTACCAGATTGGCGAACAGATCGAGACCTTCGACGGCGAATCCTACGTGGTTCGGGCGGTTGAGGATGTGGGTGGCGTACTGCTGTACCACGGTGATGATGGCGAGAACCTGCACCCGATTTCCGAAGTCAAACTGGCCGGTTCGGTGAACTTCTCGGCGCCCCATCAGCGCCTGTTTGCGGGCCAGTTTGACCGTAACGGCGCTTTCCGGCTCCGGTTTGCCACGCTGCAGCATATGGACCGCCTGCGCGCGTCACCGGCCCAGGGGCTGATTGGCGCGCGCACGCAGCACCTGCCGCACCAGATCTACATTGCCCATGAAGTGGCCAGGCGCCATGCGCCACGGGTGCTGCTGGCAGACGAAGTGGGCCTCGGCAAGACCATTGAAGCGGGCCTGATCCTGCATTACCAGCTCCACACCGGCCGTGCCCGCCGGGCCCTGATCGTGGTGCCGGACTCATTGATGCACCAGTGGTTGGTGGAAATGCTCAGGCGTTTTAACCTGCGCTTTTCCATCGTCGACCAGAGCCGTTATGAGGCCTTGCAGGAGGAAGAGAGCGACGTCGACGCCCTGATGACCCATATCTTCGGGGAATCGGAGGCCGCCAACCCTTTCGAAAGTGACCAGTTGGTGTTGTGCAGTCTGGATTTTCTGGTCGGCAGCGAGCGGGCCCGGGCAGACGCGCTCTCGGCCGGCTGGGACCTCATGGTGGTTGACGAAGCCCATCACCTGGCCTGGAGCCCGACCGAAGCCAGTCCGGAATACCAGGTGGTTGAGGAACTGTCCGCCGTTAGCGAGGGCCTGCTGTTGCTGACGGCAACCCCGGAGCAGGTAGGGGTGGCCAGCCATTTTGCCCGTCTGCGCCTGCTCGACCCGGCCCGTTTCCATGACCTCGAGGCATTTCGTGAGGAAGAGCAACAGTACGAGGCCATCAACGCCGTGGTGCAACGTCTCGGGGATGCGGCTCATGAGATTGACGATGCCGATCGCAACGCCTTGCAAGCCTGGTTGGGGGATGACCTGGCAGATCTGATGTCGGGGCTTTCACCTCGCCAGGCGGTGATGGATGCCCTGCTGGACCGGCACGGCACCGGGCGCGTGCTGTTCCGGAACACCCGGGCTGCAATCCAGGGGTTTCCGGCGCGGCGCCCCAAGCCGGTGCCGCTGGCATGCCCTGAAATGTACCTGTCGCACGGTGTCGGTTTGCCGGGCCTGACCCCGGAGCAGGCCGTTGCCGAAGACCAGTGGCTGGCGCAGGATCCGCGGGTGGCGTGGCTGGAGAAGACCCTGGCCGGCCTGCGCCCCGCCAAGGTAGTCGTGATCTGTGCCCGGGCGGACACCGCCGTGGCACTGGAGCATTACCTGCAGCTTCGGGCCGGCATCCGCAGTGCCGCGTTTCACGAACACCTGAGCCTGGTGGAGCGTGACCGGGCCGCGGCCTATTTCGCCGACAGCGAGCAGGGCGCCCAGGCCCTGATCTGCTCGGAAATCGGCAGTGAAGGCCGCAATTTCCAGTTTGCCCACCACCTGGTGCTGTTCGACCTGCCAGCAAACCCGGACCTGCTGGAGCAGCGCATTGGCCGGCTCGACCGCATCGGCCAGGCCAAGACCATCGATATTCACGTCCCATACCTCAAGGGCACCAGCCAGGAAGTGCAGTACCGCTGGTTCCAGGATGGCCTGAACGGTTTTGCCGAAAGCTGCGCGGTTGGTGTGGCGGTGCAAGGAGCGGTGCAATCCCGTTGGCAGGCAGTGATCGACGGTGACCTCTCGGTACTGGAGGAGCTGGTGTCGGCTTCCGCCGCCGAGACCCTGCGCCTGAAAACGCTGCTGCAGAACGGCCGCGACGCGCTGATTGAACTGAACTCGTGCCGGCGCGATGTCGCCGACGCCCTGATTACTGACATCGAGCGGGAGGAAGGCTCGGCCCAGGTGCGGGATTACATGATGGAGGCGTTCGATATTCTCGGGGTCGACGTGGAAGACCACTCGGACCACGCCGATGTCCTGCGCCCCGGTGAACACTACCAGGCCGGCCATGTGACCGATTTACCCGAAGACGGCGTGACCGTGACCTGGGATCGGCAGAATGCTCTGGAGCGTGAGGATCTGGCGTTCATGAGCTGGGAGCATCCGATGGTGACCGGGGTGATGGATTCGGTCACCAGTTCCGGCCTGGGCAAAGCGGCGCTGGCCAGTCTGTCGGTAAAAGCCCTGCCGCCGGGTACCCTGCTGATGGAGGCGCTGTTCACGGTGCACTGCCCGGCGCCGGAATCCCTGCAACTGACCCGTTATCTGCCGGTCTCGCCGTTGCGGCTGCTGGTGGACGTCAATGGTAAGGAGTTGTCCGCCGCACTGCCCCATGACCGCCTGAACGACCTGTGTTCCAACATCCGACGGCGCACTGCCCAGGCCATCGTGCCGCAGATCCGGCCTCAGGTGGAAACCATGGTGGATCACGTTGAGCGGTTGTCTGAGCCGCATCTGGAGCCCCTGAAGCAACAGGCTCTGGCACAGATTGATGCCGCCTTTACGCCCGAGATCCAGCGGCTGGAGGCGCTCAGGACAGTGAACCCGGCCATCCGGAACGAAGAAATCGACTTCTTCCGTCAGCAATGGCAGGCCGCCAGGGAAGCCGTTGGCCATGCCAGTCTGGCCCTGGAAGGCATTCGCGTTATCGTGACGGCGTAAGCTGTTCTCACCTCATCTGATGAGGTAAGTTGAGCGTAACTGATTGTAGTCTTCGACATTCCTGAACCATGGACGACAGAGAAACCCTATGATGACGCTTATTCTGTTTGTGGTGGCGCTTGCCGGTCTGCTGATCGTGATGCGTCGTGAGTCCGGCGCCAAGCCGGCGATCACCCTCATGGCTGTGGTCGGTCTGCTGTCCTGGATACTGGCCTCCGGCTGGCTGGCACTGTTGCTGTTTGCCGGTGCCGGCCTGACCGCTGCTGCCGGCCTCAGGGGCTTCCGGCAGAGCTGGTTGACCCCGCGGATATTCGCCACCTTCAAGAAGGTGGCGCCAAAAGTGTCCGATACCGAGAAAGTCGCGCTGGAGGCCGGCACGGTGGGGTGGGACGGTGAACTGTTCACCGGCCAGCCGGACTGGCACCGTCTGCTGATCAACCGCAATACCGGCTTGTCTGAAGAGGAACAAGCGTTTGTCGATAATCAGTGCACCCAGGCCATCGCCATGTGCAACGCCTGGGATCTTGCGGTCGAACGGGCCGATTTGCCGAAGGAATTGTGGGACTTCCTGAAGAAGGAAGGGTTTTTCGGCATGATCATTCCGAAGGAATACGGCGGCCTGGAGTTCTCCGCCAAGGCTCAGACGGCGGTCCTGCAAAAACTGGCTGGTAACGAGATGCTGATGGTGTCCGTGGGGGTGCCCAACTCACTCGGCCCGGGCGAGCTGCTGGTCAAGTACGGCACCGAGGAGCAGAAAAAACATTACCTGCCGCGTCTGGCCGACGGCCGTGAAATTCCCTGCTTTGGTCTGACCGGGCCCAGGGCCGGATCGGATGCCACCTCGCTGCCGGACACCGGGATTGTCTGCAAGGGCAAGTTCAACGGCAAGGAAGTGGTTGGTATCCGGCTCAACTTCGAGAAGCGCTGGATTACCCTCGCGCCCATTGCCACCGTGATTGGCCTGGCGTTTCGCATGTTTGACCCCGACGGCCTGCTCGGTGAGCAGGACGACTACGGCATTACCTGTGCGCTGATCCCCCGGGACACCAAAGGCATGGAGATCGGGCGTCGCCACTGCCCCATCGGCACACCGTTCCTGAATGGCCCGATCAAGGGCAAGGACGTGTTCATTCCACTGGATTACATCATCGGTGGTCAGGAAATGGCGGGCCAGGGCTGGCGAATGCTGGTTGAATGCCTGTCGGTCGGTCGCTGCATCACGCTACCGTCCGGCGCGGCCGGGGCCGCTGCCTATTCCGTGGGTACTGCCGGCGGGTTCACCCGTATCCGTCGCCAGTTCAATACGCCGGTGGCGGATATGGAGGGCGTGCAGGAGCCCCTGGCGCGCATTGCCGCCAAGACCTACATCGCCCAATCGGCGGTGAATCACACCGCGAACATGATCGACAAGGGCGAGAAGCCCGCAGTGCCTTCGGCGATCCTAAAGTACCACCTGACCGAGTTCCAGCGCGGGGTCCTGACCGACGCCATGGACGTGCACGGGGGCAAAACCGTTACCCTCGGACCACGCAACTACCTGGGCATCGGCTTCAGTGGTGCGGCGGTGTCGATCACGGTGGAGGGTGCCAACATCATGACCCGCAGCCTGATGATCTTCGGCCAGGGCGCGATCCGCTGCCATCCTTACGTACTCCAGGAACTGGCCGCCAAGGACAATGACGATATTGAGGCCTTTGACGATGCTTTCTTTGGCCACGCCGGTCTGATCTTCGGCAATGCCGCCCGCGCCTTTACCCAGGCGCTCGGGCTGGGCCGTGCCGATGTGCCGTTCGACGGCGCCAGCGCCCGCTACGCCCAGGCGGTTTCCCGGTTCAGCGCGGCTTTCGGCCTGTGCGCCGATGCCGCGATGACGACTCTGGGCAGCGAGCTGAAGATGCGGGAACTGATTTCCGCGCGGCTCGGGGATATGCTGTCCAACCTGTATCTGGCCTCGATGGTGCTCAAGAACTGGCACGAATCGCAGCCGGTGGAAGGTGAGAAAGAGGTGATGGAATACAGCCTGGAGCTGTTATTGCACCGCACCGAGAATGCTCTCGACGAGTTCCTTCAGAACCTGCCGAATCGCGCCGTGGCGCTGGTGCTGCGTGCTACCACGATGCCGCTCGGCCGGCGCTGGGGGCAGCCCCACGATGACCTGGCCCGCAGCCTGGCCCGTGCCATCTCCACGGACACGCCGATCCGCCACAAGCTCATTGCCAGTGTCTGGACCTCCGATGATGAGGGCCCGGTGGAAAACCCGGTGGCCCGATACAATGGTCTGCTCAAGGATTACGACAAGGCCGAACAGCTCTACCGCAAGGCCAACAAGGCCTATGCCAAGGGCGAGCTGCCGATGACCGCACTGCACCCGGAGCAGCGGTTCGAGGCGGCACTGGAGGCGGGCATCTACACCAAGGAAGAGGCGGATTTCATGCGGCAGTATGAAGCTGTCGTGCTGGAGATGCTGACGGTGGATGATTTCCCGTTTGATGCGTTCGCCCGTAACAAGGACACGGTGATTGATCACAATCCCGCCTGACGGGAACAAGGAGTAGCCCGGGATGTGGTTGTCTGTTCTGGCTGTGAGTGTTGGCGCCGTTATCGGCGCCAACCTGAGGTGGTTGCTCGGGCTCTGGCTGAACGCCAGTTACCATGCCATACCCATTGGCACCCTGGTGGCCAACCTCGGCGGGGGCTGGCTGATTGGCCTGCTCATCGGCTATTTCAGCCACGGCACCAGCCTGGCGCCCGAATGGCGTCTGTTTGCCATTACCGGTCTGTGCGGCGCACTTACAACCTTTTCCACCTTTTCACTGGAGATGCTCGCGGCCCTGCAGGAGGGCAAATGGGGCATGGCCATCACCGGTATCCTGGCCCACGTGATCGGCTCTATCCTCATGACCGCGCTGGGAATTTACACCTTTGGGCTGGTTCGGGGCTGATGGGTATCAGTACCTATATGAATAATTAAATTTGCCCTTGGCAAGGTTTGGATTCAGGAGTACAGTGAGGGGCGTAGGAAAGATTCAGCAAAGCATTTCATGAATAAGACGTACCTCCGCAGTCAGTAGTGATCGTCCTGTTTTTGATTCCGCGAGTTCTGTATTTCCGCAAAACGTTGACCGCGCATCCATGTTGGTCGTGGCAGCAGATAATATGATTGATTTCAGGAAGTTTACGTATGTCTACTACTACCGGTACTGTTAAGTTCTTCAACGAAGCAAAAGGCTTTGGCTTTATCACTCGTGAAGGCGGCCCGGACGTTTTTGTTCACTACAGCGCTATTCAGGGCAGCGGTTTCAAGACTCTGGCAGAAGGCCAGCAGGTCGAGTTTACCGTTACCCAGGGCCAGAAAGGTCCTCAGGCGGAGAACGTTGTTGCCCTGTAATCCCTGAGGGATTCGGCAATAACCGCCAAAAAGGCAGCTTCGGCTGCCTTTTTTTATGACTGACGATAAACCTCTCATACCCCGAACGATTAAAGCCGCCTGGATTCTGTGTTGGGCCACCGTGCTCACCCTGATTCTGTTCCTGCCCATGACGACCGGGGGGCGGTCAATTCTTGCGGTTAAAGAGCAAAAATCTCCTCGTAAAACCGCATGGTACCTTCCCAGGAACGAGTGGCTGCCTCTTCGTCATAACCAATCGGAAGGCCGAACTCCTCGGCCACCTTGTCTGCGCCGGGGTTGGTGAACGAATGCAGCACTCCGGGGAAAGTGACCAGCTTCAGGTCCACTTTCGCATCCTGCATTTCCCTGACCAGGCTGGCGACCTGTTCGGATGGAACCATCTTGTCGGCACCACCGGTGTATACCTGGATCCGCGCCTTCACCATTCCGGGTTCAGCGGTAATCGGGCTGCCCAGGGCGCCATGGAAACTGACAACACCATCCAGGTCCACGCCCAGGCGGGCCATATTCAGAACCACGGCGCCGCCAAAACAGTAGCCCTGGGCGGCAATACGTGAAGCATCAACGCTGTCATGGTTTTGCAGGATCTCCATCGCCTTCATGAAGCGGGCCTTGACCTGGTCCATGTCTTTTGTGGCTTCCTGCATGAACTTCTGCGCCGTATCCGGGTGGTCCGTCTGTTTGCCGGAGCCATACATGTCCAGGGCGAATGCGGTGTAACCAGCCGCTGCCAGCCTTTCGGCCTGGTCTCGGGCAAAGTCGTTGTGGCCCCACCACTCATGGACCACAAGGATTCCCGGGCGTTTCTGTTCGAATTCATCATCCCAGGCCATGTAGCCGGTGAAGATGGTGTCACCAACCTTGTACTCGACGGTCTTGGTCTGCATCTCCGCCAATGCCTGTGTGCTTACGAGAGTGAGAGATAGTGCGGCGGCAGCCGCCGTTTTCAGACTGATCATGGTGATTCCTGCTCCTTTGGGGCGAATGGTTTGTGTTCCGGGTTTTACGCCGGGAACCGGTAAACCGATGCAATCCGTTGTCGAACCAGTATAGATCCTTTTGACTACACTTCACGCAGACACTCATAAATTGGCGGATGCGTTGGAGGCAGTGTATGAAAATCGGGGTACCGAAGGAGATCAAGAATCGCGAATACCGGGTGGGCATGACACCTGCAGCTGTTCATGAGCTTTGCGGCCACAACCACGAGGTATTTGTCGAAACCGGGGCCGGCGCTGCCATCGGATTTACCGATGACGACTACTGCCAGGCGGGAGCACAGATTCTGGATACGGCGAAGGACATCTTCGACACGGCCGAGTTGATCGTCAAAGTGAAAGAACCCCAGGCCGAAGAGCGTGCGATGCTGAGGCCGGATCATACCCTGTTCACTTATCTGCACCTGGCCCCGGACAAGGCGCAGACTGACGACCTGGTAAAGTCCGGAGCCACCTGCATTGCCTATGAAACTGTCACCGATCACGCCGGGCATCTTCCTCTGCTGGCTCCGATGTCGGAAGTAGCCGGCCGGATGTCGATTCAGGCCGGAGCACACTGTCTGGAAAAGGCCATGGGAGGGCGGGGTGTGCTGCTGGGTGGCGTGCCCGGAGTCAGCCCGGCACGGGTCGCCATTGTTGGCGGCGGTGTGGTTGGCCAGAACGCAGTGGCCATGGCCGTTGGCCTGGGTGCCCAGGTGACGGTGCTGGATCGAAACATGGCGGTGTTACGACGCCTGGACCACCTCTACGGCAACCGGATAACCACGCTGTTTTCCACCGCCCAGACCCTGGACCAGTCGGTGACGGAATCGGACCTGGTGATTGGCAGTGTCCTGATTCCCGGTGCCTCGGCGCCCAAGCTGATTACCCGGGACATGATCCGGCGTATGCCGGAGGGCAGCGTTCTGGTGGACGTGGCCATTGATCAGGGTGGCTGTGCCGAAACCTCCAGGGCAACAACCCACGACGACCCCACGTATCGTGTTGAGGGTGTGGTACATTACTGCGTAGCCAACATGCCCGGCGCCGTGGCGCGCACGTCGACACTGGCCCTGAATAACGTGACCCTGCCGTTTGTGGTGGCGTTGGCCAACAAGGGCCCGGACCGGGCAATGAAAGAAGACCCGCACCTGCGGGCCGGACTTAACGTGGCTGCTGGCAAGGTGACCTACAAAGAAGTGGCTGAAGCCACCGGGCACCCGTTTACAGACCCTGAATCCCTGTTGGGATCCTGAGCACCCAATATTCGGAGAAACCATGAAACTGATCGGATCCAACACGTCACCCTACGTGCGGCGAATTCGCATCCTGCTGGACGAAGAGCCCCATGAGTTCGTCAATCTCAACATTTACGGGGAAGGCCGTGACGAGCTGAGGCGCACCAACCCGACCCTGAAGATTCCGGTGCTGGAGGACGAAGGTCAGGAAATCTACGATTCCCGGATCATCGCCCGCTACATCAGCGCCAAACAGGGCCGGGACCCACTGACCTGGGACCAGCAAAACCAGCTCACCATGATTGATGGCGCCAACGACTCGGCGGTAACGCTGCTGCTGTCCGAAAAGTCCGGCATCGACACCAGCCAGGACCTGATGTTCTACAATCTGCAACGCGAACGGATCATGACCACCCTCCGCACCCTGTCGGCCATGGTTGAGGAAGGTCGGTTCGAGGAGTGGAATTACCCCGCGATTTGCCTGTACTGCCTGATCGACTGGCTCGATTTTCGTGACCTGGTTGATTTCAATGGTGTGGAAAGCCTGCTGGCGTTCCGCGACAGCCGTAAGGATAAGCCTTGGGTCGCCCAGACCGATCCCCGCCAGAGTTAAGCTCCTGTAGCCGGCGTCCGCCGGCTACGTCTTTCCCCGAAAATTTAAGTTGAATTTAAGTCCTCTGAAAGGTTGCGGAAGCTACTCACTGCTTTTATTGTTGGTTACGTCTTAATCAGTTAAGAGTCCCTGCGGTTATGCAGCACGCTTTTAGCTGATGGGCTATTTGTCATGGCTTGAGGCATGGGCCTGAGTGCGATTCATGGATAAACACAGTGGAGCCGCATTTTTTTTGGCCTTGAAACTTAATGCATTAAGTTAATGATTCACCATCCATAAAGACCTTACAAAAACAACACGAGGTTCCGACAGATGATGTTTGCTAAAGCACCCAACCGCAGTTCCCTGGCCACGGCCGTCATGCTGGCAATGAGCGCCACCCCGCTGGCCGCCCAGGCTCAGGACAGCGTGGAGGAACGCCTCTCGGCCCTGGAAGAGCAACTGGCCGAAGTCAAGCCACAGGCCACTGGCGAGCAGGGCTTTTCGTTCAATACCTACGCCCGTTCCGGCCTGCTGCTGGGCGGCGATCTGCAAAGTGTCCCGGGTGGCCCCTACCTGACCCCCGCCGGCTCCGTGGGTGGCGCGGTGGGCCGTCTCGGCAATGAGCCGGACACCTACCTTGAGGCCATCCTGAACTACAAGCAGGTAGCCGAGAACGGCACCCAGTCCCACTACCGGCTGATGATCGCCGACTCCACCACCTCGTCGAACGACTGGACCGCCGGTGATGGCGCCCTGAACGTACGCCAGGCCTACGTGGAATTCAGCAACCTGGCCAGTTTTTCCGGCATTTTCGAGGATTCCTCGATCTGGGCCGGCAAGCGCTTTGACCGGGACAACTTCGACATTCACTGGCTGGACAGTGATTTCGTGTTCCTGGCCGGCCTGGGCGCGGGTATCTACGACGTCAAATTCAGCGACAGCGTCAAATCCAACTTCTCCCTGTACGGCCGGAGCTTTCTGGACTTTCCGTCCGATCCGCAGAATCAGAATATCACCTCGAACACCGATAACCTGATTTTCACCGCCAACAACGACTTCGGTAACGTGCAGTGGATGATCAATGGCATGAAGGCCCAGGACAACGAGCAGCGGGTGGTCGGCGGGGTCCAGGAGGCCGCCGAGACCGGTGTTCACACCATGCTGGCCTATCATGGTGACAGCTTCTTTGGTGTGTCCGAGGGTAACTTCAAGGTTGCCGTGATGCACGGCCAGGGCCTGGGCGCCGAAGCCAAGAGCATTGGCGCCGATGGCGATCTGCACGAGGATGCGGTCAGTACCCGCGTTGGCGTTTATGGCACCACCTATCTGAGCGACAGCTGGCGTCTGGCCCCGGCGATTCTGGCGGAAACCAGCGAAGACCGTTATATCAAGGGTGATGAATACCAGTGGCTGACCTTCAACGCCCGTCTGGCCCAGGAACTCACCGCCAATTTCGAGATGCAGTACGAAGCGTCCTGGCAGACCATGGATATCAGCCCCCTGGGCTATGCCGGCCGCAATGCCGTGGAGGGAGACTACAGCCGTTTCACGGTGGCACCGACATTCAAGCCGCAGGTCGGTGGATTCTGGAACCGTCCGGAAATCCGGGTGTTTGCGAGCTACTCCACCTGGGATGACGAACTGGACACCTACGCAGGCGGCGACGCCCTGGGTGCGGACAGCGATTTTGCCAGCGGGCAATGGACCTTTGGCACCCAGATGGAAATCTGGTTCTGAGCTGAATAACAACAACACGAGGTAACGACTATGTTCCGTTATACAATCAAACACCTGGTGCTCGGTGGGGCGGCTGCCTGCCTGCTGGCCGGCGGCCTGCAGGCCAAGACCATCACCATTTCCTGTGGCGCCGTGGGCGCCGAGCGACAGCTTTGTGAAGAGGGCACCCGGGCCTGGTCGGAAAAAACCGGTCACGATGTGCAGGTGGTGTCGACGCCGAACTCCGCCACCGAGCGTCTGTCGCTGTACCAGCAACTGCTTGCCGCCCGGTCCGGCGATATTGATGTCTTCCAGATTGATGTGGTCTGGCCCGGCATGCTGGCCAACCACATGGTGGATCTCTCCGAGTACATCGATGGCGCCGGGGACAAGCACTTCCAGTCACTGATCCGTAACAACACCGTGGATGGGCGCCTGGTGGCCATGCCCTGGTTTACCGACGCCGGTGTGCTTTATTACCGGAAGGATCTGCTCGATAAGTACGATCAGGCAGTGCCGGAGACCTGGAAACAACTGACTGAAACCGCCGAGACGGTCATGAAGGCGGAGCGTGACGCCGGCAATGACAAGTTCTGGGGGTTTGTCTGGCAGGGCAGGGCCTATGAGGGCCTGACCTGCGATGCCCTGGAGTGGGTGGCCAGCCACAACGGTGGCACCATTGTGAACGCCGAGGGAGACGTTACTATCAACAACCCCCAGGCCCGGGAAGCGCTGGCCCTGGCCAGTACCTGGATTGACACGATCTCTCCCCGCAGTGTGCTGAACTACACCGAAGAGGAAGCTCGCGGGGTGTTCCAGTCCGGCAATGCCCTGTTCATGCGCAACTGGCCCTATGCCTGGAGCCTGGCCCAGAGTGCTAACAGCCCGGTAAAGGGTAAGGTTGGCGTGGTTGCCCTGCCCAAGGGTGGCGAAAATGGCCGCCATGCCGGCACCTTGGGTGGCTGGCAGTTGGCGGTCTCGAAATACTCTGAGAACACCGCCCTGGCCGCCGACCTGGTGCGTTACCTGACCAGTTACGAGGAGCAGAAACGCCGGGCTATCGAAGGCAGTTACAACCCCACCATTCCGGCCCTGTACAAGGACGAGGAAGTACTGGCGGCGGTGCCGTTTTTCGGCAAGCTGTTTGAAACCTTCAAGAACGGCGTTCCGCGCCCGTCTTCGGTGACCGGTGAGAGCTACGGCCGGGTGTCCAATGCCTTCTTCAACAGCGTGCACGATGTGCTGTCCGGCGAGGCGGAGCCGGAACAGGCGCTGAGCGGCCTGGAGCGTGAGCTCCGCCGTCTGGGCCGCCGGGGCTGGTAAGTCATCATGGCTCATACAACCCCGGCACCCGCAGAAACCGAGGCGCTCGGCACTTCGCCGACCGCGTCGTCCCCGGCCCGGCGGCGGCCCAACCGAGTGCACCGCCAGCGCCTGCGTGCGGCATGGCTGTTTCTCATTCCCATGCTGCTGGTGCTGGCCACCGTGGCGGGCTGGCCCCTGTTGCGCACCATCTGGTTCAGTTTTACCGATGCCAGTTTCGCGAACATCAGCGAATACAATCTGGTGGGGCTTGAAAATTATCTGGTCTACGACGACGGCCTATGGTTTGGGGTCCTCGCAGACCCCGTCTGGTGGCAATCGGTATGGAATACGCTGTTCTTCACTCTGATGTCAGTGAGCATCGAAACGGTTTTGGGCCTGGTTATCGCCCTGACCCTGAACGTCCAGTTCCGGGGTCGGGGCCTGATCCGCGCGGCGACACTGATTCCCTGGGCCGTGCCCACCATTGTCTCGGCCAAGATGTGGGGCTGGATGCTGAATGCCCAGTTCGGGATCATCAACGACCTGCTGATGACCCTGGGCATCATCGCCGCCCCCCTGAACTGGACTGCCAACGCGGATCTCTCGATGTGGGCTGTAATCATGGTGGATGTCTGGAAAACCACGCCGTTCATGGCGTTGCTGACCCTGGCCGCCCTGCAGATGCTGCCCTCGGACTGCTACGAAGCCGCGAAAGTGGATGGCATTCATCCGGTGCGGGTGTTTTTCAAAGTCACCCTGCCGCTGATTCTGCCGGCGCTGATGGTGGCAATCATCTTCCGGGTGCTGGATGCCCTGCGGGTGTTCGACGTGATCTATGTGCTCACCTCCAACAGCGAGGACACCATGTCGATGTCCGTCTACGCGCGGCAGCAACTGGTGCAGTTCCAGGATGTGGGCTATGGCTCGGCGGCCTCCACCGTGCTGTTCCTGATTATCGCCCTGCTGACCATTACCTACCTGTACCTGGGCCGCAAGCAGATCGGAGGTGACTCATGAACCGGAAACTGGCGAAAAAACTGATCGGCAAGGTCGCCTTCATGATTCTGCTGGCGGTGATCCTGATCTTTACGGTGTTTCCGTTCTACTACGCCATCATCACCTCGTTCGAGACCGGCTCGCAGCTGTTCACTGTGGAGTATTGGGTGACCTCGTTAGATGTGTCCAACTACGCCTCGGTCCTGAGCCAGAATTCCTTTGTGCAGAGCATTTGGAACTCGGTGTTTGTCGCTTTCTCTACCGTGGTGATCGCCATGGTGTTCGGCCTGACCGCGGCCTACGCCTTGGGTCGGGTGCATTTCCGGGGCCGGGGCGCGGTGCTGATGATCGTGCTGAGTGTCTCCATGTTCCCGCAGGTGGCGGTGCTGTCTGGTCTGTTCGAAGTGATCCGGGCCATGAACCTGTACAACGACCCGCTGGCGCTGATCTTCTCCTACACCATCTTCACGCTGCCGTTCACGGTCTGGATTCTGACCACGTTCATGCGGCAACTGCCCAAGGAACTGGAAGAGGCCGCCATTGTGGATGGAGCCTCGCCCCTGACCACCCTGTTCCGGGTGTTCATCCCGCTGATGTGGCCGGCCATGGCCACCACCGGGCTGCTGGCCTTTATCGCCGCCTGGAACGAGTTCCTGTTTGCGCTCACCTTCACCCTTACTAACAGCGAGCGCACGGTGCCCGTGGCGATCGCGCTGATCACCGGTGGCTCCCAGCATGAGTTGCCCTGGGGCAATCTGATGGCCGCCTCGGTGATTGTGACGGTGCCGCTGGTGGTGCTGGTGCTGATTTTTCAACGTCGTATCGTATCCGGCCTGACGGCGGGTGCGGTGAAAGGTTAATCAAGGAGTGTTTGTATGACCCAGTCACAACCCTGGTGGAAAGGTGGCATTATCTACCAGATCTATCCCCGCAGTTTTCTCGACAGCAACGGGGATGGCATCGGTGACCTCAAGGGCGTGGCGGAAAAGCTGCCCTATGTCGCCTCCCTGGGTGTGGATGCGATCTGGCTGTCGCCGTTTTTCACCTCGCCCATGAAGGATTTCGGCTACGATGTCTCCGACTACCGGGGCGTGGATCCGATCTTTGGTACCATGGACGACTATCGGGCGCTGGTGGCGGAAGCTCACCGGCTCGGCCTGAAGGTGATCATTGACCAGGTGCTGAGCCATACCGCCGACAACCACCCCTGGTTCGAGGAAAGCCGGGCCAGCCGGAGCAATCCGAAAGCCGACTGGTTTGTCTGGGCCGACCCGAAACCCGACGGCACCCCACCCAACAACTGGTTGTCGATCTTTGGGGGCAGCGCCTGGGCCTGGGACAGCCGGCGGGGGCAGTATTACCTGCACAACTTCCTGGCCAGCCAGCCGGACCTGAATTTCCACAACCCGGACGTGCGTCAGGCCCAACTGGACAACATGCGCTTCTGGCTGGAACTGGGTGCCGATGGTTTCCGCCTGGACACCGTAAACTTCTACTACCACAGCCAGGGGCTGGAAAATAATCCGGCAGTACCGGCGGGTGAAAACAAGACCTTCGTGGCCAACGGCGTGAACCCCTATACCTACCAACGCCACGTGTACGATCTCAGCCAGCCGGAGAACCTGGCATTCCTGGAAGACCTGCGGGCGCTGATGGACGAGTTTCCGGCCACCACCCTGGTGGGGGAGATTGGCGATGACAAACCGCTGGAGCGGATGGCCGAGTACACCCACGGCAACCAGCGGTTGCACATGGCGTACTCCTTCGATCTTTTGTCGGAGCGGCAGGGGCCGGACTGGGTCCGTGATGTGGTGCGCCGGTTCCAGGATGGCCTGGGGGACGGTTGGCCCTGCTGGGCACTGAGCAACCACGATGTGGTACGCGTGGTGTCCCGTTGGGGCGAGGGTGTGGACGACCCGAAAGCCTACGCCCGGGTGCTGATGGCCCTGCTGCTGACCCTTCGTGGCAGCGTGTCCCTGTATCAGGGCGAGGAACTGGGGCTGCCGGAAGCCGAGGTGCCGCTCGAAGCCCTGCAGGACCCGTATGGCATCGAGTTCTGGCCGGAGTTCAAGGGCCGGGACGGCTGCCGTACGCCCATGCCCTG
The DNA here is from genome assembly GCF_946886895.1 of uncultured Marinobacter sp. The sequence continues at coordinate 476,083 of NZ_CAMPJO010000001.1, read as the reverse complement.
GACCCCGGCGGAGAACGGCGGTTTTACCACCGGAGCCACACCCTGGCTGCCGCTGGACCCGCGCCATCTCGAGCTGTCGGTGCAGACTCAGGAAGACGATGGCGATTCCACCCTGAACCAGGTGCGCCGTCTGATCCGCTGGCGTCAGCAACAGCCGGCACTGGTGCAGGGCGACCTGACGCTGATGGAAAACACCGGCGATGCCCTGTGCTGGATTCGCCGCAGCGGCGACCAGGCCCTCCTGGTGGCGCTGAACCTCACCGGCAGTGACGTACGGACCCCCGTACCCTGCTCCCTTGAACGGGTACTGACAGAACCGGGTTTTGACGGGCGTATTGAGGGCGGTGAGTTGGTGTTGCCGCCGTACCAGGCCCTGTTCGCGGAACTGTAAACCTTCGGAGCGCCCGGCACCGGTCGGGCGATCAACAGAGGAGTCTCCACCATGGCTTGCGTGGAACTGAAAAATATCAACAAGACCTTTGCGAAAGAAGAAGTCCTGCCGTGCGTGAACCTGCGCATTGAAGACGGCGAATTTGTCGTGTTCGTTGGCCCCTCCGGCTGTGGCAAATCCACTCTGCTGCGCCTGATTGCCGGCCTGGAAGACCCCACCGCCGGCGACATTGAAATCGACGGCGAAGTGGTGACGGACCTGTCACCCAAGGAACGGGGCGTGGGCATGGTGTTCCAGTCCTACGCACTGTATCCGCACATGTCGGTGTATGAGAACATTGCTTTCGGCCTCAAGCTGGGCAAGGCCAACAAGCTCAAAATCCGCGAGTGGGTGGAAAAGACCGCCGAAGTGCTGCAACTGGACAAACTGCTGAACCGCAAACCCCGGGAGCTGTCCGGCGGCCAGCGCCAGCGGGTCGCCATCGGCCGGGCCATGGCCCGGGAGCCGAAGATCATGCTGTTCGACGAACCCCTGTCCAACCTGGATGCCAGCCTGCGCGTACAGATGCGTACCGAGATTGCCAAACTCCACGATCGCCTGCAGTCGACCATGATTTACGTGACCCACGACCAGGTGGAAGCGATGACCCTGGCCGACAAGATCGTGGTGCTGAATCGCGGCGCCATTGAGCAGGTGGGCACCCCTTACGAGCTCTATGAAACCCCGGCCAGCCTGTTTGTGGCCGGCTTTATCGGTTCCCCGAAGATGAACCTGATGCCTGGCACGGTGGCCGGTGCCATCGGGGGCGCAACCACCACCGTCGGCATAGCCGGCCTGGGCCAGTTAACGGCCGACCGCGATACCTCGGCCCTGGAGGCGGGTGAGCCGGTGACCGTCGGCGTCCGCCCGGAGCACTTCCAGCTCAGCCCGTGCGGCCCGGACAGCGGCCTGGAGGTGGTGAATGTGGAATACCTGGGCAATGAGGCCTATGTTTACGTGGCGCTGCCGGGCCTGGAAGAACTGATGGTGGTGCGCCAGCCGGTGCCCTGCCAGGTGGAAACGGGCCAGCGCGTGGCCCTGACCACGGAACCCGCCTGCGTGCATGTGTTCGACCACCAGGGCCAGGCCCTGGGCGCCATCGCCGAACCCCTGGCAGAGACGGATACGGCCCGGGCAGTGGCCCGCTAAGCACGCTGGAGGAACAGATATGAACGTCAGCGACAGGCCCCGGCGTCTGACGGTGAAGCGGATGGCGGAGATGCTCAACGTCTCCACCGCCACCATCTCCAACGCCTTTAACCGTCCGGATCAGCTGTCTGAGGCCCGGCGCCGCTGGATTCTGGAGGAGTGCCGGCGCCTCGGCTACATGGGGCCGAACGCCGCCGCCCGCAGCCTGCGCACCGGGCGAACCGGCAACGTGGGCGTAATGCTGGCGGACAACCTGGCCTACAGCCTGACCGACCCCGTCGCCAGCGAATTCCTGCACGGCCTGGCCGAGGTGTTTGACCGGCGACGCATGAATATGCTGCTGCTCTCCAGCCAGGAAGACGACGAACACCGCAGCCGGCTTCAGGAATCCATGGTGGATGGCTTCATCGTCTACGGCTGGCTCAAGAAGGGGCGCACCTACGAGCGCCTGCTGCAACACGGCAAACCCATGGTAGCGGTGGATTTTGACCTGGAGGGCTGCACCTGGGTCAACATCGACAACTATGAGGGTGCCCGCCGGAGCGCCGAACATGCCCTGAAACAGCCACCGGACAACGTGGCCATCCTGGGCCTCCGGCTGGTGGATACCGACCGGGTATGCCGGGTTCGGGACCGGGAGCTGTTCAATGAGGCCCGGGCCATATCCGTGCGCCGGCTGCATGGTTATACCGATGCCCTGGAGGCGGCCGGTTATCGGGTGCCTTCGGAGCGTATCTGGTCGACACCCACCAATACTCACCAGGATGCCTACCAGGCTGCGCGGGAAGCGCTGACCACCAGCCCCCGGCCAGACCTGCTGCTGTGCATGAGTGATCGCATCGCTCTGGCTGCGATTCAAGCCGCCCTGCAAATGGGCCTGAAAGTGCCCGAGGACCTTCGCATCGTTGGTTTTGACGGCATTCCCGAAGGCGCCAACCTGCACCCCTCCCTGACCACGGTATACCAGCAGAGCGCGGAGAAAGGCCGTATTGCCGCCCGCCTGTTCCTCGGGGAACAGGAAGACCGCAATGTGCTGCTGCCTACCTGCCTGCAGGTGCGGGAGAGTTGCCCGTGAGCGGTTTGGCGAAGCGCATGATCGACATGCGCGGAGAGCGTGTTGCCGTGGGGGTTGCCAGACTTGTCGGCCAGGGCGTTTGACTGAAAAACGCCATCGGAAAACCCACCCGATTTTTTTCGCGCGCCGCCTTTCTTCCGCGCCGTTCTTGACTATAGTTAAAAACAGGAACGGTTGCTGGTCTGACCAGGCTTGCAGCCCGTGTCCATACATACCAACAATAGCAAAGAAAGGGGGTCATCCATGCTCCTGTCACACGCTTTCGGACTCTTTACACATCCGGATGAAGAGTGGGCTTCCATACGAAAAGAACACGAAACACCGCGCCGGCTCTATGTCGCCTACGTGCTGGTGCTCGCGGCCATCGCGCCGATCTGTGCCTATATCTCCACCGCTTACTTCGGCTGGACCATCGGTAACGAGCGGCTGATCAAACTCACGGAAATCAGCGCGATGCAGCTCAGTATACTGACCTACATCGCCATACTCATCGGCGTGTTCGCCCTGGGTTACGCCATTAACTGGATGGCCCGCACCTACGGCGCCAAGGAAGAGCACGTGCCCTCCAATGGCATCGCCCTGGCTGCCTATTCCTGCACGCCACTGTTCCTCGCCGGCTTCGCCCTGCTGTACCCGGCACCCTGGTTTAACGCTATCGTCTTCCTCATTGCCGCCTGCTACGGCGCCTGGCTGATGTACGACGGTCTGCCGATTGTCATGGGTATCGAGAAAGACCGGGCGGTAATGTACGCCGGCGCGCTGCTCACCGTGGCACTCGTGATCCTGGTATCCACCCGCGTCGGCTCGGTAATCCTCTGGAACTTCGGCGTGGGGCCGGTATTCGTCAGCGGCTGACCTCAACCGGAATGACCTCATCAGGGGAGCCCAGGCTCCCCTTTTTTCTGCTGGCCACAAACGGCTACGCTGGGGATACAAGGGGCGGTTTCGGAGGTGTCTGGGACTTGGTTGGTGTGAGCGGGAACTCCAAACCGGCGCGTGAGCCGGGCGTTATGCCATGTATAAGCAGAAGGTTAGTTAAATATGTCCATGTCAAAAGAGCAAGAGCAAAAAGCTCGCCAGCAGTTTGAGAACGACATCAAGGGTGTCGACAATGATGATGTCGAATACGCCTCGAAAAAAGGTCAGTCCAAAATCAATAAGTTCGGCGACAAGCCGCCAGGCCCCCTTCAGAGTCTCTGGCGAGATATAAAGCTGATGATTGGTTTAATCACGGACTACGCCAAAGGTAACTACAGGGATGTTCCGTGGAACGTACTTGCTGCCGTGACCGGGGCAGTGATCTATTTCGTTTCCCCTATTGATGCTATTCCCGATGTTATACCGGTCGTTGGGTATGTCGATGATGCACTTGTTGTAAAACTTGCGTTAGAGATAGCGCGGCCTGACCTTGAGGCCTATGCAAAGTGGAAAAATGCATAGCAGGGCCAGTCACTGCGGCTACTATATTGTTGCGGATTCGCCTCCATTTCGTGACCGAGCGCGTTGACCAGACACACAAGCGAAGCGTTGAGCCTGTAGAAGATCCCCAAAATCCGGACTCTGGTTTGGCAGGATGAAACAAAGCGACACGAAATCCCGGTTCAAACAGACACTGCTTCGCCCGGCCAGCTCGGGCGGTGATGCGCCGTGGGCTTTTGTCATCCTGCCGGAGAACGCGAGCGCCAAGCTTCCCAGGCGAGGAAGGACGACCATCGACGGCACCCTCAATGGCCATGGCTTCCGGGCCACCCTGGAACCGGATGGGCAATTAAGTCACTGGCTGCGGGTAAGCGAAGAGCTGCTTAAAGCTGCAGGCGCGAACATCGGCGACACGGCCACGTTCGAGATCATGGCAGTGGAACGGGAGCCGGAACCCGAGATGCCCTCCGATCTGGAAAAAGCCCTGGCGGCAGCGCCCGAGGCCCGGTCGGTTTGGGATGATGCAACGACCATCGCACGCCTGGACTGGATACACTGGATGACTTCCGCCAAGCAGGCCAAGACCCGGGCGAAGCGGATTATCGATGCGTGTGACATGCTGGCGTCCGGAAAGCGCCGGGTTTGCTGTTTTGATCCATCCGGTTACTACAGTAAGGCCTTCAGTGCGCCCAAGGCGGCAGATCAGGGCGACTCATCCTGATCGTACCCGCGTGAAGTGGAGAGGAAACCCGGGTGCGCCGGAAGGCATTTCGGTATAGCATGGCGGCTGGCCTTTGGTAGGACGGGCCGTCACCACACGGAAGAAACCATCAAGAAAGGATTCATGCAATGAGCAAGGCGATTGTATTACTGGGTGATCTGGGTCTGGATCACCAGGGTTTCCCACCCACGCCGGTTATTGCCGGCTCCCCGGATGTCCTGGTAGACGGCAAACCCGCTGCCCGTGTGGGCGACCCGCTGGCGCCGCACTCCAAGCCCAAGCACCCGCCGCACCCCCGGGCCATCGCGTCCGGATCATCCACGGTTATGATCAACGGCAAGCCGGCGGCGGTTACCGGCGGTGCCGTGTCCTGTGGTGGTGTAACCATTGGCAGCGGTACGGTGATAATCGGAAGCTGATATTGCTCACCTCGGCCGAGGGCTGACGGCTTAACCGGTGGCCGGGAGTTGGTTTGGGCACCCCGGTTATGGGGCGTCGGGTACTGTGCCTGCTCCGGAAACCGCCTTGCGGCCAGACCACAGCGGGTAGGGAATGCCAGACAGCCGGTTCATGACAAAGGCATGCACCAGCAGCAAGGCCACGCCGGCCATCAGCACGGGTAGCTGCGCGGGGTCTGGCATCAGCCCGAGCGACACGATAAGCGCGGTTGCGCCGGCGGGCGGATGGGCAACCCGGAGCAGGACCATCAGGCAACCGGTCAGGCCCAGCGACAACGAGGCTGCGCCAACCCTGGCCAGATCCACGCCATGAATGAACGCCGATGACTGGTTCTGGAGGCCGAAGACATACAGGCTTGCCAGCCCCATGACGGCGCCCACCAGATGGCCGCACAACGCATTGCGTGGCGACGCGGCTTCCGCCATTGGCACGTGAAACAGGATGAATGCCGTCGCCCCCAGCGACGGGAAGATGAACGCCTCCTGGGTGACCAGCGCCACGAACGACACCAGCGCAATGCTGAGCCCGCCATTGACCAGACTGAACCCCGCCATGACAGTTTTATGGCTGTACCGGTTGGCGAGCCGCTCAAGGTGCAGTACCTTCAGGAAACCGGAGGCCAACTGCCAGCGCAACCGTTCGTTTCGAATGCCCATTGTCCACCTGTGCACAAAAAAGGTGCAAGATACTAAAGGCTGACCGATATCAAGGCAAATCCGGATAATCGATTAGCATAAAAGGAGACGCCAATGACCGATGACAAACGCCGCCGTTATTCTGCCCCCGTGGTGGACGGCATCGGGAAATCCGCCAGTCGCGCCATGCTCCGTGCGGTCGGGTTTACCGACGAGGATTTCAGGAAACCCCAGGTCGGCATTGCCTCGACATGGAGCAATCTCACGCCCTGCAACATGCACATCAATCAACTGGCGGAAGAGTCCGCGGCCGGGGCCGATGAGGCCGGAGGCAAATCGCTCATCTTCAACACCATTACCGTTTCCGACGGCATTGCCAACGGTACCGAGGGCATGAAGTATTCCCTGGTGTCCCGGGAGGTGATTGCCGATTCCATCGAAACAGTCGCCGGCTGCGAGGGCTTCGACGGCCTGGTGGCCATTGGTGGCTGCGACAAGAACATGCCCGGATGCATGATGGGGCTGGCTCGCCTGAACCGGCCATCGGTGTTCGTCTACGGCGGTACGATCCTGCCTGGCGAGAACCACACGGATATTATTTCGGTGTTTGAGGCGGTCGGAGCCCACGCCCGGGGTGACCTGGACCTGATTGAGGTGAAGCAGATCGAGGAAACCGCGATCCCGGGCCCAGGCTCCTGCGGTGGGATGTACACGGCCAATACCATGGCGTCTGCCATTGAAGCCATGGGCATGAGCCTGCCGGGCAGCTCGGCGCAGAACGCCGTGTCTGGCACCAAGGCGGACGACTGCCGGGCCGCGGGTGCTGCCGTGCTCAACCTGCTGGAACGGGATCTCAAGCCCTCGGATATCATGACCCGCGAGGCTTTTGAGAACGCCATCACCGTGGTGATTGCCCTGGGCGGCTCCACCAATGCGGTGCTGCATCTGCTGGCGATGGCGAGCACGGTGGGTGTACGCCTGAGCCTGGACGATTTTGTCGAGATCGGTAAGCGGGTTCCGGTACTGGCGGATCTGCGCCCCAGTGGCCATTACATGATGTCTGAACTGGTGGCCATCGGTGGTATCCAGCCCCTGATGAAGATGCTGCTGGATCGGGGCCTGCTCCACGGCGACTGCATGACCGTAACCGGGCAAACCCTGGCGGAGAACCTGGCGGACGTGGCGCCCTATCCCGAGGGGCAGGACATCATCCATGCCTTTGATAATCCCATCAAGGCCGACAGCCATCTGCGTATTCTGTTTGGCAATCTGGCGCCCACCGGGGCGGTGGCCAAGATCACTGGCAAGGAGGGCACCCACTTTACCGGTCGGGCCCGGGTTTTCCATTCCGAGGAGGAAGCCCAGGCGCGGATACTGGATGGCACGGTGGTTGCCGGCGACGTGCTGGTTATCCGCTACGAGGGCCCGAAGGGCGGCCCGGGCATGCGTGAGATGCTCAGCCCCACATCGGCTATTATGGGTAAGGGCCTGGGCAGCGATGTGGCCCTGATTACCGATGGCCGGTTCTCCGGCGGCAGCCATGGCTTCGTGGTGGGGCATATCACCCCCGAAGCCGCCGAAGGCGGTCCGATTGCGCTGGTGGAGGAGGGTGACACCATCACCATCGACGCGGTGACCAATCGCATTGAACTGGATATTAGCGACGCCGAACTGGCCCGCCGCCAGGGTGCCTGGGTAAAACCGGAGCCCCGGTTCACCCGGGGTGTGCTGGCGAAATACGCCCGGACGGTGAGCTCCGCGTCGGAAGGTGCGGTGACCGACCTGCCCTGAGCGTTTCGATGGTATTCTAGTGCAGTGCAGTCATTCACCGGGAGACAGGAAACAGCGAATGCGAGACGGGAGCCATACCGTGATTCGGGTATTGATAATGATGTGTCTGCCACTGTTGGCCGTGGCCCATGCCAAAGACGCGTCCCGGGAGCAAGCCGATAACGCCCCGGGGCCGAATCTGGCCTCGGTCAACGCGGCGGTGGCTCCGGCGGGGGAAAACCGGTTGATCTATGGCAAGAACGCCGATCGACCGGTGCCTATTGCCTCGATCACCAAGCTGATGACGGCCCTGGTGGTCCTGCAGTCTGGTGAACCGCTCGATGAGTGGCTGGCTTTCCATAAGCGCCATACACCGCCCGCGGCCAATGCCTACAGCCGTATCCGCATAGACTCGGAGCTGCGCCGTTCCGATGTGTTGCGTATTGCCCTCATGTCGTCGGAAAATTTTGCCGCGTACACCCTGGCCCGGAGCCATCCGGGCGGCTTCGATGGCTTTATCAATGACATGAATGCCACGGCAAAGGCGCTGGGCATGACCCACTCGCGGTTTGTTGATCCCACCGGCCTGTCTGCCGAGAATGTGTCGTCCGCGTCCGATCTGGTGAAGCTGGTGAATGCCGCCGCCAAACACCCCGAGATTCGCCAGTATTCCACCACCGGTTACTACCGGGCCTGGTTCCGTGAGCCCCGGTACAGTCTGTCGTTTGGCAATACCAATGCGCTGGTGCACCGGGACAGTTGGGGCGTGTCCCTGAGCAAGACCGGTTATCTGTCGGAAGCGGGCCGCTGTCTGGTGATGGTGTCGGAAATGAATGGCCGGAAAGTCATTACCGTGCTGCTGGATTCGTTGGGCACCCGCTCGCCCATGGGCGACGCCGGGCGCATCAAGCGCTGGCTGGATACCGGCACCAGTGGCACCGTTGCCAGGGCCGCGAGGCGGTATGAGCAGGAAAAAAACGCGGCCTACGCCGACGCCAGTAGCAACACCCAGAGCGTGAACTGACCAGAGGCTGCGCCATGATCCAGATCCTGACCACCGGCGGTACCATCGACAAGGTGTATTTTGACGCCAACAGTGAGTTTGAGATCGGTGAGACCCTGTTGCCGGAGTTGCTGGCGGAGTCCAACATTCACGACGGGTATCAGATCCGGGGGGTGCTCCGCAAAGACAGCCTGGAGATGACGGATGAGGATCGTGCCCGGGTGCTGGAGGCCGCCCGCACCGGTGGCTGCAACCGGATTCTGATCACCCATGGCACCGATACCATGGCGGAAACCGCCGGTGTGCTGTCGTCGCTGGCCGATAAAACCATTGTGCTGACCGGGGCCATGCAACCGGCGCGCATGCGTCGAAGCGATGCCCTGTTCAACATCGGCTTTGCCTGGGCGGCGGTGCAGTTGCTGCCGGCTGGCGTGTATATCGCCATGAACGGCGAGGTGTTCCCGGCGGGGTCGGTTCGCAAGAACCTCAAGGCCCAGCGTTTCGAGCGGACCTGAGCGCTACCATACCGAATCAATTTCCTGCCGGGACAGGGGCCGCCAGGCACCTGGCGCCAGTGTCGGATCCAGGCGGATGTTACCAATGCGCTCCCGGTGCAGCGCCTCCACGTGATTGCCTACCGCCGCGAGCATGCGTTTTACCTGATGATAGCGTCCTTCAGACAGGGTCAGTTCGATGACCCGGTCAGCGACCCTGTGCACCCCGGCGGGGCGGGTGGGCGTCGGGTCCTGTCGTAGCTGAACACCGGATTCCAGATTCCGGGCCGCCTGGTCGGTCAACGGCTCCGCCAGGGTGACGCGATAGGTCTTCGGGCAGTCGACCCGGGGCGAGGTAATGCGATGGGACCACTGGCCGTCGGTGCTCAGGAGCAGCAGCCCGGTGGTGTCGATATCCAGCCGCCCGGCGACGTGAAGGTTCCGTACCAGCGCCGATGGCAACAGATCCAGGGCAGTGGGGTGGTCGCTGTCCCGGGTGGCGCTGACCACGCCGGCGGGTTTGTGCAGCATCAGGTAGCGTTCTCCGGGCAGGCTCAATGGCTGGTCATCCAGGCAGACGTTGGCGTCCGGTGCCACCTTGGTACTTGCCCCCTTGCAGACATCATTGCCCACCCGCACCCGGCCGCCGGCAATGGCGTGTTTGGCCTCCTTGCGGGACAGCCCGGAGCTGTTGGCAATGAACTGGTCCAGACGCAGGGCCATCAGCAATCCTGTCCGGGCTGCGGCGCCTGTAATGTGGCCAGGCACAACGTCGGTATCTCGCCGGTCATCCGTGACCAGAGCATGGGCAATGCGTCTGGCTTGAATGCGGGCTGAGGAGCGCGAACACTGGCCACTGGCTGCAGGCCGTCGTCCGTCTGTTCGGCCAGCACGAAGGTAAACGGATGGGCCCCGGGGATACCCAGGCGAACATCCGTGGCGGTGATGCCGCTGTCGGTCTGGTCATAGGCGAGGAAACCGTGGGTAAACCATTCCAGGCGCCGGGCCTCGGGGAAGGTCGAGACGGCGTCCGCCAGTTCCGGGTGCCGGGGAAAAAGCTCCGGGTCCGGTGGTGTGGTGCCATCCAGGAAACCGGTGACAATTTCCACCCGTCGCTCCGGGGTCATTGCGGTGGCCCGCCACAACACAGTGTTGAACGGCATGGGTTGAACCAGAAGGCGGGCATCGGCCATGCCGGCCAGGGCCAGCGTCGGCTGAACCCGGCTGGTGATGATGTGCTGGGCCACCAGCGACCAGCCCAGGTACAGGGTGGACAACGCCAGCCCGGCTGTCAGGGCTGGCCTGGCCGGCGGCCGGACCAGGAATATCAGGCAAGCCACCAGCAGGGGCAGGGTGTAGAGCGGATCAATAATAAAGATACTGCTGATTGCCAGGGGTGGGCCGAAGGGCCAGAACAGTTGCGTGCCGTAGGTGGTGAAGGTGTCCAGCAGCGGGTGGGTCAGCAGTACCAGGGCCGTCAGTAGCAGCCAGCGCCGGAAACCCAGTTTCGGCTTCCAGCGCCAGCCCGCCCAGGCCAGCGCTATCGCCAGAGGGAAAAGCACAAACACCGAATGGCTGAAGCCCCGATGCTGGGTAAAGTTGGCGACGGCGGTACCGTAATCCAGTACCACATCCAGATCGGGCAGCGTGCCGAGCACCGCGCCACACAGCAGGGCACGGCGGCCCAGGGTTTTACCGGCGACCGCTCCGGCCAGGGTGGCGCCGAGCGCCGCCTGGGTAATCGAGTCCATTCACTGGTTTCCTGCGATGTTCAGCCGGTCCAGCACCACGTCCCCGGGGTAGCCATCCGCCACCAGGCCGGCGGAAGCCTGGAACTGGCGGATGGCCGAACGGGTGGCGGGCCCCAGAATGCCATCCGGTGTGCCGCTGTCGAATCCCCGGGCCTGGAGGGCTTCCTGCAGGTTGATGATGTTATCCCGGGAGAGGGTTGGTGCGTCTTCCGGGGGCGGGTTCTGCAGTCCGCCGGCACCGGCAATGCGGTCCGCCAGGTGGCCGACGGCGATGGCGTAGAACTCCGAGCGGTTCCAGCCCATGATCACGTTGAAATTGTGGTAGGCGAGGAAAGCCGGCCCCCGATGGCCCGCCGGCACCACCAGCTTCGCCTTGATCGGCTCTTGGGCCAGGGGTTTGCCAAAGGCGTCGGTAATGCCGAGTTCCCGCCACTGCTGTAAGGGCAGGCGGCGGCCATCGGCCAGTGAGTAATCGAAATTGTCGGGCAGCAGCACTTCCCGCCCCCAGCGATAATCGCCATCCCAGCCCATGGATTGCAGGAACCTGCCCGCGGACATCAGGGCGTCCGGCAGGCTGTTCCAGAGATCCCGCCGGCCGTCTCCGTCGGCGTCCACCGCATGCTTCAGGAAGACCGTGGGCATGAACTGGACATGGCCCATGGCACCGGCCCAGGACCCTTCCATCTGATCCGCCGGGATGGCGCCTTCGTCAATAATGCGCAGGGCGGCTATCAGTTGGGTGGTGAAAAAGCTGCTGCGGCGAGGGTCGCAGGCCAGGGTGGTCAGGGAGCTGGGCACCGACATCTTGCCGAAATAACTGCCGAAGTTGGTCTCCAGGCCCCAGAACGCCATCAGGTAGGGCGCCGGTACGCCGGTTTCATCGGTCACCCGCTGCAGCAGGTCCTGGTGTGCCCTGAGCATTTCCCGGCCCGTGCTGATCCGGTCTTCGTTCACCCGGCGGTTCAGGTAGTCCGCGAAGGTGGTGGTGAACTCGGGCTGGCGCCGGTCGAGTTCAATCACCCGGTCGAGGTGTTCCACCCGGGCCATGACATCGGTGGCGGTTTCAGGGCTGACACCGGCGGCAATGGCTTGCGCCTGCAGCCGTTGCTTGCACTCGGCAAATCCCCTGGTGGCGGCGGCCTGGTCGGCGGTCTGCGCCAGGCTGGGCAAGGCCAGAGAAGTCAGGAGGCCGGTCAGGGGTAACAGGAAGCTAAATCGACGGCGGGGCAGAATCCTTGCAATGGTGGTCAGCACGCGGAACCTCGGGTCTGGGTGGCGATGGTGAAATAATCCAGAGCCCATGGTAGCGCGTTTTCCGGCTGTGGAAATACTGCCCCGGGCCCCGGGGAGTGACAATTCTTTAACCTGATGGTTCCCGGGCATCCGATTGTGGTTTTTTGTTGCTGCCGGGTCCCCCGGGGCGGCCTTTGTTCTATAGTTGAGCGATAACGAGGATGAGGGGAAAGGTTGGCATTATGGCAATGTTGAAAGCGCTGGTGGTGGACGATGCCAGTTTTGTGCGGGACCTGGTCAAGCGAACGATCCGACAGCGCTTTCCGGTGATCGAGACCGTCGATGCCCAGAACGGCCGCCGGGCCCAGTCGCTAATGTCGCGGGCGAACTTCGATCTGGTGCTGTGTGACTGGGAAATGCCGGAGATGTCCGGCCTTGAACTGTTGCAATGGATGCGCCAGCAACCGCAGTTCGAGAAGGTGCCTTTCATCATGATTACCAGCCGCGGCGACAAGGATCATGTGGTGGAGGCGGTGAAGGAAGGGGTGTCGGAATACCTGGGCAAACCCTTCAGCCCGGAGGGGCTGAGCAGGAAAATCATCAAGGTGATGGGGCAAACACTTAGCGACGCCATGGCGCACAGTGGCAAGTCCCTGTCGGGTCCTGCGGATGCCTTCCGGGAATCGGCCGACCTGCTGACCCGGAAGCCGGGTTCCGAGCGGGAGCCCGCAGCCCCGGCTGCCCGGCCGGCGGCGCCCGGGGGCGGGCAGTCCTCCGGTGCCGGTGTGAAGGCCGCCCGTCCGGCCATGAACCTGGCCTCCGTGCGGTTTTCCGACAGTACCCTGAAATCGGTGGTCAAGGACATCAACCTCACGGAAGTCCGGGTGATTGCCAAACGGGACCAGGTGTTTCCCGGCATTCTTGATCAGGCGGTGGTGGATATCGAGATCGCCGACGGGCAGATGGCGCGGCTGAACGGATACGTGCACCAGTTGCAGGCGGTTGATAAACGTCAGGACACGGATTTTGTCAGTGTCACCATTCGCTTCGTGGACGAAGACCCGAAAAAACTTGAAGACCTGTCCCGCTTTGTGGCGCGCTTCCGCGCCGGCGCGCGCTAACCCGGCCGGGGTTTATCCGGTCGGCTCGGGGATCCGCTCAACCAGCCGTTCACGGGGGAAGTGGCAGATGAATTCGCTGCCCTCACCGATGCGACTGCGAATGTCCAGATTGCCATCGTGGTTCAGCAGAACGTGCTTGACGATGGCCAGGCCCAGGCCGGTGCCGCCGGTGTCTTTGTGGCGGCTGGGGTCGGCCCGGTAGAAACGCTCGGTCAGCCGGGGGATGTGTACCGGGTCGATACCGATACCGGTGTCCCGCACCGACAGGTGTGCGCCTTCCCGGTTGGCGGACCAGGCAACCACAATCCGCCCGCCGGCGGGTGTGTATTTGACCGCGTTGAAGATCAGGTTGGAGAAGGCGCTTCGCAACTGGCTCTGATCCCCCTTGAGCAACCGGTGATCACTGACCGAAAGTGATATGTCATGGGCCTTGTCGCCACTCAGGGCCCGAGCATCGTGGCAGATCTGGCCGAGCAGGGCATCGACATCGGTCAGGGCGTCGTCCACGGTCTGGTCGCCGGTTTCGATCCGGGACAGCAGGATCAGGTCGGTAATCAGCGCTTCCATCCGTGACGACTGATCGGCCATGGTGTTGATTGCCCGTCGCCATTTCGGGGGCAGGTCGTCGGCGTTGTCCACCAGGGTTTCCAGGTAGCCGCTGATGACCGTCAGCGGGGTGCGCATTTCATGGGATACGTTCCCCACGAAATCCCGGCGCATCTGTTCGAGCTGGAACAGGCGGGTGACGTCCTTGGCGACAATCAGGCGGTCATCGTCGCCAAACAGGCTGATCTGGATCTGCAGGCGGATGTGGGGTTTTGCCGGCGAGTGGATGTCCAGCGGTTCACGGTAATCCCGGGATTCGAAATAAGCCTTGAAGGCCGGCGTGCGGATCAGGTTGTGGATGTACTGGCCCCGGTCGGTGTTTCTGCGGAAACCCAGCAGGTAATCCGCCGAACCGTTCCACCATTCCATGGCGCCCCGGGAGTCGGTCATGATGACCCCGTCACGCATGGCGTTGGTGGATTCCTGAACGCGGTTGATCTGGGCCCGTAGCCGGTCCTGTGTGCGCAGGTGGTGCTGGTGCAGTTTGTGCAGGTGGTCAAAAATATCGCCCCAGAGCCCGATACTCTGGGGGGCTTCGTCGGTGCCGTCCGGATTGGCGAACCACTGCGCCAGGCGCCGGGCCTGATGCAGGGTCCACCACAGATAGATCACCAGACCAATGGTCAGGCCATATACCGGGTGGCCGAAATACAGGCCAACCAGGGTGGTGCCGATCAGGCCGCCGACAATGTGGCGAACGTAGCGTGACCAGTTGTGCTGCATCAAAAGCTGCCTTGTGTCATTGCCGGCACTGATGCCCAGCGGTGCTTAAGCGGCTTTGGTGGAGAAGCGGTAGCCGGTTCCCCGTACGGTCTGGATCAGGTGGTCGTACTGGTCACCCAGCGCTTTGCGCAGGCGGCGTATGTGTACATCCACCGTGCGCTCTTCCACATAGACATTGCCACCCCAGACCTGGTCCAGAAGCTGAGAGCGAGTATATACCCGTTCCTGGTGAGTCATGAAGAATTGCAGCAGCCGGTATTCGGTGGGGCCCATGGTCAGCGCACCATCAATGGTGGTCACGCGGTGACCGACCGGGTCCAGGGTCAGCCCGTCCACTTCGACCGGCGAATCCACACCGGGCGGTGTGGCACGGCGCAGCACGGCCTTCAGGCGGGCCACCAGTTCCCTCGGGCTGAACGGCTTGGTGATGTAGTCATCGGCACCCGCATCAAGGCCCTGGATCTTGTTGTCTTCCTCCACCTTGGCGGTGAGCATGATGATGGGAATGTCGGCGGTCGCTTCTTCTTTCTTCAGCCGGCGGGCCAGCTCGACACCGCTGGTGCCGGGCAGCATCCAGTCGAGCAGGACCAGGTCCGGGTGTTTGTCGACGATCAGGGCATGGGCTTCCCGGGCATCCGCTGCCTCTATGTAGTCGTAGTTCGCCATTTCGAGGGCCACGGCGATCATCTCGCGGATCGGTGCCTCGTCATCGACGATCAGGACAGTTTTTCCAGTCATGAGCATTAACCTGTGTCAGACCTTGGATTGTTGCTGCCTCATTACAACGCCCGGGTGTTACAAGTATATGACAGGCTCAGGCAATCAGCCGATCAATCACCAGGCCGGCAAAGACCGCGAAGCCGGCCCAGTTGTTGTTCAGAAAGGCCCGGAAGCAGGCGGCCCGGTCGCGGTCTTTCGCCAGGAACTGCTGATAGATAAACAGACACGCCATGGCCAGGAGGCTCAGGTAATACACGGTACCCAGCCCGGCGCGCTGGCCGACCAGCACCAGGATCAGTAACACCAGGGTTTGTAACACACCGATAATGGCCCGGTCTGCGTCACCGAACAGGATGGCCGTGGACTTGATGCCGACTTTGATGTCGTCATCGCGGTCGACCATGGCATAGAAGGTGTCGTAGGCCACGGTCCAGAGCACGTTTGCGGTGAACAACAGCCAGGCGAGCTGGCTCAGTTCTCCGGTCTCCGCCGCCCAGGCCATGGGAATAGCCCAGGAAAAGGCCGCGCCCAGGAACAGCTGCGGCAGGTGGGTGTAGCGTTTCATGAAGGGATAGATGAACGCCAGCACAGCGCCGCCGAAGGACAGGTACAGCGTCAGGGTGTTGGTGAACAGCACCACCATCAGGAAGGACACGAGGCACAGGCCGACAAACAGTACGACCGCCTCCCGGGGTTTGACCCGGCCCGCCGTGAGCGGGCGGTCCCGGGTACGCTTGACGTGCTTGTCCCAGTCCCGGTCGGCGAAGTCATTGATGGCGCAGCCGGCGGCGCGCATGAAGAAGACGCCCAGGGTAAAAACGATCACGTTGCCGATGGACGGGCTGCCGTCGCCGGCCAGCCAGAGCGCCCAGTAGGTGGGCCAGAGCAGGAGCAGGCTGCCGATGGGGCGGTCGATGCGCAGCAGTTTGGCGTAATCGGCCAGTCGGCTCTGGATGTGGTCTGGCACGGCGTCGAGCAGCATAGGCGGTGAGTCCGGTCGATGGATTCGGCGTCAGGGAATGCAGCGATTATAGCCAGTGGTTGACCGTGGGTTAAAGGCTGTTCCGGCGATAGAGTGCTGGCAGGAAGTACTCGCCCACCAGCAGGGCGCCACCCCTGCCACTGAACAGCGAGCGCCGGGCAAGCTCCGGCTGGCCCGGGGCGAAGGGCCGGCAGAGCCCGGTTTCCAGTGGTCCGCGTTGCCAGTGCGGGTTGCTGAACAGGTAGGCGCCCAGGGGACGGTTGCCCAGGTGCCTGAGCCGTCGCCCCTCACCACTCAGACAGGCCAGGGGAATGACGGTGCGGGCAAGCACCCAGGGCGCGCCGTCGCCGCACAACCGGACTTCGCGAATCCAGGCAGCCTGCCGGCTGGGCAGGTTAAGGTGGCCGGCTTCTTCCGGAGTGGGCACGGCAAATCCTTCATGCGCCACTTCCACATGAAACGACGCCCGGCACTGGGTCTGCAATGCCCGGGTAAACGACCCTTCCACCTGCAGCCAGTAGCGGGCGGGGCCGTGAACCGCCGGGTTTCTGAGCCCGGCGGCGGCCAGTGACCGGTACCAGTCCGTGGGCGGAATGCGGAGACTGTCGTTGATGTCAGAGTCCCTTGACGGCATAGATGCCGGGTGCGTTCCGCCAGTAGCCCTTGTAGTCCATGCCGTAGCCGAACAGGAAGCGATCCTCGACTTCCAGGCCGGTAAAGTCGGCTTTCAGGTCCTTGCGGGCCTTGCGATCGTGCTGTTTATCCACCAGTACCGCAGTCAGTACTTCCCTGGCGCCGTGGGCCCGGCAGTAGTCGGCGATGGCGCAGAGGGTGGTGCCTTCGTCCAGGATGTCGTCGACGATCAGCACGGTGCGGTCGTTCATGTCAGCTTCCGGCTGGAGCTTCCATTCAAGAATGCCGCCGGTGGTTTCCTGGCGGTACCGGGTGGCGTGGAGGTATTCCGCCTGCACCGGAAACTTCAGCAGCGGCAGGAGTTGCCCGGTGAGGATAAGCCCGCCATTCATCACGCAGAACAACAGGGGGTTGCTGTCCTTCAGTCGGCCGGTCAGGTCGTCGGCCAGTTGCCGGATGGCAGCCTGCACCTGCTGTTCATCGACCAGGCAGTCGGCTTCGGCCATTACCTGATTCAAGTCGGCGACGGTGTCGGTCATAACGGTCGGTCCTGTCGTAAAACCGGCGATTATACCGGAGACAGCGCCCGGAAGGGAGGGGCGGGCCAGGTCCGAACGGCCTGTGTTTGGGGGAATTGGCAGAAAACCCCGGTCATCGCCGTCGGCATTGGCATTGGTCAATTCCGGAGCGATGGGTATGATGGCCGTTGATTCATCCAGTGGCCTGATCCGACAGTGGGCCGCAAATGCCAGCTGCAAATGACAGTGGTGCGCGTTTAACCGTGGGAGAGCAACAATGAAAAAGTGGCAGTGCGTGGTGTGTGGTTTCATCTACGATGAGGCCGAAGGCTGGCCGGAAGACGGCATCGAGCCGGGTACCGCCTGGGAGGATGTGCCGGAAGACTGGGCCTGCCCGGACTGCGGTGTCGGTAAGGAAGATTTTGAAATGATCGAGATCGGCTGATTCCGGAGCGCAAGGTTATGACAGAACAGGCCCCTATTGTCATTGTCGGCACCGGCTTGTCCGGCTACTCCCTGGCACGGGAGCTGCGCAAGCAGGATAAGGACACCCCGATTGTGATGGTGACCGCCGACGATGGCGTCAGTTATTCCAAGCCGATGCTGTCCACCGGCTTTACCAAGGATAAGGACGCCGACGGCCTGGCCCAGGCGTCGCCCGACGCCATGGCCGAACAGCTCAATCTGGAGCTTCGTACCCATACCACGGTAACCGGCATTGACGTTGACGGCCATACCCTGCTCCTTGGCGATGAGCGCCTGGCCTACCATAAGCTGGTGCTGGCCTGGGGCGCGGATGTTATTCGTCTTGGCCTGGACGGCGATGGCCAGGAGCGTGTGTTTTCGATCAACGATCTGATGGACTACCGGGCCTTTCGCAAGGCACTGGCCAACGGCAGGCGGATCGCGATCATGGGCGCCGGGCTGATTGGCTGCGAGTTTGCCAACGACTTGCGTAACGGCGATTATTCGGTGGATGTCATCGCGCCGTCCGATGCGGTGATGCCCGGTCTGCTGCCGGATGTGGCGGCCCATGCCGTGCAACGGGAGCTGGAGAACCTGGGGGTGCGCTTTCATCTGGAAACCGTGGTAGAACGACTGGACCGGCACGGCAACGGGGTGCGCCTGAACCTGGCCAATGGCGATACCGTTGATGCCGATCTGGTGATCTCCGCAGTGGGCCTCCGGCCCCGGATCGGCCTGGCCCAGGGTGCCGGGCTGGCCACCGGGCGGGGCATTACCGTGAACCGGGCCCTGGAGACCTCGGCCCCGGATGTCTATGCCCTGGGCGACTGCGCCGAGGTGGATGGCCATGTGCTGCTGTACGTACTGCCATTGATGGCGTGTGCCCGTGCGTTGGCGAAAACCCTCACCGGGGAACGGGCGGAAGTGAGCTATGGCGCCATGCCGGTGATGATCAAGACCCCCTGCTGCCCGACCGCTGTGTGCCCGCCGCCGGCGGGTGCCGACGGCGATTGGGAGGTTGAGCGGGACGGTACCAGTGTCAAGGCGCTGTTCAGAAACCCGCAGAGCGAGGTTCTGGGGTTTGCCCTGACTGGTCGCTTCGCGGTGGAAAAGCAGGCGTTGTCCAGGGAAGTGCCGCCGATTCACGGCTGATAACGAGTAACGAATGAAGGAGCAGGCATGCTTGAAGTAACCAAAAAGCTGGTGGAATTGCTGGACCTTTCTCCGATCGGCGACGATCACTTTCAGGGCGACAGTGAAGACCTGGGTTTTCCCAATGTTTTCGGCGGGCAGGTGCTGGGGCAGGCGCTGATGGCGGCGAGCCGGACCGTGGAGGGACGGCTGTGCCACTCCCTGCATGCCTATTTCCTGCGCCCGGGCAATCACAGCATGCCGATCGATTACGAAGTGCAGCGGGTGCGTGACGGTGGCAGTTTTTCCGTACGCCGGGTGATTGCCCGCCAGGGAGGCAAGGAAATCCTGACCGGTTCCATGTCCTTTCAGGTGGCCGAGATTGGGTTTGAGCACCAGCTGGACCAGCCCGATGCGCCGGCGCCGGATACTCTCAAATCCGAGGCGGAGTGGGGCAAGCTGATTGCGCCCCATGTGCCCGAGAAAATGCGGGAATCACTGACCCGGGACCGGCCCATCGAGATTCGCCCGGTGGATCCGGTGAACCCGTTCAAGCCGGAAAAGCGTCCGCCCCATAAACAGAGCTGGTTCCGCGCCCAGGGGCACCTGCCGGATGATCCGGTGCTGCATCGGTGTCTGCTCACCTACGCATCGGATTTCCAGTTCCTCGGCACCTCGCTCAATCCCCATGGTGTGACCTTCATGAGCAAGAACCTGCAGGTGGCCAGCCTGGATCACGCCATCTGGTTTCACCGGGATTTCCGCATGGATGAGTGGCTGCTGTACGACAAGGACAGCCCCAGCGCATCCGCCGGGCGGGGCTTTAACCGGGGCAATTTCTTCAATCAGTCGGGGGCGCTGGTGGCATCCACCACCCAGGAAGCTTTGATCCGCCAACGCTGACGGTGGTGGGGCCTGTCACGATCAGTTTCACCCCAGTTGCCGCTGTCGGGCCCGTCCGGGGTGGCGCTGGAGCCAGGCCAGCATTTCGTTGAAAGGCAAAGGTGGCGTCAGCACGTAGCCCTGGATCATATCGCAACCCATGGCCCGCAGCAGGTCTACAGTGGCCTGATCCTCGACGCCCTCGGCAACCACCTGATAGCCGAGGCTATGACACATCTCGATGGTGGTCTGCACAATCACCCGGTCTTCGGCCTGGGTGGCCAGGTCGGCCACCAGGGAACGATCAATCTTGATCTCGCTGGCGGGCAGCTGTTTGATGTAGGACAACGAGGAATAGCCGGACCCGAAATCGTCAATTGAGACCGGGATGCCGGTGGTGCTCAGGGCGTTCAGGGCCTTCAGGGAGTTGACCGGGTCCTGCATCATGGAGGTTTCGGTCACTTCGAAGGTGATGGTGCCCTGGTGGCCCTGGAAGGTGTTCATCAGCCGCTGCACGAACAACGGGAAATCCGGCTCCCGCAGGTTGTTGGGCGAGATATTGACCGAGATACCAAGCGGCCAGTCCTGTGCCAGCAGGTGGGTACGCAGTTCCAGGGCCTGCTCCAGAACCCAGCGGGTCAGGGGCTTGATCAGGCCGGTCTGCTCCGCCAGTACAACAATCTCATCGGCCTGCACCGGATGTTTACGGCCCGGCCAGCGGATCAGTGCTTCCAGCCCGACGATGGCATCGGTTTTCAGGCACAGCTTGGGTTGCAGGTAGAGCGCCAGTTCGTTGTGCTGCAGGGCGTGTTTCAGTTCCGACACCATGGTCAGCCGATCCGCGCTGTAGGAATCACGGGCAGGCTGGTACCGGGCAATGCCCCGCGTTTTTGCCGACTCGGAACCTTCGGCAATGATTGCACGCCGGATCAGGGTGGTGGCGTCTATACCGTGGTCAGGAAAGATGGCGGCACCCAGTCGCGGGTCCAGCGGCACCTGCATGCCCAGGTAATCAATCGGGTAGCGGATCGCTTCCATACCCCGGACGATGGCCCGGGGGGCGGATTCGAGCTGGCTGGCGTTGACCACGAAGGCGAAGGTCTGTGGGTCCAGCGAGGCCAGGAAATAGTGGCGTTCGTCGGTCTGTTCCACTGGCAGGCAGCCCGGCAGTTCCCGTACCACGGCGTTGTAATGCTTCGAGGCCAGCTCCAGCAACCGGTCGCTGTTGTGGTGGCCCAGGGTTTTGGTCACCGCTTGCAGGTTGTTCAGGTGTATCACAATGACCCCGTAGCGCTTTTCCGGATGCCGCATCATCAGGTCATTCAGGGTCATTTCAAAGCTGATGCGGTTCGGCAGCCCGGTGAGCGGGTTGTGCAGGGCCTGATCCATCAGCCTCAGTTCCGCCGAGCGTCTGGCCGCCATGGCCCGGAGTTCCGCTTCCCGTGCCTCTACCTTGTCCTGACGCTCCTGATAGAGCCGGGCCGCCAGGGCCATGGTGAGCAGAATGGCCTCCAGGGCAGAGCCGATTTCCATACCGTAGGTGGTCAGAAAATTGTTTGGCAACAATCCGTATTTGTTGGCTGCGGTGATGGCACTGCCCAGGGTCAGGGCGCCCCAGGCCAGGGTGTAGTAGCTGGCCTGGGGATTGCCCTTGGCCCACTGGATCGGCCCGAGTGCGGTCAGTAACAGGCAGCCGGGAATGGCCAGGGCTACGGTCAGCCGGCTCCCGGTACTGTAATCGACGAAGAACGTCAGGGTGGCAATGATCAGGTTCAGCGCCACGGTAAACGTCACCAGCCGGTTGAGCGTTGGCCCGGTACGCCTGAGTTTCAGGAAGGACTGGGAAAACAGCAGGGTAAAGATCATGGCAAAGGGCACGGACAGCAGCATCGCGCGGTTCTGTATCTCGGGGCTGTCAGGCCAGAGCAACTGGAACGTGGTGCCATTGAGGGTGCCGACCAGCACCAGATAGCCCAGCGTCGACAGGACGTAGAGCAGGTAAACCTTTTCACGCAGGGCGCTGAAGATGAACAGGTTAAAAAAGATGGCGGTGATCAGAATGCCGTAATACACCGCATGCAACTGGTCTTCGGTGACGGAATGCTCGAAAAAATCCCGGGCCTGCCAGAGGCGCAGGGGAATCTGCATCGCGCCCTGGGTGTTCACCTTCAGGAGTATCTGGTAGCTCGAGCCAGGCTGCGTTTCGAAGGGGAACAGGAAGTGGCGGTGGCGAATCGGGCGTTGCTGGAACGGAAGGTGGTCGCCGGTCACAACCTTCCGGACTACCCAGCCGTTCTCGACCAGGTAAAAGGTGATGTTGTCCAGTTGGGAGTAGCGGACTTCCAGCAGGTTGGCCGGAGCCGTGACCGGAAACCGCAGCCAGACGGTATCCCGGATGTAACCGAAGTTCGGGCTGTCATCCGCCAGCGGTTGCCAGTCGCCGGTGGTGAGCGCGACCGGGGCCGGGATTTCGGCGCCGGCGTCCACGCGGAGGTACTCGATCTCCGGGATATACGGGGGCTCAGCCCCTTGTGAGGGGAGCGCAAGGACGGACAGCAGTAACGCTGCCAGCAATCGGAGCCATTGATTGGGTGCCACGGGTTACCGTTTTCTTATGGTTTCTTCGAGTATGGCGTGTCGCGTTCGGCGGCTCAAGTTTCCCGTCATGCCGGCGCGGTTCAGGCGTCCGTGGCATCCAGCAGGGTCAGCCAGTGACGCACCCAGGGCAGGGCTTCCTGCTCGGGTTCGGCGGTTTCCAGGGCATCGATGCGCAGGGTCTCGCCGACTTTGCGGGCGGCGGTCTCGTACAGCGCCTCCTCCATCAGGTCGCCGGCGCCGCAGAAGGTGTCGCCGTAGGAGCTGTCACCCAGCACGATGAGCCCGAACGGGCGACCCGGCTGCTGCGGCAGTTGCTCCCTGAGATCGAGATAGAACGGCAGCAGGTTGGGCGGCAGCTCGCCCTGGCCGGTGGTGGCGGTGCACACGAGCAGGGGCTCGTCGTTGCAGGTGATGTCACCGAGTTCCGGCGCTTCCAGCAGTGTCACCCGATGGCCTTCGGATTCCAGGGTGGTCCGGATTTCCCGGGCGGTCAGCAGCGCGCCACCGTACACGCTGCCGACCAGGAGGCGGATGGCTGCCATGTGGTTTTCCTGTTGACGGTTGGAATTGACGCCCTGAGGCTCGTATGGCACACGATCATAACGGCGGGCTGGCCGGGGCTCAAGGCGCGGTGTGTTCAGCGGGCCCTGCGCACTGGCTGCGGACCCGGGGAGCAATGCGGTTTCGCCCCGTTTCCTTGGCGTTGTACAGGTGTACGTCCGCCTGCCGGAGCAGTTCATTCACCGAGCCGATGCTGGCGATGGAGCAGACCCCGGCGCTGATGGTTACTGGCAGGGTTTGGTTGCCGGAGCGGAAGGGGGTGCTGGCGACCTCCGACCGCAGCCGTTCGGCGAGGGTGAGCGCCTGTAACAGGGAGGTGTCCGGCAGCAGTATCAGGAATTCCTCACCGCCCCAGCGGGCACCAATGTCGGTTTGCCGGATAACGGTTTTCATCAGACTGGCGAATTGTCGCAGTACCTGGTCGCCGGCGTCGTGTCCGTAGTGGTCATTGATATTTTTAAACAAATCCAGATCGACCAGGACAACGGAGAAATGATGGCCCGCCCGCTGGTGACGGGAGAACTCGGTGGCCAGTCGTTCCTGCATGTCGCGCCGATTGGACAGCCCCGTCAGGTCGTCGGTTCTGGAGGCTTTCTCATGGGATTCCGCCAAAGCCAGCAGTTCGTTCCGGGCCTTGAGGCGGCTGGCCTCGAGCACAAAACAGAAGATCGACTCGAAGATAAGGGTGGCAAAAAAACGGATTTTGAAATCGGTGCTGTATTCCGCCGCGACTAGCGGCAATGCCGGGAACTGAAACACCACCACTGTCACCAGAGAGCAGAACAGCAAGACCGCCGTGCCGGTTTTCAGGCTGGTCAGGTAGAAGAGCAGCGGCGGAAAGACATAGAACCAGAGCGGCCCGGTGTTGCTCTCACCGCCGGACGCCACCAGGTAGGCAAACAGCAGCCCGACAATAACGATCATCCCGCCCTTCTGGAGCAGGCGATCACGGGTGCGGGCGAACCACAGCATGTTGCCGGCCACCAGTGCGCTGAAACACCAGAGGGTGATGGCGTGGCTGGTGTGGCCAACGAACCAGGCCTTGCCACCAATGCCCAGCAGGAAGGCAATGGCCATGGCCGACAACCCGGTCAAAAGCCGTGATACCTGGGCCTCTTCGCGTTCACCGACGGCGTGGTGGCCGGTGGGGATGGGTGTGGTCATGGCAGCCTTGTGGGATTTTTATAAGGTGGCGTTATGCGGCGAGTATGAGCCAAACAGGCGCAACATTGCAGCCCCTTCAGCGGTTTCTGTGATCTGTGTGAAACATGACCGTTATGTTTCAATTTCATGGCAAAAAATTTATAGTTGCCGCGCAGGGCCCGTGCCTGCTTCATTCAGACCAAAAGAGACCTCATCTGTTATGGCCCGTTCAAGCGGATACCTGGATACCCTTCTCACCAGCCCCTCCACGGAACGATACCGGGTTGGTTTCAGCTTATTATTTCTGCTTGGCGTCTGGCTGACGGTCGGTGCGTTCAGCGAGGGCATGCCGAACAGTATGTTGCTGATGGCCGCCGCCGTCATCGGCGGCTACATGGCCATCAACATCGGTGCCAACGACGTCGCTAACAATGTTGGCCCGGCCGTCGGGGCCGGGGCATTGTCCCTTGGCAGCGCGGTGATCATTGCCGCGATTTTCGAGGCCGGGGGCGCCCTGATCGCCGGCGGGGATGTGGTGTCCACCATCAAGGGCGGCATCATCGACCCATCGTCACTGGACAACGGTCAGGCCTTCGTCTGGCTGATGACCGCAGCGCTGCTGGCCGGGGCCCTGTGGCTTAACCTGGCCACCTGGATGGGCGCGCCGGTATCCACCACGCATTCCATTGTAGGGGGTGTGCTGGGCGCCGGGATTGCCGCGGGTGGCTGGGGCATTGCCGACTGGGCCGTCATGGGCAAGATTGCGGCCAGTTGGGTGATTTCGCCGGTGCTCGGCGGCGCCCTGGCGGCGCTGTTCCTGTTTGTGATCAAGAAAACGGTGCTCTACCGCAAGAATGTCATTCCGGCGGCCCGCACCTTCGTGCCCTGGCTGGTGGCGATTATGGCCTGGGCCTTTGGCACCTACCTGATGATCAAGGGTGTGAAAAAGATCGTGGAGGTCGAGTTTCTGGAGGCCACCCTGATCGGGTTGGCGGCTGCTGCCGTGGTCTTTGTTGCCATGCGGACGCTGGTGGGTCGCAAGGCCGCCACCATGGAGAACAACGCCGGTGGGGTGAATACCCTGTTCACCTGGCCGCTGATTTTTGCGGCGGCACTGCTCAGCTTCGCTCACGGCGCCAACGATGTTGCCAATGCTATCGGGCCGCTGGCGGCGATCAACGATGCGCTTTCCGCCGGTGCCGTGGTCACCTCTGCCAGTATCCCGCTGTGGGTCATGATGGTCGGCGCCCTGGGGCTGGCGATTGGCTTGATGCTGTTCGGGCCACGGCTGATCAAGACCGTGGGCAGCGAGATTACCGAGCTGGACAAGACCCGGGCATTCTGTGTGGCCTTGTCCGCCGCGCTCACGGTTATCCTGGCCTCGCAGTTGGGCCTGCCGGTCAGTTCAACCCACATCGCCATTGGCGGCGTATTCGGCGTCGGGTTTCTCCGGGAGTACCTGAAATCCAATTACGCCACCCAGCTGCACAAGATCATGGAGCATCACGACCAGGACGAACAGGAACGCCTGAAGCCGTTCCTGGACGACTTCCGCAACGCCTCGGTCGAGGAGATGGAGAAGCTGCTCAAGCAGGCGAAAAAGAAGAAGCAGGTGCCGTTGTCGAAATCCGAGCGTAAGCGGCTGAAAAAGATTTACCGCGAGGAGATGGTCAAGCGCTCGCACCTGTTCCGGATTGCCGCGGCCTGGATCATTACCGTGCCGGCGTCGGCGCTGATGGCTGCCATCCTGTTCTTTACCCTTCGGGGCCTGCTGATCTGATGCGCCGGGCTGGTTGTCACAGACCAGTTTGGCCATACTATACAGATAGCACGGGGGCAGCTTGCCTCCCGAGCATCCAATTGTCCGGGGAGTGAAGTATGAGTACATCAAGTGAGAGCCGTCAGGCCAGGATGATTGACGAGCTCCGGGTGTTTATCAAAAAGGTGCTGAGCGACCCGACCATCGCCGTCAAGTCCATGGAGATCGCCCGCAAGCACCGCAATGAGCCCAATGCCGACGAGATTGTTGCCCGGGAAATCAGCGCCAACACGACGATCCGGATTCCGGAAAAGTGGAGTGAGGCGGACCGCATGTTTCTGGATATCATCCACGATGTGCTGGATGATGAAGAGGCGCTTTACTGAGGTTGGGTTAAACTCGGAGCCTCTGCCCCACTTGCGGTGTGCCGGGCAAAGTGCCATCCCTGGCTCCGCACAGTTTTCGAAACGTCCACCCTACTGGCTCACCAGACTTTTGGTGTTGGCTTCAGGCCTGTCTCGCGTTTGGGCTGGCCTGTTTCAGTACCGCATCCGCCATCTGATGGAGGATGCTGATTTCATCTTCGATGCCCTCATCCCCTGACAAATCCCTTTGTTCTGCCAGGATGTCCGCCAGGATTTCCTTTGTGGTCAACGGGTTTGCCAACACCACCCGGAACACGATGCACGGAAAATTGAAATAACGGGCCGGCTCCAGTCGGGTCCGTGAGACGAACGCCTTGCCCCGTTCCCGCTGGGTTTTCTGGATGAACTTGGTGATCCGGTTCAGGCAGGTATTGAGCTTTTCCGCCTGTAGTGGATCGGCAACCGCCAGCGCCTGCTGAACGTTCTCCGGGCAGTAGCGGTAGGTCAGGATGTTCAGTTCCGGTTTGGTGACCAGTTCGAAATCCGGCTCCGCTTCGATCATGTCGGCAAAGGTTCTGGCCTTGTCGATGCCTTGGTCAATCAGGATCTCGTAGCCCTCTCTGGCCAGGATTTTCAGGCCGGAGTGGATCAGCATGGACATGCCGGGCCGGGAGCCCTCGAGGGTGGTGCTGCCGAGGTCCCGGGAGCCTTTCCGGATGATGTACTGGGCGTGGTGTTCCACCGCGCTGGCCAGGCTCGGGTCACGAAACACGACGAGGCCCACGCCCATGGGCACGTAAAGCTGTTTGTGGGCGTCGAAGGTGACCGAGTCGGCTTTCTCGATGCCACGCAGCAGGTGTTTGTAGGTGCGAGAGAACAGGGTTGGCCCGCCCCAGGCGGCGTCGACGTGGAAGTGGGCGCCGAATTCCCGGGCGATGTCGGCCATGGCGTCCAAGGGGTCGACGTTGCCGGTTTCGGTGGTGCCCGCCACGCCGCAGATGGCCATGACTTTGATTTTCTGGCGCTGCAGTTCCAGGCATTTGTCGCGCAGGGCGTCGGTCTGGATCCGGTTTTCGTCGTCGGTATCCACGGGAATCAGGGCCTCGCGGCCCAGCCCGAGTACGTCGGCGGCTTTGCGCAGGGAGTAGTGGCCGCGACGGGAGACGACGATGGCCGCGCCTTCGTAACCGTAGTATTTCAGCGCCCGGAACAGGCCTTCCTGATGCAGGCCGCGAAAGCTTCCCTCGGCCGGGAAGGCGCGGTTACGGGCGACCCAGAGGGCCGTCAGGTTGGCGACGGTACCGCCGGAACACATGGCACCCAGGGCGTAGCGGGGGTCGTGCATCCACTTGCGATAAAAAGCACCATCCTCCTGATACACCAGGCGGTGGATCATCCCCAGTACCTGGCGCTCCATGGGGGTGAAGGCCTTGGAGGTTTCGGTTTTGACCAGGTTCTGGTTCAGGGCAATCATGATTTTGGACAGCGGCAGCATGAAGTACGGCAGCGCTGAGGTCATGTGCCCGATAAAGGCCGGGGACGCGGTGTGAACGGAGTTGGCCACCAGCTTGTCGAGCAGGAACTGGGCCTGTTCCGACACGAAAACGGGTTTCTCCGGGATGCTGTAATCGGAGAAGTCTTTCTCCACATCCGAGAGGTCCCGTTCCACCGCAACGATGTGCTCCTGCAGGAAGCCGGCAAGGTTGCGGGAGATGTTCTGGTCAATCCGGCTCAGCGTGGATTCCGGCGCCTCGGGCACCGTGAACACGCGATACATGGCCTCGACGGAGGCCTGGGCGGATTTTTTCTTTCCGGTCATAGGCGCCACTCACACTCAGTGGTCATCCGAAGGGACGGTTCCGGGTGCCCTGCGGATATGGCCGGAGCGGATGTCCGGCGTTGGTTACTGATCACCTGCTGCTGGCAGGCGTACTGGCATCCCTGAGGGGGCGTAGTATACGGTGTGGTGAGACGTTACGCCACAAGGCCCCATGCCGGTTGCTGTGTCCGGGTCAGAGTATTTCCCGGTGGATGTCCAGTATGGCGGCATCCACCCGTTCTTCTATGGCTTTTTCGATCTGGTCGAGGCGTTGGGTGATTTGCTGGGAGGAGGTGCCGAGGGCGGCAATGGTCCAGGTGGCGCAGTCCAGGGCCTCCTGGTCGGCGGTTTCGGCCACGGCCAGGTCGGGTTCTTTGCCCCAGACGGCTTTTAGGGCGGTGAAGACTTTGCGCTTGGCTTTCAGGTCTTCGCAGCCGTAGAGCTGGAAATGCAGGGTCAGGATGCCTACGTGGGGCGTGATCACGGGCTGCTGGGGCGCGTTGCTTTCCTTTAGGAGTTTTCTCAGGGCTTCTGACATATCTGGTTCCGTGCAGGAGCCGATGAGGGTGGGCTTCTCAAAACACGCTGTGAATACGTCCCTGTACGCTCTGCTCCGCCATCCATGGCTCCGCAAGGTTTTGAGAAGCCCACCCTCACCGGCTCTCGGGCATTGTACGGGGCATCTACGCTCGCCGGCCTTAATCGCTCGGTCGATCAGCACGACGAGTCGACGCAATGCCTCTAGCCTACTACAGGCGTTGCCCGTTTGATAATGGCTGCCGGGTCCGTGCCGGAGGGCAGGTTGCCGTAGTTCATGCCGCCGCCGGACTGCAGTCGGGCGGCGCAGAAGGCGTCGGCCACGGCTTTGTCTGAGTGGCGCAGCAGTAGTGAGGCCTGCATGACCAGCGCCAGGCGGTCGACCAGGTTGCGGGCCCGGTATTCGAAGTCGCTGATGTCGGCGAAGTCGTTCTGCAGCTGGGCCAGGAACTGGTCGAATCGGCGGTCGGCGCCTTTGGCCTCGGCGGCTTCCCGGAAGTAGGCGTCCAGGGTTTCCGGTTCTTTCTGCAGGGCGCGCAGGGTGTCCAGGCACTGGACGTTGCCGCTGCCTTCCCAGATGGCATTGACCGGGGATTCCCGGAACAGGCGGGGCATGATGCAGTCTTCCATGACGCCGCTGCCGCCGATGCATTCCATGGCTTCGTAGGCGTGGTTCGGGGTGCGTTTGCAGATCCAGTATTTGCCAACCGGGGTGGCCAGGCGAGCCAGCAGGCGTTCGTGTTCCTGGTCCTGGTTGTCCAGGGCGCGGGCGACGCGCAGGGTGTAGGCCAGTGCGGCTTCGCTTTCCAGGGCCAGGTCGGCCAGGACGTTCTGCATCAGTGGCTGGTCGATCAGGTGGTGGCCGAAGGCGCTGCGATGGCGGCAGTGGTGGCTGGCCTGGGCGATGGCCTGGCGCATGCCGGCGGAGCTGCCGATCATGCAGTCGAAACGGGTCATGGCGACCATCTCGATGATGGTGGCAACGCCCCGGCCTTCTTCTCCGATCAGCCACGCCAGGGCGCCTCGCAGTTCGACTTCGCTGGAGGCGTTGGCGACGTTGCCCATTTTGTTTTTCAGGCGCTGGATCTGCCAGGGGTTTTTGCTGCCGTCCGGGCGCCAACGGGGCATCAGGAAGCAGGATAGGCCACCTGGCGCCTGGGCCAGGACCAGGAAGGCGTCGCACATGGGGGCGGAGACAAACCATTTGTGGCCGACCAGTTCGTAGGCCTGGCCGGGGCCGCGTGGGCCGGTCGGGTAGGCTCGGGTGCTGTTGGCGCGAACGTCGCTGCCACCCTGTTTTTCAGTCATGGCCATGCCGATGGTGACGGAGGCTTTCTGGCTGTCCGGCAGGTTGCGGCGGTCGTAGCTGTTGGCCAGGATGCGTGTTTCCCAGTCGGCGGCCAGTTCCGGCTGTTTCCGGATTGACGGGATGGCGGCGAAGGTCATGGTGATCGGGCAGCAGTGGGCAGCCTCTACCTGGGAGTGCATGTAGTATTTGGCGGCCCTGGCGACATGAGCGCCTTTGCCGGGGTGGGTCCAGGGACTGCTGTGCAGGCCGTTCCGGAACGCGATGTCCATCAACTGGTGGTAGGCCGGGTGGAAGTCGATATCGTCGATCCGGTGGCCGAACCGGTCGTGGCTGTTGAACACGGGTTTGTTGGCGTTGGCCCGGAACCCCAGGTCGATGGTTTCGGCAGCGCCCGCCAGGGCACCGAAGGCCACCAGGTCGTCGTGGGCAGCCTGGGCGCCTTCCCGCCGGGTTGCCTCACGCAGGGC
This sequence comes from uncultured Marinobacter sp., assembly GCF_946886895.1. The sequence continues at coordinate 445,605 of NZ_CAMPJO010000001.1, read as the reverse complement.
GGTGTCCTGCTCAAAGAGGTTGTAGTTCTCCAGCGCCGGTGGCTGGTTGGTGACCTCGTGGGTGACGGCCAGGTAGCGGTCACCCGGTTGGGAGGCGTTGGTGTCGGGCCGAGGCTGCCGTGCGTTCATGGTTAGCTCCTGGTACCGGTCAACCCCTGCATGCAAAAGCGAATAATGGAATTGACCAGTGGGTCGTTATTCTCGGTTCGGGGTGCAGCGCCTTGATCTCTCTGGGTGGGTGAAAGCGGGCCCACCAGGCTCTCTGCAATGGCGCCCACCAGGCAGGTGCTGCTCTGGCGGGCGTCCTGATCGGGAATGCATCCGTCTTCGATGCCTTCCCGGATCGCTTGTTCAAACAGGTTGGCGTAGGCCTTTCGGTACGCCAGCCGCTCCTCTTCCACTTTCGGGTCGACCGGCTCGGCAATCAGTGACCAGGCCATCACCGGGCCTTTCAGGGCCCTTTCGGCGAATTGCCTCAGTGCGCTCTCCAGGCGCTCGGCGGCGTTGCCGGGGGTTGCCAGAGCCTCGGCTACCTTGTCCACTTCCCGCTGGGTGGCCCGCCGGAAAATTTCCGCAAACAGATCCTCGCGAGATTCAAAGTGGCGGTAGATTGACCCGGTGGCGACTCCGGCCAGGCCGGCAATCCGGGTGATCCGGGCGCTTCGGAAGCCGCCTTCCGCCACGCACTCGTTGGTGCATTTAATGATCCGTTTGCGCGCCTCTGCCTTGCGCTGGCGCATCTTCTCTGTTTCACGATAGGCCATGCCGGCTCCCTATAAGTAGTGAATCATTATTCATTTTTTGTGTCAATCGAACAGGGCTCGAATATGCTTCTATTTTATACTTTAAATTCATGGTGTTATTTGTAGTTACAAAAAATTACAAAAAAGACGTTGCCAATAAATAGCGCGGTCACGAAAAGCAGATTATAAAGACGCCAAGACGAGGCCGCAGACGGTTGTTCGTCGAGACGGAGTGTAGGCCCCCGCGGGGTTGCGGCACTTGTATTGATGTTTTCGTTGATGGAGAAAAGGCCATGAGTGAGTTCGACGAAAGCAACCTGGAGCCGTCCGGAAGCTGGACTGGCGATAGCGATGACAGTCATTCCATTGCCGGCCGGGCGCGGGTGCGCGCTCAGCTGCAAGCGGATATTGAGGCGTTCCTGAACCAGGGCGGCCGGATTCAGGAGGTGGACACCACGTTCCGATCCGATACGCCCCGTAAGGTTGAAGTGGGTTTCAATAACCGTTCTCTCTGATCGTTCCTGACAGACATCGGAGCCTTCTGGGCTCCGGTGCTGCTGCCACTAACGCATGCGCCGGGTTTGACGCCGGTCTCGGTATCGGGTGCCGCCATGGTCTATGCTGGCCCGGCATTCACCTGTGTGGGTGGTTCATGCCCGAACCCGCCACAGTTGTTACCGGAGTCGCCCATTGTTAATGAAACCCGCCGTTCGCGCTCTGTTGCTTGTGTCAGTGATCATAGCAGTTGTTCTGGCTTTCCGGCTGATGATCTCTGGTCCCCCGGATACGGCTGCCCGGGCCACCCCTGCGTCGACTACCGCCGGCTCGGCTTCCGTTAGCCCCGGGGCCATGCCGGAGCAGACCGCCCCGTCGGTGCTGGTGGCGCAGTCGGAGGAAGGTGTGGTGGTTCCGGATCACCTGCCGCCGTCGCTGTTGGGCACTTCGGTGCCCTCGGGCTGGGCCCGGGTTGATCGGCTGGGCAACCTGATTCCCACCGCCGAACTCCGGCAGATGTTCGAGTACTTTCTCTCGGCGCTGGGGGAGGAGTCGCTGCCCCAGCTGGTAAGGCGTATCCGCACCTCCCTGGCCGCCCTGGAGCAGCCGGCCAGGGACCAGGCACTGGCCACCCTGGGGGCCTATCTCGACTACAAGCTTGCGGTGTCCGATCTGGAATCCGCTTACAACAACGCGGGGCCGCTGACAGCCAGTGAGATGCAGCGGAGGATGGAGGAAATTCACGCGCTGAGACGGACCTGGCTGGATGCGGAAACGGCGGACGCGTTTTTTGCTACCGATGAAGCGGTGGATCGCTTTCAGCTTGAAAAGCGCCGTATTGCCAATGCCGGGATGACGCCAGAGGCCCGGGCGGCCGCGCTTGAGGCGGCAGAGGCGGCGTTGCCGGAGCCGATCCGGCAGGCCCGTCAGGAAACCCGTCGGTTTGCTGAGTATGCGCGCGTGCGCGAGCAACTGGCCGGAGATCCGGAGGCGCTGCAGGCCTGGCGGCGGCAGGCGTTTGGTGCCGACAACGCCGCCAGGCTGGCGGATCTGGAGGCGCAGCAGCGCACCTGGGATCGCCGCTGGCAGGCCTATTCCCATGAGCGGGACGCACTGCTGTCGTCAGGGCTGGCGGGGCCGGATCTCGACACGGCCATGGAGCGGCTCCGGGCCCGGCACTTCAGTGAAACCGAGCAGATTCGGGCCCGGGCGCTGGACTCCATCCGGTAATACCCCTGTCATCACCCGTGCCTAACCTGTCGCGGGAGTCTGCAACCGGTGGCCCTGGCCGTGTATGATGGCAGTCTGGGCGTTATGCCATTGCCCTTCGTACTCATTGCTATCAGGCGTTTACCCTCAGGAGGTTTTTGTGCCCCATCCGACTCCCCGCGCTTTTCCCGCTGCCCGCCTCCGCCGCAACCGGGCCAGCGAGTTTTCCCGTCGTCTGGTGCGCGAGCATGGGCTGACGCCGGACAACCTGATCTACCCGGTGTTCGTGCGGGAGGGTGAGGGGCAGCGCGAGCCGGTGCCCTCGATGCCCGGGGTGGAGCGGCTGAGTATTGATCTGCTGGTTGAGCACGCAGTTGAGGTCGTGGCGTTGGGCATCCCCGCGATGGCGCTGTTTCCGGTGGTGCCGGCGGAGCACAAGAACCTGTCCGGGTCTGGTGCCTGGGATGCCGATGGCCTGGCGCAGCGGGCGGTCCGGGCCCTGAAAAAGGCCTGTCCGGAACTGGGGGTGATTACCGACGTGGCGCTGGATCCGTTCACCACCCATGGTCAGGACGGCATTATTGATAACGACGGCTATGTACTGAACGATGTCACGGTCGAAGCGCTGGTGAATCAGGCCTTGTCTCACGCCGATGCCGGTGCCGATGTGGTGGCACCGTCGGATATGATGGATGGCCGGGTGGCGGCTATCCGGGAGGCGCTGGAGTCGGCCGGTTATGTCAACACCCGCATCCTGGCCTATTCTGCCAAGTATGCGTCCAGCTATTACGGCCCGTTCCGGGACGCGGTGGGCTCGGCGGGCAACCTCGGTAAGGGGAACAAGGCAACTTATCAGATGGACCCGGCCAATAGCGACGAGGCCTTGCACGAAGTGGCCATGGACCTGGCCGAAGGTGCCGATATGGTGATGATCAAACCCGGAATGCCGTATCTGGACATCGTGCACCGGGTGAAAACCGAGTTGCGGGTGCCGACCTTTGTGTATCAGGTGAGCGGGGAGTACGCCATGCACATGGCAGCGGCCGAGAATGGCTGGCTGGACGGCGATGCGGTGATGATGGAAAGCCTGATGGCCATGCGCCGGGCCGGGGCCGATGGCATTCTGACCTACTTTGCCGTGCGCGCCGCCCGCCTGATGCGCGACCGGCGGTACTGAACACATACACCCTGGTATCGGCTGTTGGCAGCCGGTCTTTCTGACGGGAATCGGAATCATGACAACGGAAACGGCGAAGCATTTGGCACCGGGCGGAGAGCAGAGTGTGCCCGCCCCGGTAGAAGTCCCGCCGGTGGGTGAGGAGGTCAATCTCGACGCTCGTGAGAACTACTTCAACCGGGAACTGAGCCAGCTGCAGTTCAATTACCGGGTGTTGAAACAGGCCCTGGATACGACCCATCCGCTGATTAACCGGCTGATTTTCTGCTGTATTTTCAGCAGCAACATGGACGAGTTTTTCGAGATTCGGGTGGCCGGCCTGCGTCAGCAGATGAAGTATGGCCGGGAAACCGTCAATGCCGACGGCATGATGCCAGAGCAGGCCCTGGCTGACATCAGCCGCGTTGCCCATGAGTACATCCGCGAGCAGTACGACATCCTGAACAATGTCCTGATTCCGGAAATGGAACGGGAGAACATCCATTTTGTCCGGCGCCGGGAGTGGACCCCGGAGCAGGCGGAGTGGGTGCGCAACTATTTTGATGAAGAGATTCTGCCGGTGGTCAGCCCGATCGGGCTGGATCCGTCCCATCCGTTTCCCCGCCTGGTCAACAAGAGCCTGAACTTCATCGTTGAGCTGGATGGCAAGGACGCGTTCGGCCGGGAAACCGGGATGGCCATTGTGCCGGCGCCCCGCTCCCTGCCGCGCCTGGTGCGCCTGCCAGACGACGTCTGCAATGGCGGCGAGAACATGGTGTTCCTGTCGTCCATGATTCACGCCCATGCCGATGAGCTGTTCCCGGGTATGGAAGTGAAAGGCTGCTACCAGTTCCGGCTTACCCGCAACGCCGACCTGGAACTGGAAGACGACCTGGAAGACCTGGCCTCGGCCCTGCGCGGTGAGCTGCTCAGCCGCCGGTTCGGTGATGGTGTGCGCCTGGAAGTAGCGGATAACTGCCCCCAGGAGCTGGTCCAGTTTCTGTTAACCGAATTTGGCCTGTCCGAACGGGACCTGTATCAGGTTCACGGCCCGGTAAACCTGACCCGCTTACTCGCGGTGGGCGGCCTGGTGGATCGTCCGGACCTAACGTACTCCGGGTTTTCCCCCTCCATTCCCCGGCAGATCCGTAGCAAGGAATCGATGTTCGATTCCATCCGCAAGCGCCCGATTCTGCTGCTGCACCCCTACGAGAACTTCAGCCCAGTGGTGGATCTGTTGCGCCAGGCCGCGAAGGACCCACAAGTACTGGCCATTCGCCAGACGCTGTATCGTACCGGCGCCGACTCGGAAATCGTCGAGGCCCTGGCCGATGCGGCCAGGCGCGGCAAGGAAGTGACCGCCGTGATCGAGCTGCGGGCCCGGTTCAGTGAGGCCGAGAACCTGGAACTGGCCAGCCGCCTGCAGGAAGCCGGCGTTATTGTGGTGTACGGGGTGGTGGGCTACAAAACCCACGCCAAGATGATCCTGATCGTCCGCCGGGAGGAAGGGCGCCTGCGTCGCTATGTGCACCTGGGTACGGGCAACTACCATGCCGTGAATGCACGGTTGTATACCGACTACAGTTTCCTGACCTGCGACGAGTCCATCGGTGATGATGTCAACAAGTTGTTCCAGCAGCTGACGGGCATGGGCAAGGCCCTGAAGATCAAAAAGCTGTTCCACTCGCCGTTCACGCTGCACACCTGCCTGCTCAGCCTGATCGAGCGGGAAGCCGGGCTGGGAAGCAAGGGCCGGATTATCATAAAATTCAATGCCCTGACCGAGCTCCAGATGATCAAGGCGCTGTATCGCGCCTCCCAGGCCGGGGCGAAGATCGACCTGATTGTGCGGGGTGTTTGCTGCCTGCGGCCGGAAGTGCCGGGGCTGTCTGACAATATCCGGGTGCGCTCCATCATTGGTCGCTTCCTTGAGCACACCCGGGTGTACTATTTTGGCAATAACGGCCGTCCCGAAGTGTACGCCTCCAGTGCCGACGGTATGGAGCGTAATCTGCTCAGCCGCATCGAAACCGCGTTCCCGATTGAGGACCCGGCCCTGGTCGCGCGCTTGCGGGAAGACCTGGATACCTACCTGGCGGACAACTGCCAGTCCTGGGTGCTGCAGCCGGACGGCAGTTACATCCAGAACCAGCCGGCCGAGGGGGACGACCGCCTGGCCTCACAACTGGTACTGATGGAACGACTGACCAGCAAACCCTGATTTCCCGCCAACGGAGCGACAGTTTGAAAACACGATGGATTATTGCCGGGGCCGCGGTGCTGCTGGTAGCCGGTGCCATGCCCTGGGGCATCGGCTACGTGACCGAGATGCAATGGCAACAGGCGACCCGGGAGCTGAACCAGTCCCAGCCGGTGCTGCAGGTGCAAACCGACGCCTATCGCCGGGGCCTCCTGAGTGCCGAACTGGAGGGCGAGCTGGTGGTAAAGCATCCGGAAACCGGCGAGCGGCAACGCATACCCTACCAGGCCAGCGTCAGCCATGGCGTGCTTGGCAGCCTGATGGATTTTGAACCGGCGGGCGGCTGGAACGCCGACTGGTTCCCGGATAAGGCGCCGACGCTGACCCTGGAGAGCCGGCTGTGGGGAACGGCAACCCTGGAACTGACTGCCCCGGCCATGGCGATCCCCAATGTGGAGGCCGACGCGACCCTGCGCAGCAGTGGTGGCCTGGTCCGGGTCGACATCGGTAATCTGGGGTCCGAGATCGACGCACTGATGGTCTGGCCGGCACTGCGCCTGGAGGGGACCGGGTTCGACCTGAACATCAACGATGTTCACATGGAACAGAGCATGACGCACCTGTCGGGGGATCTGTGGACCGGGAAGGGCGAGCTGTCGGCGGGCACCGTGGCAATGTCGCGCGCGGACGCACCACCGGTCACGCTGTCGGGGCTGACGGTGCGGAGCGAGACCGAGGTTACAGAGAACGACACCCGCCTGGATTCATCGCTGTCCCTCGATCTCGACCGGCTAAGCATCGGCGATGACGCCATGGGGCCCCACCACCTGGGATTTACCTTCGGGAATCTGGATGTGGCGAGCTGGAGCCTGCTGACCGACAGCCTCACGGAGTTGCGGATGCTGGCGCTGTCCGGGCAAACCGGTGCCGCCCATATCGAACAGCAGATGGCGGTCATGGAGCGGGTGAACACGGCGATCCGAAACCTGGCTGCCGCCGGGTTCTCGGCCGCGATGACATCATTGAGGGTGATGACGCCGGAAGGCGCGGTTACCGGCAATGCGGTGATAGAGCATCCGCAACTGACCGCCCGTGAAAAAACCGAAATGCTGATGGTGATGCACCGGCTGACCGGTCACCTGAACCTGAGCCTGCCCGCGGCCCTGGCCGAAGACTATCCGGACCTGCGGATGCAGTTGGCGCCCCTGATCAAGCAGGGGCTGCTGGTTCAGAAGGGTGATGAACTGGTGATGCAGGCGGTCATGGCCGACCTGGTGCTGACGGTGAACGATCAGCCGATTCCCCTGCCGCCCATGCTATAGCGTCAATGCCGGACGGCGGAACGCCCGTTGGGGCTGTCCTCCGGCTCTCAGGCGCTGGGGAACTTCTTTTTCAGGGCAGCCTCGACGGCGGGATCCACGAATTCCGACACATCGCCGCCCAGGGACGCAATTTCCCGGATCAGCGTTGAGGATATGTACGAGAGGTGGTTGGCCGGCGTCAGGAACACACTCTCCACTTCCGGGGCCAGCCGGCGGTTCATATCGGCAAGCTGGAATTCGTATTCAAAGTCCGAGACCGCCCGTAGCCCTCTCAGGATAACGGACGCGCCCTGGTCCCGTACGAATTCAGCGAGCAGATTGCTGAACCCGGTGACCGTGACATTGGGCACATGAGCAGTGGCTTTTCGCACCAGCTCGCAGCGTTCTTCCAGGTTCAGCAGTGGCTGTTTCTTCGGATTGTAGGCCACGGCAACCACGACGTGGTCGAACATGCGACCGGCGCGTTCGATCAGGTCGGTGTGGCCATTGGTGATCGGATCGAAGGTGCCTGGGTAGATGACTTTCGGCATGCACAGCTCCTTTACTTGGCAGGCACTCAGGATAGCAGCATTCTGAGGCTTTCTGAACGCTAGCCCGTCAGCCGCTGGGCCAGCCTGGTGCTGTTCCTTGCCGCCAGGGCATAGACCGACAGCTGGGGATTGGCACCGATGCTGGTCGGAAAGACCGACGCGTCGTGGACACTGAGATTGCTGACGTGGTGGTGTTCGCAGAAGCCGTTGACCACCGAATTCTCCGGATTCTGGCCCATGCCGCAGCCGCCCATCTGGTGGGCCGTGAACAGGCGGACGCGATGGGGCGCCATGGTAAGCTGACGGATGGCGGCTTTGGCGTCGGCCCAGCGGGTGTACCAGTCAGAGTCCAGATGCATCAGGCGGACCTTTTCGGCGCCGGCGGCGAACTGGATCTCGGCCATGGTGTGGAAGGCGTCCCGCAGGCCGGTCCAGAGGTAGTCGGTGATCGGGTAATCCAGCACCGGGCTGCCATCATCCCGCAATGACACCGTGCCGCCGGGACTCTCCGGGTGGAAGCCGTCCCGGAGCAGGGCAATGACGGACTGCATATGGGGCAGGCCGGCCATGGTGTTGAGCTGGGTTTCGCCGTGGCCGGGGATGACGCCGCTGGACATGGCCGGGTGCAGCGGTGGCACCTCCAGCTTGTAGCCGACGGGGCCGTCGATGCCGTTACGGAAGTTGAACTCGTCCGAGTAGATGGACTGTGGAGCCCCGTAAAACGGATCCACCTGCCGGGGCATCTGGGCCACGGCGGCGTTGACCGGATGAATAAACGAGCGCTTGCCAATGCGGTTGTGGGGGTCGGGGATGTCCGACCGAAGCAGCAGCCCGGGCGACCCGATAGCGCTGGCGGCGACCACGAAATGGCGGGCCCTGAGGGTGACCTTAACGTCTGATGGCGTGACCCCATCCGGGCCCATGGCACGGGCCTCCAAATGACTGATCCGGTTCTGATCCATCACCAGCCGCTCCGCGCGCAGCCCATGGAACAGGTGCGCCTGATGGTCCAGGGCCCCGGGAATCGTGGTCAGCAGCGCACCCTGCTTGGCATTGGTAGGGCAGCCGACGCCACAGTAGCCCAGATTCCAGCAGCCCTTCACATTGCGCGGAATGACTTTCCAGCTGTAACCCAGCGCCTCGCACCCCTGGCGCAGAATATCATTGTTGACGTTGGGCTCGACTTGCCAGGGCGCCACGTTGTGCCGCTCCTCCCGGCCGTCGAACCAGGGCGCCATCGCCGCCGGCCGAAGACCCTCCAGGCCGAACTGGTCGGCCCAGTAATTGAGTGTGGCCTCCGGGGTGCGGAAACTGCTGGTCCAGTTGACCGTCGTGGAGCCCCCCACGCAGCGGCCCTGCAGAATGGCAATGGCACCGTCGCGAGTCACCCGGCTCATGCCCTCCTGATACAGGTTGGCGTACGACGTCAGCTCGTCCATCTTGAAATCTTTCCGGTAATACAGCCGGCCTTCCTCCACAAGAATCACCGACAGGCCAGTCCTGGCCAGGATCTCCGCCGTGGTGCCACCACCGGCCCCGGTTCCGACCACCACCACATCGGCCTCAGCGGTCAGGTTCTCTGCCAGACGGGCGCCATCGGTGACTTTCCAGCCCGATGCCAGGCCCTGGGCAATACGATCAGTTAACGACATGGTTGGCTCCGTCAGATCCGCTGGCAATCAGGCATGGTTGAATTGAGGCAGAGCATCCACCGCCCACTGGGGCGGGCCGGGATAACCGGACAGATGCCAGAAATCCCGGTAACCGTAAAACGCCACATTACTGATCTTGGTCAGCGCAATGTAGCCATTGTTGAACAGACCAATGCTGCTGGTGCGCCAGCGCTCCAGAAACGCATCCGCCTCGGCGGTGGTCACATTCGGCCAACTGGACCAGACCCGGGCAATGGTCACCCGCGTCAGCCCGAAGTTCAGCAGATCAAACAGTCTGCGCAATTCCTTCTGATTGGCTGGTCCGAAGTGGTGGATCCCGGCATCAATACGTTCAATCGTCCCGGCAATGGCAGTGCGCCTGGCCAGCGGCTGCTCCGGCAAACCCGGCCCGATCATGGCCGGCAACAGCGCCTCAAACAACACGATGTCGTCGTCGGTCAGAAACCGGAACTGGTATCGGGCGTCCATGCGGGTGCCCACAACACTCAACCTGCCGGCCGGCTGCGTGGCGCAACCGCTCAGCCCGGCCGTCAGGCTGACAGTCCCCAGGAACAGGGCGCCGCCCAGTCCGGTTTTCAGGAAGCTTCGGCGGTCGAGTGCTAACAATTGAGATTCACCAGATCGTTCGGGGAGGCGTTCGTTCATGAGCGTGTTCTCGTTTTTCTTGTATGGAGGGTTGGGAAAGTGATACCAGCCCTCGACAGGCTCCCAAGCCAGGATCTAGCGGATAAACAACTTATAAACCATCTTATGCGCTGCCGTTCCGTGCGGCGCATAGACGAACTTGCCACTGTTGAACTTCTGCTTGCTGAAAATGGCCCGCTGGTGCGAGAACGTCAGAAAACCTTCCCGGCCATGATAGTGCCCCATACCGGAATCGCCGATCCCGCCGAAGGGCAGGTCATCCTGGGCAACGTGCATCACCGCATCGTTGATGCACATGCCACCGGAATGCGTGAGGTCCACCACCTGCTGTTGCTGGGCCTTGTCATACCCGAAGAAATACAGCGCCAACGGGCGCGGCCGGTCATTGATGTAATGAATCGCCTCATCCAGACCGCCATAGCTCACCACTGGCAGAATCGGGCCGAAAATCTCGTCCTGCATCAGCTTCATGTCCGGCGTAGTCTTCAGCACCAGCGTCAACGGAATCTTGCGGGTACCGTCCTTCAGATTCTCCCGGGCGGGATTGATCTCAATGATCTCCGCACCCTTGGCGCGGGCATCCTCCAGGTAGCCCTGAAGGCGCTCGTACTGGCGCTCATTGATGATGGCCGTGAAATCGTCGTTATCCCGCAGACTCGGGTACATCTCCGAGAAACGGGCCCGGAACTCATCCACAAACGCCTGCACCCGGTCGGCCGGACACAACACGTAATCCGGCGCCACGCAGGTCTGCCCGGCATTCAAGGCCTTGCCGAAGGCAAGACGCTGGGCGGCGTCCTCCATGGGTACGTCCGGCGAGACAATCGCCGGCGACTTGCCGCCCAGTTCCAGGGTAACCGGGGTGAGGTTTTCAGCCGCAGCCCGCATCACCAGTTTGCCCACCGAAGTAGAACCCGTGAACAGCAGGTGGTCAAAGGGCCGGGCTGAAAAATCCGCGGCCACGTCGGCCTCGCCGTTGATGACTGACACCAGATCCTCCGGGAAGGTCGCTTCGACCAGTTCACGGAACAGTGCCGACGTGTGGGGTGTGAACTCGGACATCTTGATCATGGTGCGGTTACCCGCCGCCAGGGACGTTACCAGGGGGCCAACCGCCAGGTACAAGGGATAATTCCACGGCACAATCACGCCAACAACACCTTTGGGCTGGTAATGCACCCGGTTGCTGGCAGGCTGGAACAGTACCGAGACGTGGCGTTTCGACGGCTTCATCCAGCCGCCAAGATGCTTCAGGGTGTAGTTGATGCTCTGGATGGACGGCATAACCTCGGCAATCAGCGACTCATCCCGGGAGCGGCAGCTGAAGTCCCGATCGATGGCGTCCAGCAGGCGATCCTGGTTGGTCAGCAACATGCGCTTGAGGCGCTTGAGGTTTTCCTGACGCTCCGTCAGTGATGGCATCGGATTGTTCCGGAACGCCTTCTTTTGCCCCTCGAACACCTGGTGTGTGTGCTGGATCTGCTGTTTGCTTTCGGTGAGCTGGACGACGGTGGCTCCCATAACGCTTTCTCCTGGGTGCTGATGGCCCATGCAGGGCGCACAGCGACTGGTTGTGGGTGGCGAAAAAGTGCTCAGTTTGCGCTTGAGGGTATTATTAGAGTATATACTCTAGGGAGTCAAGTCAGGGTGGGTGGCCCATCGGGCCATCCTCGGATCCTCCAACGACACGTGCCGATAACCGTATGAAAACGAGAGACAAGATACTGCTTGCCAGCCTCGAGCTGTTTAACGAGCGCGGCGAGCGGAATGTCACCACCAATCATATTGCGGCCCACCTGGCGATCTCACCGGGCAACCTGTATTACCACTTCCGCAACAAGTCAGACATCATTTACGAGATCTTCCTGGAATATGAAAAGCTGGTGGATTTCTATCTGGATATTCCGGAAGAGCGCCCGATGACCCTGGACGACATGACGTTCTACCTGGAGTCGGTGTTTGATGGCCTCTGGAGCTACCGGTTCTTCCACCGGGATCTGGAGTATCTTCTGGACAGCGACCTGCGCCTGCGGCGGGACTACCGTGACTTCACCAATCGCTGTCTGACGTCGATCAGCCGGATTTTCGAGAAGCTGGCGGAGGCCGGTATTATCTCGCCTCAGGAAGAATGTCTCCGCCGGGCGATGTCACTGAATGTCTGGCTGGTAATCACCAACTGGATGGCGTTCCTGAAAACCGCCCATGCAGCGGAAGAGAGCGCGAGCCTGTCCCTGACCGAACTGAAGCAGGGCATTTACCAGGTGCTGACACTGGAAATTCCCTACCTGACCCCGGCGTACCGGACCCGGGTCATGGCCCTGCGGGAAAACTACCGGCCCACGCTGCCGGAATCTGATTAAAAATTACCCGGTCATGGAACTTTAGTCGAATACTCCGGTCACAGTGAATGACGTGGGAAATCCGGACATTTCTTGCGTCATCCTGAGCGAGTTCTCAGGTTTTAGCACGTCGCAAACCCTGACGTTTCACCGGTCTGTTTTTTGGCAGGCCGGTTTTTTTTGCCTCTTGTAAGTGGTTTCCGAATTCGATAGGCTGAATATGTTACCGGTAACATTCGCCGGCACAACAACAATCAGGAGACCCGATTATGTTCCCGACCAGACTCGCCGCTGGCTTGCTGTCAGCCACTTTTGCGTTCAACGCCTTCGCGGCGGACTACACCTTCAAGTTCCAGTCGTCCGACCCCACCGGCGTCAAGAATTTCGAGATCCAGCAGGAATGGGCCGATCGTGTAGAGGAAATGACCGGTGGCCGCGTGGCCATTGATCTGCTGCCCGTGGGCAGCGTGGTCAGCCACACCGAAACCCTGGGCGCCATGAAAATGGGCGTTCTGGATGGTCACGTGTCCGTGACCGGCTATTTTTCCGGCAAGGACCCCGCTTTCGGCCTCATTGGTAACACCGTGGGTGCCTGGTCCAGTCCTGACCAACTCATCGACTACATCTATTACGGTGGCGGCTATGAGCTGATGAATGAACTCTACGCGCCGTACGGCGTGAAGTTTGTTGGCGGTGGTGGTACCGGCATCGAGTCGTTCGTGTCGAAGGTGCCGCTGGACGGTGTCGAGGATCTGAAAGGCCTCAAGATGCGTGCACCGGAAGGGCTGGTGCAGTCGGTGTTTGCCGCCGCTGGCGCGGCCCCGGTAAACCTGCCGGGTTCTGAGGTATACACGGCCCTGAGCAAGGGCGTGATCGACGCCGCCGACTACACCGTGTTCTCCACCAACCACGAAGCTGGCCTGCACGAAATTGCCCCGCATCCGGTGTATCCGGGCTTCCATTCCCTGCCGTTGATCGAAATCGCCATGAACCTGGAGGAGTGGGAAAAGCTCCCGGAGGACATCCAGGCGATCATGACCGTCTCGGCCCGTGACTTTGCCCAGGATATCAGCACCCAACTGGCCATGGCTGACAAAAAAGCCGTCAAGAAAGCCCGGGCCAACCCCGACATCACGGTTCACGACTGGTCGGCGGAAGAGCGCCGCAAGTTCCGGACCATCGCCCGGGACCAGTGGAAGATCTATGCCGAGCAGTCCCCGAACGCCGAGAAGGTCTATCAGTCCGTCACCGGCTATCTGGAATCCCAGGGCCTGCTCTGACCTGCAAGACGCCCCGTAAACAGTATCCGGGCAGGCCCTGCCTGCCCGGTGCGCGGAGTTCATTATGCCTGCTGCAAACGTTTCCTCCGGGCCGGAGCAGAATCCGGACCGTTATGATCTGCTGCCTGAATCCGACGAGGATGTCGGTTTCACTCGTCTCGACCGGGCCATCGTCTGGCTCGGCAAGAAGCTGAGCCTGGTGTTCGCGGTGATTGTTCTGGTGTCGTTCTACGAAATCGTACAGCGATACGTCTTCAATTCGCCCACGCTCTGGGTGCACGAAACGGTGACCTTCGCCGGCGCGACCCTGTTTGTGCTGGGTGGGCTTTACGCCCTGGCCACCGACCGGCACGTGCGCATTGTGCTGATATACGATGCCGTGTCCCCCAGGGTCCAGCGCTGGCTGCGGGTGGTTCACCATCTGTTCGGGCTGGCGTTCTGCACCATGATGCTTTACGCCAGTTGGTTCATGGCCAAGGGCGGTGTCCGCGCGCCCTGGGGTGCCTGGCGGCTGGAGACGTCCGGGTCGGCGTGGAACCCGCCGTTTCCCGCCTTTCTGAAAGTCATCATCCTGGTGGCGATCGTCATCATGACCATTCAGTTTGTGCTGCACCTGGTCCGTGACCTGCGAGGTCTGGCGACGACGAGGGAGAACAACGATGTTTGAACTGGCTTCCCTCGGAATCGGCTACGGCAGCCTGCTGATGCTACTGATGCTGATTGTGCTGCTGCTGACCGGTATGCAGCTGGCCTTCGCCACCGGCCTTGTGGCGCTGGTGTTTGCCCTGGGCTGGTTTGGCCCGGACGCCCTGCCCATTGTCAGCAGTCGCCTGTACAGCTTTATTGGCAACTACGTTTTCCTGGCGGTGCCGATGTTCGTGTTGATGGCATCGTTACTGGATCATTCCGGGATTGCTAGGGACCTGTTCGATGCCATGGCACGTTTTGGCCGGAAACTGCGCGGCGGTGTTGCCCTGCAGACCCTGGTGGTGGCGGTGATCCTGGCCTCCATGTCGGGTGTGATCGGCGGCGAAACCGTATTACTGGGTATTCTGGCCCTGCCGCAGATGCTGCGCCTGGGTTACGACCGCAAACTGGCCATTGGCACCACCTGCGCCGGTGGCGCGCTGGGCACCATGTTGCCCCCGAGCATTGTGCTGATTATTTATGGCCTGACCGCAAACGTTTCCATCGGGGATCTGTTCAAGGGCGCGTTCCTGCCAGCGCTGATCCTGGCCCTGCTTTACATGGGCTATGTGCTGGTCCGGGTGTGGCTGAAGCCGGAGATGGCCCCCATTCCCTCCGACCAGGACCAGCCAGGTACGCCCGCGCCGAACTTCTTCAAGGCCCTGCTGTTTCCGATTCTTTCGGTGGTGGTGGTGCTGGGCAGCATCTACGGCGGAGTGGCGTCGGTTACCGAGGCCTCGGCCCTGGGTGTGCTGGGTATCGCCATCAGTACCTGGATTCGCGGTGAACTGTCCCTGTCCATGGTGCACAAGGCCACCATCAGCACCCTGCGGGTGTGTGGCATGATCATCTGGATTGGTATTGGCGCCACTGCCCTGGTGGGTGTGTATAACCTGATGGGCGGCATCGAATTCGTTCGCGAGATGGTTTTTGCCGTCAGCGGTGGCGACGGGCTGACCACTATCCTGTTCATGATGCTGATCCTGCTGATTCTGGGGATGTTCCTGGACTGGGTCGGGGTGGCGTTGCTGACCATGCCGATTTTTGTGCCCATCGTGACCGAGCTTGGCTACAGCCCGATCTGGTTCGGTGTGGTGTTCTGCATGAACATGCAGGTGTCCTTCCTGTCACCGCCCTTTGGTCCGGCGGCGTTCTACCTGAAGACAGTGACGCCCAAGGATATCACTCTGGGGGAGATTTTCCGGTCGCTGCTGCCGTTTATCGCCTTGCAGATTGTCGCGCTTGGCCTGCTGGTCGCGTTCCCGCAACTGGCCTTGTGGTGGCAATAACATGAGTGCCTGTAAAGTCGTCGTGATGGGCGTATCCGGTTGTGGCAAGAGTCTGATCGGGAGCCTGCTGGCGGAACGTCTTGAGGTGCCGTTTTTTGACGCCGACGACTTCCACAGCCGGGCCAATGTCGCCAAAATGGCCAGCGGCATTCCGCTGACCGATGCCGATCGCAGCGGTTGGCTGGATGATCTGGCGGAATTGATCCGGGGTGAGTCTCAGGGGCTTGTGCTGGCCTGCTCTGCCCTGAAGCGGGTCTACCGTGATCGGTTGCGGGCGGGCAATCCGTTGCTGCAGTTTGTCTACCTGAAGGGTGATATGGAGACCATCTGGTCCCGGCACGCCCGCCGCGAGGATCACTATTTCAACGGCCGCACCATGCTTGAGAGCCAGTTTCGCACTCTGGAAGACCCGGAACCGGCGGAGAGCGCCATTACGGCGGATGTGTCCGAACAGCCGGACCGGATCGTCGAACACTGCCTCCGGACCCTGGAAACCCCGGGGCGGATGCGGGAAAGCTGAATGGCGAGTGCTCGCGTATGATGGAGCCCTGATTGTTACCGGGAAATTGAATAGTGAAGAAAAAACGCCCCACATTGCAGGATATCGCCGATCGCGTCGGTGCCACGAAAATGACCGTGAGCCGGTGCCTTCGGGGTGGCGATAATGTCTCCGAGCCCATGCGAGCGCGAATTTTTGCCGAAGCGGAAGCTCTGGGCTATATCCCCAACCGGGCGCCGGACCTGCTGTCAAAGTCCACCAGTCACGCCATCGGGGTGTTGCTGCCGTCGCTGACCAACCAGGTCTTTGCCGACGTTATCAAGGGTATCGAGTCGGTCACCGAGCCGGCGGGCTACCACCTGATGCTGGCCCACTACGGCTACAGCCAACTGGTGGAAGAGCGCAGCCTGGCGTCGTTGCTGTCATACAATGTCGACGGCGTTATCATGTCCGAGAGCCAGCATACCGAGCGTACGCTGAGAATGCTGGGGACCGCAGGCGTGCCGACAGTGGAAATCATGGACACCCACACACCGCCCTTTGAGCAGGCGGTGGGGTTTGACAACGTGCGTGCCGCCTACGACATGGTGCGGGAAATGATTCGCCGTGGCCGCCGCCGTGTGGTGTATCTGGCGGTGCGGCTCGATGCCCGCACACTGCAGCGGCAGGAAGGTTATACCCGGGCCATGGAAGAGCACGGGCTGACGCCGGTGACGCTGCGCAGCGAACAGCGTTCATCCTTCAGCGTGGGTGCCACATTACTGGCGCGCATCCTCGCGGAAGCGCCGGATACCGACGCCATTTTCTGCACCAACGACGACGTTGCCATCGGCGCCTTTTTTGAATGCCAGCGGCGCGGGATCCCGGTGCCTGGCCGGATGGCCATCGCCGGCTTTCATGGCCACGATGTCGGCCGGGTTATGGTGCCGACCCTGGCCAGTGTGATCACGCCCCGGGAGCAGGTGGGCGAATGCGCTGCCCAGGCCCTGATTACCCGGCTGTCCGGGGCGGCCATGGGGGAGCGGTGCATTGATCTGGGTTACCGGATCGAGCCGGGCGGTACGCTTTAGTCTGCTTCCAGCCACTCGGTCAGCGCTTCCCGGCATTCCTCAAGGCCCCGCTTGGCGGTGGCCGAGAACATGATCAGGTGTTCCACGCAGGTAAACGCCTCCAGGTTTCTGGCAATCCCCAGCATCGCGGTTTTGGCCTGACCAAACTTCAGTTTGTCGGCCTTGGTGGCCAGGATCATCAGCGGAAGCTTGTTATGTTCGCACCATTCCACCATCATTTGGTCAAAGTCCGTCAGCGGGTGGCGAATGTCCATCACCAGCACCAGGCCCCGCAGGCAACGTCGGTCATTGAGGTAATGGCCCAGGTGCTGCTGCCAGTCGTCTTTCAGATCACGGGAGACT
Source organism: uncultured Marinobacter sp. (assembly GCF_946886895.1). Next base: position 428,126 of record NZ_CAMPJO010000001.1, on the reverse strand, counting down.
TTGGCGTAACCGTAGCCGGGCAGGTCGACCAGCCGGCATTGTTCGCGGTTCAGTGAAAAGAAATTGATCAGCCGGGTACGCCCGGGAGTTTTACTGGTTCGGGCCAGCTTGCCGTTAACGGTAATGGCGTTGAGCGCGCTGGACTTGCCGGCGTTGGATCGGCCCGCGAAGGCGACTTCCGCGCCCTGGTCCGGAGGGCATTCGTCCAGACGGGAAGCGCTGACCAGGAAGCGGGCGCTGTTGAAGGAGAGATTCTTTTGCGTCAGGTCAGGGTCCACGGCGGTTGGCTTTCCTTTGGATTTCAGTTGTCAGGGATTAATGTATAATGCTACACCAATTCCGGGCGGCGCGCTGAGCGCGGCCGCTGTCAGCCCCGGTCTTGAGCCTGACTGGTCAGTGCCTGCCGGCTGCATAACAAAGAATACCTTCAAGATGAGAGAAGCGGAGCGAGCATGAAAAAACTGATCGCGGGAGTTGTTCTCGGTGTTGGCCTCACAGCGATGGCGCACGGGGCGGGAGATCCTCAGGCAGGCGAACAGAACGCAGCGGTGTGTGCGGGGTGTCACGGCCAGGGTGGCCAGAAGCCGATTATGGGCGCTTACCCCAAGCTGTCCGGGCTGGGTGAGCAGTATCTTTACGATCAACTGCTTGCCATCCAGTCCGGCGACCGGGTTGTCGCGGAGATGACCGGGCTGCTGAACGGCAAGTCCAAGCAGGAGTTGCGCGACCTGGCCGCGTATTTCGACAGTCAGGAGATGATTGTCAACCAGGCCGATCCAGAGATTATTGAGCAGGGCGCTGCGCTGTACCGCGGTGGCAACATGGCCTCTGGCGTGCCGGCCTGTGCGGGCTGTCACAATCCCCAGGGCAAGGGCAATGAACCCGCTGGCTATCCGCGCCTGGGTGGCCAGAATGCCGAGTACGTGATCAAGCAACTGAAAGCCTACCGTGATGGTGATCGAGCCACCGGCGCCCGCGCGGCCATCATGATGGATGTGGCGGCAAAGCTGACGGACACGGAAATTGAAGCCGTTGCCAACTACGTGTCTGGCCTGCACTGATCAGGCCATTGCCGGGCAATGCTGAAGACCCCGCCGCGCGCGGGGTTTTTTGCGCCTTGCCGATTCGTCATGAGTGGCCTGTGGAACTTTTCAGGTTCCCTGGGTCATAATCCATTCCAGACGACGTGTTCCTCAACCGGAGATAGTCCATGTTTCAAACCTTCAGAACCCTGATCCTTGCCCTGTCCGTGCTGGCCCTGGCTGGCCAGGCCAGCGCGGCCGACTGGCAGGAAGGCACCCACTACAAAAAGCTCGATACCCCGGTGCGGACCGATACCGGTGACAAGATCGAGGTGGCGGAAGTGTTCTGGTACGGCTGCCCGCACTGCTACAGCTTCAAGCCGCTGGTAGAAAGCTGGGCGGCTGAGGCACCGAAGTATGTGGAGTTCGTCGAGATTCCGGCGGCGCTGGGAAAGTCCTGGGAGCCACACGCCCGGGCGTTCTACGCCCTGCAGGCCATGGGTGAGCTGGACAAGGTTCACGATGCCCTCTATGAGGCCCTGGCAGGCGAGCGCCGGCCGTTGAACGACGGCGAATCCCTGGCGGACTTTGTCGCCGGTTATGGTGTGGATCGCGAGGCTTTCCTGAACAATTACAAGAGTTTTGGCGTAAATGCGCGCCTGCAGCAGGCCCAGGCCAAGATCCGGGGTGCGCGGGTCACTGGAACACCGACTATGCTGGTGAATGGCAAGTATCTGGTGAGCGCGTCCCTGGCGGGCAGTCACGAGCAGATGCTGGAGGTGGTGGACTTTCTGGTCGCCCGGGAACATAACGCGGCGGAGTAAGGTTGGCCCGATACGTGTGGATTCCGGATGTGCACTGGCAATGGTCGAGAGGGTGAGGCTGCCCGGTAATGTATAAACGCCTGCGCAAACAGCTGAACGGAATGTTCAGCCCCGCCATTGGTCGGCGGGGCGCCTGCTCGGGCACTGATCATGTGCCCGATTTTGAACCCCGGCGGCATATCCGCCTGCTGACCTTTAATATCCAGGTGGGTATCAACACCTCGTCCTACCGTCACTACCTGACCCGGAGCTGGCAGCACCTGCTGCCCCACCGGAGCCGGATCGAGAACCTGGACCGTATTGCCACGCTGTTGCGCAATTACGACGTGGTGGCCCTGCAGGAATGCGATGGGGGCAGCCTGCGCAGTGGTTACATCAACCAGGTGCAGTATCTGGCCGAGGCCGCTGGTATTCCCTACTGGTATCAGCAACTGAACAGAAATCTCGGGCAGATTGCCCAGCACAGTAACGGTCTGCTGAGCCGGTACCGGCCGCTGGACGTGACCGAACACAAACTGCCGGGCTTGATACCGGGCCGTGGTGCCATTATCGCCCGCTACGGCACCGAGCATGATCCCCTGGTACTGGTATTGATGCATCTGTCCCTGAGCAAGGCCGCCCAGCAGCGGCAGTTGGGCTATATCCGCGAGCTGATTGCCGATTACCGGCATGTGGTACTGATGGGGGACATGAACGCCCACGCCGAACAGTTACTGACCCAGACGCCGCTGAAAGAGACCGATCTGGTGCCGCTGCCGGACACCGCCCACAGTTTTCCAAGCTGGCGTCCGGAAAAGGCGCTGGATCATATTCTGGTGAGCCCATCGCTGGAAATCCGGCGCTCGGAAGTGGTGAGCTATCCGATGTCCGATCATTTGCCCATTGCCATGGATGTGGCGTTACCCGAGGGCTACCTGGAAACCTTCTGAGGCTGACTGACAGACACAAAAAAGCCCGGCGCATTGGCCGGGCTTTTTTGTGGATGCCGGATCAGGTATTACTTGATCTTGGCTTCCTTGTACGCAACGTGCTTGCGGACAACCGGATCGTACTTTTTGATCTCGATTTTTTCCGGCGTGTTACGCTTGTTCTTCTTGGTCGTATAGAAGTGACCAGTGCCTGCTGATGATACCAGCTTGATTTTCTCGCGCATGATGCGGCTCCTTAAATTTTCTCGCCGCGGGCACGAACGTCGGCCAGCACAGCGTCAATGCCTTTTTTGTCGATGATGCGCATGCCCTTGGTGGATACGCGCAGCTTCACGAAACGCTTCTCGGACTCAACCCAGAAACGATGGTTCTGCAGATTCGGCAGAAAACGACGACGAGTGTGGTTCATCGCGTGGGAAACGTTGTTACCGGATACCGGACGCTTACCGGTAACCTGACAAACTCTGGACATACTTGCCTCCGACCTGAGCAATGGTCTCAATAATACGAATTCGTTTTAATGCGTCTCTGGTTGCCAGGGAGCCGCTACGCTCCCAATCGCGCCTCTAAACTGAGCGCTGCTCGCCAGACGCCGCCAGAAAGGGACGCTTTTATACCAGAACTCACCCCCCAACGCAAAAAATTGTTGGGAATTTGGCCAGTTTTCCGGCCCTGACGTTCACTCTTTACCCCGGGCGTGCCATCAGGCTTACATCAGACCCCGTTCCGCCAGAGATACTACCTCACCATGGCCGATAACCATATGGTCAAGAACCCTGATATCGACCAGGCCCAAGGCTTCTTTCAGTCGCCGGGTCAGGGAAACGTCGGCCTGACTGGGCTCGGCAACGCCGGACGGATGGTTGTGCGCGAAAATAACGGCTGCCGCGTTGTCCTCCAGGGCCTGCCGGACCACTTCCCGGGGATAGACCGCGGCACCGTCGATGGTGCCCCGGAACAGTTCCCGGTACTGGATCACCCGATGGCGGTTATCCAGGAACAGACCGGCAAAGACCTCGTGGGGGTAGGTGCCCAGGCGGCTGGTGAGGAAACGGCGGGTGTCTTCCGGGGAGCGCAGGGGTTCGCCCTGGCGCAGGGGTTCGTCCATCACCCGCCGGGCCATTTCCAGGGCGGCCTGAACCTGAGCGTACTTGGCGGTACCCAGGCCCCGCACATCACAGAACTGGCGACGAGAGGCGGTGAGCAGGCCCCGTAACCCGGCAAACTCCTCAATCAGGTGGCGGGCAAGCGACATGACCGGCATGCCGGTGGTGCCGGTGCGTAGGAATATCGCCAGCAGTTCCGCATCGGACAGGGTTTCCGGCCCATGGGCGAGCAAGCGTTCCCGGGGGCGCTCATCGGTGGGCCAGGCAGAATCGGACATTGTCGCTTCCTTGCAGTGTGGTGGCGGATCCCGGCGCATCCTGCGGGGGATCTGGTTAACAGAATGACAAAGGGTACTTTAAAAAGTAACAATCGGTAAACGTCGGGATGCCGGTATGGGCTGCCGGTGTGCCCAGAGCATGCTATCTTATAAGCCTTTCTTTTTACGTGGATACGGAGCTCGTATGGTCGCCAGACGAATTCTGCTGGGCGTTACCGGCGGCATTGCTGCCTATAAGAGTGCCGAACTGGTCCGGTTGCTGAAAAAGGCCGGCCATGAGGTGCGGGTGGTGATGACCCGGGGCGCGGAAGCCTTTGTCACGCCGCTGACCTTTCAGGCGCTCAGCGGTGAGCCGGTCAGGACGTCTCTGCTGGATCCGGAGGCGGAAGCCGGCATGGGCCATATCGAGCTGGCCAAGTGGGCGGAGCAGGTGCTTATTGCCCCGGCCTCTGCGGATTTTATCGCCCGGCTGGCCCAGGGCATGGCCGATGATCTGCTGACTACCGTGTGCTGCGCCACGGAGGCACCGATTGCCGTGGTACCGGCCATGAATCAGGCGATGTGGCGGAATGCCCGCACCCAGCGCAATATCCGGCTGTTGCAGGAAGACCCGCAGGTTGTGCTGTGGGGGCCGGACCAGGGGGCGCAGGCTTGTGGTGATACCGGGCCTGGCCGGATGCTGGAACCGGAGGTCATCCTCGGCCTGGCCGACGCCGGTGACGACGGGGCGCTGGCGGGCAAGCGGGTGGTGATTACCGCGGGCCCCACCCGTGAGCCGATTGATCCGGTGCGCTATATCAGTAACCACAGCTCCGGAAGAATGGGCTATGCCCTGGCCAGCGCGGCCCGGGAGGCGGGCGCCCGGGTCGTCCTGGTCAGTGGCCCGGTCACGCTTGCGGCTCCGGCCGGCGTGGACGTGCGCCCGGTGATCACGGCCGAGGAGATGTTGCGGGAAGCGTCCAGGGCCGTGGACGAGGGCTGTGACCTGTTTATTGCCACCGCAGCGGTGGCCGATTACCGGCCGGAGACCTGCGCCGGTGACAAGATCAAGAAAACCGGTGAAACCATGGCGTTGTCGCTGGTACGCAATCCCGACACCCTGGCGACCATCGCCGGACGCATTGACGCGCCCTTCACGGTCGGCTTTGCGGCGGAAACCACCGACGTGGCGCATTACGCCACCGACAAGTTGCAGCGTAAGAAGCTCAACATGATTGTGGCCAATGACGTGTCTGCTCCCGGTTTGGGTTTTAACAGTGACAATAATGCGGTCACCGTGTTCTGGCCCGGTGGCCATGAGTTGATCGGGCCGGACAGCAAAGCCAACATTGCCCGGCGTCTCGTAACCATGATTGGCGAACACCTTGGCCGGGCCCCCCGGTGAGTCAGTGCCCGGCAACAGATCTCAACAAACAGGACCCTCCATGAGCAGGAAAAATCTTCAGGTACGTATTCTGGATGACCGCATCGGCAGCCAGATTCCCTTTCCCGAGTATGCAACGGAAGGCTCCGCGGGCCTTGATCTCCGGGCCTGCCTGGATGCGCCCCTGACACTTGAGCCGGGCGATACGCAATTGATCAGGACGGGGCTGTCGATTCACGTTGGTGATCCGTCCCTGGCGGCCATGATACTGCCGCGCAGCGGGCTGGGTCACAAGCACGGGATTGTGCTGGGGAACCTGGTGGGGCTGATTGATTCGGACTACCAGGGTGAGCTGATGGTCTCCTGCTGGAACCGTGGGCGCACCACCTTCACCGTGGAGGTGGGCGAGCGGATTGCCCAATTGGTGCTGGTACCGGTGGTGCAGGCGGATTTTGAGGTGGTCTCGGAGTTCGATGCCAGCGCCCGTGGCGAAGGTGGCTTCGGCTCTACTGGTACGCGGTAGGGGCGGCCGGCACGCAGATATGTGGCCGGCGTCTATACTTTGCGGATAATGGCTTGTCCAGGGCAAAAATAATACATGTGCGAGATGGACTATGAAGCTGGGTAAGAAGAAGACCTCTGAATCATCGGCGGATGACCAGCCGGCGAAGCAGGCCGTCAAGAAAACCGGAAAGGGCCGGGCGGCGTCGGGTACCGGCCTGAAACGCCTGAATACGGTAGCGCTCGGCCAGGCGCTGGTGGTGGTGCTGTCGGCGGTGGTCGCGACAGCGCTGGTGCATTTCCTGGTGGTGCAGCCCGCTGCCAGCGAGCGCTTCGAGGTGCGCAAGGCGATAGAGGCTGACGCTGCCGCCCAGCGCCTGAACCAGTATCTTGAACTGCTGCAGGACAGCGTCAACGGGCTGGCAGCGCAACCCCACGTTGTCAGTGCCCTGAATGGGAGCGCCGGTGTCGGGGAAGCCGAAGCCGGCCTGCAGAAAGCACTGCCCGGTGCCCAGGTGGCGTACCTGTTTCCCTATCGTGACATTCCCCGGACCGGTAACGGCGATGATCTGCTCGGCTTTGCCGGCCTGGAGCTGGCCCGCCGGGCCGAGAAAGGCCAGCCGCTGTACCCGGATGCTTTTCCCCGGGACAATCGATGGTTCATACAGATGGCGGCACCGGTCAAAAACCCGGTCAGCCAGGCAACGATTGGCAGTCTGTTGATGGTGTTCGATGCCTCCAGGCTGCAGCCGCTGTTGTCGGTGGTTGATACCCGCCTCGGTGGCCAGCTCTCTCTGGTACAGACGGTATCCGGTACCGCCAGGACCGTGGTCAGCAAGGGAGCGGGATCTGGCCAGGTTGAAACCCGGACGTTGGCGAACCCGGACTGGACCGTGGTGTATGCCCCTGGCACGGTGCCGGCGGCGCCGGTGAATACGACCATGATTGGCATTCTGGTGGGTGTGCCCGCGTTGCTGGCGGCGCTGGTGGTCTGGCTGCTGCTTGGCAATGCCCAGCGGGGCCTGCGTCAGGATGTGACGCTTCTCATCCAGTGGGCACACAAAGTGTTTGGCGGGGATCGGGCCAAATTGCCGGCGTTCCGCTGGGACCTGGTGGCATCGGCCGGCGAGGTCCTGTCCCGCCTGTCCCAGGCGGTTGAAAAACGGGTTGCCAAGGCGGCGGAAACCGCGCGCCCGAAGCTGGCGCCGGGCCGCAAGCCAGACACGGCGGCGGACGATGAACCGCTGTTCCAGGACAAGGACATGCTGGACATCGACATGCTCGATGGCGATGAGGATGTACTGGGCTTTGGCGGCGGCGATGGCGGTCCGGGTGGAAAGATGCCGGAGGTCGGGGAAACGTCCCTGGCGCCGGTCGATGTGTCGCCGGAGATATTCCGGGCCTATGACATCCGGGGCATTGTGGGCGACAGTCTCAGTGCCGAGGTGGTTCAGGTTATTGGCCGGGCGATTGGTTCGGAAGCGGTGGCCCGGGGCGTGGACTCACTGTGCATCGGCTACGACGGCCGGCATTCCAGCCCGGAGCTGGCGGATGCCCTGGCCCGGGGCATTATGGCGACCGGCTGCCAGGTTGTGCATATTGGGGCCGTACCCACGCCGGTGCTGTATTTTGCCACCCACGAACTGCAGACCGGTTCCGGGGTGATGGTGACCGGCAGCCACAATCCCGCCAACTACAATGGCCTGAAAATCATGCTCGGCGGCGAGACGCTGTCTGGCGACGCGATTCAGGCCCTCTACCAGCGTATTCAGACCGGTGATTTTGCCAGTGGCCAGGGCGGCCAGTCCTCCGAGGATGTCCGTCGGGCCTACCTGGACCGGATTGTCGGTGACATCGCCGTGGCTGCGCCCCTGAAAGTGGTGGTGGATGCCGGTAATGGCATCGCCGGGGAACTCGGGCCCATGCTGGTGGAGGAACTGGGTTGTGAGGTCATCCCGCTCTATTGCGACGTCGACGGGGACTTCCCCAATCACCATCCAGACCCGGGCAAGCCGGCCAACCTGGCGGACCTGATTGCCAGGGTTAAGGCCGAGGGCGCCGACGTGGGGCTGGCCTTCGACGGCGATGGCGACCGGATTGGCGTGGTCACCAACACCGGCAAGATTATCTGGCCGGACCGTTTGCTGATGCTGTTTGCCCGCGATGTGGTGTCCCGGAACCCCGGGGCGGATGTGCTATACGACGTGAAATGCAGTCGCCGTCTGGCGGGGGTGATCTCCGAAGCCGGTGGCCGCCCGATCATGTGGAAAACCGGGCACTCCCTGATGAAGGCCAAGATGAAGGAAACCGGCGCCCTGCTGGCGGGCGAGATGAGCGGCCACATTTTCTTCGGGGAGCGCTGGTACGGGTTTGATGATGGCCTGTACTCTGCAGCCCGGCTGCTGGAAATCCTGGGTATTGAGGATCGACACAGCGATGAGGTGTTCGAGGACTTCCCGGAAGACATCAGCACTCCGGAGCTGAATGTGGAAGTGACCGACAGCAACAAGTTCGCGATCATCGAACGCCTCGGCCAAGAGGGCCAGTTCGGTGATGGCAATATCAGTACCATTGACGGCATTCGTGTCGATTATGCCGACGGCTGGGGCCTGTGCCGGGCCTCCAATACCACACCGGTACTGGTGTTGCGTTTTGAAGCGGAAACCGACGACGCGCTGGCGCGGATCAAGGCGGTGTTCCGCGACCAGTTGCAGAAGGCTGCGCCGGATCTGGTCGCCGACTTCTGAGTAGAGTCCGGGGCCCGTTGCCCCGGGGTTTTCATTGTGTTCAACGGACTAAAGGCAAGACTATGGCGCTGGATCGTGCAACAGCAATGCAGGTGGCCTCGGTACTGAGTAACGGCCTGCCGTATATCCAACGGTTTACCGGCAAGACCGTGGTGATCAAGTATGGCGGCAACGCCATGGAAAACGAGGACCTGAAAAGCAGCTTCGCACGCGATGTGGTACTGATGAAGCTGGTCGGTATCAACCCGATCGTCGTTCATGGCGGTGGCCCCCAGATTGGCGAGTTGCTTGAGCGACTGAACATCCAGTCCCGGTTCGTCAACGGCATGCGAGTGACCGACGCGGAAACCATGGATGTGGTGGAAATGGTGCTTGGTGGTCAGGTGAACAAGGAAATCGTGTCGCTGATCAATGCCCAAGGCGGCACTGCGCTGGGTCTCACCGGGAAGGACGCCAACCTGATCCGGGCGCGGAAACTGGAAGTGGTTAGCCGGTCACCAGAGCTGGAGCGGCCGGAAATTGTCGACATTGGCCATGTGGGTGAGGTGGCCAGTGTTAATGTGGACGTGATCGACATGCTGACCCGGAGTAATGTGATCCCGGTGATTGCGCCCATTGGCGTGGGGCCGGACGGTGCCTCCTACAACATCAATGCGGACCTGGTGGCGGGCAAGGTGGCGGAGGCGATGAAGGCGGAGAAGCTGATTCTGCTGACCAACGTGGCCGGTCTCAAGAGCAAGGATGACAAGGTTCTGACCGGGCTGACGGCAAAACAGGTCAACGAACTCATCGAGGATGGCACCATCCATGGTGGCATGCTGCCGAAGATCCGGTGCGCGCTGAGTGCGGTGGAAAACGGCGTTCGCACCTCCCACATCATCGACGGCCGGGTGGCTCATGCCTGCCTTCTGGAAATCTTTACCGATGAGGGTGTCGGTACCCTGATTTCCCGCAACTGACGGCATGGCCAGAGGAGTGTCCGGATGAAGCGCCTGCTCACATGGCTTGTTCTGTTGGTTCTGGTGGGCTTTGGCGTCTTCAAGGCCGGTGTCTGGTGGCTGGCGGATCAGCGTCTGGCGGAGGCCCGGCTGGCCCTGGATGAATACGGTGTGTTCGAGCGTGGAGCCATTGGTTCGGGCATTGAAGGCCGGCTGGTCCTGTCGGGTGCCAGTTGGCAGGATTTTCGGCTGACCCGCCCACTGGAGATCGGTCGCCTGGAATTCGACGCCGGTTCGCCCCTGAACCTGCTGACGGTACTGATTGCCCCGTCCCGGGTGCCCGCTCGCTGGTCGCTGCAGGCCAGTCGTCTCGGTCTGACCCTGGAGGCGACCATGTTCCGCAATTGGGTCACCGCCGGCGGTGACACCGGTACTGGCGATCCGGCGCTGCTTGCATTGGCTTGCGCCCCGGACCCGCGCCAGCAGATCAGCAGCGGTGACCTGATGCGTATGGGTATCACCGAGTTGACCGGCGAACTGCAATTGCAGCAGGAGCCCGGAGGCCTCCAGGGCGAGATCAATACCGCGGGCACCGGCAGTCTGGAATTCAACTGGCCTGGTGTCCAGCTAGACCCTGTCGATCTGTCGGAACTGACCGCTGGCACCTTCGAGCCGATGAATCTCACCGTGCGCGATGGTGGCCTGATGCGTCGGGTGGCCGCCTACTGTTCCCGTGAGTCCGGCATGGAGCCGCCCGCCTGGGCCGGCCGAGCCGTGGCCGCACTGCGCGACGGGCTTGCCGCTCGTGGCCTGATGGCCAGTGAGCAGTTGCTGGCGCTGGTCCGGCAATGGTTGCTGGAAGGGGGCGAGTTGACGGTGGCTGTGCGCCCGGGGGCGCCAGCCTGGGGGATTCCCGTATGGGAGCCCGAGGCAACCGGAGGTGACGACTGGCGGGTGGAGTACAACGGCGCGAGGGTTCCGGGCGTGTATCTGAAAAAAGTCCTGCCCGTTGTTCAGGCAGCGCCCGATGCCGCGGTGGAGCCCGTGGTTGCCGGTGCCGGTGAGATGAAGGTCGCCTGGCACCCACTGGCCCTGGAGGATGCGGGCCAATGGCTCGACTACAGGGTGCGGGTCACCCTGTCTAATGATAATGTCGTCACTGGGCGACTGGTCAGCGTCAGCGACCGTGAACTGGAAGTGGCCCGGGTCGTGGCCGGCGGCGAGGTGGCTTACCCGATGCTAGTGCGTGCGATCACCGGTTTGGAAGTCTGGCGGCGTGGCCGTCAGGAGTAGCCCCAGGGGCGAGAGGAAACTATGGCGCAGTCGGTAAACAGCAGCCGGAAAGTACCGGGTGTTCGGGACATGGTAACGAAACTGATCTCATTACCGTCCATCAGCAGTGCATCCGCTGAGTGGGACTACAGTAACGAGCCGGTGATCAGAACCCTGGCGGAGTGGCTCGAAGCCCTCGGGTTCTCGGTGGACATCCTGGAAGTGCCCGGGATGCCGGGAAAATTCAACCTGATCGGAACCCTCGGCAGTGGCGCCGGTGGCCTGGTACTGTCTGGCCACACCGACACAGTGCCCTTTGACGACAAACGCTGGCAAAGCGATCCGTTTACCCTCACCGAACGGGACAACCGCTGGTACGGCCTGGGCACCTGCGATATGAAAGGCTTCCTTGCGTTGGCGATTGAAGCCGCCAAGGCGTTCGTGGAGACGGATCTGAAGCAGCCGTTGATTATCCTGGCCACCGCTGACGAAGAGAGCTCCATGAACGGTGCCCGGGCGCTGGCAGAAGCCGGTAAGCCCAAGGCCCGCTATGCGGTGATCGGGGAGCCCACCAGCCTGAAACCGGTGCGTATGCACAAAGGCATAATGATGGAACGGCTGACGTTTGAGGGCCAGTCCGGGCACTCCTCGAATCCGGCCCTGGGGCGTAATGCCCTGGAGGGCATGCACGAGGCGCTGACTGAATTGCTGGCCCTGCGAACAAGCTGGCAGGAACAGTACCGGAACCCGAACTTTGAGGTGCAGGTGCCCACGCTGAACCTGGGCTGTATCCACGGGGGTGATAACCCCAACCGCATCTGCGCCCGGTGCGAACTGCATTTTGATCTGCGCCCGCTGCCCGGCATGAACATGGATACCTTGCGCCAGGCGATCCTGAACAAGGTTCAGCCGGTGGCCGAACGCCGTGAATTGTCCATGGTGTTCGAGCCCCTGTTCGATGGCGTTCCGCCGTTCGAAACGCCGGCGGATGCGGCCCTGGTCAAAGCCTGCGAACAGTTGACCGGCCACACCGCGCACGCCGTTGCCTTTGCCACCGAAGCCCCCTGGCTACAGAAGCTTGGTCTGGAAACCCTGGTGATGGGGCCTGGCTCCATCGATCAGGCGCACCAGCCAGACGAATACATTGAGCTGTCCCAACTGGAACCGACGGTAAAGATTCTTCAGGGACTCATCCGGCAGTTCTGTCTATGAACTCGGGGACGGCTCCAGCAGGGGGCTGAACCTTGCCGGGCGCTCTCTCCAAAACACGCCCGTGAATACGTCCCTGTAGGGCTCGGTCGCGCCATCCCTGGCGCTCCACGGTTTTGGAGAGAGCGCCCGGCAAGGTTCGTCAGACTGAGCTGCCGGCCTCGCAAAAGAAAAAGGATTGGAGAACACGCATTGAAATCAAACGACTGGCTGCACGGATTCCGTCATTCATCCCCTTACATCAACGCCCATCGCGGACGTACGGTGGTGCTGACGATTCCGGGGGATGCCATTGAGCATGGCAATTTCATCAATATCATCCATGACATCGCGTTGTTGAGCAGTCTCGGTGTGCGATTGGTCGTTGCCTTTGGTGCCCGCCCGCAGATTCAGAGCCGCCTGGACGGCGCCGGCATCGAGTCGTCATTTTCCCGGGGCCTGCGTATTACACCGGAAGCGCAACTGCCGATGGTGATGGAAGCCATTGGCGGGCTACGCGCCTATCTTGAAAGCCAGCTGTCCATGGGGCTGGTGAACTCGCCCATGCACAACGCCCGCATCCGGGTGAGTAGCGGTAATTTTGTCGCGGCCCGGCCGGTGGGTGTGCTGGATGGCATGGACTTCGGTTACACCGGCAAAGTCCGGCGTGTCGACGGTGCCGGTATTGAGAAACTGCTGGAGCTGGGCCATATCGTGCTGTTGCCGCCGATGGGCTATTCCCCCACCGGCGATGCGTTCAATCTGTCTTATGAAGATGTGGGCAGTCAGGTGGCGGCGGCCTTGCAGGCCGAGAAGCTGATTGTGTTTATTGATGATGAAGGCCTGCTGGAGCAGGATGGCGTGCTGATACGTGAACTGTCTGCCCGCCAGGCCTCTGAGCGCCTGGCGGACGGAACCGTTACCGGGCATGATGCCGCGCTGCTGAGAGCCGCCTGTGATGCCTGTGTGAAGGGCGTGCGGCGGGCCCACATTATCAGTTACGTTAACGACGGTGCGTTGCTGGAGGAGCTCTTTACCCGGGATGGCTCCGGCACTCTGGTCAGTGGCGATAACTATGAGCAGGTGCGCCAGGCCCGGGTCGAGGATATTGGCGGTGTGCTGGAACTGATCCAGCCGCTGGAAGAGCAGGGCATTCTGGTGCGCCGGTCCCGGGAGATGCTGGAAACCGAGATTGATCGCTTCGTGGTGGCCGAGCGCGATGGCACGATCGTAGGTTGCGCCGCCCTCTACAGCTATCCGGATGAGGGCGCTGGCGAGCTGTCCTGTTTCGCGGTGGATCCGTCTTATCGGCGCGCCGGTCGGGGCGATGAGATTCTGGCCATGGTTGAGAAACTGGCCCGGGGCCAGGGCATTCAGAAGTTGTTTGTGCTCACCACCCAGACCGAACACTGGTTCCGGGAGCGGGGCTTCCAGCCCTCCACGGTGCAGTCCCTGCCCGGTCCCAAACTGGCGTCCTACAACACCCAGCGAAATTCAAAAGTATTCTTCAAACCGCTCTGACAGGTCTGCCAGGCGCGCATTGCGGCTGGCCTCGGGGAGTGCCGACAGGGTCTTCACGGCGCGGTAGAAGGCGGCGAAATCGCCGCCCTGGTCTTTCAGCAACTGGCGGAATGCCGGAACCTGCTGGTTGTATTGTCGGAACAGGGCGAGATGGGCGTTGTTCAGCGAAACGGGTGGAGGTCCGAAGGGCCCGGGGGTGTCCCAGTGTTCCGACTGCGCCGCGTACCGGTCCTGCAGGTCGGCAAACAGGGCGGCTTTCCGGTGCCTGAGCCGGGGCAGAGGCAGGGTGTCGCGCTGTTGGTAGAGGGCTTCCAGTTCGGCCGCTGTCGATTGCACCAGGGCCAGGGTCTGATGGCGTTGCCGGAGACGGGCCAGCGCTTTGCCAAACTGAGCCTGCCGGCCCTGCCGCTCCAGCCATCGTTTCAAGCCCTCCAGTTCCACCGCCGTGGCGAAGCTCTCGTTGAATGTGGTGTCCCCGGAAATATACACAACCCGATGAGCGAGTTCGTGGAACATCAGGGCAACCATCCGGTCATCGGGCAGGGCGGTGAAGCCGGAGTGCAGGGGATCATCGAACCAGCCCAGCGTGGAGTAGGCGGTCACGCCGGCCACCATCGTATCGTAGCCCCTGGCCTGGAACTGTGATTGTTCGGCGTTCGCGTCGTCCAGGTTGAAATAGCCCCGGTACGCCTGACACCCTAGTAGCGGATAGCACCAGCAATGGGGCTGCAGGGAGAATTCCGGCACGGCCACCAGGTTAACCACAACCCAGTGCCGACCGAGCTCGACATAATCCAGAAACGCCTCATCGACAGGCAGCGCCAGAACATCGGCGGCGAATTGCCGGGCCTGCAGTGAGCGGGTCAGTTTCCGGCGCAGGGCCGGTGGTGTCTGTTTGTCGGCGATCAGCGAGGCCACCGGTTCTCCCGACATCATCAGGTGCGTGTGGCCGCCAATGGCCTGGGTATAGTAGCCAATGGTCGAACACCCGGTCAGTACGGTTACCAGTAGCAAAAGAAGATAGATCTGACTAAGCTGTTTCATGGGCCCGGATGATATAGTGAAGCCGGTTGTCTGCACGAGTCAGGCGGCTATATTACTGTCAGGTTCCAATAGTAGCAGGTGGCATCCGTCATCGTTTCAGGGACGCGAGCCGGTGGCGGGCCAGTTGCCCGGCGATCCTTCCGGCTTTGCGATATATCAGGTAGTTCATGGATCCGAGAGAACGTCGTAGCAGCCCCCGACAGCCGATTAAGCTCGCTGCCCAGATTGATCTGGGAACCGGTGAGATGTGGCCATGTCAGATTGCCGACTTTTGTGCCGAAGGCCTGTTTATCCGTTATTCCGGAGACACCTCCCGCAAGCTTGACCGGGCGCTGGCGCCAGGCACCCCGCCGGAGTTTGTGGTGCGTTTTCGTGGTCTGGAAGGTGCCCGGCGTCACGAGTTGCATGTCAGCATCGTGCGCCGTATCGATGGCGCCATGGGAGTGCACTTCACCCGCCCCAACCCCGAGGCCTTGGACGCCATGCTCAAACAGTGTGGCGCGTCTCGCCACCAGGACCGGTCCTCCCTCCGGCCGCCCAGTGAACGGGTGCAATTTGTTCTGCATCAGTCTGCCAAGGCGGTGATTCAGTATATTGAGCCGCTCATGGACACCTGTTTCGTGACCATGGCGACATTTCTGAAAGCCGCTGCCCAGAAAGCCGCCAACGACCAGCAGGCCAATGAGTACATGGATGCGTCCGGGCAGATCCAGGCCCGCCAGCGGGTGATCTGGCACCAGATGGCCCGTAGCCTGGAGTCTCCGCTGAAACCGGCACCAAAGGGGTTTCCGGGATCCGAACTGTCGGTGGTGGACAAGGGCGAGTTTGAAGACTGGCTGACCATCCGGGTGATGGTGACCAAGGCGGACACCCTGTATCGGGGAGATTTGTTGCAGCTCAAACTGCGCCTGGACAAGCTTGGCGTCGCCAATGCCACCGGACATCACAACCCCCTGGGGCCGTCGCTGGTGTGTGAGTCCTTCCATGCCGGGCTGAGCCAGCTGAAAGCCTCCAGGGAGGTGGAAAAGGTCTGCCTCCGGGCGTTTGAGCAAACGGTGTTGCAGCAGTTGGGGCCACTCTACACCGAACTGAACAATATCCTGATTCGCCATGGCGTGTTGCCGGATCTGGACCTGAGCAAATACCTCAGTGAGCAGGCCAACACCAGGCCGGAACAGAAGCCGACCCCCCCAAAGTCGTCGGAATCGGCCGAAAGCGCTGTGGAAACGGCGGCTGAAGCCCCGGTGCCACCGCCCGAGACCCGGCGCAAGGTCGGCCGCACGGGCGGGGAGTTCCGGGGCTACGCCCAGACCGCCCAGACGGCGTTCGCCACCGTCCGCAACCTGTTGGGTACCCTTAGCGCCAGTCGGGCGGCCCGGGGGGATCCGGAACCGGTGGCGTTCCCCCCCAACGCCAGGCCACTGTCCGCCGGTGAACTGCAGCGAGAGTTGCAGCAGTTGCAGGTCCAGCCTGTTGAGGCCGGTAACGAACCGGTTCCGTTGCGGGACCGGGTGGTGGAAAAAGTTCGGGACATTGGCGATAAAAAGCTGGACGAGGAGCAACAGGAAACCCTCGACGTGGTTGACCGCTTCTTCCGGTCGATCGTGGAGAGCCCGAAGCTCAGCGACTACGCTCAGGCCCGGATGCGTCAGCTTGAAGTGCCTGTGCTGAAAGTGGTGATGCGGGATCCGGCGTTTTTTGACGATCACGACAGCCCCGTGCGCGGGGTGATGAACCGTCTGGCACAGCTGGGCGTGAAGGGGGGGCGTATCAACCCGGTGGTGCAGCGGCGGGTGGACGAGTTGATTCAGCGGATCGCGTCGGACTTCGAGCAGGACATCGGTGTGTTCGATCATACCGTTCAGGAACTCGATACCCTGATTGATCGCCAGAACCTGGTGTACCGCCGCAATGTGGAGCGGGTGACCGCGGCCGCCGAGGGCGCCCAGAAAGTGGCGGAGTCCAAGAAGGCGGTGGCTGAGGTGCTGAACCACAAGCTGGCCGGGCGCAAGGTGCCAAAGGCGGCGCTCAGCCTGCTGGATGGTGGCTGGCGCGACCTGCTGTCGCTGACCTGGATACGCCAGGGGCCAGACAGCCAGCTCTGGCAGGATTACCTGGTGGTGATCGACTCGTTGCTGGCCTTCGCCGAAGAGCCTGACGGCGCGGTGAATCTGCCGGAACTGTTGCGGGTCATCCAGGATGGCCTGGCGTCCATTTCCAGTAACCACATGCCGTCGTCGCAGATTCGTGACGAACTGAAGCAATTCCTCGTACGCAGCCCCGACAAACCACCAGAGCTGGTGGACATGCCGCCCGCGGAACCCGGGAAAACCACTCAGCAGACCCTGTCTGAGCGGGAGCAGCGCAGTCTGCAGCGCTGGATCAATCGCGCCCAGCAGCTGCGCACCGGCGACTGGTTACGGGATCAGGAAAAACCGGACGAGCCCCAGTACATCCGCCTGGTCTGGGTGGCCCGTGGGTTCAGCCGCTTTGTCTTTGTGAACCACCAGGGCATGCGCGTGGTGGAACTGGAGCTGGACGCCCTGGCCCGGCAGATGCGTAAGGGCATCATCGTGCCCGACAGTCAGTACGAGCGGCCTCTGGTGGACGAAAGTATTGATCGCATGGTGCGCAAGGTCTATGACCAGCTGTCCTGGGCCTCGACCCACGACGAACTGACGGGTCTGCTGGGGCGCCGGGAGTTTGAGCGCATGCTGGACCAGCAACTGGCGCGGCGGGAAGATCCGCGGTCGTTGCTGCGCCTGGACCTGAGGCGGTTCCGGCTGCTGAACGATACCGCCGGTTATCAGGCCGGCGACCAGACCCTCAAACGGATGGCCGAGCTGCTTTGCAGCCAGGTCGGGGACGGTATGCCGGTTGCCCGCCTGGCCGGGAATGAGTTCGCCATGCTGGTGCCGGAGGAAAACGCCCATCAGGCGGCGGAGGCGCTGATCAAGTCCGTTGAGGCGGAGGAGTTCACGTTTGATGGGCGCAGTTACCGGCTGTCGGCCAGTGTCGGCATGGTTGCCGAGCTGCCGGCCCTGGTCAGTGCCGAGCGCTGGCTGCGGGCCTCTGAACAGGCGCTGGCCTCCGCCCGTCAGTTGGGCCATGGCAAGTGGGCTGAATACTCGCTTGGTGCCGACGATCAGTCCAGGCAGGAACAGATTGCCGCGAAAGTTGCGGGGCTGAGCGATCTGAACGAAGAGCGGATGCTGCTGCGTTGCCAGAAAATCATCCCGTTGCACGCCCACACCACAATGCCCGCCCAGTATGAGGTGCTGATCAGCATGTACGACGATGCCGGCACCCTGATCACCGGGCAGGATTTCGTCCGCATGGCAGAGCGTTATGACCGGATGCAGGCGGTGGATCGCTGGGTTGTGGGGCAACTGCTGGACTGGCTGCGGGAGCACGCACCGGACCCCCGGCACTTTGGCGGCATCTGCATCAACCTGTCGGGCTATTCCCTGAATGACCAGTCGCTGCTGGAGTTCATCTATGAGAAGCTCAGCGAGAAGAATGCCCCCATTGAGCGGCTGTGGTTCGAACTCACTGAAGCCTCGGCCATTGCCGATGTCGAGGCGGTCGCCGATTTCATTCTCGAGATGAAGGAGCTGGGCTGCCGTTTTTGCCTGGGTAACTTTGGCAGTGGCCCCAGCTCTTTTGAGTTCATGCGCTCGCTTCCGGTCGACATCATCAAAATAGACAGCGCTTTTACCAATCAGTTGACCACCAGCCAGACGGACCGGGCCATGGTGCAATCCATGGTCGACATGGCGCACTATATGAAGCGTGAGGTCATTGCCTCCCGGGTTGAATCCCGGGACGTTCTGGATATGCTGAGGCAATTGGGTGTCGATTACGCTCAGGGCTTTGTGGTTGAGAAGCCCCGGTTGCTCGACAGCCTTACCTGACCATTCATCCCTAACGCCGGCACGTTGCCCCTCATGTCAAAACGTCATCCGATTATTGCGGTTACCGGTTCCTCCGGCGCCGGCACCACCACCACCGGCCAGATCTTCAGCCGAATGTTCGCCAGTGAGGGGCTCCGGGCCGCCATGGTCAGTGGTGACAGCTTTCACCGCTACAACCGGGAGCAGATGGCCCGGCTGGCCGCCAAGGGCCAGTTTGGCGAGCGTAACCATTTCGCCCTGGCGGCCAATCACATCGACAAGCTGGAGGCGCTGTTCTACGACTACGGCCACACGGGTAACGGCCGCTATCGCCAGTACGTGCATGATGAGGACCGGGCCCTGGTGGCCGATGGACACAAGCCGGGCACCTTCACGCCCTGGGGGCCATTACCTGCCGACACTGACCTGCTGTTCTACGAAGGCCTGCATGGCGGCGTGGTGAGGGACAGCTACAATATTGCCCAGTACGTCGATCTGCTGATTGGCATGGTACCCATCGTGAACCTGGAATGGATCCAGAAAATACACCGGGATACCCATAAGCGCGGATACAGTCAGGACGCGGTGGTAGAGACCATTATCAACCGGATGGACGATTACGTGCACGATATCGTGCCGCAGTTCTCCCACACCCACATCAACTTCCAGCGCATTCCCCTGGTGGATACCTCCAACCCGTTTGTGGTCCGGGATGTGCCCACCGAAGATGAGAGCCTGCTGGTTATCCGGTTCCGGGACCCGTCCGAAATCGAGTTTCCCTACCTGCTGCAAGTGATCCCCAACAGTTCGCTGTCCCGCCATGACACCCTGGTGATTCCGGGCACAAAAATGCCGCTGGCCATGGACCTGATTGTCAGGCCCATGGTACAGCGGCTGATGTCCCACAAGCCGTTTGCCTGAGGCTCAGGCCGTCAGGCGTCCATCCCGGTAATCGCGCAGGGTCTGCTCGATTTCCTCCCGGGTGTTCATCACAAACGGGCCATACTGCACCACCGGCTCGCCGATAGGCCGGCCAGCGATGAGCAGCAATCGCGCCCCCCGGGCACCGGCGGCAAGACGCAGCTCATCGCCTTCGGCCAGCACATTGGCCGCCGAGCGTGTGAGCGGTTGCTCGCTCTCCTTGTCACCCAGACTGGCGTCGCCCTCATACAGGTACACCATGGCATTCAGATCCGCCGCGACCGGCAGGGCTAGCCTGCCGTGAGGATCGAGCTGGATGTCGGCGTACAGTGGTCGGGTTGACCCACCCGACACGGCGCCGGTCAGTGTCTCACCCGCAACGTCCAGCTCGCCGGCAATCAGCTTGATGGTGGCATCGTCCCGCTGGAAGCCGGGGATGTCTTCGGGCTGAATATCCCGATAGCCGGCAGGTTTCATTTTTTCCGCCGCCGGCAGGTTCAGCCAGAGCTGGAAGCCTCGCATCAGACCGGATTCCTGCTGGGGCATTTCCGAGTGCACGATGCCCCGGCCCGCGGTCATCCACTGCACGCCGCCGTTGCGGAGGTTGCCGCGATTGCCCAGGTGATCCTCGTGCAACATGTGCCCTTCGATCATGTAGGTGACGGTCTCGAAACCCCGGTGCGGGTGGGATGGGAAGCCGGCGATATAGTCCTGGGGCTGATCCGAACCGAACTCGTCCAGCATCAGGAATGGATCCAGGCGGATGCTCTGGTGCTGGCCAATGGAGCGTTTGATCCGCACACCGGCACCGTCGGATGTTTCCAGGGCAGGGATGGTCTGTTTCAGAGTGCGTACGGTCATGGTGTTCTCCTTTCTCGGGTATGGGAGACAGTTAACCGTACCAGGGGGTGGATATAAAACGCAGAAATCTGGCGGGCGACATCAAAAAAACTGAAGGACCGGTGGTGACCCGCCCGGGGCGCCACCGCTGCTCACCTACTCCACGTTTCGGGAGTAAAAAATCTCCAGCATTTCACGGCGCAGGCGGTCTTCGATCGACTGGGCTTCCTGTGTATCGAGGTCGCTGGCGTTGACACCGAACACGTAGTTATCCAGGTTGAAGTTTTTCAGCATCATCTTGGTGTGGAACAGGTTTTCCTGGTACACATTGACGTCGATCATCTGGTACGCATTCTGGGTATCCTCGGTCAGATAGTTCTGGATCGAGTTGATGTCGTGATCGATGTAATGCTTGGTGCCGTCCACGTCGCGAGTGAAACCGCGTACCCGGTAGTCCACGGTCACCACGTCGGAATCAAAGCTGTGGATCAGGTAGTTCAGCACCTTGAGGGGCGAGATCAGGCCGCAGGTGGAGACGTCGATGTCTGCCCGAAAGGTACTGACGCCGTCGTGCGGATGGCTTTCCGGATAGGTGTGGACGGTCACGTGGCTTTTGTCGAGGTGCGCGACAATAGTGTCGGGCAGGGGGCCTGGTGACTCTTCGTTGTCCGACTCTCCACTGCTCAGTTCATGCTCGGCGATCAGCATGGTCACCGAGGCGCCGTGGGGCTCGTAATCCTGGCGGGCAATATTCAGAACGTTGGCGCCGATGATTTTGACCACGTCGGTCAGAATCTGGGTCAGGCGTTCGGCATTGTACATCTCGTCGATGTAGTCGATGTACGCTTCGCGTTGCTCTTCGGTCTGCGCGTAACAGATATCGTAGATGTTAAAGCTCAACGATTTGGTCAGGTTGTTGAAACCGTGCAGCTGGAGTTTGGATTCCATGCTCAGCCCCTCCGGACAATGGAGATGAATGACTGCAGAGCTGCTCAGGAGCGCTCTGCCGAGGCCGCCACCGACTACTGACCGGGTTGTTCACCTTTTGCGCAGACCGGCGGAGAAGGGTGCGTATTATGCACACCGCGAGTAACAAAGAATAGATGCCGCACCGACATTTTAGCCTCCCTCGTGGTCGCCGCCACTGTGGCCCCCCGGGAGGTCCGGGAACACGCTGCCCCGGCCGGGGTGACAACGGCTACTCCGCCGCGCGGATCTCATGGCTGTGAGTGATCTCCACACCCGCCTTTTCCAGCATGATAGACGCTGAGCAGTATTTTTCCGCCGACAGGCTGACGGCCCGCTTTACCTGGTTTTCCTTGAGGTTGTGGCCGGTGACCACGAAGTGCAGGTGAATCCGGGTAAAGACCGCCGGCACGGCGTCGGCCCGTTCGGCTTCCAGCTCCGCATGGCAGGCGGTGACGTCCTGCCGACTCTTTTTCAGAATAGTCATCACATCAAACGAGGAGCAACCGCCGAGCCCCATCAGGATCATTTCCATGGGGCGCGGGCCCAGGTTCTTGCCACCGTGGTCCGGCGGGCCATCGAGCTGGATGCTATGGCCACTGCCACTGGTCACCCTGAAACTGGCATTGCCGGACCAATCGACGCTTGCTTTCATCGCGTGTGCTCTCCGTTGTAAGGCGTGGTGTGCGCGAATACAGGTTATTGCAGCGGATGCTAGCACAGACACGGCAACGCGACAGCTGGTCGGTGCATGGCGGGCGACATGGTGTATACTCTTTCGGTTGCCCGGAACAGGCCTTCTTGTTATAAGTTGCGCTGATTTGCAAGAATAATGAACGAACCCGCAGGGAAAGCCGGGTGTATAACAATCATCGGACCCGCCAGTATCTGAGGAGGCACGACTCGCATTATGGCCACTATCGTCAAGCCGGTTGAGCAAAAGACCAAGCATCTCGACTATTTCCTATCGCAGTGCCATCGTCGGCGTTACCCCGCCAAGAGCACCATTATTTACGCGGGTGACAAGAGCGACTCCCTGTTTTACATCGTGAAAGGCTCGGTCACCGTCATTATCGAGGACGATGACGGCCGGGAAATGATCATGGCGTACCTTAACGCCGGTGACTTTTTCGGTGAAATGGGGCTGTTTGACAACATGGACTCCCGCAGTGCCTGGGTGAAGGCCAAGACCGAGTGCGAAGTGGCCGAGATCAGTTACACCAAGTTCCGGGAGATTGCCCAGCAGGACCCACGGGTGCTGTATTTCATTGGTGAACAGATGGCCTCCCGTCTACGTCAGACCACCCGCAAGGTCGGTGATCTGGCGTTTCTCGACGTGACCGGCCGCGTTGCCCGCACCTTGCTGGATCTGTGCAAGGAGCCGGATGCGATGACCCACCCGGACGGCATGCAGATCAAGATCACCCGGCAGGAAATCGGGCGCATCGTGGGCTGCTCCCGTGAAATGGTTGGCCGGGTGTTGAAAACCCTGGAAGACCAGGGGCTGGTCCGGGTAAAGGGCAAGACCATGGTGGTTTACGGCACACGGTGAGGCGTTCCGCTTTCCTCCCGGATACGATTTGAAAAAGACCGCTGCCTGGTGCGCGGTCTTTTTCGTGTCAGGCCACCGGCGAGCTGTTCCGGACATCGCTGATGAACTGATCCAGTTTGCCAGCCACCCTGCCGGGATCGGTCAGCAGCACCCAGTGGGGGGCGTCCAGCTCCACCCGGGTCAGCTTGCCGGTCCAACTGACCTGATTGCTGAACAAGGGGCTGCCAACATACCGGTCCCGGGTCGGAATGATGATCTGCACCGGGCATCGGGCATGCCGGGCTTCCGGGTGTCGGAGTCTCGGTATGATATTGGCCCGGTACAGGTTGACGCCGTACCGGCCGTCGCTCCTCTGGTGGGTATTGGTGTGGGCTTTGGTGACACCCTCGCGCCTGCTCAGTAATGATGGCCAGGCCCGGTCAAGACCTGCCCGCCAGGCCAGTTCCGGCAACAGTGGCAACTGGAAGAATGCCACATACCAGGAGCGGGCCAACTGCTGTGCTACGGCCCGGGTACCACCGTCGAAAACGTCTGTTATCCGCCGTCGAACCCAGAATGCAACGTGATCCAGGCAGGGGCCGGAAATGGACGTATAGGACGCAACTCGGGATTGCAGCCTGCCTGAGGTCACCGATTCCCAGCTCTGGATGGCTCCCCAGTCGTGGGCGGCCAGGTGAAAGTCCCGGTCAGGAATAATCGCATCGACCACAGCTTCCAGGTCCCGGGCCAGTAGTGCCATGCGGTAGTCGCGGGCGCGCTTTGGTTTTCCGGAGCGTCCGGCGCCGCGCACGTCATACCGGATGATGAAATACGACTGCCCCAGAACTTCGACTACATCGTCCCAGATGCGGTGGTTGTCCGGGTAGCCGTGCACCAGTACCAGAGGCGTGGCGTCCACTTTACCTTCGGCCACGGCGTAGAGGCTCAGGTTGCCACTGGTTACCCAGTGCTCGCGTTTATAGGTCACGTTACCGCCTATCCTGCCGGGGAATGATGTGATGGTTGACAGGGTAACGCCGATAACACGCTACGGCTGCGGTTATCGGGGCCAGATTCGGGGGCAGTCGGGACACTGCGCCCCGGCCAGCATCAATCGACGATGGCAACGGATTTGATCTGCATCCAGACCTGATGCCCGGGCGCCAGGTCAAGCTGGTGCACGGAACGCGTAGTCAGCCTCGAGAGGAATGGGGTCTTGCCCGCAAACAGGCGTATCAGGGTAGTGCCCGGAGAGGTTTCCGGGGTGATGGCGTCAATGCGCGCTGGCACCAGGTTCTGGGTGCTCTGATCCGGATAGGCCGCCAGGGCGAGGCTGACATCCCGTGCCAGAACCTGAATGCGGACCTGCTGGCCGTCTGTAAAGTCCCGGTCATCCCTCAACCACAGATGGCCGCCGTCAAAGTCTGCCCGGCAGAGTTGCCACTGGGTATCCCGTTCGGTCACCGTTGCGCTGAGAATGATGCTGGTGTCCTCCCCGAGCCCAAAGGGCTGGTCGGTTCGGGCCAGGGTGTCTTGGAGCGGTCCTTCGGCCGCAACCCGGCCGTTGTCCATCATCACCACGTGATCGGCGAGCCGTGCAACTTCAGCGACCGAGTGGGAGACATAGATAATCGGTATCGCCAGGCTGTCCCTCAACCGTTCCAGGTACGGCATGATCTCCCGCTTGCTGGCCTGATCCAGGGCCGATAAGGGTTCGTCCATGAGCAGCAGGCGGGGGCTGGTCAGCACTGCCCGGGCCATGGCGACCCGCTGGCGTTCACCGCCGGAGAGCTTGTCGGGCATCCGGTCCAGCAAATGGGAAAGCCCCAGCCAGGCCACCGCCTGCTCAAGGGTGACCCTTCGTTCCGCCCGGTTAATGCGCCGGTAGCCATAGTGGAGATTGCCCCGGACCGACAGATGCGGGAACAGGCCGGTCTCCTGGAACACGTAAGCCAGCGGGCGCTGGTGCACGGGGCGGCTGTCGGTGCCGGACTGCCAGCGCTCGCCGTTGACGGTCAGGGTGCCCGAGGCGGCCTGTAACCCGGCGATACAACGCAGCAGGGTGGTTTTGCCGCATCCGGAATGGCCGAAAAGCGCGGTGACTCCCGAACCGGGCAGCGCCAGGTCGACGTCCAGCAGGAAGTCTCCGAGGCGGCAGTGGAAGCGGGCCTCAATGCCTGGGATTGCAGTCATTTCACCACCCCTGGCTGCCAGCGACCGTTCACCGAATACAGCGATACCAGGACCACGAAGGAGAACGCAACCATACCCGCCGCCAGCCAGTGGGCCTGGGTATACTCCAGGGATTCCACATGGTCGTAGATCGCCACGGACAACACCTTGGTCTCGCCCGGTATGTTGCCGCCAATCATCAATACCACCCCGAACTCACCAATGGTGTGGGCAAACGTCAACACGCCAGCGGTCAGGAAACCCGGGCGTGCCAGTGGGATCACCAGGGAGAAGAAGCGGTCCATGGGCGAGGCCCGCAGGGTGGCGGCCACTTCCAGCAGTTGTTGGTTGATGGTCTGGAAGGCGTTTTGCAGGGGCTGGACGGTAAACGGCAATGAGTAGATTACCGAGGCCACCACCAGACCTTCGAAGGTAAACGGAAGCAGCCCCAGGCCGAGCTGTTCGGTGAGGCGTCCGACCACGCCATCCGGCCCCATCAGGAGCAGCAGGTAGAAGCCGAGCACCGTGGGCGGCAGTACCAGGGGCAGCGCCACAATCGCCGCTACCGGTTGCCGCAACCAGTGGCGGCTGCGGGCGAGCCACCAGGCGATGGGGGTGCCAATCACCAACAGCAGGACCGTGGTGACGCTGGCCAGTTTCAGTGTGAGCCAGACTGGCTCCCAGTATGCATGCATAGGGTCGACCGGGTGACCGGCTAGTCGGAGGTGTCGTAACCGTACTGTTGAATGATGCGTTGGGCACGGGGGCTGTGGAGAAACGTCAGCCACTGGTGCGCGGCGTCGTTTTCCCGGCCATGGCTCAGAAGGATAGCCTGTTGATTGACCGGGGAATAGTACTCCCGGGGAATTCGCCAGAGCGCGCCTTCCGGCCCTGGCCAGGCGATAACCTGGGCGAGTGCCACAAACCCGGCCTGGGCATTGCTGGTGGCCACGAACTGGAACGCCTGGGCAATGGACTCGCCCCGGACCAGCTTCGGCTGTAGCGGCTGCCAGAGCTCCAGGTGAGCCAGAACCTGTTGAGCCGCCAGGCCATAGGGTGCGGTTTTCGGATTGGCCATGGCGAGCCGTTTAAAATCACCGGCGGCAAGCCAGGCCTCCGGGGTTGCCAGGGTGTCGGGTTCCGGGCTCCAGAGCACCAGGGTGCCCCGGGCATAGGTGAACCGGCTGCCCGGCAGGCCCAGGCCCTGTTGTTCCAGCAGTTCCGGGCGTCGACTGTCGGCCGCGAGAAACACGTCGAAGGGCGCACCGTTGCGAATCTGCGCGTAGAGCTTGCCGGTTGAGCCGTAGCTTGCCGACGCTTCCAGGCCGGTGGTATCCGCGAAGGCGGCCATCAGCTTCCGGGCGGTATCGGTGAAGTTGGCGGCGACGGCAAGCCGGAGATCAACCGCCATGGCGCTGCTACTCACGCCCAGCAGCCATGTCAGCACCAGCAAGCGAAGCGGTCGTTGGATCAGTCGTGGCACAGGAGTGGTTCCCGGATGTCAGAGGGTTTCCATCGGGGGCAGCCCGATAGGGCCATCATGCCGGTCCGTCCCCGGGGTGCACAAGGTCAGAACGTGGGTCCAGACTTCGTCGGCGTTGGTCTCGTTCAGCATTTCATGCCGGCCTCCCTCGAACAGTCGGATGCTCACCGAGCGTATGCCGGCCTCCCGTATGGTACGGAAGTGCCGGCGGATGCCCTGGCCCATTTCCCCGACCGGATCCCGGGTGCCGGCAAACAGGTGCACCGGCAGGTCCTTGCGCCATCGGGTGGGATCAAGGCCCAGCATGCCGCCGATAAAATCATGCCACAGGCCGGTGGTGCATTCGAAGCCACATAACGGGTCGGCCAGATAGCGGTCCACCTGGCGGGTATCCCGGCTGAGCCAGTCGCTGGCGGTCCGGTTGGGGCCAAACAGGCTATTGAACTTGCCAAAGGTCATTTTCGCGATGGTCGGGCTGCGGTGACGGTTGCCGTAGAGTGCCCGGATGCTGCCGATCAACGCCCGGGACGCCTGAAGCTGGGGCCGGTGAATGCGGTTGGTGGCACTCAGGATGAGGGCATCCAGGGCCTCGCCATGGCGCTGGGCGCAGCTCTGGGCAATGAAGGACCCCATGCTGTGCCCCAGCAGGATCAGCGGTACGCCGGGAAACCGGGCCCGGGTTGCCTGCAGCACCCGGAGCAGATCGTCTGTTACCTTGCTCCAGCCCCGGCTATCGCTGAAATGACCGAGCAGGTCGGGCGGGCAGTGGCGGCCGTGCCCCCGATGGTCATACGTGGTCACCGCGATGCCGTGGCCGGCCAGCCAGCGGGCAAATCCGGTGTAGCGAGCCGCGTGTTCGGCCATGCCATGGGCAATCACCAGGGCCGCCCGGGGCTGCTCGGGCTGAAATACCGTACCGGCAATGGTGTGGTTATCGGTCGTGGTCAGTGTCAGTGGCAGTTCGTGCATCGCGAGTCCCTGAGTCCGAAGGGGCCGGACGTTCCCACTCCGGCGGTTTCCAAAGGTGTCTGAGCCGTGACAATAATCCGCCCGGGCGGGCCATGTCGCGGAACAGGTCCACGTATTCGTGGGTCCAGAGCACCAACAGGCGGTTCGATGGCACCGGGCGGGTAATGCCATACTCCGGCGGATCACCGGCCCGCTCATCCACAAAAGTACCGAACAACCGGTCCCAGACAATCAGCGTGCCGCCATAATTTCGATCAATGTAACCCGGGTTGCGACCGTGGTGAACCCGGTGGTGGCTGGGGGTATTGAATATCCGTTCGATCACGGCGGGCAGCCGTCCCACCACGGTGGTATGGATAAAGAACTGATAGACCAGTGACAGGGCATAGGCGACACCAATCCAGACCGGGTTGAACCCCAGCAGCGCCAGAGGCAGGTAAAACACCCAGACCCCATTGAAAATGTTGGTGGCGTTCTGGCGCATGGCGGTGGAAAAGTTCATCCGGGCGGAGGAATGGTGTACCACATGGGCGGCCCAGAACCAGCGCACCCGGTGGCTTGCCCGGTGCATCCAGTAAAAGCAGAAGTCGACGCCCAGGAAGGTCAGCAACCCGGTGAGCCAGCTCAGCTCGATATCAAACAGCCGGTAGTGGTAGCACAGGGCGTAAACCGGAAAGGCAATCACGCCGGCAAACAGCAATTCGGTAGTCTGGTAACCGGCACCAAGGACAAAGTTACGGAGCGCTTCCCGGGTATCCATTCGTGCCGGGTCGTGGCGAATCCGGAGGTACTCCCAGACCGCAACGGCGATAAACACCGGCGTGGCCAGAAGGAAAATCAGTTGTCGTTCGTCCAGGGCCAGCCAGGGCGCCACGGCCTGCCAGAGGGTGAGCAGACCGCTGTGTTCAAGCACGGCCAGGAACATGTCGGTCAGAGCCATGACGCACCTGTCGGACGGGAAGTGAGGGAGTGGATAGTCTGACACGGCAGGGCGGGATTACGACTGTCGTTTCCCGCCAACCGCCCTGTCGGTTTGCGCCACTCCGGCCTGGCGCCGAACCGGTTACCGATGGCTCTGGTAGTGCCCGGCCAGCGCCTGGATTTCCGTTTGCCACTGTGCCAGCCAGGCCTCCATATCGCCGGGGATCCGGCGGGTGTCCGGCCAGGGCACCGGGTACTGGTGTGGCTGGAACAGGGGGGCAAACAGAGCGGCGGCGGTGAGGTCCGCCCGGGAAAAGCGGTCACCGGCCAGGAATGGATTCTGGCGATAGGCCTCGGCCAGATCGGTCAGCAGGGTTTCCAGGGTGTGGCGTGAGCCTTCAGCGGTTTTCTCGTTGATCTTCATCCACTTGCGCATGGTCTCCTCAACACGGCTGAACACCAGGCTGAGCAGAAACCGGTTGTAGAACGGGGTGCCGGCGGCGAGCATGGGGATGACCAGCTTCGGGCGCTGCAGCAAATGATGGTAGGCGTAGCAGCGGACGGCGGGGCCCGCTTCGGTGTCCAGCCGCTGCTCCCAGGCCAGGGCCTGGGCCCGGGGCTCCGGCTCGGAGAGCGTCAGTGGCCGCTCGGCGAAGGTGTCGTCCAGGTAATCCAGAATCCGCGAAGAACCCTGGACCCCGTGGCCATCGTGAACCAGCACCGGAACGGAGGCGTCGCCGCCGGTGAGTGAACGGACAGTCTTGATGTGCTGCCCGGGGAGCAGGTTGATGGTCTGGTATTGCAGGCCCTTGTAATCGAGGGCCCAGCGGACTTTTTCGCAATAATGGGAAATGGCGAACTGATAGAGTTTAAGGGCCATGAGGTGTCTCCGGAAAGGTGGTTCCAAGCATAATGGCCCGGGCCGCGGATAGGAAGGATGGCATCGATACCCGCAGGCCCGTAAAATGACGCCGGTTACGTACTGAAGCAAGGGATCTGATTATGTACTCACGACGAGTGTGTCTGTTGTCCGTCGTTACCGCCACGGCGCTTATGTTCACCGCCTGTGCCACCGCTCCGCCACCGTCCGGCCCCACGGTTGCCGGCCAGTACGCCTGTGGTCAGTTGGCGATCGAGGTAGGAGATGTCGAGGGCAGTGATTTGCTGGGCATCGACTATCAGGGCAAGCGGCTGTTACTGAAACCGGAAACGAGCGCCTCCGGTGCCCGCTACGTTGCCCCCGGTGACGACAGCACCTGGTTCTGGAGTAAGGGTGAGCGGGCCACGCTTTCGATTCGGGATCAGACTTACCCCGAGTGCCTGCAGCCGGGTGCATTGGCGATGCCGTTCGAAGCCCGGGGCAATGAGCCATTCTGGCACGCGACCATTGAAGGCGACGAGCTGTTCCTGACCCGGCCCTACGAAGAAAAGGGCACCCGGCGGCTGGCCGTTGAGGTGGTCACCGCCAATCGCCACGGGCGCGAATTCCGGGCCGAACAGGATGACGGGGTGATCACGCTTACGGTCGCGAGGCAGCTGTGTGAAGACTCCATGTCCGGCATCCAGTACCCGGCCCAGGCCCGTCTGACGGTTGACGGCGAGACCTTCAACGGTTGTGGTGGCAACCCCCAGCGGCTGTTTCGCGGCGCAGAGTGGGTCGTGGAAGACCTGGCTGGCAGTGGCATCATTGATCGGTCCCGGATCACCATCGAATTTCTGGATAGCCAGCGGGTCGCCGGCCGTGCTTCCTGCAACCGGTACTCCGGCCACTATCGGTTCTCGGGCGAGAGCCTGACGCTCGACCGGCTGGCGACTACCCGAATGGCCTGCGCGCCGGCCCTGATGCAGCAGGAAGCACGATTCCTGGACCTGATGTCGCGGGTTCGCCGGGCGGCTATCGGTCGGCGTGGGGAATTGATCCTCGCGACCCCCGACGGCTCCCGGATCACCGCCGTTCAGTCAACGTCCGTCAGTCCGTAACTGGCCAGCAGATTGCTGAAGCGCCCGGACGTTCGCAGCGTCCGGGTGCCCTCGGAAAGCAGGCGGGCAAGCTCCGGCGATTCGGGATTGGCCGGTGAAAAGGCAATGTAGGTCCGGGCCTCGAAGAGGCGACCGGCGGTTCGGGGCATGGCAACGTCATCAAGTTGCCGGATGGCCCACTCCAGCACATACCGGTCCTCCGGAAACACGTCTGTCCGGTGCTGGTCGAGCAGGTAGATGGCCCGGTTCAGCGGCGCCGGCCCGGACAGTATCCAGACACGCTCCTGATTCTGCAGGTGAGCGTCAATGTAAGCGTCCAGTTCCGGCGAATAGGAGTAGCCATTGATGGCCAGCAGGGTCTGACCCCGCAGGGAGTCAATGCCCCGATAGAGCCATTGGCTCTGGGGGTGGGTGTAGAGATTGATCTGGGAGTAGCCCAGGGGTTCGTCCGGGAATATGAAGTCGGGCGCATCGCCAACAAACGCGCCCACCACACCGTCGACGACGCCTTCCCTCGCCAGTTGAAGGGCTCGGGCCCAACTGACGTTCATGTAGCGAACCTCGTACCCGGCCTCGCCAAACACCTCCCGGGCGACATCCACCATATACCCTTCCAGAGCGGCGCCCGCCGTGCAGTTGTGTGGGCACCAGGGATCTGCGGCGAGCGTTATAACGCGCCCATGGGAAGCCGGCGCCAACGCCCGGGGCATGGCAGGGGCCCCGATGGGTTCAACGCCAACCGTCCCGGGCTCTTCCGCCGGTGAGCAGGCCACCAGCAGTGCCAGCAGAAATAACAGGAGGTATCGACACATGATTGAGAGACCGATTGACCGTGCCCGACGGCCCGTTCTCTAATCATAGCCGATGCCCGGGTGTTTGTATTGGTCTCGCAGGGCCTGATTCGGTGCCTCAGCGGGCGTCCGAGGCGGGTGTCGGAACCAGCGCCAGGGTCAGG
Source organism: uncultured Marinobacter sp. (assembly GCF_946886895.1). The sequence goes on along the minus strand of NZ_CAMPJO010000001.1, from coordinate 396,762 downwards.
TCTTTCATGTTGAGTGACCCCACGGTTTCACCGCGTTGGGCGACCCGGAAAATCAGGCTGGTGTCACCGCCGGATTTGACGAGCACCGATTCCAGGTTGTCCCTGGGCGATACATCGCCGGCGTAGTCGGTATCGCTGTCCGACGGGGGCTTCATGATCGAACGTACCCGGAGCACGCGGGCCCGGTTGATGTCGCTGATGAAGTCGATGATGTAGGGGTCGTTCGGCTCCAGCAGGATGGTTTGCGGATCACCTTGCTGCACCACTTCACCGTCTTTCAGGATAACCAGGTGGTCGGCCAGTTTCAGGGCTTCGTCCAGGTCGTGGGTGATAAAGACGATGGTTTTGTGCAGCTCTGCCTGAAGCGCCAGCAGCAGGTCCTGCATGTCGGAGCGGATCAGCGGGTCGAGGGCCGAAAACGCTTCATCCATCAGCATGATCGGGGCGTTGGACACCAGGGCCCGGGCGATGCCAACCCGTTGCTGCATGCCACCGGAGAGCTGGTGCGGGTACTGGTTCTCGTTGCCCTCCAGCCCCACGCGCGTCAGCCACTTGCGAGCCTCACTTTCGAAGTCCTCGGTTTTGTAGCCCCGGATGTCCATGGCCATACCGGCATTCTCCAGCACGGTCTTGTGGGGCAGTAGGGCGAATTTCTGGAACACCATCGACATACGCTCACGCCGGAGCTGCCGGAGCGGCTCTTCAGCAAAGCTGAGCACATCCTCGCCATCCACCCGGATTTCACCGGTGGTGGGCTCGATCAGACGGTTCAGGTGGCGGATCAGGGTCGACTTGCCGGAGCCGGAGAGCCCCATGATCACCGTGATTTCGCCTTCGCGTATATCCACGTTGATGTCCCGAAGACCAAGCACATGGTTCTGTTTGTCCAGCAGTTCGGTTTTCCCCATGCCCCGCTTGACGTGCCCCAGGGCCTCGCCCGGCGTTGGCCCGAAGATCTTGTACAGGTTCTTGATGGAGATCTTGATGTCGTTTGCCATGGGCCGCTCCTTATTGCTTCTGGGACGCATTGATGCGCGCCAGTGACGCCTTGGTGACCCGGTCGAGAATGACGGCGAGGATCACGATACCGAGGCCGGAGACCAGGCCGACACCCAACTCCAGATTGCGAATGCCGCGCAGCACCAGCACACCCAGGCCGGGGGCAGACACCAGCGAGGCAATCACCACCATCGCCAGGCTCATCATGATGGTCTGATTCACCCCCGCCATGATGTTGGGCAGGGCCAGCGGAATCTGAACCTTGAACAGCTTCTGCCGGGGTGTCATGCCGAAGGCGTTCGCCGCCTCGATGACGTCCTTGTCGACCAGCCGTATGCCGAGATTGGTCAGCCGGATAACGGGGACGATGGCATAGAGGATGATGGCGATGCCGTAAAGCTTGGATTCGGTGACACTGAACAGGAAAATCAGCGGGATCAGGTACACGAACGGTGGCAGCGTTTGCAGCATGTCCAGTACCGGAATGGTCAGGCGCTGCATCATGTCGCTCCGGGACATGGCGATGCCGATCGGAACCCCCACCAGAACGCAGAGAAACGCGCACACCAGAATGATGGCCAGGGTTTGCATGGCGTATTCGTAGTAATCGATAAAGGCCAGGAGCAGGATGTTGCCCCCGACAAAGAGCATCAGGCGCCAGGATTTGGTGACCAGGTAAACCACCGCGAGCAGCAGCGGAATAATGATCCACCAGGGCGTATTGAGCATGCCGTAAAGCGCCCCGTCCAGAAACCAGCTCAGGGGCTGGGTCAGCGGGTCGAGCACCAGGCTGAGGTTATCCTTGATGGCCAGAAAGCCCTGCTCAAGACCCTTGGTAAGTTCCCGGGACTGGGGGAAGGCGGCACAGGATTCGTTCAGGGCGTCCATGGACGGAAACGGCAGATCCCAGATCGATACATCCTGGGCCTTGCCGCCACTGGTTTTGTTCAACAGATCCGCCATGGACATGGGGGCATTGCTGGTCCCTTCTGAACACCACTCGGTTAGCCCGAGGGATGAAAACAGGGGGTCATAGGTTGCCATGAGCGTTCAGCCTCTACTGAGAGTACGCGATTCCGTTCAGGTTGTGGGCAGGGTGTGCCCGGAACCGGCCGGATGGCCATGTTCCGGGCGGGCAGGTCGATTACTGCTCAAGAATCCTGGACAGTTTCTGCTTGGCTGAATCGTTCAGCCAGTCTGACCATTCGTCGCTGTTGTTGGACAGAAAATATACTGCCGCTTCTTCACCGGAAGCGTTGTTGGCGTCCATCCAGGCCAGCACTGAGCTCATGGTGGCCGTCTTGAAGGTCAGCTTGCTGAGCATTTCCGCCACCTCCGGTTCGCGTTCCTTGAAATCGGTGGTGACCGCCGTCAACACCGTGGCAGCCGGAAACTCCGAGACGCCCGGGTTTTCGGCTTCCTGGGTCTGGTTACGCTGGTGTACCTCGGGCTTGTACTCACCCAGATCGACCCGGGTCATGTCGTACTTGCCGAGTGGTATCGTGGGCCCCCAGTAGTAACCGAACCAGGGTTCCTTGTTCTGGACCGCGGACGCCATGGAGGAGGCCAGGGTTTCCCCTGAGCCGTGGTTGAACACTTTGATGCCGGAAGATTCGAGGTCCAGGGCTCGGATCAGATTATCGCTGACCACGCGGCAGCCCCAGCCACTCGGGCAGTTGTTGAACCGGCCACCCACCAGCTCCGGATTGGCCATGACGCCCTCAATGGTGGTCAGTTCCGGGTGTTCCTCGGCGAGATAGGTCGGAATCCACCAGCCTTCGACGCCGCCCGGATCCAGAACCTTGCCGAGTCGCTCGACTTTGCCCTGTTCCTCCAACTGCAGATAAGCTTCGCCGGCGGAGTTGAGCCAGAGTTCCGTTACGATATCCGGCTCGCCATTCTCAGCCACCGAGGTGACCGCCGGGACGGTGTCGGATGGTACCACGGTGACTTCGCAGCCATAGCCCTGTTCCATGATGAACTTGGCTACATTGGTGACCACGGTATTGGACGCCCAATTCATTTCGGTGATGGACACTTCACCGCAGTCGGCCTGGGCCAATGCGGGGACGGAAAGCGCGCAGAGCATTGCGGCAGACATGAGCTTTCGCATGGTCGCTTCTCCTTTTCAGGGTTGGTTGTATTGGGAAAGTCTTTCGGGCACTACTTGTTTGGGCACTATGAGGTCGCGGTCAGAACTGACCGGTTTCAGAGCAATGATCACGTCGTTGCAAAGATATGACAAACCACGGGGTCTCGGTTACTACCTAGCTTTAAGGATAGCGATCCTGAAGCGAGTTACAAGGGTGTAACAGAAATCTGTCCTCAACAATGACAGGTCGCCTGGCGCTGGCGGCGTCAACGGATTGTAGCAATCGTCCGTTAGACTCCGCCCATTCAGGGCAGGAGAGCATTATGACCGAACTACGCGCACTGACGCCCCACGCGTCGATTCCCCGGGAGCAGGAGGGCCGTGACCGCCGGCAACGGCACTTGCTGAGAACGTTCCTGCCCGAGCTGGTCGACCTGGAGCGGATTCTGGCTGAGGCACCGGAGGCAGTCGCCACCTCGGTGGTGGACCGGATAACGCTGGATGAGCTGGCGTTACCGGTTTACCGGGTGGATCTTGGCAGTTGCCGGCCAGACGCGCCGGCGGTGCTGATGGTGGGTGGTGTCCACGGCCTGGAACGCATCGGGGCCCAGGTGGTCATCGCCTGGCTCAAGACCTTGCTGGCCCGTCTGGCCTGGGACAAGACATTGCAGGGGTTGCTGCAACAGGTACGCATTACCCTGATGCCCATCGTCAACCCCGGGGGCATGTTCCTCAACCAGCGCTCCAACCCCAACGGTGTGGACCTCATGCGCAACGCTCCCATCGCCGCCCAGGAACGCAGCGCCTTTCTGCTCGGTGGCCAGCGACTGTCCGCACGTCTGCCCTGGTACACCGGCACACCCGACGAAGGCATGGAGCCGGAGAGCCAGGCCCTGGCCGCAGTGATCGAAGGCCTGCTGCCTGGCCGGCCATTCAGCGTGGCACTGGACTGCCATTCCGGATTTGGCTGGCAGGACCAGATCTGGTTCCCCTACGCCTACCGCCGGCGCCCGATGCGTCGGATCGCCTCGGTGATGGCGTTGAAACTGACCTGGGAGCAGGCCTATCCCAACCATGCCTATCGTTTCGAACCCCAGTCCCGTCACTACCTCACCCACGGCGACCTATGGGACCATTTTTACAAACAGATCAATCGGGATAATACCGGCGTATTCCTGCCCCTGACCCTGGAAATGGGTTCCTGGCGGTGGATACGCAAGCGCCCGCGTCAGTTGCTGCGATTACAGGGCCTGTTCAACCCGATGGTTCCCCATCGTCACAAGCGGGTGCTCAGGAGCCACCTGAGCTGGATGGACTTTCTGCTGAACGCGGCGGCCAGCCATGAAAACTGGTTGCCCACCGGTGACCAGGAGTCCATGCTGAGGGAAGCGGCCATCATGCACTGGTACCGGGACCTGGACTGATATGCACTGGATTCTGTTGCGGGGACTCACGCGGGAACAGGGGCACTGGGGTGACTTCCCGGAGTGGCTGCGACTTGCCTTTCCGGAGCACCGGTTTCACCTGGTGGACCTGCCGGGAACCGGCGTACATTACCGGGAAGCCAGCCCGGACACCGTCGCCGGCATCCGTAAGCGAGTTTGCACCCAGGTCAGTCACATTCCCCGGCCATTCAGTATCCTGGCGCTCTCCATGGGCGGCATGGTCGGCCTGGACTGGGCCCAGCATGCCGCGCCGGGTGAAATCCAGCGTCTGGTTCTGATCAACGCCAGTTGTGGTTTCTCGCCGCCCTGGCATCGCATGCGGCCAGTGGCCTGGCCCCGGCTGGTTCGGCTGCTGACCCGAAAAGAGCTGTTCGACCGGGAAAAAGACCTGCTGCAGTTGACCTCCAATCGCCCCGTGCCCCTGGCCCTGGTCAAGCACTGGTACCGGCTTCAGCGCCAGCGTCCGGTGTCGCTTCGTAACGCCGCCCGCCAGTTGGCTGCAGCCGCCCGCTATACGCCGGGCCGGCAGCGGCCGATGCCTGATGCCCTATTGCTGGCCAGCCGGGGTGACCGGATCGTGCACTGGCGTTGCAGCGCCGTGATCGAACAGCGCTGGCAGTGGACCTTCAAATTGCACCCGGACGCCGGCCATGACCTGCCGCTGGATGAGCCGGACTGGGTTGTCCGGCAATTGTCGGACTGGCTCGGACCGTAACGGCAGTTGCTTGACGCAACTCTTTTTTCGGGGCAGTCTCGTTGCCATTCATTCGTGAAAATCCCAGCCACCGGTCCGGAACGGAGCCGACAATAATGAAGATTTTTGAAACCAAAACTGCCCCCAATCCCCGTCGGGTACGCATGTTCATGGCCGAGAAAGGCCTGTTGGACACAGCGGAGTTCATCCAGATCGACCTGCAGAAAGGTGAAAACCTGACGCCGGAATACGCTGCCCGGAATCCCATGAAAAAAGTGCCGGTGATGGAGCTGGATGACGGCACTTGCATCGCCGAAACCATGGCCATCTGCCGCTACTTCGAAGAAAGTTATCCCGACACCCCGAGCCTGCTGGGTAACACACCGCTGGAAAAAGCGCAGTTGGAGCAGTGGCTGCGCTGGATCGAACTGTACTTCTTTCTCCCGACCGGCATGTGCTTCCAGCACACCAGTGGTTACTTCAAGGACCGCATGAACCCGATTCCGGAATGGGGTGAAGAGTGTGGCAACAATGTCGAGAAATTCATGCACTTTCTCAACAAGCACCTCGAGGGCAAGGACTACCTGTGCTGCGACCGGTTTACCGCTGCGGACATCAATGCGTTTACCACAATAGCGTTTGCCCGGGTGGTCAATATCCGTATCAAGCCGGAACAGGAACACCTGCAGGCCTGGTATGATCGGGTCAAAGCCCGCCCGTCGGCCCAGGTCTGAGACACACCGGAGGATAGACAGATTGACCACGAACCACCCACGGCTCGACTGTGTTCTGGCCGGCATTGATGAGGCAAATCGCGCGGACCCGAACCGGGAACGGGTGAATGGTGAGTCTCTGCCCAAGGAAGTCGCGTACAGCCAGCACATGACCCGCTGGCTGTTTGAGCTTGAACCGACACCGTCGGAGCGCCTTCAGATCGCCTGCCGGGCCCAGCACATTGAACGCTGGACTCTGCCGCGTGCGGACTATCCGGAGGGTCGCAAGGCTTACTACCAGTGGCGTCAGGCCTGTGGCCGGATGCATGGCCGGCGGGCGGCGGAGATTATGGCGGCGTGTGGTTACCCGGTTGAGGAGTGCCAGCGGGTGGAGACCATTCTGACCAAGCGGGAGCTTCGGCAGGATGCTGATACCCAGTTGCTGGAGGATGTGGCCTGCATGGTCTTCCTGGAGCGGTATTTTGCGGATTTCTACGAGGAAAAAGCGGACTACGATCGAGAGAAGTGGTTGCGTATTGTGCGCCGCACCTGGGGCAAAATGTCGCCCCGGGGGCATGAGGCGGCGCTGAAACTGGCGGAGGGCATGCCAGCGCATCTGCTCCAGCTTCTGCAAGAGGCATTGGCTGAATCTGATGCCTGATGGGAACATGCGAGTCAGCGGGTAAAGTTTTCCAAAATACGCTGTGAATACATCCCTGTACGCTCGGCTCCGCCATCCCTGGCTCCGCACGATTTTGGAAAACTTTACCCGCCGACTCACCCGATCTGAAGGAGTCAGCCTGCAGGAAAAAACAGCTCCCGCAATTTCTGGCCAGGCTCCTCAGCCCGCATAAACGACTCGCCGACCAGGAACCCGTAAATTCCACGCCCGGTCATGGCCTCCACATTGGCGCGTGTCATGATGCCGCTTTCGGTAATCGTCAGCCGGTCCAGTGAAATCCGCTCGTGCAGATCAAACGTGGTATCCAGAGACACCTCGAAGGTATGCAGGTTGCGGTTGTTGATGCCGACCAGTGGTGTTGTCAGGGTCAGAGCGTCGTCCAGTTCCTCGCCATCGTGCACTTCTACCAGAACATCCAGTCCGATCTCATGGGCGATGCCTTCCAGTTCCTGCATCTGGTCTCGGGTCAGGCAGGCGGCAATCAGCAGGATGCAGTCGGCGCCGATGGCCCGGCTTTCATAGACCTGATACGGCGCGACCATGAAATCCTTGCGGATCACCGGCAGGCCGCAGGCATTTCGGGCAGCGATAAGGTAATCCTCGTGCCCTTGGAAGAAGTCATGGTCGGTGAGTACAGACAGACAGGCAGCGCCGCCGTTTTCGTAGCTCTCAGCGATGACGGCGGGTTCGAATGGGTCGCGCAGGATGCCTTTGCTGGGTGAGGCTTTCTTGATCTCAGCGATAACCGCGGGTTTCTGCTGTTCAATCCTGCTGCGCAATGCCCTGGCAAAGCCTCGTGCCGGTGACTGATCGCCCGCTCGCGCTTTCAGGTCAGCAACCGAAACCTTCGGTTTGCGCTCGTCAATTTCTCCCCACTTCCGGTCGACGATCTTACGAAGAATGGTCGGCGTCTTGTCTAAATGTCTGTCAGTCATATCAGGCTCGTATAAAGTTTGCGAGAGCCGGTGGGGTATCCCTTCCGAAACTGTCTGCAGCCATGGATGGCTGCAGCCAAGCCCTACAGGGACGTATTCACGGGCGTGTTTCGGAAGGGATACCCCACCGGCTCGTCCGGCACCGTAATCAACAGGCCGAAATTAAAAACACTGAGAAAAGTCAGCCAGCTCCGACATCTTGCCGGCAGCGAGCCCGGAACCCATTGCATCCAGCGCCATCTCCACGCCTTCCGCCGGAGTCTTCGCCAGGCCGGCCACGTAGATCGCCGCGCCAGCGTTGAGGGCGATCAGATCCCGGGCTTTTTCGGCCATTTCATCATGACCGCGGCCAAAGGCGGCCCGGATCAGTTTCAGGGACTCATCCGCAGTGTCCACGGCCAGGCCCACCAGCGACTGGCTCTTGATGCCAAGATCCTCCGGGGTGATGTCGTACTCGGTGACTTTGCCGTCTTTCAGTTCCGCCACGTGGGTGGCGCTGGCCAGGCTGATTTCGTCCAGGCCATCTTTCGAGCACACCACCATGATGTGCTCGGCGCCGAGACGATGCAGGACTTCGGCCATCGGCCGGCAGAGTTCCCGGGTGAACACGCCGACCAGTTGGCGTTTCACGCCCGCCGGGTTGGTCATGGGACCCAGGATATTGAAGAGCGTGCGGCAACCCAGCTCCTTGCGGGGCCCGATGGCGTGCTTCATGGCGCCATGGTGGGCCGGGGCGAACATGAAACCCACCCCAATCTGCTCCACGCAGCGAGCCACTTCCTCGGGTTTCATGCTGAGGTTGATGCCGAGTTTCTCCAGCAGGTCGGCACTGCCGCTTTTCGAAGAGACCGCCCGGTTGCCATGCTTGGCCACGAAACCGCCAGCGGCCGCCACCACAAAAGAGGCGGCGGAGGAGACGTTGAACAGGTTGGCGCCGTCGCCGCCGGTGCCGACGATGTCCACCAGCGGCTCGGCATTCACGGTGACCTTGGTGGCCAGCTCGCGCATGACTTCGGTCGCCCCGGTGATTTCATCGATGGTTTCGCTTTTCAGTCGCAACCCCATGAGAAACGCGCCGATCTGGGCATCGGTGGCCTCGCCGTTCATGACGATGCGCATCACGTCCTTCATTTCCTCCCGGGACAGGTCCAGGTTGGAGGCGATGCGGTTGAGTGCTTCTTTCATGTCCATGTCTCGGCCTCTTATCGGGTTCTCAGAAAGTTGCGCAGCAGCTCGTGGCCCTGTTCCGTCATAATAGACTCCGGGTGGAACTGCACGCCTTCAATCGGCAATGTCTTGTGGCGCACGCCCATGATTTCCTCGGTGGAACCATCGTCGTTGCGGGTCCAGGCGGTCACCTCCAGACAGTCGGGCAGGGTCGTCTTGTCGATCACCAGGCTATGATAGCGGGTCGCCTGAAGCGGGTTGCTCAGGCCCCGGAACACGCCGGTATCCTGGTGGAACACCGGCGACACCTTGCCATGCATCACGTGCCCCGCGCGGATAATGTCGCCGCCGTACACCTGGCCAATGGCCTGGTGGCCCAGGCAGATGCCCAGGATCGGCAGCTTGCCGGCGAAGTGCCGGATGGCGTCCATGGCGATGCCGGCCTCGTTGGGCGTGCAGGGCCCCGGAGAAATCACCAGGCGTTCCGGGTTCAGGGCCTCAATTTCTTCAACGGTGATTTCATCATTCCGGTACACCTGGACGTTGGCGCCCAGCTCTGCCAGATACTGCACCACGTTGTAGGTGAAGGAATCGTAGTTATCGATCATCAGCAACATAATCCGTTCCTCCGCCTCAGTGGTCGAAATCGTTGTAGGTCATGGCCACGGCGCGAAAAATGGCGCGGCCCTTGTTCATGGTTTCCTTCCACTCAAGACGGGGGACGGAATCGGCTACCACGCCGGCGCCAGCCTGGATGTGCAGGGTGTTGTCCTTGATGACCGCCGTGCGGATGGCAATGGCGGTGTCCATGTTGCCGTTGAACGACAGGTAGCCCACGGCGCCACCGTAGACGCCGCGCTTCACCGGCTCCAGCTCGTCGATGATCTCCATGGCGCGGATTTTCGGTGCCCCGCTGAGGGTACCGGCCGGCAGGGTGGCCCGCAGCACGTCCAGGCAACTGGTGTTTTCCTTTAGCCGGCCGGTGACGTTGGAGACAATGTGCATCACGTGGGAGTAGCGCTCCACGATCATCTTGTCGGTCAGCCGGACGGTGCCGGTTTCCGACACCCGGCCGGCGTCGTTGCGACCCAGGTCGATCAGCATCAGGTGCTCGGCGATTTCTTTCGGGTCGGCCAGCAGTTCCGTTTCCAGGGCTTTGTCTTCGGCATCGGTGGCGCCGCGCTTGCGGGTGCCGGCGATGGGTCGCACGGTGACTTCCTCGTCTTCCACCCGGGCCAGAATTTCCGGGGAGGAACCGACGATGTGGAAGTCGTCCAGGTCCAGGAAGTACATGTACGGCGAGGGGTTCAATACCCGCAGGGACCGGTACAGGTTCAGCGGCGGCGCCTCGAAGGGGATCGACATACGCTGGGAAATCACAGTCTGCATGACATCGCCGTCCAGCACGTAGCCCTTGATCCTGTCCACGGCGGCCTCGAACCTGTCCTGGCTGAAGCCGGAGATGAAGTCCTGCTCGTCCACGGTTTTGCCGCGCAGGTGTTCCGGGGTGCGGGGCGCATCGGCGGTTTGCCGGTGCAGCCGGTTTTCCAGTTCGTCAATACGGGCCTGGGCTTTTTCGTAGGCCCCCTCGATCGCCGGATCGGCATGCACAATCAGGTGCAGCTTGCCGCGCAGGTTGTCGAATACCACAATCTCGTCGGACACCATCAGCAGGATGTCCGGCGTGCCGATGCGATCGGGCGGGCAGCTTTTCTGCAGGCGCTTTTCGATGTAGCGCACGGTGTCGTAGCCGAAGTAGCCCACCAGGCCGCCATTGAACCGGGGCAGTTCCTCGAGATCCGGGGCGTGGAAGCGTTTCTGGTAGGCCTCCACAAAGGCCAGCGGATCGCTCACCTCGTCCGCTTCCACAAGCTGACCACCGCGACGGATTTCGACCCGGTGATCAAACACCTTCAGTACTTCCTGGCTGGGCAGCCCGATGATGGAGTAACGGCCCCACTTCTCGCCGCCCTGCACCGATTCGAACAGATAGGAATAGGGGCCGCTGGCGAGTTTGAGGTAGGTGCTCAGAGGTGTGTCGAGGTCAGCCAGGACCTCACGGTACACGGGGATACGGTTAAAGCCGGCGTGGGCGAGCTCGGCGAATTGCTCGGGTGTCATGGTACGGTTTCCTGAAATCTGATCTGCATTGTGGACGAAAGCCAGACGCTTTCATCAGGTGCTGCGGTCTCGGCAGGCAGGTGCCAGCCAGCCGCTGGGCTCGCTCAGCCAGTGCGCCATCGCCACCATCGTGTTGCGCGGGTTGTCAGGATGCCTCGCGCTGCAGTCAGATTCAGTCCCTGCACGGCAGGAATCTCCCGTAAAGAAGTGCTCAATGTAACGTCCCTATGAGATTACAAAAGCTCGGCCAGCGAATCAACAACCGCGTCTGCGCCCAGGGTATCCACTGCGGGCCCGTAGTTGTAGCCATAGCGCACCGCCACGCAGGGTATGCCGGCGGCCCGGGCCGCGTTAATGTCCGCTGCCGAGTCGCCGACCATCACGGTGGTTCCCCGGGTTCCGCCCAGGGCCTCCATGGCATGAAGCAGCGGCGACGGATCCGGCTTTTTCACGGGCAGGGTATCGCCGCCGATGCTCAATTCAAACCAGTGATCCAGCCCCATCTGTGCCAGCAGCGGCGCGACAAACTGTTCCGGTTTGTTGGTGACAATGCCCAGGCGGCAGCCCTGGTTTTTCAGGTGGGTGAGGCAGGCGTCGACCCCGGCATAGACCACCGAATGCCGGCCATTGATCTGCCCGTAGGCATGATAAAAGATAGCCAGGGCGTCGTTGAACAGAGCCTCGTCCTTCGGCCTCGCCGGCTGCCAGTCAACCTGCCCGGCCAGCGCGCGCCGGATCAGAACGCTGGCGCCATTGCCCACCCACTCCCGAACCCGGTCAATGCCGGCCGGAGAGCGGCCCAGGTGCTCCAGCATCTGGTCGACCGCCGCCGCCAGATCCGGCGCACTGTCCACCAGGGTGCCGTCCAGATCAAACAGGGCAACACCAGGCCAACGCGGGCTGAACAGTCCCGCCAGGCTCACAGGCCGATCACCTTGCGGGCCTGTTCCAGCTCCTCGCGGATGGCATCGATGGTGGCCTTGTAGTCCGGGGTGTTGAAAATGGCTGAGCCGGCCACGAAGGTGTCAGCCCCGGCCTCGGCGATTTCCCGGATGTTGTCGGTTTTCACGCCGCCGTCGATTTCCAGGCGGATGTTGTAGTTGCTGGCATCAATGCGCTTGCGGGCTTCCCGGAGCTTGTCCAGGGTGCCGGGGATGAACTTCTGGCCGCCAAAACCGGGGTTTACCGACATCATCAGCACCATGTCCAGCTTGTCCATCACGTGATCCATGTAGTGCAGCGGCGTGGCCGGGTTGAACACCAGCCCGGCCTGGCAGCCGCCGTCACGGATCAGTTGCAGTGAGCGATCGATGTGGTTGGTCGCTTCCGGATGAAAGGTGATGTAGCTGGCGCCCGCCTCAATGAACATGCGGATCAGGTCGTCCACGGGTGAAACCATCAGGTGCACGTCTATGGGGGCGGTTACCCCATGCTTGCGCAGCGCCTCACAGACCATGGGGCCGATGGTGAGGTTGGGCACGTAGTGATTGTCCATCACATCGAAGTGCACGACATCGGCGCCCGCGGCCAGCACGTTATCGACTTCCTCGCCCAGGCGGGCAAAATCGGCAGACAGGATGGATGGGGCAATCAGGTAAGGGTTCATGACGGCTCTCTCAGGTAATCGCACATAACGGGCCACTAGTCTAACAGCTCATGTCGGTTTTTTCGTCGTCAACGGGCCGGGCAGGAGAATCATCAGTCGGCGGCCCGGTACCGGCGCTTGATCAGCTCCCAGGCCTGCTGGTAACGCAGCAGGCGTTCCTTGGCGATCGCCTGTTCGTCCGCCTGCAGTTGTCGTTGCGCCAGCTTATCCGGATGACAGGCGGACACTTTCTTGCGATAGGCGCGTTTGATGTCGTCCAGGGAGTCCCGTCGCGTTACCCCCAGCAATTCGCAGGCCTGCTCAAAGCTGACTGGTGTGGCGAGGGGCTCTGTCTGGCGGGCCCAGACCTTGCTGGCGTAGCTGCTGAAGATGTCGTCGCAGACCAGCACGGGCAGGCCGATCCGGTCAATAGCGTCTTCGCACCGGTAGCGTCTGGGCTTGCCCGGCCGGCCAAACAGCTGTGCGGCGTGGCAGAGGCAGATGGCGACCAGCAGCGCCGGACCGGGCCAGATTCGGTGGCTGAGCCGTAGCCATAGCCCCCGCAAGGCTGGCAAGTCGTCCGCGGTTTTGCCCCGCTGGAAGCTGGCAATGGCCTTGCGGCGTTGGCGTACCGACAGGTCAAGTGCGTTGATCAGGGCTTCGGCGTAGCGGATGTCGGTTTCGGTTACCCGGCCATCGGCACGGGCAATATAGCCGAGAAAGAAAAACAGGGGGCGCCGGCACCACGCCGGTAACCGGGTTTGCCTGAGCAGCCCGCCGGCCTCGTGTCCGCTCGCGGCCAGTTCCTTCAGCAGACGGGCAAACTCGGTGTCGACCCGGGGAGGCAGAGAGGGTTTACCGGTGCCTGCCACGTCAGACTCCCATGCCAGAAAGCCGATGGTCCAGCTCCCGTAGCCGGGCCGGGGTGCCGACGTCGACCCAGGTGCCCCCGTGGTGAAGGCCCGCCACCCGTTGCCGGGCGATGGCGTCACGCAACACGGGCGCGAGCTTGCCTGCCTGATCGTCGAGCCCGTCGAACAGGCGGCGGTGAAGCAGACTGATGCCGGTGAACGTCAGTTTGTCGGTGCCTTCCTCCAGCACGTAACCTTCGTCCGACAGACAAAAGTCGCCGGCTGGATGGTGCGCGGGATTGTCGGTGAGCACCAGCAGGGCATCGCCGTGCTCGGGCGGTTGCAACCGTTCCAGTGCAAAATCGCACCAGATGTCGCCGTTGATGACCACGAACCAGTCATTTCCGCCGCCGGTCAGCATCGGCAGGGCCCGCACAATACCGCCGGCGGTCTCCAGGGGCGAACCCTCCGCAGAATACTCGAGAGACAGCCCGAAGCGCTCGCCAGTCCCCAGGGCGTGTTCGATCTGTTCGCCCAGCCAGGCATGGTTAATCACGACCTGCCGAAAACCCGCGCCGCGCAGACGTTCCAGGTGATGCACAATAAGGGGTTTGCCACCGGCCTGGAGCAGGGGTTTGGGTGTGGTCAGGGTCAGCGGGCGCATGCGCTCACCCTTGCCGGCAGCGAGGATCATGGCTTTCACCGGCGGGCAGCCTCCTCGCCGGGGGACGGAGCGATTCGGCGCTCGATCAGGGGCATCACGGTCCCGGTCAGCCAGTCGTGAAAGTGGCGCAGGGCCGGCTGTCGCTGGCTGGCGCTGATCAGGTAGCCGACGGTACGGGGGACATCGCCGAGATAGCCGGTTTTGCCGTCGCGAATGGCCAGGCGGGCGAAAATGCCGGCCGCCTTGAGGTGGCGCTGCATGCCCATGAGCTCAAACCACTGGCGGAACGTGTCCCTGTCGGCGCGATGCAGTCCGAGCTCGCCGGTGGCCTGGCGGAAGAATTCCAGCCAGCGTGTCAGTCGCGCTTCCGGCCACTGGATGTAGCAGTCCTTGAGCAGGGATACCGCATCGTAGGTCACCGGGCCGATGACGGCGTCCTGGAAATCAATGACGCCGGGCCGGTCGGTGCCTGGCCGAATCAGCAGGTTGCGGGAATGGTAATCCCGGTGCACGGTGACTTCCGGTTGCGCGAGGGCGCTCTCGCGGAGCAGGGCAAATGCCGTATCCAGCATCGCCCGCTCGCCATTACTCAGGGTCATTCCCAGGTATTGCTCCAGCAGCCAGTCCGGAAACAGCGCCATTTCCCGGTCCAGCAGGGCGGCATCGTAGGGCGGCAGGGGGTTGTTACCCGTGTCCGCCTGCTGAATCAGGGTGAGTTCCCGCAGGGCTGCGCCGTAGAGCCGGTCCGCGGACTGCTCATCGAGTTCCGCCAGCATCAATCGGTCACCAAAATCCTCCAGCAGCAGAAAACCCTGCTCCAGGTCCACCTGCACCAGATCCGGCACGGCGATGCCCTGCTGGTGCCAGTGCCGGGCAATGTTGACGAATGGTACGCAGTCTTCGTGCTCGGGCGGAGCGTCCATCACAATGAAGGGGTCGCTGCCGGCGCCCCGCTTGTGCACACGGAAGTAGCGCCGGAAGCTGGCATCGCCGGAGACTGGCTCGGCCCGGGCCTGCTCGAAGCCGGGAAACTGTCTGACCCAGTGGGTCAGGCGTTGAAGGCGGTTATCCATAATGTCGGGCGTGTTCCTGGAATTGTCGGTGCGCTGACTGCGAAAGTTAGCAGAGGAGTATAAAGAGGGTAAATCGGTTTTGCAGTGGCGTCGTGCAAACGGGCGCAGCCCTTAAACGGGAGTTTCCGTTAACAAGCCTGAGGGGCACGTGTAAACTAGGCCGCTATTGCCGATGACCATCCGATCATTCACCCGGAACAGGAATACTGCCACCGTGCCACGTCCCGACAGCCATCTGCCCCTGCCGCACGGTTGGCTGCGGTGCCGGATGAGGTATGGATTGATTGCCGGGGTGGCCACCTGGTTGCTGTCGGTGACAGCGGCCCCGGCTCTGGCCCAGTCGCCGCCGTCGGCTGCGGAAATCGACTGGCGCCCGAAACACCAGTTACCCGACCCGATGCGGGACAGATTGCCTGCGTTCTGTGCCGGTGGCTATCTGCCTCCCGGTGAAGGAGCGGGCGAGGGTGCCCTGTTTGGCGGCCCACCGGGCGCTGGCCAGGCCTTGCACGCCACTGGCCTTGAGGCCCGTTACCGGATTGACCGTGAGCTCTACCTGTCGGGGGATGTGCGCATTCGCCAGGGCCGTTTCGAAGTGACGGGTTCGGAAGCCCGTTACAACCAGGCCGGGGGTGCCGTGTCCATCCAGGGTCCGCTGGTGAGCCGGGGTGACGGGTTCCTGCTGACCGGCGACAGTGCCGACTACGATGTTCAGACCGGGCGCTTCGACATCAACACGGCGACATTCCTGTTACACGGGCCGGAAATGCGCGGAAGTGCCGGGCACCTGGCGCGGGTAAATAACAATGAAGTACTGATCACGGAAGGGATGCTGACGACCTGCGGCCCCCGGCAGAACGACTGGGCCATTGTTGCTTCGGACATCCGGCTGGATCAGGCCGAGGGCTTCGGCACCGCCCGCCATGTCCGGCTCGAAGTACTGGATGTGCCCGTGTTCTACTGGCCCTACGCCAGCTTCCCGATTGACGACCGTCGAAAAACCGGCTTCCTGTACCCCCAGTTCGGGTCGTCCAGCGCGGGCAGTGGCGCGTTTCTGTCGGCGCCCTATTACCTGAATCTCGCGCCGCATTACGATGCCACCGTCACCCCCCAGTACATCCACGGCCGCGGTCTGTTCAACGAGGTGGAAGGTCGTTACCTGAGCCCGCTGGGGGAGACGGTCCTCCAGCTTGGCTACATCAACAACGATTCGGAGTATGAACAGGAAAATCCGGGCGAGGATGGTGAGCGCTGGGCCCTGGACGCCACTACCGAGGCGAGGTTTAACGATAACTGGACTGGCTACGGCGATTTCTCGGTGGTCAGCGACAACGACTATCTCAGCGACCTGAACCGGAGCCTGGAGATCAACCAGGCCACGCACCTGCGGCGCCGGGGCGGGGTGCGATACCGGGCGGAGCACCAGTATTTTGAGGCGTATCTGAACGACTATCAGACCATCACCGAGCGCATCGCCGATGCCCAGCGGCCTTATGCCCAACTGCCCGAAGTGCTCTATGGCGGAGAAACGAGTCTTGGCTGGCTTGAGGCCGGCGTGGAGAGCCAGTACACCTATTTTTACCGCGACAACGAGGCCCTGACCGGACTGGACCGGGCCAACGGCCAGCGCCTGCGCGCCCGCCCGGAGCTGGCGCTGCCCATGCGCGCCCTGTGGGGTTTCAGCCGGCCGTCGGTCAGCGTGGACTACACCCGTTACCAGCTTGAAGACTATACCCTGGGTGACGGTGCCTTCGACCGGACGGTTCCGGTTGTCGAATGGGACAATGGCCTGTATTTTGACCGCCAGTCGACCCTGTTTGATGTGCCGTACAATCAGACCCTCGAGCCGAGGCTGTATTACGCCTGGGCCGGTGCCGAGGCGAACCAGAATGATATCCCCGATTTTGACACCGCGCTGCAGACATTCCGTTTTGACCAGCTGTTCCAGCCGGACCGGTTTACCGGTGGTGACCGGGTCGGTGACACCCACCAGTTGACGGTGGCCCTGACCAGCCGTTTCAATGATCTGCTCACCGGGGCCGAGCGCGCCCGCGTCAGCCTGGGCCAGGTGCAGTATTTTGACGACCGGGAGGTCAGCCTGTTTGGCGAGGGTGCCAGCAACGAGAGCCGCTCGCCACTGGCCGGCGAGGTGGTGCTGCATCCGCTCGATACCCTGGAAATACGCTCGTCCGGCTTGTGGGATCCGGACACCGGTCGTACCGAGGAAGGCCGCAGCCAGGTGCTGTTCCATTCCGAAGACTACCGGTATCTGGCGAGCATCGGCCACACCTACAGTCGTCAGGACGATCTGGACCAGTCGGATATTGCGGCGGTTTTCCCGGTGACCGACCGTGTTAGTGTCATCGGCCGCTGGGTGTATGATTCCGGCCTTGATCGCACGGTGGGGTCCCTGGCGGGGCTGGAATACAGCAACTGCTGCTGGAGCGTCCAGGTGGTGCACCAGAACTACCTGACGGATGAACGGGAACTGGATACGCGGGTACTGTTCCAGATTCAGCTCAAGGGGCTTGGCGGCAGCGGTGGCTCATCGGCCCGGATTTCCGAAGCCATTGTCGGTTTTGATGAACGGGAGCGCCGCCGGTTTGGAACTCCCTGACGAAACCTGGAACAAACCCTGTGTTTCGCGCAGGTTCACATGTCCATGAAGAGGTGATTATGAAGGCGACGTTTCGCCATGGTGTACACGCACTGCTGATGTTGCTGGCGGTCACGTTCTCTCTGTCGGTACAGGCGGAGCGCAAGCTGCTGGATCAGGTGGTGGCGATTGTGGATGACGGCGTCATCCTCCAGACCGAACTGGAAGCCCGGATCAATACCATTGTGGGCCGGCTTGAGGCTCAGGGGACCGGGCTGCCGCCCCGTAGTGTGCTGGAGGACCGGGTGCTGGAGCAGCTGGTGACGGAATCCGTCCAGCTCCAGATGGCCGAGAAGATGGGCATGCGCATCAGCGATAACGAGCTCAACGAGACCATGGCCAACATTGCCGATCGCAATGGCATGACCCTGGCCCAGTTTGAAGAACAACTGGCGGCCGAAGGGGTAACCTATCGCCAGGCCCGGGAGCAGATCCGCAACGAAATGCTCACCAGCCGGGTACAGCAGCGGCAGGTGGGAAACCGGGTCCGGGTCACTGATCGGGAGGTGGAGAATTACCTGGAAGCGTTGGAAGATCGGGGAGGTAATCTTGCCGAGTACCGGCTGGCCTACATATTCATTGAGGTGGACGACCCCACCAACGACCAGGCCGTGGAAGAGGCCCGCGCCGAGGCGGAACGCCTGAGGGCGGCCATTGCCAATGGCCGGGACTTCCGGGAAGTGGCCGTCGCCGAATCCGATGCCAGCAACGCCCTGGAAGGGGGCGACATGGGCTGGCGGACGGAGAGCCAGCTGCCATCGCTGGTGGCTCCGGTGGTGCCGGACCTGCCCGTGGGTGAGCCCTCCCGGGTACTGGAGAACAACAGCGGCTTTCACCTTGTGATGGTGATGGACAAGCGCGGTGGCGAACAGAAGCAGGTGATCCGGCAGCACAAGGTCCGGCATATCCTGGTGCGCCCCTCCGAGGCGAGGACCGATGCCCAGGCGGAGAGCAAGATCCGGGACATCTACCAGCAACTGCGTGACGGTGCGGATTTTGCGGAACTGGCCCGGGAAGAGTCCGATGATCCGGTGTCCGGTTCCGACGGCGGCAACCTTGGCTGGGTCAGCCCGGGCCAGATGGTACAGGCGTTTGAGCAGGCCATGATCGAGGCGGATATCGGTGAGCTGAAAGGGCCGTTCCGCTCCCAGTTCGGCTGGCACATCCTGCAGGTCCAGGAGCGGCGCCAGAAAGACATCAGTGAGGACGTAAAACGATCGGAAGCCCGCCAGGCCATCTATCGCCGCAAGTTCGAGACCGAATTGCAGAACTGGCTGCGGGAAATCCGTGACGAGGCCTTTGTCGAGTTCAAGGGTGGGTATGCAAAGGATACCCCCACAGAAGAAGAGCCGGTGTCCTGATGACAACGCCCCTGGTTCTGGCGCTGACCGCTGGTGAGCCGGCGGGTATCGGCCCCGAGCTGTGTCTGCAGCTGGCCCTGGAGACCAGGGCCGCCGGTATCGTGGTGGTGGCAAGCCAGCCGCTGCTGGAGGCCCGCGCAAAGCAGATGGGTTTGGCTGTTACGCTGCACCCCTGGCGCCCGGGCGCGGTGCCCCGGCTGGACAGGGGGCACTTGTCCGTGCTGCACGTGGAAGGCTGTGCCAGCCATGAGCCGGGCCGGCTGAACCCTGCCAGCAGTGCCTACGTGCTCAGAACCCTGGAACTGGCCGGTAACGGCTGCCTGAGCGGGGATTTCGACGGCATGGTCACGGCGCCGGTGCACAAGGGGGTGATCAACGAGGCCGGTATTGCGTTCAGCGGCCACACCGAATTCCTGCAGGAACTGTGCGGGGTTGAGCGGGTGGTGATGATGCTGGCCACCGAGCAGCTGCGGGTGGCGCTGGTCACCACCCACTTACCGCTCAAGGACGTTTCGGCAGCGATCACGGCGGAGCGGTTGAGCCAGGTGACCCGGATTCTTGATGCCGATCTGAAACGGTTTTTCGGTATCGGGCAGCCCAGAATCCTGGTGGCCGGGCTGAACCCCCATGCCGGTGAAGGCGGGCATCTCGGGCGCGAGGAAATCGATACCATTGTGCCGACTCTGGACAACCTCCGGGCCGAAGGGCTTTCGCTGACCGGGCCGCTGCCGGCCGATACCCTGTTCACACCCCATTGGCTCGAACAGGCCGATGCCGTGCTGGCCATGTACCACGACCAGGGGCTGCCAGTGTTGAAATTCCAGGGCTTCGGGCGCGCCGTGAACATCACCCTTGGTCTGCCGGTCGTCCGCACATCCGTGGACCATGGCACGGCACTCGACCTGGCCGGTACCGGTCGGGCTGATTCCGGCAGTCTGCACACGGCTATCCGGGTGGCAGAGCACATGGCCCGCGGCCTTAAATCCGCCAAGCAAGAGACACCTTCGTGAGTAACAAAGCCGGCCACCAGGCCAGAAAGCGGTTTGGTCAGAATTTCCTGCACGATCCGGGGGTGATTGAGCAAATCATTCGCGCGATTAACCCCAGACCGAAGGATGCCATGGTCGAGATCGGCCCCGGCCTGGGTGCGCTCACCGAGGAAATCCTGGCGGTGAACCCGGGGCTGCAGGTGGTGGAGCTTGACCGGGACCTGATTCCGGTGCTGCGCACGAAGTTCTTTAACTACCCGGAATTTCGCATCCACGAAGCGGACGCGCTCAAATTCGATTTCAGCCAGTTGATGGTGGACCGGCCCCTTCGAATTATCGGTAATCTGCCGTACAACATATCCACACCATTGATTTTTCACCTGCTGGGGCAGGCGGGCGTGGTGCAGGACATGCACTTCATGCTGCAGAAAGAAGTGGTGCAGCGAATGGCGGCGGTGCCGGGGGACAACAATTACGGGCGCCTGGGCATCATGACCCAGTATTTCTGCAAGGTGCAGCCGTTATTTGAAGTCGGCTCCGGCGCTTTCCGGCCGGCGCCGAAAGTGGATTCCGCCATTGTCCGCCTGGTTCCTCACGGGACCTTGCCGCACCCTGCCCGGGACCTGACCACCCTGCAGGCTGTGGTGCGGACTGCCTTCAACGCCCGCCGAAAAACACTGCGCAAGGCCCTTGGCGGTCTGGTTTCGGTAGCTCAGTTGCAGAGCCTGGGGATCAACGATGGTCTGCGCCCGGAAAATCTGGGTCTGACCGACTATGTGGCCATTGCCGACTTGCTGGTGGAGGAAAAAGGCACAGCCAATCCGGTAAATGAGGTAAGTGATGACTGACTACGCCATTGGCGATATTCAGGGCTGTTACGACCGCCTGAGGGATGTGCTGGCCAAGGTGGATTTTTCACCTTCACGGGACCGGCTCTGGGTGGCGGGAGATCTGATCAACCGGGGGCCGTCCTCCCTGGCAACCCTGAGATACATTGAAAGCCTGGGCACCTCGGCGATGGTGGTCCTGGGTAATCATGATCTGCATTTGCTGGCGGTCGCCCTGGGTGGCCATGAAGTCCGACGTAAAGACACCCTGGCCGATATCCTCGACGCCCCGGATCATGACCGGCTGCTGGACTGGCTCCGGCAACAACATCTCTGTATTCACGACCCCACCCGCAATCTGGTCATGGTGCACGCCGGCCTGCCCCATATCTGGTCTGTGGATCGGGCCGTAGGCTTTGCCCGTGAGGTGGAAGGGGTGATTCGTGCCAGCACCGCGCAGGAATACTTCGCCCACATGTATGGCAATCAACCGGAGCGTTGGGACGACGGCCTGACCGGTATGGACCGCTGGCGGGTGATTACCAATTATTTTACCCGCATGCGCTTCATCGCCAGCGACGGCACCCTGGAGCTGGCCACCAAGGAGTCGGCCGACAGCGCGCCGGAAGGCTTTATCCCCTGGTTCCGGTTCCCACGGGAGGACGATGTCCGGGTTGTGTTCGGACACTGGGCGTCCCTGGAAGGGCGCACCGGCACGGACCGGTTCATCGGGCTCGACACGGGCTGTGTCTGGGGCGGTGCCCTGACAATGATGAACCTGGACTCCGGGGAAAAGATCCATTGTGACTGCTGATGCCGTAAAATCCACAGTGATGCGCTGGCCCCTGGCGACAGGGGCGACCCTGGCCCTGTTTGCCGTCATGGCCGGTGCCTTCGGTGCTCACGGCTTGCGCAGCCTGGTCAGCGCCCGGGGCCTTGAAGTTTTCCAGACTGCCGTCACCTATCAGATATACCACTCGATTGCGTTGGTGCTGGTAGCCCTGTTGGCTACCTCCGGCCTGTCCCGGTCATTGCTGGCCTGGGCCGCGGGTTTCTATCTGGCGGGTATACTGCTGTTCAGTGGCAGCCTTTACCTGCTGGTACTGACCGACCTGAGCTGGCCAGGGCCGGTAACGCCCATCGGTGGCGCTTGCTTCATGGTGGGCTGGGCGCTCCTGCTGGCTGCGGCGCTGCGCAGGAATCAATGACACACTGAGGTTGAACAGGATATGCAGGTTCAGGTAAATGGCGATGCGATGGAACTTCCGGCAGGCGCAACCATCGCGGCTCTGATTGACAGAATGGCCCTTGCGGGCAAACGGCTGGCTGTTGAGGTGAATGAGGACATCGTCCCCAGAAGCCGGCACCCGGAATTCACCCTGAGCGATGGCGACCGAGTCGAAGTCGTTCACGCCATCGGCGGCGGCTGACAAAAAGAGCGCGCTGCCGACTGCCCTCACTGGTAACGACGATTTTCACCCTCCAGAATTCAAGAGTCCCAGGAAACTATGACAGACACACCCGAAACTCAGCTCCCCGAAGACAAACCCCTTGAAATCGCCGGCCGTATCTACCAGTCGCGGTTGCTTGTTGGCACCGGCAAATATCGCGACCTGGCAGAGACCGGCCATGCCATTGAAACCAGCGGTGCGGACATCGTGACGGTGGCCGTGCGCCGGACCAACCTGGGCCAGAATCCGGACGAACCGAACCTGCTGGATGTAATCTCCCCGGAGCGTTACACCATCCTGCCCAACACCGCTGGCTGCTACACCGCAAAGGATGCCGTGCGCACCTGCAAACTGGCCCGGGAACTGCTCAATGGCCACGATCTGGTGAAACTGGAAGTGCTGGGCGAGGAAAAGACACTGTACCCGAACATGACTGAAACCCTGATCGCGGCCGAAGAGCTGATCCGGGACGGTTTCAAGGTGATGGTCTACTGCTCCGACGACCCGCTGCTCGCCAAACGCCTGGAAGAGATGGGCTGTATCGCGATCATGCCGCTGGGTGCCCCCATCGGCTCGGGCCTGGGCATTCAGAACCGGTACAACATCCGGCTGATTGTCGAAAATGCCAAGGTCCCGGTGCTGGTGGATGCCGGCGTGGGCACCGCCTCGGACGCCACCATCGCCATGGAGCTGGGCTGCGATGGCGTACTGATGAACACCGCCATTGCCCAGGCCAGAGACCCCATTAAAATGGCCCACGCCATGCGTCTGGCCATCGAGGCAGGCCGGGAAGCCTACCTGGCTGGCCGTATGCCCAAGAAACGATACGCCAGCGCCTCGTCGCCCATCGATGGCACCTTCTTCTGATCTCGGGCACAATCCGGACTAACGATAACCGAGGGCCGGCACTAAACGACCGGCCCCGACAACGATAAATCAGAGCGCTGCTGTCCTGCCATGACTGATCAGAAACCCAGTCGCCGCGAGGCGATTCTCCATGCCCTTGTGGAACTCCTAGAAACCGACCCGGGCGCCCGCATCACCACGGCCGGCCTGGCCAAATCCGTGGGTGTCACCGAGGCCGCCTTGTATCGCCACTTTCCAAGCAAGCGGAAAATGTTCGAGGCTCTGATCGAGTTCGCCGAAGAAGCGGTGTTCTCCCGCTGCCAGGTGATCCTGCAGGAGCAGGAGGATGTTCGGGTTCGCCTTCAGCAACTGGTGCACCTGGTGTTGGTGTTCGCTGAGCGCAACCCGGGGCTGTGTTGCGTGCTGACCGGCGATGCCCTGATGGGCGAAAACGACACGCTGCGCAAACGTGCGTCGCAGTTCTTCGAGCGCCTGGAAACCCAGGTACGCCAGACCCTCAAAGAAGGCGACATCCGCCAGGGCCTGCGGCCACGAACCAGTGCCGCCCGGGGCGCGGATTTTGTCCTGGTGTTTGTTGAGGGCCGAATCCAGCGGTTTGTGCGGTCGTCGTTTTCGCGGTTGCCTTCGAATGATTTTGAGGAGAACTGGGGGTTGGTTTCCGAGGGTGTTTGGGGCTGACTTTGGGAGTTGGCTTCTGCTTTGTAGCCTGAGGGTTTTGGCGTAAGGGAGCGGTGGGATTGCTCTGCACAGAACCGCTACGAGCACGTCCATGTGCGCTTGTTTCCGGCCATCCATGGCCTCCAACATTCTGTGCAGAGCAATCCCACCGCTCCCTTCTGGCTCATCCGATAGATCCCTCATACCCGGAAGCCGAACGGAGAATGGAACGAACCGGCGCCCACACCGCCGGTGCCGAAATCAGGATGTCGCGGCCCCAGAGGTCGGCCGGGTAACCGTCCGGCACCTCGCTGAAGTGGCCGGCCGTGGCGCCGGCTTCCAGGGCGATCAGGCGGGCGGCGGCGAAGTCCCAGGGGCTGACGTTCTCGTAGTAGATATCCAGCCGGCCGCAGGCCACCCAGCAGATGTCCAGGGCCGCCGAGCCAATGCGGCGAAGGTCCCGGCACTGGTGAATCATCGCATCCAGGCGTTTAATCAAGGGTTCCAGGCTGTCCTTGGTGTACGGAAAACCGGTGGCAAACAGCGAATCCCTCGGAACCGTGGCGCCGCTGTGACGGATTGGGCGGCTGTTGAGAGTGGCGCCTTCGCCCCGGGTTGCCCGGAAGGTTTCGCCGGGAAACGGTGCGTGCACCACGCCTACCTGTACCCGGCCTTTTTCGGCATAGGCAATGGAGACCGCCACCTGCGGGTGGCCGTAGGCATAGTTCACCGTGCCGTCGATGGGATCCACAATCCACAGTGGCGTGTCCAGTTCCTCGGCCTGGCTGAGGTCCGGCATGGTTTCTTCGGAGAGGATTCGATGGCCCGGGAAACGCTTGCGGATGGCGCCGGTAATGAACTCATCGGCCATGACATCGGCGTGAGTCACCAGTTCGGTCTGGTGTTTGTAATCGGTACGCAGGGCCTTGCCGTCCCGCTCGCGGCGGATCAGCTCGCCGGCTTCGTGAGCCAGGTCTTCGGCAAAGTCGGTAATCTCGAGCAGAGTCACAGAATCAGACATGGCGCCCCCGTTGATATCCCGTCAGAGAGTGAGGGCGCCAGTCTAACACGGCAGAATCAGAGGCTGTGTAACCACTGCTCCATCTTGTCCATGGCTTTCACCAACCGCGGGCACGCCTGCTTGACGAAGTCATCACCCAGTTCCTGATTGCCGTAATCGCCGCCGGCCAGGTTCAGGGATTCGGCGCCGTCGAAATCCACAAAGGCCAGGCGGGCCGCCAGGTGATCCGGCACGAATCCGAAGTCGCTGGCCGGCAGGATGGCGACGCCGGTATTTTCCAGCAGGGTCTGGCAGAAGGCCTGGCTGGTCTTGATATCCCTCTTCGCGAGCTGTTCCCGGAACCCGGAGAAGTCCGGGAACAGATAGAACGCGCCCTCCGGCTTCTGGACAAACGCGCCCATATCGCTCAGGCGGCGATGCATGTATTCGCCCACCACCTTCAGAACCCGGCGGGACTGTTTGAGGTATTCCTCAATGTCGTCACCGCCGTTGAAAGCGGCAATGGCCGCGTGCTGGATGGGGGCGCTGGTGGCGGTGTAGGTTTCGCTGGCGATGATTGCCATGGCGTCCTGCAGTGGCCGCAGCTCCCGGGGAAAGATAAATGTACCCAGGCGCCAGCCGCCGGCGCCGGCCCATTTGCTCAGGCCGGTGCTGATGATGGTACCTTCCGGGTAGTAGCGGGCGATGGACTTATGCCGGCCCTCGAAGTGAACTTCACCGTAAATCTCGTCGGACAGCAGGATCAGTTTGTATTTGCGGGCCACATTGGCAATAGCCAGCAACTGGTCGTCGGTGTAGGTGCAGCCGGTCGGGTTGGACGGGTAGTTGAGGATCAGGATCCTGGGCCGTGACGGGTCATCGCGGCAGATGATGTCCAGTTCCTCGGCGGTGAGCTGCCAGTTGTTCTCGGCATGGGTCGGTAACCAGTGTACGGACCGGCCGATGATCCGTGCCTGCGGGGCGTAGGAGACCCAGCTCGGGCGCGGAATCAGCAGGTCACCGTAGTAGGCCAACTGCAGCATGAACAGCAGCTCCTTCGACCCCGGGCCGATCAGTACGTCTTCCCAGGTGCAGCGCATGCGCTCGCTACGGTTAATGTACCCGGCGATGGCTTCCCGCAGGCCCTTCAGGCCCTTGACTGGCAGATAGTCCTTTTCGTGGGCGTGCTCCCGGAGCGCCTCCACCACCCGCTCCGGCACCGGAAACGGCGATTGCCCGAGGCCCAGCTTGATGATGTCCTTGCCTTCGGATTTGAGCTGATTGCTCAGCTCGTTGATGCGCAGGGTGGCCGAGGGCTGGATGCCCCGAACGTTGAGGTTGATGGCGTAACGGTGGTCGTTTTGAATGTCCATGGTCCCGGTCTGTTGGTTGCAAGTGTCCCTGCCAGTATAGGAAAGCCAAACCGGGCTGTGTCATGGTTTCTGATAGGTGATTGCCGAGGCATTACCGGTCCCGGATCCAGACTTCCACCCGGCCGTTGCGTTGTGCGCCCTGGTCGCCGCCGGCGGAGCCCACCGGCAGGTAGTGCCCGTAACCGGTATAGGCGATCGCTCCAAGTCCCCTGTCCTGCAGCGCCTTACGCACGGAGAGGGCACGGAGCTCGGAAATCATCTGGGCCCGCAATTCGTTGCTCTGCTGGTCGGCGTAGCCAATCAGCATGAGCTCATCGGCACTGCGCTGCTCCTGCTCAAGGAAATCCGACATTCGCTGCAGATCCCGGCGGGCCTTGTTGTCCAGCCGGGTGCGACCCTCCGCGAACCGGAAGTTGACGGTCAGGCGCCGATAATTTTCCGTCAGTCGCCGGAAGGTGTCGGGAACATTGGCGCCCAGTTCCGGCTTCACCGCGATCGGGTTCTGGGAGATGAAGCCGGAGTCTGCGACCAGGGCCTGGCCGTCACTGCTCAGGGCGAACTGGATCAGGGCGCGGGCCAGGTCCGGGGTCTCGTCTCCGGGGGTATACATGAACAAGCGGCGGGACAGCGGATAGTCTTCGCTGGCGACGGTTAACTGGTTCGGCTTGAGGGCGGGCGCGTTACCGTCGGAGATTGCCAGCACTTTGCTGTTTCGGACCGAGGCCAGGCCGGCAAAGCCAATGCCAGCGGGGTCGTTGCTGACGTCATCGGACAACCGGTCGTTGGATTCATAGCGGCGAGCCGTGGCGGCCAGGGTGTGGTCATCACCGAGCACGAGGCTTTCAAAGGTGTCCCAGGTTCCGGAGCGGTTATCCCGGGCATAGAGGCGGATGGTGCGATCCGCACCGCCCAGTTCCGACCAGTTCCGGATATTGCCGGCAAAGACATTCGCCAGGGTCTCGATGCTGAGCTGGCTGACCGGATTCGAGGGATGCACCAGAATGGCCAGGCCGTCGATGGCAATAACGTGCTCATTATCCAGGGCGGTCAGGTCGGCACGGTCTGACAAGTGGGTCACTTCCGAGGTCCGGACCGGCCGGGACGACGCCCAGATATCGGCGGCGCCCGATGCCAGGGCCTTGAAGCCGGTGCTGGAGCCATGGGCGGCGACGAGCACCTGAATCGGGTCGTCGCTACCGGTCGTGCGTAACACCGATTCGTTGTCCCTGCCGTTGCCGGTGACCTGCACCGCCTTCCCGGTCCGGTGCTCAAGAAACCCCTCGACCAGCATCGGGGCCAGGGTGGCGCCGATGGTGTTGGAGCCATGAATCTCAAGGTCCGTGGCGCCGGCGCTGCCGGCCATCAGGGTCCCGCCTGCCACCAGGGCGCGGCACAGCCTGGCTGGAAAATATCCGATGCTTCTCATCTGAAAACCTCAAAATAACAGGGAATTAGCATGACCAGAAGAATGCGACAGAAATGTGACAACAGTATTTCAGTGGCCGTACCGGGTTTGATCTGAAAGTGGGAAGCAGGCCGTAGAGCGGGACCTCCTGCTCGCTTATAGTGGCGGCTCCGCAGTGACAAAAATACACAGAATGCGGGGTATACCCATGAATCAATCCGTTGTGGCACCGGATCAGTTGCCGGACCGTGCCAGGGAATGCCAACTGCCCATGGAGCGGGTCTTAATCGTTGACGATCACCCTCTGTTTTCCCAGGGCCTTGCCGGGCTGATGCGGCAAGCTGCGCTGGCGTCCGATGTGGTGGTGGCGACCACGGTTGACGAGGCCCTGCATCGGCTGGCGGTGCTGGACAGGGTCGATATGGTGCTGCTCGACATTACGCTGCAGGGCGAAACCGGATTGGCGTTATTGCCGAGAATGGCGGGCCCGGAGGCACCACGGGCCGTGGTGGTGATCTCCAGTGCCGAAGACGAAACCACTGTTCGTGCTGTCCGGGCGACGGGTGCCCGGGGGTTCCTGCCAAAGTCCGCCGGCCGCTCCGCTCTGGTGGCCATGTGCCGGGCCATCAGCCGGGGCCACCTCTATTTCCCCGGCGGCTGGCAGCCAGCGAAGGCCACGGCAATACCGCTGACACCCCGGCAGTCGGAGGTGCTGGCGTTGCTGGCGCAGGGGTTTCCGAACAAGCGCATCTGCCAGAGCCTGAACCTGACCGAGCACACCGTGAAGACCCATCTCAAGGCCATATTCTTGCATCTGGGGGTCCACAACCGCACCGAGTGCGTCAGCCAGGCTCGCCTGCAGGGCTGGCTATAAAGCCGGGGCGAGCGGCGGCCTGCAAGGTCACCCAGAAGCAACTACCGGCACCTGGCCGGTCCTCGACGCCACACTGGCCCCCCATCAGCCCGGTCAGCTCGTAGACAATGGCCAGCCCCAATCCGAGCCCGGCGGCCTGGTCTGGCGTGTGGGTGCCCCGCACGAACGGCGAGAAGGCGGCGTCACGGAGACTGGCGTCCAGCCCCACGCCGTTGTCGGCAACGTCAATGCGGATGGTCCGGCCACGGGTATCGGCCGCCAGGGTCACGAGGTCGCCGCCGCTGTGATCCAGTGCGTTGATGACCAGATTCTGCAGCACCCGAAGCAGCAGTTGAGGGTCAGCCCGGACCTGCAGGGTAGTCTCCGGTTCATCCAGTACCAGGCGCACACCTTGGGCTTCCGCCTGATCCACGGTCAGGTCCACCACCTGGCGGAGTAATTCGGTCAGCTCGAAGCACTCGTTTTCGGCATGCACCATGCCTTCGTTGATCCGGGAGATGTCCAGTACCGTGCCAAGCAGGTGCCGGAAGCGGGCCACCGTTCGCGTCAGCCGACCGACCAGGCTGCGCTCCTCAGCGCCCAGTTGTCCGCCCGCCAGGTTTTCCAGAGTCAGTCCGATGACATTGAGCGGCTGGCGAAGGTCGTGGCTGGCGACGGTGATCAGGTGGGTCTTGCGGGCGCTTTCCGCTTCGGCGTGGTCGCGCAGCAGGCGGATCAGTTGTTGGTCCAGGAAGTGGGCCCGGTGCCGGTACTCACTGAGCCAGGCACCCACCATGCCGACGGTGTTGGCGGTGAGTATGAAGAACAGGTTGATCATCAGTTGCCGGCTTTCCTGCCCGGTGATCCATTCGGTCATCCCATAGCCCAGGATAATCAGGGCGGAAGCCAGGGACGCGCTGACAAACGGAAGCCCCATGGCAAAGTACCCGAACATCAGCATCAGCAGCAGGCCCTCGTAGGGCAGCGGAACGCCCTGCACCCGGGCAGCGCCGATAATGGCCACCACGCTCAGGCCACCGATCAGGTAGGCGAGACCGTACAGTTGCTCGAAGGCCAGGTCGCCCGGGCGGTGCCGGAAGGACAGCCAGCCGATGATTGCGATCACCGGTGCCGTCACTCCCAGCCGGATGGCTACGGTTACGCTGGCCAACCGGGTCGGAAGCATGGTGAGATCCATCACCGTGTAGGCGGCAAACAGCATCAGCGCCGCCAGGGATACCGGTCGTGCCCGTTCGCGGATCAGTGCCGCCCGGCTCTGGCGGAATGGCTGTTCCAGTTCAGGTCGGAACTTCAACCTGCGAAAACCCTCGGCCTGTTGAGTCCGGATGGTCTTTTCTGTCATGTAAACCGGCCTGTGTCGGTCTGGCGATTGACAGTTTAGAGGGCATTGCCCCGGGAAGACGGGCGGCAACGCACATTATTGTGCGTTGCTATCAAGCATTTTCAGGCGAGCCCAGGTCTGTTGTTGTGGCTCCGGGAAGTACTGCTCAAGCAGCTGTGTTTGCTGTTCGGCCCGGTCCGGTTCGCTCAGGCCTGCGTCGTTGAGGTGGGACAGTGAAGCCTGGTACTGGTCGAAGCGGGCCTGAAAGGCTTGCCTGTCCTTCAGGTAGCGGGTGACATCCTGTGCCTCATCCGGCGCCATGCCTGACTCGACCAGCTTCTGCCCGGCACCCTCGGGCGTTGTGGCGGTACGCAGGATTTCCGCGCGCTGGCGGGATTGTTCCTGGCGCTCTTGCAGGTGCACCTCGGTTTGTCGCAAAGGCGTGGGTAGCTGGCTGCGGTGCCAGTTAATCAGTGCTTCCTTCGCCCGGGGCGTGAGGTCGTCCCGCTGTTGAATGGCTATCTGCGCCAGCGTGTATTCGCCATAGGCTTCCTCCAGGCCGAAGAAGGCCTGATGGGCGTCGGCACTGAACAGCGTTTGCCGGAGTTGCTGCAGGTCGGTAAAGGCTTGTCGCAGCATTGCCTGTTGATAGGCCGGGTCCTGTTGGCGGGCGGGATCCAGCGGTGTGCTCTGGAGCATTACGGCCCGCTGTTTGTACTCCAGGTACTGCGCCAGTATGGCCATGGCCTGTTTGGCAGCCGCGGGGGGCAGGTGGTTTTCAGCCAGTTGCCGGATTCTGTCGAGGGCGACTTCCGGTGGTACTTCCCCGACGGTGTTCAGAAAGTAGTCGAAGAAGTCCCGGGTGCCGAGATCAATGATCAGATCGCCGTTGGCGTTGGCTCGCAGGGCCCCGTCGATTGAGGTGCCTGCCAGCGAGCTGGCGAAGGGCTGTTCGCCCAGGCTGTCGGGCGTCCGGTAGGTGGCCATCGCCTGGGCGCCCGGAGCGGAATCGGGGGTTGGTGCCGCCGCCCCGGTGGGTGACGGTTGGTCCGGTGGCGGAGGCTGCCGGTTGTCGAATGCCCTGTCTGGAAGGGTACTGGCCGTTTCCAGCGGGACGGCTGGCCAGGTTACCCAGGTGACACCGCCGGCCACGAGGGCCGACAGTGCCAGCGGCATGAGCCACCGACGGTGAACGGACGGACGATGTCTCATGGCTGCCTCACAGTCCCCGGTTCATGAGCCGGTTGGCCTGGGAGCGGTAGAGCGAGACCGGGTTGGTCCAGACCGAGCGGGCGCCGAACAGGTGATTGATGGCGTCGACGTGGTTCATGTCGTAGTGGGTACCGATCACGTTCCCCATTTTGGTGGAACAGACCCCAACCAGCCCGTCGTTGGGCTCGCTGCCGAAGGCCAGGGAGGTGATGCCCAGGAACGGATCGGTGGCATCGAACACGTTGGTCCAGACGCCACGTCCGGTCCAGGAGAAAAACTTGATCCGGTGGCCGCCGATCCACACATTTTCATTGGTGCCGGAACAGGACCAGCGATTGACGCCCTTCCAGCCCAGGGCATTGTTCAACCGGGTGGTACCGGGAGTGGTCAGTGTCTCCAGCGCCGCCAGGCCATCCTGAGGGTTATCGGACCCGGACAACGCGTTCACCAGGCTGCCGAGAGCGTTGGCAATGGCGTCGGCTCCGCCCTCCACCGAGCTGCCCGGAGGCAGAATGCCGCGCACCACGTCGGCAACTCTGGAGCCCTTGTTGACGCCGTCAATGGAGGTGATCGAGGCAATCTTGTGGGGAATCAGGGATGCCGCGACGCGGGAGGTGGGGGCCCCCTGGCTGTGCGCCATCAGGTTGACTTTGGCGTGACCCAGGCCATTGATGTAATTGGCAAGCTGCTGGCCCCGGGCCTCACTGCTGTTGACGAAAGACACGCTGGCGGAATACACCCGGGCGCCACTGCGCTCCAGGTTCCAGGGGATGGTATGGAAGTAGTTGATCAGGCCGCCGATGGTGTTGAAGCCGGTGACGCCGTGGACCAGGACGATGGGGTGCCGGGTCTGGGTGTAACCGGCGTGGCTGAGAAACGAGGCGGACAGCATGGCCAGCCCCAGCATGACTGCTGTGGTGAATCGGATACGCATGGTTGACTCCTGTTGTTTTTGTACGCGGCAGCAGGTTGCGGCCGTCGGTCGTCGATGCGTGTTCGATTATTCGTGGGAATGGTGGTGTCTGGAATCGCCCATTTGGGGGAGGCTGCACGGCAGCTGGAGAGCGTGGCCGACGCCTCAGGAAAACCGGTGGGGTTCCAGTTCCATGTGCAGGATCCGGTGGCCCAGCATGATCACCCGGCCGGTGTACCGCTCCTCTCCGGTGGAGGTAAAGTCAAACAGGAAGCGGCGCCACACCCGGAGCTGACCCCGGTCATCGCGCCTGAACCAGAGGCCGCGCAGGTAGACGGCATCGTCCAGCAGCATCACGTCCATGGTGTTGCAATAGCGTCGGGCGGCCTGAAGGACGGAGTCCTTGATGGCCTTGGCACGCCACCAGTACCAGATGGCAAAGCCGGCGGTAAATAACCAGAAGAGAGTTCCGAGAGTCACGGTAGGGTCGCTGATCTGCTGTGGCTATGAGTGTCGGGATGCAGCGCCAGATTACCCTAATGGACAGGTCGGGGGAAAGGAAAGGCTGCCCGGCTCACCCATGGGGTGGCCGGGCCCCGGATGATACCGGGATCAGTGGGCAGAGACCGGAGCGCGCTCTTCGCCGGTGTCGTCATCATCCGCCGGGGCGTTGTGGTCCCGCGCCAGCAGAATGTAGAACGCGGGCAGTACGAATACCGTGAACAGGGTGCCGATACCCAGGCCGGCGCTGATGGTCAGACCGATGGCAAAGCGGCTTTCCGCGCCCGGGCCAATGGCAATCAGCAGCGGCACCATGGCGAAGATCAGTGCCAGGGAGGTCATGATGATTGGCCGTAACCGGATCGCAGCCGCTTCAATCACCGCCTCGAACTTGTTCAGCCCGCGATCTTTCTGCAACTGGTTGGCAAACTCGACAATCAGGATGCCGTTTTTGGACACCACCCCGATCAGCGTGATCAGCCCCACCTGAGTGTAGATGTTCATGGTGGCGAAGCCGAGCACGATGAACGTCATGGCACCGGCCACAGACATGGGGACCGAGACCAGGATGATGAACGGATCGCGCCAGCTTTCAAACTGAGCCGCCAGTACCAGGTAGATTACCAGCAGCGACAGGAAGAAGGTCACGACCAGGGCACTACCCTGGGTTGCCAACTGCCGGCTCTGGCCGGTGTAGTCGTAGCTGAAGCCTTGCGGGAAGACCTCGGCGGCGGTCTTTTCCATGTAATCCATGGCAGTGCCCGCGGCCACGCCTGGCATGACAACCCCCTGAAGGGTCAGGGAGTTCTGCTGGTTGAACTGGGTCCGGTTCGACGGTTCAACGTCGTGGGTGAAGCTCACCACGCTGCCCAGCGGCACCAACTCACCGTTGTCAGCGCGGATCTGGTAGTCGTTCAGCTTCTGCTCGTCCAGACGGAATTGCTGGTCGACCTGGGGGATTACCTGATACGACCGGCCTTCCATATTGAAGCGGTTGATATAACCGCCACCGAGCATGCTCGACAGGGTCTGGCCGATGTCCTGCATGGACAGGCCCAGGTCCGCGACGCGATCCCGGTCCACGTTGATGCGGGTAATGGGCCGGTCGAAGTTGATGGACTTCTGCAGGAACATGAAGTTACCGCTGGCCATGGCCTTGCCCAGCAGGTCGTCGGCCACCTGGTTCAGTTGCTCGTAGCTGTTACCGGTGGTGATAACGAACTGGAAGGGCAGGCCGCCACCGGAGCCGGGCAGCGACGGACGGGGGAATACCGCGGTTTGCAGGCCGGTTACCTTGCTCAGCTCGGCGGCCAGCTTGGGCTGGACCTCAAACTGGGACATCTCCCGTTCGCTCCAGGGCGCCATCTTGAAGCCACCAAACACCGCGTTCGGGCTGGTGATGCCAATGATCATGAAGTCTTCTTCGTAGCCCGGCACCGTCGACATGCGGTTCTGGATCTCGTCACCGTGTTCCTGCAGGTACTTCAGGGTCGAGGTCTGCGGTCCGAGTCCCTGGTAGAACAGGATCCCCTGGTCTTCCGTGGGCGCCAGCTCACTCTGGCTCATCATCACCATGAAGTAGATAGAGCCAAGAACGACCACGGCAAAGAACACCACCACGGATTTGGTCTGCATCAGCGACGTCAAGGCCGATTTGTAGCCGTTGGCGAGCCCGTTAAAGGTGCGTTCCACCAGTTGCTCGAACCGGCCCGGATTGCCATGGGGTTTGAGCACCTTGCCTGACAGCATGGGCGACAGAGTCAGAGCCACGATGCCGGAAATCACCACGGCACCGGCCAGGGTGAAGGCGAATTCGGTGAACAGGGAACCGACCAGGCCACCCATGAAACCGATCGGGGCGTACACCGCCACCAGCGTGGTGGTCATGGCGATGATGGGAACGGCCATCTCCCGGGCGCCGTTGATGGCGGCCTGGAAGCGGGATTCGCCCTCCTCGATGTGCCGGTGCACGTTTTCCACGACGATGATGGCGTCATCCACCACCAGGCCGATGGCCAGCACCATGGACAGTAGCGTCAGCAGGTTCAGCGAAAAGCCGAAGGCCAGCATGATGAAGGCGCCCCCGATCAGGGACAGGGGCACCGCCACTGACGGTACAATGGCGGCCCGCATGGAACCCAGGCACAGGAATACCACCACCAGTACGATGACCAAGGCTTCCAGCAGAGTCTTGATCACCTCGCTGATGGAGTTTTCGATGAAGTCTGACGCGTCGTAAGCGAGACGCGCCTTCAGGCCTGACGGCAATTGCTCACGGATTCCCGGCAGCTCTGCTTTGACCAACCCGGCCACGGTCAGCGGGTTGGCACCCGGCGCCAGTTCAATGGCGACATAAGTGGCCGGCTGTCCCTTGTACAGGGCCAGTTGATCGTAGGTCTGGGAACCGAGCTCGACCCGTGCGATGTCCTGGAGGCGGATCTGGGAGCCTTCAAACTGCTTGACCACGAGGTTGCGGAACTTGTCCGGATCGGCCACGTCGGTGTCGCTGGTCATGCTGATTTCAGTGTAGGTACCCTTGGTGTTGCCGACCGCCGCCTGATAGTTGTTGGCGCGGAGTTTGGCAATCACTTCCTGAGGTGTCATGTCCACCGCCGCCAGCCGCTCCGGATCCAGCCATACCCTCAGGGCGAACTCGCGGCCAAACAGGCGGGCCTTACCCACGCCGGAAAGGGCCTGCAGCTTGGGTTGAATCACTCGGGTGAGATAGTCGGTGATCTGGGGAACTGCCAGTTCTTCACTGTAAAAGGCGATGTACATCAGCGCCGTGGAATCCCCGGTAGTGGAGGTGATAACCGGGTCCTGGGCCTCGGCGGGTAGCACGTTTCGCTGGCTGGCCACCTTCGCCTGGATTTCCGCGAGTGCCGCATTGGCGTCGTAGTTGAGCTCCATCTTGGCTTCGATGGTAGAGGTACCCTGGGAGCTGGTGGAGGTCAGGTAATCAATACCACTGGCTTCGGCGATGGCCTGTTGCAGGGGTGTGGTAATAAATCCCTTGATCAGGTCCGAACTGGCGCCGGGGTAAGCCGTGGTAACGGTAACCGTGGTGCTTTCCAGCTCAGGGTACTGCCGGATTTCCATTTCCATGGCCGCCCGGGCGCCCAGCAGCAGTATCAGCAGGCTGATCACCGTCGCCAGGACGGGACGGTGGATAAAAATGTCGGTGAATCGCATTACTCAGACGCCTCCTGCGGTTGCTCGTCTTTCTGGATCTCGACCTTCTGGCCGGCCCGCAGACGAAGCAGACCCTTTGCAACCACGGTTTCGCCGGCCTTCAGGCCAGACAGCACCGCGACTCGGGCGTCTCGGGTTTCCCCGGTGGTAATCGTGCGTCGGTTTACCACCAGATCACCGTTGTCGTTCTGTTCAACCACAAACACGAAGTCGCCATAGGTGTTGTAGGAAATGGCCGTGCGCGGCACTGTCACCACCTCGTTATCTTTCGGTTGCCGGGTCTGGATGGTTGCGAACATGCCTGGACGAAGCTGGCTTTCAGGGTTGTCCAGAGTGGCGCGAATCCGCACGGTACGAGTTTCCGGGTTGACCGACGTATTGATGGCGCTGACCTCGCCTTCAAACGTCTGTTCCGGAACCGCCGCTACCGTGGCCACCACCGGGTAGCCCGTAGCCACGTTCGGTAGATTTTTTTCAGACAGGGTGTAATCGACGTAGATCGGATTCAGCATATTGATTTCAACAATCGGAGTGCCGGTGGGAATGTACTCGCCCTGATCGACCATCCGGATACCCAGTGTCCCATCGAACGGTGCCCGGATGATTTTTTTGCCAAGCCGCGCTTCGGCCTCGCTCACCCTGGAAATGGCTGCATCGAGGTTTGCCTTGGCTTCGTCGTACTGCGACTGGGATACTGCCCGTTTCGGTAGCAGATCAGAGACCCGTTCGAATTCCTGCTTCGCCAGTTGGGCTTCGGCCCGGCGAGTGCGCAGGGCGGCCTCATCGATGGCGGCATTCAGTCGAATTAGCACATCGCCCTGTTTGACCGTGTCACCGGATTCGAAATTGATACTCTCAATGACGCCCGGGACCTCGTTGGCGACTTCGATGCCATTTACGGCTTTAATGCTGCCCACCGCCTTGATGGCCGGAGTCCAGCGTTCCGTCCGGGCTTTGGTTGCCGAAATGAGGGTGGGCGGTTGGGGTTGGGACATCTGCTCCTGCATCTGGCCGAACTGGTAGAACTTGTAGCCAAAGATGCCACCGAGTGCGACGCCGAGGAAAATGATGACAATCAGGAAGCGGGAAGCGGTACGCATAGTTCAGGTCCTGGAATTCTGGGTCCGGTTTTTATGGGGCAAGATTCTATAGGGAGGCTGGTGATCTGCGATCCCTTGCCGATCTCTTGCTTTACAACAGACTGTTGAAATACGGGAAATATTCACGTTTCCCAAAGAATAGCATCCTACAAAATACGGGTGTGGGTTGTCACCGGGTTGTAGGGGTTTCTACTGCGCAGATTCCCTGTTTGCTTGTTTCCGGCCATCCCGGGCCTCCAACATTTTTGGGAGGCGCCTCGCCTCGGGCCCCGCATGCATTCGGACGGGCCGCGAATCGTGATGCAATACTGGCATAGTAAGCTATGCCAATGACAGAATTACGATCATTAAGGGTCTGGGGATCAATTATGCAGTGGATTCTGGGAATCGCACTGGCTGCCGCGGTGTTTGTGATACTGAAGCAATGGGGTGCACTGTCTCCCGAGCGCAAGAAGGCAGCAACCTGGAAGGTTGTCCTGGTGATCGCCGGTGCCCTGTTGCTATTCATGGTGTTGACCGGTCGGGTGCATGTACTCACGGCAGCGGTGGCGGCGTTGATCCCCCTGTTGCGGAAACTGCCCGTGTTACTGAAATTCGCGCCGGTGCTCAGCCGCCTGTTCGGCGCTGGCCAGGCCCGGGCCGAGCGTCAGCCCCCTTCCGGGCGCCAGGCCAGCGACAGCATGTCGGTAAAGGAAGCCTGCGACATCCTCGGGGTTGCCGACGACTGCCCGGACGAAGACATTATCATGGCTCATCGGCGGCTGATTCAGAAACTCCATCCTGACCGGGGCGGTAACGATTACCTGGCGGCCCGGATCAACGAGGCGAAACAGGTGCTGCTGGCCCGGCGACGGGGGTAGCCCCCTTATCCCGGCCAGTGCCGTGGCTCAGGGAAGAAGTTCCACCCGAACTTCGAAACTGTGGCTCTGTGACTGACTGCTGTTGGCCCGGTAGACCAACCCGGCATGGCTGTCAGCGGTTTGGGTGGAGGTGCTCCCCAGCGATACCCATTGCCCCGGTTTGACCCGCCTCTGGGTGATCAGGGCCTCGGTCTGGTAGCCTTCCAACTGCGCGGGATCCTCTTCAAAAGACACAATGCTCAGATCAATGGATTGATCCGAGATCTTCCGGGGGCTGACCAGGAATCCGCTCCGGGTTTCCACCTGCTCCAGTAGGGCGGCCGGGTTGCGGCCCCCTTGAATGGCGAAGGGCAGTGTGCGGATCTGGCCGGAGCTGATCTGTGCGGTCTGGCCATCCTGCATCATCAGCGTGCGCTCCCGGCTGCTGCCCGTGCTGATTTCACGCCGCTCCACGGTGACACCCACGCCGTTGCCGGATGTGGTGACTCCGCCGCCGGACTGTTTTCCGCCGAAGTCTTCCCGGGTGCGCACGGTAATCCGCATCTGCACCGGGGCTACGTCCAGAGTATCCACCAGGGTGCCGATTTCATCCAGTAAGCGGGGCTCGCCCCGCACGACCAACTGCTGCCCTTGAGCGGTGACCGTCATTGGGGCGCCCTGGTACAGTTCCCGGATCTGGCCGGCAACATCGTCGGCCGGGCGGTTTTCCAGGCTGTAGGTCCTGACTTCTGTCTGGGCCTGGGCGGGGGTTGCAAGCAGGATTGCGGCCAGGCTGAGTATCAGAAACACGGAATACTGCCGAAGCGATTGAGTCATGTCCGGGGTCCATCCTCACTGGGAAATATCAAAAAAATCCGGTCTGCGGGTTGCCAAGTGAAAAACCGGGGGTATATATTGGAAAGCATGAAGACCACACACTCGACCTGTCAATTGAATGTTCTGCAAGCTTTCGGTGAGAAACTGAACGCGGCGGGTTCGGCTGTGTTTTTTTGGTGGTTTGGTTATGGCTTTTATTTTAGCCAGAGCCGGGGCCGCCCATAGGATCTTCATCGACCGAATAACGAGGAAGGCAGCCCGGCAGAAAACCCAGGCTGCCACCGGACTCAAAAAGCCCCGACTGGTAGCCCAGCCGGGGCTTTTTGATTCTGACGCAGGGAAACGGGAACACTGACATGAACATGCCCTTGAGCACCGAACTGACAGGCCAGACAGCGGAGTCTTTGACTCTGAATCGGCAGGAAGTGGCTCTGCCGACCCCGGCGGAGCTGAAACAGCAACTGCCGGCGAGTGACGTTATCGTACGTCGGGTAAGTGAACAGAGGCACGCGATCCGGCAGATCCTGCGGGGCACCGATGACAGGACCCTGATGGTGGTGGGGCCCTGCTCTATCCACGATGAGGTGGCGGCCCTGGAGTACGGGGAGAAGCTCAAGGCGCTGGCCGATCACGTCAGTGACCGCTTCCTGATCGTCATGCGGGCCTACCTGGAAAAACCCCGGACCACGGTTGGCTGGAAGGGGCTGCTGTACGATCCCGAACGTAGCGGGGCTGGTGATCTGAATCAGGGGCTGCGCCGTTCCCGCCGTCTGCTTCTCAATCTGGCGGCTATGGGGTTGCCCCTGGCGACGGAAGCGCTGAGCCCATTGGCCATGGATTACCTTGGCGACCTGGTGAGCTGGACGGCCATTGGGGCCCGCACCACCGAGTCTCAGATTCACCGGGAGATGGTGAGTGGCCTGCCGATGCCCACCGGTTTCAAGAACGGCACTGATGGCGGCATTGCCGTAGCCACCAATGCCATGAAGTCAGCCGCCCATCCTCACCACCATCTGGGGGTGTCGGCCACCGGCGCGCCGGTGATGATTACCACGGGAGGCAATCCGGACACGCACCTGGTTCTGCGGGGTGGCCGGGGCCTCACCAACTACGATGCCGGCAGCATTGACCAGGCGATCAGTGCGCTGGCCAACGCCGGCCTGTCAACCGCCGTGATGGTGGACTGCAGCCACGATAATGCCTGCAAGCAGGCGGAGCGTCAGTTGGGGATTGCCCGGGAAGTCATGGCCCAGCGCCGAGCCGGCAACCACCATATTCGCGGACTCATGCTGGAGAGCTTCCTGCAACCGGGCCGTCAGGATGATGGCGAAGATTTGCGTTACGGCTGCTCGATTACCGATCCGTGCCTGGGGTGGGCCCAGACGGAGGCTCTGATCCGCTCACTGTAGACAACAGCAACTGGCCGGCCAGTAGCAGCAGAATGCCGCCCATGAATCGGTCCAGCCAGTGACCGAAGCGGTTAAAGCCTCTGCGCACTCGGGGTAGGGTGAAGAAAACCGCCACCATGGCAAACCAGAGCCCGGTCGCCACGGCCATGTACAGGCCGTAGCCGGCTTGCAGGGCAATGGGTGTGCCTGGGCTGATCACCACGGAGAACAGCGATACGAAGAACAGGGTTGCCTTGGGGTTGAGGGCGTTGGTCAGAAAACCCAGGCGAAGCGCCGCGAGTCCGGACTGACGGGTCTGTGGCGTCGTCTCCACATGAATACCGCCGGCCCTGGCCCGCAAGCACTGGATGGCAATCCAGGTGAGGTACAGCGCTCCCATCACCTTGAGCACACTGAACAGCAGGATGGATTGCTGGATCAGCAGGCCGATGCCCAGCAACGAGTAGCTGACATGCACCAGGATCCCGGCACCAACGCCGAGGGCGGTCAGCAGGGCATTGCTCCGGCTCTGGAAGAGGGCCTGCCTGAGCATTACGGCGAAATCGGGCCCCGGGCTTGCCACTGCCAGCAAGTGGACCAGGGCGACGGTCAGAAACTCCGGCCAGTAATTCTGCATGTTGTCATCTCCGGTACGTTCACCTTTATCTGAAGAACGCTCACAGCGTAGGCGCAAACGGTGTTTTTTTCACGGAGCAGGTGAAACTTGCCCCCGCTTCTATACTGGGATCAGGCCCGGCCGATCCTTCCCCCTGTTCCCAGGGCCGGGACTGCCTGTGAGGAGACTGTGGTATGGATAAGCAAGAAGCAGACGTAGCCATTATCGGTACCGGAACCGCCGGTATGGTGGCCTATCAGCGCGTGCGCAAAGCCACGGACAAGGTGGTACTGATTGAAGCAGGCCAGTATGGAACCACCTGTGCCAGGGTCGGGTGCATGCCCAGCAAACTGCTGATTGCGGCGGCCGACAATGCCAGTCAGATGCGGCTCGGCGAGCTCTTCGGTGTGTCTGCCAACGGCGTGACAATCAATGGCAAGCGGGTCATGGCGCGCGTGCGGTCCGAGCGGGACCGCTTCGTGGATTCCGTGATCCGCTCGGTGGAGACATTCCCCGAAGCGCATCGGCTCATGGGCCATGCCCGGTTCGTCGGCCCGAACCGGCTGGTGGTGGGCAAAGAGACAGAGGTTCATGCCCGGCGGATTATCATTGCCACCGGTTCCCGGCCAAACATCCCCGGATTTCTGAAAGAGGCCAAGGATCGCCTGGTGGTCAACGACGACATCTTCGAGTGGCAGGATCTACCGGGCTCGGTGGCGGTTTTTGGCCCGGGTGTGATTGGTCTGGAACTGGGGCAGGCCCTGAGCCGGCTCGGCGTGCGGGTGCGGATGTTCGGGGTTGGCGGTGCCGTGGGGCCGATCCAGGATGACACCATCCGCGACTATGCCCTGAAAACTTTCAATGAGGAGTTCCCCCTGGACCCGGAAGCAGACGTCAGACAGGTTGAACGGGTTGCCGATGGCGTGGCCATTACGTTTGCCAATGGCCGTGATGGCGAGAAAACCGAGGTGTTTGATTACCTGCTGGCGGCGACCGGGCGCCGGCCCAATGTCGATGGGCTGGATATCCAGAATGCGGACATCGAGCTGGATGAAAAGGGGACACCGCTGTTTGATCCCCATACCCTGCGCTGTGGCCAGAGCCACGTATTCATCGCCGGTGACGCCAATAACAACCTGCCGTTGCTGCACGAAGCGGCGGACGAGGGCCGGATCGCCGGCGATAATGCCGCGTCTTACCCGGATGTGCGCGCAGGCCTGCGGCGGACGCCGCTGGCGGTGGTGTTCACCGACCCGCAGATCGCCACGGTGGGGCTCACCATCAGTCAGGTCGACGATCGTTGCAACGGGTGTTTTGCCGTGGGCGAGGTGTCCTTTGAGGATCAGGGCCGGAGTCGCGTTATCGGCAAGAACCGTGGCCTGCTCAGGGTATACGGCGAGCATGGCAGCGGCCTGTTCATGGGCGCGGAAATGTTTGGTCCGGCGGCCGAACACGTTGCCCACCTGCTCGCCTGGTCGGCCCAGCGGCGGCTGACGGTCAGCGAGATGCTGGACATGCCGTTTTATCATCCGGTTATTGAAGAAGGGCTGCGAACAGCCTTAAAAGATCTGAACCGTAACCTCAGCATCGGCCCGGCGCCGGAGGAGGGCTGCACCGATTGCGGGCCGGGTGTATGAGTCCCGATCAGCAGGTGTAAGCCTGGCGATGGCTTAAGGTTTCCGCTGCTGCCCTTGTATTCCCCTGCCGTCGAGCCCAGATCTTTTCATGGAAGAAGTAGGCAACGGTGTTGATGGCCGGCTCTACCATGGCGATCAGGCCGCCCACCACGATGTCGCCGGTGAGCAAATAGGCAACGGTGAAGGCGACCGTGAAATGAGTCAACGCGAAAGTCAGCGTCTTGATAAGGGACCGGTCTCCATTCGAGCCATGATTGTGCAGGAATAGCTTCAGCGTACTCATGTGTCACCCAAGGGTTAATCTGTATGGGTTCCATTAAATGCCGGGTGAGAACTATTGTTAAATGAATTGTATTTGGGAAATTGATAGCCAAACACTATTTAATCAGTGCCCTGCGGAAGCGGGGATTGAGCTGCGCTATCGTCGACATTGATGAACTAAACTTCCGGTTTTTCAGTAACCTGACGTATAGTCGGGCCAGTAATATTTCATTAACTGTCAAGGAGACACGTTATGGGTAAGAACTTCATCGGTCTGGATACCGAAAAAACGGCAACACTTGCCGATTCTCTGAACGATCTGTTGTCGAACTACCAGATCTTCTATATGAACGTGCGCGGCTACCACTGGAACATCAAGGGTGACAACTTCTTTGAGCTGCACGTGAAATTCGAAGAGCTTTACGACGATCTACTGCTGAAAATCGACGAGATTGCCGAGCGGGTGCTAACACTGGGCCATCGTCCCGCCCACGCCTACAGCACCTACATCGAACGGTCCGAAGTGCCCGAACGCAAGGACGTTTCCGATGGCAAAGACGCCATGGAGAATATTGTGGACAGCTTTGCCAAGCTGATAGGTAAGCAGCGCGAACTGCTGAGCCTTGCTGGCGATGCCGAGGACGAGGGCACGGTCGCCTTGATGAGCGACTACATTTCCCAGCAGGAGAAGACCGTGTGGATGTATCGGAGCTACCTCGGTCACTGAGCCGGAGTTCCGGTGCAATAACGCTGGTTCCTGACGTCAATGGGGTGATACTGCAACGTTCAGGGGCGGCACTTCCTGATGCAGGAACCAGTTCTCTGTCACCACTTTCCGGGTAAACCAGTGAGACCGCATCAGGGTGCTGGCCAGTGGCATTTTGACCCAGTCGGGCACCTGCCAACCCTGCTCTGCATCGACAGCGCGATTACCGAAACGTTCGGCAATGGCTTCGCCATACGCCTGCAGTGATGAGGCTGAGAAGTCCGGAGCCTGGCGAATCACATCCGCCGCAATGAGGGCGGATTCGATGGCGGGCCGGATACCTTCGCCGCTCTGGGTGTAGGCGAGCCCGGCGGAATCCCCGATCAGCAGGATGCCATCGTCCACCAGCGGCCGTTCTGCGTGGCCATAGAGCAGGTAGGCGTGGCCCTTGAAACGCCCTGGCAGATCCGCAGGAATCCGCCCGGCGGATTTCATGTCATCCACAAAGGCCTGCAAGTGGCTGGTCAATTTGTGGTTGTCTTCCCGTCCCAGCCCGATGTTCAGGTAATTGCCTTTGCGGAATACCCAGGCGTAGCCCTTGAGATCACGGCAGAACCAGAGCTCAGGGGTGTCGCCCCGAGCCTCGCAAACCGAGGCCTGCCCGGATGTCATTTCAAACTCGACTTCCTTGGCAGCCACCACGGTCTCGTGGCTGCCAGGGCCCTCTCCGAGCAGCTGTGCCACCGGGCAGAAATGGCCTCCGGCACCGACCACCAGGGGCGCTTCCCAGGTATCGTTGATAACCCAGTTTCCGCCCTTCCGGACGATGGATTTCACCGGGGTGGCAAGCTGCTTCGGGCCATTGACCCGGCTGAGCAGGTAATCGTCGAACTCACATCGGCGAATGCCGTAACTGACCACATCGCCATGATCGTTCTCCACCGCCGGCTGGCCCATCATACCGATACGGAAGCGCCGGATGGGCTGGAGTGTGCGGCCGGTGCCGTACGCCTCCGGGTCGATCCTCAGAGTGTCCATCACCGACGGCGTGACCCAGCCGGCACAGGTCTTGTCCCGGGGGAAGTCCTGTTTGTCGATGACCAGGATGCGCTTGCCGCTGTCGTCCAGTGCCCTGGCCAGGGACGAGCCGGCCGGCCCGGCCCCGACGATGATCAGGTCGTAGTAATCCATCAGGGGCTCTCCGGTGCGGCGGGGCAGGCATAGAGGTCTTGACGGCTCTGGGGCAGCCGGTTGTTGTCGCCGTGGCTGAACACCACCTGGAACAATTGCAGGGAGCCCGCCCGGAAGGCGGCAATGGAACCGGCCAGGTACATCCGCCAGGCCCGGGTAAAGTGCTCATCGTACATGGTGGTGACCTCGTCGGCACTGGCATTGAACCGGTCCATCCAGTGGCTCAGGGTCTGGGCGTAATGCAATCGCAGGTTTTCCACGTCGAGCACGGAAAAGTCGCCGTGCTCGCAGATTGTCATGAACTCCCCGATGCTTGGCGGATAGGCACCGGGAAAAATCCGTTTCTCGATCCAGGCGTTCATCAACATGGGGCGATTACGGCCGATGCTGTGGAGCAGGGCAAGCCCGTCGGGTTTCAGGGATCGCCGGATCAGCTCTGACAGGGCCTGGTAGTTTTCTTTGCCCACGTGCTCCAGCATGCCGACGGAGACAAACGCATCGTACTGGCCCTGAATGTTGCGGTAGTCGTCCTCAACATATTCCACCAGGTGGTCGAGCTCCTGCGCCCGGGCCTGTTCACGGGCATAGG
Organism: uncultured Marinobacter sp.; assembly: GCF_946886895.1. Next base: position 351,981 of record NZ_CAMPJO010000001.1, on the reverse strand, counting down.
CCAGTTGTTCCCGGGAAATGTTGTAGGCATGCACTTTTACGCCATAGTGACGAGCCATGTAGCGGGCCAGACCGCCCCAGCCACAACCGGCCTCGACCACGGTCATCCCCGGTTTGAGGCGGAGTTTGCGACACACGTGTTCCAGCTTGGCGAGCTGGGCCTGTTCCAGGGTCAGGTCAGGGGTTTCGTAGTAGGCGCAGGTGTACTGCATCTCGGCCTGATCCAGCCAGAGCTGGTAGAACGCATTGCCCAAGTCGTAGTGGTGGTGAATGTTTTCCCGGGCCTCAGACAAACCAGTGGCCCGGGGGCTGTGGTTCCGCCACAGGGCCTCCAGCCAGCGGGGCCATTTCTGACGTGCCTGGTGCACGCTCCGGTACAGAGCTTCCATCAGCTCGGGCAGGTCGCCATCCACGTCCAGCCGGCCGGCACTGTACAGATCACCAAAGGCGAGGTTGGGATTGGACACCAGGGTGTACAGGGCTTTGGGATCTTTCAGGTGCAGTGTAAAGCGGGGCTCCTGGTCACCGGGATCAATGACCTCGCCATTCCACAGCCGGAACTGAATGGGGGGTGAGCCCGCCATGCGCATCAGTTTCGCCACCAGCCAGCGTTCGTAGCTGTGAGGCTCCCGGTCTGCCTGGGTCTCTTCCAGCGGCAAACTCAGGATGTTGGACTTCTCTGGCTGTTCGGTTTGCGGGACTTTCCGGGCGCTACCCTGGTTCATGAATCCTGACCTCCCTATTTACCCTCAACATCACTGTTAACGCCGGTGGCGAAGCCCGGACAGCATGGCCGGGTACCGGCATTCCGTGTGTAAGTATAGAAAATGTTCAGGATTTGTCAGGTTGGCGCCGGGAGGGAAAACGGAAAACCGGGCCAGATGGCCCGGTTTTCGTCGCGTAGCCTGGTCAGTAAGTGGCGCTCATTCCGAACCACTCGGGGAAGACCACGATCAGGGCCAGCACCAGTATCTGGATCAGGATAAAGGGCACGATGCCCCGGTAGATATCCACGGTCCGGACTTCCGGAGGTGCCACGCCCTTCAGGTAGAACAGCGAGAACCCGAACGGTGGTGTCAGGAAGCTGGTCTGCAGGTTCATGGCAATCAGGATGGCAAACCAGAGCATGTTGATGCCCATGGCTTCAGCGATTGGCGCAAGAATCGGCACGATGATGAAGGTGATCTCCACGAAATCGATGAAGAAACCGAGGACCAGGATAACCAGCATGGACAAAATGATGAAGCCCCACTGACCACCCGGCAGCATGTGCAACCAGTCTTCCAACAGGTAGTCACCGCCGGTATAGCTGAACACCATGGAGAAAGCGGTAGCGCCGATCAGGATGGCGAATACCATAGCGGTCACTTTTACGGTGTCTTTGGACGCATCCCAGACCATCTGGAATGAAAACTGACGATAAATGATGGCCAGAACCACTGCGCCCACACCACCAAGCGCCGATGACTCCGTGGGTGTCGCGATGCCGGTGAAGATGGACCCGAGAACAACCACGATCAGCGCCAGTGGTGGGATGATGGCCAGCAGGGCGTCCCGTATGTCCTTGCTGCGGGAGTTGCCGCTGTCATTGGGCATGGCGGGGGCCAGGCTGGGTCGGAGCCGGGTCAGAACCAGAATGTAGGTGATATAGAGCCCGACCAGTACCACGCTCGGCCAGATGGCAGCCTTGAACAAGTCGCCAACGGGCAATCCCAGCACGTCCCCGAGAATAATCAGGACAATCGAGGGCGGTACTATCTGACCGAGAGTGCCAGACGCGCAAATAGTGCCCGTCGCCAGGCGTTTATCGTATTTGTGTGCCAGCATGACCGGTAATGAAATCAACCCCATCGCCACCACACTTGCGCCGACAACACCGGTGGAAGCCGCCAGAAGGGCGCCAACCAGAATGGTGGAGATTGCCAGACCGCCAGGAAGGCCGCCGAAGAGTCGGCCCATGGAGGTCAGCAACTGCTCTGCCAGTCGGGTTCTCTGGAGAACCACGCCCATAAAGATGAACAGCGGCACCGCCATCAGTACCTTGTTTTGCATGACACTCCAGATCCGGAATGGCATGAAAGCGAACAAATCCATGCCCTCGGCGAAGACACCGAAGAACAGTGCGACGCCACCAAAGGTGAACGCCACCGGAAAGCCGACCATGAGCATCAGCAGGGCCACTGCGAACATAATCATACCGATCATGCGAGACCTCCTCCGCTATGCTCCACTTCATAGGATTTTTCGCCGGACATGACGCGCAAGGCGAAAGTGACCATGTTCAGGCCCGCGACGGCAATGAAGAAGGCCGTAATCGGGATCACCGACTTGATAATCCAGCGATGGGACAGGCCTCCCGGGTCGCCGCTGCTCTCGCCTAGATTGTAGGAATCCAGCGTGTAGTCGTAGCCAAAGATGCCAATCAGATAAGCAAATGGGATCACGAATATCAACGCTCCAATCAGGTTTACCCAGGCCTTTGTTTTGTTGGTCCACTTGGTATAGAGCACGTCCACTCGAACATGGCCGTCGGTGCGCATTGCGTAGGGAACGCCAAGCATGAAGACCACGGAGTACAGGTGCCACTCCATTTCCTGCATACCGATTGATACTTCGTTGAACGCGTAGCGGGAAACAACGTCATAAAACACGTTGGCGGCCATCAGTATCATGGCGACACAGGCCACCCAGCCACAGAGATTGGACAGTCGGGCCAGGCCCTCGTCCAGTTTGATAATCCAGCGCATTACAAATCCTCCGCCAACGAAATTGGCGATTTTCAATTGCTATAAACGACAAAACCGGGACCACTCAGAGAGCGATCCCGGCTCCGTAACAGCCGCTATCTTACTCGACTTCGGCCATGGTGTTGAGGTAGGCGCGTGTCGAAATGTCCGTATAGGCGCGGGTCTTGGTGAGGTATTCCTCCTGAGACTCGATAATACGCGCAGCTTGCTCGTTGCCTTCCGCCGCCTCTTTCAACAGCTTGTTATTGGCTTCGTACATGGCCTCGAATACATCTGCCGGGAATTGCTTGATTTGAATATTCGGGTGCTCTTCCTTGATGTTAGCCCAGGCTTCAGCATTGGCATGCTGAGAGTGCACCAGCATATCATAGGCTGAGACTCGCATGGCGGTCTTCAGGATGGCCTGCAGATCTTCCGGCAATTCGTCCCAGGTGTCCTTGTTCACAAGGAACTGTAGCTCGGTGGCTGGCTCGTGCCAGCCGGTGTAGTAATAGTCGGCGATCTGCTCGAAGCCCAGACGCAGGTCGAGGGCAGGACCCACCCACTCAACTGCATCGATAGTGTTGCGTTCCAGGGCCGTATAGAGTTCTCCGGGTGGGATGTTGGTCGGGCTGACACCCACTTCAGCAAAGACTTCGCCGGCAAAGCCCGGAATCCGCATCTTCAGGCCCTGAAGATCGTCCAGGGACTTGATTTCCTTGCGGAACCAGCCGCCCATCTGAACGCCGGTGTTGCCCCCCGGGAACGACAGCATGTTATGGGGTGCGTAAACTTCCTGCATCAGTTCCATGCCGTCGCCATGGTAGAACCAGGCATACTGTTCAATGGCGGTCATGCCAAACGGCATGCTGGTGAAGAACAGGGTTTCCGGCACCTTGCCTTTCCAGTAGTAGGAGGCGGAATGGCCCAGGTCGTACTGGCCGGCCTTGACCATATCGAACACGCCGAACGGTGCCTTGTGTTTGTTGGCGGAATCGATCCGGATGCGCAGGCGACCGCCTGACATCTCTTCGGCGAGTTTCGCCATGCGCTTGGTGGCATCACCAAAAATCGGGAAATTGGGACCCCAGGTCTCTGCCAGACGCAGGGTGATTGTGTCTTGGGCGAGCGCCTGTGTGGAAGCAAAGGTGGTTGCCACTGCCAGCACAGCCGCGGAAAGAACAGAACGGATCTTCATTGCTCTTCAATCCTCTTATCGTTTTTGTGGTCGAGCATCCCCCCTGATAGGGGCGGGTAACTCATTAGGCTAGTTCAAGTTAGCAAGTATCGATAGTGAACGGAATCAAAAACACGGTGGTGTACGACATAGGTCGTAGGCCGTGTCGCCAAGCGTTCGGTGGGCTGGAGCATGGAGGGTTACCGAAAAAAAGAAGCGTATACTAGCTTACTTGGTTATTCATTGATAAGACCGGGAGACGGCGATGACAACGCTGGGGATCATCGAGGGGTTCTACGGGCCCATGTGGAACTGGCAGGAGCGGCGGCAACTGGTGCGCACGCTGGCCCCCCATGGTTACGGATTCTACCTGTACGCGCCCAAGGCCGATGCCTTTCTGAGACGCCGCTGGCAAGACCCTCATCCCCCCGCCATGGCGTCGGAGCTGGCGGATTTTGCCCGCTTTTGCCGGCATGAGGGGCTGAGGTTCGGCGTTGGTCTCAGCCCGTTCGAGATCTTCAACTGTTTTGACAGTGCGGCCCGTGAGGCGCTGGCCCGAAAACTGGCATTGCTGGACCGGATAGGGATCGATGAGCTGGCTATTCTGTTCGATGACATGCGTTCTGATACACCGGACCTGGCGGATACCCAGGCGGACATTGTGCACTGGGTTGGGGCGCGCACCGAGGCGACGACGGTGAGTGTTTGCCCGAGCTACTACTCCGACGATCCGGTGCTGGACCGGGTGTTCGGGGAACGTCCGGCGGATTATCTGGAAACCCTGGGGCGCCGGCTGGACCACTCGGTCAATATTTTCTGGACCGGAGAGGAAGTCTGTTCCCGGGAAATTTCGCCGGGGCACCTGAAGCGGGTCGGGGATCTGCTCGGTCGCAAGCCGGTGCTCTGGGATAATTACCCGGTCAACGACGGCGACCGGATGTCACAGCACCTGCATCTGCGCGCCTTTACCGGAAGGCCGGCAGCCAATGCTGCCCACCTGGCCGGCCATGGCATCAACCCGGCCCTGCAGCCAGCCCTGACTGCCATCCCGGCCATCACCCTGGCGGAGTCGTACCGGTTGGGGCCCTCCTACGAGTATGGTCGGGCGTTCCGCCATGTGGCCCGGGAGGTGCTCGGCAGGGAACTGGCGGCGCAAATCCACGCCGATCTGCTGGTGTTGCAGGATGCCGGTCTGGGCCGGATCAGCGACGAAAAGCGGCGGAGCCTGCAGCACACCTACGATGCCTTTGATCACCCCGCAGCCAACGAGATTCTGCGCTGGCTGGCCGGGGAATATCAGGTGACCGACGAGATGGTGGCGACCCAGTAATCCTGCCGGTTATCGGAGGTAATACTCCACCGTTGAGACCACCCGAACGGTCTTGACCGGCTGCTGCTCTTCCATGATGCCCGGTGCCTGGTCCCGGGCGAGAATCTGGAATACGCCCTGATTGGCCCGGCGCAGGCCGCCAAGCTCTGTGTCGGCATCTTTGGCGAACTGGGTTGCGGCTTCACGGGCGGCTGCGGTGGCCTCGGCAATCATCGCCGGTTTGATGTCGTTCAGCCCGTTAAACAGATACGTGGGCCCTGATGGGCCGTAGTCCGAGGACAGCACCACGCCTGAATCCACCAGTTCGCTGACACCCTGGGCGGCCTGGCGAATTTTGTCGATATCGGTGCTCCGCACCATCAGGGTCTGGCTGATGATGAATTTCTGTTCACCGTTATTGCCCTGGTAGGGATTTGCCCGGGTGTCGGTCACGTCCAGGCGCTGAAGCTCAACGGCGCTTTCGTCAATGGCCTGCAGTTTCAGGAACGCCATGATGGCATCGCGGCTGCTCCTGGCCCTGTTCTGGGCTTCACTCAGGGAATTGCCCGTAGCGAGAAACCGGATTGGCCATAACGCGAGATCGGCATTCACATCCCGCTCGGCAACACCCTTGACGGTGACGTAGCGGTCGCCGGTACGCAGGTCTGTGAGGCCGTTGCCGATCAGTGAGGCGGCAATAATGGCGCTGATGCCAAGAACCAGAGCGGTAAGAAGTTTCATGAGAATATCCCTGTGTCGTTCGACCGGAGCGCCTGTTGGCAGACTGCTATCCTGAAGGTCAGGGACAAGACTAGCGCTTTGCACCAGTGGCGGAAAGGGGGGCTGGTCAATTGCAGGTGTTGCTGGGGGCACGCTGGAAGCGAACCGTCAAAGCTTCACGTTCACGCTGGGGATCCTTGAACTCGTCGGGCAACGGCTGGATAAAGTAGAGGAAGTCGCCTTTCGCCCTATTTTGTTCCAGAGGCGGTTTGCGGGTTGTTGCCGGCCATAACACCGGGCTGATGACGGCAACAGAGAGTTGCGGCGCCCGCTGTTTCAGCAATGCCACGGTTCCCAGTCTGTCTTCACTATGGAAGGTGCCCGTCAGGTGCAGCACCTGATGCCCCGGAAACCGGGTCCTCGCCTCGATAATTCGTGCTGCCATGGTGTTATCCCGGAGCAGTTGGGCCTTGTAGGTGTTCTCCATACGTTTGTTCACGGTGCCGTCGCCCTGATGGCTGGCGCCAATGGCATCTGCAAACTTCTCACGGTAAGCGGTGGTGTCCATGAATGGCTCTGAGGGCAGTGCCTGACGGATGCTTCCGGGAACTTTGTCGAGATAGGAGGGGCCCTTGCGCCCGACACAGCGGACAACATCCGCCGGGGCATTGGCAGCGATGACTGGCAGACTCTTCTGGCGCGCAAATTCCACCAGGGGCCGATAGGAGGCCCGGTAATTGTCCCAGGCGCCGGCATCCCTGATCATTTCCGTTTCCCCGGTTTCGCCCTGGAGATACCGATCCAGGTCCGGTTGATGGTCCAGATTGAACTGTTCCATGGACAGGACCTGCCTGGGCTGCTGCCGATAGAGAGCAGTCTGTAGCCGGGACTGCAATAAATGCGAACCATGGTGGCCGTGATACTCGCCGACAATCACCACATCCGTATCGGCCAGGCGACGGGCCAGTTGCTCCGGGGTGAGGGTGGCGCCACTTTCCGGTTCAACGATCCGGGCGTCGTACTGGGTTTGCGGCGGGGGCGGAGTGCCCGGTCTGTCGGATGCAGGCATGGCGGTGCACCCGTTAAAAGCAAACAGTACAAAAAGCAGCAGGGTGGGCGGGACAGGTTTCATGTTGGTTACGACGCTCCGGCGAGGATCGGGATCTTTTTTCAATGGTTATGCCAGTCCGGTCCCGGTTTTCCTTATCTATAATCCCCGATAAGTTTGCAGACTTTCTATAATCTAACCCGACCTATTGCAATAGACGAGACCTTCATGCCCCACCGCGCTCACCTGTTTTCCCTGCGGATCGCCCAGACCTACGGGCTGGGTGGTTTGCTGCTGGCAACGCTGATGTCGGGAGTGTTGCTGATCATTATGGCCGTGATGCGACTTGGCCGGTTTATTGACTACATTCCCGAATCAGTCACCCTGGGGTTTACCGGAGGGATTGCCGTAGTGATCGTAACCCTCCAGATCCGAGACTTTTTTGGCCTGCCGGTTGGCGACATGCCTGAGCACTACTGGGGCAAGCTGGTGGTTCTGGCAGGCGCGTTGCCGGAGCTTGATGAAATGAGCGCCCTGGTCAGATCGCACGACGAGTTCCTGAGTCCCAAAGTATCCCGATGATATACCCTTGGGTGATCAACCCATCGTGAACAAGAGGAATACCATGCTGCCCTTCCGGTTAATTGATCGCCTGAAATTTATTGTGGAGCGCCAGTTGGTGAAGGGAGCGGGCTTTCAGCTCCTGGTCGTCGGTGTGTTTATCGGTCTGATATCGCTCGTCGGCGGCCTTCTGGTGATGCCCCAGGGGGGAGAGTTCGAGGACGCGGGCTCGGCTATCTGGTGGGCCTTTTTGCGGCTGACGGACCCCGGGTACCTGGGGGACGATGTTGGCACCTGGCAGCGATTTGTCTCAACCCTGCTGACCATCAGTGGTTATGTGGTGTTCATGGGTACGCTGGTGGCCATCCTGACCCGTTGGTTGATCGCGAAAATGGCGGAGCTGGAGCGCGGACTGACGCCGGTGACGCTGAAAAACCATGTGGTCGTGCTGGGCTGGACCAGCCAGACGTTGCCGTTGTTGTCGGAGCTGCTGGGGGCGTCTGGCCGGGTTCGTCGTTTCCTGGAAAAGCACGATGCCCAGACACTGAATCTGGTTGTGCTGTCGGAAACCGCCTCGGCGGCCCAGGTTCACCAGTTACGCTCGGAACCCGGCATTGGCCGTAAGTCCCGGCAGATCATTCTGCGTTCCGGCTCAGCCATCCAGCCGGATGCCTTGCACCGGGTTGCCTGCCTGGATGCGGCGGCGGTAATCGTGCCCAGCGCGGCCCACGAGGCCGGCAGCCTGGTCACCTCGGACGTCGAAACCGTCAAGGCGTTGCTCTCGATCTCGGCGCAGGCCCGTCAATTGCAAGCCACGCTGCCGTTTGTGGTGGCGGAAATACAGGATGTACGAAAGCTTCCGGTGATTGAACGGGCTTATCCCGGGGCTGTCGAGGTGGTGGCGGGAGACGCCACCATCAGCCGATTGATGGTGCAGAACATCCTTCATCCGGGGCTCTCGGAAATCTACAACGAACTGCTGACCGCCGGTGAAGGCAACGAAATCTACGTTCGAGGCGGCGAATCGGTGGCGGGACTGTCGCTGGGCGAGCTGGCCATGGCACGTCCCGACGCGATTGTGCTGGGTTTGCTGCGAGGGGCGCCCGGGGGTTGGGAAGTGCGCCTGGTCGCACCCTCGTCCACCCGCATCGAAGCGGACGACCGGGTGATCATGATGGCCCGGGATTACGCACAAACCGAGCCTGAGCCCAAGCGGCCGACCCTGCCGGAGGTGGTGCGGGACCAGGGCCCGGTCACGTCCCGGGTTTCGCGCCCGAATGAGCATCGTGTCCTGGTACTGGGCTGGAACCGCCGCGTACCGAGTCTGGTGGCTGAATTTGCCAGCTACGATGACTGCCGTTTTGAACTGGACCTGGTATCGGTGGTACCTCGATCCGAGCGGGAGCAGGCCATCCATCAGTACGTGGGTGAACACTCCCGGGTCCGGTGTCGCCATATCGAAGCGGATTACATGGTCGAGGGTGAGCTGCGCTCGGTTCAGCCGGAGGCCTACGACACCATCATCCTGCTTAGCAGCGACCGCCTTGCCTCCGGGGAGGAGGCTGACGCCCGGGCCATGGTGGGGTATCTGCAACTGGAGGACATACTGTCGGAATATGCCCGGCGGCCTCAACTGATCATGGAACTGAGCGATCCGGACAATCGCCCGCTCCTGTATGGGCATCGCAGTGAAATATTGATCAGCCCGATGATTCTGAGCCATGTCCTGGCGCAGGTGGCGCTCCGGCGGGAACTGAGAGTGGTGTTGGATGAACTGTTCACGGTCGGGGGCGCGGAAATCCAGTTCCGGGATCCGGCGGATTACCCGTTACCCGCCAGTGCTGACTTCCATTTGCTTGAGAAAATTCTGGGCCGGGAGGGCGAGATAGCCCTGGGTGTTGTCCGTCATCGGCCGGATGCTTCCGGTCGCCACGTTTGCCTGAACCCACCCAGAAAGGACTACCTTGACCTTCAGCCGGGCGATCGCCTGGTGGTGTTGTGTCAGTCCTGAGGCCGGTACTTGCCTGCGTTTCGGCGTGTGGTCCGTGGTGACGGAAATGGCATTTCCAGCATTCATTGAAAAAATGCCGAATATAGATCTTATAAATTTCAATTATAAAATCGGAACCACTACAGTAAGGGTCAATGCCAGCGGTTAGCTTAAAAAATGAGCAGTCCGCCGGTTTCGGATGATGCGTCAAGCGCTTCCGCACGTGATCAGATAACCAACGTAGAAAGGATTGAGACCATGCCCTACGCAAACGACGTTGACCAGATTGCTTCCCTGTTGAAGCAGCACCCGACCTGGAACGCCATCAACCCGAAGCACGCCGCTCGCATGCGCGCCCAGAACAAGTTCAAGACTGGCCTGGACATCGCCAAGTACACCGCCAAGATCATGCGCGAAGACATGGCCAACTACGACAAGGACACGTCTCAGTACACCCAGTCTCTGGGTTGCTGGCACGGCTTCATTGGCCAGCAGAAGCTGCTGTCCATCAAGAAGCATTTCGGTACCACCAAGCGTCGTTACCTGTACCTGTCTGGTTGGATGGTTGCCGCCCTGCGTTCTGAGTTTGGCCCGCTGCCTGACCAGTCCATGCACGAGAAGACTGCGGTTTCCGGCCTGATTGAAGAACTTTACACCTTCCTGCGTCAGGCCGATTCCTGGGAACTGAACCACTTGTTCCGTGCCCTGGAAGAAGCCGAGAATGCCGGCGACAATGCCAAGGCTGAAGAACTGATCAAGCAGATCGATAGCCACGAAACTCATGTTGTGCCGATCATTGCCGACATCGATGCGGGCTTTGGTAACGCAGAAGCGACTTACCTGCTGGCCAAGCAGATGATCGAAGCCGGTGCCTGCTGCATCCAGATCGAAAACCAGGTGTCCGACGAGAAGCAGTGTGGTCACCAGGACGGCAAGGTCACCGTGCCGCACGCTGACTTCCTGTCCAAGATCAATGCCGTTCGTCTGGCGTTCCTCGAGCTGGGTGTAGACGACGGTGTCATCGTTGCCCGTACCGACTCCCTGGGTGCCGGCCTGACTCAGAAGATCGCCGTGACCAACGAGCCGGGTGATCTGGGCGACCAGTACAACAGCTTCATCGATGGCGAAGTGATCGAGAAAGCGGAAGACATCAATAACGGTGACGTTGTGATCAAGCAGAAGGGCCAGCTGGTACGTCCGAAGCGTCTGGCATCCGGCCTGTTCCAGTTCAAGCCGGGCACCGGCGAAGACCGTGTGGTTCTGGACTGTATCACCAGCCTGCAGAACGGTGCCGACCTGCTGTGGATCGAAACCGAAAAGCCGCACGTTGGCCAGATCGCTGCCATGGTTAACCGCATCAAGGAAGTGGTCCCCGATGCCAAGCTGGTTTACAACAACAGCCCGTCCTTCAACTGGACCCTGAACTTCCGTCAGCAGGTATTCGATGCCTGGAAGGAAGAAGGCAAGGACGTTTCCGCTTACGAGCGTGCGGACCTGATGAACGCCAAGTACGACGAAACCGACCTTGGCCAGCTGGCGGATCAGTGGACTGCTAACTTCCAGCGCGATGGCGCTCGTGAAGCGGGTATCTTCCACCACCTGATCACCCTGCCGACATACCACACGGCGGCTCTGTCTACCGACAACCTGGCCAAAGGCTACTTCGGTGACGAAGGCATGCTGGCTTACGTTGCTGGTGTTCAGCGCAAGGAGATCCGTCAGGGTATCGCCACCGTCAAGCACCAGGATATGGCGGGCTCCAACATCGGTGACGACCACAAGGAATTCTTTGCCGGTGACGCCGCACTGAAAGCCGGTGGCAAAGACAACACCATGAACCAGTTCGGTTAACCGATACGGCTCAGATGTTGCTGAAGCAGGCCAGAGGGCCTGCTTCGAACCCGAAACCCCGCCCTGTGCGGGGTTTCGTTTTTTGGTTGTGTCTGAATCCGGGTTATCAAATCATTCGTATCGGAGTTGCCGGGTCGCTTTGGGTCAAGGTCTGAAGCGGGTAACCCTCTAACGCCCGGAATTTTGTCTCTGGTATGCTGATGGCGGATGACGCAGAGGTGGATGATGGGCAACATGACAACGATTGAACGCTCCGATCAGGTCAGGGCGGAACTGCTGAGCCAGCTTGAGTGGACGCGAAAACGCACGGAGAGCCTGGTTTGTTCGCTGCCGGAAGAATGGTTGGATGTGCCCTGGCATCCTGGCGTGAATCCGCCGCTCTGGGAAATGGGCCACGCCGCCTTCTTCTACGAGGTGTTCGTGTTCAACCTGCTGGACGGTACGCCCAGTTATGATCCGTCCATGGACGATCTCTGGGATTCCTTCCATGTGGAGCACCGGGACCGCTGGAACCGGGATCTGTTTCCCGGACGCCAGCAAACACTGGCGTACTTCAATGTCATCTATGACCGGGTGGCCGAGCGGATAAAAACTCAGCCATTGACCGACCAGGCCCTGTACCTCTACCGGTACGCGGTTTACCACCAGAACATGCACATTGAGTCCATGATCTGGTGCCGGCAGACGGTGGGCTATCCGGCGCCCGCCGGGACGGATCTGTACCGGCCTGCGCCGGGCGAACCCGACGATGGCGACATGTTGGTTCCTGCCGGGGAATGGTTGATCGGTATGCCCGGTGAATCGGCGCGTTATGCCGGGGACGATTTTGCCTTTGATAATGAAAAGCCCGGATTCACGGTAATACTGGATCCGTTCTCCATGTCCAAATGCCTGGTCAGCAATCGCCAGTTCATGGCATTTGTCGAGGATGGTGGCTATAAGCGCTCCGGGTTGTGGTCCTTCGGCGGACAGAAATGGCTGCAGACCGAAACCGATGTTGCCCTGGTTCATGGCAGTGACGAGCCACTGTTGCGTTTACCTCGCCACCCGCTGTACTGGCGCTGGCATGAAGATCAGTGGCAGGAGCGGGTATTTGACCGGTGGCAACCCCTGGTGCCGGATGCGCCGGTCACCCATGTGACCTATTGGGAGGCGGAAGCCTACTGCCAGTGGGCGGGGCGCCGTCTACCGACAGAGTTTGAGTGGGAAGCCGCCGCCCTTGGCAATCGCCCGGGCAAGCCGTTCCGGCGTTTCCCCTGGGGCAATGCCGCGCCGGATGAGCGGCGTGCCGATCTCAACGGCCGGGCCATGGCACGGAACCCGGTGTCTGATTTTCCGGAGGGGGACAGTCCGTTTGGCGGCCGCCAGATGATCGGCACGGTCTGGGAGTGGACCAGCAGCCAGTTCTTTCCCTACGACGGCTTCAAGGTCGATATGTACCCTTTTATGTCCACGCTGCAGTTCGGTGACCACAAGGTCTCCCGGGGCGGCAGCTGTGCCACGTCTTCCTGCCTGATACGCGGAACCTACCGGCAGGCCTACCTGCCGCTTCGGAACGATGTCTATACCGGGTTCCGGACCTGTGCGCGTTAATCCGTCGCGGTTCTCTCCAGCAGGTGACTGGCCAGCGCAATACTGGCAACAATCAGCCCGAATTCGTTGTAGTTATTCAGTGTCATCGGTTCAGGACTGCTCGCGGGCAATGGCCCGATAGGCAATGTCCTTTCGGTAAAATGCGCCTTCCCAACGGACCTGGGAGGCCAGTTCATAGGCGCGTTTCTGGGCTTCAGTCACGGTATTGCCCAGGGCGGTGGCGCAGAGTACCCGCCCGCCGTTGGTGACTACCTGGTCGCCATGGAGTCGGGTACCAGCGTGGAATATTTTCTCGCCGTTGATCTCGGTTTCAGGCAGACCGGAGATAACGTCGCCCTTGTGGTAGCTGCCCGGGTAGCCTCCGGCCGCCAGAACGATGCCAACGGAAGCGCGGTCGTCCCATTCAGAGGGACATTGGTTCAGCTTGCCATCAATGGCGGCATCGCAGAGTTCAACCAGATCGGACTTCATCCGAAGCATGATTGGTTGGGTTTCCGGGTCGCCGAAGCGGCAGTTGAACTCAATAACCTTGGGAACACCCTGGCTGTCGATCATCAGGCCGGCATAGAGGAACCCTTTGTAGGCATGGCCTTCGGCGGCCATGCCACGGACGGTCGGGTAGATCACTTCGTCCATAATGCGTTGGTGCACATCAGGCGTGACGACAGGGGCCGGAGAGTAGGCGCCCATACCGCCGGTGTTGGGGCCGGTATCCCCATCGCCGACACGCTTGTGGTCCTGGGAGGTGGCCATGGGCAATACATGCTCGCCGTCGACCATGACGATGAAGCTGGCTTCCTCACCCTCCAGGAACTCCTCGACAACCACACGGCTGCCCGCCTCGCCAAAGGCATTGCCGGCCAGCATGTCGCGAATGGCGTCTTCCGCCTCTGCCAGTGTCATGGCAACGATGACGCCCTTGCCGGCAGCCAGGCCATCCGCTTTCACCACGATGGGTGCGCCCTGTTGACGTACGTAGTCCAGTGCCTGGTCGACATCGGTGAAATTGCCATAGGCGGCGGTAGGGATCTTCTGACGCTCCAGGAAGTCCTTGGTGAAGGCCTTGGAGCCTTCCAGTTGGGCGGCCCCGGCGCTGGGGCCGAACACCCGCAGGCCGCGCTCCTCGAACAGGTCGACAATACCAGCCACCAGCGGGGCTTCGGGACCGACAATGGTCAGGCCCACGTGGTTGGCGGCGGCAAAGTCTGCCAGGCCGTTCAGGTCCATCACGTCGATGTTGACGTTTTCCAGGCCCGGTTCACGGGCCGTGCCGGCATTGCCGGGTGCGACAAACACACGATCCGCGTTGGGTGACTGGGCGGCTTTCCATGCCAGGGCGTGTTCACGGCCGCCGGCGCCGATTACGAGAATATTCATGAGCGTATTCCTGTTTTGTCGGATTACGCCTTTGGCTAATCCGACCTACTGTATTCGAGTGTCAGGTCGTAGGTCGGATTAGCCAAAGGCGTAATCCGACACTCCCGAATCTTCCCTTAATGCCGGAAATGACGCATACCGGTGAAGACCATGGCGATGCCGTGTTCGTTGGCCGCATCGATCACTTCCTGGTCGCGCATGGAGCCGCCAGGCTGGATAACGGCGGTAATGCCAGCGGATGCGGCAGCGTCAATGCCGTCCCGGAACGGGAAGAAGGCATCAGAGGCCATCACCGAGCCCTTCACCTCCAGGCCTTCATCGGCGGCCTTGATGCCGGCGATTTTTGCGCTGTAGACCCGGCTCATCTGGCCGGCACCCACGCCGATGGTGCGACCGGCCCTGGCGTAAACAATGGCGTTGGATTTGACGTATTTCGCCACTTCCCAGGCAAACAGCAAGTCATTGAGTTCCTGTTCGGACGGTTGGCGTTGGGTCACCACTTTGACGTCTTTCATGGCGACCATGCCCAGATCCCGGTCCTGTACCAGCAGGCCGCCAGTCACGCGCTTGTAATCCATGGAGCGGGCGCGCTCGCCGTCAAACTCGCCACAGGCCAGCAGGCGCACATTCTTTTTGGCAGCGACCAGTTCCACCGCTTCCGGTGCGATGGTCGGGGCGATGATCACTTCCACGAACTGGCGGTCGATGATCGCTTTTGCGGTTTCCGCGTCCAGTTCCCGGTTGAACGCAATAATACCGCCGAAGGCCGAGGTGGGATCGGTAGCAAAGGCCAGGTCATAGGCCTGGCGGATGTCGGCGCCAATGGCGACGCCGCAGGGGTTGGCGTGTTTCACGATCACGCAGGCGGGGTCCGCGAAGGGTTTCACGCACTCCAGGGCGGCATCCGTATCGGCCACATTGTTGTAACTCAGATCCTTGCCCTGCAGCTGTCTGGCGGTGGCCACACAGGCTTCCTTCGGATTGCGCTCGGCGTAGAAGGCCGCGCGCTGATGCGGATTTTCGCCGTAGCGCATGTCCTGTACCTTCACGTATTGAGCATTGAAGGTTCGGGGGAAGTCGGCGTTGTCATTGTCTGGCGTGCGACCGCCCAGATAGTTGGCGATGGCGCCATCGTAGCCGGCGGTGTGCTCAAACGCCCTGACCGCCAGATCAAAACGGGTCCCGTAGCTCAACTGGCCGTCGTTGGCGTCCAGCTCTTTCAGAACCCGGTTGTAATCGGACGCATTCACCACAATCGACACATCGTTGTGGTTCTTGGCCGCTGCGCGAACCATGGTCGGACCGCCGATGTCGATGTTTTCGATGGCGGTGGCCAGGTCACAATCCGGGTTGGCGACGGTCTGCTCGAAGGGGTACAGATTTACCACCACCATATCGATGGCGTTGATGCCATGTTCGGACATGACGGCATCATCGGTGCCCCGGCGGCCGAGAATACCACCGTGAATCTTCGGGTGCAGGGTTTTCACCCGGCCATCCATCATTTCCGGGAAACCGGTGTAATCGGAGACTTCCGTGACCGGAATACGGTTTTCGTTCAGGAGGCGGTAGGTGCCGCCGGTGGAGAGCAGCTCAACGCCACGCTCGGTCAGGGCACGTCCGAAATCGACGATGCCGGTTTTATCACTTACGCTGATCAGTGCGCGACGGACGGAGGTGTTAGCCTGGTTTGCCATGGGTCACTTTCTTCGCTGGGGATGAACGAACAAGGGCCTCGCGAAGGGTGTTCGGGAGGCCCCATGGAGCTGTTCAGAGGCTCCTTGCGTCAGGGTGTCTGGATTATAGCAGACCGTACTGTTTCAGCTTCTTGCGCAGGGTGCCGCGGTTCAGGCCCAGCATGGTGGACGCCTTGGTCTGGTTGTTGCGCGTGTACTTCATCACCTGCTCCAGCAGTGGGGCTTCCACTTCGGAAAGCACCAACTGGTAGACCTCAGTGACCGGCGCGCCGTCCAACTGGGCGAAGTAATTTTTCAGGGCAACCTCAACGCTGTCACGCAGGGTGACGGTGTTGCCGCTGCTGTTCACTGTCTGCAACTGATGGATATCATCGTTGGCCGGGGTGCTCAGGTTATCGTTTGCCAAAGTCTCAGCGCTCATGCTGCGAATACCTCTCCATTTCGTAAGCCTGCAAAGTACTGTTGAATCGTGTCTTTCTGCTCCAGCGCATTGTCGATGACGTTGAAGCGTTTACGGAACTGTTTACCCGGATCATGGGATTGCAGATACCAGCCCACATGTTTTCTGGCAATGCGCACACCCATGGTGTCGCCGTAGAAGCTGTGTAGGGCCTGCAGATGTTCGCTCAGGATCTGCTCCACTTCGTCCAGAGCCGGTGCCGGCATGTGGCGGCCGGTTTCCAGGAAGTGCCGGATCTCCCGAAAGATCCAGGGGCTGCCCTGGGCGGCACGGCCGATCAGCAAGCCATCGGCGCCGGTGTACCGGAGCACATCCCGGGCCTTCTCCGGTGAGCTGATATCACCGTTGGCAAACACCGGAATGCCGATGCGGGATTTCACGTCCGCAATGGTGTCGTACTCCGCACTGCCCTCGTATTTGTCGGCGCGGGTCCGGCCATGAATGGCCACCGCCTGAATGCCGGCATCCTCGGCCATCCGGGCGATGACCAGTGCGTTGCGGTTATCCCGGTCCCAGCCCGTGCGCATCTTGAGGGTCACCGGAACATCAACCGCATTGACCACCGCCTCAAGAATGTCCCGAACCAGCGCTTCATCCTTCATCAGTGCGGATCCGGCGGCCTTGTTACAGACTTTCTTGGCCGGACAGCCCATATTGATATCGATGATCTGGGCTCCGAACCCGGCGTTCTGTCGTGCGGCATCGGCCATCATCTGCGGATCACCGCCGGCAATCTGTACCGAGCGGGGCTCCGGTTCGCCTTCGTGATTCAGGCGTGTCCTGGACTTGCGCGTATGCCAGAGCTTGCTGTCCGCTATAACCATTTCCGACACGGCCAGGCCGGCACCCAGTCTCCGGCACAACAGCCGGAACGGGCGGTCTGTCACGCCGGCCATGGGCGCAACAATCAATGGATTGGGCAAGGTGTACGGCCCGATTTTTGCCGTTGGCAGCATGATCTGAGTCCGTGTCACAGCGGGTTTAGCAAGGATCGGACCTGAGCGGTTGTTCAATTAATGACCGATCCGGATTCCGAAGGGCGCTAATGATACCGCCGGGGGCTGGATGATTGAAGGGGCAACGGGGCGAAAAATCTGATTATTTTTCGCCCTTTCTGGTTGACTTTTGTGCTGTCCGGTGTAGACCGGCCGGGCTCCGTTTGCCCGGAGTTGGGGTCAGGGCGAGTAGGGACGGAACAGAATATTGTAATTAACCGCGTCGCGGCCCGGATCGCGGATACTGATGGCGATGCGCACGGGGGTCTCCGGCGGCATGGTTGTCAATGTCTTGCCGTCGCCCGCCAGGTACTCGTCCGGGGTAAAGACGCTCTGGGCGACCACATCACCGTTCAGGTTTGAAAACGTCAGGGCGATGGCCGGGAAGGGCTGTTCGAAGTCGGCGCGGTTGATAATCACCGCGTCCACCACCAGTTGATTACGGTTTTCCGGGTCCGTGCGCACAACCAGCTTACGGCTCTGAATGGCTTCTACATTGATCAGGGGCTTCAGTTCGCACCCGGCCAACTGACAGGCTTTTTCGTAAAACGGGCGCAGCTCCGGAATTGCGGACAGCCGGTCAAACTGGAACCAGGTTACCTGAGCCACCAAGACCCCCAGCAGTGCCAGCACGATGATCGTCCAGAGCATGGTGCGAAACGTTCCCCGGCCGCCGGAATCGACGGATACCGGCTCCCGTCTCAGGTCACCAAAGGGCTGGTCGGCGTGAAAGCTGTCTGCGGGTGCGGGTCTGTGGGGTTCGTCGTCCAGCTCGAATCCCAGATCGTCGCCAAACGGGTCAGCGCGGGTATCGGCGGTGTCGTCGACCCGGGGCCCGGCGTCCAGCGCCGGTTCCGGTTCCCGAAAGACCGGCTCCGACAGCGGTTCCTCGGGAGCAGCTTCCGGTGTCGGCCCCTCTGGGCGCCGGGCGGGGGCTTCCGGGCGGCCGGGTGGCGGTGTTTTTTTACCGGTGGCGCCGATATCGGTTTTGCCCGCTGGCCGGTCTTCCTGCAGCATGGCCTCGGCCCAGCTCTCGTCCACCTGTTCGGCATCGTCCGGGTCGTCGTCGGATTGAAAGCCTGGTTCGTCCCGTTCGTCGAAGCTGCGGAAGCTGTCGCTGAGCTCATCGTCGGAAAACGTCAGTTTGGTGCCGGTATAGGGGCCTTCCGCCGCGTCTTCTTCAGGGTTATCGGCGAAAACAAAATCTTCCTCAATGCCATCACTGTCAAAAGTAGCGGGCTTGCTGGTGGCGGGCTGGGGTTTGCTGCTGGCCGGGAGCACCTGATGATCAATGGCGTTGAACACGTCCATGCAATTACCGCAACGCACCTTGCCCTTGGCGATACCAAGCTGTTCGTCGGTAACCCGGAAGCGGGTCTGGCATTTTGGGCATTGGGTCTGCAGGCTGCTCTGGGTCATGCGTCGTTCCTGAAAGCGACTAGGCTACGAGTGTCGGAGTTTAGTCGTTCACACGGCTTTCGTCATCTGTCGTTGCGTCGACCTGTGAGGCGTATCCACTCTTCCCGTTGCTCCGGTTCGTCCATGACAAACCAGGGCTCGTAGGCAGCCATTACCTCGCGGGCCTGGTTCGACAGGATGCCGGATAGCACCAGGTCGCCGCCAGGGCGGGTGAGTGTGGCAAGGTGGGGCGCCAGGCCGATCAGCGGCTGGGCCAGGATGTTGGCCAGCACCATGTCGGCTTTTCCAGCCGGTGCCTGCTCAGGCAGGTAAAGGTCCAGCCGGTTCTCCTCCACGCCATTGCGGCGGGCGTTCTCACGGCTGGCCTCCAGGGCCTGGGGGTCGGTATCAACGCCGGTGACATGATCTGCACCGAGCAACAGGGCGGCCAGGCCAAGAATGCCAGAGCCACAGCCGTAATCAATCACCTGTCTGCCCTGCACTTCCTGGCCGTCCAGCCATTCCAGGCACAAGGCGGTGGTGGGATGGGTGCCGGTGCCGAACGCCAGGCCCGGATCCAGCATCAGGTTGGCGGCGCCAGGGTCTGGCGCCTCATGCCAACTGGGCACAATCCACAGGCGCTCCCCGAATTTCAGCGGCTGGAAGTCGTCCATCCAGGCCCGCTCCCAGTCCTTGTCTTCCACCAGGGTAACGTTGATCTCCGGCAGGTCCTGTTGGGTGGCCTGGTGCCAGGCATCCCGGACACTGGCGCACAGTTGTTCGATGTCCCGGTCGGACTGGAACAGCCCGGTCACCGTGGTCTGGCTCCAGAGGGGCGTGGTGCCCGGGTCCGGTTCATACAGGGGCTGGTCCGCCGCGTCTTCCATGGAGACCGCCTCGGCGCCCATCTCCATAAGCAGATCCTCCAGCTGATCGGCGTTATCCGGATCAGCCGGGATCTGTAGTTGTATCCAGGGCATCGTCAATCCCGTATCAGTTTCTCAAGGTAGTGGATGGTGAAGTCTACCTGTTTAAAGCCACCATCGCGCACCAGTTTCCGATGCAGGGACTGATTGGTTTTGATGCCCTCGACCACCAGTTCATCCAGGGCGTTTTTCATGCGCCGGCGGGCAATTTCCCGGTCGTCACCCCAGGTGATCAGTTTGGCGATCAGGGAGTCGTAGTAGGGGGGCACCGTGTAGCCGCTGTACAGGTGGGAATCGACCCGCACACCGTTGCCGCCGGGTGCGTGGAAGTGCTTGACCTTGCCCGGGCTCGGTACGAAGGTTTTTGGGTCTTCCGCGTTGATCCGGCACTCGATGGCGTGGCCGGAAATGCGGATATCGTCCTGGGTATACTGCAGTGGCAGGCCGCTGGCGATACGCAGCTGTTCCCGGACGATGTCGACGCCGGTGACCATTTCGGAAACTGGGTGCTCAACCTGAACCCGGGTGTTCATTTCAATGAAATAGAATTCGCCGTCCTGGTACAGGAACTCAAAGGTACCGGCGCCGACGTAGCCAATTTCCTTACAGGCATCGGTGCAGGCCTTGAGAGTGCGCTCCCGGGATTCCGGATTGACGTTGGGCGCAGGCGCCTCCTCAATCACTTTCTGGTTCCGGCGCTGCATGGAGCAGTCACGGTCACCCAGGTGGATGCAGTTGCCGTGCATGTCGGCCAGCACCTGAACTTCCACGTGCCGTGGGGTTTCCAGGAATTTTTCGAGGTAGACCGTCGGATCACCAAAGGCGTTTTTCGCCTCGCTCTGGGTAATCTGAACACCCTTGAGCAGTGCCGCCTCCGAATGGACTACCTGCATGCCGCGTCCGCCACCGCCAGAGGCAGCCTTGATCATGACCGGGTAGCCGATTTCCCGGGCAATCCGGAGTGTCCGCTCTTCGTCGTCATCGAGCGGGCCGTCGGAGCCGGGCACGGTGGGAACACCGGCCTTGATCATGGCGTTGATGGCCGACACCTTGTTGCCCATCAGGCGAATGGTTTCCGCTTTCGGGCCGATAAACCGGAAGCCGCTTTTTTCGACCTGTTCCGCAAAATCAGCGTTCTCGGCCAGGAATCCGTAGCCGGGGTGAATCCCCACGGAATCGGTCACTTCAGCCGCGCTGATGATGGTCGGAATGTTCAGGTAGCTGTCGGTTGCCGTGTTGGGGCCGATACATACCGATTCGTCAGCCAGACGCACGTGCATCAGATCCCGGTCCACCTGGGAGTGTACCGCCACGGTTTTGATACCCAGCTCTTTGCAGGCACGCAGAATCCGGAGGGCAATTTCACCCCGGTTTGCGATCAGAACTTTTTCTAACATGGCCATGAGTAGCTATCACCGAGTTCAGGAAATGACGACCAGAGGTTGGTCAAACTCTACCGGCTGGCCGTTCTCGACCAGGATGTCCGTAATGGTGCCACTTTTGTCAGCCTCGATCTGGTTCATCATCTTCATGGCTTCAACAATGCAGATGACGTCGCCGACATTCACGTGCTGCCCCTTTTCGACAAACGCTTTGGCCGTCGGGGAGGGCGAGCGGTAGAAGGTGCCAACCATAGGCGATTTGACCGTGTGGCCCGCCGGTGCGGCCGGGGCCGATGGCTCTTCAGCCGCCGGAGCAGGCGCTGGCGCGGACTGCGGGGCTGGCGCCGGGTAGTGGCTGACGTACTGGGGGCCGGCCGCCGGTTCGCGCCGGCGGGAGATGCGAACGGAATCGTCCGCTTCGTGAATTTCCAGCTCCTCGACGTCAGAGGCCTCAAGCAGCTCGATCAGTTTCTTGATTTTGCGAATGTCCATAGTCAATCCAGTCCCGTTGTATCTGGTCTATCGGTGAATGCGTCGCAAGGCCGCCTGGAGGGCCAGATCGTAGCCCTGGCTGCCTAGCCCGCAGATAACGCCCTCGGCGATATCGGAGAAATAGGAGTGATGGCGGAACGATTCCCGCGCATGCACGTTGGAAAGATGCACTTCAATGAACGGAATCCCGGACGCCAGCATGGCATCCCGGAGGGCGACGCTGGTGTGGGTGAAGGCCGCCGGATTAAACAGGATAAAATCCACGCCCTCGGCACGGGCTTCGTGAATCCGCTCAATCAGTTCATACTCGGCGTTTGACTGAAGGTGCAGCAGGTGATGGCCGGTGTCGGCCGCCGTCTGGCGCAACCGGTCGTCAATGTCCGCCAGTGTCTCGTGGCCATACACCTCGGGCTCGCGGGTGCCGAGCATATTGAGGTTGGGGCCGTGGAGCACGAGAATTGTCGACATGGGTCGGTCTGCCTCAGTGTCTTTCTTTGCCAGATCGCCGAAAATAACGGCATGTTCCCTCAATGGTGCGTCCTTGTTTTCTTCAGATCAACACTTTTTGACAATCTTCCGTGTTGTCCATTGGTCTTAACAAGGCCGCCATGGACATCGGAACGGACACGCCCGAACAATGGGCCCTATTGTCGTGAACGGGGCCGTAAAGTTCTATACGACGTTGGTTTCATAGAGGACGGCAGCGTGTAAAACGCCCGGCGGGGCCGGGCACCGAGGATCAGCTTTCCGCCAGGCTGACGCAGTTACGGCCTTGTTCCTTGGCGGCGTAAAGGGCACGGTCGGCGCGTTCGCACAGGGCCGGGGACGATTCATCGTTCCAGACAGCAACGCCACAGCTGAACGTGACATTGAACTCCCGGTCGCCGGCAGGCTGTTGCAGTTCCGAAAAGCGCTCGCGGATTTCGTTCAGCACATTGCGGGCGTCGCTGGGGCGGGTGTCAGGCAGAATGATGGCGAACTCTTCGCCACCGTAGCGACCAATGTGGTCGGTCTTGCGCAGCCGCTGTTTCAGGAACATCGAGAGGCTGCGCAGCACCCGGTCGCCAATGGGGTGACCGAAGGTGTCGTTCACCTTCTTGAAATAGTCGATGTCGATCATGGCGAAACACAGCGACTGCCCCTTCTGCCGGGCCCGGACAATCTCCTGGTCCAGCAGGTGCAGGGTATGGGTATGGTTATACAGGCCAGTCAGGCTGTCCCGGATCATCAGTGCCAGCAGTGAGCGGGCCCGCCGGCCGCGGTTATGAATGGTGGCAATCAGGTGCTTGGGATCGATCGGCTTGGTCAGGAAGTCATCACCGCCAAGGCTCATGGCATGCAGCTGTTTGCTGACGTCCTCCTCCGCGGACAGGTAGATGATAGGGACGCTGTGGAAACGGTCCTGCTGCCGAATCACGCGGGCGATTTCCATGCCGGTGCAGCCTGGCATGTACATGTCCAGAATGATGATTTCCGGCGAGAACGTCTCCAGCGCGTGAATGATCTGCATGGGATCGGTAATGATGTGGGCGGTCATGCCGGCTTTCTTCAGTACGGTTTCCATGTACTTGGCCTGGGCCCGGGAATCATCCAGTACCAGTACCTTGTAGGGCTCCACGGTGTTGCCGTGGGTATAGGTTTCGATTTTTTCGATCAGTTGGCCAGGATCCACCGCCGGGTAGAAAAATTCCTCGCCGCCGCAGCGGGACGCCCGCAAGCGGGTTTCGATGGTGCCGTCCTCGTCGCTCATGAAAATGATCGGGATCGGGGTGTCGTGCCGCTCCTGCAAGTGCTCGATGGTGGCGATGCCGGTGCTGGCTCCGTCGCCAAAGTTGACGTCCATCAGGATGGTTTCGGGTTTGTGCAGGGCGCAGGCCTCGGTCAGTTCTTCGGCGGAATTGAACGCCGAGGCGCGGAAGCCAAAGAATTCGAGCTGACGAATCAGGCGCCCCGCTATTTCTTCATTGGCCAGGGCGATGTACACCGGCGTGCGGCGAAACTGGTGCGGGGCCTCCGAACTGGCCTGGTCGGTCCGGCGCAGGGTGCTGTGCGACAGGGCTTCGATGGCGTCCTGCAGTGCGCGCTCAAGCGTATCGTCGAGGGGGCTGCCGACGGGCCACTGCCCGGCAAGTTCCAGAATCTTCCGGCCGGCGTCGGCATGGCTGGCCATCTCGAATCGCTGGGCGTAACGCACAAGCTTGTCGGTGGCGGTGGTAAAATCATCCCGGTGCGCCGGCGACGATTTCCGATCAGAATGAATTTTCTGCCAGGTGTCCAGGACAACCCGTGCCTGGGTTGTTACACGGCGCGCGAAATGCTGCCTGAGTTTATCTTTCTGGCTTTCGTCGTTCATTGTGCTCCGGCCTGTCGTTTTCGTTGTGAATCGTCCTGCCCCGGCGCGGACGTTTTTTCAACCTTAGTTCTTTTGCAGAGTCTATAGTGTTTAATGTTGTCGGCGTAGGTTGCGCTGTGTAAATGTTTGTCAACTCTGCGGCGCAAGTCACAGTCTAATCGCTAATTGCCGGCGTGTTCTCAGCCGGCCTGGAGCGGCCCTCCATGGCATGGAACCAGCCCAGCATTCACCGTCGGGAGCAGGGCGCGGCAACGCTGCGGTCCCTGCTTCTGGTGTTTACCGGCACCCTGTTGGTGGCGGTGCTGGTGGCGGCGTTTGCCACCAGTTACGGGTATTTCCGGAGCTATGTTTCCGGACAGCTGGCGGGTCATGCCCGTGACGGCGCCACGGCTATTGGTCTGTCACTGTCCAACGCCATCGATGGCAGCGACCCGGTAGCCGCCGCGTCGCTGATTGACGCGGTTTTTGACAGTGGCCGGTACCTGTCGGTGAGTTACCGGAATCATCAGGGCGAGCAGATCGCAGGCCGGGCCCGGGCGCTCAGCGACGTGACCGTTCCGGCCTGGTTCCGCTCTGTCGCCGAGTTGCCTTTGCCCGTGGCCGAGGCCGAAGTGGTCCGGGGCTGGCGCCGGCTGGGAACGGTGCAGGTTATCAGTCATCCCGGTCGTGCCTATCAGGATCTCTGGCGTATCACCCTTGTTCTGATAGCCAGCTCCGTGGTGATTGGCGGTATTGGCCTGTTTGTGCTCTATCTTTTGCTGAGGCGCACCCTGCGCCCGCTCCATGATCTGGAGCAGCAGGCCCAGGCGTTGGGTCAACGGGATTTCCGGCGCCGGGTGCCGGTGCAGTCGACCCGTGAAATCAACCGCGTGACCGACGCCATGAACCAGATGGCCGATGACCTCGGGCACCTGTTCGAGGGCCAGGCCAAACTCATCCAGCACTTGCGTCGGGTCAGTAACGAAGATGCGGTGACCGGGCTGGCTAGCCGCACGGCCTTTGATCAGCGCCTGAAAGTTGAGGTGGAATCCGAGGAGAAAGCAGCACCGGGCGTGCTGATGCTGATTCAACTGGCGGGTTTTGCCGGCTTCAATCAGGCCTATGGACGCAGCGAAGGGGACCGCCTGCTGTTGCGCGTGGCTGGCGTGCTGTCGGAGTTCGTGGTGGCGCATGTGGGTGCGTTTGCTGGTCGCCGGGCTGGCGCCGAGTTCGCGCTGTTCCTGCCCGGTGTGCTCCCGGCGGATGCCAGCGTCTGGTGCCGGCAACTGGTGGAAAGTCTGGACGGCCTGTACGCCGACCTGGCCGCGCCCATGGACATCGCGGTTCATGGGGGGCTCGCCAGTACCCGGGAAGGGCATGGTGCCCGGGACCTGATGGTGGCGGCCGACGAAGCCCTGCGGGTGGCTCAGACCGGCGAGGTTTCCGGTTGTCACCAGGTGGCCCCGGACCGCAACGGCCATCACAGCCCGGACACCTGGCGTGTGATCATTCAGCGGGCCATTCGCGATGACACGCTGTCGTTGTGGCTGCAGCCGATGGTTCATGAAGACCGGCTGGTACCGGTTTACCATCAGGTGTTTTCCCGCATCGAGGCCCCCGATGGCCCCCTGAAAGCGGGGGTGTTCGTGCCCATGGCGGAGCGGTTCGGGCTGATTGCCGGCATCGACCGCCTGCTGGTGCAGCGGGTGCTGGCCATGCTGGCCGAGCATCCGGCGCAGCCCCTGGCTATGTCGCTGGGCAGTGCCTCGGTGGCCAGTGAGTCCTTCCGCAGAGAACTGCTGGACGAGCTTGCCCGGGCTGGGCCTGTGGTAAGGAATCTCTGGCTGGGAATATCCGAACACACCATTCAGCACCATCGCACCGCTGTGGGTTTACTGATGCGTTCTCTGGGGCGCCTGGGCGTGCCGGTGCTGGTGGACCGGTTTGGTGTCGGCAGGGTGCCGTTCAGCTATCTCCGGAATCTGAGATTCCAGGCTCTGCGTATTGATAACAGCTTTATCCACGATATCGACAGCCACGACGACAACCGGTTCTACCTGGAGTCGGTGCTCGCAATCGCCCACAGCCGGGGCGTGAAGGTGTTTGCCGCCGGGGTGGAAACGGCAGCGGAATACTCGGTACTCTGTGGCCTGGGTATCGACGGCGCCATGGGGTACCATCTGGGTCGGCCATTTGCCGCTGACAACCAACAGACAGGGGATTAGACGTCATATGCCAGGCAAAATCAGACAGTATTTCAGGGACAGGAAAGACGATGTGCGGGATTATGCCGGCAGCCGCGGTGTGATTGGCAAATTTATCCTGGTGTTACTGGTGGTGTACCTGCTGGTGTCGGTGATCCTCGGTATGTACTGGAGCAGTGAGCCCGACGCGTTCTCGGTGCGTGAACACACCCGCTCCGTCGCCAATGCCATGGAGCGTGAACCGGTTACCGGCTTTGCGACCACGGCGACCATGATCCGCATCGCTGAAACCCTGCTTGAAAAGCCAGGTGGCTACCTCTCCAACGACCTGTTTCCGCCGGGCCTGTGGCTGGACAACATGCCCAACTGGGAGTTCGGCGTACTGGTACAGCTCCGGGACCTGTCCCGGGCCATGCGCCGGGATATCGCCCGGTCCCAGAGCCAGTCCGCCGAGGACCCGGACCTGACCATTGCGGAACCGCAGTTCCATTTTGACAGCGGAAGCTGGGCGATACCGTCCACCGAAGCGGAATACCGCCGCGGTATTGAGGCCCTGAAACGCTACCTCAACCGATTGTCCAACCCGGAACAGGCCAACGCCCAGTTCTTTGCCCGGGCGGACAACCTCGGCAACTGGCTGGCGGATCTGGAAACCCGGCTTGGAAGCCTGTCCCGAACGCTGGGGGAAAGTGTTGGCAAGGCCTCGGTCTCCGACGCGGTGGCGAACGTGGATATGGACAATCCCCTGCAGGAAGAAACCGGGGCCATTGATGTGAAAACACCCTGGACCCAGATTGACGACGTATTCTACGAAGCCCGGGGAAGCTCCTGGGCCCTGTTGCACATTTTCCGTGCCATTGAAGTGGACTTCCGCAAGGTGCTGCGAGACAAGAATGCCATGGCCAGTGTCAAGCAGGTGATCATCGAGCTCGAGGGTGCACAGGGGCCCATGTGGAGCCCGGTCGTGCTGAACGGTAATGGCTTTGGTGTTCTGGCCAACCATTCACTGACCATGGCGGCCTACCTGTCGCGGGCCAGTGCCGCGATCAGTGACATGCGGGATCTGCTGTCCCGGGGTTGATGAGACTGGGGCTTCGACACAAAAAAAACCGGGCATGCGAGCCCGGTTTTTTTGTGCCTGGGGTCTTGTCAGCCTTTGTAGGCGTTGATCGAATCGACAATGGCCTGTTTGGCGGCAGCGGCGTTGTCCCAGCCCTGCACCTTGACCCACTTGCCCGGCTCCAGGGTCTTGTAGTTCTCAAAAAAGTGCTGGATCTGATCCCGCAGCAGTTGCGGCAGGTCGTCGATTTCCTGCACGTTCTTGTAGGAAGTGGTCAGTTTGTCGTGGGGAACCGCAACCAGCTTGGCATCGCCACCGGCTTCGTCTTCCATGTTCAGAACACCCACCGGGCGGCAGCGAATCACCGAACCGGCCTGCACCGGGTAGGGGGTAACCACCAGCACGTCCAGGGGGTCGCCGTCGTCGGCCAGGGTGTGCGGGATAAAGCCATAGTTGGCCGGGTAGAACATAGGGGTGGCCATGAAACGGTCGACGAGCAGGGCGCCCATGTCTTTGTCCAGTTCGTACTTCACCGGGGAGCTGTTGGCCGGGATTTCGATGGCAACGTAGATGTCCTCCGGCGGGTTCTTGCCTGCGGGGATGTTGTCGAAGTTCATGTGCGATCCTTTATGAAGTGCGTTTAACTGCGTTTAAAAAGTGGGCGCAATTATACGGGAGTCTCCTGCAGTTCGAAACTAAACCTTGGTATGTCTGATGGTTGCTGCTGGGTATGGTGCAAGCGGCTATCTGGAAGGGCATTCCGAAAAACGCCCGTGAATACATCCCTGTAGGGCTCGGTCGCGCCATCCCTGGCGCTCCACGTTTTCGGAATGCCCTTCCAGATAGCCGCCCTGACTTTTCAGCAATGCCGTCCAGGATTTGATGATTGGCAACTTTGTGGTGTAACGCAGGCGGTCTGCACCTCAGGTCGCGGGGGCCATGTCAGTGTTTGTTCCAAAACTGTTGAGGGCCAAGGACGGCCCGAAACAAGCGCACATGGATGTGCTCGTAGCGTGTTTTGGAACAAACACTGACATGGCCCCTCCCCCAAACTAAAAGGCTACAGCAGGATCTGCTTGGCAATGAGCTCTTTCATGATTTCCGTAGTGCCACCGCCGATGGAGAGAATTTTGGCGTCCCGGTACAGGCGCTCGACAACGGTTTCCCGCATGTAGCCCATGCCGCCGAAGAGTTGCACCGCTTCCCGGGTGACGTTTTCGCAGACGCCGACCGAGAAGTTCTTGGCCATGGCCACCTGTTTGATCGGGTTTTTGCCCGCCTGAATAAGGGCCGCGCAGCGGTAGGTGTATTCCCGGGCGATGTCGATCTGGGTCGCCATATCCACCAGTTTGTGCCGGGTGACCTGGAAGCCTGCAAGGTTTCGACCGAACGCCTGCCTCTGCCGGGTATATTCAAAAGCCGCCTCGTAGGCGAGCTGGGCGGTCATATAGGCCATGATGGACAGGCTCAGGCGCTCGAACAGGAAATTGCTCATGATGGCAATGAAGCCGGCGTTTTCGGCGCCAATCAGGCGGTCGGCGGGCACCCGGCAGTCCTCGAAGAAGAGTTCCGCGGTGTCGCTGGCCCACCAGCCCATTTTGCGGAGTTTCCTGCCGGTGGAGAAGCCGGGCATGTCCCGGTCAATGAGCAGCAGGCTGATGCCGCCATGGCCGTCGCCCCCGGTGCGCACGGCGACGGTGTAATGGTCGGCGCGCAGGCCGCTGGTGATGAAGGTTTTGCTGCCGTTGACGATGTAGTGGTCGCCGTCTCTCACGGCCCGGGTCTTGAGGCTGGCCACGTCCGAGCCGCCGCCGGGTTCGGTGATGGCAAGGGCTGCGATTTTTTCGCCCCGCAGCACGGGCGGAACAACCTGTTCACGGACGTCCTTTTTGGCCCATCTGGCCACCGGCGGCAGTCCGATATCCAGCGAGCCGAGGCCGGCAACCAGGCCGCCGGAGGTGGAGCGCATGAGCTCTTCGGAAACCGCCACTTTCAGAAAGATGTCGCCTTCACCGACGCCACCCAAGGCTTCTGGGAAACCAATGCCCAGCAGGCCCGCTTCGCCGGCTTTCCTGTAAAGGTCCCTGGGGAATTCTCCGGCTTCTTCCCAGTCATCGATGTGTGGCAGAACATGAGTGTCGATGAACTTCCGGGCTGTCTGGCGCACCTGTTCGTGAGTTTCGTTGAAATAGTCGGACACGGCGAAGCTCCCTGTGATCGGAATCAATGGGAGGCAGTGTCGCGCAATTTCCGACACCAAGCAAGCGCTTGGTTTGTTTGTTTTCCGGCAATAAAAAAGCTGGCCCGAAAGGCCAGCACGGCTGTGTACCCTGTGGCCGGCTCAGGCGCCTTCAGCGCTGAGGGTCTCTACACCGTCTTTGGTGCCCAGCAATAGCAGGTCGGCCCGGCGGCGGGCGAACAGGCCGTTGGTTACCACGCCTACGATGTTGTTGAGTCGTTCCTCAACCCGGATCGGCTGGGAAATATCCATGTTGTGGACATCGAGAATGATATTGCCGTTATCGGTCACAACGCCTTCCCGGTATACCGGATCGCCGCCCAGTCTGACGATCTCCCGGCCAACATGACTGCGGGCCATGGGGATAACCTCCACCGGCAGCGGAAATTTGCCCAGAATGCCGACCAGCTTGGAATCGTCGGCAATACAGATGAAGGTTTTGGCAACCGCCGCCACAATTTTCTCCCGGGTCAACGCAGCGCCGCCGCCCTTGATCAGTTCCAGGCGGTCGTTGGTTTCGTCTGCGCCATCCACATAAAATTCCAGTTCGCCGGCGCTGTTCAGGTCGTACACCGGAATACCGTGGCTCTTCAGGCGCTCGGCGGTGGCTTCGGAGCTGGCGACGGCGCCATCGAACTCATTTTTCAGCCCGGCCAGCATGTCGATAAAGAAATTCGCGGTGCTCCCGGTGCCGACACCGATAATGCTGTCGCTCTCCAGGCGGGGGGCGATGTAATCAATGGCGGCTTGGGCGACGGCTTTTTTCAGTTCGTCCTGGGTCATCTGGGGCTCCGGCTGCAGATCGTGTTGGTTTTGTACGCATTATAGCCCTTTGGGCCGGCCTGCTTATAGACGCCTGCCGTGCAAACTTTCTACACTGTTGGTTTTTCCCAGCCGGGCATTAATCACACACCAACCAGAAACCGGAACCGCTATGCCGCAACGCTATATCAAGAAGATCCTCGATGCGCGCGTCTATGACGTGGCCATCGAAACACCCCTGACTGAAGCCCGTAGTCTGTCCAAGCGCTTTGGCAACAACATTATGCTCAAGCGCGAAGACCTTCAGCCGGTGTTTTCCTTCAAGATTCGCGGCGCCTACAACCGGATTGCCCAGCTCTCTGAAGAACAGAAGGCCAAGGGCGTGATCTGTGCCTCGGCCGGCAACCATGCCCAGGGCGTTGCTCTGGCGGCGAAGAAACTGGGCATCAAGGCTGTGATCGTGATGCCTCAGACCACACCGGAAATCAAGGTGCGCTCGGTGCGGGACCATGGCGCAAAAGTCGTGCTGAAAGGCGATGCCTTCGATGAAGCCGCTGCCCACGCCCAAGAGCTGATCCAGAAGCACGATTACACCTATATCCCCCCCTACGATGATCCCGATGTCATCGCTGGCCAGGGCACGGTGGCCATGGAAATCATGTGGCAGTTCAGCAAGCCGATCCACGCCGTTTTCATCTGCGTCGGTGGTGGCGGGCTGATTGCCGGCATGGCGGCGTACATCAAGTACCTGCGCCCGGAAATCAAGGTGATCGGTGTTGAGCCCGAGGATTCCAACTGCCTGCAGGCGGCCATGAAAGCCGGCAAGCGGGTGGTGCTGGACGAGGTTGGCATTTTCGCCGACGGCGTGGCGGTCAAACAGATCGGCAAGTACCCCTGGGAAATTTGCAAGGACCACGTGGACGAGGTGATCACCGTCTCCACGGATGAAATCTGCGCCGCCATCAAGGATGTGTTCGAAGACACCCGCTCCATCGCCGAACCGGCGGGCGCCCTGGGTGTAGCCGGCATCAAGAAATACATTGAGCGGGAGCAGATCGAGAACGAAAACCTGGTGGCCACCCTGAGCGGTGCCAACATGAACTTTGACCGCCTGCGCTACATTTCCGAGCGCACGGAGGTCGGTGAAAAGCGCGAGGCCATCCTGGCGGTGACCATTCCGGAAAAACCGGGGGCTTTCAAGACCTTTATCAATGCCCTGCACAAGCGCAGCATCACCGAGTTCAACTACCGCTACGCCGATGCCACCAACGCCTCCATTTTCGTGGGCATTCAGGTTGCGGCGGGGGGGCACGGCCGTGAAGATCTGGTGCAGGAATTGCGCGAGAACGGGTATTCGGTGGTTGACCTGACCGACAGC
The DNA here is from genome assembly GCF_946886895.1 of uncultured Marinobacter sp. The sequence goes on along the minus strand of NZ_CAMPJO010000001.1, from coordinate 320,305 downwards.
GATCTGGCCAAACAGCACATTCGCCACATGGTGGGCGGCCACGCGCCGACCATCACCAACGAAAAAGTCTTCCAGTTCGAATTCCCGGAACGCCCGGGGGCGTTGCTGAAGTTCCTGATGTCATTGGGCACCCGCTGGAACATTTCCATGTTCCACTATCGCAATCATGGTGCGGCATACAGCCGGGTGCTTCTCGGCGCACAAGTGGAAGATGATGAAGTGCAGGACTTCGAGAAGATGCTCGACAAGGTGGGTTTCCGCTACGAAAACATGACGGACAACGAGGCCTATCAGCTGTTTTTGGGGCAGGGTAACGCGAAGTCCTCTTAGTTGGGTGCGGGAACCGGGGAGGGTAGCCCCTCCCCGGTTCGTCAAACCCGGAACAAGCTTACCGAATTTTAATCTGTCAAAAATTGTAAAAATTCAGATCGGTGTTAGTCTTTCGTCTGATTCTTGATAACAAGAATAGCTCTCTGATTTACCTGAGATTTAACTTTACCTGGAACAGGACTCTTCGTCATGGGCGGCAAGCCGGACATCATTCGCGCTATCGTGCTGATATTTGCGGTCGGCCTGGTGATTACCGGATTTACCTCTTTGCAGGCCTCTGAAGACAAATCGGCGAAGGCCAGCGCCGTTGTTGGCACAGCTCAGGCATTGAATCAGCCGTTGAATCGGTAACGCTGTTCATCCGTCACCACGCTGTGCAGGGGCACATCCCAGGGCTGCACAGGCAGCTTTTTCACCTTCTGGAAATCGTGCGCCAGGCCGATCAGCATGGGAGCCAGCCTCGGGCGTACCCGGCTGAAGGCAAAGGTTCGGTCGTAAAAGCCCCCTCCCATCCCCAGTCTTCCGCCTTGCTCGTCAAAGCTCACCAATGGAAACAGAACCGCGTCCAGGGCCCAGGCCGGGCGGCGCAAGCCTTCCCTGAACATGGGTTCCGGAATGCCGAAGCGGTTCGCCATCAATTCGACGCCATCGTCGTACGGACTGAACACCAGTCTGCCGGGGTGGATCGGATGCAGGACCGGCAGGTAGAAGCGCACACCCCTGCGGCGGGCAATGTCCAGGAACGGGTGGGGATCGATTTCGCCGTCATTGGGCAGGTATATGGCGATATGCCGGGCGCGGAGAAGGTCCGGATTCGTTTGCAGATTCAGGGCAAGGTGTTCGGAAGCTCGCAGTTGCTGTTCGAACGACAGCGAACGCCGTTGCTTGCGCAGTTGCTTTCGTAGCAGGTCCCGTGACGGGGTGTCCGGATGCTCTTCGAAGGGTTGGGGGGCGATAGGCTGGCTCAAAATAAAGCTTCCCGGGCTGCCGTTATCGGATGTTGCCCTTGAACCCAAAGTTCAAGGTCGGTGGCCGCTGTGACATATTAGGCTTTCCCCTGTCGGGGACGTGCTCACAATGCCCTAGAGTAGCCACCTGGGTAATGCGCATCGGCTCGAGGACGTATCCGACCAGCGAACAACCCAGGAAGTCGGTTCATTATACGGGTAGGGCAGGGGCGGATTGCAACACCTGTTTGTGAGCCTCTCATAAACCCCGGTTCTTCGCTGCGCGATGGCTCAATGGCCGGCAGAATCGCCCAACGCCGTGTCGAGTTTGTTGTCCATGGCTTTCAGAATGGTGCTGGTGGCGTCCGACATGGTGTCCCGTTCCAGCAGCTCATGGGTGATGTTCAGCGCCGCCATAACGGCGATGCGCTCTGTGCCGAACACTTTGCCGCTGGCGCGGATTTCCCGCATTTTGCTGTCCAGATGCCGGGCGGCCCGTTCCAGGGCTTCGCGCTCTTCCTCCGGGCAGGCAACCAGATATTCCTTGTCGAGAATCTTCACCTCAACGGTGGTGGATTGCTGTGACATCAGTGGTGCTCCAGGGCCCTCAGGCGGCCAATCATGGCTTCGATCTTGTTTTTGGCAAGATCATTCTTGTGCATCAACTGAGCCCGTTCCCGGTTCCAGTCATCCTGCAGTGCCCGCAACGTGGCGTTGTCGCGCTCCAGTTTCTGGCAGTGGGTAATCAGTCTGTCCAGCTTGTCCGCTAATGCTTTAACTTCGGACTGTTCCATGACGTGCCCAGCATTGGTTGTGGAAATTGAGACTAACTATAAGTGTGCACAGTAAGTCGGTCAATTTACAGGGTTGTCATGGCGAGCCAGGCGGATGGCATTCAGCAAGTTGGTGGTCAATAATCTGGCCATGATTTGCTTCTTTTCCTGAGTTGGTTTCAAAGCCGATGGCACCAGTCAGAATTCCCCGTTCTCATGCCGCCGCGCAATCTCCTTGAATAAATCGAACAGCCCGTCCTCGAACAGCCAGGGATCGCCCATTTCGAACATCTGACAGCGGCTGCGAGTTAAGAGAGTACTGTGTTCGTAGCGGTTGAGGTTGTCGAAGGAGTATCCGGGAATGTGTTCGCCCCCGAACCAGGCTCCCCGGGTCACGCCCAGAGTTTCGCCATTCACTTCGCCACGCATATTGAACTTGTCAGGAGGCACGGCATCAGGGTGATCCGGGGGCAGGAAAAATCGCTCCACGGTGTCCACAAACCAACGGGCTCCAGCGATTGGATATTCGTATTGTCGCGTGGAGTATTGTCCCGGCTCAGACGCATCTAACTGTACCCATACCTTTTTGACAATGATCAAATATTGGCCGGAAGCAAAAAAATGCCAGACTGGAACCAAATCGGCACTAATACGGGCCCGGTCCGTGCTTTCGCCAACCTTCAAATAGCCTTCAGGCGGCGACTCGGGGTCAATGAAGGGCCATGAAGTCAGTTTTGGATAACTCATGTCATTCTCCAAATTCGAGCGGGGTGAGATCAACGAGTTCGACATAGGCCTCCGGCCCACCATTGCCGCCGTTGGTCATGGTACGGAAGGTTTGCGGGTTCTTCTCCACTGTATAAGTCTCCAGAGCCCCATGGATGACTTTGCCGTCCCGCGAAAGCTCGGTGTGTTTGGTTAGGCCATTGCCCAGAAAATGCTGGTTAGCGCCAGTATTCTTCTGGACGTCAAAGCGAGCTTCAAACAGCTCCGTTTCCCTCCCATCAAGTCCTTGAGTAGCCAAATATAACTCCCGGCGCTCTGTGTCTTTCCACTCCGCACCCCCCATCCCCTCAATAATCTTCTCATATCTGACCTGGTACTCCGGCGTCATCAACACATCCAGCAGTTCGTCTTTATCGGCGTACCCGTCCACATTCTCCCGAACATGGGCCTTGAGGTTATCGAAGGTCGGAATCAGGGTTTTCGCCCCGGCCTTCTCCGTTGCCGCGTCCTTGTCGATAATCGCCAGTCTGTACATGGCCTCGGGGTCGTATTTCACCCCCAATTGCTGAGCAATGAGCCGGGGGCAGGTATCGGAGGGTTCAATCTGGTCCAGGGTGGTGGACCAGAACCGCACCTCGCCGCCGGGGCCGGACCGCCCCAGGTTGCCGGCCATGGCGCCTTCGGGCTGTTTGTAGCCATCCACGTGCCGCTGTTCCACCAGGCGGACGATAAACCGGTCGTTGTCCAGGCCCCGGCTGGCCAGTATGGCCAGTTCTTCCTGGGTGTACTTTGGGGTGTAACCGCCACGGGTGATCAGTCGTCTACGGGAAGCGGCCAGGGCGGCCAGGGCCTCCTTGATGCTGTTAACGTCCAGGCGACGGCTGGCAAGGTCGCGTGGTCTGAGTTCCACGCCTTCGGGCCGGGTGCGGCAGGTGCTTTCGCACACGGTACCGGTGTCCACATTGTAGTGGTACCGGGTCTGGTAGGTGATTTTTAACCGTGCCGCCAGCTTGCGCAAGGTCTCTCCCAATGGAGCCAGTTTACGCAGGTAGCGGGGGGCCGCCGCTGCCAGCCCGGCACCACCGGCACTGGCGAGCAGGATGGCCAGCACGGTTTCAAAGGTCAGCCCACCGGCAAAGTAGCTGAGTTCTGTGCTGTCCTGTACCTGGGCAAGGTCGACGGCAAAGCGGCCCAGCATCTCGCGGGACTCCCGGTCGGCCAGTAACACGTTGGTGACCTCGTAGGCTTCGGCCAACTGTTCGCGGGTGATGGCGTCCGGGTCGAAGCCCAGGGCGTCGACCAGCGCCTGTTTGTTGGTCTCGTCGAAATTCTGCTTGAAGCTATCCAGCCAGGCCTGATCGGAGGCGTCCCGGGTGGCGTTCCAGGCAGATTGCAGTGCACGGCTGTAGTAGCCCAGATGGGTCAGGTTGGCGATGGCGAGATTGTTGGCGATCAACCCCACGGCACTGTCCCACAGCCCCAGGAAGCCGTGGACGAAATGAACACCGGCCTTGATCGTTAACGGCAAAGGCTCTGTCGCATCATCCAGGCGATCCGCTTCCCTGCGTTCGCGGGCAAGGATTCCGTCCATCTCGGCCTGGAGCTGGCGGCGCAGGATGTTCAGTTCTCCGGCCGGGGCGGGTTTTCCAAAGCGGACATCGACCACTGGGTCTGCCAGCCCGGTTACGTGGGCCTGGCCGGTGCTGTCCAGATAACCGGACGTTTGGCTGTTCAGGCCCTCAACCGCATAGGGTGCACCTGCCACGCCCGCGCCGTCGGGCCAGCGGTAAATCAGGTCCAGAACCTGGGCGCCTTGTGCAGGGCCGGGTTTCGGGATGGGCGATGGAGGCTGGTACTCCGGTTCAATGGCGGGCGGCAGGCTGTCACTCTTCAACGATACCGGGGCTATGCCACCCGTCGCCTTACCGTCCCAGTGATGGTTCAGGGCCTGGGTCAGGCGGGGTGGCAGGTTGGTGACCAGGGCATCCACTTCGGCACGGCGATACCGGAAGATCCCCGGGCTGGCGCCGCTGGCATCAAATAATAACCGCTCACCGGTCGCCAACTGTTCCAGTAACTCGTCCCGGTGCTGTCGCGGATCAAGGTTCTCAATGGCATCGCGGTTTGTGGTGTAGGGATTGAGTGTATGGCCAACAATCTCCACCGCGCTCATGGGGTGAACCATGGTCAGCAGAGTGGCGGGGGAACGCGGGAGGTCCGTCACATCCGTGAGACGGTAGCTCATGGGGGCATGTCCTTATGTGGCAATCAACAGGCGGCCTCCTGGCCAGCAACCGGGGCTTACCGTAGCGAATCGTTGATTGATTGGCAATGTCGTTTTGGACGGCAGACCAGGGCCTGTTCTTCCCTCAATTCCAATAGCATCCAATCATGGTAGCCTTAATGCCAACTACCTGACTGAAACATGGCCAGGCGTGATGTCCGTCACTGATCACTGGCCTCGCCAAATCCGAGGGCGCGGCTCTGGCGCCAGGTGCTGAGCGCCGGAATCAGGGCCACGGCTATGGCGCACAGCGGAACTGCCGCCAGTAAACCCCACTCGGTGCCATTGAGAGCCCGCAGGTGGATATCCAGGCCATAGTGCGCCAGCAGCCAGGGCCCCAGCAGTGACAGGCCGAGGGCGCTGAGGGCCAGGGCCAGAATGCAGGCGGTCAGCGACAGCGCGAGGCACTCGATCACATAGAGGGAGGCGATCAGCGCTGGTGAGGCGCCGGTGGCCCGGAGTATGGCAATTTCATGGGCGCGTTGGGCCTGGAGGGTAAGTAACACCGCGATCAGGCCGATCAGGCTGGTGACCACCACAAAGCCGGTAATGCCCAGCAGCGCCCGCTCGAACTGTCCCATCAGGCGCCACAGTTCGCTGAGGGCAACTCCGGGGAGAATGGCTGACAGGGGCTCGGCGGCATACTGGTTAATCTCCCGCTGCAACTGGAAAGTAAGAATCGGGCGTTCCAACCCGACAAACGCGGCCGTAATGGCCTCAGGAGTAAAGGTTCGGCCTTTGGCCTGTTCCGGTGTCAGTGTCCTGCCGGGTAGGGCGACCCCGGATTCCCAGCCCACATGCATGGCCTCCATGCCGCCAAGGCTGATGTAGACCGCCTGATCCACCGGTGTCCCCGTGGCCGCCAGTATGCCGGTCACGGTAAAGGGGGTGTCGTCGTGGTTGGAAAAACTGGTGCGGCCACCACCGTGAGACAGGACTATCCGATCCCCGGTGTTATGGTTGAGCGCCCGGGCCACGCCAGCGCCGAGCACCACGTCGAAGACGCCCTCAAACCATTGGCCGTCGGCCAGGGTCAGTGGCACGCCCGAGCCATAACGAAAGTGTTCGGCGAACGCCAGGCTGGTGCCGACGACCCGGTAGCCCTGATAGCTGTCTCCGAGGGAGATCGGAATGAGCCAGTCGATGCGGGGGTCCGTTTGCAGGTCCGTCACCGTGGACCAGCGAATATTGTTGGTGGCGTCACCGATATGGAACACGGAGTAAAGCAACAGGTTCAACTGCCCGCTGCGGGCGCCGACGATCAGGTCGGTGCCGCTGATGGTGCTGGTAAAGGACTGTTTCACCTCGGTGCGCAGGTACTGGATGCCCAGCAGCAGGGTAACGCTGAGGGTGAGGGTCAGGCAGACCAGGGCCAGGACTTTTTTTCGGTGCCAGAGGCTGTGCAGGGCCAGGGACAGCGCCAGATGTATCTTCATGTCGCGGGGCCCTCCAGTTCGATCTGCTGGTGAAAATGCCGGGCCAGCGACGGATCATGGCTGACGAACAGCACCGAGGTGTTGCGCCTGTGTGCCAGGGTGAGCAGGAGCTCAAGAAACCGGTCCCGGTTGCCGGTGTCCAGCGCCGAGGTGGGTTCGTCGGCCAGGATCAGCCTGGGTGCCCCGATCAACGCCCGCGCGGCGGCGACCCGCTGTTGCTGGCCAATGCTCAGGCGGCCGGGCTTTTGGTGCCAGTGATCGTCCGGGATGGCCAGGGCCGTGAGCAGGTGCTGGGCTTCCTGTTCCGGGTCGGGTTCCGCAGCGGCCCTGCGCGGCATTGATAACTGGCACGGCAGGGTGACGTTGGCCAGCGCGCTGAGGTAGGGCACCAGGTTGAATTGCTGGAAAATAACGCCGATATAGTCGGCCCGGAATCGGTCCCGGGCCCCGGCGCTGAGCGGGTTCAGGTCGGTTCCAAGCAGGCGTACCTGCCCGCTGGCCGGTTGCAGCATGCCTGCGAGCAGGCTGAGCAGGGTGCTTTTGCCAGTGCCACTGGCGCCATGAATGAACAGGTGCTCGCCCTGGTTCAGTGTGACATCGGGAAACGACAAGGCGCGCTGGCGTTGTTGCCAGCGGAAACCGAGGCTGTGACTCTGCACGGCGATCGAATGATCGCCGGAATCCGTGGCGGCTGAATCTGTCTGGCTGGTCATGTTGATGACGGCTTACCCGGTGTATGATGACGTTTTTCCGGAACCTGACACTCAGGAGTGCCTGAACCGATGAAGATGGTTGTTTCACGGGCGTTGTCGCCCACGCTGTTGTCCCTGGCCCTGGTTGCCATGCTCCTGGTGGCTGCCCCCGGACGGGCGGAGGTCCGTGAGCTTGACTGGCTGGAACTGATGCCCGCTGAAGATCTGGCGCTGCTGGAAAATATGCCAGAAGTTGAACACCAGGGCGACGGGCCGGCGTTATTGCCCGATGAAATCATGACTGGCCGAGTGGTGCCGGAGATGGCCAATGTCGAGGGCCGCATTCCCGGATTTGTGGTTCCCCTGAAGACCACGGCGGACATGCGCATTCTGGAGTTTTTCCTGGTACCTTACTACGGTGCCTGTATCCATGTGCCGCCGCCACCTCCGAATCAGATTATCCACGTCACCTACGAGCCGGGATTCACTCTGGAGGCTCTGTACGATCCGGTCTGGATCGAAGGGAAGCTGGTCATCAGCCGTACTGAGACTGACGTGGGTGCCGCTTCCTATGCCATGGCAGCCCGGAGTGTGGAGCCATATCAGGAGTAAGCTGGTGTCAATTCAGTGTGCCAGGTGGAATGTCGCCTGGCCGTGCTCCAGCCGGATGGCGCCCTGACCAGCGGCGCTGAGCCATTCAATATCCAGGTGTTCCAGTTCCGGAAATCGTTCCGGCAGGGGGGTGCCGAGTTCCGGGTCATCGCCGAGGCCCTGGCAGGTCAGCGTCTGGCTGATTTCGATGTCTGAATGCCCGGCCCCGCTCTCGTCGTGGTGTTCGCCCTCGTCCTGATGATTGTGGCTGGCCTTGCCGTTGTCCTGATGGGACTTACTGGTGTGTATTTCGCATGCCTGATCCGGCGTGTTGACCAGGGGCGTTTGTGTCAGCCACGTCATGACGCGATCACGGATTTGCCGTTCTGCCTCGGTGCTGGCTGCGTGCTCAAACCCCAGCAGGTTGTAGGCCGGCGATCGCAGTAACAGCTCAACCTGGTTGCCGCTGACCGCAAGCTGCAGTGTGCCGTGACCGTGTTCATGGGAGGCCAGGGCGTCGGCAGCCAGCAGGGAGGCCGAAGGTGTCAGCAGCAGCAGGGTGAGGGCGAGATGGGAAGGTTTGGGTCTGGATAACTTCATGGCGGCGGGCTCCGGCTAAGTGTTATGTTATAACATATTGTCTCTTGCCGATCTGAATTGCAAGCATTCGGCGGCTGGTCGTTCGCCGTGGCTCCGGATCAGGGCAGGGAAACCGTGTCTTGATCGTCACTGAATGCTACGATAGAACCTTCACTCAGCAACACAGGATCCGTCTGGTTCATGTCAGAAACCGACACCTCCGGCGCGGCCCGCGCGGCCGAATTCGAGCGCTGGGCAAACGTATTTACCGCCCACAAGGCCTTCAGTCATCCTTCTGAATTGCACGGTGTGCTGTGCGGCCGGCTGGCGGCAGGAGCCCGGATCAATGAGCCGGAATGGCTGACGATGGTCTGCGAGCACATGGGGTTGCCTGAAAGCGGCGCCGACGATTCGGAGGATCTGGCGCCATTCATGAACAGAGCCTACGAACAGACCCTCGAGTTCTTGAAATCCGCCGACATGAGTTTCCACCCTTTGCTGCCGGATGATGACTACGCCATCGAGCAGCGCCTGGAGGCCCTGGTGTCCTGGGTGCGGGGCTTTCTGGAAGGCATGGCCCTGGCCGCCGGGGAATTCCTGGGGCAGGCGCCGGACGAAATCCGCGAACTGATCGAAGACCTGGTGGCCATCAGCCAGCTGTCGGATGACGAAGACGCGGATGATGAAAGCGAACAGCAGTTGCTGGAAATTACCGAATATGTCCGGCTCGGAGCCCTGGCGGTGTTCACCGAGTTCAATGCCCCGGAAAAGCCGGCCTCTGAATCACCGACCCTGCACTGAGCGGGGCGCCTATGCCTACTGCGGGAGACCTTATGCCCTCCATGATACCGGTTAAGGAATTTGCCGAGCGCCGTCGGAAACTGATGGAGCGCATGGCCCCGGACAGCATTGCCATTATTCCCGCGGCACCGGAGCGGGTGCGCAATCGTGACGTGCTGCACCCGTTTCGCCAGGACAGTGATTTCCAGTACCTGACCGGGTTTGGCGAGCCCGAGGCCGTGCTGGCGTTGATTCCGGGCCGTGAACACGGCGAGTCGGTGCTGTTCTGCAAGGAGCGGAACCCCGAGAAAGAACTCTGGGACGGCTTTCTGGTGGGGCCGGAAGGGGCTATCGAACGATTCGGCTTCGACGACGCCTTCCCGATTACCGACATTGACGACATCCTGCCCGGCATGATCGAAGGGCGAAGCCGGGTGTATTACCCGCTGGGCAAGGATCAGCAGTTCGATACCCGGGTGATGGACTGGGTCAAACTCATCCGCAGCAAGGTCAAAAGTGGTGCCCATCCGCCCGGCGAGTTTGTTGCCCTGGAACACCTGCTCCACGACTTGCGTCTCTACAAGAGTGCCAGTGAAGTCAAAGTGATGGCGAAGGCGGCCAGCATCAGTGCCGAGGCGCATTGCCGGGCCATGAAACGGGCCCGCCAGGGCGGTTATGAATACAACCTTGAGGCGGAACTGATCCATACCTTCATGGATCACGGAGCCCGCTCCACCGCTTACCCGTCGATCGTTGGCGGTGGCACCAATGGCTGTATCCTGCACTACATCGAGAACAGCGCGCCGCTGAACGAAGGCGAACTGGTGCTGATCGACGCCGGTTGTGAATACGAATGCTACGCCTCGGATATTACCCGGACCTTTCCGGTCAGCGGCCGGTTCAGTGCCGAGCAGCGGGCATTGTATGAGGTGGTGCTCGCGGCCCAATACCAGGCCATTGAAGCCGTCCGCCCCGGCAATCACTGGAACCAGCCCCACGAGGCGGCCCTGCGGGTGCTGACCGGCGGTCTGATTGACCTCGGGCTGCTGTCCGGCAGTGTTGACGACGCCATTGCCGATGAAGCGTACAAGCCCTTTTTTATGCACCGGACCGGCCACTGGCTGGGCCTGGACGTTCACGATGTGGGCGACTACAAGGTAGGCGAAGCCTGGCGTCAGCTTGAGCCGGGCATGGCGCTGACCGTGGAGCCGGGCCTGTACATTGCGCCGGATAACACCGCCGTGGATAAAAAGTGGCGTGGCATCGGCATCCGAATCGAAGACGATGTGGTGGTTACCAAAGACGGCTGCCGGGTCCTGACGGACGGCGTCCCCAAAACCATTGCCGAGATTGAAGCGCTGATGGCGGACTGAACCGGTGAGCCAATCCGATACCGACCTGATCATCGCCGGCGGCGGGCTGGCCGGGGCAACCCTGGCCCTGGCCCTGGCGCGCGTGCTTCCGGCGTTACGGGTGACCGTGGTGGAAGCGTTTCCGCTGGCCGCCGACGCCCTGCCGGAAAGCTACCAGCCCAGTTATGACGCCCGCTCTACGGCCCTGGCCTGGGGCTCACGGCAGATTTTCGGGGAGCTTGGCCTCTGGCAATGGTTGTCGGAGCACGTGACGCCTATTGAGCATATCCATGTATCGGATCGGGGCCATTTCGGGGCCACCCGGCTGCATGCATCGGACCATAACCAGGCGGCGCTCGGGTACGTGGCGGACAACCGCTGGATGGGCCTGTGCCTGATGCGGGCGCTGCAGGACACCAACGTACAGTGGCTGGCGCCGGCGGAAGTTCAGGGCATGACCCCGCTCACCCGGGGTGTGCGGGTCGCCGTCAAAACCGGCGACCGGGTGCGACAGCTCACCGCCCAGTGCCTGGTGGTGGCGGATGGCGGGCGCTCCGGCCTGCGCGAGCGTCTCGGCTTCCAGGCGCGCACGCACGATTATGGCCAGAACGCGCTGATCGCCAATGTGTCCACGGCGGAAGCCCATCGGTTCACCGCGTTCGAGCGGTTTACCGATTCCGGCCCCATGGCACTCCTGCCCCACGGCGAGCGGTCCCGTGCCGGAAATCAGTCGGCCCTGGTCTGGACGCTGTCCGACGATACCCTTGACGACGTTCTGTCACTGTCGGACGCGGACCGGTGCCGCCGGTTACAGGACCGTTTTGGCTGGCGCCTGGGTCGTTTTACCCGCATTGGCCAATGCCACCATTACCCGCTGAAACTGACCACGGTCGATGAACCGGTGCGGCCAGGTGTCGTTCTGGTGGGCAACGCCGCCCACGCCCTGCACCCGGTGGCCGGCCAGGGGTTTAATCTGGCACTGCGGGGGTTGATGACCCTGGTGGAACAGTTCCGGCTGGCGACGGAGCGGGCGCAGAGCCTGGGCGAATTGCCGGTTTTGCGGGCCTACCAGGCCCACCACCGGCAGGACTGGCAGCAAACCGTGAGGTTCTCGGATTCGTTGATCCGGTTGTTCGGCACCTCGCCAGCGCCTCTGGCCCTGGCCCGGGATGCCGGGTTGGTCGGGCTCGATCTGCTCCCCGCCGCCAAGCGCTGGTTTGGTCGCAAGGCCATGGGGGTTGGAGGCCGGCGCGCCGTGGTATCGCGCCCGGCGCAGACGCAGGGAGATTCCGCCAATCATGAATGACACGGAACGCTTCGATATTCTGGTGGTCGGCGGCGGCATGGTGGGTTCGGCGCTGGCGCTGGGGCTGTCCCGGCAGGGCTGGCAGGTTGGCCTGGTGGAAGGCAGCGCCCGGGAAGCGCTGTTGCAGCCGGTGGAGCCTGCCGGCAGAGTAGACGACTTCGAGGCCCGGGTCAGCGCGATTTCCGTGGCCAGCCAGCGGCTGCTGGAGCAACTGGGTGCGTGGCCCGGCCTCATCGCGGGGCGTCACTGCCCTTACCAGAGCATGGCGGTCTGGGATGGGGACGGTACCGGTGGTATCCGGTTCGAGGCCGCCGAGCTGCAGGCGCCGGCGCTGGGCACCATTATCGAGAACCGGCGCATTGTACAGGCACTGTTTACCGCCCTGGCGGGCAGCCGGGTAGAGCTCCTTGACGGCGTCAGGGTGACTGGCTGGTGGCAGTCAGGAGATCGCCGTGGAGTGGAGCTGGCTGACGGCCGGCGCCCCGGTGCCCGCCTGGTGGTGGCCGCCGATGGTGCGCATTCCCGACTGCGGCAATGGGTGGGTCTGCCGACCCGGGAGTGGGACTACGACCAGCAGGCGATTGTCTGCACCGTGCGCACGGCCCAGTCCCATGGCTACACTGCCTGGCAGCGTTTCTCCCGAACCGGGCCGCTGGCATTCCTGCCACTGCTCAATGAGCAGGGCGACGAGCATTTCTGTTCCATTGTCTGGTCACAGGATACCGGGGAGGCCCGTCGCTTGATGGCCCTGGATGACACGGGCTTCCGGGCGGAGCTTGAACACGCGATTGAGCAGGCTCTGGGGCCGGTGGAGCAGGTGTCGCGCCGTGTTGCCTTTCCGCTGCGCCAGCGGCACGCTAAAGAGTACGTGGCCGAGGGGTTTGCGCTGGTGGGCGACGCCGCCCACACCATCCACCCGCTGGCGGGGCAGGGGGCCAACCTGGGCTATGGCGATGTCCGGGTTTTGCTGGACGAGCTGGCGCGGGCCCGGCAGGCGGGCATGAACCCCGCCGACGACTTGCTGCTGGCCCGATACCAGCGCCGGCGCAAGGGTGAAAACCTCGCCATGATGGCCGCCATGGAGGGCTTCAAGCAGCTCTTTGCCCGTGATGAGCCAGCCTTGCGCTGGCTACGGAACGCCGGCATGCGCTGGCTCGATGGGCTCGGTCCGGTCAAGAACCGGATGGCAGCCCAGGCCATGGGGCTGGATCGATAATCGCCGATAATGGCGACACCACAACAGGAAGGAAATGACAATGGCAGGAGGCAGTCTGCTCGCCCTGATCGACGACATCGCCACGATTCTGGATGACGTCTCCCTGATGACCAAAACCGCCACCAAAAAAACCGCTGGCGTGCTCGGGGACGATCTTGCCCTGAACGCCCAGCAGGTGACCGGTGTTGATCCGTCCCGGGAACTGCCGGTGGTCTGGGCGGTGGCCAAGGGCTCAATGATCAACAAGGCGATTCTGGTGCCGGCGGCCCTGGCCATCAGTTTTTTTGCGCCCTGGCTGGTTACGCCACTGCTGATGATCGGAGGGGCGTTTCTGTGCTTCGAGGGCAGCGAGAAACTGGCCCATAAATTCCTGCACAAACCGGAAAATGACGCCCACAAGGCAGAGCTGCATGAGGCGTTACAGAACCCGGATATTGACCTGAAAGCGCTGGAGCAGGACAAGATCCGGGGTGCGGTAAGGACAGACTTTATCCTGTCGGCGGAGATCATTGCCATTACCCTGGGTACGGTCGCAACCCAGGGCATCGGGATGCAGTTCGCGGTGTTGACGGTCATCGCCATCATCATGACCGTCGGCGTTTATGGCCTGGTGGCCGGCATTGTGAAACTGGATGACGGTGGCCTGTACCTGAGCCGGAAGGACAGTGCGCTGGCGCAGCGGGTGGGCAATGGCATTCTCTGGCTGGCGCCCTATATGATGAAAACCCTGTCCGTCCTTGGCACCATCGCCATGTTTCTCGTCGGCGGCGGTATCCTGACGCATGGTCTGCCACCGGTCTACGAGGCGATTCATCACGTCGCCGCCGGCTTTGACGGCGTGCTGTCCCTGCTGATTCCCACCCTGGCCGACGGCGTGTTCGGCGTTCTGGTGGGGGCTGTTCTGGTGGCGGTGGTGACGCCGCTGATGAAACTCTGGCAGTCGCGCTCGGCGTGAGTCAGTGGCAGGCGTCGAACAGCCGGCTGACCAGCACCGGTACGGCGGTTTCCACTCGCAGAATACGGGGGCCCAGGTGTACGCCCTGGCACCCTGCGGCTTCCAGTTTGCCGACTTCGTAGGGTGTGAAACCACCTTCCGGGCCGATGCACAGGGCGGTGGGCTGGTTGAGGTGCACCGGGCAGGGCCGGCTGGTTCCGGGGTGTGCCACCAGTGCCTGTTTTCCCGCCAGCAGAGCCGGCAACTCATCCTCCACGAACGGCTTGAACAGCGTGCGAATCCGCACAGACGGCATCAGGGTATCTCGTGCCTGTTCGAGACCGAGGGTGAGGTTTTCCCGCAGGTGGTCGTCGGACAGCCAGGGGGTTTGCCAGAAGCTTTTTTCAACCTTGTAGCTGTTGATCAGCCAGATGTCCTTGACGCCCAGGGTGGCGCAGGTCTGCAACACCCGGCGAAACATTTTTGGCCGGGGCATGGCCAGGATCAGGGTAAGCGCCAGCGGCGCCGGTGGCGCCTGGTCCAGCCGCACCCGGAGCTCGGCTTCGGTATCGGTGAGGCGCAGAACCTGGCCCGTTCCCAGGTTGCCGTTTGCCCGGCCAACGGGCACCGTGTCGCCGGTCGCCACCTTGATCACCGACTGCCAATGGCTCAGGCGGCGGCCGCGCAGGATAACCCGGTCCGGGGCCACGAAGTCTTCGTCGAACAGTAGCGCCAGATTCATTCGCCGGAGGGCTCGTCGGCTTCCGGCTCCGCCACTTCCCGCCGGGCCAGGCGGCCAAACAGGATGCCCAGCTCGAACAGTATCCACATGGGCACGGCCAGCAGCGTCTGGGAAATAATGTCCGGCGGTGTCAGCAGCATGCCGATGATAAAGCACCCCACCACGATGTACGGGCGCTTCTCGGCGAGATCGTCGGGTGTGGTTGCCCCGGTCAGTATCAGCAGGATGGTGGCAATGGGAATCTCGAACGCCACACCGAAGGCAAAGAACATCTTGAGCACGAAATTGAGGTAACTGGTGATGTCTGGTAACTCAACGATGCCCTCCGGGCCGATGGCGGTAAAAAAGCCGAAGACCAGCGGAAACACCACGTAATAGGCAAAAGCGGCGCCCAGATAGAACAGGACCACCGATGTGAACAGCAGGGGAAACGCCAATTGCTTTTCGTGGGCGTAGAGCCCGGGCGCGATAAAGCTCCACAGTTGGTAGAGAATGATGGGAATGGCGGCGAAGACCGCGAGCACCAGGGCCAGTTTGAGCGGCGCGAAGAACGGTGAGGTGACGTCGGTGGCGATCATGGTCTGGCCAACCGGCAGCAGCGAGCGGATGGGCTCTGACAGCCACAGGTACAGCTCGTTGGCGAACGGGTAAATCGCGGCAAAACAGATAATGACCGCCAGCACCATCTTGAGCAGGCGGTTGCGCAGCTCCAGCAGGTGCTCGATCAGTGGCATGTCCGGCTGATCCGGAGTGGGTGTCGGGTTGCCGTCGGGCCTGGCAGTCATGAACGGTTATCCGTCGGGCGTGAATCAGTGGCGGCGTCCGGGTCACTCTCCGGTCCGTCAGACGGGCGCTCCAACGCCGGTTCGGTTTCCGGTTCGGCGTCGGCTATCCGTCGGGTAGCGGGCCCGGGCTTTCGGAGCTCTTCGTCCGAGCCTTCCGAGCGGATCATGTGCTCGTAGCGTTTGGCTTCGTCCAGGGCGCCACGTACGGTCTTCTGCACATCCTCAAGACCCACGTCGCCGGCCTTGCGCAGATCTTCCCGGAGTTCTTCGGCTTTCAGCTGGCGGTCGAGTTCCGAGGTGAACTGACTGACCATGCGGCGAGCGCCACCAATCCAGCGGCCGGCCGCACGGGCAGCCGTTGGCAGACGCTCAGGGCCAAGCACCAGCAGGGCGATGACCCCGCAGACCAGCAGTTCAAGAAAGCCGATATCGAACATTCAAGCCTGATCTCAGCTGTGGGACTTGTCCCGGGGTTTATCATCAGCGGCCTGCTGTGTTTCCTCTCCGGGCTTGCCTTCCAGGGTCTCCGGGTCTTCGGATTTCTTGTCCTCGTCACTCATCGACTTCTTGAAGCCGCGAATGGCGCCGCCCAGATCGCCGCCGATGTTGCGCAGTTTCTTGGTTCCGAACAACAGGATAACAATGCCCAGTACAATTAGAAGTTGCCAGATGCTGATACCCATTACGGGGTCCTCGTTGTGATGTTGCTGTTCTGTGTCATTGTACGTTACCCGATGCCATTGGCGGAAACCCTCGTTGGAGGTAAAATCGCATTACCGGCTCCGGGATGCTTTTTCTTCGAGTCCTGACAGGTCGAACCGACGGGCCAGTTCATCCAGGATGTCGTCCGGGCCGAGGCCCAGGTGGGACAGCATCACCAGGCTGTGAAACCAGAGATCGGCGGTTTCACCGATCAGCTCCCGGGTCTCGCCGGAACGCTCGGTGTCCTTGGCGGCCAGCAGCGTCTCGGTGCACTCTTCCCCGACCTTTTCCAGAATCTTGTTCAGGCCCTTGGCATGGAGGCTGGCCACGTAGGACGTTTCCGGGTCTGCTTCCTTCCGGGCTTCCAGAACCCGGGCCAGGTTTTCCAGTACATCGCTCACGGTCCGTGCTCCTCAGTTGCTGCCGTAAATGGCGTCCGGGTCTTTGATCACCGGGTCCACGCTGACCCACTGGCGGTCTTTCAGGGACCGGTAAAAGCAGCTACGCCTGCCAGTATGGCAGGCAATGCCGCCTTTTTGTTCCACTTTCAGCAGAATCACGTCCTCGTCGCAGTCCAGCCGGATGTCCCGGATGACCTGTTCGTGGCCGGAGGTTTCGCCCTTGCGCCAGAGCTTGCCCCGGGAGCGGGACCAATACACCGCATGGCCCTCCTCTGCGGTCAGCCGCAGGGATTCCCGGTTCATCCACGCCATCATCAGAATATCACCGGTGTCGGCGTCCTGGGCGATGGCCGGTACCAGGCCTTCCGGTGTCCAGCGGATGCTATCCAGCCAGTCAGGGTTGTCGACGTTATCGGAGCAATCTTGCATTTTCGTGAATCCTGCAATCTTTATCGGTTATCGGCCGCCCCGGAGCACCAGTGCACTGGCCATGGCCAGCAGCGCCCAGCTCCAGGCCGGAAGTGTCTCCAGCCAGAGCCGGGACTCGGGTTGGGTGCCGAGCAGCGCACCAGCAACCAGAAGAGCGGCCAGCGCGGTTCTTCGCCACCGCCGCTCGGTACGCTTCTGCTGTTCCCGGAGCAACTCCAGTGTAGCGCGATTCTGCGGTTTTGTGGGCCCGGCATGGCGAAGCTGCAGCAGCGCGTCGTGTACCAGTTGCGGCATTTCCGGCGACTGCTCGAGCCAGGAGGGCAGGTGGGATTGCAGCGATTTGATCAGCCCGGAGGGACCAATGCGCTTGCGCATCCAGGTTTCCAGGAATGGCTGCGCGGTACTCCAGAGATCCAGGTCCGGGTACAGCTGGCGGCCCAGGCCCTCGACGTTCAGCAGTGTCTTCTGTAGCAGCACTAACTGCGGCTGCACTTCCATGTTGAAGCGTCGCGCGGTCTGGAACAGCCGGAGCAGGAAGTGGCCGAACGAGATGTCTTTCAGGGGCCTTTCGAAAATGGGCTCGCACACCGTGCGGATGGCGGCCTCGAACTCGTTTACCCGGGTGTCCGGCGGCACCCAGCCGGACTGGATGTGCAATTGCGCCACCTGTCGGTAATCCCGTCGGAAGAAGGCGAGCAGGTTGCGGGCAAGGTAGCTCTGGTCGTCCGGTGCCAGAGTGCCGACGATGCCGAAATCGATGGCGATGTACCGGGGGTCGGCCGGGTTGGAAACGTCCACGAAAATATTGCCGGGGTGCATATCAGCGTGGAAGAAACTGTCCCGGAACACCTGGGTAAAGAAGATTTCCACGCCTTTCTCTGCCAGGACCTTCATGTTCGCACCGGCCGCTTTGAGCGCGGCGGTATCGGCGATGGGAATACCGTGAATGCGTTCCATCACCAGCACGGTTTTGCGGGTGTAGTCCCAGTCGATGAAGGGGATATAGATCAGCGAGGAGTTCTCGAAATTCCGGCGCAGCTGGCTGGCGTTGGCGGCTTCCCGCTGCAGGTCCAGTTCGTCATGGATGGTGGAATCGTAGTCTGCGACGACTTCCACCGGGTGCAGGCGTTTGCCTTCGGACCAGTATTTTTCCAGCAGTCCGGCCATCAGGTACATCAGGGCCAGGTCCTGGCGGATGACCTTTTCGATGCCGGGGCGCAACACCTTGACCACGACTTTCTGGCCGTTGCGCAGCGTCGCGGCGTGGACCTGGGCGACGGAGGCGGAGGCCATCGGGTCCGGACTGAATTCGGCAAACAGCTCTGCGACCGGCGCACCCAGGGAGGTTTCAATGATGCCCCGGGCGACGTCGCTGGGAAAGGGCGGAACCCGGTCCTGGAGGTTTTTCAGGGACTCGGCCATGTCGTCCGGCAGCAGGTCCCGCCGGGTGGAGAGGATCTGGCCAAATTTGACGAAGACCGGGCCCAGTTCCTCCAGCGCCAGACGCAGCCGATCGCCACGGCTGAGCTTGGGCTGGGGAAACAGGTGCCAGGGTGCCAGCAGAAAAAACACCTTCAGGGGGGCGGGCAGTTCTGACAGCGGCAGAAACGTGTCCAGCCGGTAACGGCAGAACACCCAGGCAATTCGGAGCAGGCGTTGCAGGCGAGTCACGGGCTCTCCGGTTGGTCAGTGGTGCCGCAATCTTCAAGCAGATTCAGCCGCGCCTCCAGTCGCGCTGCACGGAGGCTGATCTGGTCGATATCCTCAAACGTTGCCTCCAGCTCCCGTCGCCCCGGCAAGCTGCGACTTTCCTCGTGCACGTATTCCTCGATATTGGCATTGAGGGACTGAAACGCCTGCCGGCTCCAGCGTATGGCGCCGCGAACGCGCTGGCCAAGAAAGTGGGCGGGTACATCGCCGAGGTGGCGGGCCATGGCGGCTTCCCAGTCCGGATCGAGTTGGCTCAGGGCGCGCTGGAACTGGTGGGCCAGCGCGGTGTCTCCGGTTATCTCGAGGCGGCCAGTGGCCAGTATCCGGTCGTCACCGGTGGCCAGGGTGGCAAACGCCATGGGTTTGCCGGTTATCTCCAGGGCCGGCTGGTCGGCGGGCTGGCTGCCCACCCGGATGCGATCACCGGCCCGGTTCAGAGTATAGGTGAGGGCAAGCGGCCCGGTAATATTGAACTGGATCGGGCCTGTCAGTGCTGCCATCAGTGCCTGTTGCCCCGCCGGATCCAGCGCCAGTGCCCGGTTCAGGGCACTTTCCAGGATTGCGGAGACAGCAGAGAGCAGAGTCGGGCCGGGAAACATCAGGGCTTGATTCCCACATGCAGCGCGACGATGCCACCGGTCATGTTGTAGTACTTGCAGTTCACCAGACCGGCGTTTTCCATCATGCCCTTGAGGGTGTCCTGGTCCGGGTGCATGCGGATGGATTCCGCCAGATATTTGTAGCTCTCGCTGTCGCCCGCGAACAGTTGTCCCATCAATGGCAGGGCCGAGAAAGAATAGGTGTCGTAGGCTTTGCTCAGCAGCGGGTTGGTGGGTTTGGAAAATTCCAGCACCATAAGCTTGCCACCGGGCCTGAGTACCCGGGCCATGTCCCGCAGGGCCTGGTCCTTGTCGGTGACATTGCGCAGGCCGAAGGCGATGGAGACGGCATTGAAATGATTGTCCGGAAAGGGCAGGTGCTCGGCATCCGCCTGGACATAGTCGATATTGCCGGCGTACCCCCGGTCGATCAGGCGGCCACGCCCCACTTCCAGCATGGAGGCATTGATGTCGGCCAGTACCACGCGACCGCTGGTGCCCACCAGATCCGAGAATTTCATGGTCAGGTCGCCGGTGCCGCCAGCGATGTCGAGCACGCGGTGGCCTGGCCGCACACCGGAAAGCTCGATGGTGAAGCGTTTCCAGAGGCGGTGGATACCCATGGACATCAGATCATTCATGAGGTCGTATTTGCCGGCCACGCTGTGGAACACTTCGGCCACCTGGCTCGCCTTCTGGCTCTTGGGCACGTTGCGAAAGCCGAAATGGGTGACGTCGTCCTGGCCGTTGCTGTTTCCGGCCTGGCTGGCTGGCGCTTGCTGCTCGCTCATGGGGATGTCCTGTCAGAATCTGAACCCCGTATTCTAACCGTTGACGGGGTTGCTACAAGGGTGGCGACGAGTTTAATCCCGCCTTACACTGTAAAACCGTTCAAATTCGAGAGAAAACCGATTCATGTCCGTGATTGATGTACGCCGCCCGCACACTCTGGATAAAGAACACGCGAGACAGGCCGCCGAAACCCTGGCCCGGGATCTGTCCAGCCAGTTCGACGTGCACTACCAGTGGGAGGGTGACCAGTTGAAATTCAAACGCAGTGGCGTCAAGGGGCACCTGAACATCACTCCGACGGAACTGCACATCCGCCTGGAGCTGGGCATGATGCTGCGGCCCTTCAAATCACGCATTGAGCAGGAAATTCACTCCCAACTGGACCAGATCATCAAGGCCTGACTGTCAGGCCGGCTGTTGTTTTACAGGTCACCGGGCAGGCGGAACGGCTCCGGGTGACCGTTGACGATATTGTTCATCACCTGTCGTTCCCGGGTGACCAGCCGTTCAATCAGCAAGGTCACATCGTCCATCTTCCGGAACGCCGTGTAGCCCCGGTGCAGAAAGCTGTGCAGATCGGTGAGATCGGCCATTTCCGCCGGCGCGCGACTGATCGATAACAGCCACCCCAGCGTCCGGTTGCGGACATAGCGCTCGAGCTGATGGCCGACATCCGCCACCAGGGTAATCTGCTTTTTTCGTTGCTCCAGTCGCTCGCTGGCCCGGTAGGCCATGCAGTAGTGTTCGCGGGTGATCGAATCGGTGGCCATGCCCCGTTGATGGAACAGTTCCGCCAGTTCCAGGTCCAGCTGCTGGGTGATCAGGTTCAGTTCAACCAGACCGGCGAAGGTGTCCAGCAGGTTATCCGGCAGCCACTTCACCATCTTGGGGAACACCCGGTCGATGTTGTCATCCCGGCGAGTCATCCCGGCCGGTGCGTACAGATCGGTCAGCAGGAATTCCAGGCCTTGGTGATAGCCGGGGTGCTGGTAGAGGTCAAGGTGGGTTGCCTTCAGCCGTTCCCCCTGCCAGGACGCGATTCTGGCGGCAGTCTCCTGCAGGGGGTGCTCCGCCTTGTGCCGGCGAAAATCGTGGTACTCCAGCAGCAATGTCCGCAGCCTGCGGGCGCTCTCTGACTGAACGTCGGTGGCGACGAGGCGCTCACGGTACATGGGGTTGGCTCCGTTCAACCTGACGGGGAAGCGGGCCAGTTTAGCGGAGCTTGCCGCCGAGTGCAGCAGGTTGATGCATTATCCGGGCACAACTCTAACCTTGGGCGGCGGTCGGCATCGTGTCGAAGCCGGGTACCCATTCCCTGCTGTCGAGGGTGATGAAGTGGCTGGGTGCTCCGGTCTCCACGATGCGCATGGTGGTCGGGCTTTGGCGCGCGCTGGCCAGCATGGCGGTGCGATCCAGAATCCGGTCAACGGCGGGAATCAGGAAGGTGCCGTGCCGGACCTCGTCGTACACGGAGGTGTCCGTGCGTGCCATCCACTCCATGATATTTTCGATGTTGCGCACAATGGTGAGGTGGTCAATGGTGGCGGAGAACAGCTTGCTCAGCAGTTGTTTCTTGCGTGGATTCATCTTGCCGAAGAAGGTCTGGCCGTAAGCGGACGACGGTGCGCTGTTGATCAAGCGGATCAGCCAGGGCCACATGCCGTGGCTGACTGGCTCCAGCAGGGTCGTCACCAGAGCGTGCAGCTTGCCCTGGGGCAGTGCCGGTGCTTCCAGGATGACTTCGACATCCTCGTACAGCTCCGGCCGCCGGCTGAGCGCTTCCAGAATCACAGCGCCACCCCGGGAATGGCCGTGCACCCGGATGTTACCGGTGGTCGGCAGATTGCTCAGGGCCTGGTTCAGAATGCAGGCATCGTATTCAATGGTGCCTTCCAGGTGCTTGATGGGCACTCCCCAGTCCGGGGCTTCCGGTGTCACCCCGTTAACCGGGATGTGATAGTTGCTGCAGGTCAGCAATATCAGTTCGGTAGCCGGTGACTCGTAAGCCTGGGTAAAGTAGCAGTGGTTTTCCAGGAACCCATGGACGCCAATCACCGTCTGCTCCGCCTCACCACTGTGGTTGCGGACGGAAACTGCGCCTTTGCCAACCCGATAGACCCGCCCCGAAAACATTTCCGAGTAGGCACTGTCGATCGGCTTGATCAGCTTGCGAACATGGCTCGCTTTCATAACTGCTCTCCTACCGGCACGGCAACGGGTTCTTTATGATTATGGCGGATACCGGTATTCATTTTTAACCGGTTCCGGGCCGCGATTTATTGGCGCTGGACACTATATTTACGTCGATCCAGGGCCAATCGATGATCGGGCCAGATTTTTAATAACCATTGCACCTTGGCTTATAACGAGTATAGGTGTGAAAGGTTATTCACGTGTAACATTTTGTAATCCCGCGCACTGGCCCTCTCTATGGAGACGGTGGGGCATGTCTGGCACAATGCCGGGTTCGGTTTTCACGCATCACCACCATCCAGGGATATCCGGGTTTGAGTCACCAGCAATCGCACCTCCTGCTACCTGCGGATTCGGCCTGGCTGGCCCTGGAGCGCCCGGATAATCCCATGACGATTACCGTCATGATGCGTGTGGACGGGCTGACGGCGCCCCGTCTGAGGGAATTTATCCGGGTGTACTGGCTGGCCTGGGAGCGATTCCGGTACCGGCCGGTGTATCGGGCGCCGGCCTGGTGGTGGGAGCCGGATCCGACCTTTGATCTCAAGCATCACCTGGATGTGATCATTGATCGTTTGACCCCCGAAGCCCTGCAGGAATGGGTGTCGGCCCGGCTGAACCAGCCGCTGGCGAACTATCGACCACGGTGGAAATTCTGGCTGGCGCCGAATGCCGAGGGAGGCGCGGCTCTGCTGTTGCGTATGCATCATTGCTACGCCGATGGCCTGTCCCTGCTGGGTGTTTTCGACCGGCTGTGCCCACCCTCACCAAGGCAATACCCGGCGCTTTACGGAGCACCGGCAACCGCCGACCTGTCGCGCTGGATGGCGTCAGCCAAAGCCTGGTTTGAACAACTGGCGGGCGCCCCGGAACAGGCGGCCACCCAGGCCGGCTCCCCGGTACCGGAGCCCGACGAAGGCAACTCGTGGCAGGACGCCGGTCGTGTGCTTGAGCGGGTGGCCCAGAGAAGCCTGAAGCTGGCACACGAAGTCAGTGAGTTCCTGGTCGAGCCCGAAGATACTCCGTCCGACCTGAAGCGACCGTTGCTGGGTCGCCGTCAGTGCCGCTGGTCGGCGCCGGTGCCGCTGGAACGCTTCCGAGCCATTGCCCGGACCACCGGTGTCACGATCAACGATGTTCTGCTCAGCTGTGTGGCCGGGGCGGTCCGGCCTCGCCTGGGGATGACCCCGGAGGCGCTGGATGATGCCGTATTGCATGCCGCCGTGCCGGTGGATATCCGTGGCCGTCTGCCGGAGGATCTGCGACCGGAGCCGGGCGGCCTGGGTAACTGCTTCGGCACGGTGTTTGTGCCCCTGCCGGTGGACGGCAACAGTTCGCTGGAGCGGCTTTACCGCATCAAGCACGAGACCCGGCGGCTGAAAAAAAGCTGGCAGCCCGGTCTCGCCTGGGGCCTGGCCGCCAGCGCCTCGGTGGTGCCCGAACCCTGGCGACAGCCGGTGGCGGATGTGTTCTATCGCAAGGCCAGCGCGGTGGTCTCCAACGTGCCCGGCACGCCGGAGACCCGCTACATTGCCGGTTGCCGGATCACCGAACAGATGTTCTGGGTGCCCCAGGCCGGGGCGATTGGCCTGGGTGTCAGTATCGTCAGCTACGCCGGCCAGGTTCAGTTTGGTGTGGTCTCCGACGAGGCGGTGCTGGCGGACCCGACCGACTTCCTCAACGACTGCCTCGACGAACTGGCCCGCTTCCCGGGTGAGTCTTAATCCCAAAGTGTTGTTTTCATTGCCTCCCAAATGATCAGAAAACCGGCTCCCTAGACGGATTTCCCCCTTTCCCCCGGTAACCGACCATGGAATTCAGGCGACAGATTACGCCTGGGGCCGTCGGATGAACCGACGCTCCGATCCCAGATTTCCAACAATAACCGGGGGAACTATGAACAATAAAAACGTCAGGCAGTCCGCGTTGGCCATCGCACTGGCCGCCGCCATGGGCGCCAGCACCGGCGCCAGTGCCGCTGTGGAATTGTATAATCAGGACGGCACAAGCTTTTCCGTGGATGGTTATTTCAATGCCTTCTACGTCAACCGCGACGACAAACTGGCGGATACCCGCGATTCACGCATCAAGATGGGCTTTCTGCCAAATACCATTGGTTTCAACTTCAGCAAAGACATGGGCGATCTGACCCTGGGTGGCCGGTCGTCGTTCTGGACCACCATCAACGATAGCCTGGATGCGCCCACCGATACCGCCATCGATGTGCGTCAGTTCTACGCCACGGTAGACGGCGATTTTGGCCAGGTACTGATCGGTAAGGATTTTGGCCTCTACGCCCGCTCGAACATCTTCCTCGACGAGATCCTCATGGGATTTGGTTCGCCAGGCCTGCCGGGCGGCGTATCCTTCGGTAATATCCGCGCCGGCTACCCGTACCCGACACCGTCCGCTCAGATTACCTATCGCAGCCCGGATATGGACGGCCTCAAGATCGCCGCTGGCCTGCTTGACCCAGCCAATACCGCTACCGGCACACCGTCCGATGAACATGCCGCGCCGCGTTTCGAATCCGAGATGACCTACAGTGCCAACCTGAACGATGTGGCCCTGACCGGGTGGCTGAATGGTCGCTATCAGTCTTCGGAAAATGGCGCCACCACGGTGGACAGCACCGGTGTCGGTTATGGTGTGAAGGCCTCCATCGCAGGCCTCACCCTGGCAGCTTCGGGATTCACCTCGTCCGGTGACAACCCGGTATTGATTGGTAACGGTGCGGTCTCCGAAGACGATGCCGACGGCTTCCTGGTGCAGGGCTCCTATGCCTTTGGCGCCAACCGGGTTGTGCTCTCCTACGGCGAGACCGATGCCGAAATTCTGGATCTGGAAACCGAGAGCACCACCCTGGGTTTGTTCCACGACGTTAACAGTAATTTCAAGCTGGTGGCCGAATACAATATGTACGAAGACCGCAGTCGCACCACCGGTGCCACCAGCACTGAGGCGGACACCATCGCCCTGGGTGCGATTGTCACGTTCTGAGCAGTTGGACTCAGAGGCGGGACAGGGAAGCCCGCCACTTGCGCTGTTGGTGTAAGACTAAAGTGCCGGTTTGTTGCGCCTGCAACCGGCCGCGCCACCGGGCATTGATTTCAGAGGTAGTTTAATCAATGGCTTATGATCATTTTGGCGCGCCCATTAAAAGCACTGAAGTCGCATTGGCGCCCTGTACGAATGCCGTAGAATCGCTGGATAGACATCCGTTTCCAGAGCCCGCTCCGATGAAGTCAGCGACGACATTGCCGGCCGCACGAGTGGCCAGTTCCAGCGCACGGGATCCGATGCTGGCGGCCACCAACCTTGCCAGCCAGCTCAATCACCCGAATCTCGGTTGCGTACTGTTTTTCTGCTCCGCCGAATACGAGCTCGGCCGTCTCGGGATCGCCCTGGAACATGTCTTTCAGGGCGTCCGGGTTTGCGGCTGCACCTCCGCCGGGGAAATCACGCCAGACGGTTACGGCCGTGGCTGCATCACGGCCATTGGCTTTGACCGTCGTTATTTTGCCATCGATTGTGCCCTGATCCGGGAGCTGGACCGGTTCACGCTGCAGGATGCCCAAGGTGTGATTGATGGCCTGCTGACGACCTGCCGCGATGCCCGCCTGGCGCCGGTGAAGGGCAACACCTTTGCCATAACCCTGCTGGATGGCCTGTCCAGCCGTGAGGAACTGGTGCTGGCAACGCTGAATGCCGCGCTGGGCAGCATTCCGCAGTTTGGTGGCTCGGCCGGTGATGACGAGCGGCTGGCCAACACCCATGTGTTCTATGACGGCCAGTTCCACACCGGAGCGGCGACCGTGCTGCTGGTTAACACACCTCTGGATTTCCGGGTGTTCTCGACCCATCACATGGTGGATCGCCAAGAGAAACTGGTGGTCACCGATGCCTGCCCCGAGAGCCGTACGGTGTATGAACTGAACGCGGAACCGGCGGCCGAAGCCTACGCCCGGGCGGTGGGCGTGGAGGTGGAAGCCCTGGATCGCAAAGTATTCGCCCTGCGTCCCCTGGGCGTGAAGATCGGCGGTCATTACTTTGTGCGCTCCATTCAGCGGGTCAACCCGGACAAGAGTCTGACCTTCTATTGCGCGGTGGAGACCGGCATCGTGATGACGGCCATGGCGCCGGAATCCCTGCTCGACAGCGTGCGCACCCAGATCGAGGCGTCCGAACGTGTGGTCGGGCCACCGCTGGTGACCATCGGCTGTGATTGCTTCCTGCGCCGTCTGGAAGCAGAGCTGACCGGGGAGGTGGAGGCGGTCTCCGAATTCCTCCGGCATCACAAGGTGATCGGTTTCAATACCTACGGCGAGCAGTTCGACGGGATGCACATCAACCAGACCTTTACGGGGGTGGTCATTGGCCAGCCTGATGTCCGCCCAGGACAAGACTGAAACGCCCTCGGACGATCCCAGGGACCAGCGCATGGCCGAACTCGAGGCCGAGAACCAGCGCTTGCGGCGC
The DNA here is from genome assembly GCF_946886895.1 of uncultured Marinobacter sp. The sequence continues at coordinate 293,527 of NZ_CAMPJO010000001.1, read as the reverse complement.
ATCCGGGATGCCCTGATCGTGCGGGTCGAGTCCGGTTCCGCTCACAAGCCGGAGCCCTACGCAGCGTTTGAACATTCCGTGGTACTGGCCGAGCAGGTGCGGGAGCGTACTGAGGCCCTGAATCAGGCCATGGAGGAGCTCAAAGGCAGCAACAAGGCTCTGAACCGTGCCCGGGAAGAAGCCGAAACCACCCGCCAGCGACTCAGCGACGCCATTGAAAGCATTGCCGACGGCTTTGTCCTGTTCGATCACCAGCACCGCCTGATCCAGAGCAACAGCCGGTTTCGCAGTTATTGGCGCCAGGCCGGGGTAGCGGTACCGGCGCCCGGCACTTCCATCACCGACGTCAGAGCCAGGGCGCTGTCCTCCGGCCTGATTGTGGAGGAGCAGAGCCACCCCGATGCCGAGGGGAGTATCTTCCTGCTGTCCAACGATCGCTGGGTGCAGATGACCGAGCGCCCCACCCGGGAGGGCGGCCTGGTGGTTCTGTATTCCGATATCACCGACGTCAAGAACAGTGAAATGGCCCGGCGCATCAAGGCGCTGGAGGAGAGTGAACGCTGGATCCGGGTGGTGACCGATCACGTTCCGGCCCTGATTGCATACGTGGGTGCCGATCTGACGGTGCAGTTCTGCAATAAGGTGTACGAGGCGTGGTATGGACGTGGCGGTGAATCGCCTCTGGGCAAGCGCCTGGACCAGGTGCATTCCGCCGGCCTGTACCAGCGCCTTCTGCCGCAGGTGAAACAGGCTCTGGCCGGCCAGAGCGTGACCTTCGAGTTCGAGGAAACCGGTGAGCAGGGAGAGCTGCGCTACATGCTGCGCTCCTACGTGCCGAACTACGATGACGAGGGCGGGATCACCGGCTTCTTCGTGTTGATCCGCGACATCACCGATCGCCGAAAAACCGCCCTGGCCCTGGAGCAGGCCTACGACAACCTGGAGCGCCGGGTAAAGGAGCGCACCGCCGAACTGACCGGGCTGAACCACCAGTTGCGTGAGGAAATTACCGAACGGGCGGCGGTGGAGGCCCGGCTTCGGGACGCCAAGCTGGAGGCTGAGCGGGCCAATCTGTCAAAGACCAAATTTCTGGCGGCGGTGAGCCACGACCTGCTACAGCCACTGAACGCCGCCCGCCTGTTCACCAGCGCCTTGCTGGAGCAGTCCTTTGGCCCGAAAGCCGAAGGCCTGGTGCGCTCGGTCAGCACGTCCCTGGACGACGTTGAAAACTTGCTGGGCACGCTGGTGGATATCTCGAAACTGGACGCCGGGGTGATCAAGCCGGATGTCACCGCGTTCGACCTACGGGACCTGCTCAACAACATCGCCCGGGAGTTCCGGCAGATGGCCACGGCGGAGGGCCTACAACTGGACTTCGTGCCCTGCTCGGCGGTGGTGGAGTCCGACTCCCAGTTGCTGGCCCGAATTCTCCGGAATTTCCTCACCAATGCCATTCGTTATACCGGTCGGGGCCACATCCTGCTCGGCTGTCGCCGCCAGGGCGGGCATATACTGATGCAGGTATGGGACACCGGCCCCGGCATTCCAGGCGACAAACTCACCGAGATTTTCCAGGAATTCAAACGCATCCGTCCGGCCGGATCTCAGCCGGACAAGGGCCTGGGGCTGGGTCTTGCCATTGTCGAGAAGATTTCCCGCATGCTGGGACACGAGGTGACCGTATCGTCGATTGAGGGTAAAGGCTCGGTGTTCAGTGTGCGTGTGCCCCTGGCCCGGGTACTACCCAGGGGGCCGGCGCCGGATGACAACCGGCTGGCCGTCGCCACCGGAGGGCTCGGAGGCGCCAGGATCTGGGTAATCGACAACGACCATGCCATCTGCCAGGGCATGCTGACCCTGCTTGAGGGCTGGGACTGCCGGGTAGTGACGGCGGTGTCCCTGGATGATCTTGAGCGTCAGCTGGATCCGGCGGACAGCCCGGTGGATCTGATTCTCGCCGACTATCACCTGGATAACGACGAGAACGGCGTCGATGTGGTGGCCAGCATCAATGGCCGGAGACGCCAGCCGGCGCCAGTGGTGATGATTACCGCCAACTACACCAACGAATTGAAGCAGCACATTCGGGCACTGGGGTATGTGCTGATGAACAAACCGGTCAAGCCGTTGAAACTGCGGAGTGCGTTGAATCAGCTGTTACGGAGCTGACCGGATTCCTGTTGGCGGGGATCAGGTGCTGTCACCAACGATCAGTTTGAACCCGACGTTGTGCTGGTGCTGCGGAACCGGGTCTTGCCCCAGGCGCTGCAGTATCTGCTCCGCCGCCAGCCGCCCCATGGCCTCCCGGGGCGATTGAATCGTTGTCAGTCTCGGCGTGACGTGCTGGCCCAGCGGTAGCCCGTTGAAACCCGCAATGGCGATATCCTGGGGCACACCAAGGCCCAGACGCTGTGCGTGCAGCAGGGCACCGGTGGCCAGGTCGTCGTTGGCGAAATGGATAGCGTCGGTTCTTGGGTATTGGTCAAGTACCGCCTCGAGTCCGGCGGCGCCGGCTTCCAGGCTGCCCATCTGGTCGAGCTCGATCAGCGGAGCGTCCAGGCCAGTCTCGATGAGCACCTGCTTGTGTCCTTCAAAGCGCATCCCTGCGCGGTAATCCCTCTCCATACAGGCGCCCACATACACTATCGAGCGGTAGTGGCGACCCAGAAGATGGCGAGCCATGCATCGGCCGGCTTCATAGTGGTCCAGGCCGACATTCAGGTCCAGGCCGTTGCCCAGTTCCATGACTTCCATCACCGGCTTGTTCCAGTTTTCGAGCAGGCTCAGGCAGGCGCTGTCGTGGCGCAAGCCGGCAATCACCAGCGCCGAGCAGGACCATCCCAGAAACGTCCGCACCAACTGATACTCACGCTGCAGGTCATAATCGGTGTTGCCCAGCAGGATCTGGTACCCATTCGCTTCGAAGGTGTCCTGCAGGCCCTTGATGACTTCGATAAAGACCGCGTTCGCCAGTGAGGGCACGATGACGGCTATGAAGCGGGAGTTTGCGGAAGCCAGGCTGCCGGCAATCAGATTGGGTACGTAACCCAGGCGCTCGACGGCATCAAGCACCCGGCTGCGGGTATCGTCGTTCACGCGGTCCGGCGTGTTCAATGCCCTGGAAGCGGTGATCGGGGAGACGCCTGCAGCTTCCGCTACCTGCTTCAGCGTTGGCTTTTCGGACCCACGTCTGCGGCGCGGTCCGGAAGGCGTCGATTCGGGGTTAGACATTAGTCGTAGTCCTTGTGTTTGTCACTTGCTGTTGCCAAATCTATCAACTAAAACGATGTTAGCGCTAACATGATAGCGCTACCATTCACAAAAACCACAACAATAAGCAGGAGACCCGCACGTGACCGACTCAGCCAGACAGGGACCCCACGTAGGCGTTGTAGGCCTTGGCGCCATGGGCATGGGTACCGCCATGGTGCTGCTTGAACAGGGGTTCCGGGTCACCGGGTGCGATGTCAGTGCTCAGGCACGGGCCGCCTTTGTGGCCAGTGGCGGCCACTGCGTGGATACACCGGCCGCGCTGGCCGGAGACTGCGATATCGTGCTGCTGGTGGTGGTGAATGCAGTGCAGGTCGAACAGGTGCTGTTTGGTAACGACGGTCTCGTCGGTTCCCTGAAACCGGGCAGTCTCGTTATTCAATGTGCCACCGTCGCCCCAAGTACCGCACGCGAACTGGGCGAACGGCTCGGAAAGGCCGGCATCGAGATGCTGGATGCGCCGATCAGCGGCGGGGCGGCCAAGGCCAGGGCCGGCCAGTTATCGGTTATGGCGTCAGGGCACTCAACCGCATTCACACTGGCCGCCCCGGTACTCGATGCCATGGCGGCGACGGTCTACCGGTTGGGGGATGCGCCGGGAGTGGGTTCGAGCATGAAACTGGTGAATCAGCTGCTGGCGGGGGTACACATTGCCGTGGCCGCCGAGGCGTTGGCGCTCGGGATTCGCATGGGTCTGGATCCGGAGATCGTCTACGAGGTGATTACCAACTCGGCCGGTAATTCCTGGATGTTCGAGAATCGGGTGCCTCACATTCTGAAAGGTGACTACACCCCGTTCTCGGCCGTCGATATTTTTGTCAAGGATCTCAATATCGTGCACGACACGGGACGAGAGCTGGCCATGCCCACGCCCGTCGCATCCAGTGCGCTGCAGCAGTTTACGGCCGCGAAAGGGGCCGGGTTCGGGCGAGAGGACGATGCGGCGGTTATCAAGGTTTATGAACGGCTTTCGGGGATTTCACTGCCCCCGGCGGCCAACGATGCGGGCGAGGTTTGACGATGGCTGTTGTGCTGGGTGCTATTGCCGATGATTTTACCGGGGCGACGGATCTTGCCAACAATCTGGTTCGCAATGGCATGCGCTGCGTCCAGGTGATTGGTGTACCCGACGGGGATCCCGTTTTCACTGACGCCGATGCGGTTGTGGTAGCCCTCAAGTCACGCTCCTGCCCGGCCGGGAGGGCCATCGATGACTCGCTGGCCGCCCTGGCGTGGTTGCAACGGCTGGGCGCCCGGCAGATTTTCTTCAAGTACTGCTCGACGTTTGATTCTACCGATCAGGGTAACATCGGGCCGGTCAGTGATGCCTTGCTCGACCGCCTGAATGCGCCGCAGACGGTGATGGTGCCCGCGTTTCCGGTCAATGGCCGAACGGTTTATCAGGGCCATCTGTTCGTTGGCGACCGATTGCTGAACGAGAGTGGCATGCAGGATCACCCGCTCAATCCCATGCGTGACGCTGATCTGGTGCGGGTGCTGGCGCGACAGACGGATCATTCCGTTGGCCTGGCGCCGCGGGCGGTGTTGTCTGAAGGGTCCGCCGCTACCCGTCAGCACCTGGCGACGCTGAGAGCGCAGGGTGCCCGGCATGTCATCTGTGACACCCTGGATGAGGCTGACCTGACCACATTGGCCGAGGCGGTGGTGGATATGCCGCTGGTCACCGGTGGCTCCGGACTGGGCCAGGCATTGCCCGGCCAGTACCGTTTGCGAGGCTGGCTGGCCGACGTCGCCGAGCCCGGTCGTCTGTCGCCCGGCTCGGGGGGTGCGCTGGTGTTGTCCGGTAGCTGCTCCCGGGCCACCCTTGGGCAGGTTGCCCACTTTCTCGAACATTGGCCCGGGTTCGCGCTTGATCCCATGAAACTGGCCGAAGATGGCGCGCACCTCGACGCCGCGCTGGCCTTTGCCCGGGCCCGGCTCCGGGAGCAGGTTCCGGTCCTGGTCTATGCCTCGGCCGATCCTGAGCAGGTCAGGCAGGCCCAGGCGGTTCTGGGCACAGAGCGTGCCGGCCAGCTCATCGAAGCGGCACTCGGTCACCTGGCCTCGGTGCTCGTACAGGAGGGCGTTGGTCGTCTGGTTGTTGCTGGCGGCGAGACCTCCGGGGCGGTGGTGTCTGCGCTCGGTATCCGCACGTTACGCATCGGAAACCAGATTGATCCGGGCGTCCCCTGGACCCAGGTTCCGGTCACGGATCAGGGCCGCCCGCTCTCGCTGGCACTCAAGTCGGGCAACTTCGGCGGGCCGGACTTCTTTACACGGGCTTTCGAGGTGCTGCCATGAATTCCGGCGATGTAAACCGGCTGCGTGAACAGATTGCCACGTTTGGCCAGTCGTTGTTTGATCGTGGCCTGACCATGGGGTCGAGTGGCAATATCAGCGTTCGCCTGGAGGACGGTGGCTGGCTGATGACGCCAACCAACGCCTGCCTGGGTCGTCTGGATCCGGCGCGCATTTCCCGGCTTGACCGGCACGGGCAACGGGTGGAAGGCGACGCGCCAACCAAGGAGCAGTTCCTGCACACCGCCATGTATGCGGAAAGGCCCCAGTCCAGTGCGATTGTCCATCTGCATTCGACGCACTCCGTGGCTGTGTCCTGCCTGCCCGATATCGACCCCTGTGACTGTATTCCCCCGTTGACCGCCTACTACGTGATGCGGGTCGGGCGCCTGCCGCTGGTGCCCTACCACATGCCTGGCGATCCGGAGCTGGGTGATGCCGTTCGCGGGCTGGCGGGGCAGCACAGTGCGGTGCTGCTTGCCAACCATGGCCCTGTGGTGGCTGGCAAGTCGCTGGAAGCGGCGGTTTATGCCACGGAGGAGCTGGAGGAAACCGCCAGACTGTTTCTGCTGCTGCGTGGCCACAATCCCCGGGCCCTGACGCCAGAGCAGGTTGAAGCTCTTGAGGCGCGGTTCCCGCGCGACTGAACCCATAACAAGGACCCATCATGATCAGGTTGGCCGCGAACTTAAGCATGCTGTTTCAGGAACACGATTTTCTGGATCGCTTCAGCGCTGCGGCGGAGGCAGGTTTTCGGGGAGTTGAGTACCTGTTTCCCTACGCGTACGCCCCGGAAGCGCTTGCCGGAGCCCTGCGGGAAGCGAAGCTGGAGCAGGTGCTGTTTAACCTGCCCCCGGGAGACTGGGCCGCGGGCGAGCGGGGCCTTGCAAGCCTGCCTGGCCGGGAGGCCGAGTTCCGGGAGTCGGTGTCCGAAGCCCTGCGTTACGCCGATACCCTGAACTGCCCGCGCATTCACGCCATGGCCGGCCTGGTCCCCGAGGGTGCGGACCGGGAGACGCTGGCGGCGCATCAGGACACCTACCTGGGAAACCTGCGTTTCGCTGCCCGGGAGGCAGCAAAGGCGGGGCGCGATCTGTTGATTGAGCCGATCAACCACCGGGACATGCCGCGCTACTTCCTGTCGCGGCAGGATCAGGCCATGGCAGCGATCGAGGCCGTCGGTGCCGATAATCTCCGTCTCCAGTTCGACGTTTATCACTGCCAGATCATGGAGGGTGACCTTATCCGTCACCTGGAACAACAGTTTCATCATATTGGTCACGTGCAGATCGCGGGGGTGCCGGAACGCCATGAACCGGATATCGGGGAAGTGAATTACCCCAGCATTCTGGCGCGACTGGAGGCCCTCGGTTACCGGGGCTGGGTCGGCTGCGAGTACCGGCCGGCGGGCAACACCCGGGACGGGCTGGCGTGGGGCAGGGTGCACGGACTGACACCCTGACCAGAGCGCGTGTTACTCCGTTACGGCAATTGAAATAGCGACGACATAACAACGACATAACAACGACATAACAACAAGAGGACACCGCACATCATGCATATCGTTATCACTGGAGCCGCAGGCTTTCTCGGGCAGCGACTGGTCGAACGCCTGGTCAGAACGGGGGAGCTGGCAGGCCAGGCGCTAAGCCGCCTGACGCTGATTGATCAGGTGGAGCCGACTCGCCCGGTGGTCAGTGGTGTCATCGTTCGCTCCCAGGCCCTGGATATCAGCCAGCCCGGCGTATTGGATGAGGTGTTGGCAGAGCGGCCCGATGTGATCTATCACCTGGCGGCGGTTGTCAGCAGTGCCGCGGAGGCGGATCTGGATCTGGGCATGCGGGTCAATTTCGACGCCACCCGTGCCCTGCTAGAAGGTTGCCGGCTGCATGGGCTCGCCGGGACACGGCTGATCATGGCCAGCTCCGTGGCTGCCTACGGCGGCGAGCTGCCCGATACCCTCGATGACCTGACGGCACTGCATCCGCAGAACTCCTATGGCGCCCAGAAGGCAATGAGCGAATTGCTGATTAACGATTACAGCCGTCGCGGGATTGTCGACGGCCTGGTCTTGCGCCTGCCCACCATTGTGATTCGTCCGGGGCGGCCCAACGCGGCGGCATCCAGTTTTGCGTCGAGCATCCTGCGGGAGCCCCTGAATGGCGAGGATGCAATCTGCCCCGTACCCACCAGCCTGAACCTGTTCGTGATGTCGCCGGCCACGGTTGTTGATGCCCTCGTCCACGGTGCCGGGGTACCTGACAAGGCGGTGGGCGCCTTCCGTGCCTTCATGTTGCCGGGCATCACGGTGAGCGTCGCCGAGATGCTTGAAGCATTGCGAGAGGTGGGTGGCGAGTCGGCGCTCGCCCATGTCCGCCACGAACCGGACAAGAACATTGAAGCCATTGTGGGTAGCTGGCCGGCGAGATTTGCCAACCTGCGGGCGAGCCGGCTCGGTTTTAAAAGCGACAGGGATTTCCGTGACATCGTCAAGGCCTTCCTGGACGACAGTGCCTGATTCCGGGCCTACGCACCCCGGAATTCATCCAAAAGCGTGACAATGCAAAATGAGGTAACAAAAATGAAAGCAATGTTTGCACGCCGTAGTCTGACCACCGCCATCGCCGGTGCCACGTCCGCCATGCTTGCCATGGGGGCAATGAATGCCCAGGCGGCACGAACCGTCAACCTGGGCCATACGCTGTCCGACAGCTCCCACTACTCGGTGGGCGCGGACGCCTTTGAGGAAACCCTGGAGCGCCTCAGTGATGGCGAGTTCGAGGTTGCCGAACATCCGTCCGGCTCGTTGGGAGGAGAGCGGGCAATGATCGAGGGGCTGCAAATCGGCACCGTCGATGTTGTCATTACCTCCACCGGCCCGCTGGGGAATTTCGTGCCTGAAAGCTATGTGCTGGATCTGCCGTTTCTGTTCAAGGATTACGAGCAGGCGCGCTGTGTGCTGGATGGCGAAATCGGCCAGGACCTGCTCGCCAAGATGTCCGACCACAACCTGGTGGGGCTGGCCTGGTCCGAGAACGGCTTTCGCCACATGACCAACAGCCTGCGCCCCGTGACGAGCCCGGCGGATGCCGAGGGTCTGAAAATCCGTACCATGGAGAACAAGGTGCACTTGGAGGCCTTCGAGCAAATGGGCGTGCATCCCACCCCCATGGCCTTCCCCGAAGTCTTCACGGCCTTGCAGCAGGGCACCGTGGATGGGCAGGAAAATCCCATTACGGTCATCGTCGCCACCAAATTCTGGGAAGTCCAGGATCACCTGTCCCTGACCGGTCACGTCTATTCGCCCGCGGCGGTTCTGGGGTCGCCGGTCCTGCTTGACGGGCTCACCGAAGAGGAGCGGGGCTGGTTCGAGCAAGCCGCTCAGGCGTCCGCCAAAGCGACCCGTGAAGAAGTCTCCCGCCTGGAACGCGAGGGCGTGAAGCTGTTGCGTGAAAAGGGCATGACAGTGAAGACGGACATCAACAAGGCGCCCTTCCAGGAAGCCGTCAAGCCGGCCTACAAGATTTACACGGAGCAGTACGGTAGCGAGATGCTGGACCGCATTCGCGCCAGCGACTGCTAAACCACCAATCCAATAACCCGGCACTGCCCATCCAGGGGGTGCCGGGATCGATTTCTGAATGGTGGCCACGATGCTGCAACTTCTTTATGGCATTGAACGCCAGACAACCCGGTTGGCCCTGATGGGTGCCATCGTGATGCTGGCGATTTCTGTGACCCTTGGTTTCTATCAGGTACTCACGCGATTTGTCTTTGATGCGCCATCGACCTGGTCCGAGGTGATTTCCCGGTCCACGATGATCTGGTGTGTTTTTCTCGGTGCCGCTCCGGGCTTCCGGGGTGGGTTCATGATGTCGGTGGAGGTGATCTACAAGCTGGTCCCTGGCCGGCGTCTTGTGTGGGTTGAACTGCTGATCGCGAGCTGTTGTGCGCTGGTTCTGATGGTGCTGGTTTACTTCGGGACCTTGATGACGCTTCGTGTGCAGTCGCAGATGCTCTCCGGGCTCGGTATTTCGATTTCCTGGGCCTATGCCGCGATGCCGGTAGGAGCGGGTTTCGCCCTGATTGCGGTGGTTACGCGCCTGGCTGCACAGATTCAGGGTCAGGAGTCCATTGGCCCTGTTCATGAGGGGGAGCACGCATGAACGCTGCCATCGGACTTTCGCTCATCATCCTGTTCAGTCTGGGCGTCCCCATTGCCATTTCTATCGTGCTGGCTTCCATTATCGGCATTGAATTCTTTTCCCGCCTGCCATTGTTGCTGGTGCCCCAGCAAATGTTCGTCGGCATCGACAGTTTTCCGCTGATGGCGATCCCGTTCTTTATTCTGGCGGGCAACCTGATGTCGGCGGGCGGCATTTCCCGGAGGCTGGTGGATCTTGCCAAATCCATGGTCGGCGGGATGCAGGGTGGCCTGGCCATGACCTGTGTCCTGACCTGCATGATGTTCGCTGCGGTCTCGGGGTCCAGTGTCGCCACCACCTTTGCGATCGGCTCTATCCTGATCCCGGCGATGGTAAAGCATGACTACCCGCGCCCGCTGGCGGCCTCGATCCAGGCCTCGTCGGCGGAGCTGGGCGTTCTGATTCCGCCGTCCATTCCCCTGATTCTCTATGGGGTGAGCACCGATACCTCCATTGGCAAGCTCTTCATTGCCGGTATTGGCCCGGGGCTGCTGATTGGTGGTGCCTTGTTGCTGTTTCTTTTCCTGTTCTGCAAGAAACGCGGTTATGGGTTGCGGGACCGGGAGGATCGTCACGATTTTCCGACCGCGTTCAAACGGGCCTGGGCGGCCTTGTTGATGCCCGTGGTGGTTATTGGCGGCATCTACGGCGGTGTCTTTACACCGACGGAAGCATCAGCCGTGGCGGTGGTCTACGCGCTGATTGTCGGAGGCCTGGTCTATCGCGAGCTGCCCCTGTCGGAGCTGTTCCCGATCTTCCGGGAAAGCGTGATTTCGACAGCGGCGGTGATGCTGATCATAGCGGCAGCGGCGCTGTTCAGCTTTCTGATCAGCCGCTCGGGATTGCCGGGGGAAGTGGCCGCCTGGGTGACACGCATATTCGACAGCCCGATCAGCTTCCTGCTTGCGGTCAACGTGATGCTGCTGATCGTCGGAATGTTTATTGAAACCTCAGCCGCCATTCTGGTGCTGGCGCCGATTTTTACACCAATCGCGATCCAGTACGGTATCGACCCGGTTCATTTCGGCCTGATTGTTGTGGTGAATCTGGCGCTGGGCATGTTCACGCCGCCGCTGGGCGTCAACCTGTTTGCGGCCTGCGCGGTGGCAAAACTGTCGATTGATCAGCTTTTACCCTGGTTGATGCGATTCGTGCTGGTTGTACTGGCGTGCCTTATTGCCATCACGTATATGCCCTGGATATCCCTTGGGCTGGTGGACCTGCTCTATTGATTGCTTATGAAAGGAAATGCCCTATGCCCATGCTACCGGATAGGCCATCAGACCGGGCCCTGATCGGCGGAGAGTGGATTGCCACCCGGACGACCCTGGAAGTCGAGGGGCCCTCACATGGCGAGCCCATCAGCCAGATTGCGCGCTGTGGCGCGGGCGAGGTTGATGCGGCCGTGCGGGCAGCGGAACAGGCGTTTTCCGGCTGGTCGGAATGGACCGCTCGCCGGCGTGGTGAGTGGCTCCTGGCCTTTGCGGACGTGATCGAAAACGATGTCGACCGGCTCGCGGCCCTGGAGTGCGCCGACACAGGCAAGCCCATGTCCCAGGCACGTGGGGACATCGGTGCGTGTGCGCGTTACTTTCGTTTCTATGGTGGCGCGGCTGACAAGCTGCACGGCGAGACCCTTCCTTTCGAGGGCGGGTTTGCGGCGATGACACTGCGGGAGCCCTATGGTGTCTGTGGCCAGATCATTCCCTGGAACTACCCGGCCCAGATCTTCGGGCGTTGCGTGGCGGCAGCGTTGGCAGCGGGCAACACCATAGTGCTCAAGCCGGCGGAAGACGCCTGCCTGAGTGTGCTGCGGCTGGCGGAATTAGCCCATGGCTGCGACCTTCCGGCCGGCGTGCTCAATGTGCTCCCCGGCCTGGGCCGCGAGGCGGGTGCTGCGCTGGCGGCCCATCCCGGCATACATCATCTGTCCTTCACCGGTTCGCCGGAGACCGGCACGCTTGTGGCACAGGCCGCGGCCCGGCATCACGTGCCGGTCACCATGGAGCTGGGGGGCAAGTCTCCCCAGATCGTTTTTGCTGATGCCGATCTCGATGCGGCGCTCGATGCGGTTGTCCGAGGTATTGTCCAGAACGCCGGCCAGACCTGCTCCGCCGGCAGTCGCCTGCTGATTCAGGAGGCCGTGGCGGAGACCTTCCTTGACCGCCTCGCGGCCCGTTTTTCTGCCCTTCGTTGCGACGCCGGTGAGGCCGATGCCGATTGTGGGCCGTTGATTAACGCCCGGCAGAAGTCGGTGCTTGAATCAAGACTGGCGGCAGCGCGCGCCGATGGGGTCCGGGTGCTGGCCAAAGGTTATCTGGCGGAGACTGCATCGGCGGGCGGCCACTTTGTCGTGCCTCAGATACTGACGGATATTCCGGATGGCCATGAGGTGCTGCGGGAAGAACTGTTCGGGCCGGTTCTGGTGGTGCAGCGCTTTACCGGGGAATCCGAGGCGCTGGCCCAGGCCAATGCGACGGCATTCGGCCTGTGTGCGGGCGTGTGGACCGCGGACGGAGGGCGACAATGGCGGCTGGCAAAACAGATTCGAAGTGGCCAGGTATTCGTCAACAACTATGGTGCCGCCGGGGGCATCGAACTGCCGTTTGGTGGCGTAGGGCGCTCCGGACACGGCCGCGAAAAGGGCTTCGAGGGCCTGCGCAGCTTTACCCGCATCAAGACCGTCGCCATTCGGCATGGATAGCGATCAACCAATCTGCCTGGGGGAGTAATGAGATGTCACAGACGTATCGCGTTGGCCTTATCGGCGTCGGCCTGATGGGCCATGGCATAGCCCGGAGCCTGCTGCGTTCCGGTCATCACCTGGGGTTTCTGAATCATCCCGGTAATCAACCCGTTGATGACCTGCTGTCGGACGGCGCCACGCCCTTGGAGAGTGGTCGCGACGTGGCCCGAAACGCCGACGTTGTGATCCTCTGTGTAACCGGATCGCCTCAGGTAAATGCCGTACTTTTCGACGCCGGCGGCGTACTGGAAGGGCTGAGACCCGGCACTGTAGTGATCGACTGTTCCACGGCCCTGCCTGGTTCGACGTCGGACGTTGCCAGACGCGTGACCGAAGCCGGGGGACGATTCATGGATGCCGCCATGACGCGCACGCCGAAAGAAGCGGAGGAAGGGCGACTGAATCTGATCGTGGGCGCTCCCGAGGCGCTGTTTGCCAACATGTTGCCGGTACTGGAGAGTTTCGCGGAGACGATCACTCATGCCGGCGACGTGGGGGCAGGCCATACGCTGAAACTCCTGCACAATTTTGTCTCTCTGGGCTTCACCGCCGTACTGGCGGAAGCCGTGGTCGCGTCGCGCCGGGCGGGAATTGATGACGGCTCGCTGCTGGAGGTTCTGGGCAACGGCGGTGGCGGCGGGGTGATTCTGGAGCGACTGCGCCCCTACATTGAGCGTGATGACCCGTCCGGTTTCCGGTTCAGCGTCGCCAACGCCAACAAGGACATAGGTTATTACCGGACCATGGTTCAGGACCTTGGAAGCGCACAGGGCATCGCCGATGCGGTTGGCGACCTCTACGCGTCAGTTGACGATCAGGGTGTGTCCGTTCCCGAGCTGATCCGCCTGCTGAACTAACGTGGATCCTGCCACTGACAACTTACCGGTCAGCGTTTCAGGTACTGACTGAAGTCCACATCGCTGGCCGAGAGTATGGCCTGCACCCGGTTGTGCACCCCGAGTTTGCGGAGAATCGCGGAGACATGGGCCTTCACCGTGGTCTCGGCGATGTTCAGGTTGTAGGCGATCTGCTTGTTGGACTCCCCCTTGGACATGCGCTCCAGCACCAGCAACTGCCGGCGGGTGAGGGAGTTCAGCAGTTCTGGTGAGATCGGGTTGTCGTCATGGCGGCTGCGTCGGGTATTGCTTTCCTTGCCGGTACGGATGATGTCCGAGGGCAGATACACGTTGCCGTTGAGAATCTGCTGGATAGCGTCGGTCATCTGCGCCCGGGGGGACGATTTGGTGATGAAGCCCACCGCGCCGTAGGTGATGGCCTGGAGTACCACCTGCTTGTCTTCTTCGGCGGAGACAATCACCACGGGAATGGTCGGCGCCTCATTGCGCAGGGTGATCAGGCCATTGAGCCCGTGCATACCGGGCATGTTGAGATCCAGCAGGATCAGGTCCAGATCGTCGTTGTTGCGGGTGATCTCCAGGGCGCTGTCCAGGTCGGCGGTTTCGATGATCTCGCTGCCCCCGAAGCCGGAGGCAATCACGCTGCTGATAGCCTCCCGGAACAGCGGGTGGTCGTCAGCGATCAGGATCTTGTAGGCCGGCTCCATGAAAGTCTCTGCCTGTGTGGCGTCAGTGTCGGGCATGGCTTCCGGTTCATGGTCGTGGTTGTCGGAAGCATGATAGCTGCTTTCGGAAGCAGGATAGCTGTTTTTGGCAGAGAGTGCGTTAGAGAATGCGTTAGAGAGTGCGGCATTGGGCTCGGTCATCATGTCGGCCTCCGATTATTATTGTGATGATTTCATTACACGCGATACCGGACCCGGGTTGAATGCGACCATCGCACCAAAAAACAGGCACCAAAGTACTATTCTTGTGCGCCTCCGGGGTTCGTATGGTGGATCCATGAACCGACAACCACCACCTCAACCCCTGCGCGGGGCGCTGGCCGCTCTGCTACTCCTGTGTCTTGTGCCACTGACGCCAGCCGTTGCCGCTGGCCGGCACGACTCGCTGCCGACCCTGTCGGTCAGTGTGTTGCAGTTTGGTACCGCCCATTGGGAACTGGATCATCTGAGGCACCGGCAACTGGATCGGAAAAACGGCTATCACCTGAAACTGATCCCGGTCGCCAACCTGCCAGCGTCGCACCTGGCGGTCACCAGCGGCTCGGTCAACGGCGCCGTGGCCGACCTGCTCTGGGTCCAGGCCCGGTTCGACGCGGGAAGCCCTTATCTCTACGTGCCGTTTTCCTCGCAGATCGGCGATATTATCGTGGCAGGCTCGTCCCCGGTCGACGACGTGGCGGATCTGAAGGGATTGCGGATCGGCGTTGCCGGCGGGCCGGACAGCAAAGGCTGGGTGCTGTTGCAGCAAGTGGCAGCCGGCCAGGGGATCGAACTCGCCGCGTCCACGCAGGTCCAGTACGCCGCGCCGCCACTGCTCAGCCAGGCGCTGAAACGGGGCCAGCTCGATGCCATTGTCACCTACTGGCACTTTGCGGCCCGGCTCAAGGGCGAGGGCGACTGGCGGTCGGCCTTTGGCATGGCCGATCTGTTGGCGGCGCTGGCGCTGGACAGGAACCTGCCGGTACTTGGTTATGTGTTTCCGATGCCCTGGGCGCAGGAACATAAACCACTGATTGACCGCTTCGCACGATCCCTCTCAGCCGCAAAGGCCGAACTGGCGGCCCGGCCCTCGCACTGGCAGCGCCTGCGACCGCTGATGGGCGATCCGCCCCCCGGTGTATTCGATGCCCTGCGAGCCGGATTCATCGCCGGTACGCCGATGCCCCTGACCGACCGGCGCCTGGCCGACCTGCAACGGTTGCTGGCATTGACCGGTACCGGTCCGAAGCAGGTCATGCCCACGGCCCTGTTCTACCGGAGCCCGCCGTGAATCCGGCCAGCGCCGGGCTGGGCCGCCCGCCGGTCTGGAGTTACTGGGTGGTGTTGCCCGCCATCCTGATGCTCTGGGCCGTCATCGCCTGGGGACTGCAGTCGCCGTTGCTACCGACCCCGGTGGCCGTGCTCCATACCCTGCTGCAGGAGGCCGCCAGCGGCGAACTCTGGCATCATCTGGGGGCCACCCTGAGGCGCGTCCTGATCGCCTTCTTCCTGGCCATGACCCTGGGCACCGCCATCGGCCTGACCATGGGCCGGTCTGCCCTGAGCAATGCCCTGTTTGACCCCCTGCTGGTACTGCTGCTCAATCTGCCGGCCCTGGTCACCATCATCCTGATGTACGTCTGGTTTGGCCTGGTGGAAACGGCGGCGGTGATGGCGGTGGTCATCAACAAGGTGCCCAATGTTGCCGTCACCCTCCGGGAAGGGGCCCGCAGCCTGGACTATCGGCTTGAAGACATGGCCACAGTCTACGACTTCACCCGCTGGCAGAGGTTCAGCGAGGTCTGGGTACCGCAACTGTTTCCCTACCTGATGGCCGCCACCCGGGGTGGCCTGGCGCTGATCTGGAAAATCGTCCTGGTGGTCGAACTGCTGGGCCGCTCCAGCGGCGTCGGTTTCCAGCTGCACATGGCCTTCCAGGTGTTCGACGTGGCCGCCATCCTCGCCTACAGCCTGGCCTTTATCGTTGTGGTTCAACTCATTGAGCTGGCCATTCTCCAGCCCCTCGAACGCCGCGCCAGCCGTTGGCGCCAACCGGAGGCCGCCCATGCTTGAGCTCAGAATCGCCGGCCGTGATTTTGGCCAGCCGGTGCTGGGGGAAATCGTCGCCACCGTGGCGCGCGGCGACCGCATCTGCCTGCTGGGCCCTTCCGGTATCGGCAAGACCACGTTGTTGAATGCCATTGCCGGCCTCGATAAATCGTTACCGGATACTGCCATTATCGGCCGGGAACGCGTGCGGATTGGCTACCTGTTCCAGGAGCACCGTCTGCTGCCCTGGCGAAGCTTGCATGCGAACCTCCGTTTGGTTGGCGCCGGCGACCAGGAGGCGGAAAACCTGTTGGGTCAGGTGGGTCTTACCGGTTACGGTCACTATCTGCCAGATCAGCTGTCTCTTGGTATGGCGAGACGGGCTGCCCTGGCACGGTGCCTGGCGGTGAAGCCTGACTTGCTGTTACTGGATGAGCCGTTTGCCTCCCTTGATCCGGTGATGGTCAGCGGGCTTAAGGCATTGATCGCCGACATCCTCGATGCCAATCCCGGCATGGCGATGATTTGCGTTACTCATGACGGAGCAGACGCAGAGGTCCTGGCGAACCGCCTCTGGTATCTCGACGGTAAACCGGCCCGGTTACAATGGGACGATGCGATTGGCGAGCCCGGCCAGCTACAAGAACGGCTGGGGCAATTGCGAACGCCGGAACTGACTGCCTGAGCCCTGAACGGACAGATCAATCGAATAGAGGCGGCCTTGCGTTTACCTGCCCATCGTCGGGTGGTGACCAGCGCTCGCCAGGGTTGCGCGAAGTCGCTGATCCAGCTCAGTCGGCTCCAGCTTCCGGCTGATAATCTCAAGTCTGGACTCATCGGCCGGTTCCGTATCCAGAAGCGTCAGGGCGCCATCAACCGCATTGAGCATCCACCAGCCCCTCGTTGTTCGTACCACACCCTTGAAGCGTTCAAAGCAGGCATCACTGGCCAGGCTTTGCAGCGCCAGCGGATCAAACAGCAGATCCTGGTGCGCCCGCCAGCCGACACTGGTGAAGCCGTCGCCCTGGTTGCAGTAATACTGCCAGGGCGCATCGGCCAGTGAGGGCTTCTCCGCCAGAGTCTCACCATGGTGATGGTGGTGACTGTCGGGGAAATGTGAGGCCAGGCCATCCGAACGGCCAGTCAGCCACGTCAGCGGGAGCTGGCCTTCGCGGATGTGTTCGACGCGCCGTTTCGCGGGTTGCCAGGTGTTCGCCCAGGTATCGAAATGGGCCAGTTGCTCCGACGTGCAAAGGTCTGCCTTGCTCGCGACCAGCACATCCGCCACCGCGACCTGATCGTGGAACTGGCGGCTGGCGAGCACACGCGGGTCTTCCAGGCGGCGGGGGTCAACCAGGCAGACTGATGCCGACAGGAACAAGACATCCCGATAAAACTCGCCGGTCAGCGTCTCGATCACCTGGGCCGGGTGGCCCAACCCGGTGGGCTCGATAAACAGCCGATCCGGACGAGAGAAGTTGATCAGGCTGTTAAGGCCAATTTGCATTGGCAGCCCGGAAACGCAGCACATGCAGCCGCCGGGGACTTCCTTGACAGCCACCCCCTGATTGGACAGAAAGGCACCATCGATACCAACTTCTCCAAATTCATTCACCAGCACTGCCCAATGTTCGTTTTCCGGTTTCTGTTTCAGCAGGTGTCGAATGGCCGTGGTCTTGCCCGCGCCGAGAAAGCCCAGCACCAGGTGAGTGGGAATAAGTTCTGGATGGTCTTCCATGGGTGGTTTCAACTCATCTGATTGACGTGTAACGGCCGTGCTCGAACCGTTCGGGCTGATGTATGCATCCAGCGGTTATGCGTCGCGCCGTTCCATGCTTATCATGTTATAACATAACATTTGCAGCGTGAAGTGATTCGGGGATGAGGCCAGCCTGGTGGCGGTTGGTTTGAGCGTGTTTACGCGGGTTTGTTGCCAAGTATTTTCGTACGTTGGGGGCGGAAGCCGGCCGTAGCCAGTAACGCCAGAACCACCGTCATGCCCGCGGTAATGCCGTAGGCCAGCGGATTCCACTCCAGGTACAGCGAAAACCGGATGGCTTCCACCGCATGGGTAAACGGATTGAACTGGCAGACCCAGTAAAGCCACGGACTGGCTTCGTTCATTTTCCACAGGGGATACAGCGCCGAGGACATAAAGAACATTGGGAAGATGACAAAGTTCATCACCCCGGCAAAATTCTCCAACTGCTTGATCCAGGTGGCAATCAGCAGCCCCAGGGCACCGAGCATCAGGCTGGTTAATAGCAACGCCGGCAACACCGCCAGATAGCCCCACACCGGCGGCTCCACATCCACCAGCAACGCCAGCAGCAGAAACACATACACCTGTCCCACCGATACCACCCCCATGGCCAGCAGCTTGGTTACCAGCAGGAACGGTCGCGGCAGCGGACTCATCAACAGCACCCGCATGCTGCCCAATTCCCGGTCATACACCATGGACAGGGCGCCCTGCATACTGTTGAACAGGATGATCATCCCGCACAAACCGGGCGCAATGTAGGTCTCGTAGGTGATGTAGGTCTGGTAGGGCGGAATAATGGAAATCCCGAGCACCGCCCGGAACCCGGCGGCGAACACCACCAGCCACAGCAGCGGCCGGACCAGCGCACTGGCAAACCGGGTGCGCTGCTGCCAGAAACGCAACCATTCCCGGGTCTGGATACCCACAAAACAATGCCAGTAGTGCGCTGCATTCATTTCAGTCGGCTCCGGTCAGGGAATGGAAGGTTTCGGCCAGGTCGCGGGTACCTTCCGCCTGGCAGATGTCATGGCCCGCGCCGTCGGCCAGCAGTTTGCCTTCATGCAGGATCAACACCCGGTCGTCCAGACGAACCTCCTCAATCAAGTGCGTGGCCCAGAGGACGGTCAGGCCATCCTCGTCACATAACGTGCGTACGTGTTCGTTGAGTGCCTTGCGACTGGCGACATCCAGGCCCACGGTGGGCTCATCCAGCAACAACAGGGAAGGTTCATGGAGCAGGGCCCGGGCAATCTCCACCCGCCGGCGATGACCACCGTTGAGCTGGCGCACCGCCTCGTTGGCCCGGTCCAGTAACCGGAAGCGTTCCAGCTCGCGGTCACCGCGCTTTTGGGCCTCTTTGCGAGAGAGGCCGTGCAGTGCAGCGTGGTACTGGAGGTTCTGGCGCACCGTCAGGTCCAGATCCAGGGCATTCTGCTGGAACACCACGCCGATCTGGCGCATGGCGTCAGCCGGTTGTTTCCTGAGGGATTGCCCTGCCAGCAGGGTATCGCCCTGCTGCAAGGCCAGCAGCCGGGTGAGCAGACCGAACAGAGTGGACTTGCCCGCGCCGTTGGGACCCAGCAGGGCATGAAAACGGCCAGGGGTCAGCGCGAAGCTGACCTCCCTGAGCACTGGCTTGTCGCCATAGCGGAAGCTGAGATGGCTGGCTTCAAGGGTCATGACGTCGGATCGATCACCACCCCCCAGGGGTAGCGGCCGACTTTGATGGATTTGATCACCTTCATATCCTCCACATCGATCACCGAGATGTCACCGGAGACGCCGTTGGTGGTGAACAGGTGCTTCTCGTCCTTGTCCAGGTCCAGTTGCCACACCCGGCTGCCCACCAGCAGATAATCCAGCACCTCATAGGTCTTCGCATCCACCACCGCCACATGGTTGGACGGCCCGAGAGCCACGAAGGCGTATTTGCCATCGGAGGTCAGCTCGATACCCACCGGTTGCACCCGGTCCTGGTTCACGCCCGGTACCCGGAAGGATAGCTCGTGGATCTGTTGGAGGTTGTCCACGTCAATGATGTGCACGGTGCCACCGATTTCCGCGGAGGCCCAGGCGATCTTGCTGTCTTTGCTGAATTCCACGTGGCGCGGGCGCTGGCCAACCACGATGTTCTTCTCGATCTCGAAGGTCTCGGTGTTGATCCAGTGCAGCATGCTGGTGGTTTCACTGGTGTTGACGGCCCATTTGCCATCGGGGCTCACTGCCATGCCCTCCGGCTCGATACCCACATCGATCTGGGCGAGTACGTTTTTGCTGGTGACATCCACCACGGTCACGATGGCGTCGTCCTCGTTGGAGATGTACAGGTGCCTGTTGTTGGGGTGTAGCGCGAACTGCTCCGGGTCCTCGCCCGAGGGCAGGGTGTCGATGATCTTGCGGGTCGCCAGGTCCAGCACCTGCACGGTGTCGTCGTCGCTGGCACAGATATACAGCCTGGTGTGGTCCTTCGACAGCAGGATGCCCCGGGGGCGGGCGCCCACGTCGATGGTATCGACCACCTCCAGGGATTCGGTGTCAATCACCGACAGGGTGTTGTCCTTCTCGTTGGACACATAGGCCAGGCTGGCCAGGGCTGGTGTCGATAGGCCGATCATCACGGCCAGGGCCGTGTGTCTGAACAGGGTTGTCATGGGGTTGCTCCTTGTTGTTTTGAAAACACGCCGCCACCGCGGTTAGCCATTAATCCGGCACCTGCTCTCGGGCTTGTCGAAGCCAAGCGTGTCCATGGTGGTGTTCGGGTGCAGGAAGCCTTCAAACGGGGCGCGCGCGACCAGCCCCCGGGGGTGCACCAGCGGGATTGGCTGGCGCAACTGGCCGTTCCAGTCGCGGTAGGTGAGCTTGCGGCCCTTGAAGGCGGCCAACTGGAAGTGGTCACTGAACAGGAAGTTGCGGACGTTCTCGGGGGTTGCGCTACCCAGCTCCGTGACTGCAGTGCCGATCGAGCGAATGGCGGCCCAGGCCGCGTAGTCCTCGCTGTTCATTTCACGACGGGCCATCTCGCGAAAGCGGTTTTGCAACTGCGCCGCGCCCCAGTTTTCCACCACGAAATGCCAGGCCACCGGCATCATGCCCTGGGTGCCCACCACCGGCCTTGGCAGCCAGGTATTGAACGGCACGTATTCACCGAAATCCCCGCGCACGTCGGCCACGACCACGGCGTCGTAGTCGTTGGCCTGGGTAAACAATGGCAGTTCCTTCGACGCCGTGCGACGCAGGTCGGCGTCAAAGGTCCAGGGCTTGTCTTCGACAATCTCCAGGCCGAAGCGTTTGGCTGAGCGGCGAAAAGCACTGGCCCAGGATCGGTCGGCCAGGGTTGGCCCGGTGATAAGGAACAGGTCGTTCCAGCGCCTCTGGTTCAGCCACTGGCCGAGGGCGTCGGTGAGCATGGCGTAGCTGGGGATGCTGTGCAGCAGGTTGGGGTGGCATGCCGAGGTGCGCAGGGCATCATCCCTGGCACCGGCGTTAAACACCAGGGTCCGTTCCCCGGAAGCGCCCATCAGCGCCTGAACCGTGCTGGCAGGGGCGTTGACCACAAACAGACCGACGCCGCTCCGTTGCAGGGCCTTGAATGCCTCCACGGCGGCCGCTTCCGAATCGGCGGCCTGGTGTTCCAGCGTATAGCTCTGGCCCAGGAATTTGCCGGTGGTGTTGTTGTCTGCAAGGGCCAGTTCGGCGCCCCGAAGGCCGGCGTCTTCCGGCTCGGGAATCACATTGGACAGGACGGGACCTGGGTCCGGCGTCCACTGGATGTACCCGATACGGACCTCGAGATTCTGTGCCGCGGCGCCAGAGGAAAGAGCGCAGGCGACCAGCACGATGGACAGAGCCCTCAGGCAGTACTGAAACTGCTGACAGTACCGAACCATAAACCCGCTCCTTTTTATCAGCCTTTGGTCCTGAGCTTAGAGAAGCGGTTGGCGGGCGGAAATATTCAGAAAGTAGGAATCCATCGGTACTAAAGGATGAGATTTGTCCGTTCACTCCCTCTGGTTACTACCAAGGAACTAGATCAAAACCTCCAAAGTGGCATTCGGATCGCAGGCCGGGATTCCTAGACTTGGAGGTGAGCAAGTTGGCACCGGATACCACGCAACAAGAGTCAAAGACACCAACCGCCAGCGCACGGGATCAAACCAGAGGTAACAACAATGGCAACTTCCTTTTCACTGAGAGCACTGATTTCAATGGCCTGGCTGGGCATGGCGGGCCTGGTAATGGCCCACGGCAACGTAACGCCCCAGCCCGTGGATACGGGCAATCTGCCGGAGCTGGGCGATGAGGTCCGGTCGGTCAATCCCTTCCGGGAAGGAAACGAGTACGGCAAGTTCAATGCCCAGGCCATCAAGGTGGGTGAGAGCGCCTACGCCGGGAACTGTGCCGGCTGCCACGGCATCCGGGCGATGTCAGGCGGCCTCACCCCCGACCTTCGGGAGCTGACCGAATGGGACGATGAGTACTACATGGGTCGGGTTCTGAACGGCACCGACCGTGGTATGCCGTCGTGGAAGAAAACCCTGGACCAGAACGCCATCTGGGCCATCCGGACCTATGTGGAATCGCTGCCCAAGCCGGAATGAATGGCTGCGGCGTGACTGTTAACCACACCTGAATCCGGGCCGGCCCAAGGGCTGGCCCACTGTCGTTGGGGGCACGCATGATGAAACTGTTGACTCGGGTTTGCGCACTCTGGCTGCTGTGCCAGGTGGCCCTGGCGCAGGGGCTGGACGACGGAGACGCCCTGCTCAACCGACCGGCCGACCGGACCTACGACATTATCCTGGACTCCGGTTACCTGAAGGTGGGGGTGTACGAAAATTTCCCGCCCTATTCCTATCAGGTGAATGGTGAGCCGAGGGGGATTGATGTGGAGATTGGCAAACGGATGGCCAGGGCCCTGGGCGTGGAGTTTCGGGTGCACTGGATTGTGCCCGATGAAACCCTGGGCGACGACCTGCGCAATAACGTCTGGAAAGGGCATTACCTGGCCAAGCGACGGCTTGCCGATGTGATGATGCGGGTGCCCTACGACAAGCAATACGCCTACATGCAGGATTCCACCGGCGAGTACATCAATGAGCAGGTGGTGTTGTTCGGTCCCTACCAGCAGGAAACCTGGCAGATTGCCTTCAACCCCGACAAGCTCGACAGCGTCGACACCGTGGCGGTCTTTCAGTACCACCCCATCGGCGTGGAAGTCGACACCCTGCCGGATTTTTACCTGAGTTCCGGCCTGCGCGGCCGGCTGCGTGAGCAGGTGCGGCATTATGCCAATGTGCGGGATGCCTTCCGGGCCATGCGCGAGGGTGAGGTCAGTGCCGTGATGGGCATGCGGGCGGAGATTGATCATGAGCTCGCCAAGCCGAAAAACGCCCGGTTCCGAGCCGCCGGCAATGGCTTCCCGGGCATCGGCAAGCAGGTCTGGGACATCGGCATGGCCGTCAAGCATACCCACCGGCAACTGGGTTACGAGCTGGAGGCTATCATCGGCGAGATGGTGACGTCCGGTGAACTCAGTGCAATGTTGGCGGATCGGGCACTCCGTTACAGCGTGCCCCAGTATTACCGGGAATTCCTGGGTGATGAGGCCATCGCCCGTGCCGAGGGCAGGTAGTACGACCAAGTGATGAGAAAACCTGTTCCGGGGGGTAATTGTTGGTTGTTGCCGCAACGCGAAGAATCACTGCAGAGGCGGGAAACCTTCCCGGTTCGCCCTGAAACAGAAAACAAGAGAATTGGAGAGCGCAACCATGAGATCGAACAAGTTCGGGATTCGCATTGCCGCCAGTGTGCTGGCGCTGGCGGTGTCTTACGGGGCCCAGGCGGTCACCGACGAAGACATCATGAATGATCACAAGACGCCGGGTGATATCGTCAGTTACGGCATGGGCACCCAGGGTCAACGCTTCAGTACTCTGGACGACCTGACGACCAAAAACATCCAGTACTTGCAGCCGGTGTGGGCCTTTTCCTTCGGCAGCGAGAAAATGCGCGGCCAGGAATCCCAGCCGATGATCAAGGATGGTGTGATGTACGTCACCGCCTCCTATTCCCGGGTGTATGCCATTGACGCCAGAACCGGCGAGGAAATCTGGCAGTACGACGCGCGCCTGCCCGACGGCATCATGCCCTGTTGCGATGTGGTCAACCGGGGCGTCGCCCTGTACGACGACAAGGTGATTTTCGGCACCCTGGACGCCAAGCTGGTCGCGCTG
Organism: uncultured Marinobacter sp.; assembly: GCF_946886895.1. The sequence continues at coordinate 269,400 of NZ_CAMPJO010000001.1, read as the reverse complement.
GACAAGGACACGGGCAAGCCCGTCTGGATCAAGGAAGTGGCGGATTACCAGGCCGGATACGCCATTACCGCGGCCCCGATTGTGGTCAAGGGCAAGCTGATCACCGGTGTTTCCGGCGGTGAGTTCGGGATTGTCGGCAAGGTTGAAGCCTACGACCCGAACACCGGTGAAAAGCTCTGGACCCGCCCGACCGTTGAGGGCCATATGGGTTATGTTTACAAGGATGGCAAGGCCATCGAAAACGGCATTTCCGGCGGCAAGGCCGGTGTCACCTGGCCTGGCGATATGTGGAAAAATGGCGGCGCGGCTCCGTGGCTTGGCGGCACCTACGACCGGACCACCGATTCCCTGTTCTTCGGTACCGGCAACCCGGCGCCCTGGAACTCGCACCTGCGCCCGGGGGATAACCTGTTCTCGTCATCCCGTCTGGCCATTGATCCGGACGACGGCAGCATCAAATGGCATTTTCAGACCACGCCTCATGACGGCTGGGATTATGATGGTGTTAACGAGCTCATTTCCTTTGACTATCAGGAAAATGGCAAAACCATTCACGCTGCTGCCACTGCGGACCGCAATGGCTTCTTCTATGTGTTGAACCGCGAGAACGGCGATTTTATCCGTGGCTTCCCGTTTGTCGACAAGATCACCTGGGCCAAGGGCCTGGATCCCGAGACCGGTCGCCCGATCTTCGCCGAGGGTGGTCGCCCGGGTGATCCCTCCGCTACAGAGGGCACCAAAGGCGAGCCTGTGGTTGCCCAGCCCGCGTTCCTGGGTGGCAAGAACTGGATGCCCATGGCTTACAACCAGGAAACCGGCCTGTTCTATGTGCCGTCTAACGAATGGTCCATGGACATCTGGAACGAGCCGGTGTCCTACAAGAAAGGCGCGGCCTATCTGGGCGCCGGCTTCACCATCAAGCCGACCAACGATGACTATATCGGCGTTCTGCGCGCCATCGATCCGAAAACCGGTAAAGAAGTCTGGCGGTACGAGAACACTGCACCGTTGTGGGGTGGTGTTATGACCACCGCTGGCAACCTGGTCTTCACCGGTACGCCGGAAGGTTATCTGAAGGCCTTTGATGCCAGGACCGGCGAGGAACTGTATAAGTTCAACACAGGTTCCGGTGTGGTGGGGACGCCGGTCACCTGGAGCATGGACGGCGAGCAGTATGTCTCTGTCGCTTCCGGCTGGGGTGGCGCGGTGCCGCTCTGGGGTGGCGAAGTGGCCAAGGTGGTGAAGGACTTCAACCAGGGCGGTATGGTCTGGACCTTCAAGCTGCCGAAGGATCGCGTTGCCAGCAACTGATCCCTGAAAGAGGGCCGGTGCCCTGCCGGCTAAAAAGGGGCTGCCTCCGGGCGGCCCCTTTTGTGTTCAGGCACCGGTGAATGTGCGGCAATAAAAGGCTGGCGACCCGGAACCGGGGCTATCTACTACCAAGGGAGGAGATTTTCGCCTCCATCGCACGATTCACCTCCGGAGGTTTGGGGTCTACATTGAACAGGTAAACGCGAAAGTCCGCGTTGTTCTGCGACAAACACAACAAGAGGTCGAGACCATGATCTACGCACAACCTGGCAAGGAAGGCTCTGTCGTCTCCTTCAAATCCCGTTATGAAAATTACATCGGTGGCGAATGGGTCGCCCCGGTAAAAGGCCAGTATTTCGACAACATCACGCCCGTTACCGGTGACGTGATCTGTGAGATTCCCCGGTCCTCGGCCGAGGATATCGAGCTGGCGCTGGATGCGGCGCACAAGGCGGCGCCGGCCTGGGGCAAAACCTCGGTGCAGGAGCGCTCCAACATCCTGCTGAAAATTGCCGACCGCATTGAGGCCAACCTGGAACTGCTGGCGGTGGCCGAAACCTGGGATAACGGCAAGGCGGTTCGCGAGACCCTGAACGCCGACATTCCCCTGGCCGCGGACCATTTCCGCTATTTCGCCGGCTGCATCCGGGCCCAGGAAGGCCATATGGGCGAAATCGACGCCAACACCGTGGCCTATCATTTCCATGAACCCCTGGGCGTGGTCGGCCAGATCATTCCCTGGAACTTCCCGATTCTGATGGCGGCCTGGAAGCTGGGCCCCTGTCTGGCGGCGGGCAACTGCACCATACTGAAACCGGCCGAACAGACCCCCGCCAGCATTCTGGTGCTGATGGAGTTGATCGGCGACCTGTTACCACCGGGTGTTCTGAACATCGTGAACGGCTATGGCATCGAGGCGGGTCAGGCCCTGGCTTCCAGCAAGCGGATCGCCAAGATTGCCTTCACCGGGTCCACGCCGGTCGGATCGCACATCCTCAAGTGCGCCGCCGAAAACATCATTCCGTCCACGGTGGAACTGGGTGGCAAATCGCCCAACATCTACTTCTCCGATGTGATGAAGGGCGAGCCGGAATTCGTCGACAAGTGTGTGGAAGGCCTGGTACTGGCGTTCTTCAATCAGGGCGAAGTCTGCACCTGTCCGTCCCGCGCGTTGGTGCAGGAGGATATGTACGACGAGTTTATGGCCAAGGTGGTTGAGCGCACCAAGAAGATCAAGCGTGGCAACCCGCTGGATACCGACGTTCAGGTGGGTGCCCAGGCCAGCAAGGAGCAGTTCGACAAGATCATGTCCTACCTGGCAATCGGTAAGGAAGAGGGTGCCGAGGTGCTGACCGGCGGCGACCGCGAAGATCTTGGCGTTGAGTTCAACAATGGCTTCTACATCCAGCCGACCCTGTTCAAGGGCAACAACAAGATGCGCGTATTCCAGGAGGAAATCTTTGGCCCGGTGGTGGGCGTGACCACCTTCAGGGACGAAGCCGAAGCCTTGGCGATTGCCAACGATACCGAGTTCGGTCTGGGGGCCGGTCTCTGGACCCGCGACACCAACCGGGCCTACCGCATGGGCCGCGCCATCCAGGCCGGTCGCGTATGGATGAACTGCTACCATGCCTACCCGGCGCATGCGGCCTTTGGTGGTTACAAGAAGTCCGGTGTTGGGCGTGAGACCCACAAGATGGCGCTGGATCATTACCAGCAGACCAAGAACATGCTGGTGAGCTACGACACCAACCCGCTGGGTTTCTTCTGAGCAACGAGGCGTTACCCGGGCCCCTCCACACGGGCCCGCTACTCACGGAGGCATCAAAACAGTGCCAAAGTACCATATGGGCGCCGGGGCTCCGTCGCTAGGATGGAACGTGGGTTATCGGCCTGGCCGCTAATTCACCCCAATGCGCTAACAACCATGACAACAGAGGTAAGCATTATGTGGACCAAACCAACCTACGAAGACCTGCGCATCGGTTTCGAAGTCACCATGTACTTCGCCAACCGCTGAACGCTGAAACGGCCGGCGCCATGGGGCTGGCCGTTTTGGTTCCGGAGGTGCCGCCATGCACATTCACATTCTGGGCTCTGCGGCCGGCGGTGGCTTCCCTCAGTGGAACTGCAACTGCGCCAACTGCGATGGCTTTCGCAAGGGCACCCTGAACGCCCGGGCCCGTACCCAGTCTTCGATCACTGTCAGTGAGGACGGTGAGCACTGGATTCTTTTCAACGCCTCTCCCGATATTCGCGCCCAACTGGCGTCTTTTGACGCCATGCAGCCGGCCAGGGCACGGCGGGATACCGGCATCGACGCCATTGTGCTGATGGACAGCCAGGTGGACCACACCACCGGCCTGTTATCGCTCCGCGAGGGGTTGCCGGTGGATGTCTGGTGTACCGAGCAGGTGCACGAAGACCTCAGTGGCGGCTTTCCGCTGTTCACCATGCTGAAGCACTGGAACGGCGGCCTGAACTGGCGCCGGGTAGCTGCGTCTGAACAGGCACCCTTTACCGTTCCCTGCGCGCCGTCCATTGAGCTCACCGCCCTTCCGCTGCTGAGCAACGCGCCCCCCTATTCACCCCGCCGGGATAACCCGCACCCGGGTGACAACATCGGCATATTCCTCAAGGACACCCGCACCGGCCAGGGCGTGCTTTATGCCCCGGGCCTCGGTGAGCCCGACCAGCGCATACTGGGCTGGATGCGCAAAGCCGATGTGTTGCTGGTGGACGGCACGGTCTGGCACGACGACGAAATGATCCGGCAGGAAGTGGGCAGCAAGACCGGCCAGGCCATGGGGCATCTGGCCCAGAGCGGTCCCGGGGGCATGATTGAAGTGCTCGATTCGCTGCCAGCGGCGCGCAAGATCCTGATTCACATCAACAACACCAATCCGATCCTGAATGAGGACTCGCCGGAGCGCGCGGAACTGACCCGCCACGGCATTGAGGTGTCGTGGGACGGCATGCACATCGACCTGTCGGGACCGCCATGAACGCCAAAGCCAGCACCGCCATGAACCGCACGGACTTCGAACAGGCCCTCCGGGACAAAGGGCGTTACTACCACATCCACCACCCGTACCATAAAGCCATGTACGGCGGGCAATGTACGCCGGAACAGATCCGCGGCTGGGTGGCCAACCGGTATTACTACCAGATCAAGATTCCCCAGAAAGACTCGGCGATCATGGCCAACTGCCCGGACGCCGGTGTGCGCCGGCTCTGGCTTCAGCGAATTCTGGACCACGACGGCCACGACGGTGACGTGGGTGGGATCGACGCCTGGCTGTCCCTGGCCGAGGCGGTGGGGCTTTCCCGGGAGGAGGTGATTGACCAGCGCCATGTGCTGCCCGGTGTCAGGTTTGCCGTGGACGCCTACCTGAACTTCGCCCGCCGGGCGACCTGGCAGGAAGCCGCCTGCTCTTCCCTGACCGAACTGTTCGCGCCGGAGATCCACCAGTCCCGGCTGGACAGCTGGCCGGCCCACTATCCATGGATCGAAGAGAACGGCTACCGCTACTTCCGCAAGCGGCTGTCGGAGGCAAGACGTGACGTGGAGCATGGCCTGACCATCACCCTGGATCACTTCACCACCGACGTGCAGCAGGCTCGGGCCCTGGAGATCCTGCAATTCAAGCTGGATATTCTCTGGACCCTGCTGGACGCCATGACCATGGCGTACGGTCACCGTACGCCGCCTTACCACACGGTCACCGACCAGCCGGTCTGGCACCGGGGATTGTAATGGAGGTTGCCATGGATCAGATTCCGCGTTTTCGCCGGGGGTTCCGGTTCCAGTGGGAACCGGCTCAGGACAGTTACGTGCTGCTGTACCCGGAAGGCATGGTGAAGTTGAACGGCAGTGCCGGCGCCATTCTCAGTGAGGTAAACGGTCAACACCGCGTGGCCGATATTGTCGCCATTCTGGAACAGCGGTTTCCGGACGCGGGTTCCCTTGAGGACGATGTGAATGGCTTTCTCCGGGATGCCTGTCAGCAACACTGGATTGAACTGTCATGAGCCACTCCGACGCCCACGCACCCGTTAACCCCCACAAGGCGGGGCCACCGCTCTGGCTGTTGGCGGAACTGACCTACCGCTGCCCGCTGCAGTGTCCTTATTGCTCCAATCCGCTGGACTTTGCTCAGACCGAACGGGAGCTGACCACCGGGGAGTGGGTGAGTGTGCTGCGACAGGGTCGGGCCATGGGCGCGGCCCAACTGGGCTTCTCCGGGGGCGAGCCCCTGGTGCGCCCGGATCTGCCGGAGCTGATTGCCGAAGCCCGGCAGTTGGGCTACTACACCAACCTGATTACTTCCGGCCTGGGGCTGACGGACGCCAAGGTGAACGCCTTTGCCGAGGCCGGCCTGGATCATATCCAGGTCAGCTTCCAGGCCTCTGACCCGGAGCTCAACAACGCCGTGGCCGGCTCCCGCAAGGCATTTGACCAGAAGCTGGCCATGGCCCGGGCAGTGAAGGAGGCGGGTTACCCCATGGTGCTCAACTTCGTGATCCACCGTCACAATATCCATCAGATGAACAACATCATGGCCCTGTGTGAGCAGTTGGGGGCGGATTATGTGGAACTGGCCACCTGCCAGTACTATGGCTGGGCGTTTGAAAATCGGGAAGGGCTGATGCCCTCGAAAGCGCAACTGGTGCAGGCTGAGCAGGAAGTGAATCGATATCGAAAGCGTCTGGACGCCTCCGGGTCGCCCATGAAGCTGATCTTCGTTACCCCGGATTATTACGAGGAGCGCCCGAAAGCCTGCATGAACGGCTGGGGCAACCTGTTCCTGACCGTGGCTCCGGATGGCACCGCATTGCCGTGCCACAGCGCCCGGTTACTGCCCATCGACTTCCCCAATGTCCGGGAGCTGGATCTGCAGGGCATCTGGTACGACAGCCCGGGCTTCAACCACTACCGGGGTGACCGCTGGATGCCGGAACCCTGCCGTTCCTGCGATGAGAAAGCGAAGGACTTTGGCGGCTGCCGCTGCCAGGCGTTCCTGCTGACCGGTAATGCCGACAACGCCGACCCGGTCTGCGGCAAATCGCCTTACCATGATCGAATTCTGGCTGCCAGGAAAGCAGCCGACCATGCCACGGCCGGCCTCAGTGGACTGACCTATCGAAATGCCGATAACTCCCGACTGTTCTTCCGGGGCTGACGCGCTGGAGACAGAGCTGATCAGTGCCGCCGATGCCTGCGCCGGCCATACCCAGCGGGGCGAACTGGTGGTGGGTAACCATCGGCTGTTCTGGCTGCAGAGTGATCCGGCCACCGGCACCAACGGGCTCTGGCAGCTCACCGGCAACGGACCCGGACCGGTGACGGTGCCCGGTCTGGCCATCCGCAGCCGGATCAATGGATACGGAGGGGGTGCTGTGACGGCCTCGGCCGACGGCGTGTTCGTGGTCAGCGAGGATCAGCAGATTCATCTGGTGGACCCGGAACGGTGCTGCAGCCGCCCGATAACCCGGAGCCAGGCCGCGGCCTATGGCGGGCTGGTTGCGGACCCCATTCGCCACCGGGTGCTGGCGGTTCGGGACGTAGGAGGCGAGCAGCAACTGGTCGCGATTGATCTCAACGGGCGCCTTGACGTTCTGCACGCCGGCCAGGATTTTTACGGGGCCCCGGCTATATCCGGAGACGGCACACGGCTCGCCTGGGTAACCTGGCAATTACCGGACATGCCCTGGTTGCGCAGTGAACTCTGGCTGGGCGACATCGGAGCGACCGGAACGCTGACCGCTGCCCGGCCCTTGCGCGTGCCGGCGGAAGGCTCGGTTCAGCAGCCGGTGTTCGACGATAACCGCTTGTGGGTGCTGTCTGATCATGATGGCTGGTGGCAGCCCTGGCGCCTTGACTGTCGGGGCGGAACGACGCAATGGTGTAGTGCTGGAGCGCCGGAACGGGACCATGCCAACGCCCCCTGGCAACTCGGCGAGTGCCATCATTGCCCGCTGCCCGGGGGTGGCTGGGCCCGGGTGCATTACCAGAGCGGCACCGCTGAGCTCTGGTTGGTCAGGCCTGATGGCACCCGGACCCGGGCGGCGCCGACATTCACCGATTTTCGGCACCTGCGGGCCGTGGGCCAGAGAGTGGTGTGCCTCGCCCGTTCATCCACCCGGCTGGATGCGGTGCTGGGCATCGACGTGGCCTCCGGTGAGGCACGGCTCCTGGCGGGCGGTGAGCCGGCCATGGCGAGTGGACAGCCGGCGCTGCCGCTGGATTTTGATGTGCCGGCCCTGAGCCCGGGCCAGTTGCCGCTGCACGGGTTTTTCTACCGTCCCGAGACCCGGTCCGGACATCGACCGCCACTGATTCTTGTGGCCCATGGCGGGCCAACCTCGGCGGCGTATCCAGTGTTCAACCCCCAGGTCCAGTACTGGTGCCAGCGCGGGTTTGCGGTGGCCGAGGTCAACTACCGTGGCAGTTCCGGGTACGGTCGCCGGTTCCGGCTGGCGCTGGAAGGCCGCTGGGGGGAGGCCGACGTGGACGATTTGGAGCGAACCGCGGACTACCTGTCGTGCCTGGGGCTGGTGGACCCCCGGCAGGTGTGTGTTCAGGGTCGCAGTTCCGGTGGCTACACTGCCCTTATGGCGTTGATCCGGAGCCGCCGGTTTGCCGCCGGGGCCAGCCTCTATGGCGTAACCGACCCCCGGCGGCTCAGGGCCATGACCCATCGCTTCGAATCGGGATACCTTGACTGGTTGCTGGGGTCTCCCGAGCAGTTTCCGGAGCGCTGGCATGCCCGCACGCCGCGGCATCATGCGGATCGTATCGGAGCTCCGGTGATTTTCTTTCAGGGTGGCCTGGACAACGTGGTGGTGCCTGACCAGACCCGGGCCATGGTCTCCGCCCTCAAGGCCGCGGGCCGGCCGGTGGAACTGCACTGGTTTGACGACGAGGGCCATGGCTTCCGGCGACCGGCCAGCCAGGCCGGAATGCTGGAATGGCTGTACCGCTTTTACCGTCGGCATTGCGCAAAGTTCAATGAACGGGCGCCCGACTTGAGTTAAACTTTTGACGATTCCTACAATAATAAATGTCGAGTACACCCCAATGAGCCACGACATCTCCGCGCTGCGAAAGTTTGTCTCCCCCGAAATTGTCTTCGGGGCCGGGTCCCGTAAATCCGTGGCGAATTTCGCGACGAATTTCGGGGCACGCCATGTGTTTCTGGTGTCGGACCCCGGCGTGGCCGCCGCGGGCTGGGCCAATGAAATTGTCACCCTGCTCAGCGATGCCGGCATCCGGACCACGGTGTTTACCGGAGTGTCACCCAACCCGAAAGTGGACGAGGTGATGGCGGGGGCGGAGCTTTACAAGTCCAGCGAATGTGACGTTATCGTCGGTATCGGTGGTGGCAGTCCCATGGATTGCGCCAAGGGCATTGGCATTGTCGCCACACACGGCCGCAATATCCTGGAGTTCGAGGGGGTTGATACCATCACCCAGCCCTCACCGCCGATCATCCTGATACCGACGACGGCGGGCACCTCCGCCGATGTCTCCCAGTTTGCGATCATTTCCGATCCCGATCGGCGCTTCAAGTTCTCCATCATCAGCAAGGCGGTGGTGCCGGATGTTTCATTGATTGATCCGGAAGTCACCGAAACCATGGGCGCCTATCTCACCGCGTGCACGGGTGTTGATGCCCTGGTTCACGCCATTGAAGCCTTTGTTTCCACCGGCAGCGGACCGTTGACGGACACCCACGCCCTGGAAGCCATCCGGCTGATTAACCGGCACCTGGAACCTCTGGTTGCCAACACCGCCAATCCGGTGTTGCGGGAGCAGATCATGCTGGCGTCCATGCAGGCTGGGCTGGCGTTCTCGAACGCCATTCTGGGGGCGGTTCATGCCATGTCGCACAGCCTTGGCGGTTTTCTGGACCTGCCCCATGGTCTGTGCAATGCCCTGCTGCTGGAACATGTGGTGGCTTTTAATTTTACCTCGGCGGAGGCGCGCTTCCGCCGGGTGGCAGATGCCATGGATATTGATACCCGGGGCATGACCATGACGGAGGTCAAACGGCGCCTGATGGCGCGGATCATTGAGCTCAAGCGCCACGTTGGGCTGGAGGCCCGGTTGGCCCAGTTGGGGGTGACGGTTTCGGACATTCCTTACCTGTCGGGGTTTGCCCTGCAGGACCCGTGCATTCTGACCAATCCCCGCAAATCCAGCCTGCGGGATGTCCAGGTTGTCTATGAAGAAGCCCTCTGACGAGCAGGACGACGGAGGCTACGATGTTGGTGACCTCCTCGGCCTTGGCAGCCAGTCCGTGCGCAAGAACTATTATCCGGCGCTGCAGGAGCGGATTGATGAGCTGGAGCAGGAGCGCAACCGCTATAAGTGGTTGTTTGAAAACGCCCTGCATGGCATTTTCCAGGCCAATCTTCGTGGTGGCTTCGTGGCCTGCAACCCGGCCATGGCCCGAATCTGTGGATACCCGAGCCCTGAGGATCTGAAGCAGCGGGTGATCCGCCTGCGAGAACAACTGTTCTGTAGCGCCAACGAGTTTGACCGCATTCGCCAGGAATTGCTGGATGAAGGCAGCCTCAGCGCCCGGGAAACCCGCCTGCGACGGGCCGACCACACACCGGTGCATGTGGCCATCACCTTGCTGCGCCGGCCGGATCTTGGCCCGGAAGTGGTGGAAGCCTTTGTGGCGGATATCACCGAGCGGGTACAGGCCCGGCAGAAGCTGGAACAGCTGAACGCCGACCTTGAACGCCGGGTGGGGGAACGCACCGAGGCCCTGCAGAATGCCAACGTCGGTCTGCGTTACCAGATTGAAGAGCGGGAAAAAGTGGAAAGGGAACTGGTGGTTGCCATGGAGGCCGCCCGGGAAGCCAACCGCAGCAAGGACAAATACCTGGCGGCGGCAAGCCATGACCTGCTGCAACCCTTGAATGCTGCAAGGCTGATGATTTCAGCCTTGCAGGACAGTTCATTGCCAGAACAGGAAACCCGGATGGTGCATCAGGTTCACCGGGCCCTGGAAGGCGCCGAGGACCTGCTGGCGGATTTGCTGGATATCTCCAAGCTGGACCAGCAGGCCATGAAACCAGACCTGGTCTTCACGGACGTGGCTGCGCTGGTCAGGGGCCTGGGTGATGAATTCGAGGCCGTGGCGGCCAACGCCGGTCTGACGTTCCGGGTTCGTACCTGCCCCGTGCTGGTCAAAACCGACCAGCGTATGCTGATCCGGATTCTGCGCAACCTGCTCAGCAATGCCTTTCGCTACACCCGCGAGGGCGGGGTGTTGATGGCGTTGCGTACCCGCGGAAAAACTCTGCGAGTGGAGGTGTGGGACACCGGTGTGGGCATCGCCGAAGATAAGCTGCGGGACATTTTCACTGAGTTCCATCAGCTTCTTCCCCGGGGAACCGGCGGCCGCCAGGGGGTTGGTCTGGGCCTTGCGATTGTTGAGCGCATGGTCCGGATTCTGGGTTACGACATTGATGTGGCGTCCCGGCCGGAGCGAGGTTCGCGGTTTGTCCTGAGCCTGCCGCTGGAGCCGGCACTGGTCCGGCCCGGGCTGGCGCCAGTGGCCGGGCCAGAGCGCTTGCCCGTAGGATTTGACGGCGTCCGGGTGCTGGTGATCGATAATGAGCCCGCCGTTCTGGAAAGCATGCAGGTTTTGCTCCAGCGCTGGGGCTGCTCGGTGTTGACCGCCCGGGACGAAACCCTTGCCCTGGCCTTGCTGGGTGCCGGCGAAGGAGCTCCGGACGTGATTCTGGCCGACTATCATCTTGACCATGAACGTACCGGCTGCGAGGCGATCACCGCCATTCGCCGGGTGGCCGGCCAGGACATCCCGGCGGCCATTGTGTCCGCTGACCGCAGTGACGACACCCGCCAGGTGCTGCGGGCCCGGCATCTGCCGATTCTCAACAAGCCCGTCAAACCCAACCGTCTGCGGGCCCTGCTCACCAGTTTGCTGGGAACCAGCGGATAGGCACTCGCGAATCGCTGCCAGAGTCTACACTTATCCATGACACCCATTACTGGATGAGGTAACCGCTATGAGCAATTCCGAGACTGGCCTTACCAATCATGAAGTCACGATCTGCCTGGTTGGTGGTGCCGTCCTTGGCCCGTTCAATGCTACCTGGAGCAAGGACGAGGGCGGCGATGTCCGTGAGCTGGTGCGAGAGTATGATGGTTATCTGCAGGGTGAAAAACAGCGCCGGTTCAAGTTTCACCTCCATGACACCTACACCAACACCGTACACACCCTGATCCTGAATTTTGAACAGGTGACCGGACTTTGTGATCATGTCCGTCTGCGATCCCAGACAGGCGGTTGAGGCCTCGCCACCTGGGTAATCGATACGCCAACCCAACCGGTAAATGGACACACAGGAGGGACCATGAGTGACACCAGAACGGAAACCGACAGCTTGGGCGAGGTACAGGTACCAGCCGATGCGCTCTGGGGAGCACAAACCCAGCGTGCCATCGAAAATTTTCCGGTCAGTGGCCAGCCTCTGCCCCCGGCGTTCATTGCGGCGGTCGCCCAGATCAAGCGAGCGGCTGCCGAGGCCAACACCAGCCTGGGCCTGTTGGACAATCACCTGCGGGACGCCATTGTAGATGCGTGTCAGGCCCTGATTGCGGGAGGGCACGCCGACCAGTTCCCGGTGGACCGGTATCAGACCGGCTCGGGCACCAGTACCAATATGAACGTGAACGAGGTGATTGCCGCCCTCGCCCGGGTACAGGGCGTGGAGGTGCATCCGAACGATCACGTCAACATGAGCCAGAGTTCGAACGACGTGATTCCCACCGCCATTCATGTCAGCTCGGTGATGGCGGTGAAAGAGCGCCTGGTGCCCGCGCTGACCCATTTGTGTGGTGTGATCTACGAGCGCGAGTCCCTGTTCTCCGGGCAGGTCAAGACCGGCCGGACCCACCTGATGGACGCCATGCCGGTCACCCTTGGCCAGGAACTCCGCACCTGGCGTGAACAGCTGCTTGCGACCCAGCGCCGGCTGGAAACAGCGGCCGACGAGCTCCTGGCGGTGCCTCAGGGCGGCACCGCCGTGGGAAGCGGGGTGAACGCCCTGCCAGAGTTCGCGAACCAGTTCGTGCGGTTCCTGAAGGCCAATACCGGGCATGATTTCTCATCCCTGGAGCACAAATTTGTCGGCCAGAGTGCCGTGGACGGTCCGGTGGCGCTGTCGTCGCAACTGCGGGGTCTGGCCATTGTGCTGACCAAGATTGCCAATGACCTGCGCTGGATGAACAGTGGTCCGATTCACGGCCTGGCGGAAATCAGCCTGCCGGCCCTGCAGCCGGGCAGCAGTATCATGCCAGGCAAGGTCAACCCGGTGATTCCGGAATCCGTGGCCATGGTCGGAGCGCAGGTCATGGGCCTGGACAGCGCGGTGGCCATTGCCGGTCAATCCGGTAACTTCCAGTTGAACGTGATGCTGCCGCTGGTCGCCGGCAATCTGCTGGATATGGTGTCGTTGCTCGGCAACGCCTCGACCTTGCTGGCCGACAAGGCACTCCGGGATTTCACCGTCAACGCCGACACCCTGGATGCGGGTGTGGGCAGGAATCCGGTACTGGTGACGGCACTGAATCCGGAAATCGGTTACGGGCCGGCCGCCGATATTGCCAAGGAGGCCTATCGGACTGGCCGGCCGGTAATCGACGTGGCCGAAGAGCGCAGTGGTCTCAGCCGCAGCCGTCTGGAAGCCCTGATGGACCCGCTGAAGTTGACGCGGGGTGGAATCGACTGAGAATCCTCGTCGGAAGGGGAGCGGCAGGCGTTTGCTGATATCGCTGGAGCTGTTTGTGATGCTGATGCTGGCCAACGGAACGCCGGTGGTTGCCGCCAGGATCCTGAAACGTCGCTGGGCCGCGCCCCTGGATGGAGGGCGCCTCTGGTCAGACGGTCGGCCTGTGCTTGGCAAAAGCAAGACCTGGCGCGGCCTGGTGTCTGGTGCTCTGGCTTGTGCGATGTTTTCCCTGGTGACCGGGCTGGGCTTTGGCTTTGGCCTGGTGTTTGGGGTGCTGGGCCTGCTGGGCGACCTGTTCAGCAGTTTTGTCAAACGGCGGCTCGGGCTGCCCTCCAGCGCCCGGGCCGTCGGCCTGGACCAGATCCCCGAAGCGGCGTTGCCCATGATATACGCCGTTGTCGGGTTGCCGGTAAGCGGCTGGATCGGGCTAGTGGTGGTGACGGTATTTACCGCCGCCAACATACTGGTGTCGCCGTTTTTGTACCGGTGGGGGATTCGCCGCCACCCCCATTAACGGTCGCCGGGTCTGATCTCAGCAGGGTCCGCGGGCCAGCGTATGAATCGTGACTTCCGGCGGGCAGTTCAGCCGGACATTCACCACAGACGTACCTGAGCCGGGTGAGGTATAGCCCTGCATGCCGTTCATCTGCCAGTACCCGCGCCCCAGGTGTCGCGGGCAATCGGAATCCAGAGTCACGGGAATGCCCCCGGGCAGGCAGATCTGCCCGCCGTGGGTATGGCCGCAGAGAAACAGGTCGTAGCCGGCGTGGGCGGCTTCCCGCCAGATTTCCGGGGTATGGCTGAGCAGGATACTGATACCACCGGCCGGGATGTTGTCGCCGGCCCGGTGCAGGTTGTGGGCCTTGTAGAAGTGGGCGTCGTCCACGCCGGCGAGGTACAGGCAGTCACCCTGGTGTTCGATGGGGATCATCTCGTTCATCAGCAGGCGGTACCCCATGTCTTCCAGGGCTGGCACCATGGTGACACTGTCGTGGTTGCCCAGTACCGCAAAGGCCGGGCCCCGGATTGCCTCCCGTAGCCGGGCCATGCCATTCAGTGCTTCATCGATGGGCCCCCAGGTCTGGCGGCGATAATCGCCGGTAAGCACGCAGAGGTCGTAGTCCAGTGGTTTGATTTCCCGCATCAGGGCCTGAAGGTTGGCTTCGTCCATGTCCACGTGCAGGTCGGTCAGATGCAGAATACGGTAGCCCGCGAAGGCCGCCGGGAGGTCCGGCAGGTGGAAGCGGTTGTGCACGGTTCTTAGCCGCCTGCTGTTGTTCTGCCCACGATTGAGCAGACCGGCCATGCGAAGGCAGAACCGGATCAGTCCCGGCGCATCGGTCCAGTTTTCCAGGTGGAATGACCGGTGGTCGCGGCCGAACACCCTGGCTTCGGCCTCCCGTTCGATGCCGAGGCGCTGGCGCGCGTGTACCGGTCCGAGCCGAAGGCTCAGGCGGTATTCCATCAGCTCGTCCTGATTTCCGGGAGCATGAGCCCTTGCCGTCATTTTTCTTCCTTTGATGCCGAGCGGACATGGCCAGTGATGAACGAGACAAACCCTGTGCTTCAGTATGGTTGGCCTGTCCGGGGTTGCAACCTGCCGCACGCAATGTTCATGTTTCATCCACGGCATCGGTATTGGCAAATACTGCGGTTTCCAGCCACAATTGCCGGGTTAAGACATCACATAACAGAGGGCATCATGACCACATCGTGCAGCATCCCCGGCCTGAACGTACCCCGCAGTCGCTTTCCCGACCCCGGAGAAGATCTTCCCGCCCAGGGCAACGAGCAACGGGTGGTGCTGGCGGGTGGCTGCTTCTGGTGCGTTGAGGCGGTTTATCTGGCCATGGACGGGGTCTCCCAGGTGGTGTCCGGTTATGCCGGCGGAGCGGCAAACACGGCCAACTACGAGGCAGTCTGTACCGGCACCACCGGCCATGCGGAAGTGGTGGACGTGCACTACGATCCGACGCGGGTCAGCTTCGGTGAATTGCTGAAGGTGTTTTTCTCCGTTGCCCACGATCCCACGCAGTTGAATCGCCAGGGCAACGACCGGGGTACCCAGTACCGGTCCGCGATTTTTTATGAAACGGCGGCGCAGAAACAGGTAGCTGAGGCGTACATCCGTCAACTGGATGAAGCCGGTGTTTACCCGGATCCCATTGTTACCACGCTGGAGCCGCTGGATGCTTTCTACCCGGCGGAGGACTATCACCAGAACTTTGCCGCCCGGAATCCGTATCAGCCGTACATCATGGCGGTGGCTGCGCCGAAAATGGAAAAACTGGTGGATCGTTATGGTGACCGCCTGAAACCGGAATACACCGACAACGACACAGGTAGCACGGCCTGAGGAGGCACATATGGGCGTTTCCGCTGCAGGTTATGACCTGACACCACTGACCAAAGCACAGGTTGAAGAGAAAGCCGCGGGGCTGACGGACGAGGAACGGCGTGTACTGCTTGACCACGGCACCGAGCACCCGTTCTGCGGCACTCTGCTGGACAACAAGACAGAGGGCGTTTATCACTGCCGCCTGTGCAATCTGCCCCTGTTCAGCTCCAACTCCAAGTTCGATTCAGGAACCGGCTGGCCAAGCTTCTTTCAACCGTTTGATCAGGGCCACATTCGTTATCTGGACGACAACAGCCTGGGCGTGACCCGCACCGAAATCCGGTGCCCCCGCTGCGACAGCCATCTCGGACACGTGTTCCCGGATGGCCCGCCGCCGACCGGGCAGCGGTACTGCCTGAATTCGATTGCCATGGTGTTTCGGGATTCGTGATCGCCCGGGGCGACGAGGGCGAGTAACACCCCCGTCGCCGGGTTCAGGCAGCGCCGGCCGAAACCACGGTGGACAGCAGGTAACCGGTGTAGGCAACGTAGACCAGCAACAGCACGGTACCATCCACCCGGCTGACCAGCTTGCGCCAGCCGGTCAGGCCATAGCCCATCAGCAGCAGGCCCACTGTGAGCGCCAGCATCAGTGCCCAGTCGCGGTAGAGCACTTCCGGATCAACCGCCAGGGGCTCAATAACCGCCGCCAGGCCAACCACCGCCAGGGTATTGAAAATGCCCGATCCCAGGATATTGCCCAGGATCAGGTCGTGTTCGTTCTTCTTGACGGCCGCCAGGGCCGAGGCCAGCTCCGGCAGCGACGTGCCGATGGCGACAATCGTGAGGCCGATCACCAGGTCACTGACCCCGAGGCTCTGGGCAATGGTGACGGCGCCCCAGACGAGCATGCGGGAGCTGACGACCAGCAGGATCAGACCGACCACCAGCCACACAATGGCGGTTTTAAGGGGCATCGGGTGGGCAATAATTTCAGCGTCGGTGTCACCCGCCAGGGCGTCACCCTTGCCTTGCATGCCCTGGTAAATCGACCATCCCATGACGCCGGCGAAAACCAGTAACAGAATAATGCCATCCAGCCGGGATAATTCCCCGTCTATGAGTTGGGCGCCAGCAATCAACGTCAGCACCAGCAGTAGTGGCAGTTCCTTTCGGATTACCTGAGAGTGCACGACAATCGGAGCGATGACGGCGATCAGGCCGATAATCAATGCAATGTTGGTGATGTTCGAACCGTAGGCGTTGCCGAGGGCCAGGCCGGGGTTGCCGTCGGCCGCGGCCATGGCCGATACCGCCAGCTCCGGCGCGGACGTGCCAAAACCGATGATCACCATGCCGATCAGGAGCGTTGGCATGCCCAGGTGTTTCGCTGTTGCAGCGGCGCCATCGACAAACTTGTCTGCGCTCCAGACCAGTAGCACCAGGCCGGCCAGGATGGCGGCGATTGCCATTAACATAGAAAAAACCTCAGTTGATGAAACGTCCCAGCATGTACACCCCGGCGTAACCCAGGCTGTAAGCTGCCAAAAGGTGGCCAAGATACCGCATATAGGCGGCAAAGGTCAGCCCCGGGATCTTGCTCATGGCAACAATGCCGGCGGCGGAGCCGATCACCAGCAGCGATCCGCCCACGCCGACGGCGTAGGTTAACCCCATCCATTCGCCAGGACTCATGCTGATACCCGACTTGAGCAGCGCAGCGGTCAGCGGCACGTTATCAATCACCGCCGAGAAGATGCCCATCAGGTAATTGGCGTAAACCGGTGGCAGGACATCGTAAACCGCCACCAGCGAGTCCAGGGCATGAATTTCTTTCAGCATGCCCACCAGCAGCAGGATGCCCAGGAAGAACAGCAGGGTCTCGAACTCGATAATACGAATGTATTCCAGGATTGGGTCCAGTTCAGAGTCATCACTCATGAACCGGGAAACCAGGAACATCACTGACATGCCGAACAGAAACGTCAGCACCGGAGGAACACTGAACAGCACATTGCCGACGATGGTACACAGAATGGTCAGCAAAAACAGGGTACTGATGATTGCATCGACCTTGCGTACCGTATGGCTGTGGGAACGAAGTGTGATGGTACCGGTGAGGCCTCTCGAGAGGAAAATGGCGAGGATGAAGACGGTAATTGACGCCGGTACGGCAAGCGTCAGCAGGGTGAGGATTTCCACCTTGTCCGCCAGGAAGATCATCAGGGTAGTGACGTCGCCGGTGATCAATGACACGCCGCCGGAGTTGACCGCGAAGACCACCAGTGTGATGAACTGGATGCGCTTTTTCAGTTCCAGGTCGAGGGACAGGATCAGCGAGCATGAGACTAAAGTGGCGGTGATATTGTCTGCCAGAGACGAGAAAATGAAACAAAACAAACCGGTCAAAAACAACAGTCGCCGCTCGCTTACCTGTCTCGGCATGATCAGGTAAATCACATTCTCGATCATTCCTTTTTTGTTCAGATAGGCCACAAAGGTCATGGCCGCAACCAGGAACAGCCACAGTCCGGCGATTTCGGCAATGCTCTCGGACAGGCCCGCCGAGATAGCGGCGGTCTCCACTTCACTATCGCTGGCGAGAAACAGCAGAATCCAACTCAGGGTACCGAAAAACAGCGTCACCTTGGCCTTGTTGATGTGGGTGACCTCTTCAAAGATGACGCCCAGCAGCGCCAGCACAGCGAGAATGATCAGAGCAGTATCCAGGACAGACATGGAGCGTTCCCGTACCAGGTTGTGAGCAAGAGGCCGGAAACCGGCCCAGGCAAAATTTGACGGCGGATTTTAGACCTTTGGTGCCTGGCAGGCTACTGTTCGACGGCAGCGTTTGATGAGCCAGGTCATCCGTGCCGGGCGATTCCCGGGGCAAAAATTCACAATCACAATTTATTAGTTCGGCGAAAATCGGGATAATTGCCACCACATTCAGACCGGAAGCAGACGGCGGCGTCGTTTACCTCGCGCCCGACCGGCTTCCGACAGGCCTCCCTGCTGATCGTGGGGTGGTACACAGGCTCAAAAGCAAGCTAGGGTGAAAATCAATGGCCGTTAGACAGGCAGATGTAGTGCTGGTCGGAGGTGGTGTCATGAGCGCCACTCTCGGCATGATGCTCAGGCAGTTGGATCCGTCCCTGGACATCGTCATGGTGGAGCGACTCGACCACGTTGCCCATGAAAGCACCGACGGGTGGAACAATGCAGGCACCGGCCATGCCGGCTACTGCGAACTCAATTACACTCCGGAAACCGGGGATGGCGATGTTTCCATCGACCGGGCCCTGAAAATCAATGCCCAGTTCGAGGTGTCCCTGCAGTTCTGGTCGTATCTGGTGGAGCAGGGCATATTGCCTGAGCCCGCCAGTTTCATTAATCGCACGCCGCACCAGAGTTTTGTCTGGGGCGAAAAGGACGTAGCGTTCCTGAAGCGCCGGCATGAGCGGCTCAGCAGTCACCACCTGTTCCGGGAGATGGAATTCACCGAGTCTCCTCACGATCTGGAAGCGTGGATGCCGCTGGTGATCAATCACCGGGATCCCATGCAGCCGGTGGCCGCGACCCGGATCCGGCATGGCTCCGATGTGGACTTCGGGTCGTTGACCCGCAGCATGGTGGCGTACCTGGAAACCCAGCCCAACTTCGAGCTGATGCTGAGCAGCCCCGTGCATTACATTGACCAGCGCGACAATGGCCGCTGGAAGATCCGGGTGAAGAACCAGAAAACCGGTGAGCTGACCAAACTGGAGACCGGGTTTGTCTTCCTCGGCGCTGGTGGCGGTGCGTTGCCCCTGCTGCAGAAATCAGGCATCGAAGAAGCGCGGGGTTATGGCGGCTTTCCCGTGAGCGGCCAGTGGCTGGTGTGTCGCAAGCCCGATATCGTGGAGCAACATCATTCAAAAGTGTATGGCAAAGCGCCCATTGGCGCGCCGCCCATGTCTGTTCCGCACCTGGATACCCGGATTATCAACGGTGAGCCGGCCCTGCTGTTCGGCCCGTTTGCGGGCTTTACCACCCGCTTCCTGAAACAGGGATCACTGTTCGATCTGTTTGGCTCGGTGAAGCCCACCAACCTTCGTCCGATGCTCTCCGTGAGCAAAAGCAATATGGACCTCACCCGCTATCTGATCGGGGAAGTGTTCCAGTCTCACAGTGACCGCGTGGCTGCCCTGCGCAACTTCTATCCGGACGCTCACGAGGAAGACTGGGAGCTGAAGATGGCGGGCCAGCGTGTGCAGATCATCAAACAGGTTGAAGACGGCGGTGGCAAGCTTGAGTTTGGTACCGAGATTGTGGCTGCCCAGGATGGCACGCTGGCGGCACTGCTGGGTGCCTCACCCGGGGCTTCGACGGCGGCGAACGCCATGCTTGATGTTCTTGAGCGCTGCTTCCCCGAGAAGTTAAAAACAGAGCAATGGCAGGCTCGTCTGAGGGAGCTGGTGACTTCCTATGGCCGGTCGCTGGTTGACGATGAGGCCCTGTTGACGGAGGTTCGGCAAAGGACGCTGGCAACTCTCGGTTTACGCTGATATTCCCAAATGATCTAAAAACTCTCAACGTACTGTGGCTATTGGTTTTATCCGCCGATAGCCAGAGTGCTTTTTTATCTCTCCGGGGCGTTGAAGTTGCCATTTGCATCGGTCAGCGTAGGCTAATAAAGAAACCCTGAACCAAGGAGAGAGCTTATGACAGAGCAAAACTACAATCCTGAGAAGGGGTACATCGCGCTGCTCGGCTGGAGCCTGAACGCCATTGAGGCCGCCGATAAATTTGACCGCCGTTATGTTGTTGTCGCTCCCGACTGGGCCGAGCCCTACTGCAAAGAGCACGATATCCCCTACGTGCCCTGGAATTTCGAACGCCTGAACGACCGCTCCGTGGAAATTGCGCAAACCCTCAAGGACATGGGGGTGGATGTTGCCATACCGCTGTTCGAGGAAACGGTAGAGTGGGCCGGCGCCATCAACTCGGTACTGATGGACAACCCGCGACTGTTCGGCCAGGCCATGCTGCTGCGTGACAAGGCGCTGATGAAGCGTCGCGCCCAGTTGGGCGGGATCCGCGTGGGCATCTTCGAGGAAGCCCATGACCGGGAAGACGTGATTCGTTTCCTGAAGCGGGTAAACCAGACGCTGCTCAAGCTCGACGGCGACCCCAACGACCCCATACACCTCAAGGCCTTCGACAAGGCCGGTTGCCTTGGCCACCGGGTGATCCGGACACCGGATGAAGTGGATACCATTCCCGATGAGGAGTTTCCGGTGCTGATGGAGTCCCACCTGGACGGCTGGGAGTTCGCGGTTGAAGCCTGGATCCATAACGGCAAGATCCGGTTCCTGAATATTTCCGAGTACGTCACCCTCGGTTACTCGGTGTTTGTGCCGGCCACGCCGGACCTGGAACGATACCGGGCCCAGATTACCTCGGAAATCGAAAAACTGATCAAGACATTCGATATCGATTTCGGTTTCGTGCATCCGGAGTATTTCGTGACCAGCGATGGCACCATGTACTTTGGCGAAGTGGCCTACCGTCCGCCGGGCTTCAAGGTGTTCGAACTGCTGGAGCGCTCCTATGGCTTCAACGCCTACCAGGGGATGATCCTGGCGTTCGACCCGAAAACCACGGACGAGGAAATCACCGCATTCTTCCCGAAAGAAGTGGTGGATGCCAAGGGCTACGCCGGTTGCTTCGGTGTATACCCCCGTCGCCGTGTGGTCAGCCGTCTGGAGATACCGGAGGAGACCGAGAACCACGAGTACTTCGAGTCGCACGAGCTGACACCGCCCGTGGAGGAAACCGTCACCAAGCGCACCGCATTCGGTACGCATTGGGGGCTTATCTATTTCTTCGGTGAGGACCCCTACACCATGCGAGACCTGCTCAAACATCAGGAAGAGCTCGATTTCTATGTATAATCAGCGCACGCATTAATTCATATGGGTTTGATGCAGGCCCTGAGGAAGTGCAATTGAGTGATCATCAACCGGGCGGCGCACCGGCTGTCAACATGGACAAGCTGGTGCAGAATCTCGACGATGCCCTTGCGGCGGTTGCGGAGAGCCGGCCGTTTGCCAAGGTGGGCAAGCTCCCGCGTCTGCTTGATAACGCCCGCCGGGTGCTGTTGCAGCCCGGCGGGTGTGGCGTGATCGAGGCCCGGGCGCAACGCCTGGAAGAAGCCGGCGTGTTTTCTGGCACGGACTGGGCTGAGCCCGGCAACCTGCTGCCGTCGCTGACCACCTTTGCCCTGCAAAGCACCAACGCCGACACCGTCGTGATTGAGGCACTCAGTGAACTCCGGTTACTGGCGGTGGCGCGCGACCAATATCTGCATCCCAGTGTCTCGGCCGAGCAGGCCCATCATTACCTGACCCAGGTGCTGGCGATCAACCTGGGCCTGTTGTTCGGCATGACCGGGGAGGCGGAGCGTGAGCAGGGCAAGCTGGCCCTGATCAGTCAGGCCGTGGTTCAGCATGTGGCCACCCATATTGGCTACGAACACGTCATCGACAGCCTGATCGAAGAAATCTGGAGGATTCTGGAGCAGCGACCGATCCAGGTGGCCGACGTACGCCGGATGATTACCCAGATCGCCATCTGCCGGGCGGACCCGGAGGCGGATCTGGGTGGTGCCGGTCGTGGCGCGGACCGTTTGATTTCAAGCCTGTATGGCCCGACGCGAGGCTGCAGCGAAGACCCTGGCACCGCCATCTACCAGCAGCGGCTGGAATCCATGGATGGCGTGGCGCTGCAGAACGAAGCGACCGGGTTTGCCCGTTCCATGCATGATACCGGGCTGGTTTCCCCCTACCACGCCACCTTTGTCCGCTTTATTGTCGGTGACCACGATACTCTGTTGAGTGAAGCCCTGGGTTTGTCGAGTACCGGACGTGACTGCCTGCTGTGTTACCGGGAGTTGGTGCACGCCCTGATCCGGGAATCGGTCCATCCGGAGACGGCCCAGGGGCTTTACGGGCTGGCGCTCACGCTTGAACGTGGCATCCTCTACCAGCCACCGGTGGCACCGGCGCTATGGCGTCAGGTTCGGCTGGCCCTGTGCCCAAAAGCCCGGGAGCGTTTGCAGTTGGCGTACGGGTACCAGCCATCACCGGGGGCCTGGCTGATCCAGGGTGTTCTGAACATGCTGGGCCAGCCCCTGGGGGTTGGCCAGGGCAACAACCCGACGTGCCAATCGGCCCGGGCTCTGTCCATGTGGGCCTACAACGACCCGGACTATCTGTTGCAGATGGTGGCCTGGGCGGCCCGGGATAACGAGATCATCATGCACTTTGAGGGGCAGCCGGTGTCTTCCGCCCGCAGTGCGGGTGGGGTTGCATCGGAGGTTGCCCTGGATCTGGACCCGGTGTCGCTGGTGGTGGTTCCCCATCTGGACCGTATCTACGCAGAGATGGGGCGGCTGTGTGTTGTGCGCGAGGGCGACCCTCATAAGTGGGTGAACCCCGAGTTTCACGGCTGGTCCGCTGGCCGGGGCTTCGCCATCAATGTGGATGTGGCGACCGGGCAGTTGGACGATCTGGACGGTTTTATCCGGCACTTCTACGCCAGTTACCACCCTTACTACAACGGCAATCAGCCGCTGATCCATCCCCAGCCGGCCGGCATCGCCGTCACCGACAGTGCGGCGCGGTTCATTGGCTGGCATGCCATTACCATCCTCCGGGCAGCGCTGGATCCGGACGGTGAGATGCGGGTGTACTTTTTCAACCCAAATAACGACAGCGGCCAGAACTGGGGCGACGACGTGAAGGTGAGTACCTCCGGACACGGTGAACGCTTTGGCGAGTCGTCGCTGCCGTTCGAGCAGTTCACTTCGCGGCTCTACATCTTCCATTTCGATCCGCTGGAACGCGGTGAGCCTGCAGAAGTGAGCGATGAGGAGTTGCAGCGCGTAGTACAGGGTGTACTCCGGAGCTGGGGCAAGGACCGCGTACCGGCTGATGCACTGCAGGCGGAGCCTCCCAGAACCGATTGAATGCGGAATCCACCGACTCAAAAGGATAGCCATGGACAACGATCAACCTCAGGCCCGCAACGGGGCCGAATTGTTTATCCGGGCGCTGGAAAATGAAGGCGTAAAAACCATTTTCGCGGTGCCTGGCGAGGAAAACCTGGCGTTCCTCGAAGCTCTGCGAACCTCAAGTATCCAGTTGGTTCTTAACCGCCACGAACAGGCAGCCGGCTTTATGGCCGCCACGTACGGGCGCCTGACTGGCCAGGTGGGCGTTTGCCTCTCTACCCTGGGGCCCGGCGCCACCAACCTGGTGACGGCGGCGGCCTACGCGCAACTCGGTGCCATGCCCATGATGATGATCTCGGGCCAGAAGCCGATCAAATCCTCGAAGCAGGGCTTGTTCCAGATTCTGGACGTGGTGGACCTGATGCGCCCTCTCACCAAGTACACCCGCCAGATCAGTAACGCCAACACCATTCCCGCCAAGGTTCGCGAAGCCTTCCGGCTGGCGTCGGAGGAGCGGCCGGGTGCGGTGCACCTGGAACTGCCGGAAGACATTGCCGATGAGGTGCCCGAGCCGGGCACGCATATCTTCACGCCCAGCGACGCCCGGCGGCCTTCCGCCAGCCAGAAGAGCCTGGATGTGGCGTGT
This sequence comes from uncultured Marinobacter sp., assembly GCF_946886895.1. The sequence goes on along the minus strand of NZ_CAMPJO010000001.1, from coordinate 245,334 downwards.
GACATGCTGCGCGACGCCCGGCACCCGCTGATCATGATCGGTGCCGGCGCCAACCGCAAACGGGTGTCGCAGGCACTGATTCATCTGGTCAACGTGACCGGCATTCCGTTCTTTACTACCCAGATGGGCAAGGGCGTGGTGGATGAACGACATCCCCGTTATCTGGGCAATGCCGCACTCTCCGCCGGAGATTTTGTTCATTGCGCCATCGACCGTGCCGACCTGGTGATCAATGTTGGCCATGATGTCGTTGAAAAACCGCCGTTTTTCATGACTCCGGGTGGCAAGAAAGTCATTCACGTGAACTTCAGTGCGGCCGATGTCGACCCGGTCTACTTCCCGCAACACGAGGTAGTGGGGGACATCGCCAACAGTGTGGACTACATAGCTGAGAACTGCGGCCAGTGTGCCAACCACGACTTCAGCCAGCTTATGGAGGTGAAGGAGGCCGTGGACGCGCACCTGCAGGAGCGGGCGGAAGACGACCGGTTCCCGGTCATTCCCCAGCGCATTGTTCATGATGTCCGGCAGGTGATGCCCGACAACGGCATCATCGCGCTGGACAATGGCATGTACAAACTCTGGTTTGCCCGCAATTACCGGGCTTACGATAACAATACCGTACTGCTGGATAACGCATTGGCCTCCATGGGGGCCGGCCTGCCCAGCGGCATGATGGCGTCCATGCTGTACCCGGACCTGAAGGTGATGGCGATCTGCGGCGACGGCGGCTTCATGATGAACAGTCAGGAGATGGAAACGGCCATTCGCCTGAACCTCAACCTGGTGGTGCTGATTATCAACGACAGTGCCTATGGCATGATCAAGTGGAAGCAGGCCCAGGAAGGGTACGAGGGCTTCGGACTGGACTATCGCAACCCGGATTTTGTGAAGTACGCCGAATCCTACGGCGCCACCGGTCACCGCGTTACCCGAACTGAGGATCTGCGCCCGACCCTGGAACGTGCGCTGGCTGATGGGGGTGTCCACCTGGTGGACGTGCCCGTGGACTACAGCGAGAACCGGAGGGTTTTTGACGAGGAACTGGCGGAACTGACCTGCAACCTGTAAGCGGTGTATCATGCGTTCCGGATTTCGAGCCGGAGGTAGCACGGTAATGATTCGTCCCTGTTTTAAAGGCTTGGTTTCAAACGCGACTGGACAGACGTTGTGCCATCGTTTGGCCGGGTTGTCATCGAGGACCGTGAAGCCACCATCGTAACCCGGTTGCCCGCCGAGGCCGGCTCCGGAGATGACCGCGCGGAACTGATCACCTATCTGGTGCGCACCCAGGACCAGTGGCTGGTGGATTATGATCGCACCGCTGAGGCGATCCTGAACCCATCGCCGTTCAGCAGCATCATGGGTGAGCTGAGCCGCAAGGCTGAGAGCGCCGTGGACGAATTCGGTGAGAGGCTGCAAGAGGCCATGAAGGAACTTGAGCAGTCTGCGGAAGACGCTCTGAAAGATGACGCGTCGACGCGGAAGCCTTCATCCGGGGGCTGAGGCCTTAACCGTCTTGCTCCGCGCCCCTCAGCATAGCCTGCAACAACTCCTGCGCATCAAACTTGGTCAGCGCCTCGTTGGCGCCGACCTGGTTGGCATAGCTCAGGCTCATCTCACTGTTCAGTGAAGTGTGCAGGATAATATACGGCTGTTTCAGCGCCGGGTTGTCCCGGATATTGAACGCCAGCTCGTAGCCGTCCAGGCCCGGCATCTCAATATCGCTGACCAGGATTTCGGTGGGCCGGCCCAGTTCGTTGTCACGCAGCAGAATCTGCAGGGCCTCATCGCCGTTGCTGGTCACCTGGTAACGGATGTCCTTGCTGTCCAGCACGTCTGACAACTGCTTGCGCGCCACCTGGGAGTCGTCCACCAAAAGGATGTTGAGGGATTTGAGGGTTTCGCTCTGGACATCCGTCAGTGTTACGTCCTGCGCATTCAGGGACTCCGGATACACCTTGGCCAGCAGTAATTCCACATCGAGCAACTGGATGATGTCGCCATCAAGATCCAGCAACCCGGTGATGAACGCCCTGGTGCCCAATGCCTTGGGCGGGGGCATTACCTCTTTCCAGTCGGTTTCGACAATCTGCTGGACACTGCGCACCAGAAAACCGATCTCCTGGCGTTGGATGTCGGTGACAATAATCGAGGCCTTGGTCTGTTCTTCACGGGTGAGTGGCGTGTAACCCACGGCTGCCGCCATATCGATCACGGGAACAGCCGAACCCCGAAAGGTTGCCGTGCCGATCACCGCGTGATGACTGTGCGGCAGTTTGGTCAGACGCATGAAAGGCAGGATTTCCCGGATCTTCAGGGTGCCAATCCCGAACAGACGCTCACCGGAGAGCCGGAACAGCAGAAGTTTTTGGGACTGCTTCGCTTTGCTGGACATAAAGCCGGATCCTTTCACATGCAAAAGCTCCCGACGGCAGGAGCTTGGTCGCAGGGTTGGTTCAGTGTGGTGTGCCAGAGGCTGCACAGCCAGAGAAAGTATGTAGCAATAGTAGCAGCTTTGGGATAACCCGGGATTCAGAAGCTTTGTTTCAAATGGTGACAGAATTCGTCCGGGCCGGTTACCACGGCAGGTTGCTCAACACGAACCAGGTGGTGCCTGCGGTCATCAGGATGGCGAACAGGGCGAGCAGCCCGTCCCTTGCCACAATGGCCAGCCCGAAGGCCGTCAATGCCAGCCCACCGCCATTGGCGCTGAAGGGGACTACTTCCATAATGGGCATGGCGGCCGCCACCAGCATACAGATAATGGCCATAACGTATTGCCCCGGTCCCCGGACGATCCAGATCAGCCGCTGCTTCGCGCCGCGATCCAGGAACCGTGCCGGCTTATCCATCCAGTCCAGCCCCCTGAGCAGTTTACCCCGCGCAACCTTTCTCCTCGCCAGCTTCGCCGGAATCCAGATGGCGCGCCGGTGGAAGATCAACTGGCCCAATGTGAGCAACACCAACAGCCCCAGCAGTGTAGGCACCCCCGGAATGTCGCCAATAAGCGGTGCCAGCGCGATCACCCCGGCAATCAGAACCAGCGGCCCGAACGAGCGCTCACCAACGGCAGACAGAATGTCGTCTACGGAGACCTGGTCCATACCTTCTGTTTCTGTCCGAAGGCGATGCAGAAGCTCGGTGAGACTGGATGGGTCGTCTGGCTGATTCATGAATGCGTGGCTATGGGGCTCGGTAAACGTAGAAGTGAACAGTACCGTGGATGGGCTGTGAATTCATGAAAGGGGAATGAAAAAGAGGTTAGTTGGTGAAGATTTAACGAAAAAGCCCCTGAAATCAGGGGCTTTTTTGCGGTTGGTTGGTGGAGACGGCGGGAATTGAACCCGCGTCCGCCAGTACTCAGCCTTGAGGTCTACATGCTTAGCGTCTCTCTATTGATTTAAGTTCAAGCGACCCGAGAGCCAGGGTGCAAGAACCGAGTTCTTTAGATCTTAGCCGTTAGCCAGTGAACTCTGGAAAACGGAGCATCCCGTAAGCGATGACGTCCTGAGATGTTGCTTCCGGGCTACGGGCGACCCGGTCAGGACGACTAGCAGCTTACGCTGCTAGTGCGTAGTTTTCGTCGTTTGCGACTATTGCGTTGCAGCTTTGGATTAACGAGATTCGCTGCCATCTCGACATGCACCCAAGGGTTCGCCACCGGCGTCGAAGCCATGTCGTCCCCTTAGGTGCAGTATATGTGTCCGGCTTGCCGGACTTCAAGGCTTCATTTTGTTGCTGGCCAGCCAGCGGCCGTTATTTGTACCTACGGTCAGCCTGCCTGACGGGCCAGTTGGGGCTGGTTGGCCGCTTGTGCTGCCTGATTGAGCGTCTCAAAGCTTTCCCGGAAGTACGACATGATTTCGTTCGGGTTTACCCGGATGGCGGTATCGACGCTGATGCCGAATTGTACGGTATCGGCGTAACTGAAGATGCTCATGCCGATGCCGATGTTGCCGGTCTGGGGTACCCAGAACATGGGTTGGACCAGTTTGCTGCCGGCCAGGTAGACAGGTTGGCGGGGGCCGGGCACGTTGGTAAGCACCGCCGAGGCCTTGTGGCTGAGCAAGTCCAGGGCCCGCCTTTCGAGGGCATCTGGCCCCCGGCCAAACAGATCCAGCAGGCTGTAGGTGACCTGGGCCTGCCAGGAGCGCTTGAGGCGATTCATGTTTTCCTGGACCTGATGGAAACACATGACCGGCTCCGGCACGTCCACGGGCAGGCATACCAGAACCAGTCCAAACTGGTTGCCCAGTTCACGGACGGGCTGGCTCCGGGGGCGCAGGTTGAACGGCACAGCCACGCGGATGCCGCAAGGAGGGATGGTTTCCCCGTGGGCCAGGAAGTACCGTTGGAGGGCGCCGGTGGCGGCACAGAGCAAGACGTCGTTTATGCTACCGCCCAGCGACTTCGCGCAGGCTTTCACGTCGGCCAGTGCCAGTGGTTTGGCCCAGGCTACCTGTTTGCGCCCGGATAGCGGTGTTTTAAGGCCGGTATCGGGCTCGAAAGGCGCGAGGCCGAGTTTGAGCAGGTCCATGGTGATACCGCCCGCGGCGGTTGCCAGCTGGATTGGGTAGCCGGGATTCCGGCGCAGGGCCCGCAGGAAGTGCCGGGCCTGGGTGGCCGCGGTTTTCGCGTTGTCGGCCAGTCGTCCGGACAACCGGCGAGCGGCCGAGCGGGGTGATCGTCTGCTATCCGGTCTCGGTGCTATCCGGTCCAGCCTCGGCTCGGGCGTTCTGTCGGTAAGTGACAAGAGCACCCGAACCAGGGAAATGCCGTCGGCAATGCAATGGTGAATTCGTACAAGCAGTGCGCCGCCGTTGCCGTTGAGGTTATCAATGCAGTGGATCTGCCAGAGTGGCCGCCGGGAATCCAGTGTCGTGCTGTTGAGGTCACTGGCCAGCGCCTGGAGTTCGGCCATGCCGGCGTTACCGGGCAGGCCGATGCGATGCAGGTGGTTGTCAATGTCGAACAGGGGGTCGTCCTGCCAGTACACCCGGCCTCTCTGGCTGACCACGCGCTGGTGGAATCGGTCATAACAGAGAAGGCGCTCCCGGAGCGTTCGCTTGAGCCGGGGAATCGAAAGTGGGTGGTCGAAAATCAGCACGCTGCTGATCATCATCGGATTGGTTGGCGTGTCCATTCTCAGCCAGGCGCGGTCAATGGCTGACATGGGGGTCAGTTCGGGTGACATAAGCGCTCCCTTTGCCATGCACCGTGATTGTCGAACTACCTCGACGGACCGGGACAGCTCAGCCGCCGGAGCCAGACAGTATAGGGCTGAATACGGAACGGGCAAAGAGTGTCAGAATGCGACACAAATCGGTGCGGCAGTGCCTGGGGTCAGGTGTTCGCTTCGCGCAGAATACGCTGCTTCTGGCGGTTCCAGTCGCGCTCTTTCTCGGTGGCACGCTTGTCGAACTGCTTTTTGCCCTTCACCAGGGCGATTTCGCACTTTACCTTGTTCTGTTTCCAGTACAGTGCCAGGGGGATGCAGGTATAGCCTGCCTGGTTAACACTGCCGATGATCTTGGCGATCTCCTTGGCGTGCAGCAGAAGTTTTCGGGTGCGCGTCGGGTCCGCAATGACGTGGGTGGACGCGGTGGTCAGCGGTGTGATGTGCGAGCCGAGCAGCCAGGCTTCGCCGTTTTTCAGCAGCACATAGGCGTCTACCAGCTGGGCCTTGCCGGCGCGCAGGGATTTCACTTCCCAGCCCAGCAGCGCCAGACCGGCTTCGAAACGTTGCTCGATGTGGTATTCGTGTTTCGCCTTTTTGTTCAGGGCGATGGTGCTGCTTGGCGTTCCGGGTTTCTTCTTGCTCATGAATCCATTATCCGGGTTCGGACGAGTGAACGAGTGGGCCAGGCTCAGGCCCGGCAAAGCGCGCATTGTAGCCCAGGAGTGCCAGACCGGTCACGAATTCGCCGGGATGGTTTGCGTTCGGTCGTGCGGATCGGTGGGCATCGGCTACAATAACGGGCCAGATATCATCAGGGACGCGAATGCCTACGCCGTATCAGACTTCTATCGGGTCCTTTTCCCGAAAATCAACGTTTTTCTGGGCCTCGGTCGGTGCGACGGTGGGCCTCGCCAATCTGTGGCAGTTTCCCTACCTGGCCAGTCAGCACGGCGGCGGGTTGTTTATTCTGCTGTATCTCGGCTGCCTGCTGCTGGTGACCTTGCCGCTGATGGTGACCGAAGCGGCGCTGGGTCGCCATGCCCGCCATGGCATTGTGCTGGCGATGGATGGGTACATCCGCAGCGCCAAATGCTCCCGTGCCTGGATGGTTGCCGGGCGGCTCAGCATTCTGGCGGCGTTTGTGGTGCTCTCCTTCACCGCTGTTTTTGGTGCCATTGCCGTGGCGTATGTGTTCTTCGGCGCCCTGGGGCTGTTTGCCGGAACCGACCAGGCGGGGGCCACCGGAATTCTGTCCGATCTGGTATCGGCGCCCGGAGAGTATCGGAAGTTTATGGCCTGGCACGGCTTTTTTCTGATTCTGGTGGTCTGGGTATCGGCTCAGGGCGTGGTGAAAGGAGTCGAGCGCACCGTGCGGGTTGTGGTGCCTGGTATGCTGCTGCTGATGCTGGCCCTGTTTGTCCTGGGGGCCTGGTACGGCCGGGTTGACGGAGCCATTCAGTCGATGCTGGAAGTGCACCCTGAGGATATGACCTGGGCCAGCCTGAAGGCGGCGTTGTTTCACGCTTTCTTCACCCTCGGCCTGGGGATGGGGGTGTGGTCGATCCTCGGCGCCTACACGCCCCCGGAAACCCGCCTGAAACGATCGATTCTCGCGGTGGTGTTGATGGATACCCTGGTGGCAATGGTCGCCGGGTTGATGATCTTTTCCCTGGCCGTCGACGCTGGCAACCTGGATGGCGAGCGTGGCTTCAGTCTGCTGTTCGTATCCCTGCCGGTGACACTGGCCCAGCTACCCCTGGGCCAGTTGGTGATTGCGGCGTTGTTCCTGATGGTGGTGATGATCGTCTGGACCACGTCCCTGGCGCTGCTGGAGCCGATTGTTGGCTGGTTCCGGGAGTGGACGGGCGCGCCCAGGGGCTGGTCTGTGGTGTTGATCGGGGTGGCGGTTTGGCTGGCCGGGCTGGGTTCATTGCTGTCGTTCAATCTGTGGGCCACCTACCGGTTCGGGGGTGCCACGATTTTCCGCTGGCTGGAGCTGCTGACCGGCGGATTGCTGATTCCGGCCGTGGCGATCCTGATTGCCCTGTTCACCGGCTGGTGCCTGACGCGCCATTATTCCCGAATGATTCTCGGCGCCACCCCAAAGCTGTTCGTTGTTATCTGGTTCTGGGTGATGCGTCTGGTGTTACCGGTGGTGGTCGCTTTTATCGGTATCCAGTACACCGTGTTCTCCCTCTCCAACCTCTGTGACAACGGCAGTTCCGCTCTCTGGTGCCAGCCCCGGGGAAGCCTCCTGTCCGGCGGTGAGAAGGCGCTGGAGCAACCCGGTGCCGGGCCGGTGGAGCGGGGACAAACCCCCGGTAACCGGTCGGACAAGGCGGTTCCCGCTGCGAAGCCCTCGTCACCGGAGCCCGGGACCCATTCGCCGGATGAAAGTGCACCCAAAGACGACGATATCCTTTACCATAGTGTCTGATAACGGCGGCTTTCCCCGGCCCGGGCAGGCCCGAAATGAGATTGTAAGCAGGACAACCGGTTTCGATGGCTCATCAGATTGATAAATCAGCGTTGGTCATGCACTCGGCGGAGCGCATGTTTCAGATAGTCAACGACATTGCCCGTTACCCGGAGTTTCTGCCCTGGTGTGCCGGGGCGGAGATCCATGAGCAGAATGCCGGGCAGGTGACGGCGTCGTTACAGATTGCGAAGGGCGGTGTCAGCCATACCCTGACCACGTGTAATCGCTTGTCGATGCCGGAAGCGATTGAAATGAGCCTTGTCGATGGCCCCTTCCGGAACCTGACCGGTCGCTGGCACTTCAAACCTCTGGCAGACAATGCCTGTAAGGTCATGCTCAGGCTGGAGTTCGAGTTCTCCGGCTCGCTGTCGCGTATGGCCGCCGGTACCGTGTTCAGCCAGGCTGCGACCACCATGGTGGATGCCTTTTGTCGCCGGGCAGACGATGTTTACGCGGAGGGGGCGTGACCGTGCAGGTGGAGGTGGCCTTCGCACGCCCGGATAAGCAGGAAATCGTACCGGTCACCGTGCCGGAGGGAACGACGGCGATGGAAGCTGTAAAGCTCTCCGGCATTGTCGACAGTTTCCCCGAGATTGACCCCGAGACCATCGATATGGGGATTTTCGGCAAGGTCATCAAAAAACCGGCGGACCATGCCTTGCGAGAGGGTGACCGGGTGGAGCTATACCGGCCACTGAAGATTGATCCGAAGCAGGCGCGATTGAACCGGGCAAAGAAAAAGGGTTAGGACTGGCCTTTAGTAAGCGGGAGTCTCTTCCAGCAGTTGCGCTTCGTAATGGGAAAACTGATCGTTGTCATAGTAAACAATGATCCGTTGCTCCTTGATCTCACCGCCCCGGCGTTGAAAAGTATAGATGTAGTATTCTCTTGAAAGGTCCACGGGATTCAGTACCAGCGGGGTACCGAGCAGGGCGTGCACCTGGCTGCGGGGCATGCCCTCCGAGAGCGAGGTCAGCTCCTCATCCGTGACGATGTTGCCTTGCTGGACGTTGATTTTATAGACGCCCGGAAAGGCACAGCCGGATAAAACGAGAGTGAGAATGAGAGCTGTGAGCTTTTGCATCGCGGGGGGAAATCCTCTATCTTGAAATCGCCTGCCAGAGGCAGGTGTGACACGGGGTATCCGTTCAACGGCGGCTTCATCATACCGGAAGCCGTAAGGCACACCAAAGAGTGAATAGTAACATGTCATCTGAGAACGCCGAATTACGAAAAGTCGGTCTGAAAGTTACTCTGCCGAGAGTGAAAATTTTCAACATCCTGGAAACCGCCGAGGAGCATCACCTCAGTGCGGAAGATGTGTACAAGAAGCTGCTGGACCAGGGAGATGACGTGGGGCTGGCGACGGTGTATCGGGTGCTCACCCAGTTTGAAGCAGCGGGCCTGGTATTACGTCATAATTTCGAAGGTGGTCACGCCGTCTTCGAGATGGCGGGTGACGACCATCACGACCACATGGTTTGCACCCAGACCGGAGAAGTGATTGAGTTCGTTGATGAAGTCATCGAGGAACGCCAGAAAAAGATTGCCGAAGAGCACGGTTATGAAATTGTCGACCATAGCCTGATTCTCTACGTCAAACCCATTAAGTCCTGATCCTTGCCCACACCCGCACAGACAGAAAAAAGGGGCGGGCCTTGAAGGCTCGCCCCGAAGAGCTCTCAGGATCGAGAGGGGTAGGGTATTAACGGCGATCTGTCAGTGATGGGTTGCCTGGCCCTTTGAGAACATTTCTTCGGCGTGAGCGATGGTGTGTTCGGTCATGTCGACACCCCCCAGCATCCGTGCCACTTCACTGATTCTTCCCTGGTCATCCAGCGCCTCGATTCTCGAAAAGGTGGCGTCCTGCTCGGTAAATTTACTGACAAACAGATGTTGGTGACATTGGGCAGCGACCTGGGGTAAATGGGTGACGCACAGAACCTGGCCACCACTGCCCAACGTTCGCAGTAGCCGCCCGACCACTTCTGCTGTGCCGCCTCCGATACCAACATCCACTTCATCGAAGACCAGGGTTGGCGTGGTGGATGTTTGTGCAACGACCACCTGGATGGCCAGGCTGATTCTCGACAGTTCCCCGCCGGACGCTACTTTCGCCAGTGGTCGTGCCGGCTGCCCCGGGTTGGCACTGACCAGGAATTCAACGTCTTCCAGGCCATGGGCGGCCGGCTCGTCATCACTGTTCCGCTTCAAATGGGTCACGAACTGCACGGCGGGCATGCTCAATTGGCTCAGCTCCTGGGCGATGCACTGGTCCAGGGCTGTCGCCGCGTTTTTGCGCGCCTCGGAGAGTGGGTCCGCCAACTCATCAAACCGTGTGCGGTGGCTGGCCAGTTCGGCTTCCAGTTGCTCCAGACTGCCTTCGCCGCCATCAAGTTCCGCCAGTTCGCTACTCAGGCGTTGGTGCAGCTCGGGCAGTGCTTCCGGGCTGATCCGGTGCTTGCGCGCCATCTGGTAAATGGCGCTCAACCTCTCCTCCACCTCGGCCAGGCGTGCCGGGTCGGCCTCGTAATCCTCGACAAAATGGCGCAGGTTATTGCCTGCTTCGGTAATCTGAATCTGTGCGTCATTCAGCATCTGGATGGTGTCGGCCAATGCCGGCACATCAACTGGAAGCTGTTCCAGTTGCTGCAGGGCCTGGCGCACCAGATCCGCCGCGCTGGTCTCGTCCTCGGTGCACAGCAGGGCCGCCTGATGACTGCTGTGCAGTACCGCATCGGCCTGGCTCAGTTGGGCCTGCTCCTGTTCGAGCTGGGCCTGCTCACCGTCCTCCAGCGCCATTCTGTCGAGCTCTTCCACCTGATAGCGCAGAAGCTGCAGTTTGGCCTCCGCCTCGTCCGCGTTCTGTTGACGCTCGTGCAGGCGCTGGCGGATCTGATGCCACGCTTTCCAGGCCTCCCGGGTGTCTCGGGCCAGGCCCTCAACGCCAGCGAATTCATCGATCAGCTTCCGGTGGGTTTCCTTGCGCAACAGGGACTGGTGCTGGTGCTGGCTGTGAATATCCATCAGCAGGCTGCCGAGGTCTTTCAGGTGCGTGAGGGGGCAGGGCTGACCGTTGATGTAGGCCCGGGTGCGGCCATCCTTGCTGATTACGCGGCGCAGGATGCAGTTGTTCTCATCGTCCAGCTCGTGGGTTTCCAGCCATCGGCTGGCGTCTGCAATGCCGGAGACATCAAAGGTCGCGGTGATATCCGCGCGCTTGGCTCCATGGCGAACCGCGCCGGCATCGGCCCGACCACCCATGGCCAGGCCCAGGGCGTCCAGAACGATGGATTTACCGGCACCGGTTTCGCCGGTCAGCGCGGTCATGCCTTTGCCGAACTGGAGCTCCACCCGTTCGGCGATGGCGTAATTGGAAACCGTGAGCTGGGTAAGCATGCAGATAACCTCCGCGACGTTCCTGAAATTCGACTGAATACTGTGAATGCATACAGTGACTGTGAATATATACAGGATTTTTTCTGTTTGCAAACCTGTCGACGGGATTTTCTTCAGCAATGCCTGTATCGATGGTTGAAACCTGAATGCGGGGCCCCATATCCGTTCGCAACACCATTTTTCCGGCGCGCGCGGCGACCGGTTTTACGTTCCATCGGCCCTGAAGTCGGCCGGAGAAGATTGAACAGGAGTCTTCATGAATACTGACGAGAACCGTAATGAACAGGCGGATGAGCTGAAGCAGGCCACGGAAGCAGCGGCCGAGGAGGCGATGAATGGCGACGCCGGGGGTGAAACCTCCGAAGTGGATGCCCTGAAAGATCAGGTGCAGGAGCTCAAGGATCAGGTGTTGCGCTCCCAGGCAGAGATGCAGAATGTCCGGCGTCGCGCCGAGATTGATGTGGAGAAAGCACACAAGTTCGCCCTTGAGAAATTTGTCAAGGAACTGTTGCCGGTCGCGGACAGCCTGGAGAAGGCTGTTGAAAGCACCGAAGGCCATGAGGGCGCCGGTGAACTGGTGGCTTCTATCCGCGAAGGTGTGGAAATGACTCTCAACCTGTTCATGGGTAGCCTGGGCAAATTCAATGTCGAGCAGCTGAACCCGGTGGGCGAGCCGTTTGACCCTCAGCAGCACGAGGCCATGTCCATGGTGCCGGCTCCCGATGCCGAACCGAACAGCGTGGTGGCCGTGGTGCAGAAAGGCTACCTGCTGAATGGCCGCGTCGTTCGCCCTGCGATGGTGATGGTGGCCAAGGCGGAAGATGCACCAAAAATTGATGAGCAGGCTTGAAAAGCGGATTAACGCGCCAATATAGCCAGTAATTAGCGAAAGTGGAGGCAGTATGTCCTCCGGTCAAGCATTCAGAAGAATTGGAGTGACTCAATGAGCAAAATCATCGGTATTGACCTGGGAACCACCAACTCCTGTGTAGCCATCATGGATGGTGACAAGGTGAAGGTAATTGAAAACGCCGAGGGTGATCGCACCACCCCCTCCATTATCGCGTACACCGATGATGGCGAAACGCTGGTCGGCCAGTCCGCCAAGCGTCAGGCGGTCACTAATCCGCATAACACGCTGTACGCCATCAAGCGTCTGATCGGTCGCCGGTTTGAAGACGATGTGGTTCAGAAAGACATCAAGATGGTGCCCTACAAAATTGCCAAGGCGGACAACGGGGATGCCTGGGTTGAGGTGAAGGGCGAGAAAATGGCGCCGCCGCAGGTGTCTGCGGAAGTTCTCAAGAAAATGAAGAAAACCGCGGAAGACTACCTGGGCGAGAAAGTGACCGAAGCGGTTATTACCGTCCCGGCCTACTTCAATGATAGCCAGCGTCAGGCCACCAAAGATGCCGGAAAAATTGCGGGCCTGGAAGTAAAGCGCATCATCAACGAGCCGACGGCGGCCGCCCTGGCCTATGGCCTGGACAAGAAGAACGGTGATCGCACTGTCGCGGTGTATGACCTGGGTGGCGGTACCTTCGACCTGTCCATTATCGAAATTGCCGATGTCGATGGCGAGCATCAGTTCGAAGTGCTGGCCACGAATGGTGACACCTTCCTGGGTGGTGAAGATTTCGACCTGAAAATCATCGAGTATCTGGCAGATCAGTTCAAGAAAGACAGCGGCATTGACCTGCGGGGTGACTCCCTGGCGATGCAGCGTCTGAAGGAAGCGGGCGAGAAGGCCAAGATCGAGCTCTCCAGCAGCCAGCAGACCGATGTGAACCTGCCGTACATTACGGCGGACGCGTCTGGTCCCAAGCACATGAATGTGAAACTGACTCGCGCCAAGCTGGAATCGCTGGTGGAAGACCTGGTTCAGCGCAGCCTCGAGCCCTGTAAAGTGGCGATGCAGGATGCCGGCATGAAGGCCTCCGAAATCGACGAAGTTATTCTGGTCGGCGGTCAGACCCGCATGCCGCTGGTGCAGGCGAAGGTGAAAGAGTTCTTCGGCAAAGAAGCCCGCAAGGACGTTAACCCGGACGAAGCCGTGGCCATGGGTGCTGCCATCCAGGCGGCCGTATTGTCCGGTGATGTAAAAGATGTTCTGTTGCTGGACGTTACCCCGCTGACCCTGGGCATCGAAACCATGGGTGGTGTGGCCACGCCGTTGATTGACAAGAACACCACGATTCCGACCAAGAAGTCGCAGACCTTCTCCACAGCGGACGACAATCAAACCGCGGTCACCATTCACGTGGTGCAGGGCGAGCGCAAACAGGCGCAGCAGAACAAGTCCCTGGGTCGTTTTGACCTGGCGGACATTCCGCCGGCTCCGCGCGGCGTGCCGCAGGTTGAAGTCACCTTTGACATCGATGCCAACGGTATCCTGAACGTGTCCGCGAAAGACAAGGCCACCGGCAAGGAGCAGTCTATCGTGATCAAGGCGTCTTCCGGCCTGAATGACGATGAAATCGAGAAGATGGTTCGCGATGCCGAGGCCAACGCCGAGGAAGACCGCAAGTTCGAAGAGCTTGTTCAGGTTCGTAACCAGGGGGATGCCATGGTGCATGCCGTTCGCAAAACCCTGAAAGACGCCGGTGACGAGGTCAGCGACAGCGAAAAGGAATCTATCGAAGCCTCGATCAAGGAGCTGGAAGAAGCTCTGGAAGGTTCCAGCAAGGAAGACATTGAGGCCAAGACCCAGAAGCTGACGGAAGTGTCCTCTGAGCTGGCCCAGAAGATGTACGCAGACCAGGCCGATCAGGCCGGCGGGCAGGGCGAAGAAGCCCAGGCCAAGCAGGCTGATGATGCCGTGGACGCCGAGTTCGAAGAAGTGAAAGACGACGACAAGCGATAAATCTGACGTACATCAGGCAGTTGGAAAACGCGGGGGGATTCCCCGCGTTTTCCGCGTTTAAAAAACAGGGTTTTAAAGCATGGCCAAGCGCGACTATTACGACATTCTCGGGATTTCCCGGGATGCGGACGAGAAGGAAATCAAGCGAGCCTACCGCAAGCTCGCGATGAAGTATCACCCCGACCGTAACCCGGACGACACCGACGCCGAGAACAAGTTCAAGGAGGCCAGCGAAGCCTACGAAATACTGGCGGACCAGTCCAAGCGCGCTGCCTATGACCAGTTTGGTCACGCCGGCGTGGATGGCCAGGCCGGCGGTGGATTCGGAGGCGGTGGTGCCAGCTTCTCCGACATTTTTGGCGATGTGTTCGGTGACATATTCGGTGGTGGCGGCCGGGGTCGAAGCACCCGGGGTGCTGACCTGCGTTACACCCTGGAGCTGGATCTTGAAGAGGCCGTAAAAGGCAAAACCGTCAAGATCACGATTCCGGGGCACCGGGAGTGTGACGTGTGTGACGGCAGTGGCGCCGAAAAAGGCTCCCGTCCTGAAGCCTGTGGAACCTGTAAGGGCATGGGGCAGGTGCGCATGCAGCAAGGCTTCTTTACCGTGCAGCAGGCATGCCCCACCTGCCGTGGTTCCGGCCAGATTATCAAGAATCCGTGCGGTGCCTGTCATGGCCAGGGCCGTGTTCAGGAAGAGAAGACCCTCTCCGTGAAAGTGCCGCCCGGGGTTGATACCGGCGACCGCATCCGCCTCTCTGGTGAGGGCGAAATGGGCGTTGACGGGGGGCCGCCCGGCGATCTGTACGTGCAGATCGCCGTGCGTGAGCATTCCATCTTTACCCGGGATGGCCGCAACCTCTATTGCGAAGTGCCCATCAGCATCGTGGACGCCACCCTGGGTGGTGAGCTTGAGGTGCCGACGCTGGATGGCCGCGTGAAGCTCAAGATACCGCCCGAGACCCAGACCGGAAAACTGTTCCGGTTGCGCAACAAGGGCGTCAACCCGGTGCGAGGTGGCGCTGCGGGTGATCTGTTGTGCCGGGTGATTGTGGAAACGCCGATCAACCTGACCAAACGGCAGAAAGAATTGCTGGAAGAATTCCAGCAAACCCTGGACGGGGGCGCCGGAACACACCATGCTCCGAGGAAAACCTCCTGGTTTGAAGGGGTGAAAAGCTTCTTCGATGAAATGAAGTTCTGACGGGCGGCGTAACCGAATGAGTGGACTGAACGGCATGAAGGAAACGCGGGACATGAGGGTAGCGATCATCGGCGCCGCCGGGCGCATGGGAAAAGTACTGATCGAAGCCGTCGACGGCACCGAGGGCCTCGAGCTCGGTGCCGCTATTGTCGAACCCGGCAGTAGCCTGATCGGGGCTGATGCCGGAGAGCTGAGCGGCATCGGCAAAACCGGCATAGCGCTGGCGGGCGGGCTGGCTGCCGTGAAAGACGATTTTGACGTTCTTGTCGACTTCACCTTCCCGGACCTGACCCTGGAAAATGCCGAGTTCTGCAAAGCCAACGGCAAAATGCTGATCGTTGGTACCACCGGCCTGTCCGACGCCGAAAAGCAGCAACTGGCCCTGGCTGCAGAATCCACACCCGTGGTCTTTGCGCCCAACATGAGCGTGGGCGTCAACGTCGTTCTCAACCTGCTGCGCACCGCCGCCGCAACCCTGGGCGACGACTACGACGTGGAAATCATCGAGGCCCACCATCGCCACAAGAAAGACGCACCGTCTGGCACGGCCTTACGCATGGGCGAAGTCGTTGCCGATGCCCTGGGTCGCGACCTGAAAGAATGCGCCGTCTACGGCCGGGAAGGTTTTACCGGTGAGCGCACTCGCAAGGAGATCGGTTTCGAGACTATCCGTGCCGGCGATGTGGTGGGCGACCACACCGTACTGTTCGCCACTGAAGGCGAGCGCATCGAAGTGACCCATAAAGCCAGCAGCCGGATGACCTTTGCCAAGGGGGCGATGCGGGCAGCGCTCTGGCTGAGAGGCAAACCGGCCGGGCTTTATGATATGCAGGATGTTCTTGATCTGAAGTGAGGGCTGGTTTGTCGGATTACGAGGCGGGCGCCTCCAATCCCAGGCGCCCGCCGGTGCTTCGGGCTAATCCACAGCGTGGACATTTCCCGTGGACAAAAACCGCCATATTTCTTACAATAAGGCGGTTTGACTGCACCAAGCGTACCTTTTGAAAAAGTTCATAAGAAAGCGGGACCGAGCCAAGACTCCGTCTCGCTTTTTTGCAACCTGAATTTGCGCTTGCGTTCCTGTTCGTGACGAACCGATACGCCACTCGATGAGGATACAAGCCTTGAGTACACCCGCAATCCTTGCACTCGCAGACGGAAGCCTCTTTTACGGCATCGCCATTGGCGCTGACGGAGAAACCAGTGGCGAAGTGGTGTTCAACACCGCCATGACCGGCTACCAGGAAATCCTGACCGATCCGTCCTACGCTCGCCAGATCGTCACCCTGACTTATCCCCACATCGGCAACACCGGTGTGAACGAAGAGGATGTGGAATCAGACCGCATTCAGGCCGCCGGCCTGATTATCCGCGATCTGCCCCTCATGGCCAGTAGCTGGCGTAGCAAGGGAAGCCTGGACGATTACCTGAGAAGCAACAACGTGGTCGGGATAGCGGATATTGACACTCGCCGACTGACCCGCCTGCTGCGTAACAAAGGCTCCCAGAACGGCGCCATCGTGGCCGGCGAAAACGCCACTGCAGAGCGAGCGCTGGAACTGGCCAGAGCGTTTCCGGGCCTTAAAGGCATGGATCTGGCGAAAGAAGTTACCACCGACAAAATCTGGTCCTGGAGCCAGACCGAATGGGTCCTGGGCGAGGGTTACGGTGAGCGCGAGAAAGCCCGCTTCAAGGTTGTGGCCTGGGATTACGGGGTCAAGCTCAACATTCTGCGCATGCTGGCCTCACGCGGTTGCGACATTACCGTGGTCCCGGCGCAGACCCCGGCCTCCGACGTGCTGGCGATGAATCCGGATGGCGTATTTCTGTCCAACGGGCCGGGGGATCCCGAGCCCTGTGATTACGCCATCACTGCCATCAAGGACGTGTTGGAAACCGATATCCCGGTGTTTGGCATCTGCCTGGGTCACCAGTTGCTGGCCCTGGCCAGTGGCGCCAAAACCATGAAGATGGGCCACGGCCACCACGGTGCCAACCACCCGGTGCAGGATCTTGCCAAAGGCACGGTGATGATCACCAGCCAGAACCACGGCTTTGCCGTAGACGAGGCAACCCTGCCGGCCAATGTCGAGGCGACTCACAAGTCTCTGTTCGATGGCACCCTGCAAGGCATTCGCCGGACTGACAAACCGGCCTACAGTTTCCAGGGCCACCCGGAAGCCAGCCCCGGTCCTCATGACGTGGCCCCGCTGTTTGACGAGTTTATCCGCCTGATGGAAATGCGATCCGCCTGAGCGGGGTCGCCAGGAAAACTCACCGGCGCCGCGCGTTGCGCTGCCAGAATTCAAAAGTTGCTGACAGGTTTACCAAGACATGCCAAAACGTACCGACATCCAAAGCATCCTGATCCTGGGCGCCGGCCCCATCGTGATCGGGCAGGCGTGCGAGTTTGACTACTCCGGGGCCCAGGCCTGTAAAGCCCTGCGCGAAGAGGGCTACCGGGTGATCCTGGTGAACTCCAACCCGGCGACCATCATGACCGACCCGGTGATGGCCGATGCCACCTACATCGAGCCGATCACCTGGAAGACCGTTGAAAAGATCATCGAAAAGGAGCAGCCGGACGCGCTGTTGCCGACCATGGGCGGCCAGACCGCGCTGAACTGCGCCCTGGACCTGGAACGCCACGGCATCCTGAAAAAGCACGGCGTGGAAATGATCGGTGCCAACGCCGACACCATTGATAAAGCCGAGGACCGCGACCGCTTCGACAAGGCCATGAAGAAGATCGGCCTGGAGTGCCCTCGGGCCACCATCGCCCACTCCATGGACGACGCCTGGAAAGTGGCCGACGACATCGGCTTCCCGTGCATTATCCGGCCGTCCTTCACCATGGGTGGCTCCGGCGGCGGTATTGCCTACAACCGGGACGAATTCGAAGAGATCTGCACCCGTGGTCTGGACCTGTCCCCGACCAACGAACTGCTCATCGACGAGTCCCTGATCGGCTGGAAAGAGTATGAGATGGAGGTCGTCCGCGACAGGAACGACAACTGCATCATCGTCTGCGCCATCGAGAACTTCGACGCCATGGGCGTGCACACCGGCGATTCCATCACCGTGGCCCCGGCCCAGACCCTCACCGACAAGGAATACCAGATCATGCGCAACGCCTCCCTGGCGGTGTTGCGTGAGATTGGGGTGGAGACCGGTGGCTCCAACGTCCAGTTCGGCATCAACCCGGACACCGGGCGCATGGTGGTCATTGAGATGAACCCGCGGGTGTCCCGCTCCTCGGCCCTGGCGTCCAAGGCCACCGGCTTCCCGATCGCCAAAGTCGCCGCCAAGCTGGCGGTGGGCTACACCCTGGACGAGTTGCGCAACGAGATTACCGGCGGCGTCACCCCGGCTTCGTTCGAGCCGTCCATCGATTACGTGGTCACCAAGATTCCCCGGTTCACCTTCGAGAAGTTCCCCCAGGCCGATGCCCGCCTGACCACCCAGATGAAATCCGTGGGGGAGGTCATGGCCATCGGCCGTACCTTCCAGGAATCCCTGCAGAAAGCCCTGCGGGGCCTGGAAGTGGGTTCCGAAGGTTTTGATGAAAAGCTCGAGGACCTGGATTCCGAGGACGCCCGGGAAACCCTGACCCGGGAGCTGAACGTGCCCGGCGCTGACCGCATCTGGTACATCGGTGACGCCTTCCGGGCCGGCCTGAGTGTGGCGGATGTGTTCGCGCACACCCATGTTGACCCCTGGTACCTGGTGCAGATCGAAGACCTGGTCAAAGAAGAGCAGGCGCTCAAAAGCGCCGGCAAGGCCGACATCGACCAGGCCACTCTGCTCCGTCTCAAGCGCAAGGGCTTCTCCGACGCCCGCCTGGCGAAACTGCTGAGCCTCTCGGAAGTCAGCCTGCGCAAACTGCGCCACGACCTGGGCATTCGCCCGGTGTACAAGCGGGTGGACACCTGCGCCGCGGAATTTGCCTCCGACACCGCCTACATGTACTCCACCTACGAGGAAGAGTGCGAAGCCGATGCCAGCGACCGCGACAAGATCGTGGTCATCGGGGGTGGCCCCAACCGCATCGGCCAGGGCATCGAATTCGATTACTGCTGTGTGCACGCGGCCCTGGCCATGCGTGAAGACGGCTACGAAACCATCATGATCAACTGCAACCCGGAGACCGTGTCCACCGACTACGACACCTCCGACCGGTTGTACTTCGAGCCGATCACCCTGGAAGACGTGCTGGAAATCATTCACGTCGAGAAGCCCAAGGGTGTGATCGTCCAGTATGGTGGCCAGACCCCGCTGAAACTGGCCCGGGGCCTGGAAGCGGCCGGCGTACCGATCATCGGCACCAGCCCGGACGCCATCGACCGGGCCGAGGACCGGGAGCGGTTCCAGCAGATGATCCAGCGCCTGGGCCTGAAACAGCCGGAAAACGCCACGGTGCGCAGCCACGAGGAAGGCATCCTGGCGGCCCGGGCCATCGGCTACCCGCTGGTGGTGCGCCCGTCTTACGTACTGGGTGGCCGGGCCATGGAAATTGTCTACGACGAAACCGAGCTGGTGCGCTATATGCGCAACGCGGTCCTGGTCTCCAACGACAGTCCGGTGCTGCTGGACCACTTCCTGAACGCCGCCATTGAGGTGGACATCGACGCCATCTCCGACGGCACCGATGTGGTCATCGGCGGCATCATGCAGCACATCGAACAGGCCGGCGTACACTCCGGCGATTCCGCCTGTTCGCTGCCGCCATACACCCTGTCCCAGCAGGTGCAGGATGACATGCGCGATGCGGTCAGGAAGATGGCCATCGAGCTGGACGTGATCGGCCTGATGAACGTGCAGCTGGCCTGGCAGGACGGCGAGATCTACGTGATCGAGGTCAATCCGCGCGCGTCCCGGACCGTGCCGTTCGTATCCAAGGCCATTGGTGTGTCTCTGGCCAAGGTGGCGGCCCGGGTCATGGCCGGCAAGACCCTCAAGGAGCTGGAGTTCACCCAGGAAATCATCCCGAGCTACTACGCGGTGAAAGAGTCCGTGTTCCCGTTCAACAAGTTCCCGGCGGTGGATCCGATCCTCGGGCCGGAAATGAAGTCGACGGGCGAAGTCATGGGCCTGGGTGACAGTTTTGATGAGGCCTTTGCCAAGGCGGCACTGGCGATTGGTGAGCGCCTGCCGGCCAAAGGTACGGCATTCATGTCGGTGCGCGATGTCGACAAGCCGGGCGCGGCGAAAGTGGCCCGTGATCTGGTGGAGGCCGGTTTCAAGCTTGTCGCCACCACCGGTACCGCCAAGGCCCTGAAAGAGGCCGGCATCGACGTTGATCGGGTGAACAAGGTCCGTGAAGGCCGTCCGCACATCGTGGACGCCATCAAGAACGGCCAGGTTCAGCTGATTATCAATACCACGGAAGGTCGCAAGGCGATTTCCGACTCGGCCCAGATCCGACAGTCGGCGCTGCAGACCAAAGTAACCTATACCACGACACTGGCGGGCGGCGAAGCCTTCTGCCGGGCCATCAAGTTCGGCCCGGAGCGCACTGTACGCCGCCTCCAGGATCTTCACGCAGGAAAGTAAGACTATGGCTGACAGAGTACCGATGACAAAGGCGGGGGAGAGCCGCCTCCGTGAGGAGCTTCAGAAGCTGAAGTCAGAAGACCGTCCCCGGGTAATCGCCGCCATCGCGGATGCCCGTGAACATGGCGACCTCAAGGAAAACGCGGAATACCATGCCGCCCGCGAGCAGCAGAGCTTTATCGAAGGCCGCATCCAGGAAATCGAAGGCAAACTGTCGGCGTCCCAGGTGATTGATGTCACCACCATGGAGAACACTGGCAAGGTGATTTTCGGTACCACCGTCCACTTGCTCAACATGGACACCGATCAACAGGTCCGGTACCAGATCGTTGGCGAGGATGAGGCCGATATCAAGGCGGGCAAACTGTCGATTTCCTCGCCCATCGCCCGTGCCCTGGTGGGCAAGAGCGAGGGTGATGTGGTCGCGATTCGGGTGCCCTCGGGCACCGTGGAATACGAAATCGAGGAAGTCGAGTACGTCTGATCAGTGTTTGTTGCGCAGCAGGTTGGAGAGCTTGGGGTTTGGCTTTTTCGCCCGGCGCAAGATCACCGCGACCTTGCCAATGGATTGAACCAGCTCCGCGCCGGCGGTCTCGCACAGGGCGGAGATGGTTTCCTGGCGAACCTCGCGATCCTGGCTGGCTACCTTGACCTTGATCAGTTCGTGATCATTCAGGGCACGCTCCAGCTCTTCCTGAAGGCCCTCAGAAAGGCCCTTGTCACCGACGATGATGACCGGCTTCAGGTTGTGGGCGATCGCCCGGTATTCCCGGCGTTGTTCCGGTGAAAGGCTCATGATGCAATCTCTTTATCGGTGCAATTAACAAAAGGTCAGCAGTGTTGCCGCTGGCCTGATCGTATAATCAACGGATTGTAACAGATCGTCCTGCCCGGGAAATGGCCGTAAACACGTATCGGCGCCGGGTCGGGGGCTGAACCGTTTTCAGGAGGTTATATTGGCCCGCTCAAAGTCCAGTGACCGCTGGCTCAAGGAACATTTCGACGACGTCTGGGTCAAAAAGTCTCAGGAAGACGGCTACCGTTCCCGGGCCAGTTATAAGCTGATTGAGCTGGACCATAAGGACAAGCTGTTCCGCCCTGGCCAGTTGGTGGTGGACCTGGGGGCTGCGCCGGGCGGCTGGTCGCAGGTGGCGGCTGACAAAGTGGGAGACAACGGTAGGGTGATTGCCAGCGACATTCTGCCGATGGATCCCATTGCCGGTGTGGACTTTGTGCAGGGCGACTTTACGGAAGACGCGGTGTTCGAGGAGTTGCTTGCGTTGCTCGGTGATCGACGGGCAGACGTTGTAATTTCGGATATGGCGCCCAATATGAGTGGTATGGCCGCAGTTGATATCCCGAAAGCCATGGGGCTGGTTGAGCTGGCCCTGGATATGGCGCAACGGGTTTTGCGGCCGGGGGGCGTGTTTGTCGCCAAGGTGTTTCAGGGCGAAGGCTTTGATGGACTGTTGGCGGACATGCGTGGCAGCTTCAGCACGGTTGTGAGTCGCAAGCCGGATTCTTCAAGGGCGCGTTCCCGCGAGATTTACCAGGTTTGCAAGGGCTTCAAAGGCTGACCAAATGGTCATGCTGCCTGTGGCCGATACGGATAGGCCGTTTCTGGTGGACGGGCGTACAATTGGTGTAAGGTGTCAGGAAAGGGTGGCCTCCCGACAAGGCGACCCTCAATTCACAGGTGATGATCCTTGAACGATATGGCAAAAAATCTGGTTCTCTGGCTGATTATAGCCGCCGTGCTGCTGATGGTGTTTCAGAATTTCACTCCGACCACCACCGGCCAGCAAGTCAATTATTCCCAATTCGTTGAAATGGTCCAGCAGGGCCAGGTTAACAAAGTCACGATTGATGGTCTGGAAATCCAGGGCACCCGCGACGACGGTTCCCAGTTCCAGACAATCCGTCCGCAGGTGGCTGACAACAAGCTGATGGATGACCTGCTGGCAAACAACGTCGAAGTCATCGGCAAGGAGCCCGAGCGCCAGAGCCTGTGGACGCAGTTGCTGGTGGCCGCTTTCCCGATACTGATCATTATCGCGTTGTTCGTCTTCTTCATGCGCCAGATGCAGGGAGGTGGCGGCGGCAAAGGCCCCATGTCCTTTGGTAAGAGCAAGGCGCGCCTGATGAGCGAAGACCAGATCAAAACGACCTTTGCGGACGTCGCCGGTGTCGACGAGGCCAAGGAAGACGTCAAGGAGTTGGTGGATTTCCTCCGGGATCCCAGCAAGTTCCAGCGCCTTGGTGGCAGCATTCCGAAGGGCGTCCTGATGGTCGGGCAGCCCGGTACTGGTAAGACCCTGCTGGCCAAAGCCATTGCCGGAGAGGCCAAGGTGCCGTTCTTCTCCATCTCCGGCTCCGACTTCGTGGAAATGTTCGTGGGTGTGGGTGCCTCCCGGGTCCGCGACATGTTCGAGCAGGCCAAGAAGCAAAGCCCGTGCATCATCTTTATCGACGAGATTGACGCGGTCGGTCGCCATCGCGGTGCCGGCATGGGCGGTGGCCACGACGAACGCGAGCAGACCCTGAACCAGTTGCTGGTTGAAATGGACGGCTTTGAAGGTAACGAAGGCGTTATCGTGATTGCCGCCACCAACCGTCCGGATGTTCTGGACCCTGCGCTGCTGCGCCCGGGCCGTTTCGACCGCCAGGTCGTGGTTGGGCTGCCGGACATCATTGGTCGCGAGCAGATCCTGAAGGTGCACATGAAGAAGGTGCCCCTGGCGGATGGTGTTGAACCGGTCCTGATAGCTCGCGGTACGCCCGGCTTCTCGGGTGCGGATCTGGCCAACCTGGTAAACGAGGCGGCCCTGTTTGCGGCGCGTCGCAATCAGCGCCTGGTCTCCATGGAAGAATTTGAGCTCGCCAAGGACAAGATCATGATGGGCGCCGAGCGCAAGTCCATGGTGATGAGCGAGAAGGAAAAGCGGAACACGGCTTACCATGAGTCTGGCCATGCCATTGTCGGGCGTCTCATGCCTGAGCACGATCCGGTGTACAAGGTCAGCATCATTCCCCGGGGCCGTGCGCTGGGTGTGACCATGTTCCTGCCGGAAGAAGACAAGTACAGCCACAGTAAGCGCTTCCTGATCAGCTCTATTTGCAGCCTGTTCGGTGGGCGGGTTGCTGAAGAGCTGACCCTCGGCTTTGATGGCGTGACCACGGGTGCCTCCAACGATATCGAGCGGGCGACCAGTCTGGCCCGGAATATGGTAACCCGCTGGGGTCTGTCCGAAAAACTGGGGCCGCTGCAGTATGATACCGACAGCGAAGAGCCGTTCCTGGGCAGGTCTGCTGGCCAGGCGCAGACGGTGTACTCGCCTGAGACCGCCCAGCGTATTGACGAGGAAGTCCGCAACATCATCGATTCCTGTTACGAGAAGGCCAAGCAGCTGCTGATCGATAACCGGGACAAGCTCGACCTGATGGCGGATGCCTTGATGAAATACGAGACCATTGACCGTCATCAGATCGACGACATCATGGAAGGTCGTGCGCCGCGCCCGCCGAAGGGTTGGGGTGACAGCGGTCCAGCCGGTGGGGTAACGGCCGATGAGCCTGAACGTGCTCCGGAACCGAAAAATACCGACGACGGTCATCGTCCAGGTGTTGGCCGGCCTGCTGGCGAGCACTGACGCCACGACGGTAGCGAGGTCATTACCCAAAACGCCGCCCGGGACTCCGGGCGGCGTTTGTTTTGTGGTCTGGGAAGTGGGGGGGCCGGGTGCGCAGTCGGCTTTGCGGATGGAGATCAGTCCAGAAAAGGTTTGCTATGGAAATGAATTTTGCCGGTCGGGTACTGGATATGTCCCGTTGCCACGTCATGGGTATTCTCAATATCACTCCGGACTCCTTTTCCGATGGAGGGCAGTTCAACAGGCCTGAGGCGGCTCTTGCCCGGGCCCGACAGATGGTGTCGGATGGCGCCGCATTTATCGACGTTGGCGGTGAGTCGACCCGGCCGGGAGCGTCCCCCGTATCCCTGCAGGAGGAGCTTGATCGGGTCTGCCCGGTGGTGGAGGCGATCACAGCGGAGCTTGATGTTGTGGTGTCAGTGGATACAAGTGCGCCCGAGGTGATGGCGCAAACCGCGAAGCTCGGCGCTGGCCTTATCAACGACGTGCGCGCGCTGCAGCGAAAGGGAGCGGCGGAGGTGGTGGCGAAGGCGGCCGTTCCGGTGTGTATCATGCACATCCAGGGTGAGCCGGACACCATGCAGGATCGGCCGGATTACCGGAACGTACGACGTGACGTGAGCAGCTTCCTGACCGAGCGTATGCGGGTGGCCGGGATGGCCGGAGTCAGGCCCGAGAATATCCTGCTGGACCCCGGCTTCGGCTTTGGCAAGAGCCTGGAACACAATCTTCAGTTACTGGCGACGATGGAGCAGTTTCAACTCCTTGGGCATCCCTTGCTGGTGGGTATCTCCCGCAAGTCCATGCTTGGCCAGATTACCGGCCGTGACGTCAGCGAACGGTTGCCGGCCAGCCTCGCAGCCGCGACAATATCTGCCATGAAGGGCGCCAGTATCATCCGGGTGCACGATGTCAGGGAAACCGTAGATGCCGTCAAGGTCGTGACGGCCATGAGGGAGGCAGGGTAATGTCCGAGAGAACCTATTTTGGCACCGATGGTATTCGTGGCCGTGTTGGTGAGTTTCCGATAACACCGGAATTCATGCTCAAGCTGGGCTGGGCAGCCGGGCAGGCATTCAAGCGTGATGGGCAGCGCAACAGTGTGCTGATTGGCAAGGATACCCGCCTTTCCGGGTATATGTTCGAGTCAGCCCTGGAGGCCGGTCTTTCCGCAGCGGGTGTTGACGTCAAGCTGCTTGGCCCCATGCCGACGCCGGCCATCGCCTATCTGACCCGAACGTTCCGGGCCTCCGCGGGTATTGTGATCAGTGCCTCCCACAATCCGCATCACGATAACGGCATCAAGTTTTTTTCCGCTGCCGGGACCAAACTCGACGATGCCCTGGAAGCAGAAATTGAGCGCTGGCTGGATATGCCCATTGAGGTGTGCACGCCGGGTGAGCTTGGTAAAGCCTCGCGGGTCGATGATGCTCCGGGCCGATACGTGGAGTTCTGCAAAAGCACGGTGCCCAACGAATTCACCCTGGATGATATGACGATTGTTCTGGACTGCGCTCACGGTGCGACCTACCACGTCGCCCCCAAGGTGTTCCGGGAGTTGGGGGCGAATGTCTCGGTGATCGGTGCGAATCCGGATGGCCTGAACATCAACCTGAATGTCGGGTCCACTCACCTGGAAGAGTTGAAAAAGGCGGTGGTCGCCCGGGGCGCTGATCTGGGTATTGCCTTTGACGGCGACGGTGACCGGGTGCTGATGGTCGATCGCGATGGTTCCGAGGTGGATGGCGACGAGCTGCTGTATGTTATTGCCTCGCAGCGGTTCGCCGAAGGCCGCCTGAAGGGTGGTGTGGTCGGAACGTTAATGACCAACCTTGGTGTCGAGCTGGCGTTGCGCGAGATCGGCATCGAATTCGAGCGTGCCAAGGTGGGCGACCGCTACGTGATGGAGCGGTTGCTCGCCAACAACTGGGTGCTGGGCGGAGAAGGTTCCGGGCATCTGGTGATTCGCGATTGCACCAGCACCGGCGACGGCATTGTCTCTGCGCTTCAGGTTTTGCTGGCCGTAGGCAAGTCGGGCAAAACCCTGACGGATCTGCGCCAGGGCATGAGCAAACTGCCCCAGGAAATGATTAATGTCCGCGTTGGCCAACGTTTTGATCCGTTCAGCCGGGACGAGATTGTGGCGGCGGTGGAAAAGGCCGAGGCAGAGCTGGGCAGTGCCGGCCGGGTGCTGTTGCGGGCCTCCGGAACCGAGCCGCTGATTCGGGTGATGGCCGAAGGCCAGGACGCCGACAGTATTCAGCGGGTGGTCCGGGAACTGGCCCGGATTGTGGAGCAATCCGGGCCATGACTTTTGTGTTTTCAGGCGGTTGTCTGCTGCGAGGGACTGCTGTATAGTTCGCCCTCCCTCACGTTCGGGATCTGTTATGCGCCGCAAGATTGTAGCCGGTAACTGGAAAATGAACGGGTCGAGAGATCTGGCGAAAAGCCTGGTGGGCTCGGTCCGGTCCGGAATCAGCGACCTTGATAACGGTGCGGAAGTTGTTATTATTCCGCCCGCTTTGTACGTCAGGGATGTGGTCGAGTTAGCCGGCGCTTCAGTATCCGTTGGTGTTCAGAACGTCGGGCAGTGGCTGTCGGGTGCCTACACCGGAGAAATCTCCGCAGGCATGGCTTGGGACATGGGGTGTGAATTTGCCCTGGTGGGTCACTCGGAGCGCCGCCAGTTGTTTGGCGAGACCGACGAGAGTGTAGCCGCCAAGGTTGAGCACCTGCTCTCAAGTGGGCTGACCGCCGTGGTCTGCGTTGGCGAAACGCTCGCCGAGCGAGAGTCCGGTAAGGCTGAGTCGGTGGTAGCGGCTCAGGTTCGGAGCGGGTTGGCGAAAGTTGGCCATGATCGCTGGCAGCAAGTGGTAGTCGCGTACGAGCCGGTCTGGGCAATCGGGACAGGGAAAACCGCCACGGCGGGAGATGCCCAGGCGATGCATGGCTGGATACGTAAGCAGCTTGCTGAGCTCGGTGCCCCGGCGGAAGACGTATCTCTGCTTTACGGGGGTAGTGTAAAAGCGGATAATGCAGCGGCACTTTTCGCCGAGCCGGACATTGACGGTGGTTTGATCGGTGGTGCGTCGTTAAAAGCTGAGGATTTTGTGAGTATTTGCCGGGCTGTACCGGCGAGTATCTAACGTATAAGGTTCGCGAGAGTCGTTATGGATTGGTTGGAAACACTGGTAGTCGTTGTGCACGTGGTTATCGCCGTGGCACTGGTGGGTCTGGTGCTGATTCAGCAGGGCAAAGGTGCCGATGCTGGCGCAGCCTTTGGTGGTGGTGCCTCCCAGACCGTTTTCGGTAGCCAGGGCAGTGGCAGCTTCCTGACCCGGATGACAACCCTGCTCGCCATTGTGTTTTTTGTAACAAGTTTCTCGCTGGCGGTGTTTGCCAAGCAGCGGGCTGAAGTGGCCGGGCAAGCCGGTATTCCTGTAGTTCAGGAGTCCAGCAAGACCCCAGCCGATACATCAGCCGCTGAAGACGGTGCAGCAGCCCCGAGCGAAACCGGGAACGGGGAGCCAGAACTCCCCGAGCTCGAGTAAAAGTGTTGCCCGGGTGGTGAAACTGGTAGACACGCTATCTTGAGGGGGTAGTGGCGAAAGCCGTGCCGGTTCGAGTCCGGCCCCGGGCACCATCTGTAAAGAAAACGGCTTGGACATTCCAGGCCGTTTTTCTTTGGTCAGTCCTTGACCACTCTGTCTGGCGTCTCTATACTCCGGCGGATATTGGGACCTGCAGCTTTGTGCTGACGGGTTTCTGGCAGGCCAGGTGTCTGTCAGCAGGAAGCGGTACATCGGTTTGCTTCCTGTGAGTTCTTGCAACAAAAGGCCCCATTCGTTCGGGGCTTTTTGATTAAGGGGCCTGGCGCAGAGGGCCCTGGTGCATAAAAAGGGCTGATAAAACAGCCCTTTTTTTGTTTTTGGGGTCGGTAAATCTGATAACGGAGAAGGCGTAACTTGTCAGCCAAGCTTAAGCAACTGGAAGACATTCTTCAGCCTGTGGTCGAGGGCCTGGGGTATGAGTTCTGGGGCATGGAATTCCGCTCCCAGGGCCATCATTCCCTGCTGCGGGTGTTTATTGACGATGCCGAGAACGGCATCGGCATTGAGGACTGTGAAAAAGTCAGTCGCCAGATCAGCGGTGTGATGGATGTGGAAGATCCCATCCAGACGGAATACACACTTGAGGTTTCATCCCCGGGGATGGATCGCCCGCTGTTTCGTCTGGAGCAATACGAAGCGTTTGCCGGTCACCAGGTTCAGATTCGTCTCCGGATGGCCTTTGAGGGGCGCCGGAAGTTTCAGGGTCTGATCCGGGGTGTGGAAGGCGATGATGTGGTGGTGGTCGTTGATGACCACGAATACCTGTTGCCGTTTGACAGCATCGAAAAGGCCCACATCATACCGGTATTCGAATGAGTGATATTAAAACGTCAGTGGACGCACAGTTTATGTTGAGGGCAGGGCAATCCAATGAGTAAAGAGATCTTGCTGGTGGTTGAATCCGTCTCGAACGAGAAAGGGGTCGAGAAGGATGTGATTTTTGAGGCGATCGAACTGGCACTGGCCACCGCTGCCAAAAAACGCTTTGATGACGAAGAGGCGGATATCCGGGTTTCGATTGACCGGAAAACCGGAGAGTACGAAACCTTCCGTCGTTGGCTGGTTGTGGACAACGATGCCGTGCCTGCGCTGGGTACCGAGCTCACTCTGCAGGAAGCCGAGGAGATCGACCCGGCCCTGAAGCCTGGCGATACCCACGAAGAGAAAGTCGAATCCGAGGCATTTGGCCGGATTGGTGCCCAGGCTGCGAAACAGATCATCTTCCAGAAAGTTCGCGAAGCCGAACGCATGAAAATTGTCGACAGCTACCGTGATCGTGTCGGTGAGCTGGTGTCTGGCACGGTCAAGAAAGTGACCCGCGACAATGTGATTGTCGATCTCGGCAGTAACGCCGAGGCCCTGTTACCGCGGGAGCACCTGATTCCCCGGGAAACCTTCCGCATGGGTGACCGGGTGCGCTCCCTGTTGCTGGAGATCCGGACCGATCATCGCGGCCCCCAGCTTATCCTGAGCCGCACGGCATCACAGATGCTGATCGAACTGTTCCGCATTGAAGTACCGGAGATTGCCGAGGAGCTGATTGAGATCCGCGGCGCCGCCCGAGATCCCGGTTCCCGTGCCAAGATCGCCGTGAAAACCAATGATCGCCGGATTGATCCGGTGGGTGCCTGTGTTGGTATGCGCGGGTCCAGGGTGCAGGCGGTATCCAACGAGCTTGGCGGAGAGCGCGTCGATATCGTGCTCTGGGACGACAATCCGGCGCAGTTGGTGATCAACGCCATGGCACCGGCGGAAGTTGCCTCCATTGTGATGGATGAGGATCGCCATACCATGGAAGTGGCGGTCGCCGAAGACAACCTGGCCCAGGCCATCGGCCGTAACGGCCAGAACGTGCGTCTGGCCACGGACCTGACCGGCTGGATACTGAACGTAATGACCGAAGAGGAAGCCGGCGAGCGCCAGGAGCAGGAGTACACGCGCCTGGTGGAGCACTTCACCGGCAACCTGGATGTCGATGAGGAATTTGCTGGCATCCTGATTGAGGAGGGGTTTACCTCAATCGAGGAAGTGGCTTATGTACCGATGGAAGAGATGCTGGCCATTGACGGTTTTGACGAAGAAACCGTTACCGAACTTCGTCGTCGTGCCAAGGACGTTTTGCTGAACCAGGCGCTGGCCAGTGAGGAAGCTCTTGAGGGCGCGGAGCCAGCGGAAGATCTTCTGGCGATGGACGGCATGGATCGTGGTCTGGCATTCAAACTCGCCGGCATGGGCGTACGCACGATGGAAGACCTGGCGGAGCAGTCGGTGGATGACCTGCTCGAGATCGACGGTATGGATGAAGAGCGTGCCGGTCAGTTGATTATGACCGCACGTGCCCCCTGGTTTGAAGACCAGGCTTAATTCGGGAGGAGGACCAGTATGGCTGAAGTAACGGTAAAACAACTGGCCGAAGATGTAGGCGCTCCCGTGGATCGTTTGCTGAAGCAGATCGTGGAAGCCGGCCTTAAGGCGCGCTCGGAAAATGACGCAGTCTCCAGTGATGAGAAGCAGCAGTTGCTGGCCTATTTGCGAAAGACCCACGGTGAGGCGGACTCCGAGCCGCGCAAGATCACACTGAAGCGTAAAACCACCACGACACTGAAGGCTGGCAAGGCCAAGACAGTGAATGTGGAAGTCCGCAAACGGCGCACCTACATCAAGCGCGCGGAGGCTCAGCCGGAGGCGGAGTCAGCGGCACAGGAGGCCGCCGCTGAAGAGCAGGCGCAATCCCAGCCCCAGGCGCCGGTAGAGGAGGCGCCCAAGGTTGCTGCGGAACAGGCGCCTCAGGCAGAGACGAAAGCCACGGCGGATACCGCCGCGGGCACTCAGGAAGAAGCGCCTGCCGAAACGCCGGTAGCGGAAGAAAAGGCAGAGCCGAAGCCGGCCGCCAAACCTGAGCCCGAGCCTGTTCCCGCGCCGGAGGATATGCCCATTCCGCCGCCGGCCGAGGGTGAAGGTAAAGACCGCAAGCCGAAGAAAAAGAAAGAAAAAGTTCGCGAACGTGGCGACGAAGTGGAAGAAGGCAAGCCGAAAAAGAAACAGGCTGGCCATCGTGGTCCGCGCAGTCGTCCGGTGGACGAGCCGCTGGTGATTTCCGAAGAAGAGGAAGACACCACCCTGCGTAAGCCGCTGCGCGCGAAAAAGAAACCCAAAGAGAAGCGTCATGGCTTCGAGAGGCCGACCAAACCAATGGTCAGAGAAGTAGAGATTCCGGAAACCATCAGCGTTGGCGATCTTGCCCAGCGCATGGCGGTCAAATCGGCGGATGTCATCAAAACCCTGATGGGTATGGGTGTCATGGCCACCATTAACCAGGCGCTGGACCAGGAAACCGCGGTTCTTGTGACCGAGGAACTGGGGCACAAAGCCAGGACCGTCAGTGAAGATGCCTTCGAGGAAGAAGTTCTGAGTGAGTTCTCATTCGAGGGTGGTGAAAAGACCAAGCGTGCTCCGGTGGTGAGCGTGATGGGTCACGTTGACCACGGCAAAACCTCGCTGCTGGATTATATTCGCCGTACCAAGGTGGCCTCCGGCGAGTCCGGTGGCATTACCCAGCACATCGGTGCCTATCACGTGGAAACGGATCACGGCATGGTGTCCTTCCTGGATACGCCGGGCCACGCAGCCTTTACGGCGATGCGTGCCCGTGGTGCCCAGTGTACCGATATCGTTATCCTGGTTGTCGCGGCGGATGACGGCGTTATGCCGCAGACCAAGGAAGCGGTGCAGCACGCCCGCTCCGCCGGTGTGCCGCTGGTGGTAGCCATCAACAAGATGGACAAGGAAGGGGCTGACCCGGACCGCATCAAGAGTGAACTGGCTGCCCTGGAAGTCGTTCCGGAAGACTGGGGCGGGGATGTTCAGTTTGTGCCTGTTTCCGCCCACACCGGTGAAGGTATCGATGCGCTGCTCGAGGCTGTCTTGCTGCAGTCTGAAATCCTTGAACTGGAAGCCGTTACGGATGCGCCGGCCAAGGGTGTTGTCGTTGAGTCGAGCCTTGAGCGGGGCCGTGGCTCCGTGGCGACCGTCCTGGTTCAGAACGGTACCCTGCGCCAGGGTGATATGGTGGTTGCCGGTGCCTATTTCGGCAAAGTTCGGGCGATGACCGACGAAGCCGGCAAGCAGACCAGGGAAGCTGGCCCGTCGATTCCGGTTGAGATTCTCGGCCTGAATGGCACACCGGACGCCGGTGATGAGTTCTTTGCAGTTGCAGACGAGCGCAAAGCGAAGGAACTGGCCGAATTTCGGCAGATCCGCGAGCGGGAGCAGCGCCTCCAGCGTCAGCAGGCGGCGAAGCTTGAGAACCTGTTCGAGAACATGGGCAAGGACGAGGTCAAAACCCTCAACGTCGTGCTCAAGACCGATGTGCGTGGCTCTCTGGAAGCCATTACCAAGGCCCTGCAGGACCTTGGCAATGACGAGGTCCAGGTGAAGATTGTGTCTTCCGGTGTCGGTGGTATCGCCGAGACTGACGTCAGCCTTGCCATGGCGACCAACGCGGTTATCTTCGGTTTCAACGTGCGAGCCGACACCGCCTCCAAGCGCCTGGTCGAACAGGAAGGTCTGGATCTGCGCTACTACAGCATCATCTACAATCTGATTGATGACGTGAAAGCCGCCCTGACGGGCATGCTGGCGCCGGAATTCCGTGAAGACATTGTCGGCATTGCCGATGTTCGCGATGTGTTCCGCTCACCGAAGTTCGGTCAGGTGGCCGGCTGTATGGTGGTTGAGGGCAACGTCTACCGTAACAAGCCGATTCGGGTTCTGCGGGACAACGTGGTGATCTTTGAAGGCGAGCTGGAATCCCTGCGTCGCTTCAAGGACGACGTTCCCGAAGTCCGCAATGGCATGGAGTGCGGTATTGGCGTGAAAGGCTACGACGTGAAAGTCGGAGACCAGATCGAGGTCTTTGATCGCGTCCGGGTTGAACGCAAGCTCGAATCCACGGGGGCCTGATGCCAAGAGAGTTCAGTCGTATTGATCGCATCGGCGATCAGATGCAACGGGAACTGGCTCAGCTGATTCAGCGGGAGGTCAAGGATCCCAGGGTGGGCATGGTGACGGTCAACGCAGTCAAGGTCAGTCGTGATCTTGGCTACGCCGACATCTATGTCTCCCTGCTCTCGACCGAGGAACTGACCGCCGAATCGCCGGAAGTGAAAACGTCACTGTCGGCGCTGAACAAGGCAGCGGGGTTCCTGCGTGGCCAGGTGGGGCGCGCCATGAAGTTGCGGGTTGTGCCGCAACTGCGCTTTCACTTTGACAGCCTCCAGGGCTACAGCCGCCACATGGACAGCCTGATTCGCGAGGCCGTGGGTGAAAAGCCGGCGGTGCCCAGGGACGACAACGACGATCCGGTATCGGGTAACCCGGAGCGGGACGCTTGAGTCGTCGTCGCAAAGGCCGTGATGTTAACGGCATCCTGGTCATTGATAAGCCTCAGGGCATCACCTCCAATGGCATTCTGCAAGAGGTCAAGCGGTTGTTCGGGGCGGCCAAGGCCGGACACACCGGTGCCCTGGATCCGCTGGCGACCGGTGTACTGCCGTTGTGTTTCGGGGAGGCGACCAAGTTTTCCCAGATGATGCTGGACAGTGACAAGGCTTATATCGCCACTGCGAGGCTCGGCGTTCGTACCGAGACTGGCGACAGTGAGGGTGCGGTCGTGGCGGAAAAACCGGTGCCGACCGACCTCTCCACCGAACGTCTCGAGCCCCTGCTGGATCAGTTCCGTGGTGACATACAGCAGGTTCCCTCCATGTATTCCGCGCTCAAGCACAAGGGGCGACCACTATACGAGTACGCCCGCGAGGGCATCGAGGTGGCGCGCCCGGCGCGCCCGGTCACCATTTACCAGCTAACGCTACTGGATGTGCGGGACAACGAGCTGGACATCGCAGTGAGTTGCACCAAGGGTACGTACATTCGCTCACTGGTTGAGGATCTGGGCGAAGCGCTCGGCTGCGGAGCACACGTCATCGCCTTGCGGCGAACCATGGCCTCGGGGTTTACCCTGGCCGATGCCCGTGATGTAAAAGACCTGGAGGCCATGCGGGAGCGGGAGGAAAGCCTGGATGGCCTGCTGGTCGCGCCGGACGCCGCCCTTTCCATGTTCCCGGAGCACCGGTTGGCGGGACCGGCGCTGGTATCGATATTGAACGGACAACCGGTTAGAATACCGGGTCAGTCACTCCATGGCTTTGTGCGCATTTATGGCAACAGGGGCTTTGTGGGGCTGGCAGAAGCTTTATCGGAAGACGAGGACACCAGGCTGGTGCCCCGTCGTCTGGTGAAAAGCAGCGGAACGCCTCAGGCGTAATGCTGTGTAGCCGGGCTGTAGAGATGCGCGGTTCGGCCGTATTCGATAGCATCGCAAACAATGAGGTGAGTTATGGCACTGTCTGCCAATGAGAAAGCACAGATTGTTCAGGATTATCAGCAAGGTGATGGCGATACCGGTTCCCCTGAAGTTCAGGTGGCACTGCTGAGCGCCAACATCAACAAGCTGCAGGATCACTTCAAGATCAACAAGCAGGATCATCATTCCCGCCGTGGTCTGATCCGTATGGTAAACCAGCGTCGTAAGCTGCTGGATTACCTGAAGCGCAAAAACGCCGACCGTTACCTGGAGCTTATCCAGCGTCTGGGCCTGCGTCGCTGATCCGGTCCTTGTGGCCTTCAACCGGTAGCACCTTCGGGTGCTGCCGGCTGTGCTTCTCTCCTGCGTTTTGCCAGGCCCCGGATCCGGGGACGGCAAAGGGCATGTACGCCGCAGTTGTGTTGTCAGTGATAATGAAGGGTTCCCTGTCGTAACGGAAAGCCGAAATTGATAGCAGGTTGTTGAAAAACCCGGGCCTGGCCGATTCCCGAATCGCCAGACGGAGCGGGGTTTTGCAACAGCCTGTTAGCTTTCAGACGGGTTGGCTTCGGGTCACAGGAACACGCCTGCGAACAACGATCCGCACGCAGGGGCGCGCGGATTGAATCAATTCGGAAAAGATAGATCAGGAGTTATTGTGAATCTGAATCCCATCAAGAAAACATTTGAACTCGGTGGCAAAACCGTCACCCTGGAAACCGGCCGTATTGCCCGCCAGGCAACCGGCTCCGTGCTGGTAACCATCGACGATATTTCCGTTCTCGGTACGGTCGTCGGCGCCAAGGAAGCCAAGCCGGGTCAGCCGTTCTTCCCGCTGACGGTCAACTACTTCGAGAAGACCTACGCCGTGGGTAAAATTCCCGGTGGCTTCTTCAAGCGCGAAGGTCGTCCTTCCGAGAAGGAAACCCTGACCTCCCGCCTGATCGACCGTCCGATTCGTCCGCTGTTCCCGAACGGCTTCATGAACGAAGTTCAGGTCATTACCACGGTGATGTCCTCGAGCAAGAACCAGGATCCGGATATTGCCGCAATGCTGGCCGCTTCTGCGGCGCTGTCCATTTCCGGCATTCCGTTTGATGGCCCCATCGGTGCTTCCCGCGTGGGTTACACCAACGAGCGGGGCTACTTTCTGAACCCGACCTTCGAAGAGCTGCAAACCTCCCTGCTGGACATGGTGGTTGCCGGTACCGGAGATGCGGTTCTAATGGTGGAGTCTGAAGCCAAGGGCCTGACGGAAGACCAGATGCTGGGTGGCGTTCTGTACGCCCATCAGGAAATGCAGGTGGCTGTTAACGCCATCCGGGAATTTGCGGCCGAGAACGGCAAACCGCGTTGGGACTGGCAACCAGAACCGGAGAACACCGAGCTGCTGAATATCGTCAAGTCCGAAGCTGCTGCTGCCATTGAGGAAGCCTACGGCATCCGTGACAAGATGGAGCGCTATGCTCGCCTGGGCGAGATCAAGTCGGCCCTGGTTGAGAAACTGGCCGGCGAAGAGGAAGGCCAGCCGTCCGCGGATGACGTCAAAAAGTATTTTGGCAAGGTGGAAAAAGCCATCGTCCGGAACCAGGTGATCGAGGGCAAGCCCCGTATTGATGGCCGCGACAACAAGACCGTGCGTCCGATCGAGATTGAAGTGGGCATTCTGCCCAGTGTTCACGGTTCAGCGCTGTTCACCCGGGGTGAAACCCAGGCCATCGTGACCACCACGCTGGGTACCTCCCGCGATGTGCAGATCATCGATGCCCTGGAAGGCGAGCGTAAGGATCCGTTCCTGTTCCACTACAACTTCCCTCCGTATTCCGTGGGTGAAGCGGGTCGTGTCGGCACCCCGGGCCGCCGCGAGGTTGGCCACGGTCGTCTGGCCAAACGTGGTGTTCTGGCGGTCATGCCGACTCTGGAAGAGTTCCCGTACGCCATCCGGGCAGTATCCGAGATCACTGAATCCAACGGTTCCAGCTCCATGGCCTCGGTCTGTGGTTCCAGCCTGGCACTGATGGACGCGGGTGTGCCCATCAAGGCGCCGGTGGCCGGTATCGCCATGGGCCTGGTCAAGGAAGGCGACAAGTTCGCGGTTCTGACCGATATCCTGGGTGACGAAGACCACCTGGGCGACATGGACTTCAAAGTTGCCGGTACCCAGGAGGGCGTCACCGCCCTGCAGATGGATATCAAGATCAACGGCATTACCGACGAGATCATGGAACTGGCCCTGGAACAGGCCCACGCGGCGCGCCTGCACATTCTGGGCGAGATGAACAAGGTGATCTCTACGCCCCGTGCCGAGCTGTCTGCGCGCGCGCCGAGCATTACCACCATCAAGATCAATCCGGAGAAGATCCGTGACGTGATCGGCAAGGGCGGTTCTGTGATCCGTTCCATCTGTGACGAGACCGGTGCGTCCATTGATCTGGATGACGACGGCAACGTGAAGATCTACGCCGATAACCAGGAAGCGGCCCAGGCGGCGGTGAACCGGGTTAAGGAAATTACCGCGGAGATCGAAGTGGGTGCTATCTACAAGGGCCGCGTTGAGCGCATTGTGGACTTTGGTGCCTTCGTGAACATCCTGCCCGGCAAGGATGGTCTGGTGCACATTTCCCAGATCTCCGAGCGCCGCATCGAGAATGTCACTGATGAGCTGAGCGAAGGTCAGGAAGTTCTGGTGAAGGTGCTGGATGTGGATAACCGTGGTCGCGTCAAGCTGTCCATGAAGGAAGTTGCGGAAGGCGAGCAGCCGACCGACTTCTCTGCCTAAGCTGGTTGACGCAACAGGTAGGTCGGATTAGCCGAAGGCGTAATCCGACAAAAAACCCGCCACTCTCACGAGTTCGGCGGGTTTTTTATGGCCCTTCCATAAACTCAAGAACCGCCTCGCGATACCCCGGAATCACAAACGTCGCCGCGTGAGGCGTATCCGTCTGCAGAAATTCCTTTGGCTCTTCCGCGGCCTCATAAAGCGCCTCCCCATGATGAAACGGAATAATCCCATCCCGGACACTGTGAATAATCATCACCGGAATCGGACTGATATCGTCGATGTAGTCAACGCCTTCGTAGTCCGCCGGAATGGTCCAGCTCAGGGGAATCTGGAACGGCCAGGTGAGCCAGAAGGCGCCGAGTTTCTCCCGAGCGATTTTGCGAAAACCGGAGAAGGTGCCGTCCAGTATCAGGCCGTCGAGGTGGGGTTGTTCCCGGCGCCGGGTCCATTCGCTGGCCAGGGGGATGGCGAGGGCGCCGCCCAGGCTCTGGCCGAGGATGTAGACGGGCCGGCCTTTCACATCGGTGTTCCCGGCCAGCCAGCGCAGGCCGGTTTCGACATCGTGCAGGGCGCCGTCGATATCCGGGGCGCCGGTGGACTTTCCGTAGCCCCGGTAGTCGAGGATGAAGACGTTGTAGCCTTCCCCGGGTAACCAGGCGACGTTGAGGAGGTGGCTGCTGATATTCTGGGCGTTGCCATGGAGAAAATAGACCGTGCCCTTGGCATCGCTCTCAGGTGTTTCCGCAGGCAGCCACCAACCGTGGAGGGTTTCGCCGTCGGCGGTGTCCAGGTAGACGTCGTCGTAGCTGAGGTTGAGACGATCCGGGGTGAGGTAGGTGACGCGGTCCGGGTAGAAGAACAGGCTGCTGCACCCGGGCAGGAGCAGCAGGCTCAGGACGAGTGCAGTCAGGCGGCGTGCTTTGAGGCTCAGAAGTAGGCGTGCAGTCCGGCTTGCCATGTGCTTTGGTACCTGTCGAAGTGGTCTTCCCGGGTGAATTCGGCAAACAGGCTGAAGTCTCGCCCGATGTGCCAGTTGGCCTTTGCGTAGAGCTGATCCTGGCGGCGCTGGCTGCTGACGATCCAGGCTTTGGTTTTCGCCCCGGCCAGCAGGCTGAAGCGGGGGTTCTGGTGTAGCAGGCCGATATCGGCGCCGGGGGCTGCGTCGTAGCCCCGCCGGAGGTCGTTGTCGATCTCCAGGTCGGCGGTGGCCAGCGCGAATGCCTGGGTGTGATCGCCCAGGCGCCAGCTGCCTCCGGTACCGCCTTCCAGGTACGGTGTCAGAACGCGCTTGTGGCCTGTTTCGGTTCGACGGCCGCCGAACCCGACTTGCCAGGATAGCGGGGAGAAGAAGGCGTTTCTCGGGCTCAGGGAACGTATCTCAACACCGGTGAGCTGTTCCAGCTGCAGTTCGTCATTATCCGTATAGTAGCGGGCATCCAGGCGCAGGAACTGCAGCTGGGCGCCGCTGCGATAACCTTCCGGCGGATCGAGGACGTCGTGGTAGGCTGGCCGCAAGGTCAACCGGGTGAACTCCCGGTGTGCCTGTTGGCCGGCCCCCAGGCTGATCCGGAAGGTATCGTGGCCCTGA
The DNA here is from genome assembly GCF_946886895.1 of uncultured Marinobacter sp. The sequence continues at coordinate 206,659 of NZ_CAMPJO010000001.1, read as the reverse complement.
TCGTCGCGCACATCGGGCCTGGGCGGCGTTGCCGGTGGCGGCGTGTTGTCGATCTGGCTGCGGGCACTCAGCAGGTCGTGGGACAGCGGCGCGGCGAGCTCCCGGGGCCAGCCCTCGGCTTCGCTCTGGTAGCGCACGTAATCGTAGGTGGCATCCAGTACGTGGGCTTGCTCGGTGGGTGTCAGCGCTGTGATCTCGGGGCCACTGGCGCTGATATAGCCGTTGGCCAGGGCGGCGGCCAGGGTTTGCTGGTCGTCGGGCAGCCTGTCGAGGCTGTAGGCAACGGAGGTGGCTGCCGAGGGCCGGTAGTGGATGTCGCGCACCAGCCCCTTGTCCACCACCCAGCGAACCGTGTCCGAGGGGATGGCGTGGGTACCAACCTCCGCCAGCAGGTTGGTGCCGGGCCGGGCTACGTCGATCAGTGCCAGCAGACGATAGGCACAGTTCTCGTCAAAGAAGTAGTAGTCGAAGTTATGGTCCCGGATCTCCCAGGCGTGCGCCACCATCATGTCCACTTCACTCTGGCTCAGGTTCAGGGTGTATTCCCAGAGATCCCGGTTCTCAATGTCGGAATACAGGCGGATTTTCTCGTAGTAGGGCTGAACCGTGGTGATGCCCGGATAGCCTCCGAAGATACCCCGGTAGGCGAACAGGAGTTCGCTGTCATGGGCGGCGGCATCCGCGGCATAGGAGATGGTATTGGCCAGCAGCAGATTGGTTTCGTCGTCTTCTTTGGGTGGGTCAAGCCGGAGGAAGGTGTGGCCGAACATGGATGACGGGCTGTTCAGGTAGGAAGCGGCAAACACCAGGGTTACCGTCTCGGTATTCAGGGTATCGGACCACTGTTGGTAGGCCGGGCAGACCACCGGCGTGTCGGGCAGATCCCGTTGTGCCCTGAGCCAGCGATCCCGGGCCGGAAACCGGCATCGTGCATGGTCGTTGCCGCCCCCGGGCGCCTGGATGGCCTGGAGTGTGGCTTCAAACTCGGCTCTGGGGGAGGTCTTGCCCTGATCGCTCAGAAAAAAGTCGGGGTCGTCCGCCTGGCTGGTATAACCGTCCCCGACGATGTTTTTCTGGTAATGGACCAGGGTTAGCCAGGTCGGGTCGAGATAAGGGTTATCCGGGCCGGCAGCAGTGTCTGCCAAAGCCGGGAGGCCTACTGCGAGCCAGCCGATGGCTGACCCAAGACGAAGCAAATTGCCCATGAATGACAAAGGTTTCCGGGAGTTAGCTGAGTGTAAGGCCGGGAAGATGCGCCGTCCCTGGCGCAGTGGGTCCCTTCTCTTGATTGATGCCGGGTATGGATCCGGTATCAGGCTGCTACGTACTTGCTTAGTGACTCATTTTTCTCCAGCAGGGCCACAATGGCATCGACGGCTTCGCCGGAGGTGGTGTCGGAGTTCGGGAAGATAGTGGCGAAGTTGTGCTGCAAGACCTGACGGAAGGTATCGCGGTCCGCTTCGTCCACGCCCAGCAGCACTGCCAGGGTATCGAGGTTTTCACCAGAGCCCCGGGACATGTCGCGGGCGACCTTGTCGATGTTGCTGTCCATGTACATGGCCATGGACTGGACGGCTTCGTTGGTCTGACAGCCGAGGGTACCGGTGGTCATACCGAAGGTCTGGTTGCCGAAGGTTCCGTTGGTGGTTGCCGCCAACACGTGGGGAGCAATCCCGGACTGTCCCTTCCAGATCATGGCACCAACGCCACAGCCCGGTTGGGCAAAGGCCATGGAGGAAGCGCCCAGAAGAATTGCACCTGCGATCAGTTTTTTCATTATCCACTCCTTTCTGTGGTTTTTAGCTCTCGTCGCATAACACGACAGATTCGCAACATAGCGGAATCGTTCGTGAAAACGGCCCTGACTGATTTTTCTGTGGAGACAGGTTGACCGTTCCGTTGAGTATAGTCCAAATCACTGAAAGGCAAGGTTACTGAACAGTGAATCATCGATTTGGCCCGATAATCCGGCAAAAATGACCGTATGTACATATTGCCAAACAGGCTAAAAAACAAATTTTTTTCATAAACTTGTTATAAATATGGTCATTGAGTATAGTGCGCGCGGCCATGAAGGCTTACACACAACACATGGAGAGTATTCTGTGAAAAACGTACTGATCGCATCCAGCCTCTTGCTGGCCGGCGCAATGACCGGTTGTTCCTCCCTTAACGTCAGCTCCAGCCCCGTTCCCCTGAACGGCTCTGTTGATACGGATATCAAGGCTGATATCGAAGTTGGCGAAAAAATCACGGGCCAGTCCTCTGCCACCAAGATTCTGTTCTTCACCCTGAGTGATGACAATGAATATGCTGATGGCATGGAATACGGCAACGGTGGCAGCAGCGCCTTTGGTCTTGGAGGCCTGGACCCGGTGTCTGCGGTTAAGTCCGCGGCAGCCTACAACGCCATCTCGGCCTCCGGTGCCGATGTGATTGTAGCCCCGCGTTACACCGTCAAGAAGAACGATTATGTCGTATACGGCACCATTGATGTAACCGTGGAAGGTTATAAGGGCACCATTAAAAGCGTTCAGTAATACGCGGTTGCCTGATTAAAAAAGCCGGGGGCATGGTGACATGCCCCCGGCTTTTTCGTGCGCAGGATACGGACGCTAACCGCCCAGGTAGGCATTCTGTACGTCTGGATTGTCAAGCAGGTTCTTGCCGGTATCATGGAGCCGTATCCGGCCGGTTTCCAGGACATAGCCCCGGTCTGCCAGGTTCAGCGCCTGATGCGCGTTCTGCTCCACCAGGAACACGGTAATGCCTTCTTCCCGCAAGTGGCCAATGATCTCGAAGATCTGCTTGATCACCAAGGGAGCCAGCCCGAGGGATGGCTCATCCAGAATGATCATGTTGGGCTTGCTCATCAGGGCACGACCAATGGCCAGCATTTGCTGTTCACCGCCGGACATGGTGCCCGCCCGCTGATGTTCACGCTCCTTCAGGCGGGGGAACAGCTCGTACACATGGTCGATGCTTTTCCGGATTTCGGGTTTGGTGTTGAAAAACCCCCCCATGTGCAGGTTTTCCTCAACAGTCAGGCCCGAAAACACCCGCCGGCCCTCCGGCACGATGGAAATGCCGGATCGCATGATGTTGGCGGTGGGGTCCCGGGTAATATCCCGGCCCTGCAGGATCACCCGCCCGGCGCTGGCCTGGGGATTGCCGCACACCGTCATCAGCAGGGTGGTTTTACCGGCGCCATTGGCGCCGATCAGGGAGACAATCTCTCCCTTTTTTACTTCCACAGACACTCCGTGCAGTGCTTCGATTTTGCCGTAATGGGTATGGACGTCTTCTAATACAAGCATGGTTTTTCCTCAGGCCTCGCCCAGATAGGCTTTGATCACGTCGTCGTTCTGGCGGATGTCCTGTGGCGTGCCATTGGCCAGGGGGCGCCCCTGGTTAATGACATAGATCCGGTCGGAGATATCCATCACCAGGCTCATGTCGTGCTCAATCAGCACCACCGAAACGTTGTAATCCTCTTTCAGGCTGACGATCAGCTGGTTGAGGTTTTTGGTTTCAGCGGGGTTGAGGCCGGCGGCTGGCTCGTCGAGCATCAGCAGCCTGGGCTCGGTCACCATGCAGCGAGCGATTTCCAGGCGCCGCTGCTGGCCATAGGCCAGGTTGCCGGCTTCCCGGTTGGCCAGCTCCAGCAGACCCACGCGATCGAGCCAGTAGGCGGCCCGGTCCAGGGATTTTTGCTCGCGCTTGCGGTAATCCGGTGTGCTCAGCAGGCCCGCGATCAGGTTGGTGTTCAGGTGCCGGTGCTGGGCCACCAGAAGGTTTTCCACCACTGTCATTTGGCTGAACAGCCTGACGTGCTGGAAGGTTCTCACCAGGCCCCTTCTGGAAATCCGGTAGTCGGGCTTGCCCTGGATCTCCTGCCCTTCGAACAGGATTTTGCCACCGGTGGGTTTGTAGAAACCGCTCATACAGTTGAACACGGTGGTTTTGCCGGCACCGTTGGGCCCGATGATGGAAACAATTTCATGCTCCTGAACATCGAGAGATACCTGGTCCACCGCAAGCAGGCCGCCAAAGCGCATGGACAGATTTTGTACGTCAAGCATCGTCCGTCACTCCTGCTTTGTCAGTTCAATGTGTATACGGCGCATGGGCATCATACCCTGTGGCCGCCAGATCATCATCAGCACCATGGCGGCGCCGAAAATCAGCATGCGGTACTCGGAGAACTCCCGGGCCAGTTCCGGCAGGATGGTGACGGCGATGGCCGCCAGAATCACACCGAGCTGGGAGCCCATACCCCCGAGTACAACAATCGCCAGGATGATGGCGGACTCCAGGAAGACAAACGATTCCGGGCTGATGAAGCCCTGCTTGGACGCAAAGACCGTGCCCGCGAAGCCGGCAAAGAAGGCGCCAATGGTGAAGGCCGAGAGTTTGACGGCGGTGCGGTTGAGCCCCAGGGAGCGGGCCGCGATTTCATCCTCACGCAAGGCTTCCCAGGCCCGGCCCACCGGCATCCGCATGAAGCGCCGAATGACCAGGGCGGTGAACACCGCCAGCACCAGGGAGATCAGATAGAGGAAAATGACCTTGTCCTCACCGCTGTAGGCGATGCCGAAGGTTTCATGGAAGGAGGTGTTGCCTTCTTCCTTGACCCGGCGACCGAATTCCATGCCGAACAGGGTGGGTTCGGGAATGCCACCAATGCCGTTGGGCCCGCCGGTCAGGCTGGTCCAGTTGTTCAGCAGGATGCGGATGATCTCGCCAAAGCCGAGAGTGACAATGGCCAGGTAGTCGCCCCGCAATCGCAGCACCGGGAAGCCCAGTACCAGCCCGAACAGGGCGGCCAGCAAGGCACCTACCGGCAAGGCCATCCAGAACGAGAAGCCAGCGTAGTCCGAGAGCAGGGCAAAGGTGTAGGCACCCACCGCGTAGAACGCGACGTAGCCAAGGTCCAGCAGGCCGGCAAGCCCTACCACCACGTTCAGGCCGAGGGCCAGCATGATGTAGATCAGCACCAGGGTTGCCAGATCCACCGAGCCCCGGGAGACAAAGAACGGCCAGAACAGCGCCAGCACCAGAATGCCAGTAAGCACCCAGGATTCGATCCGGGCCCGTTTGTTCTCTTCCATGGGCTCTTTTGGGGTGTCGGAGGCCGGCTTGGGGATGGCGGCAATCGTGCTCATGATGTGGTCGCGGAACAGTTGAAACCCAAAGACAACAAGAGCAGCCAGCGCGACCAATACCAACGTTGTGGTGTTGGCGCCGGTGAGTGTGATGTCGATGCCTTCGGCAACGAGGTTGAAGCCAAGGATGGGGTAGGAGATAACCAGAGTTATCACCCCGCAGAACAGTGCGTGTTTCAGGTTATTGGCAATCATCAGATCTTCTCAACCTCCGGTTTGCCGAGCAGGCCGGTGGGTTTGAACAGCAGGATCAGAATGAGGAGGCCGAATGAAACGACATCTTTATACGCGCCACTGATGTAGGCTGAGGTCATGCTCTCGGAAACGCCCAGGATAAGTCCGCCCAGCATGGCGCCGGGGATACTTCCAATGCCCCCCAGAACCGCAGCGGTGAAGGCTTTCAGGCCGGCGATAAAGCCGAAGAGTGGGTCGACGGAGCCGTAGTACATACCCAGCAGCAGTCCGGCCACGGCCGCCAGGGCAGCGCCAATCACGAAGGTGGCGGCAATGATGCGGTTAGTGTCGATGCCCAGCAGATTGGCCATGCCCAGATCCTGAGACACGGCGCGGCAAGCGCGGCCAATGCGAGAACGGGATATAAACAGGGACAGGGCGGTCATGCAGAGGAAGGTGGTGACAAATATCGTGATCTGCATGTATGAAACCATTCCCTGAAAGGTCGACTCTGAGCCGAAAATAAATCCGCCATCGATAAGCAGAGGGAAGCCGACATTGCGGGAACCTTGGGCGAGGTGGACATAGTTCTGCAGGAAGATGGACATACCGATCGCAGAGATCAGCGGAATCAGCCGGTGCCGGCCACGAACCGGCCGGTAAGCCACCCGTTCCACGGCCCAGCCCATGGCGCTGGATACAATCACCGCACACACCAGGGCAACGATCAGTATCAGGGGCAGCCAGGCAACACCGAGGGTCGCAAGGCCAGTGATGGCGATCAGTGCGGTGTAGGCACCGATCATGTAGATTTCACCATGGGCAAAGTTAATCATGCCAATGATGCCGTAAACCATCGTATAGCCGATGGCGATCAGCGCATAGGCGCTGCCAATCGTCAGCCCGTTTATGAGCTGCTGAATAAAATACAGAGTAGCTTCTGACATTGTTTTTAACTCCGAAAGCCTGCTCCCTCAACAACCGCATTGGCAGGCACGGGATATCCGGCCGGACAACGGGGAAGGATCAACAGGAGCCTAGAAAAACACCTTCTCCCGGATCGCGGTGAGAAGGTGCTCTCAGTATTACCGTTCGTTAACGATTTCGGCTTAGTTTAACGGAGTTTTGCTGCCATCTGAATGCCATTCGTAGACGACGAAGTCGAACGACTTCATATCACCGGCCTTGTCGTATTCCACGGTACCGATGGGAGTCTCGAATGAACCGTTGCGCAGGGCTTCGGCTACTTCAAACGGGTCCGTGGACTGCGCTTTTTCAATGCCTTCGGCAATCAGCTGAACGGCGGTGTAGGAGGTCAATACGAACGGACCGGAGGGGTCTTCGCCCTTGGCCTCGAAGGCCTTGACCAGCGCCTGGTTCTCGGCCTTCTGATCAAAGGCCGGTGGCAGGGTCACCAACAGACCTTCGGCGGCTTCGCCAGCGATGGTGTTGATGTCTTTGTTGCCAACGCCTTCCGGCCCCATGAAGGTGGCATCAAGGCCAGCCTGTTCAGCCTGGCGCAGAATCAGGCCCAGTTCAGGGTGGTAGCCGCCGTAATAAACGTAATCGACATCGGCGACTTTCAGTTTGCTCACCAGCGAGGAGAAATCCTTGCTACCGGCGGTAATGCCCTCGAACATGGCGATTTCCACGCCCTTGTCTTTCAGGGTATCGCGCACGGCGGTGGCAATACCCTCACCGTACTGCTGTTTGTCGTGGATAATGGCAACACGTTCGGGGTTCAGGCTGGCCAGGTAGTTGGCGGCCACCGGCCCCTGCATGCTGTCCAGGCCAATGGTGCGGAACACCAGCTCGTATCCACGCTCTGTGATCGCGGGGCTGGTAGACGCCGGTGTGATCATGAGGACGCCTTCATCCTCGTAAATGTCCGAGGCAGGCTGGGTGGAACTGGAGCACAGGTGGCCCACCACAAAGCGAACGCCATCGTTGACCAGACTGTTGGCCACGCTGACGGCCTGCTTGGGGTCGCAGACGTCGTCGTATTCGACGCCGACCAGCTCTTCGCCCATGACGCCGCCATTCTTGTTGATCTGCTCAATGGCCATGCGGGCGCCGGAGAACTGCATATCGCCATATTGGGCGACCGGGCCGGTCATCGGGCCGGCGATGCCGATCTTGATTTCAGCAGCGGCGTTGCCTGCCGCCAGGAGGGCGACGGATGTGCTAACGGCGGTTACAAGTTTCTTGACTGAGTTTTTCATATTAGGTCTGTCCTGTTTTGGTCAGGGTTATTCTTATGTTCTCAACGGGGTAAACAAACACCAGTCCTGGTCGCTTGTCAAGCGAGCTGAGCCAGTCTCTGGCTCACGCATCCGTGCCTTCATCCTGTTGATCCGGAAACACCAGTCTGCGGAAGCTGTCGTGATCACGCAACTGCTCAAAGCTGACGTCTACCGACGCATCATCCCTGTAGGCCTCGGAAATCTCAATGGCTTTTTCCAGTGTACCCACTGCGTCTTCCCATCGGCCGATTTCGGCGTAGGCGCACGCCAACTGATAATGCGCGTGGCCATTATCCGGTGCCAGCTTCAGGGCTCGCTGGCACAGGCTGATGGCCCACAATGGCTCCTGCATTTCCAGCACCGCGTCGGCCTTGTAACTGAGTGCTTCTACATCGTCCGGGCGCAAATCCAGTATCCGGTCATAAGCAGCAATCTTGTTCTGTTGGGAAGTTTCCTGGCTCGCCTTCAGCCAGAGCGAGTGCACCTCATTGGTGCGCTCGATCTCCGCCTGGTTCTGATGGATGATGTCGGACTTCTGCTGTAACTGCTCTTCGATGAACTTGAGACGTTTCTCGTACTCCACCACCAGCTCGTTGACCCGCTTTTCGGCCAGGCTGGTGAGCTGGTTGCGCATGTCGCGGATCGAGTTCCATCCGATCACCACCAGGATCGACGTGGCACCGGCAATCAGGTAGAAGAAATAGGTCACCGTGTCGGTGGCGTAAGACATGGTCTTGTCGGCCACCGACAGTTCCTTGTCCACCACTTTCTCAATCAGTTCGGCGCGGGTGTTCATCATCTCCTTGCGCAGGGCCTTGGTCTCTTCCAGCAGGTACAGCTCCACGAAGGGGGTGTACATGGGCTCCTCGAGATTTTCGACCGTCTCTTCCATCTCCTCGGCGGTCAGTTCCTTCGCTGGTATGGGGTTTTCCTGAGCAAACGCCGTGCTGGTCAGCAGCAGGGTGAACAGAAAAGTGAGGAGATATCTGGCCATCGGGTTGGATCCGTCTCTCGGTTGTGGGTCAAAGTCGTGACCTTAGCATAATGACCGGCGGAAATGATGCCGGTTACCGGGCAGGCAGGTAAAAACCGCTACTTGCAATCCCTGGTACAAAGACATCTAATTATTAGAGGTATAAAGAAGTGCCTGTTCTGAACTGGACGCTTATCGGAGTAGCGTGGTGCATAATTTCGAACATGTTTTGGTTGCGCTGAGGCGCGTCATCCGGGCAACGGATCTCCATTCCAAGCGGCTCAGCAAGCACGCCGGCCTGACCGGCCCCCAGTTGCTGATCATGCGAACCATCCGGGATCTTGGCGAAGTCACCATCGGCACCATCGCCGAGAAGGTCAGCCTGAGCCAGGCCACGGTCACCACCATTCTTGACCGCCTTGAACATCGCCAACTGGTTTACCGGGTGCGCAGCACCCGGGACAAACGGAAGGTGCACGCACACCTGACGGATGAAGGCGCGGAGCTTCTGGCCCGCGCCCCGAATCCGCTGCAGGAGGATTTCATCCAGAAGTACCAGAGCCTGGCGGAGTGGGAGCAGACCATGATTCTGGCCTCGTTGCAGCGGGTGGCCAATATGATGGACGCCGACGACATTGATGCCTCGCCGGTGCTGACCGTGGGCTCGGTGCTGAAGGACGACGGCTGGAAAGAAAAAGCCTGAACGGTGGTGTCGGATTAGCGCAGCGTAATCCGACAACCCAGCTCACCTTAATGCACCGAAGCCCCCTGTTTGGGTTTGTTGCCAAAACACACCTGAAATACCTCGCTGTAGTGCCTGGCAAAATTGACCGCCAGGCCTTCTTTTAGATACTCCGGTAACTCCTCATAATCCCCACGGTTGGCCTCTGGCAGAATCAGGTTATTGATCTTCTGCCGGCGCGCGGCGATGACCTTTTCCCGAATGCCGCCAACGGGCAACACCTGCCCGGTCAGCGTCAGTTCGCCGGTCATGGCAAGATTCTGCTGGGGCGCCTCTTTGCGGGCAATGGACAGCAGCGCGGTGGCCATGGTGACCCCCGCACTGGGGCCGTCCTTGGGCGTGGCGCCTTCGGGCACGTGCAGGTGCACGAACGACTTGTCGAAGAATGTCGGGTCGCCCTTGAACCGTTTCAGGTTCGACGACACGTAGCTGTAGGCAATTTCAGCGGACTCTTTCATCACGTCCCCGAGCTGGCCCGTCAGCTTGAACCCGCGCTGGGTGCTGTGAATCCGGGAGGCTTCGATACTCAGGGTGGCGCCTCCCATGGCGGTCCACGCCAGGCCCGTGACCACGCCCGTGCCCTTGAGCGATCGCTCTTTCCGGAATGCCGGTTGGCCGAGGTAGGTCTGCAGGTCCGAAACGCCGACCTTCACCGGTTGCTCCGGGTGTTCCAGCAATTTCACGATGCCCTTGCGCAGGATCTTGTGCAGCAGTTTTTCAAGATTGCGCACGCCAGCTTCGCGGGCATAGCCTTCGATAATCTGCCGGATAGCCGCGTCGGTAACGTTGAACTGCTTTTTCAGCAGGCCAGCGCGTTTCAGCAACCTTGGCAACAGATAGTGTTTGGCAATGTCGAGCTTTTCCTCACCGATGTAGCCGGATAGCCGGATTACATCCATGCGGTCCAGCAGGGGCCGTGGAATGGTGTCCAACTGGTTGGCGGTGCAAATGAACAGCACCTTGGACAGATCCATGCGGACGTCCAGGTAGTGATCCAGGAATTCCCGGTTCTGTTCCGGGTCCAGGGTTTCCAGCAGGGCAGACGCCGGATCGCCCTGGAAAGACGCGCCGATCTTGTCAATTTCATCGAGCATGATCACCGGGTTGGCCACCCGGGTGTCTTTCAGGGCTTGCACAAACTTGCCCGGCATGGCGCCGATGTAGGTGCGGCGATGGCCCTTGATTTCCGCCTCGTCACGCATGCCACCGACACTGAAGCGATAGAACTTGCGGCCCAGGGCATCCGCCACCGAATGGCCGATGGAGGTTTTGCCGACACCGGGCGGGCCTACAAGCAGAAGGATGGAGCCGCTGACCTCACCCTTGAACGTACCCTCGGCCAGGAACTCGACGATGCGGTCTTTGACATCCGCCAGGCCATCGTGGTCCCGGTCCAGGATGCGGCGGGCCTCGGCCAGGTCAAACTGGTCCCGGGAATACACGCCCCAGGGCACCTGGGTCAGCCAGTCGAGATAATTCCGGGTCACCCCGTATTCCGGCGAGCCCTGTTCCAGTACCTGGAGTTTCTGTAGCTCGTCTTCGTAGCGTTCACGGACCGGTTCCGGCGGGGTGAGCCGGGCCATCCGCTCGTCAAAACGCTCGGCATCGGCGGTCTTGTCGTCCTTGGCCATGCCCAGCTCGCGCTGGATGACCTTCAGTTGCTCCCGCAGGAAGAACTCGCGTTGATGCTTTTGTACCTTCTCGTTCACTTCCTCGGAGATTTCCGACTGCAAGCGCGCTACTTCCTGCTCCTTGCGCATCAGCAGGAGTACCTTCTCCATCCGGCGCAACAGGGGCACCGTATTGAGGATATCCTGCAGTTCCCGGCCCGGTGCGCTGGTCATGGAGGCGCCGAAATCCGCCAGTGGTGAACTGTCATCCGGCCCAAACCGGGACAGGTACTGCTTCACCTCTTCGCCATAGAGCGGATTGGTGCGCAGCAATTCCTTGATGGCACTGATAATAGCCAGGGTGTAGGCCTTGAGCTCGTCGGCGGCTTCTTCGGGTTCGCTGGGGTACTCCACTTCCACCAGATAGGGCGGCTTGCGCCGGAGCCACTGCACAATGCGAAAGCGCTGAAGGCCCTGGGCAATAAACTGGACCTTGCCCCCTTCGCCCTGGGCATGGTGCACCTTCACCGCACAACCGATGGTTTCGAGTGCCTCGCTGCCCGGTATGCCGTCCTCGGCTCCGGGCTCATCCACAAAGCAGATGCCCAGCACCCGGTGGTCGGTCTCGCCAACACGCTTCAGTGTCTCCTGCCAGGGGTTCTGGTTGACCATTACAGGCTGGACCTGGGCCGGAAAAAATGGACGGTTGGACACCGGCAGAACATACATTCGCCGGGGCATCATCTGCTGGGGCAGGGCGAGACCCTTACTGTGCTCGTCTTTGCCAATGTACTCGGTCACATCCTCTTCGAATTCTTCCAGTGTGTCGTTGCGAGTCTCGTCATTCATGCCTTGGCGCATCCGTCCTGAAACGTTGGGGAATCTTCCGGGCACCTGGCGCAGCGGCCGGCCCGGGCTGGTTACCTACTAGCCTATGTAACGGCAGATACGGCGATTTCAAGGAGTTGGCTTTCATCAGGGCTCGCTTGATTTTCCTGCATCAGGCCCCATGATTCCTGCAGCTCTCAATGAATCAAACGACATGTCAGGTGCGGCCCATGAGCAATTCTCCGTTTATTTTTGAAGCCACCATCGAAAACTTTCAGCAGAAAGTCATGGAAGCCTCTGCCACCACACCGATACTGGTGGACGTTTGGGCTGAGTGGTGTGCGCCCTGTAAACAGCTGATGCCAATCCTCGAAAAGCTGGCCGATGAATATCAGGGCAACTTTCAACTGGCCAAGGTTAACGCCGATGAACAGCAGGAGCTGACAAACTCCCTGGGCGTGCGCAGCCTGCCGACGGTGATTCTGGTGAAAAACGGCCAGGCGGTGGATGGCTTCAACGAAGCCCGGCCGGAAAGCGAGATCCGCAAGGTTCTGGAAAAGCACATCGAAGCGCCGGCGGAAGACCCGTATGAAAAAGCGCATGCTCTGTGGGAGGCCGGCGATGTGGACGGTGCCCTGGCTATCCTCACCGAACTGAACCAGAAAGACCCAGACAACCTGGACGTATTGATCGACCTGGCCCAGCTGAAAGCCGAACAGGGTGATCTGGAGACGGCCCGGCAGGTACTGGACAGTCTGCCTCCGGAAGAAAAGCTGCAGCACAAGGCGAAGCAACTGGCGGCCCGGGTGAAGTTCCTGGAGCAGTCAGCCGAGTTACCCCCGGTCAAGGACCTGGAGATGGCGCTGGAACAGGATCCGAAAGACCCCAACGCACTGCACCAGTTGGCGCTGCACCACGTACTGCAGGAAAACAACGCCGGCGCCATGGACCTGCTGATCCGCCTGATGCAGGTCGACAGCAAATACAAGGATGAAGTGGCCAAGACCACACTGATCGAGCTGTTCGACAAGCTGGGCAATAACAATCCTGACGTGCGGACCTACCGGCGCAAGCTGTATACGCTGATGCACTGAGGTTGAAGGCGGGGCCGGATGAAATTTTCATCTGGCCCCGGTGTTTGCGCTCTCCGTTTAACCGTTGCCTTTTTTCATTGCCTCGTACTCATCCTCGAAGAAGAACTTTTCCTCTCCGAACGCCGGTTCCAGCTCATGCAGCCAGGTGGCCGTTTCGCTGTATTTGGCAAAGAACGGGCGTTGTACCCAATCCGGGTTGCGGCCCTGCAGGAAGCGCAGCACGAACACCTTCTCACCGTGAATCTCGGTGATACCCTGAATCTCCACCTTGCCGGGGCCGGCACTCATGGACGGGCCGCGGGCAGTGCGCGCCAGGCCAGAGACCTGCTTCATGGCGTCCCGGTAGATCTGAAAGGCCTCGGCCAGCGGCACTTCGAAGTAATTCTTGGCGCCGGTGTCCCGCTCTACAAACATGTAGTAGGGGATGATGCCGAGCTGCACTTCCTTCTTCCAGAGCCTGGCCCAGGCTGTGGCGTCGTCGTTCACGTGCTTGATCAGTGGGCCCTGGGCGCGAATCTCGGCGCCTGTGGCGCGGATTCGGCGAATGGCCTCTTCGGCGATGTCGGTGGTAATTTCCTGCCAGTGGTTGTAATGGGCCATGATGGCCACGTGCTTGCCGGCATCCACCAGGCGGGCGAACAGGTCGATCAGCTCGTCCGCGTCCTTGTCGGTCACAAAACGGTAGGGCCAGAAGGTGAGGGCCTTGGTACCGATGCGGACGGTCTGGATGTGGTCGAGCTCCGGTTCAAGCAGCGGTTCCAGATACTGCACCAGGTTTTTGGTTTTCATGACCATGGGGTCGCCGCCGGTCACCAGCAGGTCGGTGACCTCGGTGTGCTCGCGCAGGTAGCCGTGCAGCTTCCCGGCTTCGGTGCTGGCCATTTTCAGGTCTTTATCGCCCACAAACTGCGCCCAGCGAAAGCAGAAGGTGCAGTAGGAGTGGCAGGTCTGGCCCTGGGCCGGAAAAAACAGAACCGTTTCCCGGTACTTGTGCTGGACGCCGTCGAGCACCTCGCCGTCCAGTTCCGGCATATTCATTTCCATCTGGCCGGCCGGGTGGGGGTTTAGTTCGTCACGGATGTCCTTGGCAACGGCCTGAATGTCTTTCTTGTCGGCACCTTCCCGGTGCATCGTTGCCATGCGCTCGTAATGCTCGTCTTTCAGCATGCCTTTTTGAGGGAAGACCAATTGATAGATCGGGTCGTTTGGTACCTTGTCCCAGTTGATCAGTTCGTTGATCACATATTCGTTGACCCGGAACGGCAGCACGCTGGCCACCACCTTCATCTCAAACAGGGTCTCCTCGGGGAGAGCCTGGATAATGTCAATCTTGTCGAGCTGGCGGTCCGTGTAGACCTTGAAGCGCCGCTCCTCGAATTCAGTGGTCGGAATCCGGTTCGGAAAGTTGACGATGGAGTTCATGGATCGCCCTCTGCAGGTTAATCGACAAATGTCCGGAGCGGGGCCTGTCGCCACTCCGCTGGTTAAAAAACGGGCAGGCGAGTATACCTACATTGCTGTTTATTTTCAGGTCTAATTAAATACGGTCGGTCCTGGCTGCAGATAAACGATTGTTTTCCATGCAGCGTTGGTAAAAATTCGCCATTTTCATCAAACGTCGTCGAAAACAGCGCGCGCTATCGTTTAGCGTGATAATTAAATTGTCAGGCGGTAAGCGTGCTACGACATTGGTCGCATTCAGGTTGTTCAAAGGCCCAAAAACGGTCATTCTTCCGTAAGTAACCGCAAGGATTCCTGCTCAGATAGACAGAGTTGGCACTTTATTTGAATTCAGGTGCCAAAATGTAGTAAAAATACTACAAAATGGGCGGACGTATCCGGACAGTACCGCATGATGTCGATCATCCCCGGGGCCGAAAGCCCGGCGATCACGGGTGATCAGGCAGGAAAAGTGTGAAAGCTGTTCTATGCTTGAGGTAGTTTCGTGTGCCGCAGAACGGCGCGCCCGTCAGGCTGATAGACCCACAACAAGACACTGCATTCCATCGCAGCTTATCGACACCGCAAAGCGCCAGGCTGCTGATCGTGGCCAGTGCCGCACTTTTTGATGCCAAGGGGAGGATTTGATGTACCAGGACGATGATCCCATTGAAACCAGTGAATGGCTGGACGCGCTGGAGTCTCTGATCGAGAACGAGGGCGTAGAGAGAGTCAAATACATACTGGAGAGACTCTCGGAGCGAGCCAGTCGCGACGGCACCGAGTTGCCATACTCCATAACCACACCCTTCCGGAACAGTATCCCGGTCTCGCAGCAGACACCCATGCCGGGCGATCTGTTCATGGAGCGGCGGATCCGATCCCTGATCCGCTGGAATGCCATGGCCATGGTAATGCGCGCCAACCAGAGACCAGGTGACCTCGGTGGACACGTGTCGTCGTTCTCGTCCGCTGCCACCCTGTATGACGTCGGCTTCAACTACTTTTTCCACGGTGGGGATGACAAGCGCGAATCCGATCTGGTGTATTTCCAGGGGCATTCATCGCCGGGTATCTATGCCCGCTCCTTCCTGGAAGGCCGTTTCGACGAGAAAGACCTGGATAAATACCGGGAGGAAGTGGATGGTGCCGGCCTCTCCTCCTATCCGCACCCCTGGCTGATGCCGGACTACTGGCAGTTCCCGACGGTGTCCATGGGCCTTGGCCCGATGCAGGCGATCTATCAGGCCCATGTTATGAAATACCTCGACAGCCGTGAGCTGATCGAGATGGGTGATCGCAAAGTCTGGTGCTTTGTGGGTGACGGCGAATGTGACGAGCCGGAAACCCTGGGCTCCATTTCCATGGCTGGCCGGGAAAACCTCAGCAACCTCGTTTTCGTGGTTAACTGCAACCTGCAACGCCTGGACGGCCCGGTCCGGGGTAACGGTAAAATCATGCAGGAGCTTGAAGGTGTCTTCCGGGGCGCCGGCTGGAACGTGCTGAAGGTCGTCTGGGGTCGCCACTGGGATCCGCTGTTCGAAAACGACAAGGATGGCATGATGCAGCGAATCATGGACGAGGTCTGCGATGGTGAGCTCCAGAATTTCAAGAGCAACGGCCCGGCCTACACGCGCAAGCACTTCTTTGGCAAGTATCCCGAAACCGCGAAGCTGGTTGAAAATCTTTCCGATGAGGAGATCAACAAGCTTAACCGTGGCGGCCATGACCCGTACAAGATCTACGCGGCCTACCATCATGCCATCCATAACAACGGCGGTCGCCCGACCGTGATCCTGGCCCATACCATCAAGGGCTACGGGTTCGGCGAGGCCGGCGAGGCGCAGAACACCGCGCATTCGCTGAAGAAACTGGACATTGACCAGTTGAGGGCGTTCCGCGACCGGTTTGCCGTGCCGCTGAAGGACGAAGAACTCAAAGACGTCCCCTATTACCGGCCGGCGCCGGACAGCCCGGAAATCGTCTACATGAAGAAGCGCCGGCAGGAACTGGGTGGCTTCTATCCGAAGCGGCGCAAAGACTGCCAGCCGTTGCAGATACCCGACCTGGACATCTTCAAGGCGGTGCTGGACGGCTCCGGCGACCGGAAAATTTCCACCACCATGGCCTTTGTCCGGATACTGGCGGCGCTGACCAAAGACAAACGCATCGGTAAGCGCGTGGTACCCATTGTTCCGGATGAGGCCCGTACCTTTGGTATGGAAGGTATGTTCCGGCAACTGGGCATCTACACCGCCGAAGGACAGAAATACGTTCCGGAAGACCGGGACCAGATCATGTACTACCGGGAAGACAAAAAGGGCCAGATCCTCGAGGAAGGTATTAACGAGGCTGGCTCCATGGCGGCCTGGATGGCGGCAGCGACCTCCTACAGCACCAACAACTTCCCGCTGATCCCGTTCTACATCTTCTACTCCATGTTCGGCTTCCAGCGCGTGGGCGATCTGGCCTGGGCATCCGGCGACATGCAGGCCCGTGGCTTCCTGATCGGCGGTACCGCCGGCCGCACCACCCTGAACGGCGAAGGGCTGCAGCACCAGGATGGTCACAGCCACGTGCTGGCTAACACCATTCCGAACTGCAAGGCCTATGATCCGGCCTACGGTTATGAAATGGCCGTGGTGCTTCGCAAGGGTATGAAAGAGATGTTCGAGGACAACAAGAACGTCTTCTACTACCTGACCATCGAGAACGAGAACTACGAGCAGCCCGCCATGCCCAAGGGGTGCGAAGAGGGCATCGTCAAGGGCATGTACCTGTTCGAGTCCGTCGAAACCAAGGGCCGCAAGAAAACGCCGAGGGTTCAATTGCTCGGCGCCGGTGCCATCCTCAATGAGGTGCGCGCCGCAGCCCAACTGCTGAAAGACGACTGGGGCGTTGCCTCGGATGTGTGGAGCGTGACCAGCTTCAATGAGCTGGCCCGTGAAGGCCAGCACGTAGAGCGCTGGAACCGCCTGCACCCGGATGACAAACCCAGGAAAGCCCACGTCACCCAGTGCCTGGAGAAGCAGGCCGGGCCGGTGGTGTCCTCAACGGATTACATCAAGCTGCACTCCGAGCAGCTCCGGGCATTCATTCCCAAAACCTACCTGACGCTCGGTACCGATGGCTTTGGCCGGAGTGATACCCGGGAGAAGCTTCGCAGCTTCTTTGAAGTGGATCGTTACTACGTGACGGTCTCGGCGCTGTCTGCCCTGGCCCAGGAAGGTGAGTTGAAGAATGAAGTGGTTCTCGACGCCATGCGCAAGTACGGAATCGATCGCAACAAAACGAACCCGGTGCTGAGCTAAGGAGTCCGCCATGAGTGAACAGGAAATCAAGGTTCCGGATCTCGGCGGAGCAGACGAGGTCGAGGTCATCGAAGTGCTCGTCAGCCAGGGGGATTCGGTTGAGGAAGAGGATCCGATTCTGACGGTCGAGTCCGACAAGGCGTCGGTTGAGTTGCCGTCCCCCGGTGCCGGCAAGATCACCAAAATCACCGTGAAGGTGGGCGACAAGGTCAAGGAAGGCGACGTGGTTGGCATGATGGAAGCCAGCGGCGACGCCGGTGAATCCGACGCCGACAAAGGCTCGGATAACCAGGCTTCAGGTGAAGACGCCAGCTCCGGCACGGACGATAAGGCCGAAGCCAAGTCTGAGGACAAGGCCGAAGACAAAAAGCCGGCGCCGAAGAAGTCCGGCGGTTCCCGCAAGGAAACCGTCAAGGTGCCGGCGCTGGATGGCTTCGACAATGTGCCGGTGATCGAGATCAACGTCAGCGAAGGCGATGAGGTTGAGGCAGACGATCCGCTGGTCACCGTGGAATCCGACAAGGCCACTATGGAGATTCCGTCGCCCTACGCCGGCAAGATCGGGAAGATTCTGGTCAAGGACGGCGACAAGCTTTCCGAAGGCAACGACCTGGTTGAAATGACCGTTGTGGAAGACGGGGGCGAAGACGGTGACGAAGACGGTGACGAAGAGGCATCGTCTGGCTCTGACAAGCCTTCGAGTGAGGACAAGCAGGAAAGCAAGGCCGAGTCCAAAGGCAAGCGCGAGGAGCCGAAGGCTGAACCGTCATCGGCGACCTACGAGCCGCCTACCCCGGGCGCTAAAGTTCATGCTGGCCCGGCGGTGCGCAAGCTGGCCCGTGAATTCGGCGCGGATCTGATACGCATCAAGGGCTCCGGCCCCAAGGGCCGCATCCTGAAGGATGACGTGCAGGCCTACGTGAAAACCCAGTTGCAGCAGACGCAGCAGGGCAGCACGGTGGCCGGTGGCGGCGGTGCCGGTATCCCCGGCGTGAAACTGCCGGACTTCAGCCAGTTCGGTGAGATCGAACGCGAGTCCATGTCGCGGATGATGTTCGCCACGGCCAACAACATGCAGCGCAGCTGGCTGAACGTGCCCCACGTGACCCAGTTCGAGGATGCGGATATCACCGATATGGAGGATTTCCGCAAGGCCCAGAAGGCCGCCGGCGAGAAGAAGGGCGTGAAGATGACGCCGCTGCCGTTCCTGCTGAAGGCCTGTGCCACGGCGTTGGCGGAACTGCCGCAGTTTAATGTGTCGCTGGACATGGGTCGCAAGGAGGTGATCCGCAAGCAGTACATTCACATCGGGATTGCTGTGGATACGCCCCACGGGCTGATGGTGCCGGTGATCCGGGATGTGGACAAGAAGGGGCTCTGGGAACTGGCGGCGGAAAGTGCGGACCTGGCGCAGAAGGCGCGGGACAAGCAACTGAAGCCAGCGGAGATGCAGGGTGCCTGCTTCACCATCACCAGCCTGGGTGGTATCGGTGGCACGGCGTTCACGCCGATTGTGAATACGCCGGAGGTGGCGATTCTGGGTGTGTCCAAGGCGGCGATGAAGCCGGTCTGGGATGGCAAGGCGTTCCAGCCTCGCCTGATGCTGCCGCTGTCGCTGTCTTACGATCACCGGGCGGTGAATGGGGCAGATGCTGCCCGGTTTACTTCGGTGCTCAGTCGGCTTCTTGGGGACATTCGCACCCTTCTGCTTTGATAACTGCTGGATCCGCTCCTAGCCTGTGAGGTCAGGGGCGGCGAGAAGCGGGGCATACGATTCAGGACACGCTACGAGCCCATCCATGGGGGCTTGTTTCGGGCCGTCCATGGCCCTCAATAGTCCTGAATCGTATGCCCCGCCTCTCGCGTTTTGGCTCCTCAGTTATCTCCTTCACTCTGCTTCCTTGACCTCGATCAGCGAGGATGGTCAGCGCAGCCCTCGGTGCTTCTGTCACATCTATTGAAATGCTTTTTAAGTAAACGTTAACTGCACATTTAAGTGGCAAATTTGATCACTTTTATTTAATATATCGACGCTAACAGCATCTTTATATGTGATTAATGAATGCCAAGAGAGTGCAATGAAACAATCAGATGCCATCAAACGCTTGGCAGCATTCGACTTGAAAGGGCGATATGTCTATTCATCAAAGGATATGCCAAAGCTGTTTCCCGACGAATCTGAACGTAGCCGGCAGGCAACGGTCGCGCGCTTGGTGAGCAGTGGTATCCTTGAGCGGCCCTCGAAAGGCGTGTACGTCTACAACCTGTCGCGCCACAAAGGATCGGATACCCTGGAACAGGTGGCCAAGACTCTCCGTCGTGGTGAGTACAACTATATCAGTCTGGAATCTGCGCTGTCTGAATACGGCGTGATTTCACAGGTTCCCGTAGGGCGCATCACCGTTGTTACCACGGGGCGGAAAGGGGAATACAAAACGCCGTATGGGGTGATTGAATTCACCCACACCAAACGGTCCGTTACCGATATTCTTGATGGCATACGGGATAGAGGGCATCCGTTGCGAATTGCGACCAAAGAGGCAGCTTTGCGTGACCTCAAACGAGTGGGTCGAAACACTCATTTGATTGACCCGGAGGAAGCCCGTGCGTAGGTATGATCAGGAAAACTTTCAGCGGCTGGTTTCTCTGGCCATGCGAGATCCCAATCTTGCCAATATGCGTCCAGTGATTGAAAAAGAGATTATCCACTTTGACCTTTTTTTTGCGCTGGACCAGGAGGGCCTGTTGAATGACCTGGTGTTCCAGGGCGGCACGGCCGTTCGCCTTTGCTATGGCGGAAAACGTTTTAGCGAAGATCTGGATTTCGCCGGTGGCGTCGACTTTTCATCCAGCCAGCTCGCAAAGATGAAAGAGTGCATTCTGGATTACCTGAGCAATCGCTATGGCTTGGAAGTCAGCGTAAAAGAGCACAAGTCACTGCGCAAAGAAGCAGCATACGCTGAACGCAATGTGGATATGTGGCAGATCGCTATTACTACATCGCCTGAACGGCCGGACTTGCCGAGGCAGCGTGTCAAGCTGGAGGTGGCCAACATTCCGGCTTATACGGCTATTCCGCAATCTCTGATTCGTACTTATGACTTCCTGCCCGATGGGTATGAAGATCTGCTAGTCATGACGGAAGACAAAAGCGAGATAATGGCTGACAAGTTGGTGTCACTGCCGGCCACACAAAAGTATGTCCGCCATCGCGATATCTGGGACCTGGCGTATTTGTCCCAGGAAAAGGCCGTTGTTCGCCCGGACCTGGTGCTGAATAAGGTCCGGGATTACCAGATTGAGGGTTACGAAGCGAAACTGAATGCCATGATCGGAAGGCTCCCCGATATCATTAAGGGTAAGCTGTTCCGGGATGAGATGAACCGGTTCCTGCCAGCTGATGTGATCGAACGGACGCTGGCAAAGGAAAGATTCTCCGACTTCCTGCAAAACCGCGTCATCAGCTTGCTGGTGGAAACGCGGGATGGGATCGAGCCGAGTAGTCTGGCCAGCCCTTCTTTTTCGATGTAACTGGGCAGTATGGCCGTGTTCATCCCAGGACGACCATGCTCGCAGGATTTCGCTTGCTTGATCAGGGTCATCTGTGGACTCAGGGTGAAGGCTTTGCTAATGTTTCGGCTACGAAGCTGACAGGGTATCCGCAGGATGCGGGGCCTTGGGCTTTATGTTGTTTAACGGATTTTTTTCTAAGGATGGATTCATGCCCAAGGCAACTGGACTGCAGTTTACCGCCCGTGTTGGCGGACTCCCCCAAGACCTTTTCTCCGTTGTTGGCTTTACCCTGACCGAGCGCCTTTCCGAGGCATTCCACGGCCGCCTGGAACTGGCCAGTACCGACCCGTCGGTAGCGGCGCCGAACATTCTGGAACAGCCGGTGGACCTCGTGGTCTGGCAGGACGGCACCCCGCTTCGCCGTTTTACCGGCGTGGTCCGCGAATTCGCCCGCGGCGACACCGGCCACCGCCGCACCCGCTATGAGGTGCTCATCCAGCCCCCGCTCTGGCGCCTGGGCCTGATGCACAACAGCCGCATCTTCCAGACGCAACGCACCGACGCCATCGTGCGCACCCTGCTCGAAGAGCGGGGCGTTATCGATACGGTGTTCGACCTGAAACGCCCCCCGCAAGAGCGGGAATACTGCGTGCAGCACCGGGAAAGCGACCTGGCCTTTGTGGAGCGCCTGGCCGCCGAGGAAGGCTGGCACTACCGCTACCAGCACGGAGCGGTGGAGGGCAGCGAACCCCCGGCCCTGGTGTTTGCCGACCACCACGGCGATGCCCCGACCCTGGCCCCGGCCACCTGCAACACCAAAGCCGGCGGCAGCACCCGACAGCCCTGTGTCTACCGCTTCCGCTACCAGGAACGGGTCAGCGTGGCCTCGGTGGCCCTCAAGGACTACACCTTCAAAAACCCCGCCTACGCCCTGATGCACCAACAGGCCGGGGCCGGGCTGTCGCACCGGGAGGATTACCAGCACTACGACTACCCGGGCCGCTTCAAACAGGACGCCAGTGGCCAACCCTTCACCGAAACCCGGCTGGACGCCCTGCGCAACGACGCCAGCACCGCCAACGGCGAGAGCAACCGCCCGGACTTCACCCCCGGTGCCAAGGTTGCCCTGACCGACCACGACAGCGACCCCCTCAACCGGGACTGGCTGCTCACCGCCATCACCCACACCGGCACTCAGCCCCAGGCGTTGGAAGAAGAGGGCGGCAGTGAGCCGACCACCTATCGCAACCACTTCAACGCCATTCCGGCGGACAAGACCTGGCGCCCGATCTGCAACCACCGCCCCATCATGGACGGCCCCCAGATGGCCATCGTCACCGGCCCGGAAGGCGAAGAGATCCACTGCGACCAGTACGGCCGGGTAAAGGTGCGGTTTCCCTGGGACCGATACTCAAAGAACGACGAACACTCAAGCGCCTGGCTCCGGGTCAGCCAGGGCTGGGCCGGTGGCCAGTATGGCTTTACGGCCTTGCCCAGGATTGGCCACGAAGTCATCGTCTCCTTTCTGGACGGCGACCCGGACCAGCCGATCATCACCGGAAGAACCTACCATGCCACCAACACGCCACCGTACGCGCTGCCGGAGCACAAAACCCGCACCACCCTGAAAACCAAGACCCACAAAGGGGAGGGCAGCAACGAACTGCGGTTTGAGGACGAAGCGGATCAGGAACAGATCTACGTTCACGCCCAGAAGGACCTGGACCTGCTCACTGAACACAACCGCACCGAGGTGATTAGAAACGACAGTCACCGAACGGTGGAGAACCATGCTTTCAGCCACACCAAAGGCGACAGCCACCACACGGTGGGGGGTGAGCACCGTGAGTCTATCGGCGGCGATTACAGCCTCACCGTCAATGGCAGTCATCACAGCAAGCAGGGCAAGGGCCAGCTCATTGAAGCCGGCCGTGAAATCCACCACAAGGCCGGGATGAAGATCGTCATCGAGGCCGGTGCGGAGGTCACCCTCAAAGCTGGGGGGAGCTTTGTGAAAGTGGATCCGAGTGGTGTGACGGTTTCCGGGCCTTCGGTACGGGTGAATTCTGGGGGTGGGCCGGGGAGTGGTGCAGGCGTAATGGTACAAGGTCCCGCTTTGCCTGCCGGCCTGGATGGTGTCACCGGACGGCATGCGCCTGTTGAGCTCGCGGAATCCGATACTCGGCTTGTAGCCGGACCCGCTCCGAGTTCGGTGCAGGCATTGCGGGCAGGGGCCAGGAAGAATGCTGCCCTGATCAAACAGTGCGGGCGCAAGGCCGATGGCACTTGTGCGCTTGCCTCCTGTTCCTGCGAGAGGGCGGGGGAGGTAGCGACAGCATGATCCCACTGGATGCGGACACTCTGTCGCAGGCCTGCCTTCTACTGGACGGCGCGGTTTTTGACGCGCCCCGGTTCGTCTACCAGAACGATGATCAACCGGAAATCGAGTATCTGTTTCTTGGTACCGCCCATCAGGCGGCGATGGAAGCCAGTCCATGCCTGGTCAGGCCTTCTGATACCGCCCGGCTGTGGCAATTACAGCCGGAGTG
Organism: uncultured Marinobacter sp.; assembly: GCF_946886895.1. Next base: position 183,017 of record NZ_CAMPJO010000001.1, on the reverse strand, counting down.
GCAGGATAAAGCTGTGGTTCTTGTTTCGGAGCACAGCCTTCCGGTTATCGCAGAGCACTTACGCAGCCTTCTGAGCGTGCGGTTGCCGGATGGCGGCTATGCCTATCTGCGTTATTACTCACCAAAGCAGCTTCGGCGGCTGATGTGTGCGTTCAATGACAGGGAACGTCATTATTTCAGCGGGCCAATTAGAGAGTGGCTGACGTTTCAGCCCGACGAAGGATATTGGGCCCGCTTCCCTGTGGAAGCATCGCAATCCACCAGGACGGCCTCTGATGAAGGCTGGTTTACGCTCACTGAACAACATGTGAAAGCGCTATCAGACGACGCAAGGAGTGAGTTCGTAGAGAAACTCGGTCGTTTTCTCTCGATCAGTGATCGTTCACAGCTGAATCACTTGATTGAGGAGGCAAACCGACTGGGTTTCAGAACCGAGAAGGACGTGAGCCGGTACGCGGAGTTGGCGATGGTTTACGGAGACCGGATAGCCCGCCCGGAAAGTCAGGCGATTCTGTCGAACCCGGGGCTTCGGACCGAGTCCCGTCTGAATGCATTGGATAAACATTTGGCATACGGAGTTGCCCGATGAGTTCTGAATACACTGTTCGTTCCGGAGATACCTTAAGCGCAATCGCACAGCGTCATCACACCACCCTGACCCGTCTGATGCGGTTGAATCCGGGCATCGAAAATCCTGATCGTATTTCCCCCGGGCAGTTGCTCAAGCTACCGGCGGCCAATGACGGAGGGTTTTCCAATTCCGAAGTAGGAACAGTGGCCCAGGAGCCATCCTGTTCCGAAGAAATCGTGGAGGTTGTTCACGTTACCGGGACTGATGAACTGGTTCTTCTGACCGCGGAGGAGCTCACTGAATGGCTAGAAGAAGAGGAATTCGTTTGTGCTCCCATCAACGAATTTTACGGAGGGCTGGACGGGCTTGATGATGGTAAGTCAGATTCCGAAATCAGCGCCACGGACGGTGAAGGCCAATTGCTTTCAGAAGTCCAGAAGGCGAAAGAGAAACTCGTGAACGAGCTGGAAGCCCGTTCGGTGTTGACCAACGACATGCAAACCATCCCGCCGATCACGGAAATAAAACGGCTGGCGGGCAACAAACATGTCACCTTTGTGCGCTCTGACAAGGTCGCGAATCACCTCCGCCGCTATTCCGTTGCTTCTCGGGATCGCAGTAGGAGCCAGGGCTGGCTGACAAACAAAGGCGTCGACCCGGTAAAACTTCGGGATGCCATCCGAAGCGAACTCAACGTCAAGTTCAATGCAACGCTATGGGAGCCGGACAAAAATGGCGCGCTTATGACCACGTTGAACAAGTTTTACGATGAGGCATCCTGGTCAATCTGGGGCGACGCCGAAGCCCGACGGGAAGCGGTTGACGAAACCGGATTCGACGCCTCTGCTGAAGCCCAGTTCATGCGATTTGCCGCTGGCGCGACCGCCTCCGGTGAATTTGATCCCCGCAAGGGAAACGTGCATTTCCAGGCAAAACTGGAAGGACAGTATGCGCTGGCGCAGGGGAAGGTGGGTATTGAGCAGGCGTTTCCGGTGAACAATCGGTCCGAAATCCGCATTCCCTATCGGATTGGAGGCTGGGACGGGGAGCGCAAAATTGCGTCACTCGGCCATTTTCAGGCTGCGATCAATGCCTCGCTTACCGGGTTCGCTGGTGCTTCGGCGCTTGTGGCTGCAAACGTTCACGTCTCTACCAATGATGGTCTTCCCTCACTGAAAGGGATTGCGGCGAGGCAGAATGGGCAGAAAGCGGGTATGGAGGCAGGGGTATTCGCGGGCATTCGCGGCGGCTGTGAGCTGGCCGGTGAGCTTCGTTGGAAGGACGTACTGACTGAGAGGCGGCAGTGGGACAGGCTGTGTCGAATTGGGAAGAAAGTCGAGGCTTCTCTAGGTATAGGTGCTGAAGCCGAGCTTAAGCTGCTATTCAGCCCCGAGACCGGCAAATTTTATGTCAATGCCCATGCTGGGCTCGTCTTGGGAGTAGGCCCCTCCGGTAGTTTACTTCTAGAGGTTGAAACTCAAAAGGTAATGCGAATGCTCCACTTTGTTTATGATGCACTCATGAATGTGGACTTTCGATATTTAGAGTTATTTGACCAGAGTACAATGGCGTTTGAGTGGTATCAGCGTATTAGCTTGTTTGCGCTTGGAAAGGGGCTCTCAGCAGTTGAAGTAGCGGAAGAGTTTGCGAATTCCATGGCAACAGAAATCGTTAGATATGTTGAGTCTTTTTTTGTAAATCGATCTCGTGAAGGGCAAAGTGAGGAACTAGCCCGCCATGTGATCGAGGATTTGGCGTCGGAAGAAGACTCTCTACTTAGGCATTCGCCGCCTGAGGTGAAAGGGGTAGTGCTGGACAACATTCTTTACGACTGGTGGGTGACCCCAGATTTGTGGGGCGACGATGACGTCAAAATCGAAGCGGTGCAGCAGATACTGGAAACCTTCCAAGGGTGGCGTGATTTTGAAGAAACCGTCATGCGAATGAATGTTGAAGGTATCGCTCAACGAGCTGAGTTCGATGGGAATCTTAAGCGTTTATTTGATTTCATCGGCAAAAACAGAACGGATCAACGTCTATTCATGCTTGGTCTAAAAGACCAGAGAGCAGTCGCTGGAAGGCCTGTGAAAATGGACCCTTTTGGCGTTTGCCGTATGTGTAACATTGGCTGAGGAAAAATCACTCATGGTCTCCATGGACCGATTACCGATCAGCGTATTGATGATGATTTCAATTTTTGTAGCTGCTTGTAAAGGATTTCCGGAGGGGTTAGATGAAGCGGTTTCAAAAGTTGAAAAACAAGCGATAAAAAGCCTGGTCTTTGTAAAGGGTGGGACGTTTGAGCTCGGAGATATAGGACGCCCGAATGGGTCCCCTTACGTAGTCTTAACGAATCACGCCCGCCCCACAGTTAAAGTAAAAATTGATAGCTATTCCATATCTAAGTACGAGACCACGTGGGGAGAGATGAATGTCTATTACAATGCAGTGGGGCGCTTATCACTTTATGAAAACTCCTCTTACGATAAGAAGTTCGTTGTTGCACCCAGTGATGATCCGTTGTCTCCATATTTTTACCGTAAACCTGCCAGGGTGCCGAATTACGCTGAGGCAGAAGGCTACTGCGCTTGGTTAGCCGATCAGACTGGTCTACCTTTCGCCCTGCCAACGGAGGCTCAGTGGGAGTACGCAGCGCGTAGCCGCGGAAAGAATATCCCCTATGCTACCAACACGGGCGAAAAAGATCCCGATACCTACCTGCAAAGACCCAGAGAGTACATTGATCCCAGCATACCTCCATCTGGAAACATGCTCAGCCACGATTTCAGTGTCATGGAGCGTCGTTCCGTAGGATCATATCCTCCAAATCCCATTGGAATTTATGACATGACAGGTAATGTGGCTGAATGGACCCAGGATTGGTTCAAACCGGACTATTACAGCGATGCTCAATTCGAAAACCCACAAGGCCCTGAGCAACCTACAGACCCCGAAAAACCTGAGAAGACCATTCGAGATTGGGCTGGAATGGGAGGAAGTTTTGGCGGAGGAGACACCGTCTTTTCAAGAAGTGGCGGCCTCGTTAGCTCCGGCAGTGTGGGCTTCCGCTGCGTCGTCAATCACCCGGAGCCGATCAATTAACGGATGGAACGAGTGCAACAATGATATGTTTACCAGGTAGCCTGGCTGAACAGAATGATTATGGAGGCAACAGTTCCGGGAGTATCGACCCGAGTCTCTGTACGTGAACGGAGCGTAACCCCAACCGGATGCAACGCGTCACCGGGCGGGGTGGACTGGTGTTTTGGCACCGACACGGAATTCCGCATGGACGACCAGTCTCAGCAGCACGAACCAGCGGGCGATGGCCGTCGCCCGCTGGTATCGCCGGATCTCACCACGCCCATCTATGGCCTGTTCGTCCTTGGCATTCTGTACACCCTGTACGTTGCCCACCAGATAGTTCTGCCGATTATTCTGGCAATACTGACCAGCCTCCTGCTGTCACCGCTGGTGAAAAAGCTCTATCTAAACTGGCGTATCCCGCGGGTGGTGAGTTCTCTGGTGCTTGCAGGTATCGTCGGAATTACCTGGGCGGTTGCCGCACCGGCGGTGAAGTGGGCCGAAAAGGCGCCGCACGGCATCTCCCGGGTGCTGGTGGGCGAGAGCGCCATCAAGCGCCAGATCGACGCGATAAGTAATCAGTTGTTTGTGAAAGGTGGTGAATTCAAGTTAGGTGATGTCGGCGCGGCTGATGGTTCTCCTTATGTGACCTTGACGGATTTCGCTCAACCAGCAGTCGATGTACGGATCGATAGCTTTTCCATTTCCCGATATGAAACCACATGGAGAGAAATGGCGGATTACTACGAAGCGACGGGGCGCCTGTCTTTATATGAAGAGTCGCCCTTCAAAAAGCGTTATGTGATCACGCCCACTGATGACCCCCTCTCACCCTATTTCCATAAAAAGCCAGCGCGAGTGCCTAATTACAGAGAGGCTGAGGGTTTCTGTGCGTGGTTGGCAGATCAAACCGGCCTGCCGTTTGCGCTGCCCACAGAGGCTCAGTGGGAGTTCGCTGCCCGGAGTCGAGGGAAAAATATCCCCTACGCGACGAACACCGGTGAGCAGGACAATGACACCTATTTACAGCGTCCCAGGGAGCACATTGACCCTGGCATCCCGCCATCCGGAAATATGTTGAGTCATTCCTCGGCCGTTCTCGAGCGTCGTCCGGTCGGAACCTATCCCCCGAACCCGCTCGGCTTGCATGATATGACCGGCAATGTGGCGGAGTGGACTCAGGATTGGTTTCAGGAGGACTATTATGCCCACGCTCCTCGTAATAATCCCCGAGGGCCCTCAAAGCCGGTAAATCCTGAAAAGCCGGAGAAAACTGTCAGGGACTGGGCTGGGAGGGGAGACGGTTTCGGTGGTGGTGGAACTGTATTCGCAAGAGCGCCTGTGCAAATCGAGTCGGGTGGTATTGGCTTCCGCTGCGTCGTTAATCACCCTGAGCCGATCAATTAAAAGTATAGGTCAATTGGTTGATGGTCGTGTCAATGCTGTTAGCCGCATGTGGAGATCTTTCGGGTGGCAGTGTTCGCAATCAGCGGCCCCGGACGACTACAGGGTGACGGTGCGCTCTCCGCTGATCAGTCGTTTCAAACTGGGCCACCACCCCGAAGGCACAGCAGGGGGCAAGGAACCGGATCTGAGGCTGGGGATTCAGGAATTGGAATACACCCACAGCACGATGCAGACATCCGTCGGACAAGTTGATGAATATTATATGACTCGAAACACACCCTTGAAAAAGGTGACAACCTGGGTGCCCGTACCAGAAGACCACGCCGTGCATTTTCTGATAGAACGGAACCTGGCCGGTAGCGAAACCCATGGGTTTCTCCATAGTGAAAGGCGAACCATCAGCCTGAGGGTGGTCTTGCAGGCACGTATCGAGAGCGAAATAGGGGAATTTAGGGTCCCTATGCCGGTACTTGATGATTACGAGGCGTTTGATACCAGTCGCCACAGTGCGCTGCCGGACAAACAGCCCCAGGCTTTGAACCCGTTTGATAATGAGCCAGTGCCCTACTGGACAGTGAAAGAGGTTGCCGTGTGAGCGAGAGTGGCCAGACAAACAGTCGAGGGGAAACCGGTTTCCGGGCGGATCAGATTCCGGCATTGCCGGAGTCTCCAAAGAAGCGCGAACGACTTGGCGAGGACCTTCAGCCTGTTGGTGACTACGCCGATATCGAGCCCTATTACCGGGTGTGTGAGGATGTGAGCGCCGTTCAGCATCAGGACCAGGATAATCCGGACGGCTTCACATCGGGGGAGTGGTGGTGGGATCACCGGCAGATTCGCTTCCTCAGCGGTAAAGCGTTTATTGGTCTTTCTGCTCTGCTGCTATTCATTCCCTACGTATGGGGCACTGTGTTAGTGGGTGGAGGGGGAATTCTGGCGTTGTCTTGGGCAGATATGGTGGAATTACCCAAACTTTTTAAATTTATCTGGATTCTTTTTGCTGGTTTTGCGTGGATAGCGGTTTCCTTCTATATCCTCATAAAAACCATGTCATGGGTCATGGGTGGTTTCGCCCTGCTATTGAGACCATTCGACAAGCTGCTGGGCAAACTCCTGGACCGTGGTCTGGAGTCGGGAGAAAGCGCCTTCAACCGAGAAGCGGGGGAGGTGAGCTTCCCACTGCCGGGAGGAAGGAGGCTGACGGCTCCATTTGTGGAGTTCGATGCCTACGTGGAGCGGGTCATCCAGCATGGCGGTATTTTCTACCGTCTGATCTTTGTTCACCGCTACACCGCCAAGCAGTTCATCCAGACTTCCATGGGCCGTATTGAGCCCACGAAGGAAGAGGTTATGGCTTTGTGGGACATGCTCCAGCGGTATATGGACGTGTCCCAGCCGTTGCCGGATATGCCAAGGCTGGAGCCCTTCCGCCATCTGGACCCGGTAACGGCGGAACATGACCAGAAAACCGGCCGCAACCCACGGTTCTGGCGTGACCTGGACCTGGACGCCTGGAAACAGGGGGAAGGTGCTGAATGGCTGAAGCGTCATGCGGAATACCCCTGGGACAAGCGCACCTGTCGGCTGACACCACAATTGGGAAAGGTGTCCACACAGGCATATCGGGAATTGCGCCCGCAAGATGCGTATCCCGTTTGATGTTATTCGTCATCAGGCATTTCCGGCAGGCTTGTTGGATTGGGAATGAGATTGCCGCGTGAGTGGGAATGATCAAACACATCGCCAAGGGAAAACCGGTTTCCGGGGGGATCAGATTCCGGAATTACCGGAGTCTCCAAAGAAACGCGAGCGACTCGGTGAGGACCTTCAACCTGTCGGCGATTACGCTGGTATCGAGCCCTATTACCGGGTATGTGAAGACGTAGGCGCCGTCCAGCATCAGGACCAGGACGATCCGGACGGCTTTGCATCGGGGGAGTGGTGGTGGGACCACCGGCAGATTCGCTTCCTCAGCGGTAAAGCGTTTATTGGTCTTTCAGCTCTGCTCCTGTTGATACCTTATGTATGGGGTGGGGTGGTTTTGGTCGGTGGTGGGGTGCTCGTCTTATATTACGCTGCCATGGTTGATCTGCCCGAGTTTTTGAAGTTTCTTTGGGGACTTTTTGTCATTCTGGGCTGGATGCCTTTATCCATCTATATACTAATCAAAACAATGCCATGGGTCATGGGTGGTTTCGCCTTGCTGCTGAGACCATTCGACAAGCTGCTGGGCAAACTTATGGACCGCAGCCTAGAGTCGGGAGAAAGCGTCTTCAACCGCCAGACCGGCCATGTGAGCTTCCCCCTGTCGGGAGGAAGGAGGCTGACCGCTCCATTTGTGGAGTTTGATGCCTATGTGGAACGTGTGGTCCAGCAGGGCGGCATCTTCTACCGGTTGATGTTTGTTCACCGCTACACGGCCAAGCAATTCAGCCAAACCTCCCTGAGCCGAATCGAACCATCGAAGGAGGAGGTCCTGGCCCTGTGGGACATGCTCCAGCGGTATATGGACCTGTCCCAGCCGTTACCGGATATGCCAAGGCTGGAACCTTTCCGTCACCTCGACCCCATAACGGCGGAACATGACCAGAAAACCGGGCGCAATCCCCGCTTCTGGCGGGACTTGGACCTGGAAGCCTGGAAACAGGGCGAAGGTGCTGAATGGCTGAAGCGTCAGGCGGAGTACCCATGGGACAAGCGCACCTGCCGGCTGACGCCACAGTTGGGAAAGGTCTCCACTCAGGCGTACCGGGAATTGCGCCCGCAAGATGCGTATCCCGTTTGATGTCATTCGTCCTTGTTGGATTGGGAATGAGATTGCTGCGTGATTAGGAATGATCAAACACATCGCCAAGAGAAAACCTGTTTCCGGGCGGATCAGATTCCGGAATTACCGGAGTCTCCAAAGAAGCGCGAACGACTTGGCGAGGATCTTCAACCTGTTGGTGACTACGCCGGTATCGAGCCCTATTACCGGGTGTGTGAAGATGTGGGTGCTGTCAAGCATCAGGATCAGGACGATCCGGACGGCTTTGCAGCTGGGGAGTGGTGGTGGGATCATCAAGAGCTACGATTCCTCAACGGTAAGGTATTTGTAGGGCTGTCCTTTTTATTGATGGTTATACCATATATTTGGGGAACATTATTATTCGGAGGAGGCGGATATTATCTAATATACTCCTTTGTCGAAATTGATCTTCCAATTTTCCTTCAATTCTCCATTTCTTTTGTTCTCTGTATAATCTGGATTCCAGTATCTATATATCTAATTGTCAAAACCACCCCTTGGGCTGTAGGAGGCTTTGCTTTCCTGCTAAGGCCATTCGATAAACTGCTGGGTAAACTTTTGGACCGCGGCTTGGAGGCGGGCGAAAGCGCCTTCAGCCGGGAAACGGGCGAAGTGAGCTTCGCCCTGCCGGGGGGGAAGAAACTGACCGCGCTCTTTGAGGAGTTCGACGCCTATGTGGGGCGCGTGATCCAGCACGGCGGTATCTTCTACCGCCTGATGTTTGTCCATCGATACACCGGCAAGCAGTTCAGCCAGACCTCCCTTAGCCGGATTGAGCCAACCAAAGAAGAGGTGATGGCACTATGGGACATGCTCCAGCGGTATATGGATGTGTCCCAGCCGTTGCCGGATATGCCAAGGCTGGAGCCCTTCCGTTACCTGGACCCGGTAACAGCTGAACACGACCAGCGCACTGGGCGCGATCCCCGGTTCTGGCGGGACCTGGACCTGGACGCCTGGAAACAGGGGGAAGGTGCTGAATGGCTGAAGCGTCAGGCGGAATACCCCTGGGACAACCGCAGTTGCAAGCTGACGCCGCAAATTGGAAAGATTTCCATGGATGCCTACAAGGCAAAGGTGGCGTTCGGGCAAGGCCCCGGAGAGCTGAATGAGTCGGCAGGCTAACTTCAAGCTATTCCTCAAGCATCGATATTGCCACGCCGAATGAAGCGCCGGCCGCTTGTTCTGGCCTTGGCAATATCGCTTTTGTGATGTCTTCCGTGTACGATAAAACGTACATATTCAATCATTTTGTTCGGCTTCGAGCGCATGATTTCTTGTGTTCGTTTACATGTTTGCTAAAATGAACTCATGGTCCTCATTTGTACGTTTTGGTGAACAATGCCTAAGTCAATAGAAGCGCAAAGCTACAACATCCGGCAGGTTCAGGATGCGCTGAAGGCTACCGGTGAGCTGATTGCTGCCGCCCGCAAGGAGCGAAAGTGGAGTCAGTCCGAGCTGGGCAAGCGCCTGGGGGGTGTGGACCGGCGGCATATCAGTGCCCTGGAAAGCGGTGACCCGGCGGCGGACTTTGGGTTGGTGGCCAGTGCGCTTTGGGTTCTGAATCTGCCTCTTCTTTCAACGCTCCCGCTCAGTGGTCAGGAATCTTCGGGAAGTCTGAGCTCTCTCGTTGATGCATTGGTAAACCTTTCATCACGCTCCGGGTCCCGGGCTTCAGCCTCAGTAACCAGAACCGTCGCATCTCACGGAGTCACCGGAAAAAAGTTGATCGACAATGATTTCTGAAAAGGTATTTCTCTGGATCTGCCTCCCCCGGGAAATCGAGCCGGTTGTGTGTGGTGTTGTTGCTTTCAATGGCTATGAGCATGTTTTTCGTTACGCGCGAAGCTACCTTGAACGCAACGACGCCATTCCCCTGGCACCTCCGGGCCGCCCTTTGGGTGAGCTGACAGATGATGAGTACGTGCTTGATGCCGAACTGAATAGTGCCATTCGCGATGCCTCCCCGGACGCCTGGGGGCGTAATGTCATGTTGCGAGAGTACGCGAATGCGCCGGGCCGGAAACAAGGTGAACTTGGTGAGATCGATTTCCTGCTCCGGGCGGGGCCGGATCGCATCGGGGCGCTGGACGCGACGAATGACCCGAAGCATTACCTTCCAAAGAAGAGCTATGCAGCGCCCCTGGAGGATTTGCTGGAGGCAGCGGATCGGATCGACCAGGGTAAGGCCCTGGATCCGCATCTCGATGCGGCACTCAATCATGGCACAAGCGTAGGTGGCGCACGCCCCAAGGCGCTTCTCCATGAAAATGAGGAGTACTGGATCGCCAAGTTCAGTTCCAGCAGGGACTCTGCCGATATGGTGGGCATTGAAGGTGGCAGTATGCAATTGGCCCGGAAGGCTGAACTTAATGTTGCTGAAACCCGGATCGTGGAGGTGTTGAACAAGCGGGTGATATTGGTGCGTCGGTTTGATCGCGCTGTCACTCCGGGGGGTGTTCACCGCCGGCATATGATCAGCGCCATGACGCTTCTGAACCTGGATGAATACGCGGTTCGGGCTGGCTATTCAAGCTACCTTGAGCTGGCGGATGTGCTGCGCCAGTACGCACGGGACTTCCGGAAAGATGGCACAGAACTGTTTCGCCGGATGGTGTTCAATATCCTTGTCGGGAACGTGGACGATCATGCCCGCAATCATGCCTGCTTCTGGGATGGCCAGTGGCTGGACCTAACACCGGCCTATGACGTTTGCCCGCAGCCCAGAGCTGGCATTTCCGCAGACCAGGCCATGATTATTGGCAAGTGGGGCCGGAAGGCTAACCTTGAAAATGCCATCAGCGACTGTATTCGCTTTGGGCTCGAAAAGGATCAGGCGGCCGAGATAGTCAATCGGATGGTTGATGTGGTCCGGGAGCACTGGCGAGAAACCTTTTCTGAATCCGGCACGCCGGAGGGGGATCTTAACTATCTTTCTCAGGCCACTATCCTGAGTGAATCGATTTTCTACGGATTGGAGTGAGCCAACCCGCTCCACGGGCTGAAGGTGGCGGTGGCTTGCTCCCGGCCTTCTGGTTTCGGTATGCCCCACCTCTTTCGTTCTCGCTCAGGATAATTCCCGCCGCTGCACTGACTGAGGAAAGCAGACGCTCAAACAAAAACCCCGGCCGGAGCCGGGGTTTTTGCAGAGCTGACTTCTAAAGGATGTTAGAAGTTGTACTGTGTGGCAAACAGAATGCGGTTGGCATCTCCGTCTGTGCCGTCTACGTTCTCGCGGCTCAGGTTTTGGAATTCAACGCCCATCATGACGTTCTTGACCGGAGTCCACTGGTAGTTGGCCATGATGGCGGAGTTGGTCTCGCTTTCACCACCAACCAAAAGACCGTCTGCTTGCGCATCATCCCAGTCGACTTCAACCATGCCATAGCCGATGTTGATGCTGCGACCGCCGCCCAAACTAATACCGGTACCCACAGAGCCGCCAAAGCCTGAGACAGTCTCGACGTTTCCATTTGCATCTACGTAGGCACTTGCTGCACCAAAGTTATCACCTGAGCGATAAAGATAGCTGTTTGCGCCATTTGTGTAGGATACGGTGCCTTGGATGGTGACCATGTCAGTAATCGCCATTTTCAGTGCGCCAAAGGTTGCGAACCCCATCGCACTGTCATCAGCGGTACCAGTGTCATATCCAATTTGCTGGGCGAGTACTGCTGCTGAGTATGACAAACCACCAGCAGAGTCTTGCAGCCGGGCAGTCAGTGCAGGCATGGATTTCTTCGTACCTTGACTGACCAGGGCCGGGTTCCCGTTAACAACGCCGTTTGCTACCAGGTTTGCAGTGAACTCTTCCAAGGAGACAGAAAGAGGGCCTGTGGTGTAGCGAGCTTGAGCTACCCTTCCCTGAAAGCCGGCGAGGCCTGGTAAGGAGTCAAAGTCCAATGTGGAGGTGTTGCCGACAAAACTTGTGTAGTTTGACCAAGTTTGACCCATCAGGACGCCATTGTACTCACCGAACGCATGGCGTAAGCGGAGTGTGCCGCCTCGGAAATCACCTTCGACGGTAATATTTACACCTTCAGGAGTGGTTGTTTTCACGCCAATGCGGCTCTGTACTGCGTCAGCGCCGAAGTGGCCATCAGCCGCATTATCGTTACCGGCGAGGCCGGCATATGAACCAGAGCGAGTGCTGAGTGCTTGTTCGCTGTCAATGTCATAGCTGGCATTCAGGCGGGCATAGCCGTAGATGGCCATGTCATAATCGCCAGCGGTAAAGCTAACTGCTCCGGCCTGTCCAGCTACCCCCAGTACAGCCGCTGCCGCAGTTGCACGAATTGCCAATCGTAATTTGTTACTTTGCATCGTTGTTGTCTCCACACATTATTTTTGTTGGACCCGACATCAAGGTAGTTACGAATCTGTGACAATTCAAATAAATTCGACGTTTATTTAGACGAATGTCTATAGAGGCTTTTCGTTGCTAGTCAGACATCTGCGGTTGCGATCGAGGCGTAATGTTGTTCCATGACCTCCAAAAGTACAGTCTTTCAGGATACGACCTTTGCTTTTCTCGATATCGAGACTACGGGCGGCAATTCATCCCGGGATCGGATTACCGAGATCGGTATCCGGTTCTGGCGGGCTGGTGAGTCGGTGGGGGAGTGGCAGACGCTGCTCAATCCGGAAACGCGGATTTCGCCGTTCATCGAACAGCTTACCGGTATCTCCAACGGCATGGTGGCCGATGCACCGTTGTTCGCGGAGGTGGCGGACATGCTTGAGGAGAAGCTCCGGGGCACGGTGTTTGTGGCCCACAATGCGCGCTTTGACTATGGCTTTATCAAGTCCGAATTCCGGCGGTTGGGACGGGTGTTTTCGGCGCGGGTGCTGTGCACGGTAAAGCTGTCCCGGTGGCTGTATCCGGAGCATCGGCGGCACAACATGGACGCGCTGATCGAACGCCATGGGCTTGAGCAGGTGCAGCGCCACCGGGCCATGGGGGATGTGGCGGCGATGCTGGCGTTTTTCACCCATGCCCGGGCCGAGAAGGGCGATGAGCCCATGGAGGCGGCCATCCAGGCGTTGCTGCAACGGCCGAGTATTCCTTCCCACCTGCCGGTGGATACTCTGGAAACGTTGCCCCGGGGGCCGGGCGTGTACCGGTTTTACGGGGAGAATGATGTGCTGCTGTACGTGGGCAAGAGTACCCATATTGCCCAGCGGGTGGCCTCGCATTTCTCCGGCGATCACAATTCCAGCCGGGGCGTGCGCCTGTCGGAAAGCCTGCGCCGGGTCGAGTGGACGGAAACCGCCGGCGAACTGGGCGCGCTGCTGCTGGAGCTCAGGCAGATCAAAACCCTGAAGCCACTGTTCAACCGCCGTTCCCGGGCCGCCAAGAATCTGGTCAGCATTGAGTTGTGCCCGAATGACGCCGGTTACCTGAGGGCCCGACTGGTGCGGGAAATCGAGCCGCACCGGTTGGGCGACTACTTTGGCCTGTTCCGGAGCAAACGCGACGCCGAGCGGGCCCTCAGTGGCGTGGCGGCGAAGAACGAGTTATGCAACAAACTGCTGGACCTGGAGCCAGACCACGAGGGCCCGTGTTTCCAGCGCGCGCTCGGGCGTTGCAAGGGGGCCTGCGAGCATCTGGAGGATGTCACCCGCTATAACCTTCGGGTGCAGATTGCCTTTCACGGTCTGCGCCTGAAAACCTGGCCCTGGCGGGGCCCAGTGGGCATTGTGGAGCGTGATGGAGGCTCCGGGCGCACCGATATCCTGGTGGTCTACAACTGGATGCATGTGGCCACACTGCACGATGAGCGGGACCTGGAGGACCTCTCGTTACGGGGGCAGGCCGTGACCTTTGATCTGGACTCCTACAAATTGCTGGTCAGGGCCCTGATGGGGCGAGGTGCTCCGGGTGCCCACCGGCTGGTTGAATTGCCAGCGGTGGGTGAACCGGCTGTTCTTATGCCCTGAGTGGCGTATCATGATATTTCGGGTCCGCACACCTACGTACTTGCCGGGTGTGCCAACTCGACTATGTTGATACGTTTATCCGCTTTCCCGAGAGAGATCTATGAACAAAGAACCCGTCAGCCGCGAACTCTTCGATCAGGTAATGGTACCCAACTACGCCCCCGGCTCGATCATCCCGGTGCGCGGCGAGGGGTCCCGGCTATGGGATCAGGACGATCGGGAATATGTCGATCTCCAGGGCGGTATCGCGGTGACCTGCCTCGGCCACTCACACCCCGGGCTGGTGGGTGCGCTGCAGGATCAGGCCGAGAAAATCTGGCACCTGTCCAATGTGATGACCAACGAGCCGGCCCTGCGCCTGGCGAAAACCCTGTGTGAACTGACCTTTGCCGAACGGGTGTTCTTTGCCAACTCCGGGGGCGAGGCCAACGAGGCTGCCTTCAAGCTGGCGCGCCGGTACGCCTGGGAGCATTTCGGTCCGGAGAAGAATGAAATCATTTCGTTCAAGAACTCCTTCCATGGCCGCACCCTCTTTACCGTCAGCGTGGGTGGCCAGCCTAAATACCTTGAGGGCTTCGAGCCGGCGCCCGGTGGTATTCATCATGCGGACTTCAACGATCTTGAGTCCGTGAAGAAACTGGTCTCGAAAGAAAAAACCTGCGCTATCGTGGTGGAGCCCATTCAGGGCGAAGGTGGTGTCATGCCCGCGGATCCGGCCTTCCTGGAAGGCCTGCGTGCGCTCTGTGATGAAAACGACGCGCTGCTGGTGTTCGATGAGGTGCAGTCAGGCGTCGGCCGCAGTGGCCACCTTTACGCCTATCAGATGTACAACGTGGTCCCGGATATCCTGTCCAGCGCCAAGGGCCTGGGGGGTGGTTTCCCGGTGGCCGCCATGCTGACCACGGCCAAGATTGCGGCCAGCCTGGGTGTGGGCACCCACGGCAGCACCTATGGCGGGAATGCGCTGGCCTGTGCGGTGGCCCAGAAGGTGATTGATACCGTCAGCCAGCCCGACATCCTCAAGGGCGTGAAGGCCCGCTCCGACCATCTGCGCAAGGGCATGATGGACATCGGCGAGCGGTACGGGGTGTTCAGTGAAGTGCGGGGCGCCGGCCTGTTGCTGGGTTGCGTGCTGACGGAAGCCTGGCAGGGCAAGGCCCGGGAATTCCTGAACGCCGGCCTCGCGGAGGGTGTGATGGTACTGATCGCTGGCGCCAATGTGGTCCGGCTGGCACCGTCGCTGATTATTCCGGAATCCGATATTGATGAGGCGCTGTCGCGTTTTGAAGCCGCAGTGAAAAAGCTGACCGCTTAAGGAGTCGTTATGTGGCTGGTACGTCCGGCACGTCCGGATGATCTGGACCAGATTCTGGACCTCGCGGGCACCCAGCGTGCCCGCCTGTCCTCCACCCTGCCCAAGCAGAGCGACGCGCTGGCCTACAAGATTGAGCATTCCCTGGCGTCCTTTGCGGGCAGGCACGATGCCGACGAGCCGCCCCGCTTTCTGTTCGTGCTCGAGAATACCGGGACCGGGGCCATCGAGGGGACCGCGGGCATCGACAGTGAGGCCGGCAACGGCGAGCCCTTCTACAATTACCGGCGTGATGCCCTCATTCATGCCTCCCACGAGTTGGGCGTGTCACGGCGGGTGGAAGTGCTGTACCCCTCGCATTCACTGACGGGCCAGACCCTGTTGTGTTCATTCTCGATCCGCCCGGAATTGCGGGGCTCCGAGGCCTTCGAACTGCTGTCCCGGGCGCGGGTGCTGTTCATCGCCGGCCACCGGGACTGGTTCACCTCACGGATTGCCGTGGAAATCCAGGGGGTGCAGCTCGAGGATGACAGCGTGCCGTTCTGGGACAGCCTGGGCAGGCACTTCTTCAACATGGATTTCGACACGGCGGATCAGTATTCCGGGCAACTGAGCAAGACCTTTATTGCCGAGCTGATGCCGCCCAACCCGATCTACGTGACTCTGTTGTCGCCCGCCGCCCAGGATGCGCTGGGGCAGCCCCATACGCTGACCCGGGCGAATTTCGAATTACTGCAACGGGAGGGGTTCCTGCCCGGCTGCTACCTGGATATTTTTGACGCCGGGCCGGTTCTGGAAGCCCGCACCGATGCCTTGCGGACGCTGGTGACCAGCCACAGCAAAGCCCTGCATGCCGCCCATGACGACACCGGCGACATCTGCCTGGTCGCCGGTGGCCAGGGGCAGGATTTCCGGTGTACGCTGGCGCCCGTGTCGGACACGCTGGACGGCTCGCTCAAGGTACCGGTGCGCGCCTGGCAGGCGCTCAACCGGTCGGCCGGGGACCCGGTCAGGATGGCGCCGCTATGACGCCGTTTATCGTTAAGGAGGGTGTGCCATGCTGGTAATCCGCCCACTCCAGGAAACCGACCTCGACGATCTGTATGCCATGGCACAGAATGCCGGCAAGGGCCTGACCACCTTGCCCGCCGACCGTGACCTGCTGCAGCGCAAGATCAACCACGCCCGGGAAACCTTTAACCAGCGCTGCGCTCCGGAAGCCGGCCTGTACCTGTTTGCGCTGGAAGACACCGAGCTGGAGAAAGCCGTCGGCATCAGCGGCATCCAGGCCCGGGTCGGGCTGGAGGAAGTGTTTTACAACTACCGCTTGAGCGTCACCGTGAACGCCTCGAAGGAACTGGGCGTGCACGTTCGTACGCCCACCCTGCACCTGTCCAATGACATGACCGACACCAGTGAGATCTGCTCGCTGTTGCTGTCGGACGGTTATAAGGGCGGGGGCAGTGGTCTGTTGCTGTCCCGCTGTCGCTTCATGTACCTGGACGAATTCCGCAAGCACTTCTCGGAAAAAGTGTTTGCCGAGATGCGCGGGGTGTCGGACAAGCACGGCCACAGCCCATTGTGGGATGCCCTGGGCAGCAAGTTCTTCGATATGGACTTCACCGAAGCCGACATGCTTTCCGGCCTGGGCAACAAGGCCTTTATCGCTGAGCTGATGCCCAAGTACCCGATCTACCTGCCGATGTTGCCGGATTCCGCCCGGGCGGTGATTGGCCGGGTTCATGACAACACGGCGCCGGCCCTGAAAATGCTTCAGGCGGAGGGGTTTAATTTTAACGGCATGGTCGACATCTTTGATGGAGGGCCGGTGGTTGAAGCCTTCCTCAATAATATCCGTACCGTGCGGGAGAGCATCAACCGCCACGCCATGATCACCCGCAAACCGGTGAACCTGGACGTGCCCGCCGCTGAGCGGGTGATGGTGTCCAATCGCTCATTCCGGGATTTTCGGGTAACCACGCTGCCGGCCCACTGTATCGGGCCCGATACCGTCAGCCTGCCACCGGAGGTGGCGGAGGCGCTGCAGATCGAATCCGGTGATCCGGTCCGGTTGGCGCCCCTGAAAGAGCGCGGTCCTCTAACACACAGAACTTCAGTACCGGGAGGTGCATTTCAATGGCAAACCTGACAGGCGAACTGTTTATCGACGGGCTCTGGCTCCAGGGTCACGGCGCGTCTTTTGAGTCGGTTCAGCCCGTTACCGGCGATACCGTGTGGGACGGCACCAGTGCTAATCTGGAAGACGTCGACGCGGCGGTGCGCGAAGCCCGCAACGCTTTTCTGAAGTGGCGCCGGACCAGCTTTGCCCAGCGCCAGGCTGTGGTGGAGGCTTTTGGTGAGCAACTGGAAGTGAACCGGGAACAGCTGGCGCACCAGATTGGCCTGGAAACCGGCAAGCCGCTGTGGGAGTCCCGTACGGAAGTGGCCGCGATGATTGGCAAGATTGCCATTTCGGTGCGGGCTTATAATGACCGCACCGGCCATTCCGAATCCGATGTCGCCGGCGGCCACGCCGTGTTGCGCCACCGGCCCCACGGCGTGGTGGCGGTGTTCGGCCCCTATAACTTTCCCGGCCACCTGCCCAATGGCCATATAGTGCCGGCGCTGCTGGCAGGTAATGCCGTTATTTTCAAACCCAGCGAGCTGACCCCCGGCGTTGCCGAGCTGACGGTAAAGCTCTGGGAAAAAGCCGGCCTGCCCGACGGCGTGATCAACCTGGTGCAGGGCGCTGCGGACACCGGCAAGTCCCTGGCCAGCCACCCGCTGATTGACGGCCTGTTCTTTACCGGCAGTTCCACCGTTGGCCACCTGCTGCACAAGCAGTTCGGCGGCCAGCCGGAAAAGATCCTGGCACTGGAAATGGGTGGCAACAATCCACTGATCGTGCAGGATGTGGCTGATGTCGACGGCGCCGTGCATCATGCCCTGCAATCGGCGTTTCTGTCCGCCGGTCAGCGTTGCACCTGTGCCCGTCGTCTGCTGGTGCCGAAAGGCCGGAAGGGCGATGCGTTTCTGGACCGGCTGGTTGAGGTTTCCGGCCGCATCCAGGTGGGCGAGTTCGATGCCGATCCCCAGCCGTTCATGGGCTCGGTGATTTCCGCCGAGGCCGCTGACAAACTGCTGGGAGCCCAGGCGAGCCTGCTGGAGAAGGGCGGAACGTCGCTGCTGGAAATGCGTCAGCTCCGGCCAGGCACCGGCCTGCTGTCGCCGGGCATTGTCGATGCCACCGGTCTGGACCTGACCGACGAGGAGTTCTTCGGCCCCTTGCTGACGGTGCATCGCTACAAGAGCTTTGACGATGCCCTGGTGCTGGCCAACAACACCCATTTCGGGCTGTCCGCCGGCATCCTGACCGACGACCGAAAACTCTATGACCGGCTGGTGGAGGAAGCCCGGGCGGGCATCGTGAACTGGAACCGGCCATTAACCGGCGCCAGCAGTGCCGCGCCCTTCGGTGGCGTGGGTGCCAGCGGCAACCATCGTCCCAGCGCCTACTACGCCGCCGACTACTGTGCCTGGCCGATGGCCTCGCTGGAAGCGGACAAGAGCGAGCTGCCAGGCAGCCTGGCACCCGGCCTGAACTTCGACTGACGGAACCACAGCCATGGCAAAACATGCGGTAGAAGCAAATTTTGACGGTCTGGTGGGGCCTACCCACAACTACGCCGGGCTGTCCTGGGGGAATGTGGCATCCAAGTCCAACGTGAACGCCGCGTCCAACCCCCGGGAAGCGGCCCTTCAGGGGCTGGCGAAGATGAAGCGGCTGGCGGACCGGGGCTACGTGCAGGGCGTACTGCCCCCCCATGAGCGCCCGCACATGCGGACACTCAGGGCCCTTGGCTTTACCGGCACCGATGCGCAGGTGCTCGGGCAGGTGGCGAAGACCAGTCCGGCCATTCTGGCCGCCGCATCTTCCGCCTCGGCCATGTGGACGGCCAACGCCGCCACGGTGTCGCCGAGCGCCGACACGAAAGACCACCGGGTGCATTTCACCCCCGCCAATCTGAGTGCCAAATTCCATCGTTCCATCGAACACACGGTGACCGGGCGTACCCTGAAAGCCATCTTTGCCGATGACAGCTATTTTGCCCATCACCCGGCCCTGCCTTCGGTCAGCCATTTCGGCGACGAAGGTGCCGCCAATCACACCCGCCTGTGCGCGGGCTACGGGGAGCCCGGGGTGGAGCTCTTCGTCTATGGCCAGACCGCCTTCAATGAACGGGCCCCGGCGCCGAAAAAATACCCGGCGCGGCAAACTCTGGAAGCATCCCAGGCGATTGCCCGCCTACATGGCCTGAGCGACGGGCATGTGGTCTTCGCCCAACAGAACCCGGCGGCGATCGACGCCGGCGTGTTCCATAACGATGTGATTGCGGTGGGCAACGGCCATACCCTGTTCTATCACGATATGGCATTCCTGGAGGAAGACCGGGTACTGGCGGATGTTCGCGCCCGCCTGACTGGCACGGAACTGCAGGCGGTGCGGGTCAGCAGCGATCAGGTGCCGATCGCCGATGCGGTGGCGTCGTACCTGTTTAACAGTCAGCTCCTGAATGCCCCCGATGGCATGCTGCTTGCCGTGCCCGGTGAGTGTCGGGAGGTGGCGTCGGTCAGCCGCTATCTGGATGACCTGGTCCGGTCAGGCGGGCCCATCCAGTCGGTCGAGGTGTTTGATGTCAAGCAGTCCATGCGCAACGGTGGTGGTCCGGCGTGCCTGCGACTGCGTGTGGTGCTCAGCGATGAGGAGCTGGCCGCCATGCATCGGGGTGTGATTCTGACCGATGCCCTGTATGAACGGCTGACGACCTGGGTGGAGGCCCACTATCGGGACCAGCTCAGCCAGGACGACCTGGCGGACCCGATGCTCCTGGACGAGGTCCGCAAGGCTCTGGATGAGCTGACCGGCATCCTCGGGCTCGGATCGATCTACGATTTTCAGCGTTAGCGTCAGGACACAATCGACCGGGTCAGCATGTCCATGGTATGGCGGATCAGGTGCTCGGCGGGAACCTCTGGAGCGCCTTCGCCCATTTCGGACTGGCACAGCAATATCACGCCATGCAGCGAGCCCCGCAGGTACAGTGCGGTTTCTTCGGGACTGGTAATCCGGTCCCGGTTCATGGTGCCGTCTTCCAGCCCCAGCCTGATGGCACCCACCATCAGCTCCATCACCTCGGTTTTTGAGCAGTACATTTCCATGGCCTGGCTTTCGTCCGCTTCCGCCATGGCCGTGGAGGCCTGGGTGAGCGCCGAGAAATAATCCGGCTCGTCCAGGTAGAAACGGTAGTAGGCCTCGCCCATGGCCCGGATTTGTGCCAGCCCGGAGGTGGCCGTGCGTCGGGCCTCCTCGAACCGCCGCGACAGGCTCTGGCCGGCCCGCAGCATGATGCCCCGTTGAATGGCGGCCTTGTCCTTGAAATAGACATAGAGCAGGGCGCGACTGAGGCTGGCGATGCGGGCGATATCGTCCATGGAGGTGCGCTCGTAGCCCTTTTCCGAGAACACCCGTTCGGCGGCGTCCAGGATAGCGTCGTAACGGGCCTGCTTTTCCCGTTCGCGGCGTGTTTTCAGCGGTTCACTCATGACTTCGTCCGGTTTGGTTGCAACGCACAGGCATGATACCTGAAAGCGGATCAAACCTGATTATTGACAATTTGTCAAAGAATGACATTATGTCGGTAATGATGGCCAGGCAGACAGGGAAGGTGTCTGGCCAGACACCAACACACGGATGAAAGGATGGGCCATGATACCGCTTCGACTCTCAGTGACCGCGTTAACCCTGGTGGTTTTTTCTGCCCTGCTCGGTGGCTGTAAGGCCGGCGATGTGGCCCCGGAAACCACACAAATGGCCGTGTCTGTTCGGGTGGCGGAGGTCACCGGGGGCCAGGCCATGGCGATCCCGCTCCGGTTCTCCGGTATTGTCCGGGCCACCCGGCGAGCCACTCTGACCTTCCAGGTCAGCGGCACCCTGACGTCGCAACCGGTGGAGCTCGGCCAGAAGGTCGCCACCGGCGATGTCCTGGCCCGCCTCTACAACCCGGCCCTGGAGCCGGCCCGGGACTCGGCCAGGGCCAGCCTCGATGAACTGCTGACCCGCTATGAGCAGGCTCGCCGTGAATGGGAACGTTCGAGCCAGTTGCACGAGCGGGGCGTGGTGTCGGAGCAGAGTCTGGAGCAGCTGGCGGCCCGCCGGGACAGCCTGAGTGCCAGTGTTGCCACCGCCCGGGCCGCCCTGGCCGAGGCCAGCCAGATGCTGGCGGAGGGCACCCTGCGGGCGCCATTCGACGGTCGAGTGGAAGCCCAGTTGGTGGAAAATGATGAGTTTGTGGCCGTTGGCCAGCCGGTCATCCGGCTGTCTTCGCCCCAGGGGCGCGAGGTAGAGGTGCGAGTGCCGGCCTACCTGCTCGACCATGTGTCGCTCGGTCAGTCCCTGCCGGTCTGGTCGGTGCAGAACCGCAGCCTACCGGCGGGCACCGGAACGGTGGTGGAAATTGCTCAGGCGGGTGCCGTTCGCGGCGAGTTACACCCGGTGCTGGTGAGCCTGCCGGCGGATACCCTGGAGCCGGGCGTACCGGTGGAGGTGGGGATTGTTCCTGACCAGGAGGCCGCCACCACCGTGCCCCTGCTGTCGGTTATCCGCAGGCCTGAAGGAGTGAGTGTTTACCGTGTGCGTGCGGGTATTGCCCACCGGGTTCCGGTGGTGGTGGAACGCATTGTGGGTGAGCGGGTGGTGGTGCGCGGTGCCGAACTCAGCCCGGGCGACCAGGTGGTGTACGCCGGCATGACCCGTCTCGCGGATGGCGACCCCGTGGAGGTGCGGTAATGGTCCGCCGGTTACTGAATTGCCAGCGCCTTCTGGGCATGGTGGTTACCATGCTGTGCCTGCTTGGCATTGCCGCCTACAGCACCATGCCCCGGCAGGAGGACCCGTCCTTTCCCTATCGGGCCGGCCTGATCACTGTGAATTACCCCGGTGCCAGCGCCGATGCGGTGGAACGCCTGGTGCTCAGCCCGCTGGCGGATGAACTGCGCCAGGTCGAGGAGGTGGATTTCTCCGAGGGCACCGCCCGTACCGGCGTGGCCATTGTCCGGGTGCGGCTGAATGACACTATCTACGATACCGACTCGGCCTGGGACCGGGTGCGCCAGGCCATGGAACGCGCCCGTCAGGATTTCCCGGACGATGTCGGCCAGATGGCGCTGGATGATCGCCTGATTGATATTCCGGCCATCGTGCTGGCCGTGGGCGGCTCGTCGTCGGTCACTGAGCTGACGGCGGTGGCGGAGCGGCTGAAAGACAACCTGGCGGATATTCGCGGCGTGTCGAGGATCGATCTGGAAGGCGATGCCGATGAACAGATTACCCTGGCGCTGGACGATGCTGCCCTCTACCGCCTGGGTATTTCGCCGGCCCGGGTCATGGACACGCTGGCGCAACGGAACCAGACCATTCCGGGCGGTTTTGTGGTGGTTAACGGGCGCCGGTTGTCCGTGCTTCCGAACAGCGAGTTTGCTGATATTGAGGCCATTCGTGCCACGCCCATCCAGTTGCCGGACGGCTCCCAGGTACCCCTGGCCGCCGCTGCGGACGTGTGGCGGGGGCCAGTGGAGCCGCGCCAGCCGGAAACCTGGTTTGACGGTGAGCGGGTGGTGCTGGTGTCAATCATCATGGAGGAGGGCAGTACCGACGCCATCCGGTTTGGTGAGCGGGTGCGCGAACGTGTCGACCAGATTCGCGCCGAGTTCCGGCCCCACAGTGTCCGGGAGATGTTCTTCCAGCCCGACAAGGTTGAGGAGCGGCTGGACAACCTGGCCTGGAGTCTGCTGCTGTCAGTGCTGATTATCGTCGCCGTGGTATTTATCGGTATGGGGCTGCGCATGGGGTTGCTGGTGGCGTCCATCCTGCCGATGGTGGCGCTGATCAGTGTCGGGCTGTACGACCTGGGTGGCGGTGTGCTGCATCAGATCGCGGTGATCGGCATGGTGATCTCCCTGGGGATTCTGATCGATAACGCCATTGTGATCGTGGAAAACATTCAGGATCACCTGGACAATGGCGTCCGCCGGCTGGATGCCCTGCGCCAGGCAGTCGGGGAGCTGGCCGGGCCACTGGGTGCGTCCACCGGCACAACGCTGGCGGCGTTCGCACCGCTATTGCTGTCCAAGGGTGGCACGGCGGACTTCACCCGGGGCGTCCCGGTCATGATCATGCTGACACTGTCGGTCAGTTACCTGTTGGCCATCTCTGCGGTGCCGCTGCTGGCGGCGCGTTTTCTCAAGCCCCGGCAACCGGGCCGGGGTGATCGTCTGATCGGTCTTGCCCGGTTTCTCGGTGGCTGGGTGTCCCGCTATCCCGGGCGGCTGATTGCCGGCGGCAGCGCGCTGGTGGTGATCAGCCTCGCCATGACGCCGTTCATGGCCCAGCAGTTCTTCCCCAACGCCGACCGCCCCCGGGTGATTGTTGAACTGTACCTGCCGGAGGGCACGGACCAGGCCCGCACCGCTGAAGCAGCGGCGGACCTTGAGCGTTCGATCCGCAGCCAGCCGGAGGTTCTGGACGTTCACCGGTTTGTCGGCTTTACCGGCCCGACCTTCTACTACAACCTCCAGCGGGCACCGCAGGCCCCGAATCGCGCCCGGCTGGTGATTCGAACACCCACCCTGGAAGACACCACCGGCCTGATCCGCTGGGTTCGCCATCATGTGAACACGCAGATGCCGGAACTGGATGTGACCGTGGGCATCCTCGGCCAGGGGCCGCCCCGGGCCGCACCCGTGGAAGTGCGGGTGTATCATGCCGATAACCAGACCCGGGGCCGGGCGGTGGAGCAGATCTTCAGCCGCCTGCGTGAGGTGGCGGGCACCGTGGATGTTCGCCACGATCTCGACATCGGCGTGCCCAGCATCGCCATCAATGTGGACGATGCTTCGGCCGCCCGCCATGGCCTGACCCGGGCGGATGTTGCCCAGAGCCTGTATGGCCAGAGTTTCGGGGTGATTGCCGAACGCTACCGCCAGGAAGAGGACCCGATCCCCCTGGTGTTGCGATCCCGTGAAGGTACTTCGCTGTCGCTGTCTCGCCTGTTGTCCGTCAACATCTATAACGAACACGGTGACGCTGTCCCGCTGTCGGCCATCGCCAGCGTGGATACCGCGTGGGAACCGGCGGTGCGATACCAGCGGAATGGTGTACGGATGAACACGGTGACCGCCAACCTGCGCGCCGGCTACAGTTTCAGCCAGGCCCTGGGGGAACTCGACGCCGCACTGGCGCTCGACCCACTGCCCGCCGGAACCCGCCTGGAAATGGGCGGCGACGCCGAAGGCTCCGGTGATGCCAACAGCGCTCTGCTGACGGCGGCGCCCATCGGCATACTGTTGCTGCTGTTCTTCCTGTTGCTGCAGTTCAACTCGTTTCGACGGGTGGGGATTATCCTGCTGACCGTGCCGCTGGCGACGGTTGGCATTATTCCGGGGCTGGTGCTGTCGGGTTCGCCTTTCGGTTTTCAGTCACTGCTGGGCGTGATCGCCCTGGTGGGTATCGTGGTGAACAACGCCATCGTGCTACTGGACGTGATGGATCAGGAACTGGCGCGGGGGGAAGCCATCCGGGACGCCATGCGCAAGGCCGTGGAACGTCGCACCCGGCCAATCCTGCTGACCACCGCCACCACCGTGGCCGGCCTGCTGCCACTGGCGTTTTCCAGCTCCACCCTGTGGCCGCCCATGGCCTGGGCGATTATTTCCGGGCTGCTGGCGTCCACCGTGCTCACCCTGCTGGTGATCCCGGCGGTATGCACAAAGCTTATCCGTGCTCCGGTTCCGGAGCCGGAGAACGCTCCGGCCTGATCATCAGGCCGACTCTCTGGCCCACAGGCACTTCCGGGTTGGGAAACACAATGGCCTCCGGCGTGTTCCCGACCCGGTAGCAGGTGCTGTCGTCTTCCCAGATCACCGTGCCGGCCGGGTATTCAGTGAAATTGGCCACGTCATCCGGCACGTGAAACCGGAAATGCTTTCCGGTATTGAGAATCTCGTGTACCACCTCAAACACCGTCAGATCATCAAAAGGCGGTTTCGATGATGGTGCGGGCAGCCCGCGGAACCGCCGCCGCAGGGCATCGCTAATGCCTGAGAAGCGCGCCAGGTCATTCTGGCCAAACGGCCTTACCTTACCGAGCTCAATGGTAAAACTCTCCGCCTGCAGCCCGGACGAGGAAAACGACGAAAACGTCGTGCCGGCTTTGTGTTGCAACAGCAGGGTTTCCACCTCCGCCTCCAGCAGGAAATCACATTCGTTGACCGGAACCTGCCGTCCCTCGACAAACGGATAGAGGGCAAACCGCTCCCGATGCGAAGGCCGGATCGCTGTGTGCAGATCGTAATGGCACAGTGCCTGCGAATGGGCCGAGGCAAACTGCCGGCAAACCTCCTCCAGCAACCGCGCCCGTTGGCCCTCGGCCAGCCCGGCGACCTCCGCTCGCGAGTGCGCGCCGCTGAACAGCCGGTTCAGGTTTACCTCAATAAACCGCTCCCCGGCCAGCATCGCCGGCGGATTGCCGAGAATCAGCAACAGAGGGCAGGCCAGTTCCCACTCGCCATGGATCAGCTCGGAAACCAGCCCATTCAGAACCTCGATGGGTGCGGTCTCGTTACCGTGCACGCCGGCGGAGACAATGACGGCCTCGTCGTTCGGATTGGCGCGGCCGGCAGGCGGCGCAATGTCCAGAACCCCGACCGCTTTGCGGCTGAGGCGGGTGCCGTCCGGGAGGTGGGTGTTGAGTTCCGGAAGGTTGGTGCCGGCGTTATCCAGAGTGTGGGAGAGCCAGTCAGAATGAGATCCGAAGAGCGTCACGAATTAACCGGCCGCTGATGCTTCAGCAAATGGTTCTCAAGTTTGCGGAAGGCAAATACCAGCATAAACGTCAGTGCCATGTAGCAAAAAGCCACAAAGATGAACGCATCAAACGGCGCATAAAACCGCGAGTAGATATTTCGCGCCGCCCCGGTCAGATCCACAATGGTCACCACGCTGGCAATCGCACTGGAGTGCAGCATGAAGATTACCTCATTGGAATACGCCTGAACCGCCCGCCGGGCGGCACTGGGCAGTACGATACGTCGCATCCGCATGAACCAGCTCATGCCATAAGCCTTGGCGGCCTCAATCTCACCATGGGGCGTGGAGACAATGGCCCCCCGGATAATTTCCGTGGTATAGGCGGCGGTGTTCAGGGTAAACGCCAGCAGGGCCGGGTAGAATGGCTCCCGGAATATCTCCCACCAGAACGTCTCCTGAATGCCCGGAATCTGGGCAATCCCGTAATAGATGATGTAAAGCTGGATCAGCAGCGGCGTGCCACGGAACAGGTAGGTATAAATCCACACCGGGCCGGAGATGAACGGGTTTTTCACCGTACGCAAAATGGCCAGGGGCACCGCACAGATCAGACCGATCACCAGCGACAGGAACACCAGTTGAACGGTATTCACCAAGCCGTCCCAGTATTCCATCAGGGTCATGGGGGTGAAGATTTCGTTCTGGTTCAGCCAGTGGACGATAAAATCAGGGATAAATTCCGGCATCCGTTATCCTCCCTGAACCACGCCGACATTGGCGCGTTTGTCGAGCCACTTGATAAACAGCTCGGAACCGGCGGTCAGCGACAGATACACAAAGGCCACCGGAATGAAAAAGTGAAACGGCATGCGTTCGGCCTTGGCGGCTTCTTCCGCCACCCGCACCATGTCGGTCAGGCCGATAATCGAGACCAGCGCCGTGGTTTTCAGCAGCACCTGCCAGTTATTGCCGATACCCGGCAGGGCATGGCGCATCATCTGGGGAATCATGATGCGACGGAACGTGTGCAGGCGGGTGAAACCGTAAGCCCGCGCCGCTTCAATCTGGCCAGATTCGACCGCCAGGAACGCGCCCCGGAAGGTTTCCGTCATGTAGGCTCCGAAGATCAGCCCGATGGTGATGACGCCGGAAATGAAAGGGTCGAACTGGAAGAAAAAGTCGATTTCGTACTGTGCCCAGACATAATCCGAAATCATGTTCACCACCACCTGGCCGCCGTAGTAAAACAGCATCATCATCACCAGATCGGGAACCCCGCGGATCAGGGTGGTGTACGTGGTTGCAACGCCGATGGCCAGGCGATTGCCAGAGAGTTTGGCGGAAGCGCCAAGCAGTCCAAGGGTCAGCGAGAGTGCCAGGGAAAGGAACGCCAGCTCAATGGTGACCACCGCGCCGTCCAGCAGTTCCGGTCCGTAGCCTTTCAGATCAATCATGGGAATGTCCGGTCATCGAAAGTCCGGTAATCAGGACGGCCCTGGAGGGCCGCCCCGAGCAGGTCATTACATCTTGATATCGTACTTGAAGTATTTCTTCATGATCTTGTCGTAGGTGCCGTTTTCCTTGAGCGTTGCCAGGGCAGCATTGACTTCTTCTGCCAGCTCCTTGTCACGCTTGCGCATTGCAACACCGACGCCTTCGCCCAGCTTGACCGGCTCACTGACTTCCTTGAAGCCGTCCTTGCTGAGGATGGTCTGTTCACCCACCGGGTAGTCCACAAAGACCACGTCCAGACGCTCACCTTCAAGGTCCAGCACCATGTCGTCCGCCGTGGTGTAACGCTTGATGGTGACAATGCCACCCATGTTCTCGGTCACGTAGGTGTCCATGGTGGTGCCGCGCTGCACGCCGACCACTTTGCCTTTCATGGCATCCATGTCGGTCACGTCGGTGCTGAAACCGTCACGGGCGAACCAGCCGCCTGGTGTGTTGTAGTACGGCTCGGAGAACAGGACCCGCTCCGCGCGTTCCGGCGTGATGGACATGGACGACATGATCAGATCGAACTTGCGTGCCAGCAGGCCGGGAATCATGCCGTCCCACGCCTGGATCACGAAGTCGCAGTTGGCGTCCATTTCCTTGCACATGGCTTCGGCCAGTTCGACTTCGAAGCCAGTCAGCTTGCCGTTTTCGTCTTTGTATTCGAACGGCTCATAGGGCACGTCGAACGCGATCCGCAGATTTTGTTCCTGGGCGCTGGCGCCGCCGGCGATCAGGGCCAGGGCACAGCTTGCTGCAACAATCAGTTTTTTCATGTGTCACTTCTCCAGTGGTTTGCCTTGTGGGCTTTATTTTTTTGTGGATATCGGTTTATCCAACGCTTTTCTTTCTGCACCGGTTCAAGATAGCACCGAGTGTCAGAAGTTGGGAGCCAGGAACTGCTTCATGCGTTCCGAATCAGGGTGGTCGAACACCTTGTCCGGTGTCCCCTGCTCCTCAATCACGCCCTGATGCAGGAACAGGACCTGACTGGACACATCCCTTGCAAATGCCATCTCGTGAGTGACCACGATCATGGTCCGACCTTCCTCGGCCAGGCTTTGCATTACCTTGAGCACTTCACCCACCAGTTCCGGGTCCAGCGCCGAGGTGGGTTCATCAAACAACATCACTTCCGGCTCCATGGCCAGGGCCCGGGCAATGGCGGCGCGCTGTTGCTGGCCACCGGACATCTGGGCCGGGTAGTAATCCTTGCGCTCATAGATGCCGACCTTGTTCAGGTAGGCCTCGGCGCGCTCGATAGCCTCTTTTTTGGGCACTTTGAGCACGTGGATGGGCGCTTCAATAATGTTTTCGAGCACTGTCATGTGAGACCAGAGGTTGAAGCTCTGGAACACCATGGAGAGTTTGGCGCGGATCAGTTCAACCTGCTTGTTGTCAGCGGGAATGCGCTCGCCTTTGCGGTTGGTGGTAAACCGGATGGGGTCACCATGCACAATAACGTCGCCGGAGGTCGGTGTTTCCAGCAGGT
Source organism: uncultured Marinobacter sp. (assembly GCF_946886895.1). The sequence continues at coordinate 154,062 of NZ_CAMPJO010000001.1, read as the reverse complement.
TGATACAGCGCAGGAAGGTACTCTTGCCAGAGCCGGAGCTGCCGATGAGGGACACTACATCGCCTTTGCGGGTTTCCAGTGAAATACCTTTGAGTACTTCAAGCTGATCAAAAGTTTTGTGAACGTCCCTGCAGATCAAAGGCGCATGGTCCGCCATGGGTGACTCCTGAGTCTGTCATTCAAAGGCGCATGTTTTACGGGCTGTTGTGGCGAAAATCAATACCCGTTGCCGGGACTTCACCGGCTTTTCGCCGACAATGCCTGCCGGTCATTGTGGAGCAATGAAGCCTCATTGCAAGCACTTTGACCTCTCAGGGCCGGGGCGAAACACGGGTGCCGGCGGCGTCCAGCGGAATGGGCAGGCGAATGAGGGTGCTGCCCTGCTTTTCCATGTCCCGCATGGCATCGCTGACAAACCGCACGTGCGCCATGGCCGCCTTCTGCGCGCTGGTTGGCTTGCCGGAAACCACCGCCTCGCAGAGCTGGCGATGCTGGCGGACGATTTGCTTTCGCATCTCCTCACGGGGGTTGAGATTGGCCACCGAGGCCTGAACCGTCATCAGCATCATGTTCTTCAGACCACTCAGCACGTGTACCAGAATCGGGTTGTGGGAGGCCTCGACAATAGCCAGGTGAAAGCCGTGGTCGAGCCGTGCGTTGCTCAGCGGGTCGGTGCCCTCAAGCGCCCGGAACGCCTTGGTGATGCGGTGCCGGTCCAGACTGGTGGCGCGCTGGGCCGCGAGACGTGCGGCCTGGCCTTCAAGCTGTTCACGCACTTCGAGCAGGTCAAACAGGGTGCGCGGGTGGCCTTCAAACAAGTGCATCAGCGGACTGTGTTCATCCAGATTCCGGGCGCCCGGGACCATGCTCGCTACGAAGGAACCCTTGCCGTGCCGGGTTTCGATGACGCCCCGGCCCTGCAGTTCGTGCAGAGCCTCGCGGATAATGGCGCGGGACACGCCCAGCCGGGCAGCAAGCTGCCGTTCTGACGGAATTTTCTGTTCCGGGGCCAGCCCGCCGTCGAGGATCAGCCGCTCCAGCCGATAGGAAATTGCCTGGGATATTGCCATTCAGATGCCCGTGGATGCTCGCTGGTCAGACCAGTGAGGGTTGTGATTGTTGATTATTGGTCCCTCAGTTCATGTGCTCTCAAGCCCTTTAAATATGGCTGATCCGAATCAATTCGTCCATTTTTTAACTTCCAAAAAGTGGTCTGACCAGTGCTCCAGACGCTGGACTAAATGCCGTTTGCCTACGAATATCCTTCTAATGTCGGCCTTTGTGCCGGCGTTGCTCTGACGCTGATAATAACAATGCCAACGGAGACGTTTCGATGAACACTAACAAGAACATCCGGAATAACTGTGACGCAGGCGAGACTCCCCCTCGCCGGAGCTTTCTGAAAACCGCCGTCGTCGGTGCCGCGTTTGCCGGTGCCATGCTGATGGGGGCAGGGCAGGCGCAGGCCGCCACCACCTGGAAACTGCAATCGGTCTGGGATGCCGGTACGGTCGGCTATGATCTTTTTGAGCAGTGGTGCGCCAGCATTGAAGAAAAATCCAACGGTGAGCTCATTTTTGAGCCGTACCCCGCAAAGGCGGTTGCCGCAAATTTCAACTCCCTTTTTGATGCCGTCCGTAACGGCGTTCTCCAGGGTATGAATCCGTTCACACTCTACTGGTCGGGCAAAATTCCGGCTTCCGTGTTTCTGTCTTCCTACCCTGCGGGACCGGACCAGCCCCATCAGTGGGATACCATGTTCTACTCCCTGGGTATGCTCGAAAAGACCCGGGAAATCTACAAGAAATACGGCCTTTTCTACGTCGGTCCCATCCAGCACGACGCCAATATTATCCACTCCAAGAAGCCGGTGAACAGCCTGGCGGACCTCAAGGGGATGAAGATCCGTGTGCCTGGCGGCATGGTCGCCGAAGTGTTCCAGCAATTCGGGGTTTCCACCGTGAGCCTGCCAGGCTCGGACATCTTCCCGGCGCTTGAGAAAGGCACCATTGATGCCGCCGACTATGTCGGCCCGGCGGTGAACTATGAGCTCGGGTTCTCACAGGTGACGGACTATATCGTCTTCGGGCCTCCTGGCGTGATGTCTATCTACCAGCCGGTGGACCTGATGGATCTGACAGTGAACCTGCGTGCCTGGAATGCGCTTGATCCCAAGTTGCAGCAATTGGTGGAGGATGAGGTACGGAACTACTCACAGAAGCACTACCTGACCATCCAGAAACGCAACATCGAGGCGATGGAGAAGTTCAAGGCAGACGGTGATCAGGTTACCCGGCTCAGCCAGGCGGATCTGAAGGAGTTTCGCCGGGCCGCGATCCCGATCTGGTACAACTGGGCCAACAAGGACGAAGACGCCAAGGCCATTTTCGAAATGCAGCTTGACTACATGATGAACGAGACCGTCGGCTATGTGAACGAAGACGATCTCAAGGCGGCGGGCGTCAAGTAACAGACACACCAAAACAATAATCCAAAGGGGGGGCAAGGGAGCGCCAGTAAGTGGGCTCTCTTCCCTCCCTTCGCTGTAACTGGGGTGACGACACTATGTCTGATCTGAGTGCATTCGGTTTTGTGCTGCCTCACTGGTTCTACTGGGGGTGGCTGGCGGTGATGCCGCTGTTGATGATGGCCTGGGACAAATGGGCGAGCGGCCATGGTGTTCAGGCCATGGACAAAAACGCAGAGGCCAATGAAAAGCTTCAGCAAATTGAAGCAGAGATGTCGAAGAAGATCGACTGGGATTACCAGAACGGTTTTACCCGGGTGGTCGACTGGATCAGTGAAAAGTCCGGGGTGTTTGCCGCCTTCTGGACGGTGAATGCCGTTGTTTTCTATTTCTTTGAAGTGGTGATGCGTTACATCTTCAATATGCCCACCATCTGGGTTCACGAGGCGAGTTTTCTGCTGTTCGGGATGCAGTACCTCCTGACTGGCGCGTTTGCAATGCTTCACGGTGCCCACGTTCGGGTGGATGTGGTTTACAACCTGCTGCCAGTTCGTGGCCGGGTGGGGATGGATATTTTCACGTCCATGTTCTTCTTCATGTTTTGCATAGCGCTCATCATCACATCCTGGACGTTCTTTGCAGACGCTTATGCGATGGACGAACGCACCATGGAAACCTGGGGCATCCAGTACTGGCCGGTCAAGGCCATGATGCTACTCGGCGCTGTCATGATCACGCTCGCCGGGGTTTCCAAACTGATCAAGGACATCGCTCTGTTTGTTAAGCTTGGCCGGGAGCAACACGCATGAACAGCCCTGATACCGCAATGAATAACGCCGGCAACCTCAAGGGCAAGCTCGGCACCTGGCTGATGATTGCAGCCACGGTGGTTTTGGCCTTTGTGATGTTCGTCGAAGTCATCAATATTCTGTTTTACAACCCCTACACCGACGAAAAATTCCTGTTCAAGCTCGCAGGCAGTTTGTCCGACGTGAAAATCGGGCCATTGACCTATTTGATGTTTGGCTCGTTGATGGTGGCCCTGATGATGGGCCTTCCTCTTGCATTCGTAACCGGTGGCCTGGGTGTGGCGTTCATCTATCTGGTGGGTGATGCCATGATGCTCAACCTGATCCCGGGCCGGATTTTCCCGATGATGGCCAACTCGGATCTTGCCGCTATTCCGCTGTTTATCTTCATGGCGGCCATGCTGGAACGGGCAGGGTTGATCGAGGAAATGTTCAATGTGGTTTACAAATGGATGGGTGGCGTTGGCGGTGGTCTCGCGATCGCGACGGTCATCGCGTCCACGATCCTGGCGGCCATGGTGGGGGTTATCGGTGCGGCGGTTGTGACCATGGGCATTATCGCGTTGCCGGCAATGCTCAAGCGGGGTTACGACCACAAGATTGCACTCGGTTCGATCATGGCCGGCGGCACACTCGGCATACTGATCCCGCCGTCCATTCTGGCCATCCTTTACGCCGTTGTGGCCCAGCAATCGGTGGGTGAATTGTATCTCGGCTCCGTTGTTCCAGGCGTTTTACTGTCAAGCCTCTATGTGTTTTATGTATGGATGCGAGCCAGGATCAATCCGGAGCTCGGCCCTCCTATTCCCGAGGAGGAGCGCATCGGCCTGAAAGACAAGCTGCTGTTATTGAAAGATCTGATTGCACCGCTGATTCTGGTGTTTCTGGTGCTCGGCCTGCTGTTCGGGGGCATTGCGACCCCGGTAGAGGCCGCAGGTATTGGCTCCTTTGGCGCGATTCTCGTGGCCATGAAACACAAGGTGTTCAGTATCGCGACGCTCAGGGATGCGTCGGTTACCACCGCCAAGGCAACTGCGATGGTATTGTGGATCATGTTCGGCGCTTCGGTGTTCGTGGGTTTCTATATCCTGCAAGGCGGTCAGGATTTCATCACCGAGACCATTCTTGGAACTGGCTTGTCCGCTTACGGTATTTTGTTCCTGTTGATGGTGCTTCTGGTCGTTCTGGGCATGTTCCTTGACTGGGTAGGTATCCTGTTGCTGGCGGTGCCGATCTTCATTCCGATTGTGGAAGCCCTGGAGTTCCCTGGTCTGTTTGGTCTGCCAGGGGTTTCCGGTGAAGACGCAGTGCTCTGGTTTGGTGTGCTCTATCTGGTGAACATGCAGATGTCGTTCCTGAGTCCGCCGTTTGGTTACGCGCTGTTTTACATTCGAGGCGTCTGCCCGCCGGACATTACCATGGGTACGATCTTCAAGTCCGCCCTGGTGTTCCTGGCTATTCAGGCATTCGCGTTGTTCTTGTGCGTCCTGTTCCCGGCCATGACAACCTGGCTGCCAAATCTCGCTTACGGTTAATTACGAGGAGGAAGAAACATGTTGACCATCAACCGGCTCGATCTTTCCGATGCCAAGCTGCTTATCGAAGGAGCGGCGGAAAAAGCCCGTGAAATCGGTGTGCCCATGTGCATTGCCATCGTCGATGAATCCGGCAACCTGATTGCCTTCGAGCGCATGGACGGTGGCAAGATCACCAGCGTGACCATCGCCCAGGACAAGGCGTTCACGGCGGCGGCAGCCAAGAAAGCCACCCACGACTACAACAAGGTGAACGTGCCCGGCAGCCTGGCCTTCGGTATCCATACCGAGGTGGGCGGTCGCATCAGCTCTGTGGGTGGCGGCCTGCCGGTGATTGTTGACGGCGAGGTGGTGGGTGGTATCGGGATCAGTTCGGGTACGCCCCAGCAGGACATGGACTGTGCCCAGGCGGGCCTCGACCACTTTGAAACCAAACGTGGCTGAGTGCTGTCAAAATTGACGTAATGCCTATCCAGAGACCGTTATGACGACCAAGCCGAAAGTCAATCAGGCTGAGTTGGCGGAGCAGTTCCGGGTCTTCATAGACCCGGACTACGTCATCACCGATGACGAAACCATGAAGCCCTACGAATGCGACGGCATGTCGATGTATTGCGAGATGCCGTTGCTGGTGGTGCTGCCGGAGACCGTTGAGCAGGTGCAGCGGGTGATGCGCATCTGCAATGAGAACGGTGTGCCGGTGGTGGCCCGTGGTGCCGGAACCGGCCTCAGTGCCGGGGCCATGCCCAACAAGGAGGGCGTGGTGCTCTCGCTGGCCAAGTTCAATCGCATCCTCGGGATTGATCCGCTGGCGCGAACGGCCCGGTTGCAGCCGGGGGTCCGCAACCTGGCGATCAGCGAAGAAGCGGCGCAATACGGCCTGTATTACGGCCCGGATCCGTCTTCCCAGATTGCCTGCACCATTGGTGGCAACGTGGCGGAGAATTCCGGGGGTGTGCACTGCCTGAAGTATGGCCTTACCGTTCATAACCTGTTCAGCGTGGAGATGGTCACCGCTGAGGGCGAGGTGGTGACGGTGGGCAGTGACGGCCTGGACAGTTGCGGCATGGATCTGCTGGCACTGATGACTGGGTCGGAAGGGTTGCTGGGCGTGGTCACGGAAGTGAAAGTGAAGCTGCTGCCCAAGCCGGAAGTGGCGCGGGTGGTCATGGCTGGTTTCGATGATGTCCAGAAAGGGGGGGATGCGGTGGGTGGCATTATTGCCCACGGCATCATCCCCGGTGGCCTGGAAATGATGGACGGCCATGCCATTGTCGCGGCGGATGATTTCGCCCAGGCGGGCTACCCTCGCGATGCCAAGGCGCTGTTGCTGTGTGAAGTGGATGGCACCGAAGAGGAAGTGGAGGAGCACATCGCCCAGGCCGAGGAGGTGTTCCGCAAGCTGGGGGCGACCTCGGTACGTACCTCCCAGAGTGAGGAGGAGCGGGCGCTGTTATGGAAAGGCCGCAAGTCCGCGTTCCCGGCGGTTGGCCGGATCTCGCCGGATTATTACTGCATGGATGGCACCATACCCCGCCGGGAGATTGCCCGTGTGCTGACGGAAATGGAGCAGATGTCCGAGGAGTTTGGCCTGCGGGTGGCCAACGTATTCCATGCCGGTGACGGCAATCTGCACCCGCTGATCCTGTTTGATGCCAATGTGCCGGGCGAGTTCGAACGTACCGAAGCCTTTGGCAGCAGCATTCTTAATCTGTGCGTGGAAGTGGGCGGCTGTATTACCGGTGAACACGGCGTTGGTGTGGAGAAAATCCGGCAGATGGCCGTGCAGTTCAACGATGAAGAACTCCAGCAGTTCCACGATGTGAAAGCCGCCTTCGACCCGGTGGGCATCCTGAATCCCGGCAAGGGCGTGCCGGCCCTGAAGTTTTGCCAGGAGTATCGTTCGCTGGAGCATAAACAACACAAGCATGAACCAACGGAAGCCGCCCATGGCTGATACGCTCAAACAGTTACAGGAGCAGGTGCTCCAGGCCCGCACCAGCGGGCAGAAGCTCCACATCGTTGGTGGCGGTTCGAAAGCATTTCTGGGCCGTGACGCCGACCCCGATGCCAGTACCCTCAGCGTGGGCGAGCATACTGGTGTTGTTGATTATCACCCGGTGGAACTGGTGTTGACCGTTCGCGCCGGTACGCCATTGCAGGAGATTGAAGCGACATTGGCAGAGCAGGGCCAGGTCCTGCACTTCGAACCGCCCCGGTTCGGAACCTCCGCCACCATCGGTGGTACTCTCGCGTGTAACCTCTCGGGCCCGGCACGCCCCTGGTCCGGTTCTGTCCGGGACCAGGTGCTGGGTGTTCGCCTGCTCAATGGCAAGGGCGAGCATCTGCGATTTGGTGGCCAGGTGATGAAGAACGTGGCCGGGTACGACGTGTCCCGATTGCAGGCCGGTGCTTTGGGTACCCTTGGGGTGATGACCGAAATCAGCCTGAAGGTTATGCCAAAACCTGCCGCCTCCCTGACCCTGGTTCAGGAAATGGGCATGGATGAGGTCATTCATTACATGAACAGCCGCGCCGCTGAGCCCAAGCCCATTACCGGAGCCTGCTGGGTGGATGGCAAGGTTTACCTGCGGCTGTCCGGAGCCCGTTCTGCGGTGGAGGCGACCGCCGAAAAGTGGACCGGTGAGGTGATGCCGCAGGGCGATACGTTCTGGCAGACCGTGCGCGACCTGCAGCACGATTTTTTTGCCGGCAACGATGTGCCTTTGTGGCGGTTTTCGGTGGGCTCCACCGCCGCCACCCCGGAGCTTGAGGGCAAGTGGTTGATCGACTGGGCCGGCGCCCAGCGCTGGTACCGTGGCGCCGCTGAACTTGGCGATCTGGAGCCTCTGGCCCGAGCCGCTGGCGGGCAGGTGAGCCTGTTCCGGGGTGGTGACCGGTCTGGCGAGGTCATGCACTCGCAGCCCGAAGCGCTCAAGGCCATACAGCGCCGACTCAAGAACGCCTTTGATCCGGATAACCTGTTTAATCCCGGACGTTTATACAGCTGGTTGTAACTATGCAAACAAATCTGGTTCAACAATTTGCCAACACCGCCGAAGGCCAGGAGGCTGAGTCCATCCTGCGGGCCTGTGTGCACTGTGGCTTCTGCACCGCCACCTGCCCCACCTACCAGGAACTGAACGACGAGCGTGATGGCCCCCGGGGCCGGATCTACCTCATGAAGATGTTCCTGGAAGGGGCTGAGGTGACCGAGAAAACCCGCGAGCACCTGGACCGCTGCCTGACCTGTCGCAGTTGCGAAACCACCTGCCCCTCCGGCGTGAAGTATGGCCGGCTGGTGGACATCAGCCGTGGCCTGATAGACCAGGAGATGCCCCGGGCTCCCAAGGACAAATGGCTGCGCTGGGCCCTGGCCCGGGTGATTCCCAATCGCCAGTTGTTCGGCCTGTTGCTGCGCCTGGGGCAGACCTTCCGCCCGGTACTGCCGGAAAAGCTGCGCACCAAGGTGCCGCCGAGGAAGCAGGCCAGCCCCTGGCCGGCGGCCAGCCACAACCGCATCGTGCTCGCCCTGGCCGGCTGTGTGCAGCCGTCCGCCACGCCTAACACCAATGCCGCCGCCGCCCGGGTACTGGATAAGCTCGGCATCACCCTGGTGGAGGCACCCGAGGCGGGCTGTTGTGGCGCCGTGAACTACCACCTGTCGGAACACGAGAAAGGGCTGGAGCGCATGCGCCAGAATATCGATGCCTGGTGGCCTGCCATCGAGGCCGGTGCCGAAGCCATCGTGATGACAGCCTCCGGCTGTGGCGCCATGGTTCAGGACTACGGCCATCTGCTGAAAGATGATCCCGTGTATGCCGCCAAGGCCCAAAAAGTCAGTGAACTGTGTACCGATCTGGGGGCTTTTCTGCTGACTCAGGATCTGGCGCCACTCAAGCCTGCCCCGAACGCCGGTAAGGTGGCTTTCCACTGCCCCTGCACCCTGCAGCACGCCATGAAACAGAGTGGTGTGGTGGAGCAGGTGCTGACCCGGGCGGGCATAGAACTGGCCGCCACCAAAGACAAGCATCTGTGCTGTGGCTCTGCCGGCACTTACTCGATTACCCAGCCCGAGATGAGCCAGAAGCTGCTGGGGAACAAACTCAAGGCACTGACCATCGACAACCCGGACCGCATCGTGACCGCCAACATCGGCTGCCAGATGCATCTGGAGACCCGGTCGCCGGTGCCCGTGCAGCACTGGATCGAGCTTCTGGACCCCACTTAGCGCCAAAGTTTCGGTATACTGCCCGCGCTTTCAAACAAACCACAGGGAGTGGAATCTGATGCCAAGGACTCTGGCAGTGTTTGTCCTTTCTTTATGTCTGGCCCCGACCGCCGGTGCCGAGGTCTATACCTGGATCGACCGAAACGGGGTCGCGCACTTCTCGGATTTTCCACCGGGCAAAATCCCCCACCGACAGGTGGCGATACAGCCGCCGGTTACCATGCCCATGCAGGAAAACCTGCGCCAGCAAAAGCGGGTATCGGACATTCACGACGATATCGAGGGCATGCTGTCTGCTACCGATGTGCCTGGGCGTGAACACAACCGGAACCAGGCCCGTGAGAAAGCGGCGGACAAACAGGAAGCGGTCTGCCAGGAATACCGGCGCAAGCTGGACCGGATTCAGTCCAAATTGCGTGCCGGGTATAGCAACGACAGGGGTAACACCCTCCGGCGTCAGCGCCGTGACGTCAGCCAGAGCCTCAGCCGGGAGTGCATCCTGCGATAGCACTCCGGCCCGGCAACCGGATCTACCCCCCTCTGTCAGCCTAGTTGTCCAGTAGGCGATTTAGCCTGAATTCAATAATCCAGGGGCGGCATGGGAGTATTCATGCCACGTTATTCCGAAGAACGTAAAGCCGCCGTGCTGAAGAAGCTGCTGCCTCCGCAGAACCGCAGTGTTTTGTCAGTTTCAGTAGAGGAAGGCATATCCGATGTGACTCTGTATAGTTGGTTAAAACAGTGTCGACAACAAGGAATGCCCGTGCCAGGTAATCGTAATACCGGGGAAGACTGGTCCCCCGAAGCCAAGCTGGCTGTTGTGATTGAAACAGCCTCGATGTCTGAAGCTGAACTCAGCGCCTATTGCCGCGAGAAAGGCCTGTATCCGGAGCAGGTGCAGCGCTGGAAAGAAGCCTGCCTCCAGGGTGCTGGCATGCAGGAAGACCGGGATAAAGCGGCTCAGAAGCAGAAACGAGAGTCCCAGAAAACCATCAAAAAGCTGAAGGCGGAAGTTCGCCGCAAAGACCAGGCCCTGGCTGAGACCACCTCGCTGCTGGTGCTGTCAAAAAAGCTCGAAGCCTTGTACGGCGAGGATCCGGACAGCAGCGAGGACGACTGACGCCGCTGGACGAACGTGCAAGGCTCCTAGAGCTGTTTGATGAAGCGATTGCCGGTGGTGCCGCCCGATACAAAGCGGCGGAGCTAATCGACATCAGCGAACGCACATTGAAGCGCTGGCAAGGCTCTGATGGCCAAATTGGCCAAGACCAGCGCCCTGAGGCAGAGCCGGTCGAACAGCCTCATAAACTCACACAGGCCGAGGAGTTGGCCATTCTGAGCGCATGTAATCAACCTCAGTACCGGAGTTCGCCACCGTCACAGATCGTGCCTTCACTGGCTGATAAAGGCGTTTATCTGGCCTCGGAATCCTCGTTCTACCGGGTTCTGAAAAAGCACCAACAACAGAACTATCGGGGTCGCATGAAGCCGCCCCGCAAGGTGCCGGAGCCGACCAGCTTCACCGCGACAGGCCCGAACCAGGTGTGGAGCTGGGACATTAGTTTCTGCCCGTCAGCGGTGCGTGGTCAACATTGGTATCTGTATCTGATCATGGACATCTACAGCCGCAAGATCGTTGCCTGGGAAATCCATGAGGCCGAATCCGGGGAACTGGCCAGGAGGCTGGTTGAGCGTGCATTGCTGCGCGAGGGCTGCTGGCACAATCCGCCGGTACTGCACTCCGACAATGGCGCGCCGATGACCTCCTACACGCTCAGGGCCCGGTTGGCAGACCTGGGTATGCTGATGTCTCACAGCCGCCCAAGAGTCAGCAACGACAACCCTTATTCGGAGTCGTTGTTCCGGACCGTTAAATACTGCCCGGAGTGGCCCTCAAAAGGCTTTGCATCACTCACGGCGGTCCGCGACTGGATGCTGGCGTTCGAGTATGCCTACAACGAGCGACACTTGCACAGCGGCATCCGGTTCGTGACACCGGCAGACCGGCATCGTGGTGTTGATCACGAACGCCTGGCGCATCGGAAAACGGTTTATGAAAGAGCAAAGCGCCGGAATCCACGGCGCTGGTCTGGTAATACCCGAAACTGGGAAGTGACCGGACCGGTATCGCTCAACCCTGGCAAGTTGCAGGAAGTTGAGCACAATAAACTGGCCGCTTAAACGCGGTCATTTGGACAACTGGGTTGAAAATCGCCGCTACGGCCCGATGCGGCAGTTGGACTGTCACTTAAATGCAACATCCGGGTGTTTAGGTGCCTGTATGTCGCCAAAGAAGTACCATTTTCCAAGGCGGGTGATTCGTCCTTGTCGGGAGCCAGCCAACCATGCGCGTCATTGCGTTTTACAGCCCTAAAGGCGGTGTGGGCAAAACCGCAGCCGCAGTCAACATCGCGTACCTTGCCAGCCAGGAAGGTTACTCGACCCTGTTATGGGATCTGGATCCACAAGGGGCTGCCAGCTTCTACCTGTCCGGGGCCGGCCACCGGCAAGGCGCCAAGCTGTCGAAACTGCTTCAGGGCCGGGCACCAATCGCCGAATTCATCCAGGATAATGTCTACCCGGATCTGGACTTCATTCCGGCCCACAAAAGCTTTCGTAACATCGACATCCGGCTGGAGCAGGACGACGACACCAACGCCCTGAAGGCCATGCTGTCGCCCCTCTCCGAAGACACCAGCCTGGTGATCCTGGATTGCCCGCCCAGCCTGTCCCGCCTGACGGAACAGGTGCTGCAGGTGGCAGACCAGGTGTACGTGCCCCTCGTGCCGACCTGGCTCTCGCTCAACAGCTGGCAACAATTCCGCGACTTCGTGCGCACCAAAAAGCTGGGCCCGAAAAAACTGCGGCCGTTTTTTGCCCTGGTCGACCGCCGCAAGAAGCTCCACCGGGATCTGCTGGCCCAGAAGGCCGAGCTGTTTGAGAGGCCCCTGGAAGCCTCCATTCCCTACGCCAGTGTGGTAGAGCGTATGGGTGAGGAAGGCCTGCCCCTGGAAGTGTTAAGCCCCACATCGGAAGCCGCCACTCGCTTTCGGGACATGTGGCTGGAGATTAAGCAGGATCTCTGGCGCTCGGGGCGCAAGGCAGGGTGATACTGGAGCCGTAAAGAATGAACGGAATCTGCTAGACTGGCCATCCACTCCATGAAAACGCCGGAAGGAGGCAATATCATGGCTAAAAAACGGGCAATGCCCACACAGGAAAGCGCCCTCAAACGCGAGCTGAAAACCCCGAAATATCAGATGCGGGTGGTTGAGGATAAAACAAAGTACAAGCGCCAGCGGAACAAGAACCTTCGAGCCGAGGATTTCCGCAAGGCTGCCTGAGAGGTGGTTTTACGGAAATCTTTGGTGAGAGATTTTGCTACCCGTTGTTCTCACGCCGAGGGGAGGATTTCGCCTCTCTATCGGGTCCAGTTCTCAATGGTCACGCCGGGGTAACGGTTAAAGCCATCCTCGTTATTTGTAACCAGAACCGCACTCAGGGCGACCGCGTGACTCGCTATCAGTTTGTCCAGTGCGTCCTTGCGGCGTTGATCACGGGGAATGCCGGCCCTCAGCCGGCCATAGGCAATGGCTGCATCGTCATCGAAGGGTGCAACCACCAGATCCGCCCGTAGTCGTTCCAGGGCCTTCTCGTTCTGCTCCCGGTTCTCTGGCTTGCATTCAATACCGTACTGCAGCTCGGCCAGGGTAATGGCAGAGATAGCCACATCGCCATAGAAGCATTGTTCAAACCGCTCTTTTGCCGCTGGAACTTCATGCTTCATCAGGTAAATACAGATATTCGTGTCCAACAGGTACTTCATAGCCCCTCACGCTCCTGGCCTTCCTCGCCTTCCTCGCCTTCCCGATCTTCCATGAAATCAGCGGCAAAGCCGTGGAACTTGTCGGCGAGCCCAGTCAAACGCCGTGCCGGGCGAATACGGATTTCGTCACCGACACGTTCGACGGTCAGCTCGACATCCGGGCGTTCGTAGGCCATATCTGCGGGAATGCGCACAGCCCACGAGTTGCCGGACTTGAATATTTTTGTGGTTGCCATGGTGCTACCTCCACGATCATCTTCACCAAGGTATATACAGTATATACAAACGATTTTTAGGTGTGAACCCAGTTAAAGCTGGGCGTGCTACCACTGCCTCAGTTTGGCATGGGATTATGAGAGCCTTGGGGCGGGTTTTCAGAGGACCACGCAAAACCACAATAGTCAGAAAAACAGCGGGTTATCGAAATTCAGATCCACAGACCACTACACAAAACCGTTCACCTGTTGCCATTTCGTTGACACGTCGACGCGGTTGAATAATGATTCTCTCGCGTATATACTTTGTATATACAAAATCAAGGAGGATGTGCATGGAGATACGTTGTTCTTCCAAGGTACTGCATAAAATAACGACAAAACATAACGTTACCTTGGAGGAGGTGCAGGAGTGTTTCGCTAGTCGTACTGGTGTAGAGCTCATTGATCGGCGCGCTGAGCACCAGACGAATCCTCCTTCTCGGTGGTTCATATCTGAGACGGATAGAGGAAGAAAGTTGAAAGTCGTTTATATGTTTATAGATGGTGAGATCCATCTGAAAACCGCATACGAACCTAGTGATGAAGTAAAGGCTCTGTATAAGCGGTTGTCGAATTGATGTTGTCGCGTTTTGAAAGTTTGAATCACGTTTGGAGTTAGATATGAGCGACAAAATAAAGAAGATTCCGGATACCGTAGAAGCCTGGGAAGACGGTACTTTAGGCGAAGATGAGCAGTTTGCTGCTGTAGCTGAACCAATAGATGAAAGTACGCTGAATGACGCCGCTGGTCTTCAGATGATTTCGATTAGGCTGCAGAAGTCATTGATTGAGGATTTCAAGAACATTGCAGAGATCAATGGCATAGGCTATCAGCCACTCATTCGTCAGGTTCTGAAGCGGTTTGCCGATGCAGAAAAGAAACAGATCCTGCGCGAGAGATCTGCAGAAGTCCGACGCCGAGAAGAAGGTGAAACCACTTGCGATCCTGACGATGGTCATCGAGACGTAGCGGTTGGTTAGTCTCAAAATAAGCCGGGGAGATTCCCCGGCTTTTTCTTATCTTAAGAACCTTCTTCTAGATCATCCCCGCGGTAGGCGGTGATGCGGTGGAAGGACCCGCCAGCTTAAATTGTTTTATGAATTAGCCATATCTGACGATCTACTCAAAACTCTTCTCGATGAGTATCGGGGATATGGATGCGGTAATCATTGCGACTTTCTGGATCCTTGTCCGAGAGGGTCCACGTTTCTTTGATTCAAAGTCTCCGCCAGTAGCCTCGTCAAAGAGTCTTGAAATCAACTTTTCGAGTTCATGCTTCCTTGAGCTTCTCAATCCAAAATTCCCGTATTCGGCATAAAGTCTGAGCTGTTTGTGTCCAGCCTTTATTTTGGCCTCTTCAATTAGACTTTCCTTGGGATCATGGGGTTTGCTCCAGTACTCTAGACATTGTTCTTCGAATCTATTGAGGAGCTTGACGAAGGACTTTGCTGACTCAGGTTTCAGGTGTCTTTTGTGAGATAAATGGCCGACCAAGTATGCTAGTAAGGCGCCTAGAGCAGTCGAAATAAGGCTTGTTCCGGCGAAATATAGAAACCGTAAATGAGATGACTCACTGTTAGCTAAGATTAAAGCCTTGATCGATTCGCCCTGATTTATAATTGTTTTAAGTAACTCATCTTCCATTACCGGCTTCCTTTAGCACTTCCAGTTGAGGCTTCGGAAATATACTCCTTGATCTTTTTCTCAAAAAACTCAAAGTCCTCGTCAGAGTATTTAAAAGTCAACTTTTCCAGTAATTGTTCTGAGGTCATAAAACCAACCTTAACAACGCCCGCAAAAGCTTCAACCAGAAATGATGAACCGTATCCCTCAACATCGTCATCGAGTATGATTTCTAACTTTTCCGAGCCTTTGAGTAGTTGAAGCTTGGGAATTAGTACGTCTTCCCTGAAGACTTCTCCACTTTCTGGGCCATCGTCCCGATACCGACCAATGGGGTGGTCAGAAAAGTCCTTTCCTACATTTATGCTTTGCATAGTGTATACCTCAAAGCTGAACTCTCCATATGATCAAAGTCCCTTTTACCGGATAGTCCAAGATGTCCGTTTTGTTGGCTTCACCGCTACCATTGACGGTTAGCTTGTAAAGCCCGTGTCCGCTCATCAGGGCTAGGTAGCCAGCTCCCCGTTCTCTGATGAATTCTTTCATGTCCGGCAATCCTTTGCCACGATCGTTTTGGTCCGTACTTGTCCTACTGACCTCCATCGCAGCTTTTAGCAAGGTGGCATGCTTTCTTCGATTAACAGACGGTAACGAAGAGATTGACTCGAGAACCTTCTCCCAGATTTTGGACGTTGGTAGAGAGGCTGGTACACCGATCCCTTGATCGCAAAAAACTATCTTAAGCTCTCTTGTCTTTTCGTTGAACGCGCCAGTCAAATACCAGTTTTTGTCTTTCTCTCGGATTTTCAGTGTGCTCGGATATGCATGGTGACAGACGTTTGTTATGGCTTCATCAAGTCCGCCATGTAGAAGGGGCCACTTCTTAACTTTTTCACCTATTATTTGAAGAAGCTGGCGACGGAGTCGGCGGTAGTCCTTGTCTTCGTGGTTGCCTTTTATGTATTTAACGAAGTGAACGTCAGACTCCTTTTGATCACTCGGTGCACTCACGCTAGCTTTCCGGAAAAGATTAAAAAATCCTAGCGAACGGAATTTCTCAAATATGATTGGATCCCAGTTGTGGGTCTGCGGCGTGAGGCTATTTCGAATGCTGTCGTCCCACCGTGAAAGTTCGGATGTTAAAAGTAGAGCAGCAGACGAAGAAATGTCTTTTAATGCATCAAACCTGACTGATGCAAGGCGGTAGTATCTGGCTGACCTAGGGTTATGGGATAGGGCGCGAATAGCGTTTATGTAACGCATGGTCTCATTATAATTGGAGGAAAGATTCATCTTCACAGGTAAATTGAGAACCACTCGACCATCAGTATTCGAGCTTGCGTTTAAGCCCTCTTCAATAAGCCTGTCAATGTTTCTATTTATTGTCCGGAAGAGGTGTTCCCTTCTATTCCTCGATCTCCTGGATTCACGAGCATAGAACTTGTAACCAAGCTTTCTTTGTAGATAGGTGCGGTTTACATCGTTTTTTCTTTGTTTTTTGGTGTACTTCTTCACAGTCTTTCCTGTGCCGAGGTGGTAGCTCAAGCATTGCCACTCTGAGAAGCGGTATACAGAGCGACAGTCCAATTATAAGTATCGTCGCCAAATCGGTAGGGGGCGTCAAACTTTAATAAAATAGTGCGTCAGGGATACAGGAATTTGCTTACAAATCGGAATCCCAGAAACAACAAAGCCCGCACAAGGCGGGCTAAGTCGTTGAATCTTGGTGCCCGGAGGCGGAATCGAACCACCGACACGGGGATTTTCAATCCCCTGCTCTACCGACTGAGCTATCCGGGCGCGTTGCGGGACTGCTGTGCAACGGGGCGCTATTAAACCGGTTTCGATGTTTTGAGTCAAGGCTGGGCGGTAAAAATTTCCGAATCTTTTCAGGGCTGATCAGGCTTTGACCACCGGGGGTTTACTGCTCCGGTGGCACGTAGCCTTCGGCCTGGTCGAAGGGTTCGTTGTTAAAGAAATGCTGCATCTGGGCCTGCAGGTATTTGCGGGTGTTCGGGTCCATCAGGCTCAGGTGTTTTTCGTTGATCAGCATGGTTTGCTGAGCCTGCCATTCTTCCCACGCCTGTTTTGAAACGTTCTCGAAGATGTCCTGGCCTGTGGCGCCGGGCATGGGCGGGAAATCCAGGCCATCCAGTTCTTTCTGGTATTTGCGGCAGAACACGGTGCGGCTCATGGTGGCTCCTGTTGGCGTGATTTGGTGGCGCTGATGATAACAGATCGTGCCCGGGGAATAAGCCCGGCGCTGGTCGGTCAGAGCAGGGCGGTTTGTTCCGGTTCGGTCAGCAAGGTGCGGATGGGGGCAGGCAGGCCGAGTGTCAGGGCGTCCTGGCGGTGCAGCCACCGGAGGTGGTCGCGGTCCGCGAGGTGGGTTTGCCCGGTTACGGTCAGCCGCGCCGGCTGGATGTGCAGGTGGTAGTGGGAAAAGGTGTGGCGGAAGCCGCTGATCAGTTCCGGTTTGCTGCAGTCCAGGCCCAGGTGTTGTTCGCAGGCGTCCTGGAGTTCGTCGGCGCCGAAGGCCGGGTCCAGTTCCGGAAGGCTCCACAGGCCCCCCCAGATGCCACTGGGCGGGCGCCGTTCAAGCAGGATGTGGCCGTCGCCATCTTCAAGGATCACCATCCAGGTGGTTTTCTCCGGTTTGTCCTTTTTCGGTTTGGCGCCCGGGTAGAGGTGGGTCTCACGCCGGGCATGGGCCTGGCAGCCGGATTGCAGCGGGCAGGTGTCACAGGCCGGCCGGCTGCGGGTGCACACCATGGCGCCCAGATCCATGATTGCCTGGGTGTAGTCCCGCACCCGCGTATGGGGAGTGTGGGTTTCGGCGTGGGCCCAGAGCTGGTTGAGCACGGCGGTCTGGCCGGGCCAGCCCGGGATGGCGTGGTAACGGGCCAGTACCCGTTTCACGTTGCCATCAAGAATGGTGGCGCGTTTGCCGAAGGCCTGGGCGAGGATAGCGGCGGCCGTGGACCGGCCAATGCCGGTCAGCGATTCCAGGGCGTCCTGATCGTCGGGAAATTCGCCACTATGGTTGGTGACAACCGCGATGGCGGCCTTTTGCAGGTTGCGGGCGCGGGCGTAGTAGCCAAGGCCGGACCAGTGGCTGAGTACGTCGTCCACCGGCGCCCCGGCCAGCGCACGCACATCCGGAAAGCGTTCCATGAACGCCTGGAAGTAGGGGATAACCGTGGTTACCTGGGTTTGCTGCAGCATGATCTCTGACACCCACACCCGGTAAGGGGTGCGGTTATGGTGCCACGGCAGGTCGTGCCTGCCGTGCTGGTCATACCAGGCAAGAAGGTTGTCGGCGAAGTGGTCTGTCATTACTTGAACAGGCCCTTGAGTTTGTCGCCGAGTTCGTCCTGCAGCTTCTCTTTCACCTTTTCCTCGGCTTTGGCCTTGGCCTCGTCCACTTTTTCCTCAACCTTGGCCTTGGCGGCGTTTTTGGCCATGGTGGTCAGGGTGTCCCGGAAGCGAGAGCCGTCGAAAGAGCAGAGCTTGGCGGGGTTTTCCGAGAAGTTGCCCCGGCATTCCACGGGGATCACGGCGTTTTTCACGTACTCGGTGACCCGGCAGGCTTTGTCGCGATGGATTTCGCCCACGATGCGCAGACCCAGCTCGTAATTGAGCAGGCTCTGGGCCATATCCACGGTGCCGTTGCCTTCCAGCTTCATGCCCGCCAGGGCGGCCACCAGGCTGGTGTTGTTCAGCACGTTGCCGTTGATGTCCAGCGTGCCCCGCATGTCGTTGAATGGCGTGGTGGTGCCCCAGTCCGTGGTGCTCAGCTGCTCCTGATTGGCCAGGGCGATGCCCTGGCAGGCCATGCGGGTGAGATTGAGTTCCCGGAACTCGCCTTCGGCCAGGTTGAAGGTGATCTGGCCATCGGCGTTGCTGCGCAGTGCGGACAGGCGGTTGCCGGTGGTGGTGGCATTGATCTTGATGTTGGCGCCGCCGGAAAGCATGGTCAGTTCCGCCAGGTCGGTGAGCAGTGGCAGTGTTTGTACGTTGCTCACATCCGAGCCGACAGTCCACTTGGGTGTGTCGGTGCGGGCGTCAATGGTGACATTGGCGCCGAAGCTGCCCTCGTAGAGCTTGCCGCTGAACTCATCCACTTTCAGCAGGCCATTCTTCGCCGTTGTGCTGGCCTTGATCTCGTTGATGGTCAGGTTGCTGACGATCAACTGGCCCAGCCCGACATCGATGTCCAGCAGCAGGGTGCGGAGTGTCTCCAGTGGCAGCAGGTCGCTTTCCGGGCCGGAGGTGGTTTTGTTTTCCGCAGCGGCCGTCGCCGTCTCCGCGTCCGCTGTTTCCGCCTTTGGCGGCAGGTAACGGTCGGCGTTCAGCTTGTCGCCCTGGAGGTTAAACACCACACCACTGTTGGCCAGGGTATAGCTGCCAGAACCCGTGAAGCTGGTGTTATCCAGTTTGAGGGACAGGTCGCTCAGTTCGATTTTGCCGGCTGGGCCGCCAATGCCGGTGGAGAAGGCGAGGGCGGTCAGTACGTCCGGATCGCGGGTTTCGATGGCGGGCTGGCCCAGGTTGTCCAGCAAGGTTTTCAGGGAAAACTCGTCGATGGCCAGGGTGCCGTCGAGGGCGGGCTTATCGCCAAAGCCTTTTACATTCAGGCTGGTGTTAAGCGACAGGTTGGCGAGGCTGGCCGTGAAATCGCTCAGGGTTGCGGTTTCGTTCTCGAGATTGGCTGTGGCGGAACCGGCCAGTTTCGCGGTAACGGACTTGCCGCCAAACGGCTCGCCGGTCATGTCGAAAACCGCGTTCAGGCCAGACACCGCGAACTCGTTCAGGGCTTCATTGGCCGCCAGGCGGGCATTGATCGTGCCGTCCACTTCGAAGACAGGTTTCGCGGTGGCGACGCGGAAGCGGATCTCCAGGGGGAACTCGGAGCCGAGCGTAATGTCGCTGGCGTTCACGGTGAAGTCTTCCAGGGTCACGGCCTGGCCGGTGGTTTTGTCGGTGTAGTGCACCTGGGCGTTGCTGATCTGAACATTTTCCACATTGAAGTTCAGGGGCTCTGCGTTGCCGGACGGTTCCGCCGGTTGTCCAGCTGCTTCCGGTGGCTGTCCGGATGTATCGCCGGCCGCCTGTTGGTCACCACTGGCAGGCTCAGGCATGATCCGGGTCCAGTTGCCCACACCCTGCTCATTCACCACCAGGCGGGCATCAAGGCCATCAAGCACAAAGGTGTCGACCTGTGGAGACATGGCAATCAGTGACCAGAAATCCACCTGCGCCACCAGCCTGTCCAGGGCGACCAGCCGGTCGCCGTCCAGAGTGGCTTCGACATTGTTCAGTTCCAGCCCCAACGGGATGAAAGACCAGCCGATGTCACCTTCGAGAATCAGGTCGAGGTTGGTCTGTTTCTCTACGGCCTGCTCAATCTGGGGTTTGTAGTCGTTGGGATTGATCACGGCCATGGCGATGGCCACGGCGGCCACGGCAAGCACGATCAGTGCAACAATGGCGATCAGCACATAACGGACGGCTTTCATGATTCAGGCTTCCTTCCTAACGTTGGGAGCTTGCAGGTATTCGGGGTGAACCCTGGCGCGAATTACCCAAAGGATAACGCAGGGTTAACAAATTAACAGCGCAGGAGTATGACAATGCCGTAGTGTTGGGCCAAAATACAGGTCCTTAATTTTCCGACTACATTGATACCTATAAACACAAGAAGGAGTTGGCTGTGGCTATTACCGTTTCGATTGAGTTGAACCGGGAACTTGAAATACCGGGCCGCTACGAGGAAGTCTTCGACCTGCTGGCGGATGTGCCACGCTCGGCCAGCCACTTTCCGAAAGTACACAAGCTGACCGACCTTGGCGACAACGCCTACCGCTGGGAAATGGAAAAGGTGGGCGTGGACAAGCACGCCATCCAGTCTGTCTATGCTTGCAAATACCGCGCGGATAAAGACGCTGGCAAGATCACCTGGGAGCCGGTGAAGGGCGAGGGCAACGGCGTTGTCAGCGGTTCCTGGACCGTCAAGCCCAAGGGCGACAACGCCACGGCGGTAAAATTCCAGACCAGCGCCGAACTGACCCTGCCGCTGCCCGGCCTTCTGAAACTGGCCATCAGTCCGGTGATCAAACACGAGTTCAACAGCCTCGTGGACACCTACATGAACAACCTCAAAAAGGCGTTCTGATTTCCAGGCTGCGCTATCGGAGCGATTAAACCGGTTATGGGACTCCGGCGGACATAAAAGGTATAATCGCCGGAGTGATTTTTTCCGGCGTTATGCCGCTCAATTGTTACGGAGTCCCCATGGCCGAACGTAAGGCTCGGGTAGAACGAAATACCCTTGAAACCCAGATCACTGTCGAGATTGACCTCGACGGTACCGGTAAATCCAGCTTCGACACCGGGGTGCCATTCCTGGAGCACATGATGGACCAGATCGCCCGTCATGGCCTGGTGGATCTGAGCATTGTTTCGAAGGGCGACCTGCACATCGATGACCACCACACGGTGGAGGACATCGGCATCACCCTGGGTCAGGCCTTCAAGCAGGCCGTGGGCGACAAAAAAGGCATCCGTCGCTACGGCCATGCCTATGTGCCACTCGATGAGGCCCTTTCCCGCGTCGTGATCGACCTGTCCGGCCGTCCGGGCCTGATGATGGACGTGCCCTATACCCGGGGATCGGTCGGGGGCTTCGACGTCGACCTGTTCGAGGAATTCTTTCACGGCTTCGTGAACCACTCCATGGTGACCCTGCACATCGACAACCTGAAGGGCAAGAATACCCACCATCAGATTGAAACGGTGTTCAAGGCCTTCGGTCGTGCCCTGCGTATGGCTGTTGAAATGGACGAGCGCATGGCGGGCATCACGCCATCCACCAAAGGCTCGCTATAGCTCGCTGTAGAAAGCTCGTTGTAACAAGACTTGCTGTAACCGGTCACCCAAGGACACCGCAACAACCATGAAAACCGTTGCCATCATCGACTACGGCATGGGCAACCTTCACTCTGCCAAAAAAGCGGTAGAGCACGTTGCCCTGGACACCACCGTGCTGGTCACCGACAACGCCGATAAAATCCGCGAAGCCGACCGGGTTATCCTCCCCGGCGTCGGCGCCATTCGGGACTGCATGGCTGAAATCCGCCGCCTGGGGGTGGATACCCTCGTTCGTGAAGTCTCGCAGGACCGGCCTTTCCTCGGTATCTGTGTCGGTATGCAGGCCCTGATGTCCCGCAGTGAGGAAAACGGCGGCGTTGACTGCATTGGCCTGTTCCCCTCGGAAGTGCGCTATTTCGGCGACCACCTCACGGAAAACGGCGAACGCCTGAAAGTGCCCCACATGGGCTGGAACCAGGTTTTTCAGGCCATCGACCACCCCTTGTGGCACGGTATTCCCGATGGTGATCGCTTCTACTTTGTGCACAGCTACTATGCCGAAGCCGAAGGCAATGCCGACATGGCGGGCCGCACGCATTACGGCGTGGACCTTGCCGCAGCCGTGGCAAAAGACAACATATTTGCAGCGCAGTTCCACCCGGAGAAGAGTGCGAGGGCGGGTTTGCAGCTGCTTGAGAATTTTACAAACTGGACTGGAAAATGCTGATAATCCCTGCCATTGATCTGAAAGACGGGAAATGTGTGCGCCTGCGCCAGGGCCGAATGGACGACTCCACCGTATTCGGTGACGACCCGGTTGATATAGCCACCCGCTGGGTGGATGCCGGCGCTCGCCGACTGCACCTGGTCGACTTGAACGGTGCCTTTGCCGGTGAGCCGGTGAACGGCGAAATTGTCCAGGCCATTGCCCGCAAATACCCGGACTTGCCGATCCAGATCGGTGGTGGCATCCGCTCGGCGGAAACCATCGAAGCCTACCTGAAGGCCGGCGTGCAGTGGGTTATCATCGGCACCAAGGCGGTCAAAGAGCCGGAGTTCGTCACCGAGATGTGCAAGCGTTTTCCCGGCCACATTATTGTTGGCCTGGATGCCAAAGATGGCCGTGTCGCGACCGACGGCTGGGCGGAGGTCTCCGAAGTGATGGCCACGGATCTCGCGAAACGGTTTGCCAATGATGGTGTGGAGGCCATCGTCTACACCGACATCAGCCGCGACGGCATGATGCAGGGCGTCAATGTCGAAGCCACCGCGGCACTGGCGGAGGAGGGCGGTATCCCCGTCATCGCTTCCGGCGGCGTCACCAATATGGATGACCTCAAGCGCCTCGCCACCGTGGCCGACAAAGGCATCCTCGGTGCCATCACCGGCCGTGCCATCTACGAAGGCACCCTGGATGTGGCCGAAGCCCAGGCCTTCTGCGACAGCCTGAAGGGGTAAGACGACTTATGGCACTGGCGAAACGCATTATTCCCTGCCTGGACGTGGACAAAGGCCGCGTGGTGAAAGGCGTTAACTTCGTAGACATTCGCGATGCCGGTGATCCGGTGGAAGTGGCCCGCCGCTACAATGAACAGGGCGCTGACGAAATTACCTTTCTCGACATTACGGCCAGCCACGAGAGCCGGGATACCACCTATGAAACGGTCGAGCGGATGGCGGCGGAAGTGTTTATCCCGCTCACCGTTGGCGGCGGTGTGCGTACGGTGGACGATATTCGCAAGCTGCTGAATGCCGGTGCTGACAAGGTCTCGATCAATACCGCAGCGGTTTTCAATCCGGAATTCGTGCGGGAAGCCGCCGAGCGTTTCGGCAGCCAGTGTATTGTGGTGGCCATTGATGCCAAGCGCGTCAGCGAGGAAGGCGAACCTCCGCGCTGGGAGATTTTCACCCACGGTGGCCGCAAGCCAACCGGCCTGGACGCCGTGGAATGGGCCCGCAAGATGGTTGCGATGGGCGCCGGGGAATTATTGCTGACCAGCATGGACCGGGATGGCACCAAAATCGGTTTCGATCTGGGCCTGACCAAAGCCATCAGCGATGCGGTGATTGTGCCGGTGATCGCTTCTGGTGGCGTCGGGGAGTTACAGCATCTGGCGGATGGGGTGACTCAGGGCGGTGCGGACGCGGTGCTGGCAGCCTCCATCTTTCACTTTGGCCAGCACACCATTCCCGAGGCCAAGGCCTTTATGAAAGCCCAGGGCATCGAAATTCGAGATCAATGAGCGAACATGGGTTCAGATGAAAGTGTTCATCTGAACCCGACTTCACCCTCCGGCCTCAGTCTTTATTCGCAAAGGCAGGCCGAATGGCCTGTTTCTCACCCTCTGCAAACATCTCCCGATTGTCGTTCCGGATAGCCCAGAGGCCACTGATGGTAGCAATGGCAATCCCCTGTTCGTCCAGCATGGGCAGGTGCTTCTCGAGGTAGTCAACGGTGACCGGGTGCGGATGGCCAATGCCAACCGCGCTGCCGTTTTCCCGGGCGCGCTTGATCAACAGTTTGAACTGGCGGTCTATAAAGGCTTCGGTTTGTTCGTGGTCCAGAAACACATCCCGGGTCAGCGTGGGAATCTGGTAGGCCTGGGCCACGTCGCCGGCTACGGATGAGGCAATGGTTCGGCTGTCCACGAAGTAGACCGGATAACGCTGCAACTCCCTCATGACCCAGTCCATCGGCTGCAGTTGCTGGGTGAGCAGGCTCCCCATGTGGTTGTTGACGCCCTGGACGAACGGAATCGACTGCAGGGCCCGGCGCAGGGTTGTGGTCATGGCACGCTGGTCCATCTCCGGTGTCAGCCCACCCTGGCCCAGGCCAAAATTATGGGTGTTGGCCATGGGCGCGTGAAGCATGATCTCCTTGTGCTTGCGATGGGCCAGCCGGGCCAGGCTGTCGGTGTGGGGGCGGTAGGGCAGGAAGGCCAGAGTCAGGGGCTGGTCCATATTGGCCAGCCGTCTCCCTTCATGCAGGTTGTGCCCCATGTCATCGATGATGATGGCGATGGTCGGTGGCATGCTACTGGCCGTGGGTTCCGCCGCCGCGGGTGCCGCTGCAACTACCGTTGCGAAGGCCAGCAACCGGAACACCCTCACTGTGCGCTTCCTTCACTCTTGCGATTGAGGATATGCAGCCCTTTGAGCAGGTTCAGGGCGGAGCGTAGCTGGTAGTCCTGGTCAATGGCCGATTCCGTTTCGTCAGCCCGCGGACTTCCGGTTTCTTCGTCGGGAGTCTTGTCCTCGTTCTTGCCCTCAAGGTGGCCACTCAGATCCGCTTCGGTAAAGAAGGGGCGGGCGTCGATTTCCTTGAGTTCAGCCGGGCGAACCACGATGTCTGGCTGTATGCCGGTGGCCTGGATGGAGCGGCCGTCCGGGGTGTAGTAGCGGGCCGTGGTCATTTTGATGGCGTGGGACTCGTCCAGCGGGATGACCGTCTGCACGCTGCCTTTACCAAACGATTTGGTGCCCATGATCACGGCGCGTTCGTGATCCTGCAGGGCGCCTGCCAGGATTTCCGAGGCCGAGGCGGAGCCCCCGTTGATCAGGACAACAATGGGCGTGCCTTCCATGATGTCGCCGGACTTGGCACTGAAACGCAGGCGAGAGCTCTGGATGCGGCCCTCGGTGTAGACAATCAGGCCATCGTCAAGCAATGCATCAGCGGTTTCGACCGCCGCCTGCAACACACCGCCGGGATTGTTGCGAAGGTCGATCACCAGGCCGTCGAGGTCATCGCCGTGCTTGTCTTCGAGTTTGCGCAATGCGTCGCGGAACTGACTGCCCGTGTCTGCCTGGAACTGGGTGATGCGCACATAGCCATAACCGTTGTCCAGCATCCGGGACTTGATGCTGGTGACCTGGATGATGTCCCGTGTCACATCGATTTCGATGGGCCCGTTCTCGCCCTCGCGCATGATGGTCAGGGTCAGGGTGCTGCCTGGCTTGCCACGCATCAGGTTGACGGCTTCTTCGAGGCTCATGCCCTTGACCGGTTTTTCATCCAGTTTGATGATCAGGTCGCCCGCCTGGACACCGGCTTTCTGGGCCGGCGTGTCATCAATGGGCGCGATGACCTTTACAAAGCCGTTCTCCATGCCCACCTCGATGCCGAGTCCGCCGAATTCCCCGGAGGTACTTTCCTCAAGTTCTGCGTAGTCCTCGGGAGCCAGGTAAGTGGAGTGTGGGTCGAGTTCCGCGAGCATGCCCTTGATGGCACTCTCGAGCAGCTTCTGATCGCTGACTTCCTCAACGTAGGCGTCCTTGATCCGGCTGAACACTTCGGTGAATTTGCGCAAGTCGTCCAGGGGGAGTTGTTTCTCGGGATCCGGCAGGCTGATCTCAACCCGCTCACCACCCTGGATGCCCTCAAGCAGTGGCTGGTCGGCGGGTGTGGTGTCCTGGGCGAAAACCAGTCCGGAGGAGACGGTGAAACAGGTGGCAAGGGCGACGGCGCGCAAGGCAAAGGCTTGGAGTGGACTTCTGACCCGTTTCATTCACATATCCCGTTTTTATTCCGACAGTTGGACTGGTTTCCCTGAGTCCCGACAGTATGGCGTGGCCGGCGGCGTTTGTCAGCCCTGGGGCGGGCACTCAGTCGGCAAGCCACCGCCGGGGGTTATCGGGTTTACCATTGTGGCGAACCTCGAAGTACAGTGCCGGGCTTTCCGTGCCGCCGGTTCGGCCGGCCAGGGCGATGGCTTCGCCGGCGGCGACCCAGTCGCCGGGGCTGGTAAACAGGCTGCTACTGTGCCCATAGAGTGTCATGTAGCCATCGCCGTGATCAATGATCGTGATCAGTCCGAAGCCCCGTAGCCAGTTGGCAAAAACCACGCGGCCATAGTGAATGGCTTTGATCTCGGCTTCCTCGCTGGTCCGGATCAGCAGGCCGTTCCGGCGGAGTTTGCCGTCGGCATAGCGATCGCCATAACCACTGAGCACCTCGCCCCGTACCGGCCAGGGCAGTTTGTCCCGCAGCGAGACGAAGGGCCGGGATTCGTTGGGAGAAGGGATGTTAGCTATGGCCTGCTGGACCTCGTCGAGCAGCTTTTCCAGGCGCTTGCGGTCCGCTTCCAGTTCGCTGCGTTCGCCGCGCCGGGATTGGATATCGGCATTCAGCGCCGCCAGTGTTTGCTGACGTTGCCGGCGCGAGGTTGTGAGTTCTGCCTGGCGTTTGGCCAAAGTTTCTTCAGTCCGGGCCAATGCCATGCGGGTGGCCTGAACCTCGGCGCGGGTTGCCTTGAGCTCCTGCAAGCTGATGCGGAAGGCTTCAAGCCGGCTGACGGTATCCCGGCTCAGGTATTCGTAGTAGGTCATGGTCCGGGCAATCTTGTCCGGGTCGATCTCATTGAGCAAAACCTTGATGGCAGGCGCGTCACCTTCCATCCACGCCGCGCGAATCTGCTGTTTCAGGCTTTCCCGCTGGCGATCGAGAGTGCGGTTCAGTGTCTGTTCCTGCTGTTCCAGTTCGGTCAGCCGGCTTTGCTGCTGAGCCACTTGCTGGCGCAACGTCCGACGTTCCCGGGTGAGCTCACTGATCTTGCGTTCGGTCGCGACAAGCTGCCGCTCCAGGTCGGAGCGGTCTTCTTCGGCATCGGCCAGCCAGTCGTCGATCTCTTCTATGCGCTCCTTGAGATCTTCAATCTGGCCCGGCGTGACATCCTGGGAGAGAGCTGGCGCTGCACCCAGCATCAGGGTGAGCGCCAGTAGTAACGTCAGTCGCAAAGGTCGGATCCGCTCCGTAATCAATCGATCCTGACCAGGCTGTGCCCGGTCATTTCCTTTGGCTGCTCCAGCCCCATCAGGGCCAGCAGCGTGGGTGCAACATCGCTCAGGCTGCCGTCGTCGCTGAGGCTGACGTTGCGGTGGCCGGTGTACACCAGCGGCACCGGGCCAATGGTGTGGGCGGTATGAACCTGGCCGGATTTGGGGTCGGTCATCTGTTCGCAATTGCCGTGGTCGGCGGTGATCAGGGCCTCGCCTCCCACTTCATCAAGCGCCTCAACAACCCGCTTCACGCACTCATCCAGGCACTCGGCGGCCTTGATGGCAGCGTCCAGTTTGCCGGTGTGACCCACCATATCGCCGTTCGCGTAATTGCAGACCACCAGGTCATATTTTCCGCTCTTGATCGCTTCCACGAGTTTGTCGGTTACCTCGGCCGCGCTCATCTCTGGTTGCAGGTCGTAGGTGGCCACTTTCGGGGAGGGCACCAGGATCCGGTCTTCGCCTTCAAAGGGAGTTTCGAGCCCGCCGTTAAAGAAGAAGGTCACGTGGGCGTATTTCTCGGTTTCCGCAATGCGCAGTTGGGTTCTGCCCTGCCTGGCCATGTACTCGCCCAGGCCATTGCTAAGCTGCTCGGGAGGGTAGGCGCAGGAGGTCTTGATGTCGGCGGCGTACTCGGTAAGCATCACAAAATCCGCCAGTTCCGGGTGCTTGTGACGGTCGAAGCCGTCAAAGTCCTGATTGACAAAGGTCCGGGTGATTTCCCGGGCACGGTCCGCCCGGAAGTTCATGAACAGCACACTGTCACCATCGTTGATGGTGCCCTCCGGTTCCCCGGCGGCGTGAATGCGGGTGGGTTTGACAAACTCGTCGTTCTCACCGCGCTCATACGCCTGTTCCAGGCCGGAGACGGGATCGGACGCCGTGAACTCGGCCTCGCCCCGGGTCATCAGGTTGTAGGCGGCCTCAACGCGGTCCCAGCGATTGTCGCGGTCCATGGCGTAATAGCGGCCCACAATGGAGGCCACGCGGCCAACACCCAGGCTTTTGAGTTTTGCGGCCGCTTTTTCCAGAGACGGCTTCGCGCTTCGGGGCGGCATGTCACGGCCATCCAGGAATGCGTGAATATAAACTTCCCTGGCGCCCCGGGACGCTGCCAGTTCCGCAGCTGCCAGGATATGATTCTCATGGCTGTGAACGCCACCGGGGGAGAGCAGTCCCATCAGGTGGACGGCGCGGCCACTGCTGACGGCTTTGTCGATGGCTGCACAAAGTACGTTGTTTTCCTTAAATTTGTCGTCTTCCAGGTCTTTGTCGATACGCGTAAGACTCTGGTAAACCACCCGGCCGGCGCCCAGATTCATGTGCCCGACTTCCGAGTTGCCCATCTGGCCCTGGGGCAGTCCCACGAACATGCCAGACGTGTTAATAAGCGTGTGAGGCCGCGTCTGCCATAGCTTGTCCCAGAATGGGGTGTTGGCGTTGCTGATGGCGTTGTCGTCTGCCGGGTCGCGGTGGCCCCAGCCGTCCAGGATAATCAGTGCAGTCGGCTTTCGCGTTGCAGTCATCATTCAGTCCGAAAGTAAAATGTTAGTAAGTTTACTAAAACGAAAAGGCAGTTTATCTATTTTCGCACTTTCACACCAGTGTCGTCACCTTCTGTCCACGGGGCAGGCTGTGTATAATCCTGCCAAATTATTTTTCAGGGTAGTTTCATGGACCGCTTGTTTGAATTTGTCGTTAACCACTACATTCTTGTGTCGCTGTTCGTGGCCTTTCTGGTCGCCATTCTTTTCCTGGAATCACGGCGCGGTGGCGCCAAGATCTCGTCCCAGGGTGCGGTCAACCTGATCAACAAGGACGAAGCTGTCGTGGTGGATATCCGTGATCGCAAGGAATTCGGAGAGGGGCGGATTACCGGGTCCATCAATATCCCGCTGAACAGCCTGAAGAGTCGCGTGGCCGAGCTGAACAAGTTCAAGGACAAGCAGATTATTGTGGCCGACAAGATGGGGCAGCACTCGGCCATGGCGGTCAAGCAACTGAAGGCGGAGGGATTCGGCAATGTGGTCCGGCTGGACGGCGGCGTGAGCGACTGGCGGGCCAGCAACCTGCCGCTGGTGAAAAAGTAGTCGCAGGCCCGATACTTGATCTGAACACGGATCTGCCGCACTGTTTCACATAAGCATGCGACGCCAGGCAGTACACTGTGCCGGCAGACGTAACCCTGACAATGGCCCCGAGGCCCACTTAATAGAGAGCGAAAGGACTGAACATGGCTGAGAATCAGCAATCCGCTGCAGGCAGTGATAACCAGAACCAACCCCAGTTTGCCCTTCAGCGCATTTACGTGAAGGACCTGTCTTTCGAGTCTCCGAATTCACCGCTGGTGTTTCAGGAGCAGTGGAAGCCGCAGGTCAATCTGGACCTGAACACCGCCCACAACAAGGTGACCGACAACCAGTACGAAGTGGTGTTGTCACTGACGGTCACCGCCAAGGTAGGCGAGAAGGTGGCTTACCTCGTGGAAATTCAGCAGGCGGGTGTGTTTCTGGTATCCGGCATCGAAGGGCCTCAGCTTGGCCAGATGCTGGGCGCTTACTGCCCCACGATCCTGTTCCCCTATGCCCGTGAGGCTATTGACGGCA
Organism: uncultured Marinobacter sp.; assembly: GCF_946886895.1. Next base: position 124,059 of record NZ_CAMPJO010000001.1, on the reverse strand, counting down.
TCGTCAACAAGGGCAGCTTCCCGGCCCTGATGCTGGCGCCGGTGAATTTTGACGCCATCTACGCCCAGGCCCTGAAGCGCAAACAGGAAGAAGCCGCCGGCGAGGCGAAGGAAGAGCAGCAGACCCACTGAGGCAATTTCATACGGAGCCGCTGAACCCCAACTGCCGCCAGGCCTCGTAAACCACCAGCGCAGCGGTATTCGAGAGGTTCAGGCTCCGGCTCTCCGGGCGCATGGGCACCCGCAACCGGTTTTCCGGTGCCAGTTGCTCTCGCACCGGCCCGGGCAAACCCCGGGTTTCCGGGCCGAACATCAGGAAGTCACCATCCTGAAAGGCAACCTCGTGGTAGTGGCGACTGCCTTTGGTGGTCAGCCCGAACAGTCGTTCGGGCTGTTCGCTGTCCAGAAAACTCTGATAATCCTCGTGAACCTTCACCCTGGCGTACTCGCGGTAGTCCAGTCCGGCCCGCCGCATCTGTTTGTCTTCCAGGCTAAAACCCAGGGGTTCAATCAGATGCAGCTGGCAGCCGGTGTTGGCGCAAAGCCGGATGATGTTACCGGTGTTCGGCGGTATCTCCGGCTCGTACAGCACCACGTGGAGCACCGGGGTTAACGTTCGACAGCCAGGGCGACACCCATGCCACCCCCAATACACAGGGTCGCCAGGCCCTTGTGGGCATCCCGCCTGACCATCTCATGGAGCAGGGACACCAGGATACGGCAACCGGAGGCGCCTATCGGGTGGCCCAGGGCAATGGCGCCGCCGTTCACGTTCACCTTGCGGGTATCCCAGCCCAGATCACGGTTAACGGAAATGGCCTGGGCCGCAAAGGCCTCGTTGGCTTCCACCAGATCGAGATCGTCAACAGACCAGCCGGCGAGCTTCAGGCAACGCTGGCTGGCGGGAATCGGGCCCGTGCCCATGATCGTTGGATCGACACCGGCGTTGGCATGGGCCCTGATGGTCGCCAGTGGGGCCAGCCCCAGTTCCCGGGCCTTTTCTGCGCTGCAGACCATGACCGCGGCCGCGCCATCGTTCAGTGACGAGGCGTTGCCGGCGGTGACGGTGCCGTCCTTTTTGAAGGCCGGGCGCAGGTTGCCGAGCCCCTCGGCAGAAACGCCGTCACGGGGGCCTTCGTCCTGATCAACAATAATCGGGTCGCCTTTGCGCTGGGGGATCGAGACCGGAACAATCTGACCATCGAAATAACCGGCGGTACGGGCGGCGACGGCTTTCTGCTGGGAGGCGGCGGCAAAGGCGTCCTGCTCTTCCCGGCTGATGCCATACTTTTCAACGATGTTCTCGGCGGTGATGCCCATGTGGTAATCGTTAAACGCATCCCACAGGCCATCGCTGATCATGGTGTCGACCATGGACCAGTTGCCCATACGCTGGCCATTGCGGCTGTTGGGTAGCACGTGGGGCGCCTGGCTCATGCTTTCCTGACCGCCCGCAATCATCAGCTCGGCATCGCCGCAGCGAATGGCTTGTACGGCCATGTGGACGGCCTTGAGGCCGGAACCACACACCTTGTTGATGGTCATGGCGGGTACCGACGCAGGAATACCCGCGTGGATCGCCGATTGCCGGGCCGGATTCTGGCCGCAACCGGCGGTCAGAACCTGTCCCAGCACCACTTCATTAACCTGGTCCCCCGCTACCCCGGTCTCTTCCAGCAGGGCCTTGATAACGGCGGAGCCCAACTGGTCGGCCCTGAGGCTGGCCAGGCCGCCCCCAAAGGTGCCGATGGCGGTACGCCTGGCTGCAACTATGACGACATCACGCATGGTTCTCTCCGGTTCAGGGTGCGCGGGCTCTGCGTGGCCGCGCATGCAGGATTGAAAACTGCCCGCATTGTAGCCGGAAAGCGGTGGTGGGCCAAAGTGAGGAGCCGCCAGTGCCTTACATGTTGAGGCTCCGGCCGCCGTCCACCGGCAGGATCTGGCCGGTAATGAAGGGGGCGTCGTTGATCAGGAACGCAATGGTTTCGGCGATGTCGTCGGGAGAGCCGGTTCGGGCCAGGGCGGTCTTGTCGAGGATGGTCTGCTGGTGCTGCTCGTCGATTTCACCGCCGCCCTCCGGCCAGAGGATGGCGCCCGGGGAGACGCCGTTCACCCGGATGTCTGGCGCCAGGTCTTTCGCCCAGGACCGGGTAAGTGCCGCGAGACCGGCCTTGCTGGCGCAGTAAAGTGGGTGGTCGGGCAACGGCCGTTCGCTGTAGATATCGATCATGTTGACCACGCTGCCGCGGGCGGCCCGGAGCGCCGGCAGACAAGTCTGGAGCAGGAAGAAAGGCGCTTTCAGGTTGGTGTTGAGGATGGTGTTCCAGTCGTCCTCGCGGGCTTCCGGTGTCGGAGTCGGATAAAACACCGAGGCATTGTTGATCAGGCCGTCGAGTCGACCCCACTGAGCCGTCGCTTCCTCGCCGAGGCGTCGGATCTCGCCCATCTGGCCCAGATCGGCCTGGATGGCGAGTGCGGAGTTCTCCCGCTGCCGGTTCAGGTCGCCGGCCAGAGTGTTGGCCTGCTGCTCCCGACTGCGGTAGTGGATGACCACCCGCCAACCCCGCTGATGGAGGACCTGGGCGGTGCGTGCTCCAAGGCGGTGGGCAGCGCCGGTAATCAGGGCGACGGGGGCAGGGGGGGTAGCAGCGGACATAGGCACCTTCAGTTCCGGGTCGGTGTGAGTGTCTGTTCTATACGTGCCAGGCGCTCGGTCCGGATTGCCTGGCCCAGGGCTTTGCCCTGGTAGCCCTCGGCCAGAAGTACTTTGGGATCGACGCCGGTGGCCGCCTCTGCCGCTTTCTCCAGTCGCGACAGGCCGGCAGTGGAGGTGGGCGGCAGGGCACAGCGCAGGGTGTCCTGCAGTTGCGAGAAGCGCCCGGGGCGACGCCAGATATCGGCTTTGTCCAGCAGTAACAGCAAGGTTTCGGCGGTGAGTTGGCCGGCGTGCGGGGCCCGGACCCTGGCCATAAAGTCACTGGTCAGCCGTGCCAGCGACTGGCAGTCGTTGGGGGCCTTGAGTGCTTTGGCCCTGGCGGTGCAGGTTGCCTCGGCAAGCGGGGACAACAATCCGGCAAAGCGCGCCTCGGTGGCACCGTGGTGCTGATGGACGCAGGCAAGGGCGGCCATGGCCGGTTCGAACTCGGGCCCCGTCAATTCCGGGATCAGGATAGTCAGAGCGCCGCACTCACGAAGCACCTCGAAGAACACGGTGGGGGTCTTTTCATGCAGCGCCCGGTGCATTTCCTGCCAGACTCGCTCCGGTGCCAGATGTTCGACTTCGCCCTCGGACACCATGCGCGCCATCAGGGTCATGGTGTCGTCGCTCACCGTAAATCCGAGGTGATGGAACCGGGCGGCAAAGCGGGCGGTCCGCAGGATACGCAGGGGGTCTTCGGCAAAGGCGTCGGAGACGTGCCTGAGAACTTGTGCCTCAAGGTCCTGGCGGCCATTGAACGGGTCGACCAGGTCGCCCGACCGGGTTTTTGCCATGGCGTTGATGGTCAGGTCGCGGCGGCGAAGGTCGTCCTCCAGGGTAACGTCGGGCGCGCTGTACACCTGAAAGCCGTGGTAGCCCCGGCCGCTTTTGCGCTCGGTTCTTGCCAGGGCGTACTCCTCCCGGGTGGTCGGATGCAGGAATACCGGGAAATCCGCACCCACCTGCTTGAAGCCTTGGGCCAGCATATCCCCGGGTGTGGCGCCGACCACCACCCAGTCCCGGTCCTTGACCTCCAGGCCCAGCAGTTCATCGCGGACAGCGCCACCGACCAGATAGGTTTGCATGGGATGTCTGAATCCTTTCCGGAAATGTGTCCGGGCATGATACCCCGTTTTCCGTTCCGGATCAGAAGGCGGTGCCGAGCTCCAGTGCTGCCCCCTGGTCGGCATCGCTGAACAGAGCGCCGATGTCGACTCTTACACCAAGCAGGTTCAGGCCAAGGCCCGCAGTGAACTGGGTCTTTTCCTCAATGCCTTCGTTGTCGTCGTTGCTGACCAGGTTCTGGCGGACGCCAAAGCGTAGCTGGGCATAGCGCCAGGCGTCGAGCTCAGCGCCCAGTGCCAGCCATTGGGTATTGTCTTCGTACCCGAAGGTTTCTTTTTCAGTGAGGTCCAGTTCCGCCGTGATCACGTGGTAGTCGCCCCGGTGGGCGATGGCAGCGGTGGCCATGGGGTTGAGCTCCAGCGTCCGTACCTGTTCGCCCAGAAAGGGCCGGCTGGCAGCCGAGTCCAGTTCCATAGGGATCAGGTTCTTGATCGCCAGGCCAGCATTCCACTGCTGATCGCTGCCGAAGGCATAGGCCGCGCCGAGATCGATGTTAAAACCGCTCTTTTCGGTCTGGTACTCGTCGCTGTCAAAATTGTCGTCTTCGAACCCCGATACGGTTTCGGTGTACTGAAAGGTTCGCAGGTTGACGTACTTGGGCGATAGGCCCAGTTGGAAGGTGTTGCCGCCGTTAACGTCGAAGGAGCGTGCAAAGCTGATGCCCACCTCTGAGACGGCGGAGGCCAGTACCTTGCCCCGGGATTCAAGGCTGTCCGCGAACGTGGGCGGCAGTGTGCCCGCTTCAATGGCGGCCAACACGGCATCGTCATCCTGGTCATACTCGCCCCGGGCGGTGACGATGAGGTTGCCGTTGGCGAATACGCCGACCGACACGGACGACGACGGAAATGCCATGGCCAGGCCCAGGCTGGCGTTCGCTCTCACGGTGTCCCGGTCGAAGGCCTGCAACTGGTCCCGAAGCTTGCCGGCGCCGCTCTGGGCACCGGAAGCGTCATTGTTGGCAATGGCCTGGTCAATCTGATCAACGGTATCCTGAATGCTGTCAACCTGGTCGGACACTTCCGCATCGTCCGCCACGCGGGCATTCACCGAGGGCAGCATCAGGCCGAAATCGTCGGACCAGGCGTGATGGGCGGACGCCATCATGGCCGGGTTGGTGGCGCCGTATCCGATGGGTGGGCGCTGGCCACACCGGTGCCGCCCATGGCAAACGAGCGGGACGACATAAAGGCCTGCGGATTGGCCAGAGTGGACGCGGAGGTGATCGACAGTCCGATCGCGACCGTGAGGGTATTCAGGCGATTGCGGTTCATGTAGTGCCCTGTAGATAGCAAAGATAAGCGGGGTGGATGGACATTGAGGCAAGGTTAGATCAGAACCGGCAGCTGCTCATGAGCGAACCGGTAACGGTTTGTTCGGGATCTGTAAGTGAAGGCAGGATTTTGCCGCCTGGCATCGATATTGGCGTGGATAATCCGGGTAAGGTTCTGCGAATAGAAGAGGTTATAAAAACTGGCGTGATTTTTTCATGTGTTACCGCACATGATGTTTCCGGAGACGAGAAAATGACCCTTCGCTGGATAGTGGTTCCCTTGCTGGCGCTGACGTCGGTTGCCTGTGCACCCGTCGGCAGCCATCAGGAACCGTCGCAGGCCAACCTTGAGCCGATTACCGTACGGGTGAGTGGCTTTGGTACCTACGAAGACGTATCGAAAGACCGACTGAATACCCGCAAGCGCCTGATGGCAAGACGGGCCTCGCAGCTGGATGCCTACCGGAATCTGGCGGAACGGGTCTACGGAACCGTCATCTATGGCAGCTCGACGGTGAGCGACTTCGTGCTTCGTAGTGACACCTTCCGGACCTACGTTGACAGTTATATCCGGGGCGCCAAGATGGTGGCGGTGAATGAACACAGTGACGGCGTGATCGAAACGGTGATGGAACTGAAGCTCGAGCCCCGTTTCCGGGCCTGCGTGGCGGATGTGGCCCATGACCAGGTGCAGGACCTGTGTCCGATTCCCATGCCGCGAGACAATGACAGCATCGGCGACGTCCAGAGCAAGGGTGTTGACTCGCTGTATTACCTTGATTGACGCTCCGGCGACGGGGTGTGGGCGGTGAAAGACAGGTGAACAGTTTTATGACGCGTTTTCCCGGAATGGTTCTTCTCTATGCGTTGTTGGTCGCGCTGGTGTTGCCCACCGGCGCCGGGGCGGTTGTGCTTGAGGGGGTGGGCCACGCCACGATTCACCAGGAGGATATGGATACCGCCAGGGCCGAAGCCCGTAAGGCAGCGCTCCGGGACCTGGCGTTGCAGTACGAGGCCCGGATCAGTACCCGCGATACCATGGAGAACGGTGTGCTGACCGAATCGAGCACCCGGGTGGCCGCCAATGCCCGGGCGCGCAATGTGCAGGTGGTGGATGAGGTACGCCGGGGAAACCGGCTGCGGGTGACCGTCCGGGCGAATATTTCCGACCACCAGGCCAGCTGCGGTGCTGGCGATGCCGCAGGCCTGAACAAGCGTGTTGCGATCACCGGCTTTCCGGTGCTTTACCCGGACCAGGCCCGGGTAGGCCGCATTGATGACGCCGGCGAGATTTTGCCGCAACAGTTGCAGCAGGCACTCCGGGAACGTGGGGGGCTTCAGGTGTTCGCCGCCACAACAGCCCGGCTGTTCGATGACCTGCTCAATGCGCCGACGGTTCAGCAGGGAAACAACCGACTGACCAATGTGTTGCAACTGGCCCGGGAGATGGGCGTTCAGTTTGTGGTGACCGGGGTTATCCGGGACATGGGGATGGCGGACCCGTCCGCCTGGGGTACCTCGGTGCTGGACCAGATGCAGCGTAGCATTGGTGCGGTCAACCAGAGTCGTCGTTTTGCGGTGGATCTGATGGTGTTTGACGGCTTCAGCGGCTCACCGGTCTATCAGGAGCGATTTGAGACAGCCGGGGACTGGAATGCCACAGCGGGCAGTTCGGTGGGGTTCGGTTCAGCCGGGTTTCAGCAAACCGCCTACGGGCAGGCGGTGGGCGAGATCATCGGGACGATGACGGAGGCCGTGGTAGCGTCTCTGGCCTGCCAGCCGTTCATGACCCGGGTAACCCGGGTGGATGGCCAGTCGGTGACGCTGGCGTCGGGCGCCACCGCCGGTTTGCGGCCGGGGGATGAGTTGCACCTGTATCGCAGTGCCCGCAGCTTCGGCTCACTCACTGGCACCCCTGAACTCAAGGACAGCGACTTGACGGTCACTCTGAACAATGTGTACCCGGATTCCAGTAATGGCCGGATTCTCCGGCCGGGTGCCCAGGCCAACATCCAGCAGGATGATATTGCGATCGTCTGGTGACGGTTGGAGTTTGGGGTCTGACCCCAGAATTCGGGGTCAGACCCCAAACTCCAACCCCAAGCTTCCAGCTCACACTTCAGCTGCTGCAATATCCCGGATTTTGCCCACCATGGCGCGCAGGCCGTTGCCTCGGGTGGGTGAGATGTGGCGGAACAGGTCGAGCTGTTCGAACAGCTCGTCGATGTCGGTGGCCAGCAGGTCCCGGGGCGCCTTGCCATTGAGCGCCACGAGAATGATAGCGGCGAGGCCGCGAACGATCATGGCATCGGAATCAATCAGCAGGTAGAGCTTGCCGCTGCTCTGGTCATGATGGTGGATCAGCCACACCTGGCTCTGGCAGCCGTGTACGTAGTTCTCTTCCAGGCGGGCGTCGTCCGGGAAGGGTGGCAACTGCTTGCCGAGGTCGATAATAAACCCGTAGCGCTCTTCCCAGTCGTCGAGAAACTCGAAGGCGTCCACGACATCGTCCAGTGTGGTCTCCGTGCCGAGCGGGTTGTTCAGAAAATCCTGTTCCGTGGCCGTCATTTACAGCATTCCCAGTTCAAGCTTGGCTTCATCGGTGAGCATGTCGTTGTTCCAGGGCGGATCAAACGTCAGGTCCACGGTGACCTTGTCGACGTTAGGCACATGCTCCACCTTGCGCTTCACATCATCGCAGATAACCGGGCCCATGCCGCAGCCGGCCGCCGTCAGCGTCATCCTGATGTACACGTGGTTGCCGTCGTCGGAACTGTTTTCGATGCGGCAGTCATAGATCAGACCCAGGTCCACCACATTCACCGGAATTTCCGGATCGTAGCAGTTGCGCAGGGCTTCCCAGACCTGGTTTTCATTGACGGTACCATCGGCGGGCGTATCGAAACTGCTTTCAAGGGGCTGCTTGCCAAGGGCGTCGGCGTCGTGGCCTTCAATGCGGGCGAGGTTGCCGTTGACGGCAACGGTGAAGGTGCCACCCAGCGATTGTGTGATGGTCACAAACGTGTCCGACGGAATCATGATTTCGGTTCCGGCAGGGACAAGGCGTGCTTCCACCTCGCGTTTGGTCAGGACCACTTCCCGTTCTTGCATGCCTGTTCGGGCCTCATTTTTGTCAATCTTGAGAGTCGGATTACGTGGTGCTAATCCGACCTGCATGGTTGAATTGTCGGATTACGCTTCGCTAATCCGACCTACGCGACTCACCCGGCCTACGCGACGGTAAAGCTTTCGCCGCAGCCGCACTCGGCGGTCGCGTTCGGATTGCGGAACTGGAACATGGAGTTCACGCCCTCCGTGACAAAGTCGATCTCGATGCCGTTCACCAGTGGCAGGTGTTCCTCTTTGACGAAGACATCGACACCGTCAATGTGAAACACCCTGTCGTCCGACGCGACTTCCTCCACCCACTTGGTTTCATATTTGAAACCGGAGCAGCCACTTTTCTTGATGGCCAGTCGAATGCCACAGGCCTCTGGCTTTTTGGCCAGTTGCTTTCGTACGTGCTTGACCGCGGTGGGCGTCATGGTGACGGCGACCGTCGGGGTGAAGACTTCAGCTGTCATGGTTCCACCTCCATCAGGCAAACAGGCGCTGGATTTTTTGCAGCGCGGTGAACAGAGTGTCCACCTCATCCAGCGTATTGTAAAACGCAAAGGAGGCCCGGGCTGTACCGGGAACTCCGTAGAAATCCATCAGTGGCATGGCGCAGTGGTGACCGGTGCGAATGGCGATGCCCTGCTGATCCAGCAGGGTGCCTATATCACTGGGGTGCAGGCCGGCAATTTTAAAGGACATCACCGGCACTTTCTGTTTTGCGGTACCAATGATTTCCATGCCCGGAACCGTCTCCACCCATCGGTTGGCCCGCTCCAGCAGGGCGGATTCGGCGGCCTCCATGGCCGGACGATCCAAACCGTTGAGGTAATCAATGGCCGCCGCCAGGCCCACTGCTTCGGCAATCGCCGGGGTGCCGGCTTCAAACTTGTAGGGCAGGGTGTTCCAGGTGGTGCGCTCGAAGGATACCCGTTCAATCATTTCCCCGCCCCCCTGGTACGGAGGTATCTCTTCCAGCAACTGGGCCTTGCCGTACAGAACGCCAATACCTGTAGGGCCAAACAGTTTGTGGGATGAGAACACGTAGAAATCACAACCCAGCGCCCGGACATCGGGCTGGTAATGCGGCACCGCCTGGGCACCATCCACCAGGGTAATAACGCCCCGGGCCTTGGCCTGCTCGATCAGTGCGGCCACCGGGTTCACCGTGCCCAGCACGTTGGACACGTGGGTGATCGCCAGTACGCGGGTTCTGTCGTTGAGCAGGCTCGTGAACGACTCCAGATCCAGTTCACCGTCGGGCGTTATCTGGATAGGTACCACTTTGGCACCCGTCCGCTCGGCCACCATCTGCCAGGGCACGATGTTGGCGTGGTGCTCCATGTGGCTGACCAGGATTTCGTCGCCGGCGTTCAGGCGCGGTGCCAGACCATTGGCAACCAGGTTGATGGCTTCGGTGGTGCCTCGGGTCCAGACGATTTCCCGGGTGCTTTCGGCGTTCAGGAAGCCGCGGACTGTCTCCCGGGCACCCTCGAACACCGCCGTGGCCCGATCACCCAGGGTGTGGGCACCCCGGTGGACATTGGAGTGCATTTCCCGGTAATAACGGTCCATGGCGTCCAGAACCGCAACCGGTTTCTGGGCCGACGCGCCGTTATCCAGATACACCAGCGGCTTCCCGTTCACCTGTTGTGACAGGATCGGAAAGTCCCGGCGAATGGCGTCGACATCAAAAACCGCTTTGCTGGCAGCGTTGGCCACGGACAGATCCGTCATAACCGGTTACGCCTCCTCGAATGTCTGATCGAAAAACTGGTTCAGGCGTGCTTGCGCCGTCTCCCTGACCACTTCGACAGGAATCTGCTCAACCAGTTCGTTGATGAAGGCCATGGTCAGCAGTACGTTGGCTTCACGGCGACCAATCCCACGGGAAACCAGATAGAACAGCGACGTTTTGTCCAACTGGCCGATAGTGGCGCCGTGGGCGCACTTAACGTCATCGGCGTATATCTCAAGCTCTGGCTTGGTATCGATTTCCGCGCCGTTGGAGAGCAGAAGGTTTTTATTATTCATTTCCGCATTGGATTTCTGGGCGTCCTGATGGATATGAATCCGCCCGTTGAAAATGGCGTGGGATTGATCCGCTGCAATGTTGCGGTAGGTCTCCTCGCTGTTGCAGTGGCCGGCCACGTGTTCAATGCTGGTGTGGTTGTCGTAGTGCTGCTTGCCCTGGGTTACCACCACGCCATTGAGCTTGCACTCCGCGCCTTCTCCCTCCAGGCGAACCTGCAGATCGTGCCGGCGAAGGGGGCCGCCAAAGCCGACGCAATGGCTCTCAAAGCGCGAACTGCGCTGCTGGCGAACGCCGGTGGCGCCAATGTGCTGCACGTTCTCCGCTTCCATGTTCAGGCGAACACTGGTGACATTCGCGCCCTCGGCCAGGCTGAACTCGGTGACGGTATTGACCATCACTGCTTCCGTGCCGCTGGAGATATATTCCTCCACGAGGGTGATCTGGCTGTTCTGTCCGGCGTCCACATAGATTCTCGGGTAGGCCGAGCCGCTGGCGTCCGCGGTTACTTCATGAACAATGAACAGCGGTTGATCGAGCACGGCACCCGGGCGGAGCTGCACCAGCAGCCCGTCCTCGAAGCGGGCCGAGTTCAGCCTGGCCATCTGCACGGCCTTGTTGTCCAGGGTGCTGTCGAGTCGCTCGGCAACCCGGGCGGCTTCGTCGTTGTCCATGTCGTCGAAACTCTGGATGCGGATGCCGTCCAGGTCCGGGTATTCACTGGCTTCCGGGATCAGCACGCCATTGAGGAAGGCAACCTTGTAGCCGGGAACCGCCAGGCTGCTGCCGGTTTTGCCTTCCGCCGGCAGCGACAGTGCCAGCTCCTCGGTGAGCTTCAGGTACTTGCTGGAATACTTCCAGTTTTCGGTTTTCCGCGTTGGCAGCGGCATATCTACCAGTGCCGCCCCGCGCTGTTTGCGCAGTGCCAGGAAAGGCTCTGGCAGGGATTGCCCGGCCGGGTGCAGGAAGGCGGTGGCCAGTGTTGGTGCTGATTTCATTCCACGCCCTCCTGATTAGTTGGCTGAATCGTCGGCGGTTGCTTCATCCTTGATGCCGAGCCAGCCGTAGCCGCGTTCTTCCAGTTCCAGGGCCAGCTCACGACCACCGGATTTCACAATCCTGCCGCCGGCGAGCACGTGGACATGGTCCGGAACAATGTGGTTGAGCAGGCGCTGATAGTGGGTCACCATCAGAATGGCCCGGTCTTCCGCACGCAGGGCGTTGACGCCGTTGGAAACCACCTGCAGGGCATCGATGTCCAGGCCCGAGTCGGTTTCGTCCAGAATCGCCAGTTTCGGCTGCAGCAGCAGGGCCTGGAGGATTTCGTTACGTTTTTTCTCGCCACCGGAGAAGCCTTCGTTGACGCCGCGCTTGAGAAACGCCGGGTCCAGGTCCACCTGCTTGGACACTTCCTTGGCCCATTTCATGAACTCGGCGGCGTTCATTTCCGCTTCGCCCCGGTGGGTGCGCATGGCATTGACCGCCGTGCGCAGGAACTGAAGGTTGCTGACCCCGGGAATCTCCACCGGGTACTGAAACGCCAGGAAAACCCCTTCGCGGGCGCGCTCCTCGGTTTCCAGTTCCAGCAGGTTCTCCCCGTTCAGGGTGACCTCTCCTTCGGTTACCTCAAATGTCTCATTACCTGCAAGCACCTGGGACAGCGTACTCTTGCCAGAGCCATTGGGGCCCATGATGGCGTGAACTTCCCCGGCCCTGATCTCCAGGTTGATGCCTTTAAGGATTTCCTCTCCGTTAACGGAGGCATGCAGGTTTTTGATGCTCAGCATTTGTCAGCTTCTCTCTGTATTCTGAAATTCTGTCTTGAAAATTTAGCCCCTGTATAATGCCCGCCCGACGTCCGGGGCAGGGGGCAGGCCCTGCCTGCTTGCTGACCTTCTCCAAAGCCAGCGGGGCATGAAATAACGAATTAACCAACGGAACCCTCAAGGCTTACTTCCAGCAGTTTGCCGGCCTCGACCGCGAACTCCATCGGCAGTTCCTTGAACACCTCTTTACAGAAGCCGTTCACAATCATGGACACGGCCTGCTCCGGGTCGATACCACGCTGACGGCAGAGGAACATCTGCTCGTCGCTGACCTTGGACGTAGTGGCCTCGTGCTCGACGATGGCGGACTTGTTCTTGCTCTCGATGTACGGAAAGGTGTGAGCGCCACATCGGTCGCCGATCAGCAGCGAATCACATTGGGTGAAGTTGCGTGCGCCGTCCGCGCCGGGGCCGAATTTCACCAGGCCGCGATAGGCGTTGGAGCTTTTGCCGGCAGAGATACCCTTGGAGATGATCGTGCTGGAGGTGTTCTTGCCCAGGTGGATCATCTTGGTACCGGTATCGGCCTGTTGGTAGTTGTTGGTCAGTGCCACCGAGTAGAACTCGCCCACGCTGTTTTCGCCGCGCAGGACACAACTCGGATACTTCCAGGTGACGGCGGAGCCGGTCTCGACCTGGGTCCAGGAGATCTTGGAGTTCTTGCCAATGGCGGCGCCACGCTTGGTGACGAAGTTGAAGATGCCGCCCTTGCCGTTTTCGTCGCCCGGGTACCAGTTCTGTACCGTGGAGTATTTGATCTGGGCGTCGTCCAGGGCCACCAGTTCGACCACCGCTGCGTGCAACTGGTTTTCATCGCGCATCGGTGCGGTGCAGCCTTCCAGGTAGCTGACATAGCTGCTGTCTTCGGCGATGATCAGCGTGCGCTCGAACTGCCCGGTGTTGGCTGCGTTGATGCGGAAATAGGTGGACAGTTCCATGGGACAGCGAACGCCCTTCGGTACATACACGAAGGTGCCGTCGGAGAAGACCGCGGAGTTCAGGCCCGCAAAGAAATTGTCGCCTGCCGGGACCACAGAGCCCAGGTATTTTTTGACCAGTTCCGGATAGTCCTGGATGGCCTCGGAAATGGAGCAGAAAATCACGCCTGCTTTGGCCAGAGGCTCTTTAAACGTGGTTGCCACCGAAACCGAATCAAACACCGCGTCCACTGCCACACCGGCCAGTTTCTCACGCTCGTGCAGGGGAATGCCCAGCTTTTCATAGGTGCGCAGCAGCTCGGGATCCACTTCATCCAGGCTCTGGGGCATGTCTTCCGGGCGCTTGGGGGCGGAATAATAGGAAATCGAGTTGTAGTCGATTTTCGGATAGCCCACATGGGCCCAGTTCGGCTCGTCCATTTCGAGCCAGCGACGGTAGGCTTTCAGACGCCACGCCAACATCCATTCCGGTTCTTTCTTGATGCCGGAAAGGCGGGCGATAACGTCTTCATTCAGTCCGGGTTCGAAGGTGTCGGATTCGATGTCTGTGACGAATCCGTATTCGTATTCCCGTTTGATCAGCTCGTTCACCTCTTGGTCGGTGGTCGCCATGATCGTCGCTCCGTATTCTCTCATCGCGGGCTTTCGCCCTTGGTGTCGCCGGCAGCCTCAATAGCGGGCTGTCGATCGGATGTCATAAGTTTGGGTGTTGCAGTGGTCGCTCATCCGGTGAGTACGCCCTGCAATCGCTTTTTGGATGACGGATTCCCGGGCCTGGTGCTGATTCTGAAGCAAATAAAGCAGGCTGAATCCGTTGCTTCTGGCTGGAGATTGTACAATACCAGAGTAAAATAGTCAGGTATTAATTTACGTGTGGAGTGATTATACCTGAATCGGGCTTTGGGGCATCAAGGGGGCTGCAATGCCCCTGAAACTATTGCTCCATACTCTTGGCGAGCACTCCCTTGATCTTGCTCAACGCTCTTATTGAAAGGTCCTATTGATTGTTTTCGGCTAACGCATGTACGCTCACATCCTTGGCTGGTTGGGCCAGAGAATGAAACAGGAGGAGTTCCAGATGGCATCAAGGCCTCTGACGCCAGAGGTGGCACGGGCTTCGCTGAGTCTGAGGGTCAGTTCCCTGATCAGTGTGCAGCTTGCTCGTGGCAAGGTTGGTGTGGAAATAGTGGCGTCGCAGCTGCATATGAGCCGTTACACGTTACATAAGAAACTGAAGCGGGAAGGGCTGACGTTTGCCCGTTTGCTTGAGGATGTACGTCGTAAGCAGGCGCTTACTTATATGCAGGATAAAACCAAGCCACTGGTGGAAATCGCCGAGCAGCTCGGGTTTTCGGAGTTGAGCGCATTCAGCCGGGCTTTCAAGCGCTGGATGGGAACATCCCCGGCTGAATACCGCTCGGTCAGGTTGTCCTGATCGGGCTCAGACCTTTTTGAACACCAGCGAGGCGTTGGTGCCGCCAAAGCCAAAGCTGTTGCTCATCACCATGTCCAGTTTCTGGTTATCCATGCGTTCCCGCACAATCGGGTAGCCTTCGGCACCGTCATCGAGGGTCTGGATGTTTGCTGACGGGGCAATGAAACCGTCGCGCAGCATGATCAGACTGTAAATGGCTTCATGCACACCGGCTGCGCCCAGGGCGTGGCCGCACAGGGGTTTGGTGGAGCTCAGTGGCGGGATTTTGTCGCCGAAGGTTTCTTTCAGGGCTTTCAGTTCGGTGATATCGCCGGCCGGCGTGCTGGTGCCGTGGGTATTGATGTAGCTGATGTCACCGTCCAGATTCTTCATGGCCTGCTTCATGCAGCGCACCGCGCCTTCGCCACTCGGGGCCACCATGTCGGCGCCATCGGAGGTTGCACCAAAGCCGACAATCTCGGCCAGAATGTTCGCTCCCCGTGCTTCCGCATGTTCCAGCGCTTCGAGGGCAAGCACGCCGCCGCCACCGGAAATAACGAAGCCGTCCCGGTTCGCATCGTAGGTGCGTGATGCCAGTTCCGGGGTGTCGTTGTATTTGGTGGACAGGGCGCCCATGGCGTCAAACAGCAGGCTCAGGGTCCAGTGAATATCCTCGCCGCCACCGGCAAACATCACGTCCTGGCGCCCGAGGGCGATCAGGTCTGCGGCGTGGCCAATGGAATGTGCGCTGGTGGCGCAGGCGGAGGTGATGCCGTAATTGACACCGCGAATGCCAAAGCCGGTTGCGATGGAAGCGTTAATGGCGCTGCCCATGGTGCGGGGTACACGGTAGGGGCCGACCCGGCGGATGCCGCGATCCCGGTGGGTGTCGATGGAATCGAGCAGTTCAACCGTGGAGGCGCCACCCTGGCCGAAAATGATGCCGGTGGTGTCGGCCTTGATGTCTTTATCCGTCAGGCCGGACTGTTCGATGGCTTCCAGCATGGCCAGGTAGGTATAGCCGGAGGCCGGACACATGAAGCGCCAGAGTTTGCGATCAATCAGTTCTGGCAGGTTCAGGTTGATCTGGCCGCAGACATGGCTGCGCAAGCCGTTATCCCGGGCCTCTTCGCTGAAGCCGATACCGGGACGTGAATCCTTCAGGGATTGGGCAACTTCCTTCTGGTTGGTACCAAGGCTGGAAACAATGCCCATACCGGTGATTACAACGCGACGCATTCTGTTAACTCCTAAAAATCATCGGTCGAGGTGAACATGCCAACCCGGAGGTCTTTGGCGGTGTAGATTTCCCGGCCATCCACTTCCATCCGGCCATCGGCAATCGCCATGGTCAGCTTGCGCCGGATTACGCGCTTGAGGTCCAGATGGTAAGTCACCTTTTTAGCGGTGGGCAGCACCTGGCCGGTAAACTTCACTTCACCGGCACCGAGTGCCCGCCCCTTGCCTTCTCCGCCACCCCAGGCCAGAAAGAAGCCGACCAGTTGCCACATGGCGTCCAGTCCCAGGCAGCCGGGCATAACGGGATCATCCACAAAGTGCACCTTGAAGAACCAGAGGTCCGGGTTGATGTCGAGTTCGGCCACGATACTGCCCTTGCCATACAGGCCATCGTCGTCTGCGATATGAGTGACGCGGTCGAACATCAGCATCTCATCAATGGGCAGACGCATGGAGCCAGGAAAGAGTGTGCCGTGGCCGCATTTGATCAGGTCTTCTTTGTCGAAATGATCAGGGTTCATAGTGCCGGTATCTCTGTTACAGAATGATTTACTCATACTTTAGCGCGAATTTGGCGTGGGGGTATTGACCTTTAGTGGATGATTGTCGGTTTTACCTTGGTTGAGTGGAAGCCAGAGGCCGAATCCCCTCTCCAAAACACGCCGTGAACCCTTCCGTGGGGGCTTGGTGTTGTCATCCCTGGCAACACACAGTTTTGGAGAGGGGATTCGGCCTCTGGCCCGGAACTTTCAGTGGGTCTTAACCAGTTTTTCCATCTGGCCTCGGGCTGGCCAGGATGCCGGTGTAGCGGTACAGGAACATGCCGAAGGCGAACAGCCACAGCAGGGTGCTGCTGCCGATGCCCGGGTGCCAGGGGATGAGGTCAAAAGCGGTGAGTACTCGGATCAATGCCGCCAGATGGATGGCGACAAAGGCGGCGGCCATGCCTTTGGGTAGAACCAGCGGGCGGCCGGTGTGGCCCAGGGAGACCCGGGCGATGACGCCGAGAATCAGGCAGGCCGCCGCGCCTGTGCCGGCGGCGTGGCTCCAGGCGCCGGATGGCCAGCCTGCCAGCAGGGTGCCGCCGAGGAGGAGCAGGGCGGCGGGAACCCAGAGGATGGACAGGTGCAGTATCCAGAGCAGGGGTTCGCGCCTTACCAGCCAGCCTTTCCAGCCCGCCAGTCGCGCCAGCGCCAGAACGCCGGCGGCGACGGCCACGGCACCTGCGAGGGTCTGCCAGCCAGTGAGAAATGCAGCGAGCAGAAGGAGCATGGCCAGCAGGGTGGCCAGGTCGAGGGCCGGGTTGGTTCTTACCGAGGAGTCGTCATGCCCGTGGTTGCGGAGCCAGCCGGTCGTGAACGCCGGTGTGATGCGCCCGCCGATGATGCTGATCAGGGCCAGGGCGATGATCAGTGCGCCGTAGCTGAACGCCATATCCAGGCGCAACAGGAATCCGGCCTGCATCAACCACAGCAGGCCCAGGACCAGCAGGATCATAAGCTGGCGCTTTTGGCGGGCCTGCCAGATGCGCCAGCCGGCATCCAGCATCACCAGGGGCAGGAAGGCGAGGTTGACGCCGAACACCAGCGAATCGGGCAGGCCCGCGCCAAACGCCAGCAGCAACCGCCCGGCCAGCCAGACGCCCCAAAGCACGGCCAGGCGGGCCCCGTGGGTGCGTTCGGTTTGTGTCCAGACGCACACGGCGGTCAAAAGAAAGCCGGCAATTGCGGCCGAGAGAAAGCCGAACAGCATTTCATGCTGGTGCCAGAACAGGCCCGGCAGTGCCAGTGGTAGCTGCATGACGCCGGTGATCTGCAGTACCCATAACGGTACAGCCAGCAGGGCCAGTACCGTCATGGACAGGAAGAAGATTCGGAACGGGTAGCTGAACAGCTGGCGGATGCTGGCGGGCGCTGTTTGGCGGGTGGTCGGGATCGCCTGCATGGTGGTCTCCACATAAAGATGTATATATAGTGTATGTTATCGTCTGAAGGGATTGTTGGCCATACCCGAGTGGAGGTATCGGGCCGGGAATTTAGAGACAAGCCGGTGTCTGTGCGTACAATGCGGCCACTGATTCGATTCAAACCGGGATGAACTATGAGTGCCTACGACATACTGAAACATTTGCACGTGACCACGGCGGCCCTGACGGTCGTGCTGTTTTCCCTGCGGCTGCTACTGGATGCGGTTGGACGGCCTGGCTGGCGGCAATCGCCGCTGCGCTGGATTCCCCATGCCAACGATACGGTGTTGCTGGCTGCCGCCGTCGGTCTGCTGGTGGTTACGCCCTGGATGCCCTTCGTGCACGGCTGGTTGACCGCGAAAGTTCTGCTGCTGGTTGGCTATATCATCGCCGGGGTGTTCGCGTTCAAAACGTCCATGAGTGCATCCGTCCGTGTATTTTCTGCCGTGCTGGCGTTGGTTCAGGTCGCGGCGATCTTCCATCTGGCGCTGGCGAAACCGGTGTTCGGGTAAGCGCTCCCGATCTTCGCGGCGGGGCGGGGCTTTAAAGGAGAGTCAGACCTGCGCCAGCATTATCCGCCATTCCTCCTCGCTGACCGGCATCACCGACAGCCGGTTGCCACGGCGAATCAGTGGCAGGTTATCCAGCCCGGGCAGCGACTTGATTTCATCGAGTGGCAGCAGCCTGGGCAGCTTCTTTACTAATGCCATATCGACCGCGTACCAGCGAGGTTTTTCCGGGTGGCTTTTCTCGTCGACGTAGGGTGAATCCGGGTCGAACTGGCTCGGGTCGGGATAGGCGGCGCGAACCACGCGGACGATACCGGCAACACCGATGTGCTTGCAGCTTGAGTGGTAGAGCAATACCTCGTCACCCTCGGCCATGCGCGTGAGGAAATTGCGAGCCTGGTAGTTGCGTACGCCGTCCCAGGGAATGACGGTCGCCGGCGCCTTGGCGAAATCGTCGATGCCGCACTCGGAGGGTTCGGATTTTATCAGCCACTTTGCCATCGGGTTCTTTGCTCCTCTGCTATCTGGAGTATACGAAAAAAAGCGCCCCGTGGGGCGCAAAGCATGGCTTATGTGCAAGGTGGCTGCTCAGCACGGAGAGGGCGCGTTCTTCCGGGCGTAATACCACCAGGTGACCACCAGACAGCTGGCGTAGAACACGATGAAGCCAGTCAGGGCCGCGGCCACTCCGCCGGTCAGGTCAATCGAGCTGCCATAGGCTTTCGGGATAAAAAAGCCACCGTACGCGGCAAACGCCGAGATGAACCCCAGTACGGCGGCCGATTCGCGATTGGCGGTTTTCCGGGCTTCCTCCGGTTTGCCGGGCATGTCGCGTTCCAGCAGGTTGCGGAAGATCACCGGCACCATCCGGAACGTGGAGCCGTTACCAATGCCGGTCGCCACAAAGAGCACCAGGAAACTGCCGAAGAAACCCCAGAAGCTGCCGGGTGAACCGTTGTCTGGCAGAAACGCCAGAACCCCGAACACGCCGGCTATCATTATGGCAAAGGTCCAGAACGTCACTCTGGCGCCGCCGAGCCTGTCTGCCAGAACGCCGCCCAGAGGGCGGGCAAGGGCACCCACCAGGGGGCCCAGGAAGGCATATTTCACCGGGTCTACGGACGGGAACTGCATGCCGGACAGTAGCGGGAAGCCGGCCGCAAACCCGATGAAGCTGCCGAACATGCCCAGGTACAGCCAGCACATGAGCCAGTTGTCCTTGCGCCTGAAAATCACCGCCTGCTCCCTGAAGCCGGCCCTGGCATCGGCGATATCGTTCATGCCGAACCAGGCGGCTACGGCTGCCACGATAATCAGAGGCACCCAGAGGAAGGCCGCATTCTGCAACCACAGGGCCTGCCCCGCTCTGGCTCCTTCCTGAATGATCAGCGGGTCGCCCACGACGGGCCCGAACACGCTGCTGGCAATAATCAGCGGCGCCAGTAGCTGCATGCCGGACACGCCCAGGTTGCCCAGCCCGGCATTCAGGCCCATGGCGGCGCCTTTCCGGGCCTGGGGATAGAAGAAGCTGATATTGGCCATGCTGGAGGCAAAGTTGCCACCGCCAAAGCCGCACAGCAGCGCCAGAATCAGCATGATCATGTACGGGGTGTCGGTATTCTGGATAGTTACACCAATCCAGAGGCATGGCAGTAGAAGCGAGGCTGTGGAGATGGCGGTCCAGCGGCGCCCGCCGAAGATGGGTACCATGAAGCTGTAGAAAATCCGCAGGGTGGCGCCGGACAGGGCAGGCAACGCCGCCAGCCAGAACAGTTGGTTGGAGCTGTAACTGAACCCCAGCGATGGCATTTTTACCACCAGGATACTCCAGATGGTCCAGACGGCGAAGGCCAGGAACAGGTTGGGAATAGAGATCCAGAGATTGCGGGTGGCGATTTTCCTGCCTTTTTGCTCCCAGAACACCGGGTCTTCCGGGCGCCAGTCTTCGAGTACAAACAGGTTCGGTGTTGACAGTTCAGGCAGGTCGGTTTTTTCTTCCCGGGCAGACCACTCGATCCGTTCCGCGGTGCGGATGGCGTAGTGCATCCAGGCCAGGGCCCCGGCGGCAATCACAAACAGCAGCATGAACGCGCTTTGCCAGACGCCCACCACGTCGTTGAGCATGCCGAAAGTCAGCGGCAGGAAGAAGCCGCCCAGGCCGCCGATCATGCCAACCACACCGCCAACGGCCCCCACGTGTTTCGGGTAGTAAACCGGAATGTGTTTGAACACTGCGGCTTTACCCAGGGACATGAAAAATCCGAGCACAAAGGTCAGCAGAACGAAGCCGGGCAGGGTGAGTTCCAGGTGGAAGCGAATATCGCGATCAATGCCGTGGATCACGTACTCCGTGGGCGGGTAGCTCAGCAGGAACGTGCAGGCCACGGAGGCCAGGAAGGTCCAGTACATCACCCGACGGGCGCCGTACCGATCAGACATCCAGCCACCAAGGATACGGAACAGGGAGGCTGGAACGGTATAGAGCGCGGCAATGATGCCGGCGGTTTTGATGTCCAGGCCATAAACGCCGATCAGGTAGTGCGGCAGCCAGAGGGCCAGGGCGACAAAGGCGCCGAACACGAAAAAGTAATACAGCGAGAAGCGCCAGACCCGAAGGTCGGCCAGCGGTGCCATCTGTTGCATGAAGGACTGGGCACGGCGCTCGTTGCGTTCACCGGCCAAGGGGTCTTCCTTGGCAACTACCAGAAATACAACGCCGGCCATGGCGAGCACGGAGGCATATATCTGGGCAGTCCCCTGCCAACCCACGGCCAGCAACAGGAAGGGCGCACCAAAGTTGGTAACGGCCGCCCCGACGTTCCCGGCCCCGAAGATGCCCAGCGCCGTGCCCTGTTTGCCAGGCTCGAACCAGGCCGAGGTGTAGGTGACGCCTACAATGAAAGCGCCACCGGCCAGGCCCACGCCCAGTGCGGCAACCAGCAGCATCAGGTAGCTGTCGGCGAAGGTGAGCAGGTAGACGCAGCCGGCGGTGATCAGCATCAGCAGTCCGAACACCTTGCGTCCACCGAAACGGTCCGTCCAGATGCCCAGGAACAGCCGGCTGATCGAGCCGGTCAGCACAGGCGTTGCCATCAGCAGGCCCAGTTGGGTATCCGACAGGCCGAACTGCTCACTGATGCGAATGCCGATGATGGAAAAGATGGTCCAGACTGCAAAGCACAGTGTGAACGCCAGGGTGGAAATGCCCAGGGCCCGGTGTTGGTCCCTGGAGGTCGATGCAGCCGTTGTCACCATACTGCCCTCCGTTTGGCCGGTTGAACGATATGGCTTGACTCTAGTGACCGGCCTCCGGATTAAACTTGATGAAAATCAAAGGTGGGCGGCGTGCCATCCCGTGTGCTGAAAACGCTCTGTCCGGGCTCAACGGTTGTTTGGATAATGGTAATTAAAACAGCTGGTTGCAGTGTCGATATTCCGAAAGTGGTAGGCCGGCGACGGTGAAGCGCAAAGGAGGTAGCCAATCATTTCCGCCGGTCCGCCAGTGCCCGGGTGGGCGTCGCTGTGGGTGGCTTTGTGCGGGAAGCGCCTCGGGTCAGGCGACGTGGGGCAGAACCCCATAATAAATGGCGCCGAAATGACAGGCGCTGCCACCGATGACGAACAGGTGCCAGACCGCGTGCATGTAGGGAATGCGATCAGCCAGGTAAAAGGCGACGCCTACCGTGTAGACAATGCCGCCTGCGATGGTCAGGTTCAGGGCAGTATCGCTGACACTGGCCGCCAGATCTGAAGACGCAAAGGTAATCAGCCAACCCATGGCAAGGTAGATGCCTACCCGGGCAAGCTTGAAACGGTTTTGAAAGACTATCTTGAGAACCACGCCGGTCAGGGCTAGCGACCAGATAACCGCAAACAGCGTCCAGCCTACAGTGCCCCGCATGTTAACCAGCAGGAACGGGGTGTAGGTGCCTGCGATGAGGAGGAAGATGGCGCAGTGATCCAGGGTTTTGAAGGCCCGCTTCAGTGCCGGTTGCCGTACGCCATGGTACAGCGCCGATGCCATATAGAGCAGGACCAATGAGGCGCCGAAAATACCGAAACTGACGATTTTCCAGGCATCGCCAGCCTGGCTGGCCGCTATAATCAGGGCGGCCGTGCCAGCCACGCTCAGCAGCGCGCCGATGCCGTGTGTGGCACTATTCAGCCACTCCTCGATGCGTTGGTGGGTGGTTTGTGTGGTGGTGTCTGTCGTGCTCATTTCCGGGTGGTCCTTGGTCGTCATGGCGACACATTACTTGAGCGTACAGGTGTACGCAATGGCTGCCGATGAACATCCTGTGAACCTGTTCAGAAAAACTGAATGACCTGCCGGAAATCTTCCGGTTTCTCCCGGTATCATTGGCGGGATAACCTTGTTGCCATCAGATCGAATCAGACACAGGAGGTTTTCCGATGGCAAAAGTACTTGTTCTCTATTACTCAATGTACGGACACATAGAAACCATGGCGAATACCATCGCCGAGGGTGCGAAATCCGTTGATGGCGCCGATGTGACCGTCAAGCGGGTACCGGAAACCATGGTGGATCAGGCATTCCTGAATGCCGGTGGCAAGGCTGATCAATCGGCCCCGGTCGCGGAGCCCGGCGAGTTGGCGGAGTATGACGCAGTCATCTTTGGCACTCCGACCCGTTTCGGTAACATGGCGGGCCAGATGCGCACCTTTCTGGACCAGACCGGCGGGCTGTGGGCGGGTGGCAAGCTCCACGGCAAGGTGGCCAGCGTATTCACCTCCACAGGCACCGGTGGCGGGCAGGAGCATACCATCAGCTCGTTCTGGACCACGTTGGCGCATCACGGCATGGTCATCGTACCCCTTGGCTACGGCATCCCGGAGTTTTTCGATATTTCCCAGGTGAGTGGCGGCACGCCTTACGGTGCGTCCACGATTGCCGGTGGCGATGGCTCGCGCCAGCCGAGTGAGAAGGAATTGACGATTGCCCGTTATCAGGGGCGCCATGTGGCGGAACTGGCGGTGAAGCTGCACGGCTGAGAAAGCGAATTGCGAGAGAGTGTTGACAGGTTTTGGGGCAGCGAACTGCGGTTTTCTGCCCTTTTTTTGCGCCTGTAAGTTCTGGCCGGGGGCGCGTCAGTCGTTGTTCCCCGACCGCCCGCGGGCAGCGCCGGTCTTCAGCCGTGAGTAGGTTGCCGGCACCACTCCCAGCCAGGAAGCCAACTGATTGTCGGGTACCCGCTTGACCAGTTCCGGGTATTCCTCCAGCAAAAGCCGGTAGCGTTCACTGGCGCTCATGGTGTGTTTGCGGAATTCGCGCATGCTGGTCAGTTCGGCCAGCTCCTCGGTCAGTGCCAGGGCAAACCGTGGCCACAGGCCTTCACCATGCTTGCGGATGGCGGAGCGGAAGGCAGAAAAGTCGGCCACCCAGATTGTGGCCGGGGCAACGCTGGTCAGGCAGAGGGTATTGCGGACTGTCCGGGTGCGGCCAAACACCGGCCAGACCAGATCGCCCTCCGTAAAAAAGTGGTGAATAGAGACTTTACCATTGGGGGCTTCGCGGAACAGGCGCAGGATGCCGTGTTGGACCAGATACACATTGGCCCAGGGATGATCGTGCCTTTCCAGGGCAATGTCTGCGTCCACCCGATGCTGGTGGAACAGCCGGGAAAGGTCCGCAAGAAACCGGGTGTCCGGGTGGCTTTCGTCATCGGTGACGTGGATGCCGAACACCCGACCGAGACCGTTCAGCAGCGCCATGGTGGCCGGGGCGGACTCCTGACAGGTGATTTCCGGGTTACTCTGCCCCAGCAGGCAGGGTGCGGATGAGACTTCGGGCCTGAGAATGCTGTTCATGGCGTTGCCCCGTTGCGAGTATATGTCAATTATCCTACCAAACCACCGCAGCTCTAAATGACTTTAATCATTAACACTTTGCAACCTACTCGATAACCCTGCAACCGCGCGGGCGTGGTCGAGGCGTTGGGTTCGTTGTAGACTTCCTCCCGTTCTGCCCTGATGACTGTTGTCCGGAGTATCCATGGCTGCTGCCTTTGCCCTGTTCATGAAACTGATTCCACTGTATGTCACGGTGGTTCTCGGTTGGGTTTCTGGCCGTTTTCTGGACGCCAGTGGTCGGCATATTGCCGGTATCATGCTTTATATCGTTACGCCCTCCGTGGTGTTTTCGGGGGTAATGGCCGCACCGCTGTCACCGGAAGTCATTCTGCTGCCGTTCCTGACCTTCGGGTTATCGTCGGTGCTCGGCATCGGGCAGCTGGTGCTGGTAAGGCGGTTTATTACCGACGGCAGTGCCAACCTGATGCCCTTGTGCGTGGGCTCCGGGAATACCGGTTATTTTGGCGTGCCGGTTGCCTTGCTGCTGTTCGGTGAGGAGGGGTTGGGCCTGTACATTGTGTGCATGCTGGGTACCACCCTGTTTGAAAACTCCGTGGGTTTCTATCTCGCGGCCCGGGGGCGCTATGGTCTGCGCGACGCCCTCCTGCGGGTGGCCCGCCTGCCATCGGTATACGCTTTTGCCGCCGCCGTTGTCCTGAACCTGGCGGAGGTCCGGATTCCGGACATCTTCGCGCCGCTGTTTGATAACCTGCGGGGCGCCTACAGCGTGCTCGGCATGATGATCATCGGCATGAGTATCTCCAGTTTCCGGGGGCTGGCCGGTAACCTGCGCTTTACCGCCTACGCGTTTTTCGGGAAATTTGTGGTCTGGCCTCTGGTGGCCATTGCCTTCTGGTGGCTGGACGCCAATGTCTTTGGCATCTATCAGCCGGCGGTTCACAAGGCCATGTTTCTCATCTCCATCACCCCGATTGCCGCCAATACCGTGGTTATCGCCACGTTGCTGGATACCTCACCCAGGCAGGCGGCCGGTACCGTGCTGCTGACGACGCTCTTTGCCCTGGCGTTTATTCCAGTGATGATCTCGCTGGCATTTTAACGACTGCGTGAGGGGGACACTGCAGATGCCGGTTCCACCGAGCAGGCTTTGGCTTCGACAATGTCATTGCGCGCATGGCGCACCACGCTGATGCCGGCGGTGATGGCGAGCGTTCCCATAATCGCCGCGACAATCAGATCGGGCCAGGCCGTACTGGTACCGAAGACACCCAGGGCCGCGACCATCACCGCGATATTACTGATGGCATCATTGCGGCTGCATAACCACACCGAACGCATGTCGGAATCTCCCTCACGGAACCGGAACAGCATGACGGCCACGCCGAGGTTGGCCGCCAGTGCCAGCAGCCCGACCGCCCCCATGATCAGTGGTTCTGGCGTGATGCCTGCCTGAACCACCCAGATGGCCCGGGCCCAGACCACGAGGCCAAAGAGAACCATGGTCATGCCTTTGGCCATGGCGGCACGACCTCGCCAGAGCATGCCCATGGACAGCACGGTCAGGGACAGGATGTAGTTGGCGCTGTCGCCAAAGAAGTCGATGGCGTCGGCCATCAGGGACACCGAGCCGGACGACAGGCTGGCCATGCCTTCCACAACAAACATGGCCAGGTTGACCCACAAGGCAATCCACAGGGCCCGGCGGAAGCCCGGGGCCGGGGATTTGGGTTTGGGGGCGGAACAACTGCATGCCATAAAGACCTCCTGTTATTACAGATGGTCCTATTGAAAACCCTGTAGTTACTACAGGGTCAACAGCTATTGAGGGGGCAACCAGGTGTTTTGCCGTCGTCAGTGCTGTCCGGGGCCATGGGTGCCCGGCACGTGGTTGTGGGTTTCCCCGGACTCGGGGGTATCGAGTTCCGAGCTCAGCCCGCCAAGAATGCCGCACTCCCGTATCGTGCGGCTATCGGAGCAGGCTTTCTGAAGCTGCTCCAGGGTTTCCTCGAGGCTCGCCAGTTCTGTCAACCGCTCGCGAACGTGGCTCAGGTGGCGGGCCAGCAGGGCGTCGACATCGCTGCAATCCGCCTCCGGTTGCTCCGCCAGCCGGATCAGCTCGCGGATTTCGTCCTGGGCCATATCGAGACTGCGACACCGCTTGATAAACAGCAGCCGGTCCAGGTGAGCCTGCCGATAGGACCGGTAGCCACTGCCGTCCCGGGCCGGTTCGGGCAGCAAGCCAATTTTTTCGTAGTAGCGGATGGTTTCAGCGGATATGGCCGTTGTTTTTGCGAGCTCACCGATTCTCACTGTTCCTTGCCCCTTTCTGTGCCGGGAAAACACACCATGGCCCTGAGTTTGCCGTTTAATCCAGTGCTGGGGGTCAGGGTAGCACTATAGCGTTCGGCGATCTCCCGAACGATGGCTCCTCCCAGCCCGGAGACTCAGGAGCCTGGCGCCAAACCTCTCATCTATGGTCCAGTTTGACAGCATGACTGTCTCCGGATGGGGCCGTGAGATTACTGAACAATGGTTCGAATAAGGGTCTATAAGAATAAATTATAGATAAAATGTGAATATAACGATGTAAAAATATGTCTTTAATTCAGTCAAATTGTTTGACTTAAGGTTTTTTCACCGCTAGGTTAGTTAAAAAAGACACATATATTCGATGTCCGTGCGTCAACTGGTATCGATTGCCAGAGTTATAAAAACAATCATTGGTGAATTGCCCGGAGGCGAGTTTCTCCGGCAAAGGAGGAAGAAATGACAATAACGATGAAACATCTGACTGCCATCGCCCTGACGGTGACCATTGGCCACGCTCAGGCGGAAACCAGCTGGGATATGCCAACGCCCTACGGGGATTCGAACTTCCACACAGTCAACATTCGCGAGTTTGCCGAGGATGTGCGGGAAGCCACCGATGGGGAGCTGAATATTACGGTTCACAGCAGTGGCTCGCTGATCAAGCATTCTGAGATCAAGAACTCGGTTCGTCGTGGCCTCGTTCCGATCGGCGAGTTGATTATGTCGAGATTGGCAAATGAGGATCCGCTGTTCGAGGTGGATTCAGTTCCCTATCTGGCGAGCAACTACGAAGAGGCCTGGGATCTGTGGCAGGCGTCTCGTGACCTGCTGTCTGAGCGTCTTGAGCAACAGCGCCTGAAGCTGCTCTTTGCCGTGCCCTGGCCGCCGCAGGGGATTTACACCCGCTTTCCGGTGGAAACCGGCGACGAACTGCAGGGCGTGAAAATGCGCGCCTATAACAAGTCGAGTGAGCGGCTGGCGGAGCTCCTGGGTGCCATACCGACCCAGGTTGAAGTGCCGGATATTCCGACCGCGTTCGGCACGGGCCGCGTCGATGCCATGATCACATCTCCGTCCACGGGGGCGAATACCCGGGCATGGGATTACCTGAGCCACTTCAATCATGCCCAACTGTGGTTGCCGAAGAACATGGTCATTGTTAACACCCGGGCGTTTGAGGGGCTTCCGGAGTCCGTACAGAACGCCATCGAAACCGCCGCCGCCGAGGCTGAGAAGCGTGGGTGGGAGGCCAGTAAAGCGGAAACCGCTGCCAAGATCAAAGTCATGGAAGACAATGGCATCGTGGTTTCCGAGCCCAGTGACGCCCTGGTTAAACGTCTGAAAGACGTCGGCGAAACCATGGAGCAGGAGTGGCTGGAACGTGCCGGTGAGGATGGCAAGGCACTGGTTGAAGCTTATCGTGCCCGCTGATTCCTTGCGGGACTGACAAGAATCACCGGGGGCATTTTCATGCGCAGGTTTCTGGACTCTATGTACCGCTTTGGCGGTTACATCTCGGCACTCCAGCTTGTAGTCATCATGACGATGGTGGTGTTACAGGTGTTGGGACGGCTTCTCGACGCAGCACTGCTGGGTCTGGGGATGGACTCATTGGGTCTGCAGGTGCCCGGATTGGCTGAGCTTGCGGGGTTTCTGCTGCTGGGGGCAACCTTTACCGGGCTGGCCTATACCCTGACAGTGGGTGGGCATATCCGCGTTGACCTGCTGCATAGAACCCTGCCGGCGAGCGCCCAGAGAGTTCTGGATATCCTGGTGACGGCGATCGCGCTGGCGATCACCGGGTACGGTACCTGGTTCAGCGTTTTGCTGGCGTATGACAGCTACGATTTTGGTGATCTGTCGATTGGCATGGTTCCGGTTCCGCTCTGGCTGCCGCAGGCGGTCATGGTTGTCGGGTTGGCCTGGCTTCTGATCGCCCTGCTCGATGTGTTGATCGGCCTGATCACCGGCCGCCTTACCCACCTCAAAGACGAAGCCCCCCAGGAGTAGAGCCATGGACATGATTTCAATGAGCCTGCTCTTGCTGACGGGGCTTCTGATTCTGCTGGCTGCGGGGCTGTGGGTGGCGTTTGCCCTCACGGCCACTGGTCTGGCGGCGTTGCACTTCTTCAGCAACATTCCGGTTGGCACCAGCCTGGCGACCTCCTTCTATGGCGCCAGTGTGTCCTGGGAGCTTGCGGCGTTGCCGATGTTCATATGGATGGGCGAGGTATTGTTCCGCTCCCGGCTGTCTGAAGAAATGTTTACCGGTATTGCGCCATGGGTCGGCCGGATTCCCGGTCGCCTGCTGCATACCAATATTATTGGCTGCGGTATCTTCGCCGCGATTTCCGGCTCATCAGCGGCCACGGCAGCGACCATCGGGAAGATGTCGGTACCGGAACTCACCCAGCGGGGATACGATCGCAAACAGATCCTGGGGACCCTGGCCGGTTCCGCGACCCTGGGCCTGCTGATTCCCCCGTCGATCATTCTCATTGTTTATGGTGTTGCCACCGAACAGTCTATTGCCCGGCTGTTTGTGGCGGGTATTCTGCCTGGCCTGCTGCTGATGGTTCTTTTTGCCGGCTACGTCGTCATCTGGTCCAAGCTGAATCCATCGGGTGTTCCAGCGGACGAGGAGGAAGCACTGCCCCTGGCTGAGAAGGTTAGGCGCAGCAAACCCCTGATACCGGTCGTGTTACTGATTGTCGGCGTGATCGGCTCAATTTATGGCGGATTTGCATCGCCGACAGAGTCGGCGGCGGTGGGGGTCGCACTCGCGCACTTGTTATCCTGGCGTGGTGGCTCCCTGAACCGGGAGACCTTTGGTCAGGCTTTGATGGGGACGGTAAAAACCTCCACGATGATTGCCTTTATTCTCGTAGGTGCCCATTTTCTGACCGTGTCCATGGCCTTTACCGGCATTCCCAGGGAGCTGGCGTCCTGGATCAGTACCCTGGCGTTGTCACCGGGTATGTTACTGCTGGCGCTGACGGTGTTCTTTATTCTGCTGGGGTGTTTCCTGGATGGTATTTCCGTCGTGGTACTGACCACGTCCGTGATATTGCCGATGGTTGAGGCGGCTGGCATTGACCCCATGTGGTTCGGAATCTACCTGGTGATCGTGGTGGAAATGAGCCAGATTACACCGCCCGTCGGGTTTAACCTGTTCGTTATTCAGGGGTTGACCGGCGAAAATATACTCCGGGTGGCCACGGCCGCATTGCCCTATTTCCTGCTGCTGCTCGCGGGCGTAATGTTGATCACGGTCTTTCCACAGATTGTGACGTTCCTCCCCAACCAGATGGGGAATTGATAGAATCCCGGCCCGCCCGGGAGCAGGGCAGGGGCATCGTAAACTCGAACAGGACCGTCGTGGTGGGCTCATGAAAAAAGACGAAGACAAAAATTCGGCGGGACAAGGCCGCACGGAGGCACCTGGCGGGAAAAGCATAGGACCGATTGTGTCTTCGGCCCATCTGTCTGGCCGTGCCGCAGAGCTCTCGGAGCTGGAATTCGGGCTGATTGTGGCGGGTAACGCGTTCAACCGCTGGATGGTGCGGTGCATGAACGCGGCCGGGTTGCCGGACCTGAGCCCTCTGGATATTCTGGTTATGCACAGCGTCAATCACCGCGGGCGATCCAAGAAATCCGCGGATATTTGCCTGGTGCTGAACGTGGAGGATACCCACACGGTCACCTACGCACTCAAAAAGCTCCTGAAGCACGAAGTGGTGGCATCGGAGCGCCGGGGCAAGGAAACCTTTTACTCGATCACCGAAAAAGGTGTGTCTGTCTGTAACGCCTACGCCGAAATCCGGGAAAGTTGCCTGGTGG
Organism: uncultured Marinobacter sp.; assembly: GCF_946886895.1. The sequence goes on along the minus strand of NZ_CAMPJO010000001.1, from coordinate 93,941 downwards.
ACTCACTCCGGACTCTTGGATTCTCGAATACCGACCTTGGCTCCATTGCCAGCTTCTTGCGGGGCGTCTCGGGTCTGTACGATCAGGCGGCCCGCTCGGCAGCGTCGTTATAGGTTTAGTCTAAACGGTCTTGTTGAGCAGATACCCCCTGGCTTTTCTGAAGGGCACCCTCTTCAGAAAAGGTATCCGTCCGAACCACCGGTATACCGTTCAGCTCGCATGGATTCTTGAGACGCCTTTAAAGTCAGTGCCTGTCAGGCAATTCAATAGTGACGGCCAACCCTCCGTCTGTTTTTTCCGAAAAATCGATCCGCCCACCATACTGAGCCACAATATCCCTGACTATCGCGAGGCCCAGCCCGTGTCCCGGTGTTTGTTCATCGAGTCGCAATCCACGTTGGCCCAGATTGGCCCGATCTTTCTCAGCAACCCCGGGACCATCATCAGCGACAATGATTCGTTTTAAGCCGTTATCTTGTTTTAACGAGAGTTCTACGTATCGCGAGGACCACTTTCCGGCATTATCGAGCAGGTTACCCACTATTTCGTTCAGATCATGTTCCTCTACCGGCCACCGGCTTTCTTCCGGAAGGGAGCTCGAGAGCTCAAACGATTTGTCCGGATACAACCGGCCGAGCATCCATAAAAGATCCCGTGCCTGTTTCATGGGGTAAGCGCTTTTTCCAACCTGGGGCCCTGCGAACCGGCTCCGGCGCATTTCTGCTTCGAGCTGCCTGTCGATGTCATCAAGCCGGGTTGCCATCTGATGCCTGAGCTCGCTGGTGAGCGGGCGGTCGTTGTCCGCCAGTATCTGCCGGACAGCGGCGATGGGGGTTTTGACGCTGTGGGACAGGTTTGCCAGGGCATCCCGTGAGCGTTCCAGGCGGTGGTCCAGAGAGTCCAGCAACTGGTTGAGCTGGGCCACGAGAGGGCGGAATTCCTCGGGAGCCTGAACGTCAATGCGTGCAATCTCGCCATCCTGAAGCCTTTTTAACGCGGCCTTGAGTGTTACCACGGGGCGCAGGGATAAGGTAATGCCGAACCAGATGACCGCCACCAGGAGGAGTATCAGCAATACGGAGACAATCGCAGTCCACAGGTGCAGTTCTGCCTGGCTGCGTTTCAGGGCACCCAGATCCTCGGCGACAATCACCACGACAGGTGTATCGCCCACATCAACAGACTTCCGGTAGGCGAGAATATCCGAAGGGGCACCCGTGGCGTCTGCGTCGTGCACCCGAAGGGTTCCGTCCTGTCCGGCGTCAATCAGGGGTCTTAATAACGGTGTCCAGGTGTCCGGTGAAATGATGGTGCGGGAGGGTGTGTGTATGGCAAAGGCGTGATGAAACACCTCCTGGAAATAATCGCCGGTCTGGAGAGTGTCCAACTGACCGCCGGAATCGCGAATCTGGTGCTCAAGAAAGGCCACCTCGTCCTTGAGCCGGGTCTCGACAAACTCCCGGGCCATCCGGTCCAGCAACAGGCCGTGCACCAGCCATGCCAGGGCCATCAGACCGATCCCCGCCGGCAGTAACAGCACCAGCAGCGCCCGCCTGACCGATGTCGGCTTTTTATTCCCGGACATCGAACAGATACCCCTGGCCGCGTCGTGTTGAGATGGTATCGGGGCCAACCAGCTTCCTCAGCCTGCGGATGTAGGCCTCGATGACGTTTTCACTGGGGTGGTCATTCAGGTTGTAGAGTTGCTCCATCAACTGCTCCTTCGAAAAGACCTGGCCGGGGCGACTCATCAGGCAGCGCAGCAGGCGGAATTCCGTTCCCGTCAGGCTGTGCTCGGTACCGTCTCCCAGGTTCAGGCTCTGGCGATTCTCGTCCAGCTCGAAGCGGCCAGCCTGCACGAGTGAGTGCCCCCGACCTTCGCTTCGGCGCACAATGGCGTTGAGCCTCGCAATCAACTCTTCGGTCTGGAAGGGTTTGGCCAGGTAATCGTCGGCACCGGCCTTCAGGCCATTTACTTTATCCTGCCAGTCGCCCCTGGCGGTCAGAATCAAGACCGGAACGCTTTTATGGTGCAGGCGCCACTTGCTCAGCACGTCCAGGCCATTGCCATCGGGCAGGCCCAGATCCAGCACTACGGCGCGGTAGTCTTCCTGCTCAGCCAGTATCAACGCTTCTTTAGCGGTATGCGTCACATCAACGCTGAAGCCCGCTTTTTCCAGTTGGCTGGCCAGCCCGTCAGCCAGCAAGCGGTCATCTTCGACGAGCAGTAAGCGCACGGATTGTTCCTTTTCAGAGCCTTGGCACGATATGCCAGTGTTACTGATCAACCTGAACCTGGCCTGAACGATTAATAATTCGACATTTTCAGAAAGAATTCAGGTTAGTGAGCGATGGTATCAACCGTTTCCTGGCACTGCTCAGTTTCCGGAGCGAACCAGCGGGCCTTCGAACGCCCATTATTTCTCAGGAGAAGACAGGATGAATGTATCAAAGTTCTTGGCGGTAGCGACAGCGATGTCACTGTCCGCGACGGCGTTTGCGGCCGGCACCCATGGCGGCGGGCATGGTCATGGTGCAGCCATCGGTGAGCCGGGCAAGGCCGCTAACGCTGATCGGACCATTACCGTTGAAATGCACGACAATTACTACCAGCCGGAATCTATCGAGGTTCGGCCCGGTGAAACCATCCGCTTTGTCGTTGAGAACCAGGGCGCCCTGGTGCATGAATTCAATATTGGTACGCCAGAGATGCACGAAGCCCATCAGGAAGAAATGAAAATGATGGTGGAGCACGGGGTTATCCAGGGCGGCAAACTCAACGAGGACATGATGAGCATGGATATGGGGAATGGCCATACCATGAAGCACGACGACCCGAACAGCATCCTCCTGGAGCCGGGCCAGAGTGGCGAAGTGGTCTGGACCTTCGCTGAAAAGGCCAATATTGAATTTGCCTGCAATATTCCGGGGCATTACCAGTCCGGCATGTATGGCGAAGTAAACTTTCAGGGTCCGGTATACAGCCAGGCTGGTCGTTCATAGAGTCCATTGAATTGTATTTCAGGAGCTGTGCATGCGCATGAAAGCGTACCTTGCAGGTGTCGTGTTGGGCCTGGTCTTTCCGGTGGCAGGTATGGCCGGCACCTATGACCTCACGGTTGATCGGGTCCGGATTGATACCGGCGAGTTCGTCAAGCAGGGGATCGGTTACAACGGGAAATCCCCGGGACCGGTGCTGCGCTTCAAGGAAGGCGAAAACGTCCGGATCAACGTGACCAACAACCTGGATGAAATGACATCCATCCACTGGCATGGCCTGATTCTCCCTTACCAGCAGGATGGTGTGCCCGGTATCAGCTTTCCCGGCATCAAGGCCGGAGAGACGTTCACCTACGAATTCCCCATCCAGCAAGCCGGTACCTACTGGTTTCACAGCCATTCCGGCTTCCAGGAGCCGGATGGTGCCTATGGTGCCATTGTCATCGAGCCTGAAGGGCGCGAACCCTTCCGGTATAACCGGGAATACGTGGTTCAGCTCACCGACAAACACCCGCATTCCGGCGACCGGATCATGCGCAACCTGAAAATGATGCCGGATTACTACAACCGCCAGCAGCAGACGGTGGGGGAGTTTTTCTCGGACGCATCGGAAAATGGTCTGCTGAACACCATCCAGGATCGCATGGCCTGGGGCGACATGCGCATGATGAAAGCGGATGTTGAGGACTTGCAGGGTTTCACTGGCCTGATTAACGGCATGGGCCCGGAACAGAACTGGACCGGTATTTTTGAGCCCGGAGAGCGCATCCGCCTGCGGTTCATTAATTCATCCGCCATGACCTATTTCGATGTGCGGATCCCGGGTCTGGAAATGACGGTTGTTCAGGCGGACGGCAACAATGTCCAGCCAGTCACTGTGGATGAATTCCGCATCGGTGTCGCGGAAACCTACGACGTGATCGTGCGGCCGAAAGATGCCCAGGCGTACACTATTTTTGCCGAATCCATGGGCCGCTCAGGTTATGCCAGAGCGACGCTTGCGCCGAAGCAGGGCATGGAAGCGGCTGTTCCCGAGTTGCGTGATCCCGCACGCCTCACCATGGCGGATATGGGCGGTATGCACGATATGGATCACGGCGCTATGGACACGAGCGGCTCCGGAGGGGGCATGGGTGGTTCCACTGGAATGCCGAGTATGGACCACGCCACTATGCAGGGAATGGATCATTCTTCCATGGCAGGCATGGATCACAGCGCGATGACTATGCTGGAGGGCGGCCCAAGTGATCCTTTCTATGCGCCCGGCAGTGGTCTGGCGCCGACAGCGGCCAATGGTGGAAAATTCCTGTCGTATGCCGATCTCAAGGCACAGAAACCACTGTATGAAGACCGGAAGCCGACCCGTGCAATCGAGCTGCGCCTGACTGGCAACATGGAGCGCTACAGCTGGAGTATCAACGGGGTGAAATACGAGGACGCGGACCCCATTCGCCTGAAATACGGCGAGCGCGTCCGCTTCAAGTTCGTCAATACCACCATGATGACCCACCCCATGCACCTCCATGGCATGTGGTCGATCCTGGATGTCGGCGCCGGGAAATGGAATCCGGTCAAGCACACGGTCAGCGTTCAGCCGGGCACCACGGTGTATATGGAGACCGAGGTGGATGCGCCGGGCCAGTGGGCGTTCCATTGCCATCTGTCTTACCACGCGGCAGCGGGTATGTTCCGCAAGGTGATCGTTGAGGGTGGCCCTGACGCTACCCAGGCAAAGGCAGACCTTGTGGCCGAAGAAGGAGGTGATGCATGAGTCGTATCCGCGCTCTTGTGTGCACCAGTCTGCTGGGTCCGGCGGTGCTGCCAACGGCTGTCGTCGCCCAGGAAATGATCGTCGACACTACCGCCCGGAAGCAGCCACTGACCTTCTGGGGTGTTCAGTTTGAGGAGCTTGAATACCGATACAGCGATGACGATGAAGAGCTGGGCGTCTGGAATGCGGACGTTTTCTACGGCACCGATGATCTGAAAGTCCGATGGCTGACCAAAGGCGAATACGCCATTGCAGAGCAGGCCTACGAAGGGCTGGAAAACCAGCTGGTCGGGCAGGTTCCCATTTCCGACTTCTTCGACGCCAAGGCGGGGGTGCGATTCGATACGCCCGAAGGCCCGGACCGCACCTACGCGGTTCTGGGTGTTACCGGGTTGGCACCGCAATGGTTCGAGGTGGATGCCAACCTGTACGTGAGTAACGAGGGCGAAACCTCCGCCGAACTGGATGTCGAGTACGAGTTGCTGTTGACCAATTACTGGATTCTCTCAGCCACTCTGGATGCCACGGTGGCGTTCAGTGAGGACCGGGAGATCGGCGTTGGCAAAGGTCTCGTTTCCAGCGAAACCGGCCTAAGGCTGAGTTATGATCTGGTCGACCGCGCCTTCTCACCCTATGTTGGCGTGGTGCATGAGCGTAAGTACGGTGACACCGCTGACTTTGCCGAAGCTGAGGGCGCCGGAACGGAAGACTGGTTTGCCGTGGTCGGCGCCCGCATCACGTTCTGATCTCAGGTTTAATGGGCCCATTCCCTCGGCCCATTGTCAGAGACAATCCAGGTTCGGGTGGTTGAGTGACAGGTATTCCAACAAAGGGGATATTGCCATGATGGGGGATAACATGTCTGGAAACACTATGTGGGCCGGGCACTGGCTGTGGATGTTGGTCGTTGCCGTTGTGGTGGTGATACCCGTCTGGCGTATTTGCCAGCGTACGGGGTATCCGGGGTGGATGGGAGTCCTGATACTGATTCCCATCGCTAACCTCATTCTGCTCTATTTCATTGCGTTTGCGGATTGGCCGGCCGACAAAACTGGAGATCGCAAGGGCTGAGCACCAACACGCGCATCATCACAACCAAGAGGACTCCGGCGAGCACACAGCCAAAGATCCGGTCTTTGGCATGTCGCTGTCGTCTGTCAGTGTCATAGCGAATGCTCTGAGATTGAGGGCGATCAAACTCGAAAAATAACAAATCAATTTATGCTGATGCGTGAAGGTATGATGTAAGGCCATGAGGAGATTGATAGCCGGTTACAGGGGGACATCATGCTGAAGTCAAAGAGCCCGTTATGGAAGGGCTCAGGCGTCAAACCTGCCGGGCTACCCACCAACCAAAGACCATCGACAATAATAACGCCAACAGCGGCCAGGTTATGCCACTTATTGATGCGAATGCGGGTCCTGGACAATAGCCCGACAGCCCCCAGCCTATCCCGAATATCGCGGCACCGGCCAGCATCCACGAGGCAAGCAGCTACTGGCTTTCTGTCTTTTGGTACTTACGTTGTTCATCCGTCCAGAGTGTTTTGAGGTACTCGATTACCGCGTGTATTTCCTGGTCAGTCAGATTTTCTCCGAACGCTGGCATGGTCAGCCGATCGGTTTTATTGAAGGGATGTCGCCACCCCTTTTCGATCATTTTGAACAGCATGGCATCGCTGTGGCGCCAGGTGTGACCTGCCTCGTTATGGGGTGGCGCAGGCATTTCACCTTTGATATCCGGCTGTTTCCAATCGGTGGCGCCTTCCCCCTGCCATCCGTGGCAGGCGGCGCAGGTTTGCTCATAAATCTGACGGCCCTGTGCCACTTCCGCCGGCACACCGTCGCGCCCCGGCGGCCCGCCGGAAGCAAACGCAAGAACCGGCGCAACGAGTAAGGCCAGCGAGCCGATCCACTTATTCATGGATCGGCGTCCATTCGCGGTCGGCATTCAGGGCCAGCAGGTTTCCCTCGGCAGTGCCCACCACTAGCCCGTGTGCCGGCGAGAAAACAAGGGCGGTCACGGTTTGGGACACTTTAAAGGGCACCCAGGTTTCGCCGCCGTCCGCACTGTGATGAAGCTGCCCCTCCACCACGGCATAGACGTTTTCCGGAGCCGCAGGATCATAGCTGATGGCGGACACCGTACCTCGCAGATCCCCCGCATCGCCCCAGAAGCAGAAACAGTCCATGGAGCGTGCGACGCCACGGGTCGTACCCGCAAAAAGCCAGCCGCTTTCCATGCTGCCGGGCATGTCCGAGTGCAGGAATGCCTGCACCGGCTCCCGCGGGCCACTGTCGACTTTTACCCACTTGGCGCCGCCGTCCCTGGACCGGAACATGCCTTCTTCGCCATGATAGGCGTACAGGGTGTCCGGCTGGGTGGCATGAGCGGCAATGGCAGTGATACCGAGATCGGGCAGGGTGTCGTTGAGGGATTGCCAGCGTTCGTCGGCACCGTCATAGCGCCAGACGCCCAGGCCCGGGCCGGCCAGGTAGACACTGCCATCCGCACCTTTGGCCAGGGAGGCGGGTTGCCCCCCCTGGTTGGTTGCCGGTAGCGTGATCTCGGTGGACGTTCCACCGTCAATGGCAAACAGGCTGCGGTCACGCAGCACCAGGAGGGCGCCTGACGAGCTGGTGGTCAATGCCTGTACGGATTGGGCATCGGCTGGGGTTTGGGCATGAGCCAGGGCCGGCAGAATGGCCACAAGCGTGAGCAAGCAATAGCGCCAGGCTGTCCTGGTAAGAGAGTGGGTAATCGCTTTCATGGGCCCGGCCTCAGTAATCGCTATGTTCGCGGAACACGCTTTGCTGGCCTTGGGCACTGAAGGCGATGACCTGGTAATCCTCCTTCTTGCCGGTCTCCATGCCGGGACTGCCCTGGACCATGCCGGGCACTGAGAGCCCTACTGTATTGAACTGGAGATTTTCCAGGTAAGCGACAATGTCCTCTGCCGGGACATGCCCCTCAATCACAAGGTCACCGATCAACGCGGTGTGGCAGGAGGCCATTTCACGGGGTACGCCGTGTTCCTGCTTGATGTCATTGAGGTTGTCGGTTTCCACGATGCTGGTCTTAAAACCGTTGGCGGCGAGGTGCTCCGCCCAGGATTGACAGCAACTGCAATTGGGACTCTTGTAGATGGTGATGGCTGGGCCAGTCGCGCCGCTGGAGGCCTGGGTAGATGACGCCTTGGCGGGTCCGCTGGCCTGGAGTGCCAGCGTGGTGGCCCCGACGGCGGCAACTATGGCAGCCACACCCGTGAACAGGGCGCGTTTTTTCATCTTCATGGTAATCCTCAATGTGAATCGATAATGGGCAGCGTAAGGCCCGGGGTTGCCTTGGCCGCCCCGGGCGATTGATTTCAGTTCAGGTTGTTGCCAAAACCGTCAGTTGGCGTCAGCGTCTTCCTCGTCGTCGGCGCCACCACCCATTATGTCCTTCCCCTGGTGCTCAGACTGGTGAGCGAAGACGGAAAAACTACCCACGGTGGCAGCGAGGACAATAGCCGTGCTAATAACTTTGAACGTCATGTTTTTCATCGTGATCTCCTGACAGGCAGGCCAACACATAGCCAGATATCCGCCAGCACTGCCTGTAAATCGGGACTGTTGATTTGGTTTGCCCGGGATTGGGGCCGGGCGAAAAAAGCCGTATCAGGTCAGGAGAGGGCGTCGGGCGGAGTCCCGTTTCGAATAGGGCCTTGATAACGTAACTATAAAACCCTTGAGTAGCTCATACGTCAAGCACAGAACTCACGTTCTTTCATGTCTATCGGCGAGTTGATTGAGCTCGGGCGCGGCGGTTGCAACAGGGTCAAATGGCTAAACCTTCCTCCGGTATCTCCTCTTTTGACATTTTCCTGGCGAAACGCCCACAAAGCCATGACACCGGCTTGGATAGTCTGTCTGCTCATTCATATCAGGCCGGCCTTGAACCCACGCCGGCCACTGCAAGCGGCAGCCTGTCTGGTGCGGTGACGGCGGGGTTGGAGCACGCCCGGTCATCAGGTCCGGGATTCCCTGGCCAATTGTGCCAGATCTTCGCTGACCTGCTCCGGAGAAAGCTCCGGGCGCAGGAGGAGCCGGGCGTTGCCGGCGCGGTCAAAGACATAAACCGCACTGCTGTGGGAAACGTTGTAGTTGCCGCTGGCATCGGGTTCGTCGTAACCGAAGGTGGTCCGGTATCGTTTGGCGAGTTTTCGCAGTTCCGCTTCGGTTCCGGTCAGGCCCACCACCTGGTCACCGAAGAAGTTCACGTAGCTGGCCAGGCGCTCCGGCGTATCCCGGCGTGGATCAACGCTCACGAACAGGGTGGTGACGTCATCCTGGTATTCCTCCGGCAGTTGACGGATGGAGCGACGCAGGTCCGTGAGGGTGGTCGGGCAGACATCGGGACAGGACGTGAAGCCAAAGTACAGCAGGCGGATATTGCCCCCGGAGTCGGCCGGGGTGACGGTTTCACTGCCGGCCCCCCTGAGCCTGAATTCGAGCTTTGGCATCAGGCTGGAAATATCCTTGCCATGCCAGTTATCGTCGCCCCCGGCGCATCCGGTCAATGCCAGGGCCGCGAACATGAGCCAGAACAGTCGCGTCATCATTATGCATTTCCCCCTGCCAGCGAACGTGCTTTTGGAAATTTACCGTCTTCATGCATGGCCCGGCGCAGCACGATCAGGATGCCGACGATGCTCATCATGGCCGGTGGAATCCAGGTCAGCAGGCCGCCCAGCAACTGGTCGGTTTCCGGGGGCATGGGCCAGGCCCGACCGCAGACTTCGTATACGTCGTACACCATGCCTCTGGAGAAGACGATCCAGGCGCCGAGAATCATTTGGGGTATCGCCACCAGGGCCAGCAGCAGGATGCGCTTGCCGTAGCCCAGGGCGTTGGTGATTGCCGGCGAGCGGGGGTCAAAGATCAGCCACCAGAACAGCAGGCCGTCCAGCAGCATGCTCCAGTTCATCACCCAGTAAAGCTGTCGGCTGAGCATGGCGTCGAAATGAATCGGCGGCCACAACCAGAAGTAAATCAGCCCCACGAACAGAATTGAGGCGATGGCCGGTTGCTGCAACACCCGGTATGCCCAGCCGATCGGCCGCAGCCAGGAGCGCATGGACGGCGACATCTGCCGATACCAGAACCGCATCACCGGGAGCGGGTTGGACAGGGCAATCAACACCGGCCCCAGATGGTGCAGGATCAGGTGCTGGCCCCGGTGGACGAAGAACATGTACTGGGAGTAGTAGTCAAAACGGGTCTGCATGACGCCATAGCACAGCATGACCCCCAGTACGAAGGTAACGATACGGCCTGGCCCGGGCCGTTCATTCTCGGGCATTCTGAGTAAGGCGACGCCGTAAAGCCCGAGCACAAGCATGTAACTGAGCAGGGTCAGCGGCGAAAAATCGTAGGGCAGCAGGTAACGTAAGCCTGACATAGATACCACTCGTTGCGTGCGCTCACGGGAAACCGGGTTTATCTTTCTTATCAGTGCTGCAGAGTGTTACCGGCCCGGCGGCGGATTTCAAGGCCGGCGTTCGGTGTGTTTTATTGGGAGGCACGGCATGGCCCGATTCAGGGATTTTATTTCAGCTCCTTCGGTACTCATATTCGACTGGCACGGCACTCTGGTAGACACCCACGACGCCATGTTCAGCGCCATGGAAGACATGCTGCCGCAGTTGGAGGAACTGGGGCTGGTGGAGCGGCTGCTGCCGGAGGACCGGTGTCGCACCTCGGATGATGCCCGACTGGTGCGTTACATCCGGATTTTCCGTCGCCTGCATCCGCGAATTCTGGCGGAGCGCAGGGTCTCCCGTACGGATATCTTCAACGCCATCTTCGGCGATGATAAAGACGCCAAACTGATTGCCCACAAAGCCTACAACGCCGCTTACCGGAAGTACTTTGGTCAGGTGAAGCCGTTCCAGTCCGGTGCCCATGAGTATCTGGTTGCCCTGAAGTCCATGGGAATCCGGCTGGCGGTATCCACCAATCGGAACCGGGAATTCCTGGACCGGGAGCTGAAAACCGTGGACCAGGGCCGCTGGCAGCACCTTTTTGACGCCACCGTGTGCGCGGACGATGTCACTGAATACAAGCCGGACCCGGAAGTCATCCTCAAGGTACTGGAAACGCTGAACCTGCCGGTGGACCAGCGGGCGTGGTACGTGGGCGACAGCTACGTGGACATGCTGACCGCCAACCGTGCCGGTGTGGCCGGCGTGTTCTACAACGGTGCCGGCTGGGAGGCCGCCCGGATTGACAGCTGGTTTTCCTTTCGTGATGCGCCGGTGGCGGTTCTGGACAGCTTCGAGGATCTGATGGATTTACTGGCGCTGCTGGAGCGTGGCCACCCGGAGGCTTTCCGGCAAGCGCCTGCGGAAGTCCGGCCGAAACCGTTTCCGCCACCGCAACGGCCGGAGCCGAGGATTGAGCCGGACTGGCATCCGGCGGTGGTGAGGCTGATCCGGCCGGCGGTGGTGTTGTTCGACTGGCACGCGACCCTGGTGGACACTCTGGACGCCATGTACCACGCCGTGGATGACATGCTGCCAGATTTCCATCGGCTGGGGCTGATGGAGCGCATGGTGGCACCGGAAGACAGTAAAACACCGGAAGACGTCAAGCTGGTGGCCTATGTGCGGGCGTTCGCCAGGCTGCATCCCAAGGTCAGGGCGGATCGCAAGATATCCCGTACCGATATCTTCGAGGTTCTGTTCGGCGAGGATCAGGACGCCAAGCAGGTGGCGCATCGGGCGTTCAATGACCATTACCGGAACCACTACGGCACGGTAAAGGCGTTTGAGCCCAGGGTTCGGGATGTGCTGGAGGGCCTTCGCCGGCTGGGTATTCAGGTGGGTGTCATCACCAACCGGGACCGTGAATTCTTCGAGCATGAGCTGGCGGCGGTTGAGGATACCGGTTGGACGGAGCTGTTCGATGTGGATGTCTGCGGCGATGACACACCATTGCGAAAGCCCCACCCGGACCAGTTACTGAGGGCGGTCCAGAAGCTGGATTATCCGCCGGACCCGAGCGTCTGGTATGTGGGCGACAGCACCACCGATGTGATCGCCGCAAAACGTGCCGGCATGACGTCGGTGTTCTTCAATGGCGCCCAGTGGGATCTGCCGTGGCTGAACAGGATCTTTCCCGGTACACATAAACATCCGGACAAACCCGATGTGGTGGTGAGCGATTTTTCGGAATTCTGGGCGCTGGTGCTGGCGTGTGAGATCGGCCCGCCTTGAGCTCACCGAAGCGGAATATCGGTGTTGTGCAGCAGGGTCTCGATATCCAGGCCCATGGCGACCACCCCCAGGAGTTCCGAGCTGTCTGCGGATAGCACGGGGCCGCTGACGAAGACCTGAAAGCGGGCGGTTGATGCGTCGTAGTGAATCGGAGAAATGTAGAGGAGCTCCGTATCAGGCGCTTTGCGGCTGAACTGTTTTATGACTTCCTGGAATTTTGGTTCGTCGCCCTGCCAGTAATCCGATGACAGGTTGCTGATGGCTGCCAGGGTTCCGGCGTCATTGATCAGCAGTATTTCGGTAATCAGGCCACCGTGCGTGAGCTGCCAGTCGTGCAGGGCGTGCGACCCGGGCAAGCCCAGAATGTCCTGGGCCATGGGCACGGCGATGTCGGGTGCCAGGGCCTGCCACTTGCTGTCAACGGTCAGCACATCGGTGAAGTTGTCCAGCCGCAGTCCGTCGGCCAGTGCCTGATGCAAATCAATGGTCTGATTCAGTTGTTCCATCAACTCCGAGGCCAGTTGACGAACCCGCTGTGACTCGCCGTCGGAGAGCGCGAGCTGGGCCGCCATGCAGTCCGGCAGGGCCTTATTGAAAGCGTCCAGAAATTTCGGATGTTTTGCGGTAAAGTTCTCGGTGAGGTAAAGATGCAGCGGCGCGTAGCGCAGGAAGTGGGCGTGCAGTAAGGTCTGGCCTTCCGGGGAGGCCCTGCGCAGGCTGGCCATGACCCGCTCGTCCATGAGCGCGGTATCAATACGGCCACGTCGAAGCAGGGCCAGAAGCTGATCACTAGAGGCAACACTCAGATACACCGGGTAATCGTTGGCCAGCAGCCAGGCTTCCTCGTTGCTGCCGGCGACCACGCCGATGCGTGCGCGCTCCGGGTCAAGCTCCTGGGACCGGGAGAAGAAGTACCATTTCTCGAGGGCCAGTGGATCGCTGCGTTTCGCGAGGGAATCCAGCTCCATGGAGGAGTCGACGGCAAAATAACCGTCAATCAGGTTTCGCCGCAAGGAGTGCAGCCCGCGGTTGGGTGGTGCCAGGCGAACGCGGGTGGGCCAGCCCACCTGGCTGGCGGCGCAATGGACGGTTTCCACGGTTTCTCCGGTGACCCGGCTCTGGTTGTGACGCCCTGACTCGCTGACCTGATAGGGCGGCGCAAGGAATGTGTAGAGATTGAGCTGCGGGGTGGAGGGCTGCGCGCTCGCGGCAGATAGTGCCAGCAGACCTGCCATGCCCACTGCCAGTGGCCGGAAATCCATGGTGACCCTTGCATCCGTGTGATTAGGTGAACAAACGCCAGATTAGCAGGCCGCGGGGGCTTTTGCCTCACAACTTTAGGACATATTCTGGTAATGACAAACAACAATAAATGGATGCCATGACAGATACAAAAGCCTCATTGCTAGTGGTTGACGATGACGCGGCTATTCGCGAGTTGCTGCACGAACACCTGTCCCGGGTAGGCTACAGTGTGCGTACGGCCGCCGATGGTGACGCCATGCGCCGGCAACTGGAAGCAGCCTGTGCCGACCTGATCGTGCTGGACGTGATGATGCCTGGCGACGACGGCTTCACCCTGTGCCGGGAAATCCGCGAGCATTCCCGGGTCCCCATCATCATGCTCACCGCCAGTTCCGATGAAACGGACCGTGTGGTCGGCCTGGAGCTGGGTGCCGATGATTATCTGGCCAAGCCCTTCAGCGCCCGGGAACTGCAGGCCAGGGTCAAGGCGTTGCTGCGTCGGGCCCGGTTCACCCGGGCAGACAACCCCCGTTATGTGCTGTTCGACCGGTGGCGGCTGGATACCCTGGCCCACGAACTGGTATCCGAAGCCGGTGAGCGGGCATCCCTGTCCGGGGCCGATTTTGCCCTGCTGCAACTGTTTCTCTCCCACCCCAATGAAGTGCTGGACCGGGATACCATTTCAGGCGTCACCCGGGGCCGGGAATCCATGCCTCTGGACCGGGTGGTGGATGTGGCGGTCAGCCGGCTGCGCCAGCGGTTGGGGGATCAGGGCCGCGACCCGAAACTGATCAAGACCGTGCGTGGCTCGGGCTATCTCCTGGCGGCGACGGTGACCCATGCCCCGGAGTAATTCCGTACCGCTCGGAAAGGCACTCTGGCGCTGGCTGTCCGCTACCCGCTGGTTCCCGTCGTCACTCCTGGGGCGGGTACTGTTGCTGACACTGCTTGCCATGGCCGGTGCCCAGGTGATTTCCAGTGCTGCCTGGATCGCTACGTTCCGGGCGCAACAGGTGCAGGGGCTGGTGGCCACCACTCGCAACCTGGCGCAGTCGGCCGCGGCAACCGCTCAGTTCTTCAACTCCCTACCGCTGGAGTACCGGCACATTGTGCTGGACCAGCTCCGTGATATGGGGGGCACCCGGTTTTTTGTCTCGCTCAATGACAATCTCATTAACATGGCGCCATTGCCGGACACCGAGCGTAAACGGCTGGTCACAAAAGAAGTCGAATCGGTGCTGCGCAAGCGCCTTGGCAACCAGATCAATCTGCACGTCGAATTTGTGCACCCCGATAACCTGCGCATTCTCAACACTGAGCTGCCGCTGGATGCCTTGCCGCGGTCCTGGGCTCACTACGCACTGACGCTGGAGCCCCTGAATCCACCTGTGCTGGTTACCCAGATTGAAGTGACGGAGAATGAATGGCTGTATCTGGCGGCCGCGTTGCCGGCGCCCTATGTGTCATTGGAAGACGAAGGAATTCCGGGACAGCAGATCCTGTTTCTGGTGGTGATGACGGCGATCCTTTTCCCGGTGCTGGCCTGGCTGATCCGGCAACAGACACGGCCCTTGCGCAAGCTGGCAAAGGCCGCCCGTGACCTGCCCCTGGAAGATGATCAGCCGCCATTGGCGGAACAGGGCAGTGCGGAGATCCTGGCGGTCACCCGAAGCTTCAACACCATGCGCCGGCGGTTGCAAAGCTACATCAGCGACCGGAACCAGTTATTTCGCGCCATTTCGCACGACCTGAAAACACCGATCACCCGGTTGCGGTTACGGGTCGACCTGATTGACGATGACGTGATGCGGGAGCGCCTGGAGGCGGACCTTCAGGAGCTGGAATTGCTGGCGAAAAATGCCCTGCAGTCCATGAAGGACACCGACATTCACGAGAATGCCGAGCCCGTTGATGTGGAACGCATGCTTAAGGGAATGGCGGAAGCCTACCAGGGCGACACCCCGGGCCGGGTTACGGTTCAGGGTCATGGCCGGCCTTACCGGGGCAAACCGCTGGCCCTGAAACGGTGTTTTGGCAACCTGGTGGACAACGCCGTCAAATATGGCCACAAGGCCCTGGTGCGCCTGGAGGACATGCCCGGCCGGCTGGTCATTCATGTGGAGGATGAGGGGCCTGGGGTTTCCGAAGATCAGCTTGCCCGAATCTTCGAGCCCTACTACCGGCTGGACGACAATCAGCGCCAGGGCTTCGGCCTGGGCCTGGGGATCGCCCGCAACATCGCCCAGAGCCACGGTGGAGAGCTGGAGATCAGCAACCGTCCCGAGGGTGGACTGCATGTGACTCTCACGTTGCCCCGCCATTGAAGTGGCCATGTAACAAAGCTGTTACATGGCTCTTTCTGTTTGATACGTAGTGTTTCGGTTTACTGCCATAGACTCCAATGTTGCCAATACAACAAAAACAAGGAGTCCTAGAATGTCCAACATTACGTATGGCACCAAGTCTGTAAACACAATCTCGAAAGGACGTCTGTTGTCCGTTGCCGTCAGCCTGGTTTCGCTGGGACTGGCTGCCGGACAGGTCCAGGCTCAGGAGGCCCAGAGCGTAGAAGAACGCCTGGCGGCCCTCGAGGCGAAACTGGCGGAAGTCGAGCCCCAGGCCACCGGCGAAGAGGGTTTTTCCTTCAATACCTACGCCCGCTCCGGCCTGCTGCTGGGCGGCGATCTGCAAAGTGTCCCGGGTGGCCCCTACCTGACCCCCGCCGGCTCCGTGGGTGGCGCGGTGGGCCGTCTCGGCAATGAGCCGGACACCTACCTTGAGGCCATCCTGAACTACAAGCAGGTAGCCGAGAACGGCACCCAGTCCCACTACCGGCTGATGATCGCCGACTCCACCACCTCGTCGAACGACTGGACCGCCGGTGATGGCGCCCTGAACGTACGCCAGGCCTATGTGGAGTTCAGTAACCTGGCCAGTTTCTCCGGCATTTTCGAGGATTCCTCGATCTGGGCCGGCAAGCGCTTTGACCGGGATCTGAACTTCGATATCCACTGGCTGGACAGCGATATCATCTTCCTCGGCGGCCTGGGCGCCGGGATCTATGACGTCAAATTCAGCGACAACGTGAAATCCAACTTTTCCCTGTACGGCCGGAGTTTTATCGATTTTCCGGCGGATACCGATTTCGTGCCCTCGGGGAGCTACAGCACCGACAACCTGATCCTCACTGCCGATAACTATTTCGGCAACGTCCAGTGGACGATCAGCGGCATGAAGGCCCAGGAAAACGATCAGCGTCTGGTGAACGGCACGGATACCACGGCGGCCGAAACCGGTGTCCATACCATGCTGGCGTATCACGGCGACAGTTTTTTCGGACTGTCTGACGGCAACTTCAAAGTGGCGGTTCTGCATGGCCAGGGCCTGGGTGCCGAGACCAAGAACATCGGTGCCGATGGCAATCTGCACGAGGATGCGGTCAGTACCCGTTTTGCTGTCTACGGTACCACCTACCTGAGCGAGAACTGGCGCCTGGCACCGTCGATCCTGGCGGAAACCAGCGAAGACCGCTATATCAAGGGCGATGAATACCAGTGGCTGACCTTCAACGCCCGTCTGGCCCAGGAAATCACCGCCAATTTCGAGATGCAGTACGAAGCGTCCTGGCAGACCATGGATCTCAAGACCATGGGTTACGATCCCGACGGCACCGGTTCACAGACGGCAAGAAACGACGTGGATGGCAACTACAGCCGTTTCACCATCGCGCCCACCTTCAAGCCCCAGGTCGGCGGCTTCTGGAACCGCCCGGAAATCCGGGTGTTCGCCAGCTACTCCACCTGGGATGACGAGCTTGAGAACTACGCCGCAGGCGACCCGTTGGGAGCCGACAGCGATTTCGAGAGTGCCCAGTGGACCTTTGGCACCCAAATGGAAATCTGGTTCTGACTGTAAACAACAAGAAGGAGCATCAACATGAACACCTTTACCAAAACCCTTTCGGCCGTTGCTATCTCTGCCGCCATGCTGCCGGCGGCGACCGTCCAGGCTGGCGAAGTGGAAGTTTTGCACTGGTGGACTGCCGGTGGTGAAGCCCGCGCAGCCGCCGCACTCAAGGACATGATGGAAGAGCAGGGCCACACCTGGAAAGACTTTGCCGTGGCCGGTGGCGGCGGTGAAGCCGCCATGACCGTGCTCAAGACCCGTGCTGTGTCCGGCAACCCGCCGGCTGCGGCCCAGATCAAGGGCCTGGATATCCAGGAGTGGGCCAAGCTTGGTTTTCTCACCAGCCTGGATGATGTGGCCGAAGCAAACAACTGGGACAATCTGATTCCGCCAGTCATTGCCGATGTCATGAAGTACGAGGGCAATTACGTGGCGGTGCCGGTCAACGTGCACCGGGTCAACTGGCTGTGGGCCAATCCGGCCGTCCTGGAAAAGGCGGGTGTGACTGTGCCAAAGACCCTGGACGAATTTTATCAGGCGGCTGACAAACTGCAGGCGGCCGGCATCATTCCCCTGGCGCACGGTGGCCAGCCCTGGCAGGACGCGACCGTGTTCGAAGCCGTGGCGCTTGCGGTTATGGGCCCAGAGGACTACGCCAAGGCGTTTGTTGAACACGACATGGACGTGATCAACAGCGCGCAGATGGAAGAGGTATTCGCCGAGTTTGCCAAGGTGATGAGTTACGTGGACGACAACGCTGCGGGCCGGGACTGGAACACCGCCACTGCCATGGTGATCCGCGGCGACGCCGCCATGCAGATCATGGGTGACTGGGCCAAGGGTGAGTTCACCGCTGCCGGGCTGACCCCGGGTGAGGATTACATCTGCGCTCCGGCGCCGGGTACCAGTGGCGAGTTCACCTTCAACGTGGACTCGTTCGCCATGTTCAGCCTGAGCGATGACAAAAATACCGAGGCCCAGAAAGACCTGGCCCGCACCATCCTGGAGCCGGAATTCCAGACCGTGTTCAATAAGGCCAAAGGTTCCATTCCGGTGCGGACTGATATGGATATGTCCGGCTTTGATGCTTGCGCCCAGGCCTCGATGGACGCCTTCAAGAGCAGTGCCGACAATGGTGGGCTGGTGCCCAGCTTTGCCCACGGCCTGGCGACTACCAGTTATATCCAGGGCCAGATCTTTGACGTTGTCACCCACTTTGTGAATACCGACGACAAGGATCCCGTCCGGGCAACTGATCAACTGGCAACCGCCATTCAGGCCGCCATGTGATCCGGCGGGGGCCGCACGCCGGATTTGTTGGCGAGTGGCCCCTGATCCTTTCGGGAGAATTTTCATGGAACACACTCAACGTCAACCCGACAGCGTGGCCAGGCCCCGGTCACGCTTGCTCGACGGGTTGCAGCGCTGGCTGCCGAAGCTGGTTGTAGCGCCGACCTTTGTACTGGTTGGTGTGGGTATCTACGCCTTTATGATCTGGACCGGTGTCATATCGTTCACCAGTTCCAGTTTCCTGCCCACGTATGAATTTATCGGCTTTGATCAGTACGCCAAGCTGATGGCGAATGACCGCTGGCTGACCGCTTCGGTCAACCTGGGCATCTTCGGCGGTCTGTTTATCCTGAGCTGCCTGATAATCGGCGTGCTGCTGGCTATTTTCCTGGATCAGAAGATCCGCCAGGAAGGCGCCATCCGCACCATTTACCTCTATCCCATGGCGCTGTCGATGATTGTCACCGGCACCGTCTGGAAGTGGATCCTCAACCCCAGCCTGGGGCTGGAGAAACTGATGCATGACTGGGGCTGGGCCTCGTTCAGTTTCGACTGGCTGGTGGACTCGGATATGGCCATCTACACCATCGTGATGGCGGCGGTCTGGCAGGCCTCCGGGTTTGTGATGGCCCTGTTCCTGGCCGGTCTTCGGGGTGTCGACTCGTCCATTATCCGCGCGGCCCGGGTGGATGGCGCGAGCCTGCCGCTAATCTACTGGCGGATCATCCTGCCGTCCCTGCGGCCGGTGTTCTTCAGTGCGCTCATGGTACTGGCCCACATTGCCATCAAGAGCTTTGACCTGGTCATGGCCATGACCGCCGGCGGCCCCGGTTATTCAACCGACCTGCCGGCGGTGTTCATGTACACCCATACCTTCACCCGCGGCCAGATGGGTCTCGGTTCGGCCAGCGCCATGCTGATGCTGGGTGCCATTCTGGCCCTGCTGGTGCCTTATCTGTATTCGGAACTGAGGGAGAAACGCCATGACTGATGTCGTTCGTACCGGCATTCGCCCCAGCCGCGTGGCCGTCTACGGAGTCTTGCTCCTGGCCGCGCTGGTGTATCTGATTCCGCTGTTCATCATGCTGGTGACCAGTTTCAAGACGCCCATGGATATCCGCTCCGGCAACCTCATGGCCCTGCCCACGGACTGGACCACCATCGGCTGGACCAAGGCCTGGTCCGAGGCCTGCACCGGCGTGGACTGTGGCGGAATTCGCGGGTATTTCTGGAACTCCTTCAAGATGACGGTGCCGGCGGTGCTGATCTCCACCCTGTTGGGCGCGTTCAACGGCTATGTGCTGTCCAAATGGAAGTTCAAGGGTTCCAACCTGTTCTTCGGCATGCTGTTGTTTGGCTGCTTCGTGCCATTCCAGGTGGTGCTGCTGCCGATGGCGGCCACACTCGGCCAGTTGGGCCTGGCCAACACCACGGCGGGCCTGGTGCTGGTGCATGTGATTTACGGGGTGGCATTCACCACACTGTTCTTCCGCAACTACTACGTGGCCATTCCGGACGCGCTGATCAAGGCCGCCCGGCTCGATGGCGCCGGTTTTTTCACCATTTTCTTCCGCATCCTGCTGCCCATGTCCACGCCGATTATCATGGTGTCGCTGATCTGGCAGTTCACCCAGATCTGGAACGACTTCCTGTTCGGGGTGGTGTTTGCCAGCGGCGACAGCCAGCCCATTACCGTGGCGCTGAACAACCTGGTCAACACCAGCACCGGAGTGAAGGAATACAACGTGGATATGGCCGCGGCCATGATTGCGGCGCTGCCGACCCTGGTGGTCTACATCGTTGCCGGCAAATACTTCATCCGGGGGCTGACTGCCGGATCTGTCAAAGGTTGATCTGAGAGGATAACAAGAATGTCTCAACTGGAACTGCGGAGCATCCGCAAAACTTATCCGGGCGTTGCCGAGGAAACCCTCAAGGGGATCGACATCGACATCGCCTCCGGTGAATTCCTGATACTCGTTGGCCCGTCCGGCTGCGGCAAGTCCACCCTGATGAACACCATTGCCGGCCTGGAAACCATTACCGACGGCTCGATTGTGCTGGATGGCAAGGACATCTCCACCATGGAGCCGAAAGACCGGGACATCGCCATGGTGTTCCAGTCGTACGCCCTGTACCCGACCATGTCGGTACGGGAGAACATCGCGTTTGGCCTCAAGATCCGGCGACTGCCGAAAGCCGAGATTGATCAGGAGGTGGAGCGGGTGGCTGACTTGCTGCAGATCTCCGGCCTGCTGAACAAGAAACCGGCGAACCTCTCCGGCGGTCAGCAGCAGCGGGTGGCCATGGGCCGTGCCCTGGCCCGGCGGCCGAGCATCTACCTGTTCGATGAGCCGCTATCGAATCTTGATGCCAAGCTGCGGGTGGAGATGCGCACGGAGATAAAGAAACTGCACCAGCGCCTGAAGACCACCATCGTGTACGTCACTCACGACCAGATTGAAGCCATGACCCTGGCCGACCGCATTGCCGTGCTCAAGGACGGCGAATTGCAGCAGTTGGGCACGCCCAGGGAGGTGTATAACACCCCGGACAACCTGTTTGTGGCCGGCTTTATGGGCTCACCCGCCATGAGCTTTGTACCGGTAACGGTGGCGCAGGGTGAGCAGGGACTGGAGGCCGAAGTGCGGGGTAACGATGGACGGATCATGAAGCTGCCGGTGCCGGAATACCTGGCGGACCGTGTGGGCCGGGAAGTGATTCTGGGCATTCGCCCGGAGCACATCACCCAGCCTCAGGATCAGAAGAACGATCAGGCGCTGGTTACCACGGGTCACTTCACCATCGAAGTCACCGAACCCACCGGCCCGGACGTGATCGCGCTGATCCAGCTGAACGACACCAACGTGCACTGCCGGATCGATCCGGAGCATCCGGTGACCTGGGGTGAAACTGCTGAGCTGATGTTCGACATGAAGAAAGTGGTGTTCTTCGATCCCGGGACCGAAAAGCGCATCGTCCCCCATTAAGTCCGAGTTCCGGTTTTAAAGCTGCTCCAGGTTCGTCAGAAGATGTCTGGCGCGCCGGAGCAGCGCCTCCCGACGCTCCGGTTTCTGTTTGTCCCAGTTTCGGTACATCATGCCCATGCGGGGATTGTGGGCGAAATCGTCCCGGTGCCGGTCGATAAAATGCCAGTACAGGGCATTGAACGGGCAGGCGTCTTCTTCCGTGGCCTTGTTCACCTTGTAGTGGCAGTTGGCGCAGTGGTCCGACATGCGCTGGATGTACTTGCCGCTGGCGGCATAGGGCTTTGACCCCAGATAGCCACCATCCGCGTGCATCACCATGCCCAGCACATTGGGTAGTTCCACCCAGTCAAAGGCGTCGGCGTAGACCGCCAGATACCAGTCGCAGATCTCCTCCGGTTTGATGCCCGCCAGCAGCGCAAAGTTGCCGGTGACCATCAGCCGCTGGATATGGTGGGCATAGGCGTTGCGGCGGGTGGCATCAATGGCCTTGTGCATGCAGCGCATCTTCGTGTCCCCGGTCCAGTAGAACCAGGGCAGGGCGCGGGTATTGCCAAGCCGGTTCTCCTGCGCATACCCCGGCATGTTCAGCCAGTAAATGCCCCGCACAAACTCCCGCCACCCCAGGATCTGCCGGATAAACCCCTCCACCGCATTGATCGGCGCCCGCCCCGCGTACCAGGCCTGGGCGGCCGCCTCACAGACCGCGAGCGGATCCAACAGGCCGCAATTGATATAGGGCGAAATAATGGAGTGAAAAAGCCAGTCTTCGGTATCGGAAATCGCGTCCTGAAAATCACCAAAGCAGGGCAGGGCAAAATCCATGAAATGATCGAGCGCGGCCTGCGCGTCGCCTGCCGTCACCGCAAAATGAAAGTCTTCCGTTGTACCAAAGTGATCACTGAAATATTCATCCACCAGGCCGATCACCTCTTGGGTAATGGCATCCGGCTCCACCCGAAACGGCGCCGGAGCTGGCGGCTTGCCCGTCCACTTCTTCCGGTTCTCCGCATCAAAATTCCACCGCCCGCCCTCCGGCTCGCCGTCGGAGGTCATCAATAACCCGGTCTTCCGCCGCATCTCCCGGTAAAAGAACTCCATCCGCAGCTGTTTTCGCCCCTTTGCCCAAACAGCAAATTCGTCCTTGCCGGCGATAAACCGGGTATCCGACCGGATTTCCACCGGCACCCCAAGGCGGTCATGCCATTGGTCGATCTGTTCATGTAATCGCCATTCCCCACACTCGGTGGTGATCACCCTGTCTGCTGTTATCTGCTTCACCTGTTCATCGACCACTGCTTCCAGACTCTGGTGTTTGTTGTCCGGGCGGTAAGCCTGGTAATGCACCTGCCAGCCGTCGTTTTCCAGTTGCCTGGCAAAGTGGCGCATGGCGCTGAACAACAGCACGATTTTCTTCTTGTGGTGGTTGGTGTAGCTGGCTTCGTCATGAACCTCGGCCATCACGACCAGATCCCGCTCCCGGTCAGCGCCATTGAGTGCGCTGATGCCTCTGGTTAATTGGTCGCCGAGAATCAGAATCAGGTTTGCCATGGTGGTAATATTTTCCAATTGATGGTTTGGCGGGCTTGCACCGGGTCCCGAAGAACCGAAGTATGCCCACAAAGGGGTAAACCAAGTACGCCAACAGCCCAAGGGTGGTTCAGAGCGCGGGCTGATAAAATCGTCATTTCATTAACCAGCCCGAGCTTCCCATGGCCACCCACACCGCCACCGAATCCACCCTCCCTGCCTTCATCTGGAACGAAGCCCTGATCCGCCGCTACGACCTCAGCGGCCCCCGATACACCTCGTACCCGACCGCAGTGGAGTTCAACCAGAACTACCCGGTGGCAGATATGGTGAACGCCGCGGCTCGCAGCAAGTCTTCCGGTCGGCCTTTGTCGCTATACACTCACCTGCCATTCTGCGCCCACCTCTGTTACTACTGCGCCTGCAACAAAGTCATCACCAAAAAGCGCGACAAAGCCTTGCTCTACGTGGAGCGGGTGCTGAAGGAGGCCGCCATCCAGTCGACACTGTTTGGCGCCGACCGGCCGGTCAAGCAACTGCACTGGGGCGGTGGCACGCCGACCTTCCTGCCAAAAGACGTGATGGCATACCTCATGGCCGGGTGCGGTGAGCTCTTCAACCTCCAGTCTGGCGACGAGCGGGATTACAGCGTCGAAATCGACCCCAGGGAAGTGGACCAGGACACCCTGCCCACCCTCTGGAACCTGGGCTTTAACCGCATCAGCCTCGGTGTTCAGGATGTGAATCCAAAGGTGCAGAAGGCGGTGAACCGTATCCAGCCGAGGGAAATGACCGAGGCCGCGTTGACTGAGGCGCGCCGCATCGGCTTTCGCTCCATCAACCTGGACCTGATCTACGGCCTGCCGCACCAGACCCCGGACAGCTTCGCGGAAACCCTGGAGACGGTGATCGACATGTCCCCGGACCGGCTCTCGGTGTTCAGCTACGCGCACCTGCCGGATCGGTTCTACCCGCAGACCCGCATCCAGGCGGACACTCTGCCGAGCCCGCAGCAGAAGCTGACCATCCTGCACAACACCATCAACCGCCTGCTGGACGCGGGCTACGAGTACATCGGCATGGACCACTTCGCCAAACCGGATGACAGCCTGGCCGTAGCCCAGCGGGAAGGCCGCCTGCACCGGAACTTCCAGGGTTACACCACCCATTCCGAGTGCGATCTGGTGTCCCTGGGGGTGTCTGCCATCGGCCAGACCGACGACGCCTACTTCCAGAACAACCACGACCTGCCGTCCTGGGAGGCGGCCATCGACGCCGGCCAGCTGGCGATCACCAAAGGCGTGAACCTGACCCGGGACGACCGCATCCGCCGCTGGGTGATCGGCCAGCTGATCTGCCAGATCTTCGATCGGTACCGGAAAGCGGGTGCGAGCCAGCGCTTCTCCAGAATTATCTGACAATTCTGGCCGCTCGGTCCGGGCCATTGGTTGAAAAACACAACGTTCGACCGCAGAACATCAGGAACGTCATCGTTGCCATCGTCGGCACCGCCGTGGTCTGGAAGGGCAGCGGTTTACTGGAGGCTGCCAGTGAGCGCCTGTCTCTCTACTACCGTCTGCCGGAGATTGTTCAGGGTGCGATTGTCGTGGCGATTGGTTCAAGCTTTCCCGAGTTGGCCACTAACCGGGACCTTGTCGACAAAGAAGCACAGTTTTACATGATCGCCGTGGCCGTATTGCTGCTGACCTTTTCCTTTGCGGTTATCTACAACCCCGTGGAGTCCACCGGTGGTGAGTTGCAGGGGGAACTGACCCGGTGGCTGGTGCTGTTACCGCTGTTGCTCTATGTGATTTATGTGTTTGTTCAGTATCAGGACACCATGGACTATCAGTCCGATGCCGACGTTTCCCATATCCGGCCGGGCCGCGAATGGGGAAACTGGCCGCCGGGCTGGCGCTGATTCTGGTGGGTGTTGAGGGTCTGGTCCGGGCGGCAGTCAACTTTGGTGATATTCTGGGCACGCCGAGCTTTCTGTGGGGGATCACCATGGTCGCTGCGGGCACCTCAATCCCGGATGCCTTTGTGTCTGTGCGCGCGGCCCGCAATGGCAAGGGTATCACCAGTACCGCCAATGTCCTGGGCAGTAATATCTTCGACTTGCTGTGCTGCATTCCCATCGGTGTGCTGATCGCCGGCACTGCTGTGATCAACTACTCGGTGGCCGCTCCGATGATGGCGGTGTTGACTCTCGCGACGGTGATCCTGTTCCTGATGATGCGCACGCAGATGATCGTGAGCCGGGCGGAGTCCTGGAGCCTGCTGGCGCTTTACGGCGGTTTTGTGGCCTGGATAGCGATGGAGTCCTTTAATGTGACCAACCTGATTGTCAACTTTCCGCCCGGCTCATGAGGCCTGACTGTTGAACTGCTTCATGGTGGCGATAAAGTCGCTGAACCGCTCGCCCTGAATCAGCACATGCTCGCGCATCGCATCCTCGGCCGCCGCGGCATCGCCGGCTCTGATCGCGGCGAGAATCGTGCGGTGCTCGCTGAGTGAATTGCTCACGCGATTGCGGACCTGGAGCTGCAGCCGACGATAGGGTTTGAGCCGCTGCTTGAGCTGGTTGGCTTCTTTCACCAGGAAGCCATTGTGGCTGGCGCGGTAGATGCGCTGATGGAAGTCTTCGTTCTCGTAATAGTATTCATCGGTGTCGCCGGTGCTGGCCGCCTGCTCACAGCGTTCGAGTGCACCGGCCAGCCCCTCCAGTTCTTGCGTGGTAATCCGGCGCGCCGCCAGGCGCCCGCACATCCCCTCCATCTCGGCCATGACCTCGAACATCTCGATCAGTTGCTCAACGCCCACGCGGGCAACGAATGTGCCTTTCTTGGGAATCACCGTAACCAGCCCACTGGCGGTCAACTGATGTATGGCTTCCCGGATGGGGGTCCGGGACACCTGAAAGCGCGCAGCCAGTTCTTCCGGATCCAGGCGCTCGCCGGGCGCGAGCCGTCCGTTAATGATGTCGTCTTCCAGTGAGTCTTTGAGCCGCTGTGTGTTCGAGCGTTTCACGTGCCGGGTTCTCCTGATGCCGTTGCCGGGATTATACGCACCCCGGCTATTTTTTGTTGCAGTGTTGACATAAGTATATCTGGGTATGATGATGTATACATCAGTATACGCTGATAAATACATACAAGAACAAGAGAACGGGAGATTACCTACCATGAACAAGAAAGCCCTATCGCTGGTCGTGGCCGCAGGCCTCGCCCTCTCTGCCAGTCTTGCGTCGGCGGAAACGGTCCTTCGTGCCTCCCATCAGTTCCCCGGCGGGAAAGGGGATGTCCGTGACGAAATGGTTCAGCTGATTGCCGAAGAAGTGAAAAAGGCCGATGTCGGCCTTACCGTCCAGGTCTATCCAGGCCAGTCCCTGTTCGATGCGAAAGAGCAGTGGGGCGCCATGGTACGGGGCCGCCTGGACATGACCGCCCTGCCTCTGGATTACGCCAGCGGGCGCCATCCGGAGTTCTCTGCCACGCTGATGCCCGGCCTGGTTCGCAATCACGAGCGTGCCCAGCGGCTGAACGATTCCAAATTCATGGACATGATCAAGAAAGTGATCAACGACGCCGGGGTCCGGGTGCTGTCCGATGCCTGGCTGGCCGGTGGCTTTGCTTCCAACATGCGCTGTATTACCTCACCGGATACCGTTGAGGGCCAGACCATGCGGGCGGCGGGCCCGGCATTTGATGAGATGCTGGCGGAAGCCGGTGCCTCCATCGCCTCCATGCCGTCTTCGGAAATCTACACCGCTATGCAGACCGGGGTCCTTGATGGTGCCAACACCTCCTCCGGTTCGTTTGTGTCGTACCGGATTTATGAGCAGGTGACCTGTCTGACGGCGCCTGGCGAGAATGCGCTCTGGTTCATGTATGAGCCGGTGCTCATCTCAGAGCAAAGCTGGGACAAGCTGACCCCGGAACAGCAAGACGCGCTGGCGGCGGCCGGGCAAAAGGCCGAGGAGTTCTTTGCCAGCAAGGCGGCGGAGCTGGACCAGAAAATGGTGGACGTGTTCCGCGAGAATGGCGTTGAGGTGATTTCCATGTCCGCTGAGGATTACCAGGCATGGCTGGATATCGCCAAGGAAAGCTCCTACAAGACGTTCGCCAACAACGTGCCAAATGGACAGGCGTTGATTGATGCCGCCCTTGCGGTTGAATAACCCGGGGTAAATCCACCAATCCAGCCAATGATCGGGCCCCTGTCCTTCAGGGGCCCTCCTCGAGAGAGTAGATCGCATCATGTCCGACTCCGTTACCCACTCCCGAATTGCGCCCACGGGCATTGCCGGTGGCTATGTCCGCCTGATGGACCGGCTGTCAATGATTACCGCGGTGATTGCCGGTGCCTTGCTGTGCCTGGGTGTCCTGACGGTCTGCCATATGGTGTTTACCCGCTATATCCTGGGAGAAAGCACCGTGTGGCAGACCGAGTTCACCACCTACGCGATCAGTGGCGCCATGCTGCTGGGCGCCCCCTATGTCCTGCTCACCGGCGGGCACGTGGCGGTTACCGTGTTGCCGGACGCCCTGAGCGGAACGCCCCGGAAAGTCGTGAACTTTCTTGGTGGGCTGTGCGGTGTTGCCTTCTGTTTTGCCCTGACATACGGCTCCTGGATTTACGTTCACGAAGCCTGGGCTGCGGGCTGGACCACCGGTACCGTCTGGAACCCGCCGTTGTGGCCGGCCATTTTGCCGATAGCGGTGGGGGCAACCCTGTTATCGCTTCAGTACATTGCTGAATTTCTGCGCGGAGGGGAGTGAGTCATGGATCCTGTAACCAGTGGTATTCTCGTGCTCGTGGCCCTGCTTGTGTTGATGGCCATCGGCACCCCCATCGCCTTCGCGCTGGGTGGCGTGTCCATTGCCGCGCTGGTGATGGACCGCGGCATGAGCGAGCTGACCTACTTCGGTGAGACCTTTTTCGGCAGCATCGCCTCATTCGGCTTTGTGGCCATCCCCATGTTCATTCTCATGGGGATGGCCGTGGCGTCTTCACCGACGGGCAAAGATCTCTATCGCTCCCTCGATCTCTGGATGGGGCGCTTGCCCGGCGGCCTGGCGATCTCGAATATTGCTGCCTGCTCGGTGTTTGCGGCCCTGTCCGGTTCATCGCCGGCCACCTGTGCCGCCATCGGCAAGCTGGGTATTCCGGAAATGCAGAAGCGAGGCTACCCGAACGGTGTCGCGGCGGGCTGCATCGCCGCCGGCGGGACGTTGGGCATCCTGATTCCGCCGTCAGTCACCATGATCGTGTACGGCATTTCCACGGAAACCTCCATTGGCCGCCTGTTTATTGCCGGTGCCATCCCCGGCCTGATGCTGGCGGGCCTGTTCATGCTCTGGACGCTGATTGCCTGCAAACTCGCCGGTGGCTATGACACCCCCAGCCCGGTGGCGGAAGTGGCGGCGAAGATCAAGGAGAACGTTGAGGGCAATACCCGCGCACTGCTTCGTGTGCTGCCGTTCCTGACCGTGGTCATGGCCATCCTCTTTGCCCTGTACGGGGGCGTGGCGACGCCCTCCGAGGCGGCGGGCGTCGGTGCGCTCCTGTGCATCGTGCTGGCAGTGGTTGTCTATCGGATGTGGCAGGCAAAACCCCTGAAAGCCATAGTCCGGGATGCTCTCCGTGAGAGTGTGATGATCATGCTGATCATCGCGGCTGCGGAAATCTTTGCCTATGCGCTGTCGTCGCTGTTCATTACCCAGACCCTGGCAGGCGCCATTGCGGATCTGGAGGTGAACCGCTGGATATTGATGGGAGCAATCAACGTGTTTCTCCTGATAGCCGGCTTCTTCCTGCCACCAGTGGCGGTGATTGTCATGACCGCGCCAATCCTGCTGCCCATTGTGCTGGCGGCGAACTTTGACCCGTACTGGTTCGCGGTGGTGCTGACCATCAACCTGGAAATCGGTCTGATTACGCCGCCTGTGGGGCTTAACCTGTTCATCATCAAGGGTATTGCGCCGGATATATCACTGAGAGATGTATTGATGGGCAGCCTGCCGTACGCCATGTGCATGGTGGTGGGTATTCTTTTGCTCTGCTTCTTCCCGCAAATCGCCCTCTGGTTGCCGGACCTGATGATGAATTCGCCAACTCCGTGATCCGGAGCGGGGGCGGAGCCAGACCCCCGCCAAATCTCGATTCAAGATACAGAGCGCACCTTTATGAACATGAGCTTTCTGCAGGAACTGTTCAGCAACATCACCCAGCGTGAGGCGTTGCTCCGGCGGCGGGATGGCGCGGGTGTTGCCGACCCTGCCCAGCTACTTGAAGCCTGCCAGGCTCTGTTGAGCAGCGATGGCGAGGTGTCGAGTATTACCCATGCCAGTCATGCCCTGGAGATCTATTCGCGTCTGGACGATGCCGGCAAGGCCTCGTTTTTCGAGCGCCTGGCCAAGGATTTTTCCGCCGAGCCAAGTGAGATTGACGCGGCCTATGCGGCCTACCGGAAATCCCGCAGCAACACCTCGCTGGAGCACCTGTTCGAGGCCTGTGAGCCCCGCAGGCAGGAGCTTCTGCGCCGTCTCAACCTGAGCACCGGCGGAACCCATGAACTGGTGAAGATGCGCGAGGACATGCTCCGTCTGATGAAAGGGCACAAGGAGTTCGAACCGATCAATGCGGACTTTGTGCACTTGTTTGCGTCCTGGTTCAACCGGGGCTTTCTGGTGCTGAAACGTATCGACTGGAACACCCCGGCCACCATTCTGGAGAAGATCATCCGCTATGAAGCGGTGCACAAGATCCGTGACTGGGACGACCTTCGCCGGCGACTGGATGCCCGTGATCGCCGCTGCTTTGCGTTCTTCCATCCGGCCATCGGTGATGAGCCCCTGATTTTTGTGGAAGTGGCCCTGACCCGGGGGTTGCCGAGCCAGATTCAGACCATTCTGGCCAGCGATCGCTACGACATTGATTCGGCGGAGTCCGCCAACGCGGCAGCGTTCTTCGGTATCAGTAATTGCCAGGTGGGTTTGCGCGGCATTTCCTTTGGCAACTTCCTGATCAAACAGGTGGTTCAGGAACTGAAACAGGAACTGCCAAACCTGAAGCACTTCGTCACACTTTCGCCCATGCCCGGATTCCGCAAGTGGCTGGAAGCCACCTATCTGGAACACCCGGAGCTGCTGGAGCCCGAGGCCCGGGAGATCCTCGGTTATCTCGACGAAGCCGGCTGGGTGGACTCCTCGGAGCGGTCCGAGGCTCTCGACAGCGTGATTCGACCGCTGGCGGCCCGGTACCTGCTCAAGGCCAAGGCTGACGATGGCCAGCCGCTGAACCCGGTAGCGCGTTTCCACCTGGGTAACGGCGCCGAGCTGCACCGGATCAACTGGCAGGGTGACGCCTCCGCCCAGGGGATGCAGCAATCCTGTGGGTTAATGGTCAATTACCTCTACGTGCTCGACACCATCGAGCGCAATCACGAACAGTACACCGACAATTACACCATTGTTTGCTCCTCCAGCGTTCGCGAGCTCAGCAAGCGAGGGCGGAAATGGCTCAAGGGAGACACCGAGAAATGAACGACAATCTCTTCAGTACGTTTGCCGAGCGCATGAACCTGCGCCTGGACAAAACCTTCATCGAGACACCGGAAGGCCGTGACTACACCTATGCTCAGACGCTGGCGCTCAGCAGCCAGCTGGCCGGCGCACTGCAGGCATTGGGGGTGGCGCCGGGTGACCGGGTTGCTGTGCAGGTGGACAAGAGCCCTGAGGCCATTTTGTTGTATCTGGCGTGCCTGCGCATGGGGGGCGTGTACCTGCCGTTGAATACCGGCTACACCGCCTCGGAGATTGGTTACTTCCTGGGTGACGCCGAACCGGCGCTGTTTGTCTGCCGCCCGGATTCGCTGAATGATGCACAGAAGATCGCGAAAGAGACGGGCTGTCCGGTGGTTGAGACACTGGGCACTGAGGCCGACGGGTCCCTGATGGAAAAGGCGGTCATTGCCAAGCCTTTCGAGGGAGTTGAGCCCAGAGCGGGAGACGACCTGGCCGCTATTCTCTATACCTCCGGCACCACCGGGCGTTCCAAGGGCGCGATGCTGACCCACGGCAACCTGGGCTCCAATGCCCGTTCACTGACTGAGGCCTGGCGCTTTACCGAGTCGGATCGCCTGATTCATGCCTTGCCGATTTTCCATACCCACGGTCTGTTTGTGGCCTGCAATGTGATCCTGATGGCCGGCGGCAGTCTCTACTTCCTGCCGCGTTTTGACGCCGATGCGATCATTGAGGCCATGCCTCGTGGAACCAGCCTGATGGGAGTGCCCACCTTCTACACCCGGCTGTTGCAGGACGACCGGCTGAACGCTGACCTGGTCGCCAACATGCGCCTGTTTACCTCCGGTTCGGCGCCACTGACCGCGGACACCCACCGGGAGTTCGAGAAGCGCACCGGCCACGCCATTCTGGAACGCTACGGCATGACCGAAACCAACATGAACACCTCCAACCCCTACGACGGCGGCCGCATTGCCGGCACCGTCGGGCTACCATTGCCAGGCGTTGAGGTTCGCATTACCGATGCGGACACCCATGCGCCGGTGCCCGATGGTGACATTGGTATGCTGGAAGTCCGGGGCCCCAACGTGTTCAAAGGGTACTGGCGGATGCCGGAAAAGACTCGGGAAGAATTACTGGAAGACGGCTTTTTTGTGACCGGTGACCTGGCGACCCGGGACGAGCGCGGGTATATCCAGATCGTCGGCCGCGACAAGGACCTGGTGATTTCCGGGGGGTTCAATGTGTACCCGAAGGAAGTGGAACAGATCATTGACGAGATGGAGGGCGTGGTGGAATCGGCGGTCATCGGCGTACCTCACCCTGATTTCGGTGAGGGGGTGACGGCCGTGGTGGTTCCGGCGCCGGGCGCGAACCTGTCCGAGGAGCAGATCATCGGGGCGCTGTCGGATAAGCTGGCCCGCTACAAACAGCCCAAACGCGTCTTTTTCGTCGACAGCCTGCCCCGGAATACCATGGGCAAGGTTCAGAAGAATCAGCTCAGGGAAACTTACAAGGCAATTTACCAGGACGGATGAGGTACGCGTTCACAAGGCTCCGGAGGCCGTCTCGTCGCGGGTATTCCGTGCGTGGCAGCGACGCTGGTGATATGCGCCAACACGTACCCGAGTATCCCCCGGCACCTGTCTGTCCAGGGCTCCGCAACCAGTTACGAGGGCCTGTCCTTCTACAAGGACACCTTTGACATCCGCCGTGCCGTTTTGCCACGGGTGTTTTCTCTGGATCAGGTTCGTGGCGTGGCAAAACACAGCCCGGTTAAATGACCTGAGTCATGAATGGGGGTTTACCAGTGCCCCTTGCTTTGTCTATCGCCTGCGTTAAGTCGGCGATCAGATCAGTGGAATCTTCCAGCCCTATGGATAACCTGAGCATACCGTCGCTGATGCCGCGCACTTCTCGCGCCTCCTGGCCAATCGCATGGTGACTGGTCAGGGACGGTTGACTGACCAGACTTTCGACGCCCCCCAGACTGGTTGCCAACAGGAACACCTGCAGGTTGTCTGCAACGGCGGTTGCCATCTGCCCGCCACCGGCGATCTCGATGGTCATCATGCCTCCGAAGCCACTCATTTGTTCGCCCGCGAGATTGTGCCCCGGGAAAGAAGGCAGGCCGGGATAGAGAACCCGGGCTACGCCGGGATATCCGTCCATGGCCCGGGCGACGGCCATGGCGTTTTCATTGTGCTGCCGGATTCTTACCGGCAGGGTACGCAGACTGCGGGAGAGCATGGCGGCAGTCTCGGGTGAGAGCAACTGGCCAAGACTTTTACGCCAGGCGGCCACGGTGTCGGTTAAAGGTGCTGACGCCATCAGAGCGCCCGCGGTCAGGTCGCTGTGTCCGCCCAGATACTTGGTGGCACTGTGAACGACCAGATCCGCACCCAGCTCCAGCGGACGCTGATTAATGGGAGACGCAAACGTGTTGTCCACGGCCAGCAGCGCCGAGTGCTTTTGGGCAACCCTGGCCATCGCCCGGAGGTCGGTAATGGCAAGTGTCGGGTTAGCGGGTGTCTCGCAGAATACGAGCATGCCGGGCCGGGTCAGCGACGCCTCGAGAGTTTCCTCATTGGCCTGAAGCAGAAAGGTAACCGGGATACCCAGTGGCTGACAGTGATTGACCAGCAGTTCCTGAGTGCCACCGTAGATGTCCCCAACGCAGACCACACCTTGCCTGCCGTGGGCAAGGATGGTTGCGGAAATCGCCGCCATGCCGGAAGCAAACGCCAGCCCCGCCTCGGCCTGCTCCAGGGCGGCAAGGCCCTGTTCCAGTTCCTGTATGGTTGGATTGGTGCCCCAACGGGTATAGAGGTAACCCGGTTTTCGCCCTTCGATAACCTCCCGTTGTGCGCCGGTATCCGGGAACCGGTAGGTTGTGGTGTTATAGACAGGTGAGTAGGGGCTGCCAAATCCGTCCCGATGCCGACGGTTATGGATGATACGGGTTGCTTGTGCGTTTGGCTTGTCGGTAGACATGGATAATGAGACCTGTTCTCTGACCAGCATGGCCTTGATGCGGCCTATGGCCTTCATGGGGTTAAGCCCTTTCGGGCAGTACGCCGTGCAGTTGCCAATGCCCCGGCAGCGGAACACGCTGAAAGGATCTTCCAGTTTAGCCAGGCGCTCGCGTGTAGCGGTATCCCGGGTTTTCAGATGTTCCAGGACATCCAGAACCATGCGGTTCCGGAATTTTTCCTGAACCTCAACATCCTCGCTGCCATGGAGGTAACATTTCTTAATATAAAAAATATATCATATAAATCTTAACAGAACAGAGGCGGTCTACGGTTTCATTTTTTCCGGGAGACCTGAGAATTGTTAAACGTCTGTCGCTTCTCCCTGTGGCTTGAATGCATCAGGACAAGAAATGCTAGTCTATGTGAGACGACGAGTGGCGAGCGGGTATTAGCGACCGCAAGATAAAAAGAGGCAGAAGTGACGATGACCAACAAACAGCCCGGCTATCTCATTAATGTGATTCGCGAAGCTGCGGCCAGTTTGTTCCCGGGCTACTTCGCCGTTGTCATGGCCACGGGCGCCACTTCGATCGCATCGAGCCTGCTTGGCTATCAGATACTGGCAGTATCCTTACTGGTTGCCAATTGCCTTGCCTATGGCCTGCTCTGCTTCCTTACCCTTGTGCGAATCGTCTGGTTTCCGAAGTCTCTGGTGAATGACATGATCAGTCATGCTCGCGGACCGGGCTTTTTCACCCTGGTTGCCGGCACATGCATACTCGGTTCCCAGTTCCAGTTGCTGCTTGGCTGGTCCACGGTTGCGGCGGCCTTCTGGTGGCTGGGTGTGGTGCTTTGGGGTGTGATCATGTACCTGTTCTTTATTGCGGTCACTACTCGCCAGCAAAAGCCCAGGATGGATAGCGGGATTAATGGTGCGTGGCTGCTGGCAGCGGTGAGTACCCAGTCGGTTGCCATACTGACCGCGCTGGTGCCCTGGACGGGACCGGAGGATCTGCGTCTGTTCTTCGCCCTGTGCATGTTCATGATTGGCTGTATGCTGTATCTGGCAATCATCACGCTGATTTTCTACCGGCTGACCTTTCTCCGGCTCAATGCCGAAACGCTCAGCCCACCTTACTGGATCAATATGGGCGCCGTGGCCATCGCCACCCTGGCAGGCTCGACGTTGATAATTCGTGGACAGGAAGGCAGCCTGCTGGCGGATTTTCTACCTTTCCTGCGCGGATTCACGTTGTTTTTCTGGTCCATTGCCAGTTGGTGGATACCGTTACTGATTGGGCTGACCTTTTGGCGTCACGTTATTCATCGCCACAAGCTGAATTACGAGCCGCAACTCTGGAGCATGGTGTTTCCCCTGGCCATGTACACCACCGGCACCGCTCGCCTGGTCGATGCCCTCGGGACTGAGTTTCTGATGGTCATTCCGGCGATTACCCTCTGGCTGGCTCTGGTTGCGTGGGGAGTCACCAGCCTTGGTATGTGGAGGCACTTTGCGAGCGTTGCCCGCAAAGTGGGGCCGGGCTGACCAACTGTGTTGGGTACCTCAGTTATGCTTTGTGGCCTATAAAACCAGTCGGGAAGAGTAATATGGATAACGACGAATCCCGGGAGCTCAACGATAGCGGTTTGTTCCATCACAGTATCGAACAGCTCCTGACATGGAGTGAAAGTGATGACAGGCAACGAGTCGGAACACATCAAGGACAGGGTCTGGGCGCAACATCTAAGCTGGCTGAACCTGATCAGCAATGAATGCAAATCCAATCAGTTGAAACGGCAACGGCAGGCGCGGAGGACGCTCAGAGATTGCCTGAGAAAGGGAGCGTGGACAGTTGAAAGAGGGGGCAGCGACAGGGCCATAACTTACTCCGGGCGATCAGATACCAGCTCAGAGTAGTGTAAGGTCGTCCGGAAAGCTTTGATATAACTCAGCCCTTATGCAGACCTTCCTCTACGGCCCAGACGGCCACTTCCACCCGGGACCGAAGGCTCAGTTTCTTGAGCAGGTGCTTCACATGGACCTTGACGGTGCCATCGCTGATGTCCAGCTTGCGGCCAATCATCTTGTTGGACAGGCCCTCGGCAATCAGGCGCAGAATATCTTTCTCCCGGGGCGTCAGGCTGTCGAAATCCGGTCGTGATGACTGGCTGGGCTTGTTGGAGCGCAGGGCCTCTGCAAGGAGCGTCGTCAGGCGATCACTGATCACCATTTTGCCCACGGCGGCCTGGTGCAGTTGCCGGATCATGTCTTCGGGTTCCATGTCTTTCAGCAGGTAACCGTCGGCTCCGGCGCGCAGGGCGGATACCACATCGTCTTCCTGGTCAGACACGGTGAACATGATGATGCGTGAGCCGACGTTGTTTTCCCGGAGTTTTTTCAGCGCCTCAATGCCGTTCATCTCTGGCATATTCAGATCCATGAGGATCAGGTCCGGCTCTGTCTCCATGGCCAGGCGGATACCGTCGGTGGCGTTACTGGCCTCACCGACCACCGCCATGTCGTCCTCCATGTCAACCAGTTGCCTGATGCCCTGGCGCAGCAACGGGTGGTCGTCGATCAGCAAAATACTTGCGGGTGTCTCAGACATGATTCCTCTCTGACGAATGCGTTCGATGGCAAGCGGCCAGGCCGCACATGGATGATATAACGAGGGTCAGGCGCCTGTCAGGCGCTCAACACTTCGCTGTGAATCAGGTTCCGGATCTTGGGCACAAATGCCAGCGTTACATCCACGCCTCCCTCCTCCCGGTTGGCCACGTTCACGTCGCCACCCAGGGTGCGCGCCCGGTCCTGCATGATAATCAGCCCGTAGTGGTGCACCGGCTGGTCGGCACCCGGCAGGCCTTTGCCATTGTCCCGGATTCTTACCCGTACCTGAGGTGATTCAAAGACGACGGTGACCGAGATATCCGTGGCGTCGGCATGTTTCACAGCATTGGCCAGGCCTTCCCGGACAATCTGCAGGGTATGGATTTCCTCGTTTGGCGACAGCGTCTGCGGCGGCAGGTTGTAATGAAGCGCCACCGGTTTTCCCAGCCGCCCGGAAAACTCCTCAATGGTTTTGCGCAGTGCGGTGGCCAGGTCCGGTGTGTCCAGCTTCAGCCGGAACGTGGCCAGCAACTCCCGGAGTTGTCGGTAGGCACTGTTCAGGCCCGCGCTGAGCTCATCCAGTATGGCGTCATGGGCGGGTTTCTGTTCACCGTTGATATCGAGCCGGCGCAGTCGTGTCACCTGCATTTTCAGGTAGGACAGCGACTGGGCCAGGGAGTCGTGCAGTTCCCGGGCAATCACCGTGCGCTCTTCCGCCAGGGTCAGTTGCTGTTCCTCGGTGATCTGCCGCTCCAGGAAGATGGCCGTTGCCAACTGGTCACTGAGGGTTTCCAGCAACCGCCGGGCGGTATCCGAGAGTCCCAGGTCAGCGGGGTACCAGACTTCCAGTGTGCCAAGCAGTTCACCCGGTATGCGTATGGGCAGCAGTAGCCGGCGACCGTCGTTGTCTTCTGCCGGCAATTCATCGTAGACCTCCGGTGTCACCAGGCAGGCATTGCAGTGATGGTCGCGGCAATAGAACGGGCGCTGCCGGGCGGCGGTGGTTACCGCCTGAACCGGTTCCGTGGCTTCTTTGTCATGCAGGTACAACCGGATCGGGCCAATGCCCAGTAACTGCTCCATTTCCTGAAGCATGAGTACGGCCCCGTTGCACAGGTCATGATTGGCAAACAGGTTGCGGCTGGAGGCATGCAACAATTGCAGTGCTGCGTGGCTTTTTTCCAGTTCTTCGGTCTTGAGACGTGCCCGTTCCTCCAGTTCGCCATAGGTGAGTGCCAGCTCACTGGTCATCTGATCGAAGGCCGT
Organism: uncultured Marinobacter sp.; assembly: GCF_946886895.1. The sequence goes on along the minus strand of NZ_CAMPJO010000001.1, from coordinate 56,572 downwards.
GCCCAGCCGGGCCAGTTCGTCGGTACCCTTGAGGTTCGCCTTGCGGGTAAAGTTCTTCTCGCCCACCGCACCGGCAATCTCCACCAGCGTCTGCAATGGCCGGAGTACCCGGGTTTTCAGATCGAGGAACAGCGCGGCGATGATCAGTACCGAGAAGCAGAGACTCGCCAGCTGGATCAGGTACAACAAATCGACCCGGGCTTCGGTTCGATGCTCCAGCATGGTGACCAATCGATCGACCTCGCCCACAAATTGCTCCGTAGCGGTGACCGTAGCGGCGGGGACGGGGCGCTCCAGAGGTTGACGCTCCAGGGCCGGGCGTAGCGTCCGGGCCCAGGACTCTTGAACCTCGCTGTACTGCCTGGACAGGGGATGCCCCTTGTCTGCCGGCAGGGCGCGGGTAATGCCGACACTGGTAAGCCGGTCCTGGTAACGGTCGATCATCGCTTTCTGGTCCGCCGGGCGGGCAAGCAGCTGGAATGCGCCCATGCGCAGGGCGCCGGCCAGGTTGATGGCCGTGGCATTACCCTTGATGCTTTGGGACACAACCAGGGTGGTGGCCATACTGACAACGGCGGTCAGCACCACGGCACCGACCGCGATGGTAATGCGTCGTACAAGCGGGCTGTTGGATGGCATGAAGACCTCCTGTGCTACCACCTTGAGGATAGTCAATTACCCCTCTGGTTGGTCACCCATCATAGTCTTTGACCCTGGACAGCGCAAAAGATGACAATTAAAACCATGTTTGTCGGTGGGTGAGCCAGGTGGTGACGGCATGAATGGCGGGGCGAATCAGGAAGAACAGTTGGCATCGCTTGCGGTGGTGTTACCTCTGGCACTGGCCGGATTTTCCGTCTCGGCGGCCTGCTGGACGCTGTTTGCGGTGGCGGGTGTGCAACTGAGAACCGAGTTGAACCTCAGTAGTCTGCAGTTCGGGTTGCTCCTTGCCATGCCGATGGCCGTGAGCGCCCTGTTGGCGATTCCGGCCGGGCTGGCGGCTCGCAGGGTGGGTGCCCGCCGCGTGATGCTGGCCTGCCTGGCCGGCCTGAGCCTGTGCATGGGGTTGTTGCTGATGACCACGACGTTCACGGGGTATCTGGCGGTTGCCGGAGGCCTCGGTCTGGCGGGTGGTTTCTACAGTGCCGGCCTGCAGTTTGTTACCAGCCACTGCAAACCGGAGAGGCTGGGGCTGGCGCTGGGTGTCTTCGGGGCTGGTGTCATGGGGGCCGGGCTCAACTACTACCTTGTCCCACTATTGCATGAAGCCTTCTCCTGGCGTGGGGTGCCGCTGGTGTACCTCGTTGTGCTGCTGCTGGTGATGGCGTTGCTCATGATGCTGACCGATGACCGGGACGCCGATATGGAAACGGCCCTCCCGGCAGACGGTGGCATGCGGTTTGGGGGGGCTCGCACATTGGCGGGCCTGGCACCTGTGTGGCTACTTTGGCGTGCTGGCCGGTGGCTTCTTCGCGCTTGCGCTGTGGTTGCCGGAGTTTCTGAGCGGCCAGTTCGGGCTTCGGATGGCGTCTGCGGCCAACCTGGCGTTGTGGTTTGTGGTGCCCGGGGCCCTGGCGCAGGTGGTCGGAGGTGCCCTGTCAGACCGTTATGGCAGCGTCCGGGTGGTGCCCCGCTCCCTGCTGGTCGGCCTGCTGGCGCTGGTGGTCCTTTCGTATCCGCCCATGACGCTGCGCGTGCACGGTGTGGCGTCGGGCCTTGAGCTCGAGTTTGCTCTGGCACTGGGGTCAGAAACGGCTTTCATGGTGATGCTGGGGGTCGCCATGGGCTGTGCCATCGGCAGCCTGCAGCGGATGGTTATCATCCGGAACCGGGACCGTGCCGCCCTGATGGCCGGGCTGTTGCTGGTCAGCGCCTGTTCGGTTGCCTTCCTTCTGCCCGTTCTGTTCGGCGCGGTCAATCAATGGTTGGGGGTACGTAGCGCCATGTTCATGATCCTGTTCCTGCTGATGTCGGTTTGTCTGGTGCTGTTCGCCCGTGCCAACCGGCGTGAAGAACGCCAGCGACTTCTCCATCCGGGGATACAAAGCCCCTACCCCCTCGGTGGTAGGGGCGGGTTATGAGGTAGTAACCACGCAGATTTTGGGGTTTCTCTGGCACACAATGCTCCCACATCGGAACAGCGATCCGGGCAACGGAGAGGATGGGGAGAGAGACCATGAGTCATTTGATCGACAAACTGAATTACTTCAGGAAGAAGCGCGAGCCGTTTTCCAATGGCCACGGCGAAACCCACGACGTCAGCCGCGAATGGGAAGACAGCTACCGCCAGCGCTGGCAGCACGACAAGATCGTGCGCTCCACCCACGGCGTGAATTGCACCGGCTCCTGCAGTTGGAAGATTTACGTCAAGAACGGCCTGGTGACCTGGGAAACCCAGCAGACAGACTACCCGCGCACCCGTCCGGATCTGCCCAACCACGAGCCCCGCGGCTGCCCCCGTGGCGCCAGTTATTCCTGGTACATGTACAGCGCCAACCGCCTGAAGTACCCGTTGATGCGCAAGCACCTGATGAAGCTCTGGCGTGCGGCCAAAGTTGAGCACAAGGATCCGGTGGATGCCTGGGCCTCTATTGTTGAAGATCCCAAGAAAACCGCTGAATACAAGCCCTGCCGTGGCATGGGCGGTTTCGTGCGTTCCAACTGGGACGAAGTCAACGAGCTGATTGGCGCCTCCAACGTCTACACCGCCAAGACCCACGGCCCGGACCGGATCCTCGGTTTTTCGCCCATTCCTGCCATGTCTATGATTTCGTACGCCGCCGGCACTCGCTACCTGTCGCTGATTGGCGGTACCTGCCTGAGCTTCTACGACTGGTATTGCGACCTGCCACCGGCCTCTCCGCAGACTTGGGGTGAGCAGACCGATGTGCCGGAATCCGCCGACTGGTATAACTCCGGCTACATCATCGCCTGGGGCTCCAACGTGCCCCAGACCCGCACCCCGGATGCCCACTTCTTCACCGAAGTGCGTTACAAAGGCACCAAGACCGTTGCCATTACGCCGGACTACGCGGAAGTCTCCAAGCTGTCTGACGAATGGTTGAACCCCAAGCAGGGCACCGACGCCGCCCTGGGCATGGCCATGGGCCACGTGATCCTGAAGGAATTCCACGTCGACAGGCCCAGCGAGTACTTTACCGACTACGTGCGCCGCTACACCGACATGCCTTACCTGGTCATGCTGGAAGAAAGGGACGACGGCAGCTTCGTACCGGGCCGGTTCCTGCGCGCCAGTGACCTGGTGGATGGTCTGGGCGAAGAAAACAACCCCGAGTGGAAAACCGTCGCCATTGACGAAGCCTCCGGTGAGCTGACTGCGCCCAATGGCTCCATCGGCTATCGCTGGGGTGAGAAGGGCAAATGGAACCTGAAGCAGACCGCCAGGGGTTCCGATGTAAACCTGCGGTTGTCCCTGGTCAAGAAGCACGACGAAGTCGTGGATGTTGCTTTCCCGTACTTCGGTGGCATCGAACACGACCACTTCAAGCACGTGGAAATCAAAGACATCCTCAAGCACAAGCTGGGTACCCGCAAGGTACAGCTGGCGGATGGCACCGAAGGCCGTGTGGTCACCGTGTACGATCTGATGGTCGCTAACTACGGCATCAGCCGTGGCCTGGGTGATGACGACGGTGCCACTTCTTACGATGAAGTGAAGCCGTACACCCCGGCCTGGCAGGAAAAGATCACCGGCGTACCTGCCGAGAAAGTGATCCGTATTGCCCGTGAATTCGCGGACAACGCTGACAAGACCAAGGGCCGTTCCATGGTCATTGTCGGGGCTGGTATGAACCACTGGTACCACATGGACATGAACTATCGCAGCCTGATCAACATGCTCATCCTATGCGGGTGCATTGGTCAGAGTGGTGGCGGCTGGGCCCACTATGTCGGCCAGGAAAAACTGCGCCCGCAGACCGGCTGGCAGCCCCTGGCCTTTGGTCTGGACTGGCAGCGTCCGCCGCGTCACATGAACGGCACTTCCTTCTTTTATGCCCACTCCGGCCAGTGGCGCTACGAAAAGCTGGGTGTCGACGAGATCCTGTCGCCGCTGGCCGACAAGGCCAAATTCGGCGGCAGCCTGATCGATTATAACGTGCGCGCCGAGCGCATGGGCTGGTTGCCGTCTGCGCCGCAGCTGAACCGCAACCCCCTGGGCATTGCCGCAGAAGCTGAAAAAGCGGGCATGGACGTGTCGGATTACGTGGCGCAGTCCATGAAAGATGGTTCCCTGGCCTTCGCCAGTGAGGATCCGGAAGCGCCCCAGAACCATCCGCGCAATATGTTTATCTGGCGCTCCAACCTGCTGGGTTCTTCCGGCAAGGGTCACGAGTACATGCTCAAGTACCTGCTCGGCACCAAGAGCGGTCTGCAGGGCAAGGATCTTGGCCACGAAGGCGGCGCCAAACCGAAAGAGGTTAAATGGCATGACGAAGCGCCGGAAGGCAAGCTCGATCTGCTGGTGACCCTGGATTTCCGTATGTCCACCACCTGTCTGTATTCCGACATCGTTCTGCCGACGGCCACCTGGTACGAGAAGAACGATCTGAACACCTCGGACATGCACCCGTTCATCCACCCGCTGACGGCAGCCACCGATCCGGCCTGGGAAGCGCGCAGCGACTGGGAAATCTACAAGGGCATCGCCAAGGCGTTTTCCAAGGCGACAGAGGGTCACCTGGGTGTCGAGAAAGACGTGGTCACCCTGCCGCTGCTGCACGATGCGCCGGCCGAACTGGGTCAGCCCTTTGATGTTAAGGACTGGAAACGGGGCGAATGCGACCTGATTCCGGGCAAGACCGCGCCCAACTTCATCACCGTTGAGCGGGACTATCCGAATACCTACGCCCGCTTCACCTCGCTTGGCCCGCTGCTGGACAAACTGGGTAACGGTGGCAAGGGCATCAACTGGAACACCCAAAAAGAAGTGAAGTTCCTGGGTGACCTGAACTACAAGCACATTGGTGGCGCCAACGACGGCCGTCCCAAGATAGAAAGTGCCATTGACGCCGCGGAAGTGATTCTGACCCTGGCACCGGAAACCAATGGCCAGGTTGCTGTAAAAGCCTGGGCGGCGTTGTCAGAAATGACCGGCCTGGACCACACCCATCTGGCCAAGAACAAGGAAGAGGAAAAGATCCGCTTCCGGGACATCGTGGCGCAGCCGCGCAAGATCATCTCCAGCCCGACCTGGTCTGGCCTGGAAGACGAGCACGTGTCCTACAACGCCGGCTACACCAACGTTCACGAGCTGATCCCCTGGCGCACCCTCACGGGTCGTCAGCAGTTCTATCAGGACCACGAGTGGATGCGTGCCTTTGGTGAAAGCCTGCTGGTGTACCGACCGCCGATCAACACCAAGACGGTCAGCAGCATGCTGAACCAGCGCAGCAACGGTAACGCCGAGAAAGCGCTGAACTGGATCACGCCGCACCAGAAGTGGGGTATCCACAGCACCTACAGCGACAACCTGCTGATGCTGACCCTGTCCCGCGGTGGCCCGATTGTGTGGCTGAGCGAAGACGATGCGAAAGAACTGACTATCGAGGACAACGACTGGATCGAGCTGTTCAACGCCAACGGTGCCATTGCGGCCCGGGCGGTGGTGAGCCAGCGCGTGATGCCCGGCATGGTGATGATGTACCACGCCCAGGAGCGCATCGTGAACATTCCGGGCTCGGAAATTACCGGTACCCGGGGCGGTATTCACAACTCGGTTACCCGGGTCTGTCCGAAACCGACCCACATGATTGGTGGCTACGCCCAGTATTCCTACGGGTTCAACTATTACGGCACCGTCGGCTCCAACCGCGACGAATTCGTGGTGGTTCGCAAGATGCACAACGTCGACTGGCTCGACGGCGAAGGCAATGACACTGTTCAGGAGGCTGTAAAATGAAAATCCGTTCTCAAGTCGGCATGGTGCTGAACCTGGACAAGTGCATCGGTTGCCACACCTGTTCAGTGACCTGCAAGAACGTCTGGACCAGCCGTGAAGGCATGGAATACGCCTGGTTCAACAACGTCGAGACCAAGCCCGGTATCGGCTACCCCAAAGAGTGGGAGAACCAGGGCAAATGGAAGGGCGGCTGGATGCGCGACAGCTCCGGCAAGATTCGCCCGAAAATCGGTGGCCGCTTCCGGGTGTTGGCGAACATCTTCGCCAACCCGGACCTGCCGGAAATTGACGACTATTACGAGCCGTTTGATTTCGACTACCAACACCTGCACACCGCGGGCGACAGCAAGCACCAGCCGGTTGCGCGGCCGCGCTCGCTGATCTCCGGCCAGCGCATGCAGAAGATCGAATGGGGCCCCAACTGGGAAGAAATCCTGGGCACCGAGTTCTCCAAGCGCCGCAAGGACAAGAACTTCGACCAGGTGCAGGCGGATATCTACGGCCAGTTCGAGAACACCTTCATGATGTACCTGCCGCGCCTGTGCGAGCACTGTCTGAACCCGACCTGTGTCGCCAGCTGCCCCAGCGGCGCCATCTATAAGCGGGAAGAAGACGGCATCGTCCTGATCGATCAGGACAAGTGTCGTGGCTGGCGGATGTGCGTCTCCGGCTGCCCGTATAAAAAGATCTACTTCAACTGGAAAACCGGCAAGTCCGAGAAGTGCATCTTCTGCTACCCGCGTATTGAAGCCGGACTGCCGACGGTCTGCTCCGAGACCTGCGTTGGCCGTATCCGCTACCTCGGCGTTCTGCTGTATGACGCCGACCGCATTGAGGAAGTCGCCAGTACGCCGGGAGAGCACGAGCTGTATGAAAAACAGCTGGAAATCTTCCTGGACCCGTTCGACCCGAAAGTGATCGAGCAGGCGAAGAAAGACGGCATCCCGATGAACGTGATCGAAGCCGCCCAGCAAAGCCCGGTGTACAAGATGGCGGTGGACTGGAAACTGGCCCTGCCGCTGCACCCCGAGTACCGCACTCTGCCCATGGTCTGGTACGTACCGCCGCTGAGCCCGATCCAGTCCGCCGCGGAAGCCGGTAAGGTCGAGTTTGACGGCATACTGCCGAAGATCGAAAGCCTGCGGATCCCGGTCAAGTACCTGGCGAATTTGCTGACTGCCGGTGACGAAAAGCCGATCGTGCGAGCCCTCAAGCGGATCATGGCGATGCGGCTTTACAAGCGGGCTGAAACCGTCGAAGGCAGGGAGGATCTGCGGGCGCTGGAGGAATGTGGCCTGACCAAGGCCCAGGCTGACGAGATGTACCGTTATCTGGCCATTGCCAACTACGAGGACCGCTTTGTAATCCCCACCAGCCACCGAGAGCTGGCGAAGGAGGCCTTCCCGGACGCCACTGCCCACGGCGAGCGTGGCGGCTGCGGTTTCAGCTTCGGCGACGGCTGCAACGGCGACAGCAAATTCAATATGTTCGGTGGCCGCAAGCAGACCACCAGCATGGTCCAGAAGTTGTCGACCGTGAAGCAGGTTGACCCGAAACAGCTGCAGGAATAAGGAGGCCGAGATGCAACTTTTGAAAGTACTGGCACGGGTGCTTGAGTACCCGACCGAAGAACTCCAGGCCTCCAAAGACGCCCTGATTGCCGCTGTCCTGGAGGACAGCCGGCTGCCCCGGCAGAACAAGGAGCAACTGCTTCGCTGCGTGGAAATGCTGTGCGATGGCGATTTGCTGGACTCGCAGGAGCGCTACGTGGGCATGTTTGACAAGGGCAGGGCTACGTCCCTGCTGCTGTTCGAGCACGTGCACGGCGAATCCCGGGATCGTGGCCAGGCCATGGTGGACCTGATGGAGGAATACCGGGCCAATGGTCTGGAGATCGATGCCAAGGAGTTGCCGGACTACCTGCCGCTGTTCCTGGAGTATCTTTCCACCCGCCCCTGGGACGAAATCCGGAACTGGCTGGAGGATATCCATCACATTCTGGGCTTGTTGGGCGAGCGCTTGTACCAGCGGGAAAGTTTCTATCACGTGGTGATGGATTCCCTGCTGGTGTTGTCCGGCCGCACCGCGAATCGCCAGGAGCTGGCCCGGATCGTCGCCTCGGAAGAACGCGACGATACCCCGGAGGCCCTGGATAAAGTCTGGGAAGAGGAAATGGTGAAGTTTGTTGATGATCAGGGCGGTTCCTGCAGTACCGGTGGCGTGGTAGGCCAGCGCCGCCGCGAGCTCGAGCAGACCCAGACCATTCACCTGAGCGATCAGCTGATGACGGATGTCACACCCCGTCAGGCCGGGCGCGCCTGAGGGCGCAGGAGGAAACGGAAATGATGTCCTATCTGAACACACTGCTATTTGGGGTTTATCCCTACATTGCCATCGCCGTGCTGGTGATTGGCACTTGGGCCCGCTACGACCAGGGCCAGTTCACCTGGAAAGCCCATTCCAGTCAGATGTTGCGCAAGAAAAACATGGTGATGGCCAGCGTGCTGTTCCATGTCGGCGTACTGGTGATCTTCTTCGGCCACCTGGTTGGCCTGCTCACTCCGCACTGGGCCTACGAGTGGGTCATCACGCCGGGTCAGAAGCAGGTGATGGCCATCGTGGTTGGCGGCATCGCCGGCGCCATGGCCATTGTCGGCGGCGGCATGCTCGCCTGGCGCCGGCTGACCGACCCCCGCGTGAAGGCCAGTAGCACCTTTGCCGACAACATGATCATCGTGATCCTGGTGGTCCAGCTGGCGCTTGGCCTGCTCACCATCCTGCCGACCCTGGGCCACCTGGATGGCGGCACCATGCTCAAGTTCTCCGCCTGGGCCCAGGGCATCTTCACACTGCAGGGTGGTGTGGCGGATTACATTGCCGACGTGCACTGGATCTACAAGACCCACATTTTCCTGGGCCTGACGATCTTCGTGCTGTTCCCGTTCACCCGCCTGGTGCACATGCTCAGCGTACCGGTGGAGTATGTCGGACGGAAGTACCAGGTGGTTCGCAAGCGGGCGTAATGGGAGCTTGAAGAGTGTCGGATTACGCGTGGCGGGGCCACGCTAATCCGACCTACCCAAGCGCCGCAGCTTCGAATGTAGGTCGGATTAGACGAAGTCGTAATCCGACAAATTCCCGAGCCCGAAAGCACACAAGTAGGTCGGATTAGAGGAAGTCGTAATCCGACAAACAGATCAAAAGGGTAAAAGCCATGCAACTCATCCCCGTCGGCGACGCCGAAAAACCCAGAAACCAGTTCCCGCCGGTCACCGTGGGTAACACCCTCATCGGCGAAGACGACATTGCCCGGGAAATGCAGCATCACCCGGCCGAAGAAGTCGCCGAAGCCTGGCGCGAAGCCGCCCGAAGCCTCGTGATCCGCGAGCTGCTCCTGCAACAGGCACAGCGCCTTGGACTGCAGGACATGGTGGACGAAGAAGACCGCATCGCCCGCGTGCTGGAACTGGAGCTCCAGGTCCCGGACCCGACAGAGCAGGACTGCGAACGATTCTACGCCGCGAACCCGGCCCGCTTCCGCAGCCCCACCCTGATGGCCGTCAGCCACATCCTCCTCGCCGCCGCCCCGGACGACGTCCAGGAACGCATGCGCCAGGAAGAGGCCGGCCACCAGCTACTGACTTCCCTGATCGAAGGCCGTGCCCGCTTCGCCGACCTGGCCAAACAATACTCCGCCTGCGAATCCCGCCACCAGGGCGGCAGCCTCGGCCAGATCAGCAAGGGCCAGACCGTCGAAGAATTCGAGCGCCCGGTCCTTGCCCTCCAGGAAGGCCTGAACCCGGAACTGATCGAAAGTCGCTACGGCTGGCACCTGGTCCGCGTTGACCAGCGCATCGACGGCGAAGAGTTGCCCTACGAGTACGTGAAACCCCAGATACGTCAGTACCTGAGCGAAAGCGTGACACGGCGAGCCTTCCGGCAGTACCTGCAGGTTCTGGCGGTAGAAACCAGAGTGGAAGGTGTCGACCTGGAATTGCCAGATTCGCCGTTAATGCAGTAGCGAGGTTAACTCGCTTGTCGGGTGGTCGGTGGAGTTCCCCCATCGGCCAGTGCTCCCAGGCCCATCTTTGAGTTAAATCAATTACTCAGAAATAGCCCCGCAACTACCTCCATCGGGGGAGCGACTCCCAACCCACATCTCTCTACTATTTAAAACATGATTTTGGATGCATGAATATGCAGAGAGGACTCTCCCATGATGCAGATACAAACTGCGGAAACCCAATACAGCAAACCGGTACTGGTCGCCGTCAACAAACCATTCGATGACGAAAACGGCCTCCAGGCCCTGCGCAGTCACCCCATGTTTGCCGCGCTCGGCAGCCAGGATCTCCGGAACCTGATCAGGCAGTCGCGTCGCCTGCGCCTCGGGCATCACCAATTGCTGTATCGCCAGGACATGCCAGCCCATCACTTCTTCTTCGTGATCTCCGGCCGCCTGCGCCTGTACCGCCTCGACTCCTCCGGAATCGACCGCACGCTCGACAGCGTCGCCCCTGGCGACTGCTTCGCCGAAGTCATGATCTACGCCGATCCGCCCCGCTATGCCTGTTATGCCGAAGCCCTGAAGGCCAGCGACGTACTGATGATACCGGTCAAGGCCTATCAGGAACTGATCGAGCGTAACCCCCGGTACGCCCAGGCAGCCCTCCGCCACTATGCCCAACGGGCCGTCTCCCGGTTCCATGACCTCGAAATCATGACCGTTCAGAGTGCCCGCGACCGGCTGATCCGGTATCTGATAGACCTGCTGCCGAATGGTGCGGAGAAGGGCGGGGAAGTGGAGTTGCCGCTGCCCAAATGCCTGGTGGCCTCCCGGCTTGCCATGCAACCGGAAACCTTCTCCCGGATTCTGGCGGACCTGAAAGCCAACGGGCTGGTACGGGTCAATCGGAGCAAATTGCTGATCTCCGATCCCCAGCGACTGATGGCGATCAGCCAGTAAATCTTGACACGGCCGCCCGACGGCGACCCCGTTTTTAAAGGACGCTTCCATGATCAGCAATTATCAGGACCTTATCCTGGCCACTCGTGAGCAGCCCGAGCCCCAGCGCCTGCTGTTTGTCTTCTGCCGGTCTGAGTTGCCGGATGAGGCCTCGGCCGAAGAGACGTCGGCATTTGAACGTGGTGAGGGCGGTGCTCTCGTTCCGGTTATCTGCGTGGACAAGGCGCCGGACGAAGCGCCCGATTTCGAGGCCCTGGTTGAAGAATCCAGGGCCACTGGCCAGGGCTGACCACATGCACTCAGGGGCGGAGCCCAAGGGTTACACTCGCTGTTGCATCGAGCTTGAAGGGCGGGAATGCTCGAAGGACTGAGCTCAGCCCCCGGTCATATTCATGAACCGCAGAATCTGCACGTCCCCATCGCTGGAAAAGTGATGCCGCTCGGGCTTCAGGTCCATGGCGTTGATGACGGCTTCCCGAAGCTTTTCATCGTTGACAGGATGACCCCGCAGAACACGGCGAAGATCAACCGAGTGCTCGTTGCCCAGGCAAAGCAACAGGCGACCTTCCACAGTGACCCGGACCCGGTTACAGGTTGAGCAGAAATTGTGGGAATGGGGGGAAATAAATCCGATTTTGGTGCCGCTGTCCGGCATCCGGTAGTAACGCGCCGGGCCACCGGAGTCCTCCGGGGTGGGGGTCAGTTCATGATGCCGGCTGATAATGTCCCGCACCTCGTCGCTGGTGCACAGGGCCTCGCCCCGGTCATGTTCAGAGATCTCGCCCAGGGGCATCTCTTCAATAAAGGTGATGTCTATGTGCTTGCGCCGGGCAAACTCGACCAGCTCGGGCACTTCCTCATCGTTCCCGCCTTTCATGACCACGGTATTGAGTTTGATGCCCTCAAAGCCGGCGTTCCGGGCGGCATCGATGCCATCCAGTACCTGGCTTAGCCGGCCGGTACGGGTAATCCGGTGAAACTTGTCCGCATCCAGGGAGTCCAGGCTGATGTTGAGGCGTTTGAGCCCCGCCTTGCGCAGCGGTTCTGCCATGGCTGGCAACTGGCTGCCATTGGTGGTCATGGCAAAATCCCGCAGGCCATAGCCGCCGATTTCCCGGACCAGTTCCAGAATGTCCCTGCGGACCAGGGGCTCACCCCCGGTCAGGCGGATCTTCTCGGTACCCAGGTCGACAAAGGTTCGCGCTACCCGGGCAATTTCCTCAAGCGTGAGCACCTGCTGGCGAGGCAGGAACGTCATTTCCTCGGCCATGCAGTACACGCACCGGAAATCGCAACGGTCGGTGACGGACAGCCGCACGTAATTAACGGTGCGACCAAAACGGTCTGTCAGCGGAGCCTGGGGCATAGGAGTGATCCTGTCGCAACGGCGATGTGCGTTTTATCATCAACAGTAGAGCAAGTATCGCAGAATTGATCAATCATTCCGATATCCCACTGGGGGTAGTGTCGGAAGTGTGCAAAAGGGCAAGGAGAGGATGGATGGGGCCATCCTTGGCCCCTGACTTCAGGTGATACCGGCCATCACAGTGGCACGATCAGGCTCTTTCCGGGATGGCGGCGTCCGTTGTTGACTCAGCCGGCGCAAGATCCGGGAAGACAATTCCCTTCACCACTTGCCAGGCGACCGCGAGAGCGCCGATGATAAAGACCACGTCGCCAATGGTCCGGACCCAACGCAGGGTTTGCAGGAGGTCGGTCTGCATGAAGGCCTCGCTACGGGCGTACCACAGGCCTTCGCTGGCGCTGGCCACGAACTGGATGATGCCAATGGGCAGCAGGCTGGTGAACAGCATCAGCACCAGGCCAATGTTCAGCCACCAGAACCCGACTTTCATCAGCCGCTCGTCAAAGACGATGCGTGGGCGGATGTAACGCAGGATCAGCAGTGAGAAGCCCAGGGCCAGGAAGCCATAGACACCGAACAGTGCTGCGTGGGCATGGGTGGGCGTGGTGTTCAGGCCCTGGATGTAATACAGCGCGACCGGCGGGTTGATCATGAACCCGAGTACCCCGGCCCCCAGCATGTTCCAGAAGGCGACCGCCACGAAGAAGGTCAGCGGCCAGCGGATGTTTTCCATCCAGGGTGCGCGGGACTTCAGCTTCCAGTTTTCCCAGGCTTCGTAGCCGAGTACCACCAGCGGTACCACTTCCAGGGCGCTGAAGGTGGCACCGACGGCCATCACCGGGGTGGTGGTGCCGGCAAAGTACAGGTGGTGGAAGGTACCGGGTACACCGCCAAGCATGAACAGGCTGGCCGACGCCAGGCTGGCTGAGGTGGCTACCGTACGGGACACCAGGCCCATGCTGCAGAAGATAAAGGCCAGGGCGGCGGTGGCGAACACTTCAAAGAAGCCTTCGACCCACAGATGGACAATCCACCAGCGCCAGTACTCCATGATGGAGATGTGAGTGCGCTCGCCGTAGAAAAAGCCGGCGCCATAGAACAGGCCGATGGCCACCACCGACGCGGTCAACAACGCCAGCAGGTTCTTGTCACCGGGTTGACGCAGGGCGGGTACGATGCCGCGCAGCATCAGCACCAGCCAGAACACGATGCCGAGGAACTTGCCAATCTGCCAGAGGCGGCCGAGGTCCACAAACTCGTAACCCTGGTGGCCCAGCCAGAAACTCAGGTTAGCCGGCATGATCTGGGCAATGGCCAGGAAGTTGCCGATAAAGGAGCCAGCGACCACGACGACCAGGGCCCAGAACAGCACGTCGACGCCCAGTTTCTGGAACTTCGGGTCTTTGCCGCCGTTGATGATTGGAGCAAGGAACAGACCGGCGGCCAGGAAACCCGTGGCGATCCAGAACAACGCCGCCTGAATGTGCCAGGTGCGAACCAGCGAGTAGGGGAACCACTTGGAGACGTTGATGCCGTAGAAGCTTTGGCCTTCCACGGTGTAGTGCGCAGTAAAGCCGCCCAGCATGACCTGGAAGGTGAACAGGCCCACCACCAGCAGCAGGTATTTGCCCAGCGCTTTCTGAGAGGGCGTCAGTGCGAAGGTACTGAGGGGATCCCGGATCGGTGCCTCGGGCTCTTCGTCTTCCTTGCGCAGGAAGGCCCAGGCCCAGATCAGGCCGCCGACACCGGCAATCAGCAGAATCACGCTGACCACCGACCAGACGATATTCTCCGCGCTCGGCTTGTTGTCGATCAGTGGCTCATGGGGCCAGTTGTTGGTGTAGGTGACATCGGTGCCGGGGCGTTCGGTGGCGGCGGCCCACGCGGTCCAGAAGAAAAACTCGGTCATCCGCTCTCGGCGCTGGGCGCTGGGCAGGGTGTTTTCCTTCATGGCGTAGTTTTCACGGGTAGATTGCAGCTCCGGCGCATCGCTGAACAGCCGGCTGTAGTAGTCGGCGGTTTCGGCAATGGCGGCGGTCCGGCGTTCTGACAGCTGCAGGGTGCCGGTGGCGTCGTCATAACGGTTGGTGCGGTACTCATTTTTCAACTCGTAATGGAGTGCGTTCTGCTGCTGGCCACTGAGGCTGTGCCAGTCCTGACCAAACTCTTCCCGGGCGGCGATGGCTAACCAGTTTTCCAGCTCGCGGTGCAGCCAGTCTGCGGTCCAGTCCGGTGCCTGATAGGCACCGTGGCCCCAGATGGAGCCCAACTGCATGCCGCCCACGGATTGCCAGGCGGTCTGGCCGTCGAGGATGCTGTCCTCGGTCATCAGGGTGTCGCCGCTGGCAGACACCACGCGATCCGGAATGGGCGGCGCGGCGCGGTAGACCTCCGCGCCAAAATAGCCCAGTAACGTGAAGGTGACCCCCACGATGGCAATCAACAAGAACCATAGTCGGCGGTAGTGAGCCATGGCAATTTCCTCTCTGGTTTAAAGATTTAAAAATAATACATCTTTAAAGTAAAAGAAGTAACCACTGGGCATGAAAATTGAGGGGTAGTGTACTTTACTACCTTTGGTATAGGGGATTCTCACAGGCTTGACCTGGTGTCGGTCACCTGACTATTATAAATAGTATTAAAAATATATGTAAGCTGAGGTAAGGTGAAGTATGGAGAGGTTTCTGTTTTACGCCAACTCTGCGATTCTCTGCTCGGCGCTGGGGCTGCTGGTGACGATCCTGCTGGCTTACCCCCTCGCGGACTGGCTGGCGATGGGCTGGCAAATCCTGGCGCATATCGGAACGCTGCTGTTTGCGGTGGGTGTCAAGGTGGCGTATGTCGCCCGATTGGTGTTTCTCAGTCGCCTGGGAAGACCTGTTCACTGAATGCCGGTAGACTGGATGCCAATATGAACGGCAATGGAACCCTTTTCATGCCCGAGTTCTTCGGCAAAACCGGTTTTCGGATTCTTGCGTATATATCCGTCGGGTTGGCCGCTGTCGGTGTTTTTTTACCGTTATTGCCAACCACCCCGTTTGTCCTGCTGGCGGCTTTTTTTGCCAGTAAGGGCTCGCCGGCCTTTGCAGCGTGGCTGGAAGGTCACCCCCGCTTCGGTCCTGCCATAGAGCGCTGGCGGGATAACCGCTCGGTACCGGTGCGAGCCAAGGTGATGGCCTGCACCATGATGGCGATCAGCTGGGGCATCCTGTTTGTGATGGGGGCATCCGGGATGGTTCTGGCGGTGGCGGGGGTATGCCTGTGTGGCAGTGCCGGATATTTGCTGACACGCCCTTCCTATTGACGACGATATTGAACGACTGGAGTACTGAATGCACATCACCCGATACACTGACTATTCATTGCGCGTACTGATTTATCTGGCGGTGCAGGGTGACCGGCTGACCACCATTCAGGAAATTGCCGACAGTTACGACATCTCCAAGAATCACCTGATGAAAGTGGTGCATCAACTCAACAAAAAGGGGTACATCGAAACGATTCGGGGCAAGAAGGGGGGCATGCGCCTGCACCGGTCGCCCACCGATATCAATGTGGGGATCCTGGTTCGTGAAACCGAGCAGGACCTCAGTATCGTCGAATGCTTCTCCTCCAAAAACGCCTGCCGGATCACGCCGGTCTGCGGCCTCAGATCCATGTTCGGCGAGGCTCTCGGAGCCTTCCTCGACGTACTCGACAAATACACCCTGGCCGATGTGATCCAGGATCAGCATCGGCCACAGTTGCTCAGGTTGCTTCAGATCGCCTGAAACAATCGTTTGTCAGGCGGTCTGAGCGGTCAGCCGGAGGCGTACCCGGTCTGGCAGTGAATAGCTGAAGATCCGTTTCAACACTGTGCTGTACTGCCGGGCAAAACTGCCGGTGTTGTAATGGATGCCGTGCTTGCGGCAGACCGCCTGAACCTTCTCTGAAATCTCCGGGTATCGATGAGCGGGCAGGTCGGGAAACACATGGTGCTCAATCTGGTAACTCAGGTGGCCGCTCAGCAGGTGTACCCATTTGCTGCCGGTGAAGTTTGATGAGCCCGTGAGCTGTCGCAGGTACCAGTGCCCTTTGCTCTCTCCCTCGCACGCTTCCTCACTGAAGGTTTCCGCATCCTGGGTAAAGTGCCCGCAGAAAATAACGGTGGATGACCAGAGGTTACGCATCAGGTTGGCGCCGACATTCCCGGCGAGCACGATGGGCGCCACCGGCAGCGTCAGCAGCGGGAAGAACACATAGTCCTTGAACGCCTGGCGCCCGCCTTTGCGAACGAAGTCCTTCAGCAACGGCAGCTTGTCCCGCAGGCGGATTTCACCCCGGCGGATGCGCTCGAACTCCAGCTCATGCAGGCCAACCCCCCACTGAAAGAACACGCTCAGCAGAATGTAGTTGATGAACTGGAGGGTATGTGCCGGTTGCCATTTGTCATCGTCACTCAGGCGCAACAGGGCGTAACCGTAGTCTCTGTCCTTGCCGATGACGTTGGTGTAGGTGTGGTGTTCGTAATTGTGGGTCCGGCGCCAGGAGTCGGCGGTACACACGGTATCCCACTCGTAGGTTTGCGAGTGCAGGGACGGGTCGTTCATCCAGTCGTATTGTCCGT
Source organism: uncultured Marinobacter sp. (assembly GCF_946886895.1). The sequence goes on along the minus strand of NZ_CAMPJO010000001.1, from coordinate 39,714 downwards.
GCATAACGTTGTGGCCGATTTCCATGTTCTCGATGATCTTGGAGAGCCCCAGTGCGGCCGTGGCCGCCACGAACACCGGCGGAATAAAGCCGAAGGGCATGAGGACGCGGCCGCCGACTTCCAGGGTGCGGTGCAGGCGGATCACCCGGCGGATGTATCGGGCATCGCGTTCGCCCAGGTCCGCCAGGACCTCGTCCCGGATGGCGTTCAGATCAGTGGCCAGTTCCGTCAGTTGTGATTCGGTCATGGATTTCATGGTGTGTCTCCTTGCAACCCTTGCCGGGCTGCAGCGTGAACATAAAGGTGGATTTAAACGTCAATGCTGACCGGTCCCCGGGGCACGGAGATACAGAGCTGGACGTTTTCCTCACCGGGGCCGGAGGCCTGGCCGGTGAGTCGATTGATCACGGTGCCGCTGGTTTTGCGGCAACTGCATTGATGACAAATACCCATCCGGCAGCCATGGCGGGGCGTCAGGCCCGCCGCTTCGGCCATCTCCAGCAGGTTGGCATCCCCTTCTGAACTCATTTCCAGGTTGCTTTTGGCAAACCGGACGGTGCCACCCAGGGCCTGGTCGTTCAGATCGGCCGCCGCAGGGGCCGCGAAAAAAGTGCAATGGACGTTGTCAGAGGCAACCCCGTGCCGCGCCAGCAGGTCGTTGGCCAGATCCATCAAGCCGCCGGGGCCGCAGAGGTACACATCCCGGGCCGTGAGGCCGGGTACCTGTTCGAGGTCTTCGTCCCTCAGGTACCGGGGCATCTCGCTCTCGTGGGTTGCGATGATGCGCAAGCTCAGGGACGGGCAGCGGGCAGCGATGGCCCGGAGCTTTTCACCGGCGATGGCGTCAGCGTGGGTGCGGACAAAGTACAGCAGGCTGACCGGCGCCCGGATGTTGGTGGTGGCCAGGGTTTCAATCTGGCTCAAGATGGGGGTGATCCCGCTGCCACCGGCGATAAACAGGGCCGGCCGGGGTGTCTCGGGCAGCAGAAAATCGCCAAAGGCCTCGCCAAGGCCCAGGGTGTCACCTGGCTCGAGATGATCGTGTAGCCAGTTGGTGACCCGTCCGCCGGGCAGTCGCTTGATGGTCAGGGTGATGCGTCCCTGTTCCTGCCAAAGCAGGGGGGAACTGGACAGACTGAACGTACGGTTGCGTCGAATACCGTCTATGTCAACACAGATGTTCACATGCTGCCCAGCCTGGAACCCGCCCCATCGCCTGGCGGGTTTCAGCACCCAAGTACGGGTGTCCGGGGTGTCCTGGATGACCTGTTCAACCCGTGCTGGTGTGAACTGTTGTACCAGCATGGGGTTGATGCGCTCCAGAAGCGGATCAAAAAATGCCGCCGGGTCATCCCGGTTAAACAGCTGTCTGCCAAGCCAATGCATGGCTCTGGTCTGGGTGTTTCTCGCCAACATGAATGTTGTCTCCGTTCGTTCAACTCTACCTATGTGTACAGTTGTTCACTAATGTGTACGACTGTACACACGGAGTTTGCGAAGGACAATGGTGGACTTTGAGTTGGCACGAAATGACAAGCATTCTGTACTTTCTGTTTTCCAGATGTGTACACTTGTGAACCTGGATTCGACAACCATGGCAATGCGGGCAGGTGATGGCAGAACGACAACGACGAAAGCCCGGGGAAACCCGCGACAAGCTGATGAGCGCAGCACTGGCCCTGGTGGGCAAGGGGCGACATTTTGCCAGCCTTGGTATCCGCGAAGTGACCCGTCAGGCGGGCGTCGTGCCGACGTCCTTTTACCGGCATTTCCGCAATATGGACGATCTGGGCCTGCAACTGGTGGATGAGCTGGGTCTGGTATTGCGCCGGATGATGAGGGAGGCCCGCGGCAACGTGCTGCAGGCGGACAAGCTCATGGATGAATCGGTGGCGATTTTTATCAGCCATGCCCAGAACAATCGCAGCTTTTTTCTGTTCATGGCCCAGGGGCTGGCCGGAGAGAGCCGGGCCATCCAGGAGGGAATTCGCAGTGAAATGCGTTTTTTTGCCAGCGAGCTTGCCAATGATCTGAGACGACTGCGGCTGGTGGACCACCTCAGCGACAGTGACCTGGAGATGACCTGTGATCTGGTGGTCCGGAGTGTTGCCTTCAGTCTGACCGACCTGTTGGGTGTGTCAGCCGACGACGATTACCAGGTAGACCAGATCCGGAAGCGGACGACCCGCTTCCTTCAACTGATCTTTGTGGGTGCGGCCCATTGGAACAGCAGGGCCTAGGCTTTGTTTGCGGCCGTGCGCCGGGCTTTCCGGGGCTTGGGTGGCAGTATCAGGTGCTCCAGTTCATCCAGGGCCTCACCGGTATACACCGCCAGTTTCTGCATGCTGGGCAGGGTATCCCGGCAACCGGTAAAGCCGAAATTCAGGGCGCCGTCGTAACTGAGGCAGGTAATGTTCAGGGCCCCACCGTGGGCGATCAGCGAGACCGGGTACATGGCCTCCAGTTTGGCGCCCTCGTAATACAGGGTACGTTGGGGACCCGGTACGTTCGAGATGGTCACGTTGAACACCGGCCGCATGCGGCCACCCAGGCCAGACATCAACTGCAGAATATAAGGCGACATCAGCAGCATGGTGTATTGGTTCAGCGCGCTCTTGGGCAGCTTCTGCAAGTGTTCCTTGGCGCGCCGGCTTGAGGTCTTGATGTGTTGGAGGCGGGTCAGCGGATCGGCTTCGTTGGTGGCCAGAGAGGCAATCATGAAGCTGATCTGAGTGCCGGTGCCCTGGTCGTCCGACGGGCGAATGTTAACCGGAATGCCCGCCGTCAGGGGGATGTCCGGCAGGTCATCCTGTTCCAGCAGGAACCGCCGCAGGGCCGTGCCACAGAGATAGAGTACGATGTCATTCATCGAGCCACCGGAGACTTTCGCCAGCTCCTTCAGCCGCTCGAGTTCGTAATGCTGGGTCGCAAGCCGTCGCTGGCCGGTCACACGGTGATTGATCTTGGAGACCGGCCCGGTGAAGGGGGCTGTCAGCCCGTCTTCCGGATGGCGCACGGAGTGCAGCAAGCGGTTGCCCGCCTGCCAAAGCCTCGGGGCCATGTCGGCCTGCAGTTTCAGGGCGTCCATGGCCTGGGAGAAGGCGGCCGGAATACTGGCTTCGGTATCGGTTTTACTGCCCCGGCGCCGCTCTGGCCGCACCGACCAGGGCGGAGGCATGTCGCGCTTGTCCGGATCGGTGGTCAGCACTCTCTGCATGAGCCGCACGCCGCTGATGCCGTCAATCATCGAATGATGCATCTTGGTGTAGAGTGCAAAACGGTTGTTCTCCAATCCCTCGATCACGTGGCACTCCCAGAGCGGACGTGCAAAATCCAGCGGGTTCGAGTGCAGGCGGGAGACCAGCACGCCCAGTTCCCGCTCGCCACCCGGGCGCGGCAGGGCGGAATGGCGCACGTGGTAGTCCAGGTCGATCTTCCTGTCCAGCTTCCAGGCCGGCGCCACCAGCCGGCCAATAAATCCGGACCAGGCCAGTTTGTAGCCCCAGGGCGAGGCGATGTCACCGGCTTCCTTCATGCGGGTAACCATGTCCCGCAGAAAGGTTTCGGGAGCGCCCTCCGGCAGCGAAAAAATCTGCAGGTTTCCCACGTGCATCGGGGTGTCTTCAGATTCCACTGCCAGCCACGAAGCATCCAGTGTTCCCAGGCGTTTCATTCCTTGTGTGTCTCCGACCGGTTGTTGGACTTTTGTTTGTTACCTGCAAGTATACTGATATCGGTTCGGGTACACGATGACTCGGGTCAGAAAGTTCCCACCCAATAACAACCGGAGACGACGGTATGCAGTTCCTGAATGGTATAACGCTGTTGCTGGTGTACCAGTTGGTCGGGGAGATCACCGTCCGGCTTATGAATGTGCCGATTCCGGGGCCGGTGCTGGGTATGGTTATGCTGTTCCTGACGCTGATGATCCGGGGCCGGGCGCCAGCATCGGTTGATCAGGCATCGTCGGCCCTGCTCAGCCACCTTTCCCTGCTGTTCGTGCCCGCCGGGGTGGGCATGATGGCGCATTTCGGGCGCATTGCCGATGAGTGGCTGCCGATTACCCTGTCGCTGCTGCTCAGCACCATCGTGACCATGGTGGCGACCGCCTTCATCATGCAGTTGACCAGCCGCTGGTTCGCCGGGGCGGAGCCTGACGGGGAGCAGAGCGATGACTGATCCGGGCCTCAAGGATATCTGGGTATACCTCTCGGCATCACCCCTGCTGGGCCTGACCATCACCCTGGTGGCTTACGGCCTGGCCTACCGGCTGTATCTGAAAACCAATTCCAACCCGCTGGCCAACCCGGTGGTGACGTCTGTGGCCATGCTGATTGCCTTGCTGCTGCTGACCGGCACCTCCTACAGCGATTATTTCGCGGGCGGCCAGTTTGTGCATTTTCTGCTGGGACCGGCGACGGTGGCCCTGGCGGTTCCCCTGTATCAGCAGTTCTCGCGGCTGCGACAGCTCTGGCTGCCGGTGGCCATTTCCCTGGTGTGCGGGGTGGTGATTGCCGCTGGCAGTTCGATCTGGCTGGCCCGGTTGCTGGGTGGTTCCCTGGAGATCCAGATGTCGCTGGCACCGAAATCCGCCACGGCACCCGTGGCCATGGGCATTTCCGAGAAGATTGGCGGTTTGCCGTCACTGACGGCGGTACTGGTGGTGATTACCGGCATCACCGGTGCGGTGTTGGGCACCAAGCTCTTTGAATGGATACGGGTCACCGACGATACCGCCAAAGGCATTGCCATGGGTGTGGCGGCCCACGGCATTGGCACGGCCAGGGCGTTTCAGGTCAGCTCGCGCATGGGGGCGTTTTCGGGCCTGGCCATGGCACTATCAGCCTTCGCGACCGCGTTGCTGGTGCCCTGGCTGGTGGATTTGCTGGCGGCCTGGCTCTGAATCCGGAGCATCCGGGCCCGATTCCCGCTCCTTCCGGGCCTGGAATAAGGTACCTCCGCCGGTGGCGTCAAGCTGGCGTATTGTCGTGGGAGTGCCGCTGTTATCCAGCCGCACATCGCCGATGCCGGAACAGTTCCACAACCGTTCGCCGGCATCCCGACCGGTCGGTAGCCGGGGCGATACGCGCATCCGCCGGCGTTTGGTAAACCAGTTCAGCGGCGACCAGGGCGCGAACAGCCAGCGGTTGAGCCGGTCCATCCATTCCAGCAATCTGTCCGGAAACTCATTCTTGATACCGCTGCTGGTGATCTGCCAGACACGCGGGCTGTTGCGCTTGTGGCGCAGATAAACATCGTAGGCAAAGGAGTAGTGCACGTCGCCGGACAGAATCACGAAGTGGCGGGGCGTTTTGGGGTGTCCAAAGATGTTGAGCAGGACACTGGCAGCGCCCCGGTGTGCCATCCAGTTTTCCGCGTCCACCAGCAGCGGTTTGCCAAAAAAGGTGAACACCGCCTGCACCATCTCGATCAGCTTGACCCCGAACATGGGCGCTGCGGAAACCACCACCACGGCCTCCTCCCCCATGATGTCCTGCTGAAAGTCGGTCAGGCCTTCCCAGTCCATCAGGCCGGACGGGTGACCCCGGCGGACCTCGCTGCGCCACCGCTGGGTCCGGGTGTCCAGCACCACGAGTTTCGGGGATGTGGGCAGGGTGTAGTGCCAGTGGTGGAAGTGGAGCAGCCGGTCGATCAGCTCGTCCTGGGTCGCCTTGTGCAGATCCTCCCCGGTCGGCTCTGGCGGCAGAAGCGTTCGGCACAGGGGCAGGATATCCCCGAAGTGCTCCGGTGCGTTTCCCCAGCCCTGGCACAGCAGGTAGCCCAGCAAGGCATTGCCAATGATGCGGCGGGAAAACGGGTGTTCATAGGCCGTGGCTTCCCACAGCGCGGAGAGGTTCCAGTCGTCGGTGATGTCATGGTCATCGAACATCATGCACACCGGCACGTTGGCCAGGGCCCGGGTGGCCTCTGGTAACTGGCTGGCAAACTCGTCCAGCGCCTGCTGCTCCCGACGGTACCGCTCAAGCTCCTTGCCGCTGACACCGGGGTTGGTGGCCGTCACCAGGTTCCAGGGGGTAGGCGACCAGACCAACAGGTACATGGCCATGACCTCGGCAAAGGAGATCAGGTGGTTACCGGCACTGGCGGTGGTGAACACCGGCTTGCGGACCCCGCCGAAAAAGCGCTCGGTCAGGTCCTCGTTGAATTCCGTTTCCGGGAGCAGTTCGTCCCGGTGATAGTAGGCCTTGGCCAGGGAGGCCAGCTCCCGGCTGTTGTTCAGCGAAGCGCCCTCGAGCTCTTCCTGATAGAGCCCGAGTTGCTGGATAACACAGTGGATGGCGTGCAGCATCGGGCCGGCCACGTCATCGGCGTAGATCTGGTCACCGGTCAGCAGGAGCAGCGCCGGGTAGTCGTCCACCGAGGCCGCGGCCTGCAGTTCCTCATCCACGCGCACCAGCCCATCCCTCGACGGATGGTGGGGGCGGCGGCAGGAGCCGTGCAGCAGCCGGTCAAGGCGTTGCTTGAACACGAAGCCCGGCCGCTGCCGGCCAGGCGGGCACAGGTGTGGCGCCCAGTCCTGAATCCAACGGGGTGATGGCCCGTCGTCATCCGCCGGGGCCACGCCCAGATCGTACTCGAGAAAGGTGCCGGGCGGCAGCGGCTGGTCAGTGGCAATATCCAGCAGGTAGAGCCAGGCACAGGTGCCGAGTCGCAGACAGGTGATCTCCCGGTCCTGCAGCGGGCGGTTGATCAGTCCATCGGCGGGCGCATCACGCTGGCACAGGAAGAACGACAGGGACAGCGGCTGCCCGGCAATCAGCCAAAGGCACAGCCGGTGGCCGCTGACGCGTCGCAATACCGGGCCGGCCAGAACCGGTGGAAGGTGTCGGGAAAGCACGGGTCAGTCGGTTTCCTCGTCCAGATTCCTGGGCGGGCAGTGGTATTCCTCCACCACCGTGCCATCGTCCACACTTTCCAGGTGCACATCAAAGCCCCAGAGCCGGTGGGCGTGACGCAATACTTCCTCGGTTTCCTTGCCCAAGGGCACCCGGTCCACCGGAATATGCCGGAACGTCAGCGAGCGATCGCCGCGGATATCCACATTCCAGACCTGGATATTGGGCTCCCGGTAACTGAGGTTGTACTGGCGTGCGAGTTTTTCCCGCAGCTCCCGATAGCCCGGTTCGTCATGGATGGCGGTCACCTGGTACACGTCTTCCTGATCGTCGTTCTGGATGGCAAACAGCTTGAGATCGCGCATCACCCTGGGGGACAGGAACTGCTGGATAAAGCTCTCGTCCTTGAAGTTCTTCATGGCGAAGTGCAGGGTTTCCAGCCAGTCACTGCCGGCGAAATCCGGAAACCACTGGCGATCCTCGTCGGTGGGGTTTTCGCAGATGCGTCGCAGGTCGGTAAAGATCGAAAAGCCCAGGGTGTAAGGATTGATGCCGGAATACCAGGGGCTGTTGAACGGCGGCTGATAGACCACGGCAGTGTGGCTTTGCAGGAATTCCAGCATGAACCCGTCGTTCACCAGGCCTTTTTCATACATCCGGTGCAGCAGGGTGTAGTGCCAGAACGTGGCCCAGCCTTCATTCATCACCTGGGTCTGGCGCTGCGGGTAGAAGTACTGGGCCAGTTTGCGCACGATCCGGATGATTTCCCGTTGCCAGGTTTCCAGCAGGGGAGCATTTTTTTCAATGAAGTAGAGCAGGTTTTCCTGGGGCTCTTCCGGGTACCGCTTGCGGCGACGCACCGGGTCGTCGTCATCGTCTACCTTTGGAATGGTTCGCCACAGGTCATTGATGCGGCGCTGCTGATACTCTTCCCGCTCTTTCTGCCGGCGCAGCTCTTCGGTGGCGGAGATGGGGGCCGGGCGCTTATAGCGATCCACCCCGTAATTCATCAGGGCATGGCAGGAGTCCAGGATTTCCTCCACGGCGTCGACCCCGTGGCGCTCTTCGCACTCGGCCACATAATGACGGGCGAACACCAGGTAATCGATAATCGCGCTGGCGTCCGTCCAGGTGCGGAACAGGTAATTGCCCTTGAAGAAGGAGTTGTGCCCGTACGAGGCGTGTGCGACAACCAGCGCCTGCATGGGCAGGGTGTTTTCCTCCATCAGGTAGGCGATGCAGGGGTTGGAATTGATGACGATTTCATAGGCCAGCCCCATCTGGCCGCGCTGGTAACCCTTGGAGGTGCTGAGGAACTGCTTGCCGAAGGACCAGTGGTTGTACCCCACGGGCATGCCCACCGAACTGTAGGCGTCCATCATCTGTTCCGCGCTGATGACCTCAATCTGGTTGGGGTAGGTGTCCAGCCCGAACTCCGCGGCGCATTTCGCGATTTCCTCATCGTATTGATGAATCAGGTCGAAGGTCCATTCCGAGCTGGTGGAAATCGGCTCGCGGGTATCGGGCCGGTGATCGTCACTGCCCGGGGCAGTCGGACGTTCGATCCTGTCAGTCATGCGGCTTTCCTCTCGAACAGCTGGCGGAATACCGGGTAAATTTCACCGGGATCGGCGATCTGCTGCAGCGCGAAACTCTGCGGGAAGCGCTCTTGAAGCTTTTCATATTCGTACCAGAGCATCTGGTGATCCTGGGGCGTAATCTCCACATAGGCGTAGTACTGCACCAGGGGCAGAATGCTGTCTGCCAGGACCTTTCCGCATACCGGCGAGTCGTCATTCCAGTTGTCCCCGTCGGACGCCTGGGCCGCGTAAATGTTCCACTCCGCGGGCGAATAGCGCGATTCGATGATTTTCTGCATCAGTTTCAGGGCGCTGGACACGATGGTGCCGCCGGTTTCCCGGGAATAGAAAAACTCCTCTTCGTCCACTTCCTTGGCGCTGGTGTGGTGACGGATAAACACCACCTCGATTTTCTTGTAGTTTTTCTTCAGGAACAGATACAGCAGGATGAAGAAGCGCTTGGCGATGTCCTTGTGCATCTGGGTCATGGAGCCGGATACATCCATGAGGCAGAACATCACGGCACTGGTGGCCGGTTGCGGCTTCTTCACGTGCTGGCGGTAACGCAGGTCAATCTCGTCAATAAAGGGAATGCGCCGGACATTGGCTTTCAGCCGGGTGATTTCCTCCTCCAGAACCTGGATCTGGTCTTCATGGCTGAAGGCCGGGTCCAGATCGTCCGGTGCCGATTTCAATTCGGCCAGCTGTGCTTCCAGTTCCCGTATCTTTTTCTTGCGGGCGCCGCCCAGTCCCAGCCTGCGGGCGTGAGCGCCACGCAGAGAGCGCACGACATCCAGTTTGGCGGGGATGCCCTGGGTGCTGAAACCGGAGCGAACGTACTTGAACGCTTCGGTATCTTTCAGCTTCTTGCGGGCAAGGTTCGGCAACTCCAGGTCATCAAACAGGAAGTCCAGGAACTCTTCCTGGGTAATCTGGAAGGCGAATTCATCCATGCCCTCGCCATCGGGGCTGGCCTGCCCCTGGCCCTGTCCCTGACCACCGCCGCCCTGGGGTTTGGGGATGGTGTCTCCGGCAACGAACTCCTTGTTGCCCGGATGTACCACCTCGCGCTTGCCGCCTGAGCCATGATGAAAGATCGGCTCTTCAATATCCCGGGAAGGGATGCTGACTTTTTCCCCCCGCTCAATGTCGGTAATGGAGCGTTTCTGCACCGCGTCGGCGACGGCCTTCTTGATGTGATGCCGGTACCGGCGCAGGAACCGTTCCCGGTTCACCGCGCTCTTGTTTTTTCCATTCAGTCGCCGGTCGACTATGTGGGTCATTCCCATGGCGTAACTCCGGTTCAGTGAGTGGTCACTGACTTAGTGAGACTTGCGAACCCGCAGATACCATTCGGCCAACAGCCGTACCTGCTTCTCCGTGTAGCCTCGATCGACCATACGCTCGACGAACTGCTTGTGCTTTTTCTGATCTTCGTTGCTGGCTTTCGGGTTGAAGGAAATGACCGGCAGCAGATCCTCGGTGTTCGAGAACATCTTCTTCTCGATCACGCTGCGCAACTTTTCATAGCTGAGCCAGGACGGGTTCCGGCCCTGATTGTTGGCCCGGGCCCGCAGGACAAAGTTGACCACTTCGTTGCGGAAATCCTTCGGGTTGCTGATGCCCGCCGGTTTCTCGATCTTCTCAAGTTCGTCGTTAATGGAGGAACGGTTGAGAATTTCGCCGGTTTCCGGATCCCGGTACTCCTGATCCTGTATCCAGAAGTCGGCATAGGTCACGTAGCGGTCAAACAGGTTCTGGCCGTATTCGCTGTAACTCTCCAGATACGCGGTCTGGATTTCCTTGCCGATGAACTGGACATAGTGGGGCGCCAGGAATTCCTTGATGAAGCGCAGGTACTTTTCCTGAACTTCCGGCTGGAACTGTTCCTGTTCGATCTGTTTCTCAATCACATACAACAGATGTACCGGGTTGGCTGCGATCTCGGCGGTGTCGAAGTTGAACACTTTCGACAGGATCTTGAAGGCAAACCGGGTGGACAAACCGTCCATGCCCTCGTTAACGCCGGCGGAGTCGCGGTACTCCTGAATCGATTTGGCTTTCGGGTCGGTGTCCTTGATGTTCTGGCCGTCGTAGACCCGCATCTTGGAGAAAATGCTGGAGTTTTCCGGCTCCTTGATCCGTGACAGCACCGAGAACTGGGCCAGCATGTCGAGGGTGTCCGGAGCGCAGGGGGCACCGGCCAACGAGCTGTTTTTCAGAAGCTTCCTGTAGATTTCAATTTCTTCGGTCACCCGCACGCAGTAGGGCACTTTGACAATGTATACCCGGTCAAGGAATGCCTCGTTGTGCTTGTTGTTGCGGAAGGTCTGCCACTCGGATTCGTTGGAGTGGGCCAGGATCATGCCGTCGAAAGGCACGGAGCCCATGCCTTCGGTGGTGTTGTAGTTGCCTTCCTGGGTTGCCGTGAGCAGCGGATGCAGTACCTTGATTGGCGCCTTGAACATCTCCACGAATTCCAGCAGGCCCTGGTTGGCCTTGCACAGGCCACCACTGAAACTGTAGGCGTCCGGGTCGTCCTGGGAGAAGTCTTCCAGCATGCGGATGTTGACCTTGCCCACCAGGGCGGAAATGTCCTGGTTGTTGTCGTCGCCGGGCTCGGTTTTGGAGACGCCGATCTGGTCCAGTACCGACGGGTACTTCTTAACCACTCGGAACTGGCTGATATCGCCACCGAATTCGTGCAGGCGCTTGACCGCCCAGGGTGACATGATGTTCTTCAGGTAGCGCTCGGGAATGCCATATTCTTCGTCCAGAATCGGGCCGTCCTCACCGGGATCGAACAGGCCCAGGGGGGATTCGTTTACCGGCGAGCCCTTGATGGCATAGAAGGGCACCTTCTGCATCAGAAATTTCAGTTTCTCGGCGAGAGACGATTTACCGCCGCCCACCGGGCCCAGCAGGTAAAGGATCTGTTTCTTCTCTTCCAGGCCCTGGGCTGCGTGGCGGAAAAACGAGACGATGTTTTCCACGGCGTCTTCCATGCCGTAGAACTCGGAGAATTCGGGGTAACGCTTGATCATCTTGTTGGAAAAGATGCGTGACAGTCTCGAGTCACGAGAGGTATCGACCAGTTCGGGTTCGCCAATGGCAATCAATATCCGCTCTGCGGCCGTGGCGTAGGCCGTTGGGTCCTTTTTGCAGATCTCCAGGTATTCTTCCAGGGTAAATTCTTCTTCCTGGGTACTCTCATACCGGTCTTTGAAGTGCTGCATTATGCTCATAGATAGCCCTCGCTTGCTCTCTGAACTGTAAAAAAAACAGTTTTAACTCATGCAATAACCCCGTTGCATCGGCACCGCCGAACCGGGCGGTTTGTCTGGTTATAGGTGGAAGGAATGGATACTTGCAAGTCGCCCCGCGATTCTCGCCGCGAGTGGCCCTGCTTATTCTGAGCTTAGTTCACGGTTGCAAAGTTCGACAGTGAGTAAGTGGTTAAGGTTCATTAAATTGTGTTACCGGCGTGTCACCGCCGGACTAGCCGAAACACGCTCTCGGTAGCCCCGGACAGGCCCTTGCGCTTGGTGAACGGGTGATCCTTTGCCAGGGTGTTGGTCAGGATATGTTCGATGTTGTAATCTTCGCCGTAGAGCGCCCGGACTTCGTCATCACTGACATTGAACGGAGGGCCCTTGATCTCGGTGTCGTAGTCCAGAGTGATCAGAAGGATCCGGGTGCCCTCCGGAATCACCGCCGTCAGGTGCTCCACATAAGTCTTGCGCAGGCGTTCTGGCAGCGCGATCAGGGCGGCCCGGTCGTATACCAGGCGGACATGCTTCAGGTCCTGGGGAACAAGCTGGAAGAAATCGCCGCACCAGAGCTCCAGGTTGTCGTGCCGGAAGGTGGTGAATGGCTCGCCCGGATGAACGCTGGCTTTTTCGCCGGCCTCCTCGAAGAAGTCTTTGCAGGCAATGTCACTCAGCTCCACTCCGATGATCGGGTGGCCCCGGTCGTGCAGCCACCACATGTCGTGGGCTTTGCCGCACAGGGGGACGAGTACCGCCGGGCTGCCGGGCCCGGCCAGCTCCGGCCAGTGGTCATGCAGGTACTGGTTGACAGAGCCTTCGTGGAAGCCGATTTCCTTCCTGGCCCAGCGTTCGTGCCAGAATTCGTGTTCCATGGTGGTTCCCCTTTTAACGATTGGCGGATAGATTCAGTCTAACTCAATCTGGGAGTATTTTTGGGTGCCGGTGCATGACAACGTCGGGGCACGCCTTCACAGACACGCCGTGAACCCATCCCTAGGGGCTCGGCATTGCCATCCATGGCAATGCACGGTCTGTGAAGGCGTGCCCCGACGTTATCCCGGACCTGGGTGCTATGCTTATGAATTCATTGCCTGAATCACTGAAACCTTAGAAAGGATGGATAGATGAACGCCGTATTTCTGGATGCAGACACACTGGGTAACGATGTGGACCTTTCGCCGATTGAGGCGGTAACCGGTGAGCTGGTGAAGTATCCGCACACGTCGCCGGAACAGGTTTGGGAGCGTATTCGCGGCTTCGATACAGTTCTTGTGAACAAGGTGGTGCTGACGCGGGAGCACTTCGAAGCCAGTCCGGACCTGAAAACGATAGCGGTGGTGGCAACCGGGCTGAATAACATTGATCAGGACGCTGCGAAGGACCACGGCATCAAGGTGATGAACGTGACTAACTATGGCCGTTCCACGGTGGCTCAGCACACGATGGCGCTGATGCTGGCGCTGGCCACGCGGATACTGGATTACGACCGGGACGTACGAGCCGGGCGCTGGGGTGAGAGTGACATGTTCTGCCTGATGGACCACCCGATCATGGAGTTGGAAGGGCGTACGTTGGGGGTTGTCGGTTATGGCGACCTCGGGCAGGGGGTTGTTGAGCGTTCAAGGGCATTTGGGATGAATGTTATTCTTGGCGCGCGGCCGGGGCAGGATCCTGGAGAGATGGACGGTTACCCCAGGGTTCCCCTGGATGAGCTGTTGCCGAAGGTGGATGTGCTGTCACTTCACTGCCTGCTGACCGACGAGACCCGGAACATGATCGGAGCCCGCGAACTGAAGATGATGAAAAAGGATGCGCTGCTGATCAACACCAGTCGGGGTGGCCTGGTGGATGAGCAGGCGCTGGCTGATGCCCTGCGCGCCGGGACGATTGGCGGTGCGGGCTTTGACGTACTCACCGAAGAGCCGCCCCGCAACGGTAATCCGCTGCTGGCGGATGTTATTCCCAACCTGATTGTGACACCGCATTCAGCCTGGGCCAGCCGGGAGGCGCGGCAGCGGATTGTGGGCATTACGGCGGATAATTTGCGCACCATCCATTGAATGTTTGGCCGCCTTTTCGGTCACGGCAAGACCCCGCCATAACACCAGGCGCTGTGAATGCGAAAAGGCTGATTCGCAATCGCCCGGTAATGCGCCATACTTTGCGCAAACACGTTATCCGACTGATAATTCGCTGAAAACCGGCAAAGCAGGACGTTGAGTGGCTTCTTTCCAATTCAAAGAACGGCTCCAGGCGGCCGAAACCTGGATTCTCGCAAACCCGAACCCGCCCCAGTCGTGGCCCTGGACCTGGTTATACAAAACAGGGCGCTCGGCCTATGCCCTGATGCGGGATGTGATCAGCGGCCAGTTGACCCTGCATGCCATGAGCCTGGTGTACACCACCTTGCTCAGTATTGTGCCCCTGCTGGCCCTGAGCTTTTCCGTGCTCAAGGCGCTGGGGGTGCACCAGCGCATGGAGCCGTTCCTGTTCCAGTTTTTCGAACCCATGGGCCCCCAGGGTGTTCAGCTGGCTGAGCAGATTCTGGGGTTTGTCGACAACATGAAAGTCGGCGTACTCGGTTCCGTGGGTCTGGCGCTGCTGGTTTACACGGTGATTTCCCTGGTTCAGAAAATCGAGCGCTCGTTCAATATGATCTGGCGGGTGCCCGACATGCGCTCCATGGCGCAGCGTTTCAGCAACTACCTCAGTGTGATCATGGTCGGGCCGCTGCTGATGGTGTCGGCGATCGGTATCAGTGCCACCATTTTTTCCTCGTCCATTGTCCAGACACTGATGGCGGTGGAGCCCCTGGGCTCGCTGATTCTTATGGTCAGCCGCTTCACGCCGTTCCTGCTGGTGGTGGGGGCCTTTACCTTTGTCTACATCTTCATTCCCAACACCCGGGTGAAACTGCGCTACGCCTTCATTGCCGGACTGGTGGCCGGGGTTTCCTGGCAGGCCGCGGGTATGCTGTTTGCGTCCTTTGTCGCCGGGTCCGCACGCTATGCCGCCATTTATTCCAGCTTTGCCATCGGCATCATCCTGCTGATCTGGATTTACCTGAACTGGATGATTCTGCTGCTGGGGGCCAGCCTGGCCTTTTACCTTCAGAATCCGGGGTCGGTGGCCAAACGCAGCCAGGTTCGGATGTCGCCGGAATTACAGGAGAAGGTGGGTCTGACACTGATGTGGCTGGTGGCGAAGCCGTTCAGCGAAGGGGGCAGGGCGCCCCAGCAGGAAGCCCTCGAGCAACAGTTGAAGGTGCCGGGAGAAATTACCCGTGGGGTCAGTGACAAACTGATCCGGGCCGGTTTACTGACGCTGGCTGGCCGGCAGGGAGACCGGTTGGTTCCCGGCCGGTCCCTGAGCCTGATCACTGTTGGCGATGTGCTGCAGGCCGTGCGCTACGATGAGGATCGGGTGGTTGACCGCCTGCCCGGGTTCTTCCCCGCCCACCTGTTGAGCAGCCCCCGTGAGGATGAGGCCAGGACCTTCGCGGAGCTGCTGGACGAAAAAGCCTTTACTCAGGGCTGATTCAGGCACGGGCGCCGGAGCGGGCGCCTTCCTGTAGCATCGCCAGCAGTGACCGCCGCACCCGCTCAATCTGCGCCGGTGTGAGCCGTACAACCCGGACCAGGTCTTCGCTGGCGAGGTTACGTTGACGGGCATGGCGCAGGACTTCACGGCTACCGATCACCATGCCATCCCCAAGCGGGGTATGCTTCTGGCCCGGCGCCGGCCGCTCCGCCGACATCAGGTAGGCGTGGTACTGGGGCGGCAGGTTCCACTCGTTGGCGATCAGTTGGCAGGTGGACCACTGGAAGCGTGCCAGGGCATGGCGAAGCAGGGCCGGTCCCGGCTCCGGCGTACCGGGCCGGCTCCGGCAAATCCTCTGCAGTTCCCGATGAATGGTGATGTAGGCCAGCGCCGGCAATAACCCCAACATGAAGTGCGTACTGGTATCTTCGTCGTGCATTTTTGCCACCAGCTCCGCCGCGCTGGCACAGGTGAGCCCCCAGCGCCAGGCGCGTTGGGCAAAGAGCGCTTCCCGGCTGTTTCTGGCTGCCAGCATCGGGCGCATCACGGCCGCGGCAATAACGTTGCGAATCCCCGCCATGCCAAGCACAAAAACAGCCTGATCCACCGACTCGATAATGTGGTCGCCGGGGCGGAAATAGGGGCTGTTCGCAACCTGGAGCAACTGATCGGTCAGGGCGGGATCGGCGAGTATGATGTCGGTTACCTTGTGGCGATCCGCCGACTCGTCAGACAGGGCCCGCATGAGCATGGGCAGGCTCATGGGCCGCCTCGGCAACTCATCGAGCTGGCTGTTTTTCAGGCGCTGGTGTAATGCCTCGAGTACGTCGTGATCAGACAAGGCAAGGGGTGTTCTGAAATCGGCGAGGCTGGCGTCCAGCAGCCAGACAAACAGATACTCTTCGAGCTGCTGTGCCAGGGCGTATTCGGCGTCCAGCAATGCCGCGTCGCTGGTGTCTGTTGCGGGGTTGAACAATCGAGACTCGGGCACCGGAGGCGGCGGCCGCTCCGGCGAAAATAAACCTGAAATCCAGGATAGAAAGCCTGGCATCCGTTGCCTCCGGGTCAAACAGTCGTGAAAATTTACGCACCCGTATGTCCGGAGTATAGAGGCAGTTTACCAGCTTGCACAGATGAATCTGGTGGTCTTAAGCAACGAATTACATAACGGACTGGCCAAACACGAAGACCAACTGGCAGACCCCGGCCGCAAAGCCCAGAAATGCCCCGACCAGGATCAGTTTGATTTCGTCTTCCTGAAAGCAGGGCCGCAGCAGGTCCTGGAATTCCTCGGAGGACAGGGCGACCATCCTTTCCACCATAATGGATTCCACGGCCCGGGCCCGATCTTTTTCGAACACGGGGTTGTTGAAGGAGGTCTGGGAAATGGTGATCGCCTTTTCACCGACCTGGTTTTTCAGGGTGGCGAAACCGGTGGGGCCGAACGCCACCTGGGTGAGCGCCTTGCCCATGCCGGCGGTTTCGTCCACCAGCGGTTTGATGTGTTTGCGGACCATGTTCCTTGCCCGGTCGCCTTTCGGCCCATCGAGAATGGCGTTGATGATGTTGCCGACGGTCAGGATTTCATGGGTCACGATGTGGCAGAAGGATTCGGCCACCGCAGGCTGGCGCTTGAGGAACAAGCCCTGGAGGCGGAACGGGCCGACTTTGTGGGCGTGCAGGGGGCGGAAGATGACGTTCAGGGCGATCCAGTTGGTGGCCCAGCCCACCAGGAGTCCGAAGAAGGGCAGCACCCACCAGCTCTGGTAGACATACCAGACGGCCATCTGGATCAGGCCGAACAGGAAACCGAAGTAGAGGCCGGAGTTGACGATGAAGCGGAATTCCACTTCGCCACACTCGAGGAAGATCCGGTTCAGGAGCTGTTTGTCGCTGGCCAGGCGTTCGATCACCATGCCTTTGATGTCCAGCAGGTCTTCGATGTTGTCGGAGACATCCTCCACCAGGTTGTCCACCAGTTGCGGGGTGGATTTGCGCACCCGGTCGTACACCATGTTGCGGGCGGAGGCGGGGAGGTTTTCCCAGAAGGTGGGGTATTCCCGGAGCATCATTTCATCCACGTACTCTTCAATCCGCGGTTCAACGGAGTGAACGATGTGGGTGGCCAGGACTTTCGGGTCGATCTGCTGGAAGATTTCCCGCACGGTGCCGATTTTTGAGATGGTGGCGTCGACGCTGATGGCGGCCATTTTCCGGGCTTTCGAGGGGATGATGCCTTGCCAGCCCAGCAGTGGCGGTTTGCCGATGAACTCCAGCGGGTAGAAGGTCATTTTGATGGCGAGCCAGTTGGTGCTCCAGCCAATCAGGGCGGCAATCACCGGGATGCTGAGGTATTGCCAGAATTCTGGGGTGCTTAGCAGGCTTGTCATCCTGTTACTCGCATTTATTTTTTCGTACTTGGGAGTTCGCTGGGTTTCGGTGCGTCTGAACCGAACGGGATGATGTTGTCGGGCCGCTCTCATGTCAATGACTTGGGTGCCGACGTGAGACGGCGGTACGGTCGTTGAGGTTCAGTTGCCGGTATCACCCCAAAGGTATTGGCACAGCGCCATGGCCGCGACCGGGGCGGTTTCGGTTCGCAGAACCCTGGGGCCAAGGGCGACCGGGAGGAAACCCTCGCTTTCGGCTTGTGAGATTTCGTCGGCCGAGAGGCCGCCTTCCGGGCCGATCATGAGGGCAACGCGGGTGGGTTTGGTCAAGGCGTCCAGGGACTGTTCGGTGCGGTGGTGCAGGACCAGGCGTACCTCGCAATCCCGGGTGTGTTCGAGCCACTCGGTGACGGTCATGACGGGCAGTATGTCAGGTACCCGGGCCCGGCCGCATTGTTCGGCGGCGCTGATGGCGACGGATTGCCAGTGGCGCAGGCGTTTGTCTTCGCGGTCGCCTTTGAGTTTGACGTCGCAGCGTTCGGTGGTGAGCGGAACAATGCGGGTGACGCCCATTTCCACGGCTTTCTGGACGGCGTAGTCCATGCGGTCACCCTTGGAGAGGGCCTGGCCGAGGATGATGTCCAGGGGCGATTCGGTGGGGTTGGCGTCCGGCGTGCCCACCTGCACTTCCACGTTTTTCTTGTTGGCGGAGGTGATGGTGGCGGGATAGTCGTTGCCGTCCCCATTGAACAGCCGCAGTTCCTGGCCAGGTTGCATGCGCAAAACCCGGCCAACGTGCAGGGCGGCGTTTTCGTCCAGCTCGGCGGTGGCGCCCTCGCGGAGGGCGGAATCGGTGTAGATGCGGGGTATGCGCATGGGCGGTTCTCTCGGGTGTTACGGGGCGGTTCTCAGTCCCGAACCGCGATCTCAATGCCTTCCGTTGCGACCTGGGCGAGGTGGCGGATCTGTTCTTCAGTGATCACGTAAGGCGGCATGAAGTAAACCACATTACCCAGGGGGCGAAGCAAGGCCTGGCGGGTCAGGGCATGCTGATACACCCGGATTCCCCGGCGTTCCTGCCAGGCGAAGGGGGTTTTGGAGGCTTTGTCTTTCACCATTTCAATGGCGAGGGTCATGCCGTGTTGGCGAATATCGCCCACGTTGGGGTGGTCCGCCAGGTGGGCGACGGATTCGGCCATGCAGGTGGATAGCCGGCGGTTGCTTTCGATCACGTTGTCGTCCCGGAAGATGTCCAGGGTGGCCAGGGCCACTGCACAACCAATGGGGTTGCCGGTGTAACTGTGGCTGTGCAGGAAGGCTTTGAGGGTTTCGTAGTCGTCGTAGAAGGCGTTGTACACGTTGTCGGTCGTCAGCACCACGGACAGCGGCAGGTAGCCGGCGGTCAGGCCCTTGGAGAGACACATGAAATCGGGGGTGATGCCAGCCTGCTCACAGGCAAACAGGGTGCCGGTTCGGCCGAAGCCGACGGCAATCTCATCGGCGATCAGGTGCACGCCGTAACGGTCGCAGGCTTCTCTGAGTTTGGTGTGGTAAACCGGGTGGTGCATGCGCATGCCGCCGGCGCACTGGATCAGGGGCTCCACGACCACGGCGCAAATCTCATCGTGTTTCTCGGCCAGCAGTTTGTCCATGGCCTCGAACTGGCGCAGGGCGTAGGCGTCGTCGGTTTCCCCCGGCTCTTTGTTGAAGGCATCCGGCGAGGGGGCTGTGAGCACTTCCATGAGCAATGGCTGGTAGGTGTCCTTGTACAGGGCAACATCGCCGAGGGCCAGGGCGCCCAGGGTCTCGCCGTGGTAACTGTTGCTCAGGTTCACAAAGTTTTTCTTGCCGGGCTTGCCGTGATTCTTCCAGTAGTGAAAGCTCATCTTCAGGGCGGCTTCAATCGCCGATGAACCATTGTCGGCGTAAAAGCACTTGTTGAGGCCTTTCGGGGTCACTTCGATGAGCCGCTCCGACAGGTTAACCACGGGCTCATGGGTAAACCCGGCCAGAATGACATGCTCGAGCTGGCCGATCTGTTCCTGGATCGCCGAGTTGATTCTCGGATTGGCATGGCCGAACAGGTTGACCCACCAGGAGCTCACGGCATCAATGAAACGGTTACCTTCGAAATCTTCCAGCCAGACGCCTTCGCCCCGCTTGATCGGGACCAGTGGCACGGTGCCTTCGTGGTCTTTCATCTGGGTGCAGGGATGCCACACGGATTTGAGGCCACGGGCGACGAGGTCGGCATTGCGCATGATAAATCTCCGTCAGACGGTCAGGTTCTGGGTTGTCGGCGGTTAACCTGTGCGGATATTACAGTTAACAGCGCCGGCTGGCCACTGTGCCACCGGGTGCTGACCGGCGGGCCAATGCCGGTGAGCGTTGAGGGCCGCAGAATTCCCGGACAACGAAAAAGGAGACATCGATGCAAGTGGAACTTGAACACCCCTACGATGCGAATCTGGAACGTGTGCTGGGTGCCTTTTTTGATGAAGGGCATATCCTGGAAAAGAACGCCAGGGTGGGCTCCCGTAATGTGCGGGTGACCGAGCTGGTGCGAGATGAATCCTCAGGCAAACTGGTGGTTGAGCGGGAAGTGACCGCGTCGGGGAATGTACCGGGGATGCTTGCCAGCTTTCACCGGGAGTGGAATCAGGTGCGCCAGGAAGAGCACTGGTTTCGCAAGAGCGACACCGAGTGGCATTGCGAATTCCGGGTCAGGATTGAGGGAGTGCCGGCGAAGATCCAGGGGATGATGAAGCTGCTGGGAGAGGGCGAGACCTGCACCAATCTCGTCACGCTGAATGTGCGATGCGATGTACCGCTTCTCGGCAAAAAGATCACCAGGTTTCTGGCGGATGACTCCCACGCCAAGATTGAGCGTGAGTATGAGGCCACCCGCCAGTTATTATAGGGGCTTTAGTGCGCCAACACCCGGCTCAGAAACGCCTGGGTGCGCTCATTCTGCGGGTTGTCGAACACATCATCCGGCTTGCCCTGTTCCACAATCTGGCCTTCGTGAATGTAGATCACCCGGTCAGCCACTTCCCGGGCGAAGCCCATTTCGTGGGTGACTACCATCATGGTCATGCCTTCTTTTGCCAGTTCGCGCATGACGTCCAGCACTTCACCGATCATTTCCGGGTCCAGGGCTGAGGTGGGTTCGTCGAACAGCATCAGGCGCGGCTCCATGGCCAGGGCCCGGGCAATCGCCACCCTTTGCTGCTGGCCACCAGAGAGGTGGCTGGGGTATTTGTCCGCCTGGCTGCCAATGCCGACCCGGTTCAGCAACCGCTCGGCGGTGGCGTTGGCGACGGTTTTCGGGGCGTCCTTGACCTTCCGTGGCGCCAGCATGATGTTTTTCTTCACCGTGAGGTGAGGGAACAGGTTGAACTGCTGGAACACCATGCCTACTTCCTTGCGGATTTCGGCCAGGGATTTGGGGTTGCCGCTTTTGGGCGCCAGCGGGTGGCCATCCACCTCCAGGTGACCGGATTCGAATTCCTCGAGGCCATTCACGCAGCGAATCAGGGTGGACTTGCCGGAGCCACTGGCTCCGATAATCACCACCACTTCACCTTTACCAACGGTCAGGTCTATATCTTTCAGGACATGCAGCTTACCGAAGTACTTGTTCATGCCCTTCATTTTCACGATATCAGTCATGAGTCGCTTTCCTTCAGACAGAGACCAGTCCACGCCGCTCGATGAAGCGGAGCATCAGGGACAGTGAGAGGGTGATGGCGAGATACATCAGCGCGACCATAAAGTATACCTCGAACGCCGTGAAGGTAGTGGCGATATAGATCTGGCCCTGGCGAACCAACTCGCCGACACCGATTACCGAGAACAGCGACGTGTCTTTGATGCTGACGATGGCCTGGTTGCCGAGAGGCGGCACCATGCGCCGGAAGGCCTGGGGCCAGACGATGGACCAGAACGTCTGGTTGCGCGACAGCCCGAGCGACAACCCGGCTTCGGTCTGGCCCTTGTCGATGGACTGAACGCCACCACGAACGACTTCCGATATATACGCGCCAGAGTTCAGGGCGATAGCGGCGATACCGGCGGTCAGGGGGTTGATGGGTCTGCCTAACAGATCGGGCAGACCGTAAAAGATAAACAGCACCTGAACGAGAATCGGTGTGCCGCGGAAAATTTCGATGTAGGCGGTGGCCGGCCATTTGAGGAACCAGAGCTTATTGATGCTCAGCAGGCCAAAGAAAATGCCAAGGGCAAAGCCGATGAGCAGGCCGCCAAACGAAATCATCAGGGTGTAGGGGATTCCCTCGAGCAAAAACGGGATCGAGTTAATGGCTGCTTGCCAGTCGAACTGAAACTGGGATTCCACTGTCAGTGTCTCCGCAGGAAGTTGGGGTCAGAAATTGCCGGGGCGTTTATGCCCCGGCACCGGGAGTCGGGTGTCAGTGCCCTTCAGTCCCTCAGTTGTCTTCCGGCATCGGGCCGAACCACTTTTCGTAGATTTCTTCGTAGGTGCCATCTTCCTTTATGGCGGCCAGGGCGGTGTTCACCTCGTCCACCCAGTCGCTGCCTTCTACGAGAGCAATGCCGTACTGCTGGCCCTCATAGAGCGGACCAACGGTTTTGACTTCGCCTTCACCCTTGGTGCGGGCAAAGTAGCCCACGTTCGGGGCATCGTAGAAGACCGCGTCGATCGCACCGGACATAAGCGCCATGTACATGTCGGCACTGCCCGGATAAGGCGTGACACTGTCGTCTTTCTCCAGGTTCTTGATCAAGTAGTCGTAGCTGGTGCTGCCGATCTTGGTGCCGATTTTCTTACTTTCGAGGTCGTTGAATTCCTTGATGCCGTCATTGCCTTCGCGCACCAGGAGCCGCAGACCGGAATCGTAGTACGGGTCGGAGAAATCGACGATTTCCTCACGCTCGTCAGTGATGGTGATGCCAGCGATGGCAATGTCCACGCTGCCGGATTGCAGTGCCGGGATAATGCCGTTGAAATCCATGGTGTTAAGGTCGATTTCAAAGCCGGCACGGTCTGCTACTTCGCGGATGATCTCCATATCGAACCCGACCATTTTCCCGGTTTCCGTGTCCATCATTTCAAACGGAACGAAACTCGGGTCGGTGACTACCTTGAGGGTTTCAGCGCTGGCGGTGCCCGCAGCCACGGTAAGGGTGAGGGTGGCACCCAGGGTTTTCAGCCATTTCGTGCTCATGCTTTCTCCTTCTCTTTCTTATGAGGCTCCGTTTGCCCGGTAAGGCAAGCCGGAGAGCCACTGTTGATGACCGTGGCATCCGGGGAGCGTTGGTGGAACTGCATTACGTACACTTTAGACTATTACGCAGATGGGCATAGAAAATCAAATGCTTGGCGGGCGGTGGAGCTGGAGGTAAAAATGCCTTGTTGGATTACGGTCCTTCGGATCTAATCCAACCTACGGTGTTGGGAGGCTTCCGGGAATCTTGTAAGTTGAATCAGTTCGTAGGTCGGATCAGGCCCAAAGGGCCCTAATCCGCCACCGCCGTATTCATCAGAAAGCAATCTTTTCCGGCTCACCGATGCCCAGGTTTTTCCAGATGCGGATGCTCGGCTCCGCCTGGTTCAGGGTATAGAAATGCAGGCCCGGTGCACCGGCATCGAGCAGCTTTTCACACATCCCGGTAACCACTTCCTCGCCAAACTTGCGGATGGAATCACTGTCGTCGCCATAGGCTTCGAGTTGCTTGCGAATCCAGCGCGGGATTTCCGCACCGCACATGTCGGAGAAACGCACCAGATTGGAGAAATTGACGATGGGCATGATGCCCGGCACCACCGGAATGGTCACGCCCATTTTCTCAAGCCGGTCAATGAAATAGAAGTAGCTGTCGGCGTTGAAGAAGTACTGGCTAATGGCGCTGTTGGCGCCGGCTTCCACCTTGCGGGCAAAGTTCTTCAGGTCTTCCTCGGCACTGCGGGCCTGGGGGTGAAACTCCGGGTAGGCGGCCACTTCCAGATTGAAGTGATCGCCGCTGTGCTCCCGGATAAAGGCCACCAGCTCGTTGGCGTACCGGAGCTCGCCGGCGGCGCCCATGCCCGACGGCATGTCACCCCGGAGGGCGACAATCCGGTTGATGCCGTTCTCTTTATAGACATCCAGCAGCTCGCCGATGTCCTGGCGGGTACCCCCGACGCAGGAAAGGTGGGGGGCTGTCGAAATGCCTTGACGATGCAGGTTGAGCACCGTCTCGATGGTGCGGTCCCGGGTGGAACCGCCGGCACCGAAGGTGACCGAGAAAAAGTCCGGGTTCACCTCGGCCAGCTGGTTTCGCACGTTCTGCAGCTTCTCTTTGCCCTGGTCGGTCTTGGGCGGGAAGAACTCAAAGCTGAAACGGCGCTTGAACTGTGTCTGGGATTGCATCTTGATACCCGATCAGTACTTGTAGCTTTCCGGCTTGTACGGGCCTTCGACCGGTACGCCAATGTATTTCGCCTGCTCCGGGGTCATTTTGGTGATCACCCCACCAAAGCCTTCCACCATGGCCCGGGCCACTTCCTCGTCCAGATGCTTCGGCAGTACCTGAACGTAGACGCCCTTGGCCCGTGCATCTTCCGGCAGGTCGGCAAACTTGCGCTCGAACAGATGCATCTGGGCCAGCACCTGATTGGCGAAGGAGCCGTCCATGATCCGGGACGGGTGACCCGTGGCATTGCCCAGGTTTACCAGGCGACCTTCAGACAGCAGGATCAGATGGTCGTTGACGGCCTTGTCGCGGTACACCACATGCACCTGCGGCTTGACCTCGTCCCACTCCCAGTTCTTGCGCATGTAGGCGGTGTCGATCTCGTTGTCGAAGTGGCCGATATTGCATACCACGGCGCCGCTTTTCAGGGCCTTGAGCATGTTGGCATCGCACACGTTCATGTTGCCGGTGGTGGTGACCAGCAGATCCGTATTCTGCAACAGGGCCCGGTCGACACTGGCTTCGGTGCCGCTGTTCACGCCGTCAATATAGGGGGAAACAACTTCAAAACCGTCCATGCAGGCCTGCATGGCGCAGATCGGATCGGCCTCGGTCACCTTCACGATCATGCCTTCCTGGCGCAGGGACGCCGCGGAGCCCTTGCCCACGTCGCCATAGCCGATCACCAGCGCTTTCTTGCCCGCCAGCAGGTGGTCGGTGGCGCGCTTGATGGCATCGTTCAGGCTGTGGCGGCAACCGTACTTGTTGTCGTTCTTGGATTTGGTAACGGCATCGTTGACGTTGATGGCCGGTACTTTCAACGTGCCCTCGCGCAGCATTTCCTGCAGGCGATGCACACCGGTGGTGGTTTCCTCGGTAACGCCGTGGCAGTTGGCCAGGATGTCCGGATACTTCTCGTGCAGCAGCGCTGTCAGATCACCGCCATCGTCCAGGATCATGTTCGGCTCCCAGCCGTCCACATCGGCACCGACCGTGCGTTCGAGGCACCCGTCGTATTCTTCGTCGGTCTCGCCTTTCCAGGCGAATACGGGGATGCCCTGGGCGGCGATGGCGGCGGCGGCCTGGTCCTGGGTGGAGAAGATGTTGCACGATGACCAGCGTACACTGGCGCCGAGTTCGATCAGGGTTTCGATCAGCACGGCGGTCTGGATGGTCATGTGGATACAGCCCATGATGTTGGCGCCTTTCAGTGGCTGCTCGGCTTTGTACTTCTCGCGGAGCTTCATCAGTGCGGGCATTTCGCCTTCAGCAATTTTGATCTCTTTACGGCCCCAGCCGGCCAGGGAGATATCGCGGACTTTGTAATCGTCAAAGCTGTTCAGTTTCTCTGCCGGAGTGCTCATGGTGTTCTCCTGTCAGTCAGTTTGGCTTGGGCGTATGCCAACTGACATACGCCCGAAATCGGTTTAGAGGCCAGCAGCATCCTTAAGAGCCGCCGCGCGATCCGTCTTCTCCCAGGGGAACGCGGTGAACGTTTTGCCGCCAACGGTTACCTCGTGCGGCTCGCGGCCGAAGTGGCCGTAGGCTGCGGTGGCCCGGTACATCGGGTGCAGCAGGTCGAGCATGTTGGTGATCGCATAGGGGCGCAGGTCGAAGTGCGCGCGCACCAACTGGATGATTTTGTCGTCGCTGATCCGGCCGGTGCCGAAGGTGTTCAGGGAGATCGACGTTGGCTGTGCCACGCCGATGGCGTAGGACACCTGGATCTCGCATTTGTCGGCCAGGCCGGCGGCGACGATGTTCTTGGCCACGTAACGACCGGCGTAGGCGGCGGAACGGTCAACCTTGGACGGGTCTTTGCCTGAGAACGCACCACCACCGTGACGGGCCATACCGCCGTAGGTGTCGACAATGATCTTGCGGCCGGTCAGGCCACAGTCGCCGACGGGGCCACCGATCACGAACTTGCCGGTCGGGTTGATGTGGAACTGGGTGTCCTTGTGCAGCAGCTCTGCCGGCAGGGCGTGTTTGACGATCAGTTCCATCACCGCTTCTTTCAGGTCTTCCTGGGTCACGTCTTCGTCGTGCTGGGTGGACAGCACCACGGCGTCGATGCCGGTAACACGGCCGTTTTCGTAACGGCAGGTGACCTGGCTCTTGGCATCCGGGCGCAGCCACGGCAGCAGGCCGCTCTTGCGGGCTTCAGCCTGGCGCTGGACCAGACGGTGCGAGAAGGTGATTGGCGCTGGCATCAGCACTTCGGTTTCGTTGCTGGCGTAGCCGAACATCAGGCCCTGGTCACCGGCGCCCTGGTCTTCCGGCTTCTGGCGGTCAACGCCCTGGGCAATGTCGACGGACTGCTTGCCGATGATATTGATAATGCCGCAGGTGTCGCCGTCATATCCGACGTTGGAGGAGGTATAACCGATGTCCTTGATCACGCCACGCACCAGGTCTTCCAGATCCACCCAGGCGCTGGTGGTGATTTCGCCGCCGACAATGGCCACACCGGTTTTTACCATGGTTTCGCAGGCAACCCGGGCGTGTGGGTCATCGGCCAGGATGGCATCCAGGACGGCGTCGGAGATCTGGTCCGCCAGTTTGTCCGGATGGCCCTCGGAGACCGACTCGGAAGTAAAGATGCTGTAGTCAGACATAGGTGTTGCTCCTCTTGAGCGCGTTTAAGTCATAACAGGCGTACGTAAAACTACGTACAGCCATATCAAAAATTTTTGATATTCCCGGCCGCCCCAACAGCTAAGGCTGGACTGGTGTTTTCCAGAATTCCCGCACCTGGATCTGAAACCCGTTGCGTAACCCGATAAACAGTTGTTCTCCGGTACTTAGCCCGGCATCTTCCGCCCAGGCTGTGAGCTCTTCGGGCTCGAAGCCCAGCCACAAATCGCCGCAGTTGGCTTTTGCCCAGTCCTGGTCGTGGCTGCACAGGTCGCTGACCACCAGACAGCCGCCATTGTTCATCAGCGCCGCGGCATCCAGGAAGATATCTGCCGGGCTGGGCACGTGGTGCAATACCATGTTGGCAACCACCAGATCGAAGGCATCGCCCCGGGCCAGCAGTGTATCGGTGACACCTTCAATCAGGTCGATATTGTTCAGGCGCCCGTCGATGCAGGCTCGGGTCGCCTTGGCCAGCATGTCGCGACTGTTGTCCAGCGCGACCACGTACTCACACAGTTCCGACAGTACCGGCAGAAACCCGCCTTCCCCAGGGCCGATTTCCAGGGCGGATTGCCACGACTGTTTGATCGACCGCTTCCGGATCATCCGGGCCACTGGCTTGGCGTAAAGATCAAACGCGGCAATCAGCTCCTGCTGCTCCCGGAACTGCTCGGCGTGCCGGGAAAAAAAGGCCTGCGACTGGTCCGCCCGCTGGGTCCGGATGGCCTCGATTTTTGCTTCCAGGTGCGTGGGTAACGCTACCCGGTCCACCGCCTCGAAGATCTGGCGGATGGTCTGATCGGTCGGCTTGTCGCTGTCCAGGTGCAACGGACGGCGATAGAAAATCGCGTTGCCTTCCCGCTGGGGCTCCAGCAGCCCCGCTTTGTGCATCACCTTCAGGTGATGGCTCATGCCAGACTGGCGCATGTCGAATAACTGGCTCAGCTCCAGAACGCCGAACGTGTCACGGCGCAGCACACGCAAAATCTCCAGGCGCAACGGGTCTCCGCTGGCCTTGAAGATCGGGGCCAGGGCGTCCACGGAGGGCAGTTCATGGGCGTGTGCGTTCATGGATGTCATGGCAGTGAAGTTTAGGTGGGTTCGGGTGGTCAATCAACAGTAATATCAAAAAATTTTGATATAGATTTTCCATTCTTTGAAATCCGCCTGCTTTGGCAATCCCGATTTGCCCCGGCACACACTAATCGGCGAAAATACGCGCCTTATTTTTGAGCAGTCCTTTTGGTCCCCGATAAATACTGGAGAAACGTCAATGCCGTCCCGTAAAGATCTCGCCAACGCCATTCGCGCGCTGAGCATGGATGCGGTTCAGAAAGCCAAATCCGGCCACCCGGGTGCGCCCATGGGTATGGCGGATATCGCCGAGGTGCTGTGGAACGATTACCTCAGCCACAACCCGGCCAACCCGCAGTGGGCCAACCGCGACCGTTTCGTGCTGTCCAATGGTCACGGCTCGATGCTGCAGTATTCGCTGCTGCACCTGAGCGGGTACGACGTTTCCATCGAGGACCTGAAAAACTTTCGGCAGTTGCACTCAAAAACACCGGGCCACCCGGAATACGGTTACACCCCGGGCGTTGAGACCACTACCGGCCCCCTGGGGCAGGGTTTTGCCAACTCCGTGGGCTTCGCCCTGGCGGAGAAAGCCCTGGCGGCCCAGTTCAATCGCCCTGGCCATGACATCGTCAACCACTATACCTACACCTTCCTGGGTGACGGCTGCCTGATGGAGGGTCTTTCCCACGAAGTGGCGTCCCTGGCCGGTACCCTGGGCCTTGGCAAGCTGGTCTGCTTCTACGACGACAACGGCATCTCTATCGATGGGGACGTGGACGGCTGGTTCACCGACGACACGCCAAAACGGTTCGAGGCCTATGGCTGGCAGGTAATCCCGGCGGTTGACGGCCACGATGCCGACGCCGTGCGTGCTGCCATTGAAGCGGCTCGCGCCAACACCGATCAGCCCACCATGATCTGCTGCAAGACCATCATCGGTTTTGGCTCCCCCAACAAGCAGGGCAAGGAAGATTGCCACGGTGCCCCGCTGGGTGATGACGAGATTGCACTGACCCGCGAGCAGCTGGGCTGGAACCACGGTGCCTTCGAAGTGCCGCCCGAGATAGTCGCCGAGTGGAATGCGAAAGAAAAAGGCGCCTCGGCCGAGAAGGCGTGGGAAGAGAAATTTGCCGCCTACGCAAAAGCCGAGCCGGAACTGGCTGCCGAGTTCCGTCGCCGCATGGCCGGTGACCTGCCTGCCGATTTCTCCGAGAAGGCCCAGGCCTACATCCAGGCGTGCCAGGACAAAGGCGAAACCGTCGCCAGCCGCAAGGCCTCCCAGAACACACTGAATGCCTACGGCCCACTGCTGCCCGAATTGCTGGGCGGCTCCGCTGACCTGGCGGGCTCCAATCTTACCATCTGGGGCGGCTCCAAAGGCCTCACCAAAGAAGACGCCAGCGGCAACTACATCTATTACGGCGTACGCGAATTCGGCATGGCCGCCATCATGAACGGCATCGCCCTGCACGGTGGCTATGTCCCTTACGGCGCCACCTTCCTGATCTTCATGGAATACTGCCGTAACGCCGTGCGCATGGCGGCCCTGATGAAGCAGCGCTCCATCTACGTGTTCACCCACGACTCCATCGGCCTGGGCGAAGACGGCCCCACACACCAGCCCATCGAGCAGTTGGCCAGCCTGCGCACCACGCCGAACATGAGCACCTGGCGCCCGGCGGACACCGTGGAATCCGCGGTGGCCTGGAAAGCCGCCCTGGAGCGTACCGACGGCCCGACCGCCATGGTCTTCTCCCGCCAGGGCCTGCCGCACCAGGACCGTGACGCCCAGCAGTTGGCGAATGTGGCCAAAGGCGGCTACATCCTGTCGGACAGCAACGGCACCCCGGACCTGATCCTGATTGCCACCGGCTCCGAAGTGGCCCTGGCCCAGGACGCCGCCGCCAAACTGCGCGAACAGGGTAACAAGGTACGCGTGGTCTCCATGCCGTCCACCGACGTGTTCGATGCCCAGAGCGCCGAGTACAAACAACAGGTGCTGCCGCTGGACGTCACCAACCGGATTGCCATCGAAGCCGCCGTTGCCGACTACTGGTACAAGTACGTGGGCCTGGATGGCCGGATTATTGGCATGACGACCTTCGGCGAGTCCGCCCCGGCCGGTGAGCTGTTCAGGGAATTCGGCTTCACCGTCGACAATGTTCTGGACGTAGCTGCGGAGCTGCTGGACGCCTGATGAGCAACGCAAAGCCTTTTCGCATCGCGATCAATGGATATGGCCGCATCGGCCAGTGCGTGTTGCGTGCGCTCTACGAAAACGGCTTTCGCGATCACCTCCAGGTGGTGGCTATCAACGAGCTGTCGGATATCGACACCATCGCGCACCTGACCCGCTACGACTCCACCCACGGTCGTTTCCGGGGCGATATCGCCGTTGTTGACCAGGAACTGGTGGTCAACGGCGATGCCATCCGGGTGCTGCGCCACACGGATCCCTCCGAACTCCCCTGGGGCCTGCTGGATGTGGACCTGGTGCTGGAGTGTTCCGGTGCTTATTCCGACCGGGCCACGGCTGAGCGACATATCCAGGCGGGCGCCCGCCGGCTGCTGTTTTCCCAGCCGGCGGAATCGGATGTTGACCGAACAGTTGTGTATGGCATCAACGATCAGGACCTGACCGACGCCGACACAATCGTCGCTGCCGGTTCCTGCACCACCAATTGCCTGGTGCCGGTCATCAAAGTACTTGATGACGCGTTTGGTGTGGAGCAGGGCAGCACCACCACCATTCATGCGGCCATGAACGACCAGCCGGTGATCGATGCGTACCACCATCAGGACCTGCGCCGAACCCGCAGCGCCCTGCACAACATCGTTCCGGTAGACACCGGCCTCGCCAAGGGCATCGAACGCCTGCTGCCCCACATGGAAGGCCGATTCAGTTCAGTGGCCATGCGCGTGCCCACCATGAACGTGTCCGCCATCGACATGGTGCTCAACGTGCGCAAGACCACCGACGTGACAGCGGTAAACAACCTGTTAAAAGAGGCCGCCAACGGCCCGTTAAAAAGCATACTCGGCTACACCGACGAACTGCTGGCCAGCTCCGATTTCAACCACGACGCCCACTCCGGCATCGTCGACGGCGGCCAGACCCGTGTTACCGGGGGCACCATGGTGAAAGTGCTGTGCTGGTTCGACAACGAGTGGGGGTTCGCGAACCGGATGCTCGACGTCAGTTGCAGTTGGCTTGCAGAAACTGATTGAGTAGCCGCGGAACCAAGTCTCTCAATACGGATAACGGAACTCAGACAATGGCTATCAAACGAATGACCGATCTGGACCTCGCCGGCAAGCGAGTGCTGATCCGCGAAGACCTGAACGTGCCGGTCAAAGACGGCAAAGTCTCCAGCGACGCCCGCATCCGCGCGTCACTGCCTACCATCAAAGCCGCCTGCGACGCCGGTGCCAGAGTCATGCTGATGTCACACCTCGGCCGCCCGGAAGAAGGCGTATACGACGAAGCAGCGTCCCTGAAGCCCGTCGCCGACCACCTCACCAACGCGCTGGGTCAGGACGTGCGCCTGATCAAAGACTACCTGGACGGCGTTGAAGTCGCCGATGGCGAAGTCGTCCTGTTCGAAAACGTCCGCTTCAACAACGGCGAAAAGAAAGACGACGAAACCCTGGCCAAGCAATACGCCGCCCTGTGCGACGTCTACGTGATGGACGCCTTCGGCACCGCCCACCGCGCCCAGGCTTCCACCCATGGTGTTGCGAAATTCGCCCCCGAAGCCTGCGCCGGCCCGCTGCTGGCGGCTGAGCTGGATGCCCTCGGTAAAGCCCTGGACAAGCCGGCCAAACCCGTTGTGGCCATCGTTGGCGGCTCCAAAGTCTCCACCAAGCTGGACGTTCTCAACGCCCTGGAGAACATCTGCGACCAGATCATCGTCGGCGGCGGCATCGCCAACACCTTCCTGGCAGCTGCCGGGCACCCGGTGGGCAAGTCCCTGTGCGAGCACGACCTGATCGACACGGCCAAAGACATCGCCAGCCGCGTTGACATCCCGTTGCCGGTCGACGTTGTGGTCGCCAGCGAATTCGCCGAAACCGCCACCGCTACCACCAAAAACATCTCCGACGTCAGCGACGACGACATGATCCTCGACGTCGGCCCGGAAACCGCTGGCAAATTCGCTGACGTACTGAAAAACGCCAAAACCATCCTCTGGAACGGCCCGGTCGGCGTTTTCGAATTCGACCAGTTCGGCAACGGCACCAAAGCCCTCGCGGAAGCTATCGCCGAAAGCGACGCTTTCTCCCTGGCCGGCGGCGGTGATACCGTTGCCGCCGTTGACAAGTACGGCGTTGCTGACAAAATCTCGTACATCTCCACCGGCGGCGGTGCCTTCCTCGAATTCGTGGAAGGCAAAACGCTGCCGGCGGTAGCGGTACTGGAAGAGCGCGGCGAATAAGCTTTTTGCTTTAAAGCTTAGACATTAAGAACGAAGCCAGAATCGCAAGGAGGGAGGGGGAACAGCGTTCGCGGAATTTCGAAGGCCAAGGATGGCCTGAGAGAAGCGCACAGGGATGTGCTAGTAGCGGTTCCGCGAACGCTGTTCCCCCTTCCTTCGCAGCAGACTCCCAAGTCTGAAATAGATTTCAACTACCAAAAGTCCAACGAAGGAGACAACCCATGGCCCTGATTTCGATGCGGCAAATGCTGGATCATGCCGCCGAGCATGGTTACGGTGTGCCAGCCTTTAACGTCAACAACCTGGAGCAGATGCGCGCCATCATGGAAGCCGCCGACAAAACCGACTCCCCGGTGATTGTTCAGGCCTCCGCCGGTGCCCGCAAATACGCTGGCGCCCCCTTCCTGCGCCACCTGATCCTTGCGGCCATCGAAGAATTCCCGCACATCCCGGTGGTCATGCACCAGGACCACGGCACCAGCCCCTCCGTGTGCCAACGCTCCATCCAGTTGGGCTTCAGCTCCGTCATGATGGACGGCTCCCTCGGTGAAGACGGCAAAACCCCGACCGACTACGAGTACAACGTCGACGTCACCCGCCGTACCGTCGAAATGGCCCACGCCTGTGGCGTGTCTGTCGAAGGCGAGCTGGGCTGCCTCGGCTCCCTCGAAACCGGCCAGGCCGGCGAAGAAGACGGCATCGGCGCCGAAGGCACCCTCGATCACAGCCAGATGCTGACCGACCCGGAAGAAGCGGCGGATTTCGTCAAGAAAACCCACGTGGACGCCCTGGCCATCGCCATTGGCACCAGCCATGGCGCCTACAAGTTCACCCGTCCACCGACCGGTGACATCCTCGCTATTGACCAGATCAAAGCCATCCACGCCCGCATCCCGGACACCCACCTGGTCATGCACGGCTCCAGCTCCGTACCCCAGGAGTGGCTGAAAATCATCAACGAATACGGCGGTGAAATCCCGGAAACCTACGGTGTGCCCGTTGAGGAAATCGTCGAAGGCATCAAACACGGCGTGCGCAAGGTCAACATCGACACCGACCTGCGCCTGGCCAGCACCGGCGCCACCCGCCGATTCCTGGCCCAGAACCCGGCCGAGTTCGACCCGCGCAAATTCCTCAAGGAAACTATGAAGGCCATGACCGAAGTCTGCATTGCCCGCTACGAAGCCTTCGGCACCGCCGGCAACGCCAGCAAAATCAAACCGGTCAACCTGGATCGTATGTTTGAGCGTTATGCTTCTGGTGAGCTGGATCCCAAGGTCAAGTAAGCTTTGGAGCTTGTTGGCCTCGTAGCCTGATGGTTGCGAGGCTTAATTGGGCCTCCGCCCCAATTTTTTACCCCACGGTATATCTCGCTGTTTTCGTATCGTTATCAATCACGGAGTTGGTATTTGTTAAAACTGAACCGGCTCGAACTTCGGGGCATGTCCGTATTTCCAGGGAACTCGAAAGGCACCGCTACCAGAAATTAATTCAGATTGTTGAATGATTTTAGGCCACCAACGAACCAGGTTGTGTGCCTTGTTCCAGTAAGTCTCTTTATTCCAGTGTTTGGCCAGGCAAAACACCAATAGCCCAGCCTCACGAATGGCCCGCTTTTCAAGATCCCCTTTTTTGAATTTGTCTTGAGATATGACAACCCAGCCTCCTTCTTGATGCAGAGTCTGAATCCAACTGATATCGCTCGTGTTTTGAGCGAATTTTTCCGTGAGGTGAATCACGGTGTGATCGTGCGGTTGGGATAGTTCGTTCAGTGCTCGTGCGAGTGGTGCCGGTAGGTTGTTATCTAGCAAAAACTTCAAGCGACAATCCTTTGTTCAAATTGAATCGCAGCCTCCACTGCCGCGACGGGAATCTGGTAAATCGCGGCTACGAATCGCGTATTTTCCCCTTCTGTTTCCCATGCCTGTCTCAGAATGCTGGTATCGATACCATAGTCAGTCAGTACTGGCTTGCCAAAGTTCAGGTTTGGATCCAGAACAACTTTTCGGTTTCGTTTTTGAGGGAACCATCGTTCCGCCTGACCACTATCCGAGTATTCGATGCCGGCGTACAGTGAAGGTCTGATTACGTCCCGGAAGGTGTATTGCTTCCTGGCCAGGTCCAGCAGTGATTCATCCCCAGTTTCGTCCAGAATCGTTGCAAAAATGCTTCGTCCATCGGTCTGGAAGCGGGTGCAAGTGAACGGATAAGGGTGATTGTACATTGCCCTGGCATGGTTGGATGCGAGGCGAATGGCCTGCAGGCTTACTCCGTGCTGGCGAAATGCGTGGACAAACCGGATCTCGAGGAGGTCATGAAAACCGAGCGCTCGGAGATCGGGATCAGCAAATTGTGGGTGCCAAAGGCCATCGTAGCGCTTCTTTCCAGCACTGTACCCGAATAGCCAACGGGTTATATCCCGGGTAGGTATCCCAGTGTATCTGGCGGCTTCGCCCGCTGTGTATAGGCCCACGCCCAGCATGCTTGTTGGCAATGCGTTACCTGCGATAAGTGCTGCGTTCATCGTCGCTCTCCGTTGCGCTGTGTTCTCTCCCTATAACCTGTGACTTTAGCATAAATGAGCAACGGGGCGCCTATTGATAGACCTGCCAGCGTCTCTGCAGTGTGAGGCCTCCGCCCCAATCTCGTCATACTCCGGGATATATCCGAGAAGCTTGAAAAGTCGGGACAGACAGAGCGCTCAGAAATCTGGAGCGCCAGGGATGGCGCGACGAAGCCCTACAGGGACGTATTCACGGGCGTTTTCTGAACGCTCTGTCTGTCCCGGCGACTCCCCCATCTCAATAAGCTACAACCTACCCTTGTAATTTCCCAAACCTCATCAAATATAGTGGTTAGTCAACGAGCAAAACGCTCAGAAAGAGTAACCAGTGGTGAGGACCAGAATGGACTTTAAAGACTATTACGCCGTACTCGGTGTGAGCGAGTCTGCCTCCCCCGAGGAGATCAAAAAGGCCTACCGCAAGCTGGCCCGGAAATACCATCCGGATGTCAGCAAGGAAGAGGACGCGGATGCCAGGTTCAAAGATCTCGGGGAAGCCTACGAAGTGCTCAAGGACCCCGAGAAGCGCGAGGAATACGACCAGTTGCGCAAATACGGCGCCCGCCCGGACGGATCGTTCGAGCCGCCACCAGGCTGGCAGAGTGCGTCTGGCTTTGGTGGCGGTGGCTACACGGAGGCGGATGCCCGGCAGTTCAGTGAGTTCTTCGAAGAAATCTTCGGTAGCGGGCGCCGGAGTGGCTTCTCCGGTGGCTTCGGCGGTGGTGGTTTCCGCCAGAATATGAGGAAGCGTGGCGAAGATGTGCACGCCAGGATCGCCCTGTTCCTGGAGGAAGCCTTCCATGGCTGCGACAAGCAGGTGTCGTTTACCGTGCACGAAGCGGACAACCTTGGCCAGGTCATTCCGCGCAAGAAGACCCTGAACGTGAAGATTCCCGCTGGCATGCGTGAAGGCCAACACATTCGCCTGAAAGGACAGGGCGCGCCGGGGGCCGGGGGCGGCGAGCCGGGTGACCTGTTCATTGAGGTTGAGTTCGCGCCCCATCCGCACTTCACGGTGGAGGGTCGCGACGTTGTGGTTACGGTCCCCGTAGCGCCCTGGGAAGCCGCGCTCGGCGCAACCATCACCGTCCCCACGGTCGGCTCGAAGGTGAACGTGAAGGTGCCCAAAGGCTCCACCAGCGGT
This sequence comes from uncultured Marinobacter sp., assembly GCF_946886895.1. The sequence goes on along the minus strand of NZ_CAMPJO010000001.1, from coordinate 3,783 downwards.
CGCAAACTCCGATTGAAGGGCAAGGGGTTCCCGGGCAAACACCCGGGCGACCAGATTGTCATCCTTCAGGTGACCCTGCCCGAAAAACACAGCCCGGAGGCTGAAAAGCTTTACCAGCAACTGGCCGGGGTCGAGAAGAACTTCAATCCACGCAGCAAGCTTCACGTGTGAGCGGGAGTAGGGGATGAGCAAGCAAGACCACATTCTGACGGTAGAAGTACGTGACCAGAACGGCAGTACCTTCACCCTGCGTGAAATTTGCGAGCGGGGCGAGTGCCACGCCGAGTTTGTCATCAAACTGGTGGATTACGGCATCATTGCGCCGCTGGAGGACGCCCCGGAAACGCGTCAGTGGCAGTTCGATGTGGCGGCGCTCAGCCGCTTGAGAAAGGCCATGCGGCTGCAGCGGGACCTGAAAATGAACCTGCCCGGGCTGGCCATGTCGCTGGAGCTGCTGGACGAAGTTGAGGACATGCGGCGGGAAGTGACGCGTCTCAATCACCGGATCAGGCAACTGATGGGAGAATGAGCGGCCTCAGGCTTACGCCTTCCCTTCCAGCGCCTGAATCTCGGCGTAGAGTTTCTCCGCTTCCTCCATGAGGGTCCCGTGGGCCCTCAAATCGCCGTTACGTTGTGCATGGAGCGCCTTGGTGAGCTTTTCTTCGTAGGCCTTCTGCAACTTCTTCCTTGGGTCGCCCTTCAAGAATCCCAGCATATTTCCGAACCTGTTTTGACTGAGTGTTCACAGCGTTACGTGCCCTGCCCGATAAAGTTCACAACCATCGGCGCTATCGCCGAGCAGACCAACTTGCTGGCCCTGAATGCCGCGATTGAAGCGGCCCGGGCCGGGGAGTCCGGCCGGGGTTTCGCCGGGCCGGCACGCCAGAGAGGTGAGCGTGAGTGTTAATGACATTGCCGGATCGTCCCGGGAGACAGCAGATGCCATTGAACGTTCAGACGAAGCCAGTGGCCAGATTGCCCGTACCCTGACTTCGCTACAGGCCAAGGCGTCACAGTTCCGGGTATAGGCGCGCCCGGGCATGGCGATATTCCGTGGTCAGGCGTTTGGTCAGGTCGCGGACGCTCAGCACATCCCGGATCTGGCTTACTCCCTGGCCGGCCGACCACACGGTCTTCCAGGCCTTGGCTTCCTCGTCAACGGGTTTGAGCTTCTCGCCGTAATCGACGCTGCCCGGCTGATTGAGCTTGTCCATCGCATACCCGGCCGCCTCCAGGCTTTGACGCATGAAGTTGGCGGGTATACCGGAAACCGCCGGCGTATGGATGATGTCACCAGACACCGCCTCAATGATCATGTTCCGGTAGGCCTCTTCCGCCCGGGACTCGGTGGTGTTGATGAACCGGGTGCCCATATAGCCGAGATCGGCACCCATGGCCTGCGCGGCCAGCAGATCCTCGCCATGGGCCAGGCCGCCGGCGAGCAGAATGGTGCCTTCAAACACCTCCCGGATTTCATGAACCAACACAATGGGATTGACCGTGCCCGCGTGGCCACCGGCGCCGGCGGCCACCGCGATAATGCCATCAACGCCGGCCTTCGTCGCCTTGCGGGCGTGCTTCTGATTGGTGACATCGTGGAACACCACGCCACCATAGCCGTGAACGGCCTCAACCACCTGGCTGGCGGCACCCAGGGAGGTGATCACGATCGGCACCCGATGTTTCGCGCACAGCTCCAGATCCGCCTGCCAGCGGGGATTGCTGCGGTGCACAATCAGATTAACGGCGTAGGGTGCCACGGTGGCGCCGGGGTTGGCGGCCTTCCAGGCGTCCAGCGCCTCATTCATCCGGATCAGCCACTGCTCAAGGCCTTCGCTGGTGCGCTGGTTCAGCGCCGGAAAGCTGCCGACAATGCCTTCCTTGCAGCAGGCAAGGGCAAGCTCCGGGCCCGAGATCAGGAACATCGGGGCCGCCACCAGGGGCAGGGTCAGCGAATCGTTCAGGCAGGCGGGTAACGGCATTAGGTTTCCTTAATTTTTATTGGAACTTTTCTAGGATATAACGGATCTTAGCGTGCCACGCCGGATCTTGAAACCAACAAAAAAGGAGCCCGCTCATGGGTGAAGCAAAACGTCGCAGGGAAACCGGAGCACCGCCGCCCCAGAAACGCAAATCCAACAAGCCGTTGCTGGTGGGTATCGGAGTACTCGTTATCGCCGCCGTTGCCTTTGGTGTGGTGTTTCTGACCGCCGCCCCGCAACCGAGTTCGGACGCGTTACCGGTCGCCGCCGCCAATGCGGAGCCATTCCCGGCGCAACTGGATCAATATGGCGTGTCGGTCGGCCCTGAAGACGCGGAGGTGGTCGTCCGGGAGTTTGCCGACTACCAGTGCCCGGCCTGCGCCCGATTCTCGGATGCCAGCCGGCAACTGAAGGAGCAATACGTCGACACCGGCAAAGTCCGGTTTGTCTATTTCGACCTGCCCCTGCAGCAGCATCAGAACGCCATGCCCGCCGCCCAGGCCGCCCGTTGCACTGGCGATCAGGGCGCCTACTGGCCCATGCACGATCGCCTGTTCGAGACCCAGTCCGAGTGGAGTGGCTCCAACGACCCGGTCGCCATCTTTACCCGCTACGCTGGTGACCTGGGCCTGGAGCAACGCCGCTTCCGCACCTGCATGAGCACCGAACTGCACCGCGAGGCCGTTGAGCAGAGCCGCCGGGTTGCCATGCAGCTTCGGGTCACCAGTACCCCGACCGTGCTGGTGGATAACATTCGCCTGACCCGCCCGGGCTGGGGGCAGCTGTCGGCCGTGGTCGAGCGTGAGCTGAATCAAAATAGTGGCAATTAGATGACAGGAATTAACGGCTTGGGTTAGTCGCAAGACTTATGAACATGCTGTGAAGAAGTTCGTTATTTTACTTCACTGGGCGGTCCAGCTCCTCAGTAATATTGAGGTGGACGTCGGCCGACTTCAGGCATCATTGTTGCGTTCTTTTGATAGACCTTGGTTGTCGCATCATGGGTATTTCTTGGCATCTGAGGGTGTCAACAATATTGCTATCGCTTTGTTCACGTCCCTGATCGTTGGCAGCCGATGAGGAATACTGAGAGGCCACACTTAAAGATGCAATGTGCCAAGCGATCTTTCTGGTATGTTTAGGGTAACCGTGCGTGTTGGGTTGCGAGCGCAGCGAAATGAGGCCGATCTTTGGGTAAGCATCTAATCGGGTAGCTGGAAATCTCTTATTCCTAGCCCCGCAATATAGTGCACCGATGCGTCGAATCAACGACTGCACTCTGGCCTGATCGGTGAGTGGCAGCTATACCGCCAAGTATACGGTGTTAAGAAGCTGACGATTTGCGGACAATTGATGGCGTGATCCGGGAGTGGTGCTAACCTCAAACAAGGGCTTCTGAAATACCAGTAATAGTCAGGTGGTAAGTAGCAAACTGCCAAAGCTGATCGCCGAGCATCGAAATGGCGATCATAAGTCAGATGATAGTCACGACAGAAGTCTCAGGAAACAGGCAGTAGAAACTGCTTAGGATCGAGTTTCTTCGGCCTCGCGAGGCACCTGAAGGGAATGTCAATGAAAATTTTAGGCTGCACACTTGTTCTTATGAGTATCTCAACGAATTCACTCGCAGGTAATAATTTTATTGAATTTCAGCAGTTCGAAAAAGTACAGCAAGTATCTGTGGCGGCAGGTGCACTCTATGCTTGTAGTAAGGATGAGGCATTGTCTTGGCCAAAGCGCAACGCTGTAAGCGCCCTTAAATCGACCCACTTGCGCCACCCGCACTGAGGTGTCAGGCCCG